>CAZPQW010000016.1:0-79451 GCA_964588985.1 uncultured Solirubrobacteraceae bacterium
GGTCGATGCCGAGCTCCTCGGCCGCACGCAGCAGGTCGTCGTCCTCGTCGCGCATTTCGGCGCGCTGTCCCTCCTCGGAGACGACGTTGACGTCGAGCGCCAGCGACTGCATCTCCTTGAGCAGGACCTTGAACGACTCGGGGATCGACGGCTCGGCGATGTTCTCGCCCTTGACGATCGCCTCGTATGCCTTCACGCGGCCGACCGTGTCGTCGGACTTGATCGTGAGCATCTCCTGCAGCGTGTAGGCGGCGCCGAACGCCTCGAGCGCCCAGACCTCCATCTCGCCGAAGCGCTGGCCGCCGAACTGCGCCTTGCCGCCCAGCGGCTGCTGGGTGACGAGCGAGTAGGGACCGGTCGAGCGCGCGTGGATCTTGTCGTCCACGAGGTGCAGGAGCTTCAGGATGTACATGTAGCCCACGGTCACCTGTTCCTCGAACGGCTGACCGGTGCGACCGTTGAACAGCGTCATCTTGCCCGACGCCTGCTCGCCCTCGCGGCGGGACTTGTCTACATCCATGCGGATGCGCCCTTCGTGGGCGTCCTGCCACTTGACGAGCGCGTTGTCGACGTCGGCGACGGTCGCCCCGTCGAACACCGGCGTGGACACGTACACCTTGCCGGTGCCGTTGTTCGCGTGCGCGTCCTTGTAGGCCTCGGTGCCGTCGTCGTACCAGCCCTGTGCCGCGGCCCAGCCGAGGTGGGTCTCCAGGATCTGCCCGACGTTCATGCGCGAAGGCACGCCCAGCGGGTTGAGGATCACGTCGACCGGGGTGCCGTCCTCCAGGAACGGCATGTCCTGCTGGTCGACGATCTTGGAGATGACACCCTTGTTGCCGTGACGGCCCGCGAGCTTGTCGCCCTCGGAGATCTTGCGCTTCTTGGCCACGAACACGCGCACGAGGTCGTTGACCCCCGGCGGCAGGTCGTCGCCCTTCTCGCGGCTGAAGATCATCACGTCGATCACCACGCCGCCCTCGCCGTGGGGCACCTTCAGCGAGGTGTCGCGGACCTCGCGCGCCTTCTCCTTGAAGATCGCGCGGATCAGCTTCTCCTCGGCCGTCAGCTCGGTCTCGCCCTTGGGCGTGACCTTGCCCACCAGCAGATCGCCCGACTGGACCTCGGCGCCGATGCGCACGATCCCGCGGTCGTCGAGGTTGCGCAGCGACTCCTCCGAGCGGTTGGGGATGTCGCGGGTGATCTCCTCCTCGCCGAGCTTGGTCGTGCGGGCGTCGATCTCGTACTCCTCGATGTGGATCGAGGTGAGCTCGTCGTCCTGCACGAGGCGCTTGGACAGGATGATCGCGTCCTCGAAGTTGTAGCCCTCCCAGGACATGAACGCCACCATCAGGTTCTTGCCGAGGGCCATTTCGCCCTTGTCCGTCGAGGAGCCGTCGGCGAGCACGTCGCCGGCCTTGACCTTCTGGCCGGTGCCGACCATCGGCTTCTGGTGGATCAGCGTGCCCTGGTTGGAGCGCATGTACTTCTGGAGCTCGTACTCGTCCTTGGTGCCGTCGTTGGCCTGCACCACGATCTGCGTCGCGTCGACGTACTCCACGGTGCCCGCGTTCTTGGTCAACAGCACGTCGCCGGTGTCGAGCGCCGCGCGGCGCTCCATGCCCGTGCCGACCAGCGGCGCGTCGCTCTTCAGCAACGGAACCGCCTGGCGCTGCATGTTCGAGCCCATCAGCGCGCGGTTGGCGTCGTCGTGCTCGAGGAACGGGATCATCGCCGTGGCGACCGACCAGATCTGCTCGGGCGAGACGTCGACCAGGTCCACGTCTTTCGGGCCGACCGTCACGTACTGACCGGCCTGCGTGCGGCAGAGGATCTCGGTGCCCTTGAGCTTGCCCGTCTTGGAGTCCACCGGCGTGTTCGCCTGCGCGATCAGCAGCTCCTCTTCCTGGGTGGCGTCGAGGTGGCGGACCTCCTCGGTCACCACGCCGTCCTTCACCACGCGGTAGGGAGTCGTCACGAAGCCGTACTCGGAGACCTCGGCGAACGAGGACAGCGAGCCGATCAGACCGATGTTCGGTCCCTCGGGGGTCTCGATCGGGCACATGCGCCCGTAGTGGGTGGGGTGCACGTCGCGAACCTCGATCGGCGCGCGCTCACGCGTCAGACCGCCGGCGCCCAGCGCGGACAGACGCCGCCTGTGCGTGAGGCCCGCGAGCGAGTTGGTCTGGTCCATGAACTGGCTCAGCTGCGAGGAGCCGAAGAACTCCTTCAGCGCGGCCACGACCGGGCGGATGTTGATGATCGTCTGCGGCGTGATCGTGTCGGCGTCCTCGGTCGTGAGGCGCTCGCGCACGACGCGCTCCATGCGGTAGAGGCCGATCCGGAAGGCCTCCTGGATCAGCTCGCCGACCGTGCGCAGACGGCGGTTGCCGAAGTGCTCGTACTCGTCGAGGTGCTCCGCCACGGGCTCGCGCGGCATGCTCAGAGCCTCGGCCGCGTAGTCCTTGATCTCGACCTCGCCGTCCTCGGGCAGGCCGAGGCGCTTGGGCAGCGAGACCAGCTCGCGCACCAGCGCGAGGATGTCGTCATGGGTGAGCGTGCGCGTGTCGATGTCGACGTCGAGGCCGAGACGCGAGTTGAGCTTGTAGCGGCCGACGCGCGTGAGGTCGTAGCGCTTGGGGTCGAAGAACAGTTGGTTGAGCAGCGCCTTGGCGTTGTCGACGCTCGGCGGCTCGCCCGGACGCTGCTTCTTGAACAGCTCGATCAGCGCGCCCTCTTCGGTGCGGGTGATCTCCGTGTCGGCGTCGATCGTGTTGCGGATGTACAGCGAGTTCTCGAACAGCCGCAGGATCTCCTCATCGCTGGCGTAGCCCATCGCGCGCAGCAGCACCGTCACCGGGAGCTTGCGCTTGCGGTCGATACGAACGAAGACCTTGCCCTTCTTGTCGATCTCCAGCTCCAGCCAGGATCCACGGGCGGGCATCAGGTTCGCGATGAAGACCTGCTTCTCGCGGTCCTTCGGCTCCATCAGGTAAGCGCCGGGCGAACGCACGAGCTGCGTGACGACCACGCGCTCGGTGCCGTTGATCACGAACGTGCCGCGCTCGGTCATCCACGGGAAGTCGCCCATGAACACGGACTGCTCGCGGATCTCTCCGGTCTCGCGGTTGATGAAGGCGACCGTCACCGTCAGCGGACGGGCGTAGGTCAGGTCCTTCTCGCGGCACTGGTCGAGCGATGCGACCGGCTCGTCGAATACGAACTCGCCGAACTGCACGGCGAGGTTGCCGGTGTAGTCCTCGATCGGGGAGATGTCGTCGATCGTCTCGCGCAGACCGCCGGTTTGCGGGTCGGTCAGCCACGTGAACGAGCGGCGCTGAATGTCAATGAGGTTCGGTACGTCAACGGTCTTGTTCAGACGCGCGAAGGTTCGGCGCGTCCGGAGAGCATCTGCAGCAGCCAAGAAACGACTCCTTCGGAGGGCGATACACGGGCAGAGGAGGGCGCCGAAGCGCGACTAGGAAAGATAGCACAGGCTATCCCTACCCAGAAGGGCCGCCAGCACTCACGGACCCCACCCTTCGAGAAATTCGCGTATGTGGCGCGACCTCGGCGTATCGGGTGGCTGCGACTATCGGCTAGCGGACGGCACTTTACCGGAAAGCGCGCGATTTTGTTATCGGCGCATAAAGAAGGCCCCGCCAAGCCGCTCCATCCGAGAGCAGCCGACAAACTGCGCCCTCGGCCTTAGTAGTGCTTTGTTAGGTGGTCGGGGCGTTCATGGACCAAGCCGGGCGACGCGGGCGCCCGAAGCCCGTGCTGGTGGCACGGGCTTCGAGGGCATGTGGCGATCCGGCGCCGCGTACACGGACGCATCCGGACGTGCCGATCATTTTGAAACAGGTTCTTAGCGCCTACTTGAGGTAGCCACGTCTGCGCAGAGTGTCGAGGGCGCTCTTGATCTCAGCGCGGGAACTCGCAAGCGTGCGGCCGTATTTCGCGGACTTTCGATCAGCCATCTCGATAGCGGACCGATTTCGCTCGCGTACCCGCTCGATGCTCCACAGGGTGTTCTGTACGCGCTCGCGCTCCTCCGGGGTCATGGCTTCTCCTCTTGCCGGCTTTGCAGTCTATCTATGCGATCGGCGAGGAACTCAATGCCCAATCGAGCCTGCGCGAGAGCGTTGTCGCCCTCCAGGAGCCTCTGCTGCAAACCTTCGATGGTCTCTCTGGCATCGTCAAGGTCGGTATCGAGGGTCTCTGCGCCCCGCTCGACCCGAGCGATTGGCTCTGATGCCTTGAACGGCCCGAGCTGTGCGAGCCAACGACGCTCAACGACCAAGCCGACGACTGAGATCACGACATAACCGGCGGCAAAGATGAGAGCCACCCTGATCAGCAGAATGACGACCCGGCTGTCGAAGATGTTGTCTACGAAGCTCGGGTTCTTTGTCGTCGGCAGCTGGCTCGGGTAGATCTGTGTGCCGGCAAGGACAACGGCAGCCACGAGCGCGAGGAGCGCCGTGATCCCGACGAGCGCCTGCCACAGCGGGGTCTGCTCCTGCCGGGCGTCCCGGTCGAACGTGGTGTCTTCATTCACGCGGCGGATGCTACGCCGCGCTTAGGGTGGTTCAGTCGAGCGCTCTACTTCCTACTTCAAGGACACCCGGCGTCGTACACCAGAGCGCCCCCTCGGCAAAAGCGAAGCCGTCCGTCGGATGGTCGTCGCGAAGTCACGACCATCCGACGGACGGCGCAGCGCCTACTTCACCTCCACGCTAGCCCCAGCCTCCTCGAGTTCCTGCTTGAGCTTGTCGGCCTCCTCGCGGTCGATGCCCTCCTTGACGGGCTTGGGGGCCTCGTCGACGAGCGCCTTGGCCTCTTTGAGCCCGAGGCCGGTCGCCGCGCGCACGACCTTGATGACCTGGATCTTCTTGTCGCCTGCGCCCGAGAGGATCACGTCGACCGTGCTCGATTCTTCCTCCGCGGCCGCGTCGCCGCCACCGCCGCCACCCGCGGGCGCGGCAGCCGGGGCTGCCATCGCGGCGGCGGACACGCCGAACTCCTCCTCGAGCGCCTTGATCCGCTCGGCGAGCTCGAGCACCGAGATGCCCTTGAGCTCCTCGATCCAATCCTGTGTGCTGGTTGCCATGGTGTTCAGTCCTCCTTGGTGGGATTCGTCTCGGCGTCCTCGGGCTGAACCTCAGCCGAGACGTCCGCCTGGTTGTCGTCTGCTTGGGCCGGCTCGTCTGCCTCCGGCTCCCCCTCCGGGGACGATGCAGTCTGTGTCTCCGCGCTGGCCTCGGCCTCCGCGGGCGCCTCGGCCTCTGGCTCCTGCGCCGCCGGTGCGTCCTCGGCTGCGGGCTCCTCGGCCTTCGGCTCCTCCGGCGCGGGCTCCTCGGCCGCTGCCTCCGCGGCCGCGGGGGGAGCGCCGGCGGGGATCTCGCCGGAAGCCTTCTTCTCGTGCACCTGGCCGAGGGCGACCGCGAGGCCGCCGATGAGAGCGCCGAGCGAGCGCACGAGACCGGAGATGGGCGAGGCGACGACGCCGACGAGCTGGCCGTAGAGGACCTCACGCGAGGGCAGGCGCGAGAGCGAGCGGATCTGCTCGACGTCGAGCGCAGAGCCTTCCATCAGCCCGCCCTTGAAGGGCAGCAGCTGGGTCGCTTTGGCGTAGTCGGCGAGCGTCTTGGCCGCGGTGGCCGCGTCGCCACGCACGAACGTCAGTGCGGTCGGGCCGGCGAGGTAGTCCTTGAGCGCCTCGGCGCCCACCTGGTCGGCGGCGCGCTCGGTGAGCGAGTTCTTGACCACCTTGAAGGTGGCGTCGGCGTCGCGGAGCTTGGTGCGCAGCTCGGCTACCTGCGCGACGGTGATGCCTCGGTAGTCGACGGCGAAGATCGCCTCGGACTGCTCGATGTTCTCGGCGATCTCAGCGATCGCCACGGCCTTTTGGTCTCTGTTCATTTGGGGCTCCTATCCCGGTCTTACACCGCTGGCCGATCTTCGATCGTCAGCGCGTTTGCCGGGGTTCTTCGGTGGCCTGTAGGAAGATGCGCTAGGCGGCGATCGTCGCCGCGGGCGCCTCCTCGAGGATTTCACGTGTACGGCTGGTGTCGACCTTCACGCCCGGACCCATCGTCGAGGCGACGGTGATCGAGCGCAGGTAGCGGCCTTTCGCTGCCGACGGCTTTGCGCGGATGAGCTCTTCGACCACCGCTGCGTAGTTCTCGAGCAGCGTGCGGTCCTCGAAGCTGGCCTTGCCGATCACCAGGTGCACGATCGCGGTGCGATCGGTGCGGTATTCGACCTTGCCGGACTTGGACTCCTGGACCGCTTTGGCGACGTCCATCGTGACCGTGCCGACTTTCGGGTTCGGCATCTTGCCGGACGGGCCGAGGATGCGCCCGAGCTGACCGACGACGGACATCATGTCGGGGGTGGCGATCGCGACGTCGAAGTCGTCGAAGCCCTCCTGGATCCGTTTGGCGAGGTCCTGGGCGCCCACGACGTCGGCGCCGGCCTCTTCGGCCTCGCGCGCCTTGTCGCCCTGTGCGAACACCGCGATCTTGACGTCTTTGCCGAGCCCGTTCGGGAGCGCGATCGTGCCGCGCAGCTGCTCGTCGGCGTGACGCACGTTCAGCCCGGTGCGGACGTGGACCTCGATCGACTCGTCGAATTTGGCGTTCGTCAGGGAGCGCACGAGCGCGATCGCCTCGGCGGGCGCGTATTCGCGCTCGCGGTCGACCTTCGTGAGGCTCTCGGAGTAGCGCTTGCCGTGTTTGCTCATGATGTGACGTCAACTCCCATCGAGCGCGCGGTGCCGGCGATGATCTTCGAGGCCTGCTCGACGTCGTGCGCGTTGAGGTCGTCGAGCTTGCGCGCGGCGATCTCGCGCAGCTGGTCCTGGGTGATCGTGCCAACCTTCACGCGGTTGGGCTCGCCCGAGCCCTTGTTGATTTTGATCGCCTGGCGGATCAGCACCGCGGCGGGCGGGGTCTTGGTGACGAACGTGAACGAGCGGTCCTCGTAAACGGTGATCACCACCGGGATGACCGTCCCCGTTTCGCTCTGCGTCTGCGCGTTGAACGCCTTGCAGAACTCCATGATGTTGATCCCGTGCTGACCCAGCGCAGGGCCGACCGGCGGGGCGGGGCTCGCCTGCCCGGCGTTCGCCTGCAGCTTGATAGTCGTCAAAACCTTCTTAGCCATTTAGAGCTTCTTCACTTGATCGAATTGGACCTCTACAGGGGTCTCCCTGCCGAAGATTGATACCAGCACCTTGAGCCGCGAGGCGTCCTCGTTGATCTCGGAGATCTCGCCGGAGAAGTCCGACAGCGGCCCGGAGACCACCTTGACGGACTCGCCGATCGTGAACTGGGCGCGGGTGCGGGTCGCGGTGGCGACCTCCTTGTGCAGCAGGCGGTCGACCTCCATCTGGGTCAGCGGCACGGGCTCCTGGGAGGCGCCGACGAACCCGGTCACGCCGGGGGTGCCCTTGACCACGCCCCAGGAGTCCTCGTTGAGCTCCATGTTCACGAGCACGTAGCCCGGCATGGTGCGCTTCTCGACGGTGACCTTCTGGTTGTCCTTCATCTCCGACACCGCTTCGGTGGGGACGACCACGCTGCGCACCGCGCGCTGCTGGCCGAGGGAGATGAGCCGGTGCTCGAGGTTGTGCTTGACCTTGTTCTCGTGACCGGAGTATGTGTTGACGACGTACCAGCGAAACATTCAGAGACTCCTGTGCTGCATTTCGAGGGAGCGGAAGAAGAAGATGGATGTGAGAGAGCGGTCTGACGTCATCGGACGTCAGAGGATGAATTCGACGAGTTCCTTGGCTACATAGTCGGCGAGACCGAGGTACGCGCCCGCGATGGCGACGAAGCCGAGCACGACCGCGGTCGCCTGGCTGACCTGCCGGCGGTCGGGCCACTGCACGCGCTGGAGCTCGGCCCAGCTGGCGCCGAGAAAGCCGATCGCGCGGTTGCCGCCGCGCAGTGGAGCACCGGAGGGACGCTCGAGGTCGCCGCCGCCCCCTCCGTCGTCGCTGCCGCCACCGCCGCCTTTACCGGCAGCGCCGCCTCCACCCGAGCCACCGGCCGGAGCCTGGATCTCGTCGCGCGTCGCGAGCCCGTCGCCATTGGTGTCCTGCAGCTCGCTGTCGGGCGTGACGGTGACGCCGCCCGCGCCGCGCACGAGCGCGGCGTCGAACTCGTCGACGTCTCCAGAGGCGTGCTCGAGCGCCCCGGGGACGTCCGTCCGCACGGGCTGGCTGGGCACGGCCTCGACGCGGCCACCGGCCGTCGTGCCTCGCCGAGCGCGGCGTTGCTTTGCACGTTTGCGGTCACGAGCCACAGCAGCGCTCCCGCGCTAGCGAGTCTCCCGATGGCTGGTGTGCTTGCGACACCAGCGACAGTACTTGCGCAGCGACACCCGGTCGGGGTTGTTGCGCTTGCTCTTGTTTGTCTGGTAGTTGCGATGCTTGCACTCCTCGCAGGCGAGGGTGATAGCAATTCGAACGTCTCCGCGGGCCATGATCAAAAATCCCTGCGTCGGTGTGGAAGCGACCCCGGGCGAAGAAAAACCCCGCCCAGGCGCGAGGTCCAAGCAGTCTAGCGCGCTTTTCGTCTCGTGTGATTCGCCCGCTCCGATGCGGCCCTAGCAGGGACCGGGAACCTAGACTCGAAACCCGCAAGCGAGCGACGCTGCGGCCGCCGACCCGCCCATCAGAGAAGGAGACACCCATGCACCTGCCCGAGCCGATTCCCCCCGTCGTCCACGACGAGTCCTTCGCCGGAGTCACCTACCACATACGCGGGGAACTGGTTCCCGAGCTGCAGATCGAGATCTCCAACCAGTCGGTGATGTTCGAGCACCACGTGCTGCTGTGGAAGGAAACGCAGCTCAACATCGAGCTGAAGAAACTGCCGGGCGCGATCAAGCGCAAGATCGCCGGCCTCGAGTTCTTCGTCACGAAAACCTCCGGCACGGGGCGGATCGCGTTCTCGCGCGACTCGCCCGGCCAGTGCATCCCGCTGCACCTGCGCCAGGGCGAGGGGCTGGACGTGCGCGAGCACCAGTTCATCGCGGCGACCGACAACCTCGACTACAGCTTCGAACGGATCAAGGGCGTGCAGAACATGCTCCTCGGCGGCTCGGGCTTCTTCATGGACAAGTTCCGCGCCACCGACGGCGACGCGCTGGTGTGGCTGCACGGTCACGGCAATGTGTTTCTAGTGCAGCTGATGGAGGGCGAGCAGCTCGACGTGGAGGCCGGCGCATGGCTCTACAAGGACCCGTCGGTGAAGCTCGAGGCGGTCACCATGGGGTTGAAGACGGGCATCTTCGGCGGCGGCGGAAAGCTCACGTGGAATCGCTTCACGGGGCCCGGCCGACTGGCCATCCAGACGATGTTCATCGCGCCGATGGAGGGCATCGAGAGCCCCGCCACCGCGGCCGGCGCCGGCGGGGTCGCGGGCGCGCTGATCTCGGGGCTGGTGCGCGGCTGATCGCTACTCGTACAGAGTCAGGGTCGCGAGGATCACATACAGCGCCACGAGCGACCAGCCCTCGAATTCGGCTGCCTCGCCGTCGCCGGTGACCTGCCACAGGGCGAGCGCGGTCAGCGCGAGCGCGCCGATGAGGACGGGCGCGAGCGCGAACGTGAGCGTGGTGGCGAGCATGAACGAGATCAGCACGAGCACCGGGAACAGGAACGCCGCGATTTGGGCGACGGAGTTTTTGACCACCGAGATCGCGAGGTCAGAGCGTCCCTTCCACGCGAGCACCAGCCCCGCGGTGTTCTCCACCGCGTTGCCCGCGATCGCCACGATCACGAGCCCCGCGAACGCCTGGGAGATGTGCAGCTGGACGATCGCGGGGGACAGCGCGTTGACGAACCAGTCCGACACGAACGCCGATGCGGTGCCCGCGACGATCAGCAGCGCGAGCGTGAATCCGAGCGACAGCCGCAGCGTGCGGACCTCGGACTGCTCGGGCGGGCTCTCCGGCTTGCCGTCGGCGCGCAGGTACGGCACCACCCAAGCCATATAGACGACCAGCAGGCACACCGCGCCCACCGCGGAGATCGCCTTGACGTGATGGCTCGCCGGGTCGTGCGCTCCGAGCGAGAGGCCGAGCAGCACGAGGATGAACACCGTCACCTGAAGCAGCGTCGCCGTGTCTCTCGGCAGGCGCTTGGAGAAGCGCATCAGGCCGTCGTCGGAGCGGCGGGCGCCGACCACGATCACGAGGCCGAGCACCAGCAGCGCGTTCGCGAGGATCGATCCCACGATCGCCGTCTGCGCGACGATCAGCTCGCCCTTCTGCAGCGCGAAGATCACCACGAACAGCTCCGGCAGGTTGCCGAGCGTCGACTGCATCATCCCCGTCACGCCCGGCCCAAAACGCTCGCCGAGCTGCTCGGTGGCGAACGACACCACCCACGCCAGGCCCGCCAGCGCGAGCGTCGCGACCCCAAAGCGCGGGACCGCCGCCCAGGTGCCGTAGTCGGCGATCCCGGCGAGCGCGGTGAGCAGCGCGATCGCCGCCAGGGCTGAGCGCTCAAGAGGAGTGATGCCGACGGCCACGCTCCGGCGACAATATCCTGCAGCACAGATGCGCCTCACCACATTCCTCGCACCAGGCTCGAGCACTCCCCGCGCGGGCGAGGTCCGCGACGAGCGCGTCTACGCATACGCGCAGGAGGAGCTCACGGTGCTCGACCGCCTCGCGGGCCCCGAGGCAGCGCCCGTGGAGGGGCCGTCGTGGGCGCTCGCCGAGGTCACGCTGCTCGCCCCCGTCCCCGCTCCCCGCGCGATCTTCGGGATCGGCCTCAACTACGCCGACCACGTCCGTGAGACCGGCGGCGAGACGCCCGAGCGCCCGATCGTGTTCATGAAGCTGCCCTCCTCCGCCGCGCCCCCCAACGCACCCGTTCACCGCCCCGAGGTGGTTCGGCTGCTGGACTACGAGGGCGAGCTCGCGGTGATCATGGGCCCCGGGCGCTCCGTCGCCGGCTACGCCGTCGCCGACGACGTCAGCGCGCGCGACCTCCAGGGCCGCGAGCCGCAGTGGACGCGCGCGAAGGGCGCCGACGGCTTCTGCCCCTATGGCCCGTGGATCACCACCGCCGACGAGGTGCCCGACCCCCACACGCTCGCGCTGCGCACGTGGGTCAACGGCGAGCTGCGCCAGGACTCCAACACCTCCAACCTGATCTTCACCGTGCCCCAGCTGATCGAGTTCATCTCCGAGACCTGCACGCTGCAGGCCGGCGACGTGATCCTCACTGGCACGCCCTCAGGCGTCGGGCTCGGGCAGAGCCCGCCCGCTTTCCTATCCTCGGGCGACGTCGTGCGGATCGAGATCGAGCGCCTCGGCGCGATCGAGCACGCGATCGCCTAACCGGGACGCACCTGCAACACCACCATGCGAACCGAGTAGCCGGCCGTGCCGGCCTTCCTAAAAATCCGTCAGTGGTTCTCGAGGATTTTGTCCACGAGCCCGTACTCAAGCGCCTGCTCGGCGGTGAAGAAGCGGTCGCGCTCCATGTCCGCGCGCACCTGCTCCTCCGGTTTGCCCGTCGCCTCCGCGTAGATCGCGTCGATCTCTTTGCGCATTTTGATGATCTCGCGCGCGTGGATCTCGATGTCCGTCGACTGGCCCTCGAAGCCCGCCGATGGCTGGTGGATGAGGATCCTCGAGTTGGGCAGCACCGCGCGCTTGCCCTTCGTGCCCGCCGCCAGCAGCAGCGAGCCCATCGACATCGCCACCCCCACGCACATCGTCGCGATGTCCGGTTTGACGAATCGCATCGTGTCGTAGATCGCCAGGCCCGAGTAGATCGAGCCGCCGGGCGAGTTGATGTAGATCGAGATGTCCTTGTCCGGGTCCTGGCTCTCCAGGTGCAGCAGCTGCGCCACCACCAGGTTCGCCACCTGATCGTCGATCGGCGTGCCCAGGAAGATGATGCGCTCGTTCAGCAGTCGCGAATAGATGTCGAACTCGCGCTCGCCGCGTGCCGTGCGCTCTATGACCATCGGGATCAGTGGCATGGATCCCACCCTAGCGCTCGCCACCCGGTAGCCGTATGTCCGGGTTCCCGCATGCAGGGTCGGGGTAGGCGTGGGAGCGACGATGGACACTCAAGCCTCGCTATATCTGGAGATGCCACATGAGCTTTCGTCCCGCCCCGCACAGCCCTGTCCCGCGCACCCCGCGCATTCGCCTCGCACTCGCCGCCGCGGCGATGCTCGCGACGTTCGCGTTCGTCGCGGGCGCGGTCGCGATGACCAGCCACGCCGGTTGGCCGCCTGACGAGCACCTCGTCATGGACAAGGGCCCCGCCGGACGCACCCACACGCTGAGGGGCAAGCCGAATCTCCACAACTACCTGCTCGGCGGCTACGGCAACGACACCATCTACGGCGGCGAAGCCGGCGACGTGATCTGGGGCGACTACCACCCCTCCGGCTGGCCCGCGCACCAGACCGCCGTCATCCACGCCGGCAACGGCAAGAACTTCATCTACTCCAACGACACCGTCAACTACGTCTGGACGGGCACCAACCCCGCCACCGTCGTGCACGCGCACGAGGACTCGGGCGTCATCCACTGCGAAAACCCGCACATCGTCGTCTTCACCAGCCACCACGCCCTGCCCCACTACAAGCTGCACGGCTGCCGGCACATCAGCTTCTACTCCGTCGGCTACTGACGCCGCTCACAGGTTGACCGTGCGCATCCCCTGCTCGTCGTAGCGCCCGCCCGCCGCGGCGGGCACCGCCTCCGCGATCCTCTGCACCTCCTCCGCGCTCAGCTCGATCTCCGCTGCCGCGATGTTCTCC
Source organism: uncultured Solirubrobacteraceae bacterium (assembly GCA_964588985.1). Classification (GTDB taxonomy): domain Bacteria; phylum Actinomycetota; class Thermoleophilia; order Solirubrobacterales; family Solirubrobacteraceae; genus Palsa-744. The sequence continues at coordinate 12,807 of CAZPQW010000016.1, forward strand.
TCGAGGTAGGAAACGCGCTTCGTGCCCGGGATCGGCACGACGTGCTCGCCGCGATGGAGCACCCACGCGAGCGCCAGCTGCCCCGGGGCGACGCCCTTCTCCGCCGCCAGCTCCTTCACCCGCTCCGCGAGCTTCAGGTTCTGCTGGAGGTTCTCGCCGGTGAAGCGCGGGCCGTAGCGACGGAAGTCACCCTCGTCTAGCTCCTCCGGTGAGCTGAAGCGCCCCGACAGGAAGCCGCGGCCGAGCGGCGAGTACGCCACCAGCGCGATCCCCAGCTCTTCGAGCGTCGGCAGGATCTCCGGCTCCACGTCTCGCGTCCACAGCGAGTACTCCGTCTGCACCGCCGTGATCGGGTGCACCGCGTGCGCGCGGCGGATCGTCTCCGCGCTCGCCTCCGACAGGCCGATGTGGCGGATCTTGCCCTGCCGCACGAGCTCAGCCATTGCGCCCACCGTGTCCTCGATCGGCGTGTTCGGGTCCACGCGGTGCTGGTAGTAGAGGTCGATGTGATCCACGCCCAGGCGCCGCAGCGACGCGTCGCACGCAGAGCGCACGTAGTCCGGGCTGCCGTCGATCGACCTTCTCGGCGGCCCGCCGTCCTGGCCCGGCTCGAGCTTGATCCCGAACTTCGTAGCCAGAAACACCTCGTTCCTTCGCAACGCGATCGCGCGGCCGACGAGTTCCTCGTTGGTGTGCGGCCCGTACATGTCCGACGTGTCGAGGAAGTTGCAGCCGAGGTCGAGTGCGCGGGCGATCGTGCGCGTCGCCTCCTGCTCGTCGGTCGCGCCGTAGAAGGCCGACATGCCCATGCAGCCGAGGCCGATCGCCGAGACCTCGGGTCCGCCTGGTCCGAGCGTGCGCTTGTTCATAACGCGGTTCCTTTCGGTCGAAGTCGTGACCCGCTTCCAATAATGTGCGTGTCGTGTTCCCCCTGAACCTACCCAACCTGCTCACCGTCCTACGCATCATGCTCGTGCCGGTGCTCGTCGTCGCGCTGCTCGGGAACACGCCCGCCGGCGACGTGCTCGCCGCCGTCGTGTTCGCGCTCGCCTCGCTCACCGACTTCATCGACGGCTACCTCGCTCGCGCTCGCGACTCGATCACCACGTTCGGCAAGCTCATGGACCCGCTCGCGGACAAGCTGCTGATCGTCGCCGCGCTCATCTCGCTCGTGTCCCTGCACCGCCTCGCCGCGTGGGTCGCGATGGTCATCATCACGCGCGAGCTCGCCGTAACGGTGCTGCGCATGGCCGCCACGCAGGCGGGCGTCGTGATGGCCGCGAGCATGTTCGGCAAGATCAAGACCTGCCTGCAGATCGCCGCGATCCTCGCCGTCATCGCAGTTCACGGCACGCCGCTGTGGGTCGCCGCGCTGCTCTACCTCACGGTGATCGTCACCGTGCTCTCCGGCCTCGACTACTTCTTCGGGATCCGCCGCCGGATGGCCAAGCTCGACGCGCAGGCCGAGAAGCTCGAGACCCAAGCCCGCGGCTAGGACAGCCGCGGCGGGCTCAGGCCGAGGGCCGGGGACGGCCCGCGTCGAGCCACTCCTCGAGGTTCGTCTGATGCGGCGCCGGAGCGCCCGTCGCGATCTCCTCGCGCAGCTCTGAGAGCAGGCCATGACGTTCGGCGAGCACGTTGTGCTGGTGGATCGTCTCGAGGTTCTCCTGGCGCGCGGAGACGAAGCTCGCGCCGTCCAGATCCCCGAACGCCCCAACCGCGCCCGCGATCATCTCGCGCACGCAGTCCTCCACGAAGCGCGGCCGGCGGTGCGCCTTCTCCACCACCTCAACCTCGTCGGAGCGCTTCATCAGCTCGTAGATCTCCGACGACATGCTGCTCTCCGCGATCTCCAGCAGCGCCGTCGCGTCGATCTCCGCCCGCGAGCTCTCGACGAAGCCGATCTGCAGCGTCGCGAGGCCACGCTGGTTGTGCGTCGCCACCGGCACGTGCTCGAGGATCCGGTCGACCTGCTCCGAGGAGAATCCGTCGCCCAGGAGCCGCTCGCGCGCACGCGCCGCCACCAGCTCCTGCGCGCACGGGCACGCCGTCATGCCCGTCGCCGACACGCCCACCGTGCGGCGCGTGCCGTGCTCGAACGCCACCGCGCGGCCGTGCAGCGTGTAGATCTCCTGCGTCTGCACTCCTGAGATCGGGGCGGGCTTGTGCTCGGGGTAGCGCGCCTCGATCGTCACCTCCGCGCGGTCGGCGCCCTGGCGCTCACGCACGAGCTCCGCGATGTGCTGGGCGAGCGTCTCCGCGCGAAACGGCGACTCGCTGAAGACCACCTCGCCGATCGCCTCGTTGACCACCTCGTCGAAGCGCGACATGTGCGCGCCCTTCTGCTTGCGGCTCAGATCCACGAAGCAGTCGAAGCGCGCCGAGAACAGCTCGTCGCGGATCCGCACCACCTTCTCCACCCCGCTCACGCCCACGCGCGAGAGGCCCACGGGGATCACAGGCACGCGCGCCTGGACGTCGTCGCCTGCGCCCATTGTGGGAGACAGCATGGGGGTCGACCGTGTCGCCTGCACCGTCAGCCAAGCCTAGCGCGCCCCACGCCCACCCCACACTCGTCGGGAAGCGGCATCCCCAACCGCCGATTCTGGTATCACTCCGCACATGATCCGTCGGACCGGAATATCGACCGTTGGACGATATGGCTCGGCGGTGGGGGTAATCACGCAGCGAAACTGTCGACACAAACGCAACGCACGGGAGGCTTAGCGTAGGTGAGGGGAGGCGGAACGGATCTCCGTTCCGATGGGAGTCGTATAGGTCCTTGGGAGTCAAATTGAGCCAAAAGCTTGAGGGTCTCACGGCCACCGCGGGTGACACCGCCGTGGTCGAGATCGAGGAGTTGCAGGGGATCATCAGCGAAGGTCAGGAAAAGGGATTCCTGGCGGCCGACGTACTCATCGCGGCGGTCGAGGAGGCGGAGCTCTCGCCTCAGCAGACACACGACCTGTTCAGCTATCTGGAGGAGCACGGGATCGACCTCGCCGGTGCAGGCGAGGCGACGGGAGAGCTGCACCCGGAGGGGCGCGAGCGTCCCGCCACCGAGCAGCCCGACGCACCGGCCGGCGACGGCGCGGAGCTTGCGAGCGTCGAGCACGACGAGGTCGAGGACCGCGACGAGCAGATCCAGGGCCTGCACTCGCGCCTGGAGGATCTCAAACGGCCCGACATCGACCTCACGGTCGAGCCGAGCCTCGACTCGCTGCGGCTGTACCTGCGCTCGATCGGGCGGGTGCCGCTGCTGAGCGCCGAGGAGGAGGTCGCGCTCGCGAAGCGCATCGAACGCGGCGACGTCGCCGCCAAGCAGCACATGGTCGAGGCCAACCTGCGCCTCGTCGTGTCGATCGCCAAGGGCTACGTCGGACGTGGCCTCACGCTGCTCGACCTGATCCAGGAGGGATCGCTCGGGCTGATCAGGGCGGTGGAGAAGTTCGACCACCGCCGCGGCTACAAGTTCTCCACCTACGCCACCTGGTGGATCCGCCAGGCGGTCACCCGCTCGCTCGCCGACAAGGGACGCACCATCCGCATCCCCGTGCACATGGTCGAGCGGCTCAACAAGCTCATCCACGCCGAACGCAGACTCATCCAGCAGCTCGGGCGCGAGCCCAACCCCGCGGAGCTCGCCGAGGAGCTCGAGTGCACCGTCCGCGAGGTGCGCGACGTGATGCGCATCACCCAGCAGCCGATCTCGCTCGAGAAGCCGGTCGGCGAGGAGGACGACTCCTCGCTCGCCGACTTCGTCGAGGACGCAACCGCCGAGTCGCCGTTCGAGATCGCCTCCGAAGCGCTGCGCAGGGAAAACGTCACGCGCGTGCTCGCGTGCCTGCCGCGGCGCGAGCGCGAGGTGATAGAGATGCGCTACGGAATCGTCGGCGGGCGCTCGCGCACCCTCGAGGAGGTCGGCCGCGCGTTCAACATCACCCGCGAGCGCGTCCGCCAGATCGAGAACCGCACGCTCAAAAAGCTGCAGACGCTGCCCGACGCGCAGCCGTTGCGCGAGGCCTCCTAGCCTCGAGCAGCCTCAATCGCAGGCCGTCCCGCGCGGCGGCCTGCGAGCAACATCGGAAGGCCCTAAACTGACGGCCCCTGGCGGGGTTCCCGAGCGGTCAAAGGGGACGCGCTGTAAACGCGTTGGCTCTGCCTTCGCAGGTTCGAATCCTGCCCCCGCCATCTCGATGCGCCGACGGACATGGAGGTCCAGTCGCGGAAGATCCGGCCAACGCCCGAGAACATTAGGCTTTCCGGTGGGCTTCTGGGAGTCATGGGGATGGCTCGCTGCGCGCAGACGGTTCTGAGCAGGAGCATTTCGGGAGCAGAGCTGGCTCGGGATCGGGAGCATCGGAAGCAAAGGCCGTCGAGGGACGCGCGTCGAGGACGAAAAGAGGGCGCTAAGTGCCGAATATCACGCTGAACCGTCGAGCCTCCGTGTCACACTGCGGGCATGGCGGAGGAGCCGATCAAGATTGATTCCGACTGGCTCAGGATCGATGTCGAGTCTGTTGAGATAGGCGACCCCGAGCCGGATGGCACGCGGTCGCTTCGGGTCCGCTTCTCAAAGGCTCGCTACAAGCTCCAGGAGGACGGGAGCGTGCGTGACATTCAGACCAACGATGTCTTCCCGCCCGAGGTCTGGGAGAGTGCGATCAGTCAGATACTCAACGCGGTCGCCAACGGGCCGACCATCGAGTCGCCCAAACGCCAGGACCTCTACGAGAGACTTCAAGAGCGCTCGGAGGCAGTCGGCTACGCCCTTGAGCACCCCGAGTCGATCGAGCAGCCGCAGTCGCCGGAGAACCCGCTGGCCGATTTGGTCGGCTCTGAGGTAGCGGTCGCCGCCCTGTGCATCGATCTTGTCGGCTCGACCCAACTGCAAGCGAGCAATCCCGATGCCTACGGGCGGATCGTCCCGCTGCTGCTGCGCGAGCTTGCCCAGATCGTTGGGGACTGCGATGGGGTGATCGTCAACTTCACGGGCGATGGTCTGATCGCGGCCTTCGACGGCCACGGCATCTCGATCGCTGCCTGCGACGCCGCGATACATGCCGCCTCGGTCATGGTCGCGGTCGTCTACACGGCGCTAAACGTGCAACTTGAACGTCACGGCCTGCCCGCCGTCGATATCCGCATCGGAGCCGACGCTAGCGAGGCGTCGGTGCGCGTCGTTGGCAGCGCGGCCTCCCGTACTCAGCCCGACGTGTACGGGATGGCTCTCACGATGGCAGCAAAGATTCAGGCCGTCGGTGCGCCCGGCGAGGTCTGGATAGGTGAAAGGCTCCACGGCCACCTGCACGTCAATAACCAAGTGACCTGCGTACCCGTGGAGCCGCCTGCTAGCTGGCGCTTCGTCAACGGCGGCAACTGGGCCTACAAGCTCTACGCGATCCCTGTGCGATCGTGGGTAGCAAGGCCCGAGGCTGCCTAACGCAGCCGTGCTAACAGCAGCGTTCGGCTGGCTTCCTGACCGGAATCGCTAGGTGCTTGACCTGTTTCGCCGTAAATGACCCACCTACAGTGATCATGGTCGAGGGACACTGGCGCAGGTGGCCTCGCGGACCGTCGTGGCCTCAATAAACGGGCGTTCCAGCGAGGTCCGACTGCACAACAGGTGCCGCCAAGCCGTACCGCAAGCACACCTTCTTCACGAGTTCGGCTAACCATGCGGGTGCTGCTGGCGACACATGTACGCGCTCGATAAGGCGGTCAAGATCCACTGAGACTCTGACCCCCTGGGGGACCTGCTCATCGGGGTCAACACATCGCTCATCGCGCTCACCGTCAGCCGCCTGACGGCTGCAGTAGACCGCGCGCAACTCGCCCTCGAACTCAAAGCTATGCCGCTTGTGAACAAACGGGGCCAAAGCGTTACCTTCTGGAATCCAGTCCGCGTCGTAGTCCATGTACTGAACCCGTCCTATGTAGACACGTGGCGTTGGATCGCTTTCCGGCAAGCTTTCAATCGGTCCGAAAGCGCTCCTCAGTCGCTCAAAAGTCGAGCGAATCGCTACCCCTCCAGTCGGTGGTACGTACAAGCCCCAAAGTGCCGCGCTCTCGCGCTGGTTCATACTCCAGCAGTTGATAAAGGTCTCACGCCGGGCCTTTAGTCGCATCTCGGCGAGAAACGACCACATCGCGTCCAGGTTCTCTGTAGCTACAGGCTGCTTGTAAAGCTCCGGGTACATCAATGGCCTCACCAGCGGGTTCACGCGGGACAAGCTCCCCTCGAAAGGATCACTCAGGCGCTCGGCGCATGCGAAGAATAGGGATTGGGTGTCGAGCATGGATACAAGCTTCGTGAAGTCGATGTAGCGCCAGACGACCGCTTGAAGATCTTCGGGCGGCGTAAACACGGGATGCTCTGTGTAGCGGAGGTCTAGCGGCTCGATTTCCATAGGCAGAACCTATCGCGTGCGGGCGGCAGTCTCGCTCAACAGCGGGCCTCAGGCGGGCGGTATTGACTTCGACGCCGTAAACGGCCGAACGGTCCTTTATTGCTGGGGATCCACCGCATCGCGTCGCCGGGAACGCTAACCGCTTTGCTGGGTTTCGCATTTCAGCGAGACGGGTTTCTTCTTTCGTTGTGGCGGCTTCCTAGGCCACTTGATGCAGGCCACTTCGCCGCTGCCTCAGATCGTCACACAGATGATCTCGGCGTTGCTGCGGCCGGACGTACAACCCAGCCAGCATATATCGTTCCCAGGCGATTGTCCCGGACCGCCGACTCATCCCAATTACCGATCAAAGTCAGGCACGGTTCCGATGCGGCCCCATTCCCATTTGAGAGCGTTCATCTTCCAAGGCACACAGAAGGCGGGGGCCGACGCTGCCGAGCATAGCCGTGCGATGGGCGAACTGGTGTTGACGAAGGAGCAGCAGCTCGAGCACGATCATCTATATAGCTGCCTGTCGGTTCTCGATGGCAAGGCCGCGGCGCTCCTACAGTTCGACTCGATCCTCATCGCGACATCGACGATCGTGCTGTCGCTCCTAGAAGCCGGAGTAGATGCGAGTTCTGTAGCAGTGGCGGCAGCACTGATCTTCGCCACCATCTCGTCTGCGACGACTCTTGCCGTCATAACTCTATTCTGGACTGAGGCTTCCGACCTCAGCACGCCGGATGTCTACCTGCACCATCTACTTGGCGTTCGCGATCAAAGAACCGTCCGCTATCGACTCGCGTGGCTCGCCGCATGGGTGTCTCTTGCCGCTCTGGTGATCGGAGCGATCTTGAACCGCGTACTCTGAGGCTGCCACCAACAGTAGGCTTACGTACCGATGTCCTCTCGCCAGGCCTCCGGCCAGCGCTCTTGGAAGTCCCTCATCAGGGCAATGCAACGAGCATCGTTCAGCAGCGTCACCTCTACCCCTCGAGCTTTGAGATAGTCGATCGCGCCGGGAAACGTCACGGCCTCCCCGACTACGACGCGAGGAATGCCGAACAGCAACACCGCACCGGTGCACATGTCGCACGGAGCGAGCGTGCTGTAGAGGGTCATGCGCCGATAGTCCCTCCTTCTGCCAGCGTTCCTGAGACAGGCAACCTCACCGTGCGCGATCGGATCGCCCCGCTGAATTCGCTCATTGTGACCAACGGCGACAAGCTCGCCGTCAGCACCCAGCGCAGCGCCGATTGGTATACCGCCTTCGCTCAGGCTCTTCTGTGCCTGCCGGTATGCCTCTTCGAATATCGCCCGCTCGCCGGGGTCGAGGACGTTCATGTCTTTCCTTTGTCGCATTGCCTGGGAGTGAGCGTCGCCGACCGCTGGTCAAGCGTCAATTGATGACGCGTGAACCGCGCTGCGGTCACCGTAGCTGCTTGGCTGGTCATATTGCGGGGACGAATCCACGGGAAGGGCGCTCACGACAAGGCGCAGTCCTCGACCCTCAGTCCTCGACCCTCTTGGTTTGCACTGACGGCCCAGTCGGCCCCCGCCACTGCAGCACACTCAGAGCGCTGTGGAGTCTGCGGATGTTGTGCCAGGTCTCGATGTAACCGTGCAAATCAAAAGCAATGATATAGAATTACACGGATGATCAAGCGACGCGTGGGTGCTGAAGTCGCCGAGCTGCTGGACCATGTTCCGGCCGTCGCCCTCCTGGGACCGCGGCAGTCGGGCAAGACGACGCTGGCCCTCGAGATCGCCGAGAGGCGGCCATCGGTGTACCTGGACCTCGAGTCCGCCGCCGACCGCGCCCGCGTCTCCGAGCCGGCCCTGTACTTCGCCGACCACACGCACGAGCTCGTGATCCTCGACGAGATACACCGTGCCCCTGGCCTGTTCGAAGCACTGCGCGGCGTAATCGACCAGGGCAGGCGCGAAGGCAGGGGGGTCGGCCGGTTCCTGCTGCTCGGCTCCGCCGCGATCGACCTGCTGGCGCAGTCGGGCGAGAGTCTCGCGGGGAGGATCGCGTTCGTCGAGCTCGCGCCGTTCGACATCACAGAGGTCGGCGCGGCCGAGCTGGACCGGCTCTGGGTCCGCGGAGGATTCCCCGACAGCCTTCTCGCGGCTAGCGACGCGACCAGCCTGCGCTGGCGACAGGACTTCATCCGCACATACCTCGAGCGCGAGATTCCGCAACTCGGCCCACGCATCCCGGCCGAGACACTGCGACGGCTGTGGACGATGTTCGCGCACCATCAGGGCGGCCTGCTCAACGCCGCGCAGCTCGCACGCGGACTCGGCGTGAGCGGGGCAACGATTGCCCACTACCTCGACCTGATGGTCGACCTGCTGCTCGTGCGGCGCCTGCCACCCCACCTATCAAACGCCGGCAAGCGGCTCGTGCGCTCACCGAAGGTCTACATACGCGACAGCGGCCTCGTGCACGCGCTGCTCGGCCTGCCCGACAAGGAGACGCTGCTCGGACACCCAGCGGCCGGAGGAAGCTGGGAGGGCATGGCAATCGAGAACCTACTCGCCGCGGCAGGGCCACAAGCTCAGGGGAGCTTCTACCGCACAAGCCACGGTGCGGAGGTCGACCTCGTCCTCACCTGGCCCAACGGCGAGGAGTGGGCAATCGAGATCAAGCGCAGCCTCGCGCCGACCCCCGAGCGCGGCTTTCACTCCGCCCTCGCCGACCTCAACCCCAAGCGCGCACTCATCGCCTACCCCGGACCAGACCGCTACCCCCTCGCGCCGACAATCGAAGCGATCGGCTTGGCAGAGCTATGCGAACAAACACAGGCAAGCTGAGCCGCGTTCCTCTCAGACGACGTGGGACTGAACTGGTCTCGGCCGCGCGCGGTCTGAATCGACACCCGGCGCTCCTCGAAGCGGCCAAACGAACGCGAGAGCGGCTGCTGGGTGACGAGCAGTTCATCGACCGGCTGTCCACGGCTCGCGGTCGCCCAGCCGACCTCGCCACTCGCGAGCTCAGCACGCTCAGAGGCGACGCTCCAGGTGTGCTGGGCGAGCTCGGCCTCACCGCTCTGCAGGCCTGGCAGGCACTCGCCGAGAACCGGGGTCGCGGTCGCGGCGAGGTCGATGTCGCGATCATGTTCACCGATCTCGTCGGGTTCTCCAGCTGGTCGTTGCAGGCGGGAGACGACCTGACGATTGCGCTTCTGCGCGACGTCAGCGACGCGATCGAGCCACCGATCCTGGAGCGCAGGGGTGAGGTGGTGAAGCGTCTCGGCGATGGCTTGATGGCCGCGTTCTGGGACGCATCCAGCGCCACCGAGGCCGCCTTCGAGGCGTGCGAGCGCGTCTCCTCGATCGAGATACCCGACTACCGTCCCCGGCTGCGGACCGGCATCCACCTCGGTCGTCCACGCAAGATCGGAGGCGACTACTTCGGCGTCGACGTGAACATCGCGGCGCGCCTCGTCGAAGCCGCCGAGCCCGGGGAGATCCTCCTCTCGGAGAGCGCCATGCGGTCACTCGGCGCGTTCGAGGTGAGCGCGACGGAGCGGCGCATCACAGCGAAGGGCGCCCCCGCGAATCTCCTCGCACACGCGGTGCAACAACCGCTTGGCGCCTCCACAAGGCCGTAGATCACGACGCAACTGCGGCCGAAACCCGACTGCACCGCAACCCGGGCGCGAGGCCTCCCCTTGGCCCCGCGCCCGACCCCGTCTCCTGCGGCGACTCCCCCAGCCGCCGACCCCTCAGGTTTCGGCTTTGATCTCCACCGCTTCGGCGTTCTTGATTTTGCCCTTGCTCGTCAGCCCAGCCTGAGCAGGGGCGCCCGCGCCGATGGTGGCGAGCAACGTCTGGCCAGCGCCTTCTTCGAAGCGTTCGGGCGCCTGTTTGCCGGCGACGGCGCTGAACGCGAGCGTTGTCGAGGTGGCCATCTTCTCGACCGCCCCGATCGGCGCGATCACCGAGCCGCTCACCGAGATCTTGCTGCCGGAGGCGCATTCGGCGGTGAGCAGCGTGGGCGAGTGCGTGAGATCCAGGCCGACCGAGACGTGGAGCTGTTCTCCTTCGACCGCGTCGGCGATGAACCCGAGCGTGCCCGCGAGCGCGCTCGTGACGATTTCCCCGTTCGCCGCGCCGGCGCTCTGGCAGGCTTCCTTGCTCGTGGCGAGCTTGCAGCCGGTGAACGTGGTCGTCGCGGTGGCGGTTTTCGCGCCCGTGTACTGACCAGCGGTGACCGCGTGCGAGCACCGCACTCCCGCCCCTCCGACCGTTTCGAGGGTGCTCGCACCGGCGTTGACGGTGAACGAGGGCTTCGGGCCCGGCCCGGTGGTCCATTCATACCGCCCGCCCTTCGCGGTGGTCAGACAGCCCGCGTCGGCGTAGCTTCCGCTGTAGGTCTTTTCCTTGCCCTGCCCCACGCCTTCGAGCTTCACGCAGCGACCGAGCTCGGGGAGTTCCCGCTCGGCCCTCAACGTCGCCGCCGAGACGTTCTCGAACGTGTTGTTCAGAACCGCCGTGTTGTGCCCCGCCGCCGCCGGCACGCCCGCGATCAGGTCCACCGAAGGGTCGATCAGGAGCGACAGCAGGCCGCCGCAGCCGCCCGCGCCGGGAACGGAGAAGCTGTTGTCCACCACCGAGCCGCCGCTGATCACGATGATCCCGCCCGCGCCCGCGAATTCGAGTTTGCCCGCGCTGCCCGAGATCGGTTTGTTCGGGGAGGGCGGGCTCGTTGTGCCGCTCGTCAGCTGCAGGTCCACGGGCGTCGTGTTCGAGCCGATGTAGCACGAGCCTCCGAGCAGCGGGTTACCGAGATTGACCTTGATCGGGAGCGACACCGCGACGCCTTTGCGCGCGAAGAAGTTCGGCAGGTTGAGAACCACGGGGCCGGTGAGCTCAGCCGTGGCCTGCACTTCGGTGAGCCCCGGCAGCAGTTCGATGCCGATCAGCCCGCCCGGCAGCTGGAGCGCCGTCTTGGACAGGGTGTTGCCGTCGGCCGCCGGGACGATGTCGGGCGAGGTCGCCGTCAGACCGCCCTGGAGCGTGATCGTCTTGTTGATCGGAACGGCCTTGTTGCCGAGGTGGAATTCGCCGCTCGTGGTGTAGGACACGATGCAGCTCACGACCGCCGGGTTGCTCGTGGGACAGTCGTCGAAGACCGAGAATTCCTTCTGGAGCCCGGCCATCGCGGACCCGGCGCCGACAAGCGCGGCCACCGACGTCACGAGCGCGACCAAGGCCATCCTCACCTTCAAATCCATTCCTGATCCTCCTGATTAGGCATCGCTCTGTCCCCCTCCCCAGACGGGGCAGGGCGGTGATCCTACTCAGGTTGACGAAATCTCACAAGTACATTTCTTATGCACAAGTCTTGACTTTGCATGGAAAGGTAATAAATGGCGAATTACTTAATAGTCAACCCGTGTGCCTACCGGTGAAAGGTGACACAACCACGACTGCCAGCCGCTCAGGCGACCGGAGCCAGCGCCTCCGGCACGCGCACCGCGCGCAGGTCTCCATCCGGCTCGCGCACGATCCCCGCGGCACTCACCTGCGGCCACGGCGCACCCGGCCGCGCGAGGTGGAAGCCCTGCACGAGCGGCACACCGAGCCGCCGCACCGCGTCGAGCTCCCCCGCCGTCTCCACTCCCTCGGCCACGAGCAAACTGCCGACCTGCTTGGCGTAACCGGCGAGCGCGCCCACGAGCGCGGCACGCTCACCGTCGCCGTCGATACCGGCGACCAGCGAGCGGTCGAGCTTGAGGTAGGCGGGACGGACGGAGGTGATCTGGCGCAGCCCCGAGTAGCCCGCGCCCATGTCGTCGACCGCGAGGCTCACGCCACGCGCCCGCAACGGCGCGATGACGACCTGCAGCTGCATGTCGCTGTGGACGAGCGTCTCCTCGGTGACCTCCACGATCAGCCCCCGCAGGTCGTCCTGCCCGCGCGCGCCGACGCGTTCGAGCATGTCGATGGTGCGGTCTTCGAGCAGCACGGGCGCGGACAGGTTGAGCGAGAGGCTCGTCCCTGCCGGACGGCGCGCATACAGCTCGAGCGCCAGACGCAGGCACGCGCGCTCGAGCGCCGGGCGCTCCCCGAGCTGCTCCGCGAGCGCGAACCAGTGCAGCGGGCTTCCGTCCATGCCTGGCTGGGAGAAGCGCGCTAGCGCCTCGTATGCGTGCACCGTGCCGGTGCGGATGTCCACGATCGGCTGCACCGCCATCGACAGCCCCTCGCCTAGCAGCAGCTGCGCGAGCGCGCCTTCCGCGAGCGCCATGTCGCCACCCGCAAAGCCCTCGCCCGAGGGACGCGCGGGCGCCCCTCCCTCCCCCGCGTTCGCGCGCCCGCTGCGCTCAGCCACGCGCGCGGCGATGTCCCCGGCGAGCAGCAGCGTCTCGGCGCTGTCGGCCTGCAGGCGCGCCTGGCGCAGCAGCAGGTTGAGCTCGTTGGTGAGCCTGCCCGCGGTGAGCAGGAACGCGACCGTGGCGACGCACATCGCGGCGTAGTCGCCGTGCAGGTAGCCCGCGCGCGCGATCGGCAGCGCGAGCGCGCCCAACACGATCGTGCGGCCCATCCAGTGCACTCGCCCGCCGCGCGCGAGCACGCCGCTCGCGACCGCCACCAGCCACAGCAGGCTGAGCACGTTCACCCACTGCCCGCCGAAGCCGATCAGCAGCACGCCCGCGCTGCCGGCGAGCGACTCCTCGACGCTCAGCCACCGAAGCCGGGGCGCGGCGAGCTGCACACCGGCGGTGAGGGCGATCGTCGCGAAGGCGATGAGCCCGAGCGTCGGATGCGGAAGCAGGCTCGACTGGGAGAGAACCAGCGCGATGCCGACGAAACCCACGGCGACGCGCGTCGTCGCGGCGGTCCTGCGTGCGCGCAGGATGTGACCGCCCGTCTCGATCGGTACAGGAGCGGCTAGCAACTCCATCGTCACCCGATCGACCTCGCGCGCGCACGGCTTGAGGGTGGAGACCGTACTTTCGGCCGATCGGCAGTCGCGTGCCGGCAGCCGCCTCAGTCTTCGATGCAGGGGGCTCCGGCGAGCTTTCCCTCGACGAGCGCCGCGTGCGCGTGTGCGGCGTGCGTGCCCGGAGGCAGGCCGAGCCGCAGGCCCACGCGACGCAGCAGCTCCAGCATCTGCTCCCGCTCGTCAGCGCTGAGATCAGCGCACAGGTGCTGCTCGAAGCCGGTCGCCACGACGAGCGCCTGACCGAGCAGCTCGCGCCCGTCGTCGGTCAGGTGCAGCGCACGGGTGCGCCGGTCCAGCGGGTTGTGCCGGCGTTCGAGCAGCCCACGCTCCTCGAGCCCGTCGACGAACGCGACCATCCTGCTCGGGGGGATCTGCAGCCGCTCGCCGATCGCCTGCTGGGACTGGCCCTCGGAGGCTCCCACGGCGCGCAACAGCGCGAACTCGCGTGGTTCCAGCTCCAGCGGCGCGAGCGTCTGGTGGAAGTGGCGGCTGACGGCGTAGCCGGTCGAGGAGAGTGTGAAGCCGACCGAGCGGAAGGAAGCGCTCGCATCGAGCGTCGGTACGTCTATGTCGCTCTCCATACCCCCGATGATACTGCAGCGGAAAGACTTCTTATGTATATTATTCTGCACGGAATCATTCCTACCCGAATCGATGGAGTAGAACCATGACATCGCTCACCCGCTGGGTCCTCGCCCACAAACGCATCGTCGTCGGCTTCTGGGTCGTGCTGACCCTCGTGGGCATGGTCTCGTCGAGCTCCGCGACGAAAGCGCTCAAGCAGAAGTTCTCCGTGCCGGGCAAGGAAGGCTGGCTGACCAACCGCCAGATCGCGAAGGACTTCCACGGCACCGGCGGCAACGGCGCCCCGCTGCTCGCGGTGGTGACGCTTCCCGCGGCCAGCCCCGTCGACTCCAAGAGCGTGCAAAGCGAACTGCGCGCGGTGGAATCGCGGATCGAGAGCACCCTGCCGGGTACGCGCATGGCTGGCTACGCGAGCACGCACGAACAGGCCCTCCTGTCGAGCGACAGGCACACGACGTTCATCGTCGCCTACCCCCCGCCCGACCCGACGCAGGCGTTCGAAAACAACCCCGAAGCGGCGAAACGCGCGAGCGCGGCGCTGAAGGGCGCGACCGTGGCGGGCGCCCCGGTGCACCTGACGGGCTACGACGCGCTCTCGAACCAGAGCGGCGGCGGCAAGGGGCCGGGCGTGCTGCTCGAGGCGATGCTCGGCGGGCTCGGAGCGCTGCTGGTGCTGGCGTTCGTGTTCGGCTCGTTCCTCGCGGTCGTGCCGATCATGATGGCGATCGTTTCGATCCTCACGACGTTCCTCGTCGTTTGGGGCCTCACGACGATCACGGAAGTCTCCCCGATCGTGCAGTTCCTGATCGCGCTGATCGGGCTGGGCGTGTCGATCGACTACTCGCTGCTGGTTGTGGTCCGCTGGCGCGAGGAGCGCGCCCACGGCCTGTCGGGCGAGGAGGCGATCGAGCGCGCGATGCAGACCGCGGGTCGGGCGGTGGTGTTCAGCGGCACGACCGTCGCGATCGGCCTATTCGCGCTCGTCGCACTGCCGGTGCCGTTCCTGCGCTCCGTCGGCTACGGCGGCATGCTGATCCCTCTGATCAGCGTGATCGTGGCGCTGACGCTGCTGCCGGTGGTGCTGAGCAAGCTCGGCTCGCGCCTGGACTGGCCGCACATCCGCGACGACGACAAAGCGAGCCGCTCTTGGACGGGCTGGGCGAACCTGATCGTGCGCGCGCGTTGGGTCGCCGCGCTGGGCGCGGCGCTCATGCTCGCTGCGCTCGTGCTCGCGGCGACGAACCTGCAGCTGGGCACGTCGAACGTGAACACGATCGCCAAAGAAGGCGACGCCAAGCAGGGCCTCATCGCGCTCGAGCGCTCGGGGATCGGCTCGGGCGTGATCGTGCCGAACGAGGTGCTCGTCGAAGGCGCGAGCTCTCCGACCGCGGTGGCGCAAACGCTCGCGAAGCTTCCGGGCATCCACGGCGCGGTCGCGCCGAGCTCGTCGCGGTGGCGCCGTCCGGGCGCGGCGGTCGTCGACGCATTCACCATCCCCGACGCCTCCACGGCGGCCGGCCGCTCGACGCTCGAAGACGTGCGCTCAACCGTGCGCGCGGCGTCGCCGGGAGTCCGACTCGGCGGGCTGGCCGCGCAGAACAAAGACTTCATCGACGCGGTGTACGGCAACTTCCCGCTGATGATCGCGTTGATCGCCATCATCACGTTCATCCTGCTCGCACGCGCGTTCCGCTCGCTGCTGCTGCCGCTGAAGGCGGTGATCCTGAACGTGATCAGCGTGGGCGCCGCGTGGGGCGTGCTCGAGCTGGTGTGGCAGACCGGCCACGGCTCGCACCTGATCTGGGGCATCTCGGCGACCGGGTCGATCACCGCGTGGATCCCGCTCATGGTGTTCGCGTTCCTGTTCGGTCTTTCTATGGACTACGAGGTGTTCATCCTGGCGCGCATGCGCGAGGAGTACGACGCGACCGGCGACACGAACACCGCGGTGGTGCGCGGCATCGGGCGCACGGGCCGGCTGGTGACGAGCGCGGCGCTGATCCTGTTCCTCGCGTTCGTGTCGCTCGCGTCCGGCCCCGAGACCGAAATCAAAGTCCTCGCGACGGGCCTCGCTGCTGGCATCCTGCTCGACGCGACGGTGATCCGCGCGCTGTTCGTGCCAGCGGCGGTGTCGCTGTTCGGCCGCTGGAACTGGTGGCTGCCGCACCTGCCCGCGCGGCTCCTGCGCGTGCAGCCATCGCTCCCGCCGCGCGTCGCGACCGAGTCGGAGGCGTCGTGATGGGCGAGAACGGCATCGAGGTGCAGGGCCTGGTGCGCGACTTCAAGGGCGGCGTGCGGGCAGTCGACGGGATCGACCTGCACGTCTCCCCCGGCGAGATCTACGGCTTCCTCGGTCCGAACGGCGCAGGCAAGTCGACGACGGTCCTGGTGCTCACGACGCTGCTGCCGCCCACGTCGGGCACCGCGCGCGTGGCGGGGCTAGACGTGGTCCGCCAGGGCGCGGAGGTGCGTCGCGCGATCGGCGCCTCGCTGCAGGAGTCGGCGCTCGACCCGTTCCTGACGGGCCGCGAGCACATGCGCCTACAGAGCGCGCTGCACGGCCTCGGCAAGGCGGAGCGCGAGAAGCGAGGCACGGAGCTGCTGGAGCGCGTCGGGCTGACCGATGCGGCAGACCGCAAGGTGGGCGGCTACTCGGGCGGGATGAAGCGCCGCCTGGATCTCGGTCTCGCGCTGGTGCACGGCCCGCGGCTGCTGTTCCTCGACGAGCCAACCACGGGCCTCGACCCTCAGAGCCGCGCGGCGCTGTGGGACGAGGTGCGCCGCCTGGCGAACGACGGCGTGACGGTGTTCCTCACGACGCAGTACCTCGAGGAGGCGGACGTGCTCGCCGACCGCGTGGGGATCATCGACCGCGGCAAGATCGTCGCGGAGGGCACGCCCGCCGAGCTGAAGGCGGCGATCGGCCGCCCGAGCGTCGAGGCGACGCCCGCGGACCCGGGCGACCGCGAGCGGTTGACGGCGGTGATGGGACGCTTCGGCGAGCCCGCGGCGGCATCGCCGAACGGCGTCGCGGCGCGACTGCCGGAGGGCGTGGGCGACCTCGCGGAGATCGTGCGCACGCTCGACGCGGAGCACATCCCGATCGCGGACCTGCGCCTGCACACCCCCACCCTCGACGACGTGTTCCTGGCCAAGACGGGGCGCTCGCTGGAGGGCGCGGGCGACGGCGCGGACGCGGGCCCGGAGGAAGAGCGGGCGACGACGGCGGTGGGCTCGTGAACGGCTCGCACGCGACCCAGATCGGCGTGCTGGCGAGGCGCTCGATGCTGAAGACGCTGCGCCAGCCGTTTCAGATGTTCCCAATCGTGTTCTTCCCGCTGATCCTGCTGGCGGTGAACGCGAGCGGCCTGCGCGCGGCGACGCGCCTGCCCGGCTTCCCCACCCACTCCTACATCTCCTTCGCGATCGCGGTGGCGTTCATCCAGGGAGGCATGTTCGCGCTGATCAACACCGGCACGAACCTCGCGGAGGACATCGAGAGCGGCTTCTTCAACCGCCTCGCGCTGACGCCGCTGCGGCGCGTGTCGCTGATCGCGGGGCTGCTGGTGGGCGTGGCGGCGCTCGGCGTGCTGCAGTCGGGCGTGTACATCCTGATGGGCGTGATCGCGGGCGCCCACCTCGAAGCGGGCGTGGGCGGGGCGCTCGTGATCCTCGCGCTCGGCTCGCTCACGGCGGTCGGCTTCGGCGCGCTCGGTTGCGCGGCGGCTCTTCGCACCGGTTCGGGCGAGGCGGTGCAGGGCCTCTTCCCCCTGTTCTTCGTGTTCATCTTCCTGTCGTCGAGCAACCTCCCGCGCAACCTGCTGCGGACGGGCTGGTTTCACACGGTCGCGACCTGGAACCCGATCTCGTACCTGATCGAGGGCTTCAGAAGCCTTTTCATCTATGGATGGGATGGCGCGGCGTTGTGGCGTGGCTTCGCGGTGGCGATCGGGCTGACGCTTCTGGCTCTCCTCGCGGTGGCCGGGGCTATGAACACCAGAATGCAACGGACATGAGCGGCACACGTGTGACCGGCGGTGGGATCTGGCGCGTGGCGGGCACGATCGCGTGGCGCAGCCTGCACACGTACGTGCGCCGGCCGGACCTGTTCGTTCCTTCGCTGGTGTTCCCGCTGATCTTCCTCGCGAGCTTCGCGGGCGGGCTGTCGGCGCTGGGCTCGGTGCCGGGCTTCCACTTCCCGGCGGGCTACACGGCGTTCCAGTTCGTGTTCGTGCTGTGCCAGTCGGCGATGTTCGCGGGGCTGTTCACGGGCTTCACGCTCGCGTTCGACTTCGAGAGCGGCTTCGCGCGGCGGCTGATGCTCGCGGCGGAGGACCGGCGCGGGATCGCGCTCGGCTATGCGCTGGTGGCGCTGTCGCGCGCGGCGATCACCCTGAGCGTGGTCACCGCGGTGGCGGTGGCGACTGGGATGCGGGTGACGGGCGACGGCGTGGACGTGTTCGGGCTGTATGGGCTGGCGGCGCTGCTGGTGCTGGTGGGCTATGGCTGGGCGGCGGGCGTGGCGTTCCGCTTCCGCTCGATCCAGGCGGGGCCGCTGATGCAGACGCCGGTCTTCCTGATCATCTTCCTCGCCCCGGTGTACGTGCCGCTGGGGCTGCTCAAAGGCTGGATTCACACGGTGGCGAGCGTGAACCCGGCGACCGCCTTCCTGGAGGCCGGCCGCGGACTGATCTCGGGCGTGCACGACCACACGGCGCTCGCGTACGTGTGCGCGGTGGCGCTGATCGGGCTGTTCGGGATCTGGATGCTGCTGGGGCTGCGCAGCGCCGAACGCTCGACCTAGTGTTCACGGAGCCCTCGACTGGGCTCGCGCCGCAAGGCTTTAAGTCCTAGTCAGAAACACTATGACGAAGATTGAAGCCGCCGAGCGAGCTCCTCGGCTTGAGTCGTACTCAAGAGCACCCTTTGCAACACGCCGTGGTTACGCACCGCAAATGACAACCCCGGCACGTTTCGCCGCACGATGAAGAGCTGATCGAGGCGGATGGTGCGCGCGACGAACATCAGCCACGGGAGACGCAACCCGACCTTCATCCCGCCCCGCATCGCCTCGCGGACTGGATTCTCGACGACCTCGACTTCGCTGATGTCCGAGCGCGCGAGGGTGAGGTCTCGCATCAGCCCGAGCACCTTCTCCCACCGGGCCAGGCGCACTTCGACGGACTGCTCGGTGACGATGACGCGCATGCGCGAAGCGTATCCGGCTTGCAAACGCGGCCAATGGGGGTAGAACGAGGGAGAGGAAATCGAGCGAAGGGAGCGGGCGATGGTTGAGTCCTCGGGGACGCCCACCAGAGTGCTGGTGGTGGCGCACAAGACGGCGGCGACGCAACCGCTGCTGGATGCGGTGCGAGCGCGCGCCGCAAGGGGCCCGAGCAGCTTCACGCTGCTTGTCCCGAACGCGGCCCACGGGCTGCACAGGGTGGTGGACGCGGAGGATCAGGGAGCGGACGAGGCCCGGTCGGTGATCGCGCAGGCGGTGCCGCTGTTGAGCGATGCGGCGGGCGCACCGGTGGAGGGCATCGTTGGCGATCCGGACCCCACGGCGGCGGTTCAGGACGCGCTCAACCTGCGCGGCTTCGACGAGGTGATCGTCTCGACGCTCTCACCGCGGTTGTCGCGCTGGCTGAAACTGGACCTGCCGAGCAAGGTGTCGGGGATGGGGCTTCCGGTGACCACCGTGACCCCGACGGACGAGCACGAAGGATAGCGATGACGACAGTTGTCAGCACGATAGTCTTGCGTTTATAAATCGAAGCCTGCAGACAGTTCGGAGACGCCTCAGACCTTACGAGACATCTGTCTGTGGAACTTTCGTCTGAGCAGAGCGAGAGTTGAAACGATGGAGACTGTCCGCAGACAATTTGCCGCCAACCTACGCCACCACCGCGACCGCGCGGGGCTGTCTCAGGAGGCGCTGGCGGACATCTGCGATCTGCACCGCACCGAGATCAGCCTGCTCGAGCGCTGCAAGCGCTCGCCGCGCCTTGAGACGATCGTGATCCTCGCCCACGGACTGCAGCTCTCCTCCCCGGGTGAGCTGCTCGAGGGAATCAGCTAGAGGCACGTGGCAACGCGCCGAGGCGCGGACGCACCGGCCCAGTCGCGCGTCAGCTGTGGGCCGGCTCTGCGCGCAGGATTCGCGTGCCACCGTCAGCCGAGACCAAGACGACAGCTCGGTTGTCGCCGAGAGCCCGCTCGATCGCGGCATCGGTGTGGGGAGTATCGGCGTCGATGAAAGCCGCGCGCTCAGGGTAGGGCGAGCGTTCCAAGATCGCCAGCTCGATCGCCTCGTCCATCACACGAGCCGCGGGTGATCCGTTGCCGTTGGTGCTCATCTGCGCCATGCCTCGATCATAGGTTGATAGCCGCCCGTCGCATCGTGTGCTGGCTCGTTCATGCTGCCAACCTACGGCGCGCTTGCGATGGGACTCTCGCGCGACCTGGCCGCCGAGCCGTCTGGAGCCCCACTTACTGTTGCCGCATGAGCTGGCACACGGGCAGACTTGCGGCTTTCGACATCGAGACGACGGGCATCGATCCGACACGCGATCGCATCGTGACGGCGGCGGTGAGCGTCGTCGGCGGCGGACAGCCCTCCGAGCATCGCTCGTGGCTGGTTGACCCAGGCATCGAGATCCCGGCCGGCGCTACCGCCGTGCATGGCATCACGAACGAGCGCGCCCGGGCCGAGGGGCAGGACCCGCGCGAGGCGGTGGAGGAGATCACCGCGGCGTTGGCCGAGCAGCTTCGCGGCGGCGTGCCGGTGATCGCTTTCAACGCACGCTTCGACCTGACGATCCTCGATCGCGAAGCCCACCGGCACGAATGCCAAGCGCTCGTCGACCGCGTAGGTGGAGAGAGCGGCATGCTCGTGATCGACCCTCACGTCCTCGACAAGCAGTTCGATCGTTTCCGGCGAGGAAAGCGGACGCTGGGCGCTGTGTGCGAGCACTACCGCGTCCCATTCGACGAGGCGCACGCCGCGGGAGCGGACGCGCTCGCGGCGGCCCGACTCGCGTACAGGCTCGGCTCGACGGTCGAGGAGCTGCGCGACCTCGACCTCCCCGCTTTGCACCGCGAACAGATCTCGTGGGCGGCCGAGCAGGCCGCGTCGCTGCAGGACTACTTCCAGCGCCAGGGCCGCAACGAGCACGTCGAGGGGGCCTGGCCGGTCATCCCCGAGGCTCTCCCGCAGGCCGCCTAGACGCGGGCCGCCCAGCGGGTTTGGCTAGCTGCGCCCGAGCGCGATACAGTGCTCGCACCCGCCCAGCTAGCTCAGTTGGTAGAGCACTTCCATGGTAAGGAAGGGGTCAACGGTTCGAGTCCGTTGCTGGGCTTGCCGAGCGCTGCTCACCCCTCCCGCGCCAGCGCCAGCACCCTCCGCACAGCGTCGAACAGCGGCGCCGGCATCCGCTCGGGCGGCAGCGAGCGCAGACGTCGCCACGCGTGCTCGGGCTTGTGGTGGTGGCCGACGAGCCCCGCTGCGCCCTCGAAGTCGGGGATCAGCATCACCGTGTGCTCCGGTCCGGCGAGCTTCGCGATCCTCGCGTTGAGGCCGCGCATCGAGGCGCTCGGGCGTCGGCCGGTGGGCGCGTCGCGGTCGTAGACGGCCACGAACGGCACGCGCGCCGCCCTGCACACGCGAGCGAACAGCGGGATGTTCGACTTGCCGCCGCAAGCCACGATCGAGATCCCCTCGCGGTCGGGGTCGGCTCCGAGCGCGTCGAACACGAACGGGAACGCGAGCTTCTCCGTCTGCCCCTCCACCAGCAGCGCCGCGCGCGCGAGGAACAGCTCGCTGCGCTCCGCGTCGAACTCGCTCAGCACGCGGAAGTCCTCGTCCGGTGTGATCGGGTGCGGCTGCATGATCGTGGTGCCGCTCGAGGGGTGGCGCTGCACGAGCGCGAGCTCCTCCAGGCGCGCCACGTTGAGGAAGCTCGGCGAGTGCGTCGAGTAGATCACCTGGCTGCCGGCGTCCGCAAAGCGACGCAGCAGCCGATAGAGGTAGCGCTGCGCCTGCGGGCGCAGATACAGCTCGGGCTCCTCGATCAGCAGCACCAGGCCGCACAGGCCGGAATCGCACGACGCCGCTATCGCGTTCACAAGCGACATCGCCGGCGCGGTCGCCCCGTCCCCATCGACGCCGAGCTGCTCTGTCATCTCCCGGGCGAGGCTCTCGACCGCCGGATCCGCGCCCTCGAGCCCGCCCGCCGACGCAAGCACCGCACCCGTCCGCAGCTCGCCCGGCAGGAACGCCACCGGAGGGCGCGCGCCGCCGTCGAGCCGCGCGATGTCCGGCGGACGCGACGTGAGCGACAGCTCGCCGCCTCCGACGAGGGTCCCGTCGATCGCGATCTCTCCCGCGCCGCCGGCGAACGTGTCCTCCACGCCGAGCGCCCTCACCGTCGGATCGAGCAGCGCACGGATCGCGAGCAGCAGGTTCGACTTGCCCGCGTTCGCTTCACCCACGAGCGCGCACAACCGACCGGGCGCGATCGACACGTCGAGGGCCGAGCGAAAGCCGCGCACGCGCAGCCGCTGCAGGCCGAACTCCGCGCGCCCCTCCTCCGCAGTCGGCTCCTCCTCGGACACGTCGTCCACCGGGATGCCGATCCGCCGAGCTAACCCTCGGAGGTGGCGATGTTCTCGAACACCGCCGCCATCCCCTGCCCCCCGCCGATGCACATCGTCTCGAGGCCATAGCGCGCGCCGCGCCGCGCGAGCTCGCGCAGCAGCGTCGTCATGATCCGCCCGCCGGTCGCGCCGATCGGGTGCCCGAGCGAGATACCCGAGCCGTGCACGTTGACGCGCTCGAGGCCGTCGGGCAGGTCCCACTCGCGCAGCACCGCGAGCGCCTGCGCGGCGAACGCCTCGTTGAGCTCGATCAGGCCCATGTCCGCCATCGTCAGGCCCGCACGCTCGAGCGCACGCCTGCTCGCGGGCACCGGGCCGATGCCCATCGTCTCCGGCGCCACGCCTGCCGCGGCCCACGACACGAGGCGCGCGAACGGCTTCAGTCCCATCTCGGCGGCCTTCTCGGGGTGCGTGACGATGCACACCGCCGCGCCGTCGTTCTGGCCGCTCGCGTTGCCCGCCGTGACGGTCGCTTCGGGGTCGGTGCGGCCCATGATCGGGCGCAGCTCGCCGAGACGCTCGAGCGTGGTGTCCGCGCGCGGGTGCTCGTCGCGGTCGATCAGCCTCTCCTCCTTGCGGCTCTTCACCAGCACCGGCACGATCTCCTGTGCGAAAGTGCCGTCCTCCTGCGCGGCCACCGCTAGTTGGTGCGAGCGCAGCGCGAACTCGTCCTGCTCGGCACGCGGGATCGAGTACTGGCGGCGCAGGTTCTCCGCCGTTTCGATCATGCCGCCTGGCATCGGGTGGTTTATGCCCCCGGCGGTGATGCGTCCACGCACGAGGCGATCCGCGAGCATCACACCGCCGCCCTTCACGCCCCAGCGCATGCCCGTGGCGTAGAACTCCGCCTGGCTCATGCTCTCCGCGCCGCCCGCCAGCACCAGGTCGGCCGCGCCCGTCTGGACCTCCATGCAGCCGAGCATCAGCGCCTGCAGGCCAGCGCCGCAGCGTCGGTCGACCTGCATCCCCGGAACCTCGATCGGCAGGCCCGCGTCGAGCGCCGCGATCCGGCCGAGCGCGGAGGCCTCCCCGTTTGGGTAGCCCTGGCCGAGGATCACGTCGTCGATCTCGCCCGTCGGCAGCGACGTCCGCGCGACCAGCTCGCGGATTACGGTGGCCGCCAGTTCCGTGACCGTCACGTCGCGGAACATGCCGCCGAAGCCGCCCACAGCGGTCCTCAACGGTTCGCAGATCACGGCTTCGCGCATCGCCGCGGAGCCTACAGCGAGATCTGAACCCGCCGGGGCCCGGTCGGGATCGCCGACTTCGGCGGCTTCGCGCCTTTCCCCGACCCGGACGTACCGCCGGCGTTCGCTCGTGCGACGAGCAGCGAGAACAGCTCCTGCTCGGCGCTCGCGGGGAACGGCACGGGCAGCCCGAAGCTCAGCATTTGCACCTCGTCCTGGCCGTGGGTGAAGCCCACCATCTCGATGTAGAAGGGAACTTTCACTTCGTGAAGCGCGAACGCGCCCGTGATGCGCCACGCGAAAGTGCCGGACGTGCCTGCCGCGGACGGCGTTCCGCTGCTGATCGACACGAGCTTCGCGCTCGCGCCGCCCTGTGTCTGCTTCGCGAGCAGCTCGCGCATGAAGCTCATCAGGCACACGCGCGCGTGGGCGCTGCGAATCGCCTTGAGTTCAGCGGTCGCCTGTGCGGGCGTCGCGACGATCGTGACGGACGAGCTCACTGTCAGGTGGAGGACCTGGGCGTGGTGTTCGAAGCTCTTCGAGCTCGCTTCGGCCAGCGCGTCGCTCGCGGCCTGCTCGCCCATGCAGCGCGCGAGCTTGTGTTCCAACTTCTTTTCGACCAGCGTGTCGTGTTCGTGTGCGCGCGCTGCCGTGAAGCCCGGGAGGTCGCTCGCCTGCAGGTTCAGCGTGACTGCGAGCCTCCGGGCGCGTGCTCGCGTCAGCCCCAGCTTGACGTGCGTGGAGGAACCGGAGACCGTCTTCGCGCCGCCGAAGTGCGCGCTCTTGCCGCACGCGACGAGGAGAGCTGCGGCTGCGAGCAGCAGGAGGATGACGGCCGTTCGGCGCAAGCTCAGACGCATAGCTCTCCGCGCCCGACGACCACGGCCGACCCGCCCACCTCGACCCTGTCGATCCGCTCGCCGTCGCCCTCGGCCCACGCGTACAGCAGCGACGGGCGGCCGACCTCGACGCCCTGGCTGATCTCGATCTCCTCCCCGGAAACGATCCGTCCGTGGCGGTAGAGGTGCACAGCCAACGGGCCCGCGGCGGAGCCAGTGGCGGGGTCCTCGCCCACACCGAGCGCGGGCGCGAACATGCGCGTCTTCCAGTGCTTGCCAGCCCCGGCGAAGCAGTTTGCCTCCACCTGGCCCAGCCTCGCCAACGCGCCGAGGTTCGGGGCAAGCGCGGAGACCGCATCACGGCTGTCGAGCTCCACGTAGACGTGGCGGGGCCCGTTGCAGTAGACCTCCACCGGCAGGCCCGAGCGCTCCACGCCGAGCGCCGCGAGCAGCGCCGTCTCGTGCGCGAACGCCTCCCACGTGGGGATCGGCTGGACCATCCAGCCGGAGGCCACGCGATCCCCGTCCTCCCCCAGGCGCAGGCGCACGGGCACCAACCCGCCGGTCGTCTCGAGCGTGACGGTGTCCTGCCCGAGCGCCCGTCCGAGCACGATCGCGCAGCCGAGCACCGGGTGTCCCGCGAAAGGCAGCTCGCCGCCCGGCGTGAAGATGCGCACGCGCGCGTCGCCGTCTCCCTCGGCGGGGAACACGAACACGCTCTCCGACAGGTTCAGCTCGCGCGCGACACGCTGCATCCGCTCCTCGCTCACGCCGCGAGCGTCTGTGAACACCGCCAGCTGGTTGCCCTGCAGGGGCGTGTCGGTGAACACGTCCAGCAGGACGTATTCGAGCGGGCTACGCACTCGCGCGGCCACGCATCAGCTGCTTGTACGCGTCGGCCACGAGCGGGATGCGCAGGCGCGGCGCGCGGCGCATGACCCAGAACGCGGCGCGCAGGTGAGGACGGTCGACGACCACCACGGGGCCACCCTTCTCGGTCGCACGCACGATCGCGCGTGCGACGTGGTCCGCGGACATCGCCTTCTCGGGCACGACGCCGCCGGTCGGTCCCCAGCGGTGCTCTTCCTCGAGCTGATCCGTCGCCACGTCGCCCGGGCACACCACCGTGGCGCTCACGCCGCTGCCGGCGAGCTCGTGCGCGAGCACCTCACCGAGGCCGACCATGCCCCACTTGCTCGAGCAGTAGGACGCGTAGGAGGGTCCTCCGATCAGACCCAGCTCGGATGAGACGAGCACGATCCGCCCGCCGCGGCGCTCGCGCATGCTCGGGAGCACGCTCTGGGCGAGCCAGATCGCGGCTCCCACGTGCAGGCGGTAGCTCTGCTCGAAGTCGGCGGGCGTCACGTCCTCGACGAAGTCGCGCCGCAGCACCCCGGCGCAGCTGATCAGCGCGTCGATCGGCCCGAGCGCCGCGCTCACCTCCGCGACCGCGCGTGAGCACTCGGCGGGGTCGGTGAGGTCGGCGGCGACCACGTGGCGCTCGCCCTCGAATCCGGCGGCGATCTCGGCGAGCAGCCCGGCGTTGCTCGCCACCAGCCCCACCTTGGCTCCTAGCGAGGCGAAGCGCTGCGCGGTCGCGAGGCCGATGCCGCGCGAAGCGCCGGTCACGAGGACGGTCTTGCCTGCGAAGCTCGCGCTCATGGGGCGGAACCTTAGTCCGCGCGCTTGCCGCTAGCGTTTGCGCCCATGACCGAGGGCAAAGGCAGGGTGAGACTGCGTCAGGCGGTGCTCGTGGCGGGAGAGCTCGAGCCGGCGGCCGCGGCGCTGCGCTCGACGTTGCACCTGGGCGAGCCCTACCGCGACCCGGGCGTCGGCGCGTTCGGGCTTCAGAACGTGGTGTTCGCGCTCGGCGACCGCTTCCTGGAGATCGTCTCGCCGATCGCTGAGAACACCACCGCCGGCCGGTACCTGCAGCGCCACGGCGGAGACGGCGGCTACATGGTGATCTTCGACATCGAGGACCAGGAAGACTTCGAGGGGACGCGATCGCGCGCGCTCGCGCTCGGAGTGCGCGTGGTGTTCGAGATCGCCCTGGAGGACATCGCGACGGTCCATCTCCACCCCGCCGACATGCGTGGCGCGATCGTCTCGCTCGATCGCTCGGACCCCTACGGCAGCTGGCGTTGGGGCGGCCCGGACTGGACGGGACAGATCGGGACAGGCGCTGAGGGGCGGCTGGTCGGCGTCACCATCGCCGTGGACGATCCGTCTGCAGTCGCGGCGCGCTGGGCGAAGGTGCTGGGCGTGGCGATGAGCGACATAGAGCTACCGACGCTGCTCCTGGACGAGGGCGAGGTTCGCTTCGAGAGCGCCACCGACGAGCAGTCCGAAGGACTGGCCGAGATCGCGGTGTCGATCCCGTTCGAGCTGCCCGGCGGAGCCGAGACGGTGGAGCTAGGCGGGGTGCGGCTGCGACGCGTTGTGGAGGCCTGAGACTTCGGGCATCGCAGGCACGGAGGTGGGCGCAAGACGGGCTTCGCGGCGGGCGGCGAGCTCGACCATGAACGCGTCGACCACGCGCGGGTCGAACTGGCTGCCGGCGCACTCGAGCAGCTCGTGCACCGCTTCGGCTTCGGTCTTCGCTTCGCCGAACGGGCGCGCCGCGATCATCGCGTCGAACGAATCGCACACGAACACGATGCGCGCCGCGAGCGGGATCTCCTCGCCGGCGAGACCGTGCGGGTAGCCGCTGCCGTCGAAGCGCTCATGAGTCGCGCCCACGATCTCCGCGACGTGCGCGAGCGCGGGGGCGGCGCCGAGGATGCTCGCGCCGATCGTCGGGTGGCGGCGCATCAGGTCCCAGTCGTGGCCGTCCAAGGGGCCGGCCTTGTGCAGCACCGTGTACGGGATCGCCATCTTGCCGATGTCGTGCAGCTCGGCCGCGCGGACGGTGTTCAGGAGGTCCCCTCCGGTGAGCCCCAGGCGGCGAGCCACGCCGTCTGTGAGCTCGGCCACGTGGGAAGAGTGTTCGTGCAGTCCGGGCTCGTGGGCGGCGAGGATCTGGAGCGCGAGGTCGCGGGTCTGCGTGACGGCGCTCGCGCGGCTGGATTCCTTGCACGCGTACATGCGCTCGTCCGCGAGCTGCAGCGCCATGTCGGGGCCGGAGGCCTCCTCGGGGAGCATCACCGACCCGTGTGAGCTGGTGATCGAGAACCCCTCGCCGTCCTCCGCGAGGGCGAGGGTGCAGGCCTCGACCATATCCTCGCCGCACTCGCCCCACAGCAGCGCGCAGAACTCGTCGCCGCCGAGGCGGTATGCGCGCCCGTCGGCGCCCACGGCGTGCTTGAGAGCGCGCGAGACGCGGCCGAGCAGCAGGTCGCCGCCGAGGTGGCCAAACGTGTCGTTGTAAGCCTTGAAACCGTCGAGGTCGAACATCAGCAGCCGCACCGTCTTGCCCTCGTTGGTGACGTGCCAGATGCCCGCGAGATCCTCGGCGAGCTGGCGACGGTTGGCCAGTCCGGTCAGCGGGTCTATCGTCGCCTCGCCGCGCTGGTGGAGTTCGGCGGTCTCAAGGGCCCACACGATCGACACCACCGCCACGAGCAGGGCGAGCGTGGTCATCACGGGCACGGGGTTCTTGAGCGTCTCGCCGGGGTCGAGCCCGAGCGTGACGACGAGGATCACCGCGACGGTCAGGGCGAGGCCCGCGATCACCACCTGCGGGCGAAAGCGCGCCGCGACCATGCCGGCCGGCAGGACGAGCCACGGAAGCGCGGGACTCTTGGGGCCGCCGCTCAGGACGACGCCCGCGGCGAGCAGCGCCATCGTCATGAGGATCGCGCTCATGCTCACACGCTCCGGGTGGTCGCTCGCGGCCATGCGGCGGTCGATGCTCAGGAAGTTCAGCGCGGACAGGCCGAACAGGACCAGCGTCCACCAGCCAAGCCAGGGCGTGGCGAGCACGAGGGTGACGCCCACCGCTCCCGATCCGACCTTGCGGATCATGCTCACGCGGCTGTTCGCGTCGGCGACGCGCGCGCGGTCCATCTCGGTGGGGCAGAGCCAGCTTTCCGACATTGCACCCCCACCGTCGTCCGCCGGAGGGCATTGCTTGAAGGGCGCTAAGCGGCTGCACAAAAAATCTCAACGCTTACTTCGGAAGATACGAACAGGACGAATACGCCGTCTAACGGGACCTCAACTTCGTGGGCGAGAGGTCCGGGTAGGAACTCATGGAGATCCGACGCGCGACCCGTCCGCTATCGACGTCGGCGAGGTAGTAGAGGACGGAGAACGCGACGAGCTCCTCGACGCTCACGCCCAGGCGTGCGCTTTCCTCCCGCACCGCCTCCCACGCGAACACGTCCATCGGCAGGTTGAGGCTGCGATCCGCATCGGCCTCCACCGCCTGCTCTGCGCCCACAGCCGCCCTCGATTGGATCACGCCACACTTCTACTCAACGGGAGACGTCCGTCGATGTTCACGCGCGCGCGGACCAAAAAAGGCTGAACTTTGCTCGCGCGAGGTGCGTTTCCGCGCACCGCCGTTCGGGTACGGTCAACAACATGAACCTCAACCCCCTCCGCCGCTCGCGGCCCACGCTCCCCGCCCCTCGCGCGCTGCTCACGCTCGCGCTCACCCTCGCCGCGATCGGCGCGGTCGTATCCGGGGTGGAGGCGGCCACGCCACCTGCACCGAGCGCGAGCACGGGGGGCACCTCGGGCGTGAGCTATTCGGCGGCGACGCTCCACGGGTACGTCAACCCGCACGGCCAGGCCACCGACTACGTCTTCCAGTACGGCACCACCCGCGCATACGGCTCGCAGACCCCCCTCGCCCCCGCCGGGAGCGGCACGAGCAGCATCCAGGTGACCCAGGCGGTGAGCGGGCTGCAGCCGCTGAAGACCTACCACTACCGCATCCTCGCCACCGGCCCGGGCGGAGCGACGGCCGGCGGCGACCGCACGTTCACGACGCCGAAGATCCCGCTGTCGGTGGCGATCGTTGGCGTGCCCAACCCGGTGGTGTACGGAAGCACGGCGTTCGTCGAGGGAACGCTGTCCGGGACCGAAGGAGCCAATCATCTGGTCCAGCTCGAAGCCAACCCCTTTCCTTATGTGAGCGGCTTCAAGGTCGTGGGCAACGCCGAGCGCACGAACACCGCCGGCGGCTTCTCCTTCGCGCTTCCGGGGCTGCTGGAGAACGCGCAGATCCGCGTGGTGACGCTGGGCAAGCCGCTCGTGTCGAGCCCTGTGCTCATCGAGGGCGTCGCGGTGCGGGTGACCCTGCACGCGCGCGCGACGAGACGCCGCGGCTTCGCGCGGCTGTACGGGACGGTCACGCCCGCCGAGGCCGGCGCGCTGGTTGGCTTCCAGCTGCTGAAGCCGGGGCACCGCTCGGTCAACGTCGGCGGCACCGTCGTCAAGCAGGGCACGAGCGCCGTCTCGAGCTTCAGTCGCGTGGTGCGTGTGCACCGAGGCCTGTACAAGGCGCTGATCAAGGTCTTCGACGGCGCCCACGTGGCGGGCTACAGCGCTCCTGTGCTAATCCGTTAGGCGTGCGGAGAGCGCTGGAGTGGCTGGTTCCGGCGGAGAACCCGTCGGGAGCGATCTACGGCGCGATCGTGATCGGCGCGCTGCTCGCGGCTGAGAGCGGCCGCCACGAGAGCTACGTCGGCACGATCGGCTCGGCCGCGATCGCGACCGCGCTGTACTGGCTCGCGCACGCCTACGCGAGCGTGCTCGGACGCCGTCTGGCGACCCACGAGCGCCTCACCGCGGGCGCACTCGTGCGCGCGCTGGGCCACGACTGGGCGCTCGTCCGCGGCGCGGCGGTGCCGCTGGTCGCGCTCGTGGCCTCCTGGATCGCGGGCGCCGCGCAGGAGACGGCCGTGAACGTGGCGCTGTGGAGCACCGTCGCGAGCCTGCTCGCCTTCGAGGCGATCGCTGGCATTCGCTCGCATGCGAAGCCGGGGGAGCTGGTGCTCGAGATGAGCGTGGGGGTCACGATGGGCGTCGCGATCCTCGCGCTGAAGATCGTCCTGCACTAAACAGCCCATTCTGCGGAACGAATTGGCTGTAGACAAAAAACCGCTGACATGGAATGATCTGTGATCGTCGGATCGTTTGACAAACGTCGTCCGGCTGGAAAGATCGATTCGGGGAGGTCGAATGGCAGCGGGAGGGAGATCGTCGTTGACTCAGCGCGCTGGTCGCGCTGGACGCGAAACCACCCCAAACTCAATCAAGCCCCTCTACAAACGCCTGCCGCACGGCCCGCACAGGCTCGATCGCGACCAGGTGATCCTCCACCAGCGGGCGCGCATCCACGGCGCGATGGTGGAGGCGGTGGCGGAGTGCGGCTACGAGAACACGAGCGTCAAGCAGGTCATCAGCCTCGCGGGCGTCTCGCGGCGGTCCTTCTACGAGCAGTTCGCGAACAAGCAGGAGAGCTTCCTCGCGACATTCGACCTGCTCGCCCACCAGACGGCCCAGCGCTCGCGCACCGCTTACGTGACCGCCGACGGCGGCCTCGAGGAACGGCTCGGGGCGGCGTTTGGCCAACTCGCGGCCACGGCCCGCGACGAGCGCAAGCCGACGATCCTCGTGATGCTCGAGGCGCAGACCGCGGGCCCGCCCGGCACGATGCGACTGTGCAAGGGCATCGCCACGTGCGAGCAGATGCTCTCGCTCAGCTTCGCCGACGACCCACACGCGGACCCGCTGCCGACGCCGATTGTGCGCGCGATCGCCGGCGGGCTGCACGGCGCGGCCTCGCAGGTCATCCGCCGAGGCCCGGTGGAGAACAGCGCGCACCTCGCCGAGGAGATGTTGCGTTGGACGATGCTCTTCCAAGCTCCCGCGGCGGCCCAGCTGGCCGATCGCCTCGCCCCACGACTCAGCCAGCGGATGCGCGAGATCTCGACCATGGGCACACGTGCGCCGGTCGAGGCGGAGGCGGCGAGCGCGGACGATCGCGAGCTCCTCATGCAGAACGCCCTGCGACTGGCGACGATGCACGAATATCGCGAGCTGACGGCACCGCAGATCGCGGACGAGGCGGGGCTGTCGATCGACGTCTTCCTGCAGCATTTCGCGGGCAAGAACGAGTGCTACGTGGCGGCGTTCGACATGATCGGAGAGGATCTGCTCGCACTCGTCGCCAGCCCCGAGCTGACCTCCACCTCGGATTGGCCGCGCGCGGTACGGCGCACGGTTGCTCGCCTGATGCGCGACCTCGCGGAGCAGCCGCTGCACGCGCGCACGATCGCCCAGGAGGCGTTCTTCGCGGGCGGCGACGCGGTGCGGCGCGATCTCGCGCTGGCCCGCGGCATCGCCACGCTGCTCACCGAGGGAGCACCCGGCCCCGCGCCGAGCGCGTTCACGCTTGACGGCATCGCCGGCGCGATCTGGCACACGATCCGCTGCCAGGTGGCGAGCGGCCGTATCCAGCTGCTCGACGCGCTGTCGGACTATGTCTCCTACATCGTGCTCACACCCTTCATCGGAGGGCGGGAGGCGAGCGAGATCGTGACCGAGGAGCCGCCCGTTTAGGGAGCCGGAGGGAGCCGGAGCTCCGGCTAACGACGCCGGCGCGTGGTGCGTTCGACGAAGTACGTGAGCACGATGCCAACGAGCAGCGAGAGCACGATCACCACGATCAGCGGCGCGTTGCCCGAGCCGAAGATCCAGTTGACCTTCACGTCTTTGACGTTGAACACCGCGAACAGCGTGATCAGGACCGCGAGGATCACCAGGGCGCCGGTGCGCGCCCGCTCGCCGCGGCCGCGCTTGGCGGCCTTCTTCGAGGACTTCTCCGAACCGGGCTGCTGTGCGGTTGGCGCAGACATGAGCCTATGTTGATCCTAGCTCGGTGCGCACCCACTCACAGCCCGCGGAGAGATCCTCGACGCCGAGCGCGGCGGCGACGTTGAGCGCCATGCCGTGGCGGAAGAAGTCGTCGAGGCGCTCGGGCTCGGCGCCGGAGAGCTCGCCCGCGAGCGCCACGAGCTGCGCGTAGCGGTGGCGCACAAGCGCGCGCACGACCTCGTCGTCGCACGCGGCGTAGGACTGGTGCTGGAGCATCAGGTAGTCGCGGTCGCTCAGCAGGAGGCTCTTGTAGGCGCGGCCCATCGCGTCGAGTGCGTCGACGCAGTCGGCGGGCGCACCCCCCTCGCGGTACTCGGCCGCCGCGCGCTCGAACATGTCGGCGACGCGCTGGAAGCTCAGCTCGAGCGCCGCGAGGAACAGCTCGCGCTTGTTGGAGAACAGGCTGAACACGTACGGCTGCGCGACGCCGACGCGCCGCGCAATGCGCTCGACGGGCGTGCCGTGCAGGCCGCCGTGCGCGAACTCGTGCACCGCCGCGGCGATCAGCTCCTCGCGGCGCTGGGCCGCGGGGACGCGCCTGCGGGCGTGCTCGCCGTCGGTCAGAGGCCGCGCGCTCAAGCCGACTCCCCCACGAGCGGTGCCCGCCCTGCCGGCATCTCCGAGACCGCCGCCCGCATCGCGAAGGGGAACATCAGCACAACCAGCGCGCCCGCCGCGAGAACCGCCACGCCGACCCACATCGCGGGGAACAGGCCGTCGACGAACGCCTGGTGGGTGCCGTAGCCGCCGGAGCCGGTGAACACCGACGCAAGCACCGCGACGCCGAGCACGCCGCCGACCTCGCGGATGGCGTTGTTCGCGCCCGAGGCTTGGCCGGCCTGCTCGGTGCGCACGGATGCGAGCACGGCGTTGGCGGACGGGGCGAACACGAGCGCCATGCCGGCGCCGGCCATGATGAAGGGGACGATCATCTGCGAGTAGGACACGTGTGTGGACAGTATGGCCGCAAGCCAGGCGAGCGCGCCGGCCTGGAGCGAGAGGCCGGCGACCATGAAGGGACGGCTGCCGAAGCGCTCGGAGAACACGCCCGCGAATGGCGCGACGACCATCGAGGCCCCGGTCCACACGAGCAGCTTCAGCCCGGCCTGCAGCGGCGTGTTGCCGAGCACGTTCTGCATGTACTGGGAGAGGAAGAAGATCGACCCGAACATGCCGAAGTACATGCTCAGCGACGCGACGTTGGTGACCGCGAACGAGCGCTTGGCGAAGAACCCCATCGGCAGCATCGGCTCGCTCGCGCGCAGCTCCCACACGACGAAGCCCGCGAGCAGCAGCGCGCCGCCGATCAGGCTCGCGAGCACCGTGGAGCTGGTCCAGCCGAGCGACTGCGCGCGCACGAGGCCGAACACGATCCCGAACGCGCCGCTCGATCCGAGCGCGAGACCGGGGACGTCGAGCGTGCCGTAGGGGCCGCGGCTCTCGCTCAGCACGCGCGCGGCGAGTGGGATCATGCACACGCCGATCGGCACGTTGATCCAGAAGATCCAGTGCCAGGAGATGCCCTGCACGACCGCGCCGCCGACGAGCGGGCCGAGCGCAACGGCGATCCCGCTGATGCCCGACCACACGCCGATCGCGATCCCGCGTCTCTCGTCGGGGAACGCTTCCGCGAGCAACGTGAGCGTCAGCGGCGTGACGACCGCCGCGCCGGCCCCCTGCACGGCGCGCGCCGCCACCAGCAGCCCGGTCGACGGCGCAAGCGCCGCCATCGCGGAGGCTGCGGTGAAGATGCTCATGCCGATCACGAACATGCGCTTGCGCCCGAAGCGGTCGCCGAGGGCGGCGCCGGTGAGCAGCAGCACCGCGTAGGAGAGCACGTAGGCGTTGACCGTCCACTCGAGCGCCTGGATCGAAGCGCCGAGGTCGCGGTGGATGGTGGGCAGCGCGACGCTCACCACGAGGTTGTCGAGCACCACCATGAACAGCGCCGTCGAGACGATCCCCAGGGTCCAGCCGTTCCTCCGCGAGTCGCTCATCCCATGCTCCTAACTTAGTGGTCGCTAATCTCCTCGCGGTGAGCTTAGCAGCCACTAATAAGATGTCAAGAGAGGAGGGCCACCGCGCGCACGGCGAATACCATGGTGTGATGAAGCCGAGCATCAGCGGAGCACTCGCCGTCGGTCTCTCGAGCGTCGCGCTGCTCGGCGGCTGCGGCTCGCAGACCAAGACCGTCTCCGAAACTCAGCCGCCCGCGAGCACGCAGCCGGCCACCACCGCCACCCAGCCGACGACGAGCACCGCGCCGACGAGCAAAAGCCCGGCCACGGGTGCGGACGGCGGGACCCCCGCGCCGAGCACCACCCGCACCGCGCCCGCGCCGGCGTTCACGCAACAGGAAACCCACGCCGAAGGCGTGAGCGCCGCCGCCGAACTCGTGCGGGCGCGCGGCTACACGCCGAACAGCACCGCCGAATACCACGCCGGCCAGACCCTTCGGGTGCTCGTGGGTACGCGCACGGGCTCCGCCGACGGCTATGGCCAGCAGGCGTTCTTCTTCGTCGGCGGCCGCTACATCGGCACCGACACCAAGGAATCGAGCGCCACCGTGAAGGTGGTCTCCCAGAGCGACACCGAAGTGACGCTCGCCTACCCGGTGTACAGGAAAGGCGACCCGCTCGCCTCGCCCTCGGGCGGACAGGCTACCGTGCGCTTCCAGCTGAACAACGGCAAACTCGCCGCGCTCGGCACGATCCCGCCGGCCAGCTCTCGCAACTGATCTCAGCGTGCCCGCTCGCACGAGCGGAGGTCCTATCGTGGTGGGAGATCGAAAGACCCCACGAGAAAGGCTTGATCGAATGAGCGCACAGATCGACGGCAAGGCCGAGGCACTGCTCAAGGCCAAGAACTTCGCCCACGTGGCGACACTCCGCGCGGACGGCTCGGTGCAGACGGCGCCCGTGTGGGTGGACGTGCAGGACGGCCGCCCGGTGGTCAACTCAGCCGAGGGACGCGCGTGGCCGCGCAACCTCGAGCGCGACCCGCGCGTGACGCTGACGGTGCAGAACATGGAGAACCCCTACGAATACGTCGAGGTTCGCGGGCGCGTCGCCGAGCGCACCCACGAGGGCGCGGACGAGCACATCGACTCGCTCGCGAAGAAGTACATGGGCGTGGACTCCTACCCGATGCGCCAGCCGGGCGAACAGCGCGTGATCATCCGCATCGAGCCCGAGCACGTCCACGTGCAGGGCTGACAGCCGCGCCAAGCCGAGATCAGACGCGACGCAACAGCCGCCGCCACAGCGACGGGGCGCGCGGCTGCGTGCGCAGCCACTCGTCGCGTAGGACCAGTTCTCCTCGAGCCCTGGCCTTCATCACACAGCGCGTGTGGGCATGGCGGCGTCGGCTGCTGTCGCCTTCGGGCTTGATCAGCATATGCTCGCTGACAGAAGCCAGATGAAGACCACATATAGGACATCGATACGTCGCCGGCTTGAGATTGGCCGCGCTCCGTACCGTCCACCATGGAGCCGCCGGAAGGTTGGACATCGCCCCATTGTCGCGCCGCTCGGCGCCACGCTCGCGGCCGGCGTCGCGGTGGGCGTCGCGGTCGTGCTCGCGAGGGCCACGCGCGAGCGCCGAACGCAACCGCTTCCCGACCTCGACCGGCGACTGGGCCTGAAACCCGACGAGACGCTCGCCCACGGCCTGCAGCGCATGGCGCTCGGCCAGGTCGACCTCGCGCTCGAGCAGCTCGCGGGCGCGAGCGCGGGGGAAAAGCGCGCGGAGAAAGCCGTGCACGAGACGCGCAAGGCGCTCAAGCGCCTGCGCGCGCTGCTCAGGCTGCTGCGGCGGGAGCTCGGTGAGGACGCGTTCGCCCGCGAGGACGCCGCGGTGCGGGACATCGCCCGACAGCTGTCCGGCGCCCGCGACGCGGAGGTGATGCTCGCGACGCTCGACGCGCTGATCGAGCGCCACCCGCGCAAGCTCGCGCGACGCAAGGGGGTACGCCGGCTGCGTCGAGCGCTGCTCGCCGAGCACGAGCGGACGGAGCACCAGACGCTCGGCGACGGCGCCGCGCTGGAGCACGTGCTAACGGAGCTGCGCGACCTGCGGGTGAGGGTGGTCGCGTGGCCGCTGCGCGATCGCGACGCGACGAGGCAGGTCGATGCGGGACTGCGGGATCTCTATGCCCAGGGACGCAAGCGCTACCGGCGCGCGGAGCGCACGCGGGGCAAGGACATCCACGCGATGCACCTGTGGCGCAAACGCGTCAAGGACCTCCGCTACGTCGCGGAGATGCTCGAGCGCGGATCGAAGTCGCAGAAGAAGCGCCGCGGACGGTCGGCGCACCTGCACCGCCTGGCCGACCGCGCCGACACGCTCGCGGAAGTCCTCGGCGAGGACCACGACCTCGCGGTGCTCGCCGAACGCGTCCGGGCGCAGGCCAAGCCGGGCAACCGAGCCCGCAAGAAGTCGAAGCGGGTCGGGCGCGCCACGCGCAAGGCGCTCTTGAAGCAGATCGCGCGTCGGCGGCGCAAGCTGCGCAGGCAGGCGCTGCGCGAAGGGGAGCGCCTGTATCGGCGCGGCCCCAAGAGGTTCGTGCGCGAGCTCAGCTGACGCTGACGAGCGTCATCGTGCGCTTGCCCCTGGGCAGCGCCACCGGAACCTTGTCCCCGGCCTTGCGACCGAGCAGCGCCACCGCGACGGGGGATTCCGCCGACAGCAGCCCGTCTTTCGGGGACGCGTCGTGCGAGCTGACGATCCGCCAGGTCTTCTCGGCGCCGTCCTCGTCGCGCACCACCACCGTCGAGCCGAAGCCCACCACGCCGTCCGCGCCAGTCGGCTCTTCCTCGACCACCACCGCCTGCGCGATCTTCTCGCGCAGCCTCGCGATCTTCGTCTCGAGGTGCGCCTGGTCGTTCTTCGCGTCGTGGTACTCGCTGTTCTCCTTCAGGTCGCCCCATTCGCGCGCGGTTTTGATCCGTTCCGCGATCTCGCGACGACCCGTGTCCTCGAGCGACTCCAGTTCCGCCTTCAGGGCCTCCAGGCCCTCAGCCGTTGTCAGGTTGCTCGCCTCGGTCACCGCCGTCCAGCCTACTCCACCCGCCACGCACGCCGAGCTATAGATCTAAAAATAGGTGCTCGCCGGCGAGGACAGCAGCGCGTAGATCTGCGCCACCGCCGCCTGGTAGAGCAGTTGCGCCGACGGCGGCGTGCCCGCCACGAACACGTCGTCGGTCAGGCGCCTGTACTGCCACGCGTAGTTGACGTAGTTCTGCGCCGGCGCCTTCCCGGGCGGGTCGTGCGTGATCGAGTCGAGGTACATCAGGTTGCGAAAGAACACCGCCGGGAAGAACGGGTTCTCGCCGGCGAGCCGTTCCGGCGTGAAGTACGCCACCGCCGCCCGCGCGGTCTGGCGGGCCTGGTAGAGAAAGCCCGCGTTGCCTGTCGCCTGGTAGAGCATCGCGCCCGCGCCGATCATCGTGCCCTGGTTGTAGCTCCACAGCGATCCTTCCACCACGCCCTTCGGGTTGACGTGGTCGGCGTACAGTTCGCCCGGCGCCAGCAGGCAGGTGCGCACCCACTGGTAGGCCATTTCCGCGAACCGCAGGTACTCCGCGTTGTGCGTCAGCCCGTACAGCTGCAGCGCCAACTCCGCCGCCGGCGCGGTCGTGACCGTGTTGCGGTCGGTGTTCGTCGCGGCGTTGTCGAACGGTATGCCGCCCGGGCAGCCCAGTTCCGGGTTCGTCTGCCACGCAGCTGTCTCGAACGCCATGATCGCTTCCGCGCTTTCGCGCACCGACGGTTCGTGGGTCAGCTTGTACAGCCGCACCAGCTCGATCCCCACCCAGTCGTTGTCGTCGTAGTACTTCGTGCCGCCCGGCCCCGCCGGCGGCGCCACCGTGCCGTCGAACGCCGCCAGCGTGCTCGTGAACACGCCTTCTTCCGCACCCGAGTTGTTCGCGTCGAGATACGAGCGCAGGCCCACCTCGCGGGCTTTCAGTTCGCGCGCCATCGACACCCCCAGGTGCGGGATGTTCGCCAGGCTCACCGTCACCGCGAGCGCCTGCGAGAACGGCCACAGATACGAGAACGGTTCGCCCGCGTACAGGCCCGAGCCGAGCAGGTAGTAGTGCGCCTGCATCGCTTCGAACGCCGCCAGCGCCCGCGCCGGGTTGCCCCGCAGTTTCGCCTTCTTGGACTTCTTCTTCTTCGATTTCGAAGCGGAGGCGCGCGCGAATTCCGAGACGCGCGGATGGAACGCCGCGCGTGTCGCGCCCGCCGGGTAATGCGACGGATCGGCCTGTGCCCGTGCAGCGCTCGCGGCCCGCGCGGTGGGGGCCGCGCTGAGCAGCAGCACGCCACACAGGATTCCGAGCGCGTGTCTGTGGCGGAGGCCGGCGATCATCGAAGTCAAGCAAACACAACCGGCGACGGCGCCATTCGATTTGGTATGAAGGCGGTCTTGCACTTCGACTACGCCACCGTCGGGCACGTCGCGGTCGACGTGCTCCCCGACGGCTCGCGCCGCGCCGGCGGGGCGGCGTTCTACAGCGCGTTGCAGGCCGCGCGGCTGGGTCTGAGCGCATTGGTCGTCACGCGCGGCGTGCCCGAGGAGATCGAGGAGCTGCTCGCGCCCTACAGCCACGAGCTCGAGCTGCGGATCCTCCCCGGCGAGCACACCACCACGCTGCTCACCTCCGGCGCGGGCGCCGAGCGCAGCCAGTGCGTGTCCGCGTGGGGCGGTCCGATCGACGAGGACCTCGAGCTCGACGGCTCGATCGTCCACATAGCGCCGGTCGCGCGCGAGACCCCCACGCGCTGGCGCGGGCGCAGCGAGTTCGTCGGGCTCACGCCGCAGGGGCTCGTCAGGCAGTGGCCGGGCGAGGATCGCCGGATCGCGCTCACCGCGCCCACCCCCGTGAGCGAACGCGTCGCCGACGGCTGCAACGCGGTCGTCGTCAGCGAGCACGAGCGCGCCGCCTGCTCCACGCTGATCGCGCGAGCGCTGTCCGCCGGCGCGGTCGTAGCGGTCACCGACGGCGCCGAGCCCAACACGCTGCTGCTGGGAGACGGTCGGGAGCTCGCGCTGGATGTGCCCTCCATCGACGTCGCGCGCGACGACCTCGGCGCCGGCGACGTGTTCGCCGCCGCGTTCTTCGTCGCGCTCGCCGAGGGACAACCGCCCGCCGACGCAGCCGGCTTCGCCAACGCCGCCGCCGCCGTGCGCATGCAGGGCGAGGGAGCCGGCGCGGTCGGCGATCGCGACGCCGTCCTGGCGCGGCTCAGCGCCGTGAGTGGCTGAGAGGCAACGGCCTCAGCCGGCGAGCGCCGCGTCGATCTTCCGCGCCAGCTCCCGCACGTCGACCCGCTCGCTCGCGCCACACGCGCGGACCGCCAGAATCAGACTGCCGCCCACCGGCGCCATCTCCACCTTCGCCACGCGCGCACCCGGCGCGCACGCGTGGATCGCACGGGTGAGCGGCTCCACGAACACGGGGCCAGCCTTGAACGCGCTGCCGATCAGTCCCACGGGGAACACCCCGTCGCCAGACGCTTCCTCGCCCGCCAGGCACGCCCGGCGGATGACCGCCGCGATCTGCTCGCCCAGCTCGCGTGCGCCCCGCTCGTACAGCGCGCGCGCCACCACGTCGCCACGCTCCGCGAGCTTCGCCGTCTCCGTCGCGAACGCCGCGATCTCGCCCTTGGTGAGCGGCTTGGAGTACACCAGGTGCGCCGCCGCCTCCACGCTCGGCGCGTCGAAGAACTCCATCGCCGCCTCGCTCAGCCCGGTCGGCGGGCCGGATGACTCGCGGTCGCGCAGCGCCGCCTTGATCGACTGCACACCCAGCCAGTAGCCCGAGCCCTCGTCGCCCAGCACGTGCCCCCAGCCGCCCGCGCGCCACGCGCGCCCGTCAGGCCCCACGCCGAACACGTTCGAGCCCGTGCCCGAGATCACCGCCACCCCCGGTCCGCCGCCCGTCGCCGTCGCCCACGCGCCCACCACGTCGTTCACCACGATCCACGCCTCGGTGCGCGCGGCACGCACGTGCCCCGCGATCGAGTCGGTGTTCGTGCCCGCCACCGCGATCACCGCCGTCGTCAGCTGCCCACCGTCTATCCCCGCGCTCCGCATCGCGCTGTCGGCCGCGCCCAGCAGCGCATCCACGGCCGCCCTCGCGCCGACCGCGTCCTCGTTGCTCGGACCGCCGTGGCCGATGTGCACCGACCCGCTGTCGAGGTCGAGCACCGCCGCGAGCGTCTTCGTCGCGCCGCCGTCGACCCCGAGCACGTAGCGCGCGCCCTCGCGGGTCTGGGGATGCGTCAGCGCCGGCGGAAGCTGTACGAGAGGATCGCGGCGCATTGGCGCAGATCCTCCCAGGATTCACGGATGGGCACGCGCAGTCGGAAATCGCGCGCGCGTGGATTCAACCATCTAGGATCGAGCCCGCCATGGACGCCGCCGCCATCTTTCCCTCCGCGCGGATGCGCGCGGGGATGTACGAGTCCTTCTACCTGCGCGCGGTCTCGCCCAGCGAGCCGGTGGGCGTGTGGATCCGCAACACCGTCCACAAGGCGCCCGGGCGCCCGCCGCAGGGCTCGGTGTGGTGCACCGTGTTCGACGCCCGCGCCGGCGCGCCCTTCATGCACAAGCACAGCACGCACCAGCTGAGCGTCCCCGCCGGCGGCTGGATCGCGATCGGCCCAGACACCAGCATGGGAGCCGGCCGTGCGCAGGGAAGCTGCGGCCCCGCACGCTGGTCGCTGACCTACTCGAGCGCTGAGCCCGAACTGCGCCACCTCTCCCCCGAGTGGCTCTACCGCATGCCGCTGCCGCGCACCAAGCTCACCAGCCCCGCGCCCGCCGCCGCGTTCGACGGCGTGCTCGAGCTGGACGGACGCGACCCGATCGAGCTGAGCGGCTGGCGCGGCATGGTCGGCCACAACTGGGGCAGCGAGCACGCCGAGCGCTGGATCTGGCTGCACGGGATCGACTTCGCCGACACGCCCGACGCGTGGCTCGACGTGGCCCTCGGCCGGCTGCTCATCGCCGGCCGCATGACCCCGTGGGTGGCCAACGGCGTGCTCAGCCTCGACGGCCGCCGCCACCGTCTCGGCGGCCTCGGCGCGCGCGGGCTGCGGGTGAGCGAGAGCGCCCAGGGAGCCGTGCTGGAGATCCCCGGCGGGCACGGCCTGTCGCTGCGGGCGCGCGTGGACGTTCCGCCCGGGTCGGCCGCCGGCTGGCGTTACGCGGACCCCGACGGCGGCGAGCACGACGTCGTCAACTGCTCCGTCGCCGCGCTCGAGCTGACCGTCGAGCGGGAGGGCGCCCGGTCCAGG
This sequence comes from uncultured Solirubrobacteraceae bacterium, assembly GCA_964588985.1. GTDB lineage: Bacteria > Actinomycetota > Thermoleophilia > Solirubrobacterales > Solirubrobacteraceae > Palsa-744. The sequence goes on from CAZPQW010000016.1 coordinate 54,565, forward strand.
ACGCTGCGGACGGAGCAGGGCTGCGCGTATGAGTTGGGGATGCGCGAGCGCGACCACGGCGTCGCGATCGCCCCGTTCTCCGACGGCTGACTCAGCTGAGATCCACCACTGCGACTGGGCCGGCGAGAAGTTACCGGCCCAGCCGTGTGGAGGGGTCTGAGGAGCCTTGAACCGGCCCCTCAGGAGGGGAGGAGAGAAACGTCATGTGGGAGTGCTCTGCCGGCTCACGGCGGATTGGCCTGGATGAGAGACCTCCGCCCAGTCCATCGGACCTACCGTCCCGACTCGCTGGTGAACGTGTTACCGACATTGCTCAGTAAACATATCAAGAATATGGAGATCGTCAAGGGGTGCCCGTAAAGATCTCCAAAGGCGTCGAGCGGCCGCCGCAGCGCTCATGCCCAAGCTCGATCCGGCCGATCTGCCATATGCAGGGCATTCCACCATGCAAGAGCCGCAGATCACAACACCGCAGCCCGGGCCGACCGCCGACCCGACGCTCGACGGGCAGCGCCTCACGGTCGCGGCCGAAGCGCTGCTGCGCGAGCATCCCGACGCTTATGTGTGCGGGCTCGCCGCCAACGGGCTGATAGTTCCCGTGCCGCAGACCGTTGGCCTGTGGGGCCAGGGGCTGATCGAGGGCCGGGCGCTGATCGATCACGTGGTGGCGGCCGATCGCATCACCGTCACCAGGCTGTGGGTGCGCATCCAGGAGGAGGGCGCCGCCTCGGCGAAGGTGCGGATGCTGCGCAAACCGACCAGCTGGGCGACGCTTCACTTCCTCGACCTGCGCGAAATCCACGGCGTGCTGCTCGGCATCGTGATCCCCAGCTCCGAGGAGGCCCAGGACGCCGGCGAGCTCGAGGAGCTGCCGTTCGCCGCGCCTCGCTTCTGCTCGCTGATGGAGGACGAGACGGCCAAAGTGCTCGACTGCGACGACGCCTTCACGGAGATGTTCGGCTACACGCTGGAGGAGCTGCTCGGCGAGTCCGTGCTCGACCAGATCCACCCCGACGACCAGGGCCGCGCGGTGGAGGGCTGGCTGGCGGTCGTCTCCACCAACCGCGACCAGCAGACCCGCCTGCGCCGCAGGCGCAAGGACGGGACGTGGATGTGGGTCGACACGACGCTTCGCAACTACCTCAACCAGCCCGGACGCAACCACGTGCTGGTGGAGATGATCGACATCTCCGCCGAGATGCAGGCCCACGAGGCGCTCCAGGAACGCGAGGAGCTGCTGCGGCGCCTGACGAACGCGATGCCCGTCGGGCTGCTGCACCTCGACGTGGAGCGCAGCGTCGTCTACCACAACGCCAGACTGCTGGACATCCTCTACGGCTCGGACGCGAGCACACCCGAGCAGACCGTGGCCGAAGAGACGCCCGCAACCGGGAGCTCCAACGCGGACGCCGACACCGCGAGCACGCTGCTGCAGACGCTGAGCGACGAGGGCAGGGCGGCCTTCGACGCGGCGCTCGCGGAAGTGCTCGGCGAGGGCGCCGATCGCGACGTCGAGGCCGACATCGTGCTGCCCATGGGCGCGTGGCGACGCGCGCTCTTCAGCCTGCGTGCGCTGCTGCGCGCGAACGGCGAGGTGAGCGGCGCGATCACCTGCGTGCTCGACGTGACCGACAGCGCCCGCGCCCGCGAGGAGCTCGAGAAGCGCGCCACGTACGACACGCTCACGCTCTGCCGCAACCGCTCGTCGATCATCGCCGCCCTCGAGCACGAGCTCGAGCGCGAGGACGGCGCGCGCACGGGCGCTGTCTACGTCGACCTGGATCTCTTCAAGCCCGTCAACGACACCCTCGGGCACGCCGCCGGCGACGAGCTGCTGGCGCTCGCCGGCGAGCGCCTCAGGCTCGCGAGCCGCGACAGCGACGTCGTGGGGCGCCTCGGGGGCGACGAGTTCCTCGTCGTCCTGCGCGACGTCCCCGACACCGACACCGCCGTGCGCGTCGCCAACCGCATCAGCGAGGTGCTGTGCGGGACGTGCGAGCTCTCCTGCGGCAGCGTCGAGCTGCGCGCGAGCATCGGCGTCGCGTGCTCGGCCGACGAGACGATCACGGCCGAAGAGCTCGTCAAGCGCGCCGACGCCGCGATGTACGCGTCAAAGGACCAGGGCCGGTGCGCGCCCGTCCTCGCCTGACAAGCGGAACGGCTCGCGCAGAGAACGCAGAAGGGCGGGAAGTCAGGAGCCCGTTACGAGCGCCCGCTCCCCGCCCTCGAGCGAGATTGCGAATCTAACCTAGGCGGCGAGGACTATTCGAAGCCGAGGTTTCCCCCGATCAGTTCCTCGTGCAGCACACCCCTGTAGGAGCCGGTTTTGGCTTCGGGGTGTTTGAATTCCGAGCACTCGCCTTCTTCGAAGCTGAATTCCATGTTCTTGAATTCAGTCGAGATCTGCAGCTCCTTCTGGAAGCCGGTCGGGAACGCCTTGAGGTGCGTGCTCGCGACTTCTTCGTTCGAGAACAGAGCCGCCGAGTACTGTTCTTCGGGTTTGGCGATCGCCCTCATCGGCACCGTCTGAGCGGGCCAGCTGATCAGGCACTTGATGCCCGTGATTTTCAGTTCGGCCGCGCCGCTGCCGATTTCAACCGAGCCTTCTTCGCCTTCCGTGCCGACTTCGGCGGAGCCGTTGGCGTGGAAGCTGTATTCGACCGGCGCCAGGAACCTGGTCTTCAGCGTCGCTGGTTCCGCGCCGACTTTGATCGACGTCGTGCAGCCGTGGTATTTGGCCACGACCTTCAGCGTCGCGGACGCTTCTTCGGTCACGATCCCCTTCGTGCCCGCGCTTTCGCAGGTTGTGTGGATCGGTCCGAATTTGAACGCCTGCGGCCCGACGCTGCCGCCCTTGACCTTGCCCGGCGTCGCTTCGGAAATCGTCTTTTTCGCGATGCTGGCCGTAAAGGTGTGGGCCATCGCGGCGGTGGCGCTGAGCGCAACCGCGCACACGGCAGCCATCAGCCCGAGTGTGATCCTCACGCGTCTCATTCTCCTAGGTCCTCGCTTTCGCCCCGGAAGGCTAGATTCGGCTAGTTGTTGTCAACCTGATGCCGCCCGCGGGTACTTGGGTTCCCCTCCACAGACCCCGAGATGGCGGGCCGAGCATACCATAGGCGCACCGTCCGAAACGCAGCGCAGAACCTGCCGACATCCAGTATCGGTGGGGAAAATCGCGGACATGGCCGACTCAAAACTCAACCCGACCCGTCACAACCGCTCGACATCTCGTTTGCATGACGTTCACAAGCGATGATGCTGGACGCTAGCGTACCCAATCGTTTCGCATCGCGCTCCCCGGGCTTAGCTCTGTATTAGGCGCGGCTGGCAGTCTCCCCTCATGGCTCTACCCTCCCAGGCGTAGGGCCAGGGCCCATCGGACCACCATTCACGGGCCCGCAACCAAGAGCGCACAACCCATGGCCGGTACACCCAAACGGAAGATCATGATCGGCGTGGCCGTGCTCGCGATCCTCGTCGGGACGGTCCTTGCGATCGTGACGGCCTCCGGCTCGAGCGAGGGGCCGCTGGTACGTCCGCACCACGATGCGGATGCTCGCGACAGTCGCGGCGATCTCGCGCTCGCCTCCGCCTACCTCGGCGTCTCCAGGGCGCAGCTTCGACACGAGCTGAGCTCCGGCTCGACGCTCGCCGACATCGCCAACGCGACCAGCGGGCACTCCGCGTCCGGCCTAGAGCATGCGATGTTCGCGGCCAGAGCGGCGCGCCTGAGCGAAGCTGTCTCCACGGGAGCGCTGTCCAAGGCCAAGCAGACGAGCAGACTTGCGAGGCTGTCCGAACACCTCGCCGCCGAGATCTACCGTCAGCACACCGTCAACGCCGGATCCGGCGACATCGCGACCGCGGGCGCCTATCTCGGGCTCACGACCAGGCAGATCCGCGACGAGCTGCGCTCCGGACGCTCGCTCGCCCAGATCGCGGCCGCCAGGGCGGGGAAGTCCGCCGGCGGCCTGATCCACGCGCTCGTGACCGCCAAGCGCGCCGCGCTCGCGGCCGCCGTCCACTCGGGGACGCTCAGCCGCTCGGCCCAGAGCACGATGAGCGCCGAGCTCGAGCGACGGGCGACCGCGGAGGTCGACCGCGTGCCTTCCAAGCGCGCCGCCCGCGGCTGACGGTCGGGCCGCTCCGTTCAGGCCCCCGCCGGGTCCTCCAGCCTGAAGTGCGGGTTCTCGATGATGCCGATCGGCGAGCCCAGCGGGCTGTCCACGCTCGCCACGCGAATCCCGTCGCCCACGTCGTGGACCGCGCTGCGCTCCGTCGCGCCGTGCGACAGCAGCCACGCCATGCCCGCATCCGCGTCGTCCACGCCCCAGTAGGTCATCGGACCGTCCGCCGCGGGCATGTCCGGGTTCAGGCCCAGCTCGTAGCCGCCGACGTTGTAACCGACGTAGAACGGCTCGTCGAAATACGGGGCGATCCCGAGCAGGTCCGTGAACCAGCGCTTGGCCTCGTCGAGGCTCGGCGCCGGGTAGATGATCGTTCGCAGGCCGAGGAACACAGGTGCAAGTTTCACATAGCGAGAGGACGGCACTTTCGCGCGCGCCGGCTGACTTTGCACTCGAAAATGCAGACGTAAGGCTTCTTTCTGAGGCCGTCGATGTCCCCGTCAAAGGACACGTGTGTGTCCGTATCCAAAAGACCAACAAGGGGGCACAACGTGTTCATGCACCTTGGCAGGCGCAACAAAAGCGCCGGCCGCAAACGTAAGACCGCGGCGCTGCTTGCGCTCGTGCTTGCAGCCATGATCGGGGTGGGCGCTTACGCGTTTACCGCGAGCAACGAAATCAAAGCTCGGTACGCAGGTGCCGGCACAGCGACGGTCAGCGGCTACACGAACGCCAAAGACGTCAGCTACACGTGGAACGAAGCAGGCACCAAGATGACCGCCACCAACTTCGTGTTGGAAGGCAGCGAAATCCCGTCCGACGTCAAGGTCGCCCTGACCGAAGGCGCTCCGAAAACAGCCGACTGGGTCGACTGTGCAGGCAGCGGTGGAGAAATCAAAGAACTCACCGCAACGACGTTCGAAGTCTCCTGCAAATTCGAAGTGGAAAACAAACTAGGTGACAACCTGGCAGTAGCAGCAGTCAGCGAAGGCACCGTGGTCATCGAATAACGAGACCCATGGGCTCGCGGAGCGGCCGGAAACCCCGGCCGCTCCGCACCTTTACCAGTCATGAAACCGAGACTCGTCAAACGAATCGCATCCAGCGCCCTAGGACTGATCGTCCTGGGGCTCGTGTGGTTCTACACGGCACCGACGGGCTTCGGCGGCTCCACGACCTACGTGGTCACACACGGAGTCAGCATGGAACCTCGCTTCCACACGGGCGACCTCGCGATCGTTCGCAGCCAGAGCAGCTACCACGTGGGCGAAGTCGTCGCCTACGAGAGCAAGATGCTCGGCACCGTCGTGCTGCACCGGATCATCGGCAAGACCGGCGACCGGTACCTGTTCAAGGGCGACAACAACCACTTCATCGACTTCGAACATCCGACCGCCAAGCAGCTGGTCGGCTCGCTGCGGCTGCACATCGCGGGCGCGGGCGCGGAGTTCCAGTCGATCCGATCCCCGGCGCTCGTCGGGATCCTCGTCGCCGTCGCGATCCTACTGCTCACCGGAGGCGTGTTCACCAAACGCCGCAGGCGCAGGCGCAGGCAGGCGCAGGACGATGTGCAGACCACCCAGCACCAGCCGATGCGAGCACTGAAGCGCCCCTCCGAGCACGCGACCGGCGTACTCACGGTCGGCCTGATCGCCCTGTTCCCGTTCGTGCTGCTCGCGCTGCTCGCGTTCACCCGTCCGCCCACCGCACGGCGGCCCTCAGAAATCTCCTACAAGCAGAGCGGCAAGCTCTCATACTCGGCGCACGCGACGCCTGGACCGACCTACGCGAACAACGTCGCCCAGACCGGCGACCCGCTCTTCACACGCGTCGTCAACGACGTCGACCTGCACTTCGAGTACCGGCTCGACACGACCGCCAAGCAGTCGCTCGCCGGAGCCGCCTACATGTCCGCGAACGTCGCATCGACGAGCGGCTGGCACACGACGCTCGCGCTCGGCGGCACCACCCGCTTCCACGGCAACCGCGCGACCGTCGACGCGACGCTCGGCCTGAACTCGCTTTTCGACCTGCTCCATCGCGTCCAGGCCACCACGGGGGTCAGCAGCGGCTACACGCTCACCCTCGTTCCCCACGTCAGCACGCACGGGACGATCGACTCCAAGCCGCTGCACGCGACGTTCGCGCCGCAGATTCCCTTCACCGTCACCCCGCTCGAGGTCGAGCCCGTGGCGGCCAGTACCAGCACGACCACCACCACCGACGCGAAACCAGCGAAGAGCCCCTTCGCGCCCGCCGCGTCCGGCACGGTGAAGGGAACCGACTACAAGCCGCTCTACCTCCCGCTCGGGTTCGCGCGTCCGTCCGTGTCCACCGCGCGCCGTGTCGCGCTGGGCGGGATCGCGCTCGTCGTGCTCGTGCTGCTCGGGGTCCTCGCCCTCCCCCGGCCACGACGCAAGGCCGAGTCGACGACCATCCGTTCGCGTTACGGGCGCATGGTCGTGCAGGTGGATCGCGTCTGGCAGCTGCCCGGGGTGCCAGTGATCGACGTCGCGGACATGGACGCGCTCGCTCGGATCGCCGAACACTACGATCGCTCGATCCTGCACGAGACCACCGACGAAGGCGAGGCCTTCTGGGTCACCGACGAGAGCGGCCAGTTCCGCTACGCGATCGGCGTGTGGGCGCCCGCGGCGCTTGCCCCGGAGGCGATCGGCGAGCAGATCGCGGCCGAGGCTCCCCTCTACCCGGAGCCAGAGGCGCCGGCCGAGGAGCTTCCGTACGAACCGTTCACCGGCCAGGCCCACACCGCCGAGATCCCGCTCGGCGGGTTGGTGTCCGTGTATGAGACCCAGCCCGCGCCCGAGATCTTCGCGAGCGCCCCGGTCGTGGAGGACTGGGCCGCCCACGACGCCGCCGACGCGATCGTGCGCGAATGGCGCGCGGGGTGGGACACGGCGGATGTGACGCGGACGTCGAGCAGCCCCGTCTGAGCACCGCGTCGATCTTCGCGAAGCCCGCCTTACGCCGGAGAGGCTCCGCGACTCGCAAGCTGTCCTACGAACCGCACCGCCCCTGGCATCCGGCGCGCGAGCGCAACGGCAACACGATCTGAGCGGCGCATGTACCCTGCCGCCCCGTCGAGCTCGGCCTGCGGTGCGCGCTCCTCATCCAGAGCGTAGAGGCGCCATGAGCCGGGAACGCCCTTCAGCTCGTGCTCGCCGCGGCTCGTGAACAACATGTTCGAGCCGACGACGAGCTCCTTGACAGTCGAAGAGACCACGATCTCGCCGGGTTCCGCGAGCGCGCCGACGCGGGCGCCGATGTGGACGGCCAAACCACCGAGATCGTCACCGACCACCTCGCACTCGCCGGAGTGGATACCGCTGCGCAAACGTATTCCGAGCTCCGCGACGCCCTCGCGTATCGCCTCAGCGCAGCGCATCGCGATCGCCGGCCCGTCGAACGCGGACAACGACCCGTCACCGATGTGCTTCACGACTCGGCCGCCGTGCTCGGATACGGTCCTGTCTACGAGTTGGTCGTGGCGCTCCAGCACCTCTCGCCAGGCGCGATCGCCGAGCTCCGCCGCGCGCGACGTCGAGGCCACGATGTCCGTGAACAGCACGGTCGCCAGTATCCGGTTCGGCTCTGTGCGGTGCACGGCGCCGGTGACGAACCGCTCGACCTCCTCCACCAGCCCATCGGCGAACCAGAAGGCGTGATCGACACCCGGGAGCGTGACGAGGCGGGCGCCGGTTATCCCATCCGCAAGCTGCTGGCCGGCCTCCACCGGAATGATGCTGTCGTCGACCGCATGCACCACAAGCGTCGGCATGCGCACCGCCGACAGGACGTCGCGCACATCGATCCGTACCACGGTTTCGATGAGGGCTCGGGCCATTCGCGGGCTCGCCGCGGCCCTCGCGAACATCCCGAACCCGCGCTTCTGCGACTCGGTCATGGTCACGCTCGGGGCCAGGGTCTTCATCAGCATGCCCCCGTCACCCCAATGGTCGAGTATCTCGTCGAAATCCTCGAAGCTGCGTTCCGCGCGCTGGAGGACCTCAGCTGGCCACGTCTCGCGGGCAGCCTCCATCGCGCATGCGAACGCCCCGAACAGCACCAGCAGCGAGACCCGCTCCGGATGCATCGCTGCCATCAGCACCGCCGCGGGACCACCCTCCGAGACACCCAAGAGCGCGGCCCGGCGCGAGCCCGCCGCGTCAAGGACCGCGTCCATGTCGGCCACGCGCTCCTCGAGCGTCGGCAGCTGCCGGACCGGGTCCGACAGACCGGTGCCGGGCTTGTCGTAGATGATCAGCCGCGCGAATGAAGCAAGGCGGCCCATGAAGCGCGCCATCGCAGGCTCTGCCCACTGCAGATCCAAGTGCGAGATGAAGCCCGGCGACAGGAGCAGATCGACCGGACCGTCGCCCACCACCTGATAGGCGATCGAGATCCCGTCTCGCTCGACGTACTGCGTCTGCGGCTGCACGACAACGAGTCTACGCTCGCGAGGACGACAAATGTCGAATGCGCGGCTAGTTCAGGTGTTGGGAACTTCACTACACAGGTCCACAGCCATCGGGCTCCGTATCTTGAGAAAATCGCGCAAATGCCGATAACAAGCGCAAATCGCGTAGATCACGCTATAATGATCTCGACCTCGCTCAGTGATCAAAAGCCTTTCGGAAGGAACCAGCAATGTCCGCTGTCGGCTCACAACCAAGGCTGCTCTCCACAAAGCAGGCCGCCGAGCTGCTCAACGTCAGCAGACGCACGATCCTCAACTGGATCGAGGCGGAGAAGATTCCCTACCTCAAGCTGCCAGGTGGGGACTACCGCGTCCCACTCGCCGGCCTGCTCGCCTCGCTGTCCGGCACCTACCGCCTGGATGAGGAGATCCGGGCGCTGGATCAGCGATTCGCAGGAGTCAGCGACCAAGACGTACAAGCCGCTCTCGCAGACCTCTAGCCTCGAGATCGGCGTCCGGTAGACCATCGCCAGTGCGTCCCGTCGTGCTAGACACCAGCGTGATCCTGCCGGCGGTCATCTCCCCGAGGGGCTACCGCCGACGCTTCTGGGTGCTGCTGGCGTTCGGCGCACTCGCCGAACGACGCGACCTCGCCCGCCTGCAAGACGGAGCACCACGAGCTGGCGCACACGAGGCACTGCGCGGGCATGACATCGCCTCGCTGGCAGCACAGGCGGAAGCCAGATATCAGCGCCTCCGTGACGCCCTGCCGTCCAGCTGCCCCGATCACTGGCGACTCATCGGCTCGCGCCCTCTACTCGCCGAGTACGAGCGCAAGCTGCACGAGATCGGGCCGAGACTCGATCCCGACCTCCGCCCCACCGACATCGAAACGATCAGACGACAGATCGAGGCAGTGTGCGTGGACATGACCGACGACTTCGACCCCGAGCTGATCCCGACCTACACGGCCGACCGCAAAGACGACCCCGTAATCCACACAGCTCTGCTCGCCGACGCCACATGGCTGATCGCCGACGACAAGAGGCACATCTCCACCGACCCCACGGGGATCACCGAGTACCAGCTACCCGGAACGACTCATCGCGTGAGCGCGCTCACCTTCAGCAGCTTCCTCAACCAGCTCACCGAAGTGGATCTCGACGACATCGACCCGAGCCTGATCCAGTCGGCGTTCGCGCCAATCCGCTAAACCGATCTACGAAGCTACGGCTTCAAAGGTGTTGAACGAGATGACGAAGGCGACGCCTGGCGCGCATACAAGCTCCTTCAGATACCGCTCCCGTGGGATGTCTTTACCGAGCGCAGCCGGAACCTGCTGAACAGGGTGAGCGATCCTCGCTTGCCAGCCACACGGGTCGAGACGCGAGACCCGAGTTCGTGGGCTGGTTCGGTTGTGCCACGGTACGAACAGCTACGCGATCAGTACGCAACCTGGGAGGCCAACCCAGACAAAAAGCTCGCATCCGCCGGCGAACAGGGCGTAGCCCGCTTCAATCGACTCATTGCGAGAGAACGAGAGCGCGAGGCCAGTGAAGACGACGATTGGAAATGGCTCCGCCCCGTAGCCCGGGTGTCCTGAGACGTCTTGGTCAGTCGTGAGTACACCGCGTCGCACAAGCGGCAACGCACGCCGGGTGGCCATTGCCGCCTACGAAAGTGCGCGCTCGGCTTCGGCAGCCAGGCGTCCCACGGAGTTCGCCGACGCGGAGCTGCCAGCCCGCGCGATTTCGGTGATAGCCTGCTTTATCTGAGCCGCTTCTCGGCCGAGTCGCGTTTCTCCTGACGCTCCAAGGACAAGAAAGTAACCGTGCACGAGCGTCGCAATATTCTGGACATCGCCATCGTCTGCGTTGCCACGTCTCCACCATTGGCATAGGTTCTCCCACGCCACGACAATACGGTCGTCGGTAAGGTAGTCGGCTACGTCATTGACGAGAGTGTCTCGTACCTTGTCGAGAACCCCCGCCATGACCTCGCGAGGCGGGCTCTTGCCTGCGCTTCTGATAGCGAACATGTCGGTTCCAAGCTGGAAGAAGGCCAGCAGATCGTCTCCCGCGAACTGAAGCAGGGCCATGATACGGCCCCGGGTGACGTCGTGCTTGGCTGGCTGGGCCTCGCGCGCGATGTCAACTAGCCCGCGACTGATGCCAATCGACTCCCCGGTAGCGATCATTGCCTCGACGTCTCGGTCCGTAGTGGCACCGCGAGCCGCTGCTGCTTGAAAGTTGTAAGAGAACTCACCCAAGCGGTAGGCGGCCCTGCACCGCGCCGCTATTTCCCGCCGCAAATCGTCGAGCCTTCGGCGATCTGACGTCGTCGTGATCTCGGCGAAAGCCACCCCGATACCACCAGCCAGCAGCGCGCCAGCGACCAGATTCCTTGCATCCTGGCCGAGATACACTAGCTCGTAAACGAACACGCCCGCACCCACCGACAGCACTGCGAGTGCCAGGTTATACAGCCGAATGTGCTTTCGCGTAGACCAGCGTTGGATGGTCGCTAGACGCTGGCGGACAGTCGCGATGTAACCCATGGGTAGATCCTAGGCCATGTACGTTCGTGTCAATACGTCGCACAATCGGCGATGTAAGCCACTCGGGAGCCAAGACGTAGTGCCATCAGCGCGCGACGCCCTTCGCTATGCGCCAAACAAGTCAGCTCGCCGCTGGGAGCTGACAGTGATCCAGTTTTCACTCGCGATCATTTGAGCCTCGTAAGCGGCCACGCCCTCGATCCCCGGTGTATATGCCACTCGCACCGTCTCATCCGCGCGCAGCGAGATCAAGCCAACTCTTTGCCCATGAATGTACTCATAGATTTCGAATGAACCAGCAAGACACGTGTAGATGTCGTCAGCTGACTTTGTGATGTCCACGCTGTTTGAGCCTCGCGCATAGAATTCCCACGGCCCTTTGCATGTACCGACCAACCAGCAGCTGGTTCGATACTTTCCGTTCGGCGGCCGCAGAATCGCCCCCCAGACCTCCCCGCCGTATACCAAGACCTCTCCCTCGTCCGTCATCTCGACGGCGAAGTTAGACTCAGGCCCGAATTTGTATTGGCTACCGTCGTCTGACCTAACTTCAGCTACGCCACTATCGTTTGTAGTGTACAACGTGCCGGCCGTCAGCTTGATACCAGGCTCCAAAGCTGGCTCGAGTCCCGACGCCTTAGTCAGTATGTAAGCGGGCATATGTATCCTCCGTTTAGATGTGAAGCGGCGATAAAGACAGGATGCAGCCTACCCAGCGATTGCCCCAATGCACTACGACGTTGGATCGCATAACCAAGTATTCGCTGTTCTTCGGGCGGGATTGGCTCAAGAGTGGGCGCCAGGCTCTTCCTCATTGAGCGGTTCGCAAACCTGCTCCTTCTTGTCATCAGCGAGGGGAGCGTGTGGCTTCTCCGCGACGTACGTCAAGAAGTCTGCATCAGCGCTATACCAATTGGGATCAGTCGCGACAGCCTTCGGAGAGCTCGACTCAAGGTCAGCGTACACACGCACCTTGTGAAATCCCGCGTCCATGAGAATCTGAGCAAGCTGTCCCTTTCTGAATGGATACATCCGAAGCGCACCGACCTCGCGTCTATCAAGCTCTTCGAGCAATTGCGGAGTAAGAACCTCGACTGATCGAAGCTGATGGTCGAAGCTATAGTCGCTCGCGTAGTAGCGAAACGTCACACCATCCTCGGCAATTGTCTTCGGGCAAGCCCGTATTTGATCACCGCAGTACATGACCCGGTTATGGTAGGGAAAATGGCGGACTGGATTACGCAAGATGGTTTGCACGTCATCGGGATCCATGAAATGTGCAAAGTTCCGCTCATCGATGACAATTCGTCCTCCAGGACGAAGTACATCGTAAAATGCATCCATTACGCGTTTCTGCTGCTCGACGCTAGTGACTAGACACAGTGAATTGCCGAGTACAAGCATCGTGTCGAAGAAGTGCCCGAACTGTGCTGGAAAGTGACGCCAGTCGTGCGTATACACAGGAACCCGACGACGTCCTACCTTCTCGCCGATAATTCTTCGGTAAACGGGCTCAATCTCATTAAGGCTTATGTCGTAACCGTGTTCGGCCAGCCAGAGCCCATCGGTACCAATGCCTGCCGCGGCATCTAGAATTGCGCCTCCACGATTCGGGCGCAAAATCGAATCGAAAAACGGGCCGAGTTTCTCCATCCGGATGTCGGGATTCATGAAACTCTCCCAAGCGAGGCAGAGGGGTTTATGAAAGATCTCTGGAACTGCTGCTTTGAGGGGCAGTGCCATCGCTTCCGGCGTTTCATCGCCGCTAGCGAGTCCATCCTTAATCACGTGAATTAACTCCGTACACTGATCGTACCAGTTATCACCGGGAAATACCATCCAGAGATGTACTGTTTGCGGCTCCTCACTCTCGCAGAAAAGGAGCGCATACTGGTCGTACCAAACAGCGACATCCACGGTGGGCAGCGGCTCGCCACCAATACGCTCGGCGACGATACCTATCGCACGGTCCGCCTGCGCTCGATCCATGTGCCAAAGCTGGACGTTGAATTCTTCGTGCCAATCGAGGAAGCGACCGTATCCAGTCTCGTAGTGGTCTATGTAGTCGTCACGGAAGCGATCATGAGCACCGATTAGGATTCGTGTGTTAGGCGGAGCTGTGCCGTGTCGCGAGAGCATCTGACCGTGAGCGCGAAGATAGTTAGGATAGATCGCGACGAACTGGCTTGGAAGATGGCTATCGGTACCGTCATATCGCCCTTCGCCAAAAGCGAAACTTTGCTCAGTCCAGAACCGAACCTCAGCGATATCCAGCTCTGCGCCTTCTTGTGAAAGTATGGCCTTAATTTGAATATCGAGGCGGCCAAGATGGCGGTTAACAAACGCCAACAGTGTCCCACGCACCGGCCCCTGGGCCGATGCGGCAATTAGATAGAGATTCCTCACGAGGGTGCCAACCATCAGGTTCGTAACCTGGGACACTAGAAGATAAGAGACAAGCAAGATGGCGATTGCGAGAGGCACTTCGCCTCCCAATCCGGAGACTTGCACGTGGAATGCCTTGGAGATGCCGATCAATCCAACAGCGGCAAGGCCAGTCGCGATGCCATCAACAAGGAGAGGACCGTTTGCACGCATTCGGAGCCACCATGCGGCGATACGCGGGAGCAACCGCGTGTGCAAAACGCGGACGATAATGCGCTGAGAGACAAAATAGGTGATGACGAACGCTATACCGCCAATTACGAAGTCGCTGTCCTGGAAGAGGCGTCGCGTTTGCGTGTGCACGAATGCGAGGACCCCATAGGCAGCTCCGGCCCCAATGAGCAGTTGAACAAACTCTCGTCGTGCCAAGACGTGCAAGCGCGTGGTTACTCCGCTCCACGCGTTCCTCAAGAACGCTTCAGCAGGTTCGAGTCTCCGGAGCGCCTCCTGGGGATGATTTTGATCTGGCACGCGCGGGAGGGTACCATCCAGCGCGCCCGATAGATGGGCGAGTTCGGGATGATGGAGTCGGGGGCGATGGTGCGTGCTGGATGCGTCGCATCGGCGAACTCCTTGAGCTGCACAAGGCGGCGTGTCCGAGAACGTGATGCGCCGCACGACCAAGCGCATCGAAACCGAGGAAACCACACTCAACGACCTGCTGAGCCGCTCGAAGGTCTCGAAGACATCCACAGTCGCTGGAGGACGCACTGACCCTCACCGAGAAGCCGCTCGAAAGCTACCTGGAGGCAAGCGATCTCGGGCGACGCGTCCTCAACCAATTCTTCTACAGCGAGATCCGCGTCGGAGAGGACGCGTCACCGAGGCAACCATCGAGAAGCCCTACGAGCGCATCATCGCGCGACGCCTGGTCCGCCGCCGCCCCGAGAACTGCCCGCCCGTCCAGCAGCGCTGCACCCAGCCAACCCCCGACCCCTTTTCTTTGAGACCGGGGTTTGACCGCGAACGAAATGACGCGCCCGAGAGGATTCGAACCTCTGACCTTCGGTTCCGTAGACAGCCTCACCCCTGATTTACTGGACCGTAAACCAGCATTTTAGCGGGACTTTTGTCGAGTCGCTAGGGTTCGATCGAGCTGGTTGGGGAGAAAACGCGGGAGAAAAAACGTCCGCACGAGGCGCTATCGTTTGCGGTACGAATGAGCCCTGTAACGGCACCTCCAATCGCCTCCGTCTCCGGCCACGTCAAACGCCGCGTCGGGAAGCGACGCACGACTTGGTACGCGAAGTGGCGCGACGCGACGGGCGAGCAGTTCGAACGCAAGATCGGGCTCGACTGGACCGAGAAGGGACCAGCACCGCCAGGCTTCCTGCGAGACAAGGACGCTACGGCAGCGCTCGAGGCGATCCTCACCGACGCTCGACGCGGCGCCCTGGAGCAGACCCGAACCGGACTGACCACGACGATGCTCGCCGAGGACTGGATCGCCTACGGCATCCACGAGCGCGACTGGAAGCCCTCAACACTCTCGGACAACCGCTCCGTCGTAAAAGCGCACATCAAGCCGACTTTTGGCTCGCGGCGGCCCGAGAAGATCACCGCCGAGCAGATCGAGGATTGGCGCGACGAGCTCGTTGAGGAGCATGGCGTCAGCAGGCGCACGGCCAACAAGGCGCTCGTCATCCTCGGCGCGATTCTCGAGCGTGGCCGCAAGCACGGCCTGGTGACCAACGTGGCGCGGGAGGTTCCCAAGCTCCGCGATCGCTACGACCCCAACGACTACGACTTCTTCTCGCCCGCGGAGATCCAGAAGCTCGCCGGCGCCACCGAGTCAGACCAGGACGGCGCGATCTTCCGCGTGGCAGCGTTCACGGGCCTTCGGATGGGCGAGCTGATCGCCCTACGCTGGCGCGACGTCGACTTCGACGGCGAGTCCCTGCACGTCTACGGCTCCTACTCACTCGGCGAGCTGACCACACCAAAGTCCGGGCTCACGCGCACAGTCCCGATGGCCGAGCAGGTCATCGCTACGCTCAAGGCCCAAAAGCGTCGCCTCGCCGACACCGGCCGCGAGAGCCTCGTCTTCCCCGGCACACGCGGCGTATACCTCGATGGGTCGGCCCTACGCCGTCGCTACAAGAAGGCGCTCACCAGCGCGAAGCTGCGCCCGCTGCGCTTCCACGATCTACGCCACACCTTCGGCTCGATCGCCATCAGCGAGGCCACCATCATCCAGGTCCAAGCATGGATGGGCCATGCCGACGTACAGACCACGATGAAGTACATGCACCACCGCAGCCGCGCAGACGACGCCAAACTCCTCTCAGCGGCGTTCCGTTCTAAACGCTCACATCTGGCATGATCATCGGGTGCAGGCCGAGGACTGTTCCGGTGCTTTGTTGACTTGCTCGATCGGGAGGTCTTCTGGCCCGTAGATTGTAGTTGTCGTCCCGTCGGCCATCAAACCACGGGGCCCCCTGCTTGGCTGCCTTCTGCCAGCACAGGCCGGTCGCTCGACGCTGAGCGCCCCGAACCCGAACAGCAGCATCGTCACGCTCTCTTCGGCAGCCAGCTTCTCAGGGTTGCGGAAGTTCGTCTCGATGCCATTAGCCACTATCGAGGAAGTCGAAACGGTAGATGAAGCTAAGGCCTCAACGACTCGCTACTTCTCGTCCTCCGCGAGCGTTTCTGACACACAGTTCTTCCAGTCCCCGAGTGCTGCGGGATCCACTGAACTACCGTCGACCTCAAGTTCAACGTCACCGACTAGCGTCCTTACCGGCCCCGAACCGCTCGTGCGATCAAAGTACCCGGACAAGAACTTGGCCATCGCACGAAACCCCTGGCTGGCCGTGAGCGTCACTCCGTCCAAGTCTGAGAGCTTGACAGGCTCCTGCGTTGTCATCTTGCCCTCTCCCTTTCAAGGCAATGGCACATTATTGACACCTCCGTTTGTGATAGCTCCTTCAAACACCTTTGCCCACACCTGCGTTCCGTTCGGAAGCGTCTCGCGATAGAGGGTCTCACCACCTCCGCCGGTTCGGACGTAGTTCACGGACTTCACAACGCCTTCAATAAGCGCCCGGTTCTCCGGCGTATCCTCAGCGAGATGGCCTGCCGCATCGCGGAAGATGTGCTCGGTAGCACTCTCGGCGATCCTCGCTCCGTCCGCGCCGATCTCGGCCTCGCCCTCGCCGGGGATGAGGACTGCGGTGGCGAGTCCTGTGTATCCGCCGGCTTGGTAGGCGCTGGAGCAGGTGTTGACGTTGTCGTTGCCGAGTTGTTCGCGGACCCATTTTGTGCCGCCGAATGTGATGGTGTCGCCCCATCCGGCGATCCCTTCGCCGACTTCTTCAAAGAAACCGAGCCCAGTAGGGTCAGCGTGATTGATCGGGTTGTCGCCTGCGTAGTTGTAGCGTTCGTGGGTGATCGCCGCGAGCGGATCGACGCTGAGGAATTGCACCGTCTTGGGGTCGTAGACCCTTGCGCGCATGTAGATGAGTCCGGTGTCGGTTGAGGTCAGCTGGGCGTCGTAGCCGAGTGGTGCCATCGCGGTGCCGGTGTGCCCGGTCTGGTTGCCGTAGGCGTCGTAGGTAAACGACGCTTCTTTCGCCCCAGTGGTTTTGGTCATCAGCCGTGTGCTGCCTTGCTGGTCGTGGTGGAGGTAGAGCACCGTCCCTCCGCTTGATATCTGCTCGATCGGTAGCCCATTTGGCCCGTAGACGTAGCTGTTGAGGCCGCCCGTGAGGAGCAGAGGCAGTGGTGCGCTCGCGTCCCATACGAAGTAGGTCGTGATTCCGGAGATTGTTTGGGAGGCTCTCATGCTGTTGCCGTCGTAGGCGTAGGTGTCTTTGATGGCGGTAGTTTCGCCTTCAGCGGGTCTTTCTACTGATATCAGGTTCCCGGCTTGGTCATAGCCATATGTTGTAGCGGGGCCTGGTGTCGGCGTGGTCTTCGTGCGTTGGCCTGAGCTGTTGTATTCGTATTTCAGGCTCGGGCCGGTTTCGATCTCGTCGGCTTTGTCGTAGGTGTAGCTGCCGGTCCCGATTTTGATGGGGTTGTTCCCGCCGCCGTACTGGTAGCTGGTTCCTGCGCCTTTGGTGAGCCGGCTGTCGGTGTCGTATTCGTTCGCTGGTTTTTCTTCTCCGGGTAGCCCTTTCGAGGTGGCTTCTTTGACCTGTCCGTTGTTGTCGCGGGTGTAGGCAAGCGACGCGAGTGTTTCCGCGCCCTTCATCATCTTGATTTCACTCACGCGGTCCGCTTCGTCGTAGGTGTATTTGTCTTCGTTGCTTGTCCCGGACGGGAAGGTCGTGGTGGCCTGGTCGGAGTCGGGGTCGTAGGAGAATTTGGTGGCGTTCCCGAGCCAGTCGGTGGTCTTGCTAAGGCGACCCGTTTTGTCGTATTCGCGAGTAACGGCTTTGCTGCTGGGATACGTGATCTTGGTTGGCTCGTTGGCTAGGTCGTATTCGTAGCTGACTTTTTCGCTGTGCTCGTTCTGGGCTTCGGTGAGCCTGTCCAGTTCGTCGTATTTGTAGGTTGTTTCGCCTGTCCCGTCGGTCATGTGAGTCAGCTTGTCGTCACCGTTGTATTCGTATTTGACGGCTGGTGTTTTTCCATCGGAGTACGTGACTTCTTTCGGCCTGTTTGCCGGGTCGTAGGTGTAGGTCGTGGTGCGCGCGGCGGGGTCCGTTACCGTTTTGAGGTTTCCGGCCGGGTCGTATTCCTTTTTGGTTTTCCGTTCCTTAGCGTCGATGACTTCGGTGACTTGCTCAAGCAGGTTGCGCACGTATTTGGTGACGTGTTTATCGCCATCGGTTTGGCTCGTGATCTGCCCTTCGCTGTCGTACCCGGTTTCTGTGGTGTTGCCTTTCGGCTCTTCGGTGATCGTCAGCTCGTTGTCCGCGTCATAGGTGTATTTCGTTTTGTTGGTGTTCGGGTCGGTCAGCGTTTCGAGGTTGCCGTTGGCGTCGTAGGCGTATTTCGTGATGTGCCCGAGCGGGTCGGTGATCTTGATCGCGCGGCCCTGCGCATCGAGTTCGAACGTGGTCGTGTATTTGCTCGGTTCGCCACCTTCGACGTTGCCTCGTGGGCTGACCGTCGAGGTCTCCTGCGAGTCTTCGTTATACGCCCAGGTGCGCTTGTCGCCTTCAGGGTCCGTTTCGCCTGACTTGTCGCCCTTGCTGTCGTATTCGAATTTCGTGACGTGTTTGAGCGGGTCTTCCACGCTTTCCAGATCACCATTCGCGGCGTATTTGGATTTCGTGGCTTGTGTTGTCGCGCCCGGTGCTGGACGTTCGATGACTTCGGGGTTGCCGTGCGTGTCGCGTTTGGTTGTCGTCGTCTCGCCATCGGGGGTCGTGTGCGTCAACACGTCATGCGTCGTGTTGTAAGTCCATTTCGTTTCGTTACCGTTCGCATCCTTTTCGCTGATGCGATCGCCAGCCGTGTTATACGTGTATTTCGTGATGTGGCTGTTCGGGTCGGTAACCGAGACTAGATTTTCGCCTTCGCCGTATTTCATTGTGGTCGTGACTTCCGAGCCCGTACCCGATGCGTGCGTGACGCTCGTGGGCTGATACACCACATTGAACTTCTCAACGGTCGTGGAGCCGTTCGGTTCGGTGATTGTCGTTTCGGGGTTCCCAGCTTCTTTTCCGTAGCTCCATTTCCGTACTCGCCCGAGCGCGTCTTTTTGTTTGACGACCCGATGGGCCGCGTTGTATTCGGTGCTCACGACATTCCCGCGCCCGTCGATCATTTCCGTCATTTCGTGCCCAGCATTGTATTTGAACCGCCAACGCGGGCTCGATTCGCCGGGCTCGGTGACACTCGCGAGGTTTTTCGATTCATAACCGTATTTCACGACGTGCCCCATCGGGTCCGTGATACTTTCGACCTCTTTTTCGCCGTTATACGCAAACGTCAGTTTCCGGCCAGCAGCATCGCTGATCGATTCGACCAGCCCTTCCCCGCTCCATTTCACGGTCGTGGCATTACCATTGCGATCCGTGCGCGCCGTCAACTGACCGGCTTCGTTGAACGTCAGCTTGCTCTGACTGGGCAGTGTATACACATAGCTGCTGCCTTCTTTGACGAGCGTCGCCTTCGTTCGTAGGTCGATCGCCTTGAATTTGCCTTCAATGATGAGAAAACGCGCCGACGAGCCGTTGTCTTCATACACCGCGACACTCGGCCAGCCACACGTAACGCCGCCGCCTCCGCCTTCGGCTCCCTGCACAGGAAAACAAGGCGTCGAGCCTTCAAGATGAGCACTCGCCGGACCCGTCCACCCATACCCAAACGGACCACCACTAGCACCCTGCAGCGACGCACGACGCGAGTTATACGTACGCGTGACCGCAAGCCCAGGCCCACGACCACCAACCGAGAGATCGGTCTGACTCTCAACCTGATTACCAGTCGCGCAATTCACCGGCTTACCCAACAAACACGGTTCGTCAAGCAGTTTCGCGGGATTACGCAAACCATAGGATTCGCTTTCCCATTCTTCTTCTTCCTGCGACGTCGGAAGGACCGTAAGCAAAATCGATTCAACCGAGATACTCCCACCATCAGTAGCCGTAGCACCTTCTTCGCTACCAGCCGGCACACCCGTCAAACCAAAACCAATCGAAACCCAGGAAAGGCTTTTACACGCCAGTTCTTCCGCCGGGTTCGCCCAATGAAACGCCAAGCTCGAAGGTATCGCACCCGTTTCACTTTCAGTCCCCCGATTACAAGCCGACAACTCCCACCAAGTCCCCGACCCCGTGGCCGGCGATTCACTCCTCGTACCAGAAATACCAAGAAATTCCACCGTTTCCGGTTTCATGTGCGCCGGCACAGGCATTTTCAAATACCCTTCAATCCCACCATTCACAAAGACTTTCGGTGCGACTTCAAGCGGAAATTTCGTAGCCGGCGCAGAAACAAAATACGCACCATGAGACCATGTGATGAATTCCGCGAATATCGCGTTGAATTCCGTACCAAACGTCAAACCACCAAGCGGCAAAACCACAGTCGGATCAACAAGCACCGGATACGCCACATCCATCTGACGATGCGCGACCGTCAACAACAGTTCATCCCCGACCACCAGCATCGAGACCGGCACCACAGACCCCTGAGCATCCCGCGCACTCGGCGGATTGATACCCGCGATCAACACACCATCACGAACAACCTCCGCACCACCATCCGCAGTCATCTCAAGGCTCGCGCCCGCCGGCAAGCTCACCCGATAACGCACCTCTTCCGGGCTCAAACGCGAACGCAACACCGCAAAGAACTCAGCCCCATGAACCGACGGAGCAACAGACCCATCCATATCCGTGCCGACCTCCGGGAAGAACACACTCTGACCGCCCACAACCCGGCCACGCACATCGGCACCCTCAAGCGACACCCGCAACCCAGCACCACCAACGGCCACCCCGGCCGAGGAATCCCTCGCGATCGCCACACCCGTGACCGGAGCTACCGGCACGAACCCCGCGCCGCCCGCCTGCAGGCGAAGATCAACCGGACGCTTCCCGCCCCGACCATCAACACGCAACAGCGTAGTAGACCTCTCGATCTTCAAACCCCGAGAACCCCGCACGACAGCTTCGCTATCGCTCAAATACCGCACGACTCGACCCGACTTCGCGACCGACACCGCCGGATTCACGCTCGCCCCCGCCAGCACCGAACCAAAATCACGCCGCAACAACCCCTCCGCACCAGCCGCCCCCAAACCATGAAACGCCATCAACGAAGCCCGCCGCTGCGCCCGCATCCCAGGACCCGCCAACAACCGACGACGACGAGCAGCCCGCGCGTCCATCACCCGCAGCCGCGCCGCAGACACCCGAGACACACCCAGACCACCAGCCACAGCACCACCACCCCCCGCCCGACCAGACGCAGTACCAGCCACCACGAACACCAGAACCGCCGCGCACACCACCGCCGAAACAGCCACCCAGCGACCACGCGACCCACCCAGCGCCCGACGCCTCAGCCAATACCCTCTGGACAGCACACGGCCTCCCTGTAGATAGATACTCGTAATAGATGTTGTTGCAGCGGCGCTGCGAGCGCAGTCCAGCGTCTGGATGAGCGCGCTGTTATGAGCAAAGCCAGCAGTGAGATACTGGCGCGGGGCTCAGATTCCGGTGGTCATGATTTTGAGGCTAAGTGGATTCACGGACGGAACGACAGAAGCGGCTCACGACTCGACCAAACGCAGCCGGCTCGACGATGTGATCTCAGGGAGCTCATCCGCCATCGGTCGATATCCGAGACGCGATCGGATGTAGTCCGACACGCTCAACTCTTCATAGCCTGCCAAGACCGCGACCTCCGCAAGCTCGAACGGCTGGAGCCGGACGACAGCCACCTCAGCTGCCGCGATCTTCTTGCTGCTGCTGTTCATATGTGGATCAGGCCGATAGCGTCGAGTCGTTCGAGTGCTGGCGTAGGGAAGATGAGGTCTCGATCTACGCGCACCACGCCTACCTCTACAAGGCTCGTCACGGCGGCGCCCGCGCGATCCCTGCTCACCTCACGAATGGAGTCGCAGAGATCCTCAAGGACCACGCCGTCGGCTTTGTCCAGCAGCTCTAGGACAACGGCTTCTTGGGCCTTTGTATCCTCCTCAGGCATAGCGATGAAGCCTCTTTCATCGGTGTGTAAGGAGGGCTGGGCGCGATCAACGCTCAGCCCTCCGCTAGCTTTGCGAGTAGCAGCCTACAGAAACTTTGCCGTCCTGTGAAGTCCCAGAGTCCAAACTCCCGATGAATCCCGAACTACCCAGCGCCCCCGACTACGCCCAACTCGGCCAAGCGCTGCGCTCCCTACGCAACCGAGCGGGCCTCACGCAGGTCCAAGCCGCCGACAAAATCGGCGTCCGAGATAACTTCCTCTCCCAGATCGAGAACGGCAAGCGCGGGATGCGATGGCACACGCTCTTGGCGATCCTCAACACCTACGACGCAGACCTACGCCATCTCGCTGATGCGATAGACGAGGCAAGCGCTCAACCCTAGTCCGCTGGTCGAGGGTTGGTAGGGTTGCCGGATGAACCCCGACCTACCAGAGGCGCACCTCTACATCGCGCTCGGCAAGGCCCTTCGGTCACTCCGCGACCGATCCGGGCTAACACAGGTCGAAGCCGGCAAGCGCGCCAACATACGCGCAACGTTCATCTCGCAAATCGAGAACGGCTCACGAGGAATGCGCTTCCACACCCTCATCGCCCTCCTCGACAGCTACAACGCCGACCTGGCCGACCTCGCAACCGGATACAAAAAAGCCACCGGCGAACTGTAGGAGCCTGGCCTATCCGGGCGTGCTGCACGCGAAAGCTGCCCGGCAGACATCCCCCAGAGTCTCAACGGTCTCGGCTACCTCGCCATCGAGATATGACCACCGCTGACCGCCCGCGGGCTCGCGCGCGTACAGCGCGAGCAGAAGACCTGGGACCGTGAATGGCGCGTTGACCTGCAGGACTGGCGGTGAACCATCCAGCGGATAGCCCATTGCTCCGTCCAGCAATGCTGACCAAGAATCCTCACGGCTCACGTCTGAGACCACGACGGCCACACAGGCATCTGGTCCGCCATAGCCCGCGAACTTGCGGGCGAGCCCCTCGCGGATATCGGCGGCAACACTGTGCCGTGCATCCGAGCCTGAGTAGAAAGCCACGGCGACAGCTTCCAGTGGGGCGCTGATCACACCGGGGAACGGGGCGCTGACCGCCGCAGCCGGCCAGCGCATCGAAGGATTGAGAGTCGCACTTGAGCCGAACAGGATCATCGCCGCAATCTGGTTTGCCTCAGCCGACATCTGGTAGACGCGCCCGCCTCGATCGGCCAGACCGCGCAGCCGCTCCACCGACGTTAGCTCGATGAGCGCCGCCAGCGAACTCAAATCGCCGGGGAAAAGCCGAGCCTGCGAATCCGATGCTCACCGTCAGAGCTCCAGCTTGGAGCCCACTGCTTCGGTGCGTCGGGATGACGCAGGGCGTATTCGACCATCCAAGGGCGCGCTCTGGCAGTTAGATCATGGAGGCTCTTGACCTCGACTAGGACGTGGCGCCCGCGAACACCGAACGCGGCTCCCGAGAGTCAAAAGTCGGCTACACCTCCACTGGGCAGACGGGCGTCCTCCGGCTCGAGGATAGGTGCCTCGCCCGTGATCGCAGCGATTAGAGAGGCGACGGTCTCCTCAGCCTCGGCGCCCGGGTCCACCACCGCAGGTTATACAAGCCCACACAGATCCGAAGCCAAAAGCAGCTACCGGACGTGCCGAGTTTGCGGTCGCGACCCCGGCGGGTTTTGTCAAGTCGACGCCATTGGTACGGCGATAGAGTCGCGTGCGTGGAGGGGAATGGCACGAATGGCACGGGATCGCACGCGGCGTGGCTTGCGGAGGGTGCGGCACTGGCGCGCGAGCTGAGGACCCAGGAGGACGAGGTGCTCGGTGTGCTCGCCATCGACCCTGTGCGTGCCGGTGATGCGCTGGTTGCTTTGTTCGAGGCAACCGCTGACCGGATCGCGAATCCACTGCCGACGGCTGAGGCTCTGCCGCCGGAGGAAGCCGCGCGGCACCGAGAGGAAGAAGCAGCCGCCGCCACTCGCTTTTGGGAGCGCTGCAATGAACTCGCCGCGATGATCAGCTCGCGCACCTGATGTGAGCATGTAGGAGCGAGAGGTGCATGACCCGCTTATGGCTCTCTTCGGTTGAGCGATGACCAGTAAGGTCCGCACAGGCTCACTGCGGGAGCGAGAAACCAGCACGTCGCGCCCAGTGCAGTTGGAGCAAGCGAGCCCGACAATCGCGTCGTCCCCTCACCTGCTAGAGCTGGTCGCGCAGCGAGTGCGGATCATCGGTGAGCCATCCCGGATACGCCTGTTGCTCTTGATCGAGCAGCGCCGCGCAAGCGGCCAAGAACTCTGCGACGAGCTCCTCTTGTCCCATCAGAGCGTTTCAAGACATCTCAGCGTCATGCACGGCCAGGGCATCCTCACCCGCGAGCGTGAGGGGAGCCGCGCCTACTACGCGATCTCCGAGTACACCGCCCTGCGGATCATCCATCTCGCGACCGCCAGCACAGCCAGCTATATCGAAGAGCTAGCCGAACTCGCTCAACTCGCCTGAGCGTTCCAAGCGCCGGATTGACTCAAGGCGGCTCGCGACGAGCATCAGCGGCAAGCCCGAGCGCTGCGATCCGCTTTCGCTGCAGCGCTCTACGGCCGCCAGCACAGCAGAACTGCCACACAGACTAGATGCATGGCTGTGCCATGACTGTGCGAGCGCTGTGCAATTCGTTGGATGCTTCTATGTTGTCAAGGGCGTTTTTGCGAAGTGT
>CAZPQW010000017.1:0-73771 GCA_964588985.1 uncultured Solirubrobacteraceae bacterium
CGATCATCAACTACGCGAAGAAAGAGTACAAGCTGCTGATCGGCCAGCAGACGGCGGAGGAGCTGAAGCTGGAGATCGGCTCGGCGTGTCCGATGGCGGAGGAGCTGCAGGCGGAGATCCGCGGTCGCGACATGGTCGCGGGGCTGCCGAAGACGGTGGTGCTGACGAGCGAGGAGATCCGCCAGGCGCTGGAGGAGCCGCTCAGCCAGATCATCGACGCGGTCAAGGAGACCCTCGACCGCACCCCGCCGGAGCTGGCCTCGGACATCATGGACCGGGGGATCATGCTGGCGGGCGGCGGCTCGCTGCTGCAGGGCCTGGACGAGCGCCTGCGCGAGGAGACGCAGATGCCGGCGCACCTGGCGGAGTCTCCGCTGACGTGCGTGGCGGTCGGCTCGGGACGCTCGCTGGAGGAGTTCGAGGCGATCCATCGCTCGAATCGGACAAGCCGCAATCGGCGTCGCCGGTAACGCTGAGACAGCTCGTCCCCCGCGTGGGTAGTCTGTCCTGCGAACGCTTCGGAAGGTAGTTATCGGTGGATGACAAGACGGTCCGGCGTCGACGAGCTGTCCTTGGGCTGCTCGTGGTGCTCTCCCTGCTGCTGCTGACGGCTTACTTCGGTGAGTCGCCCAACGGGCGCCTGCACGCGGTCCAGCGCGGCTTCCTGACGGTGGTCTCGCCGCTCCAGGACGGCGCGAACAAGGCGCTGAAGCCGGTGCGAAACCTGTTCGGCTGGTTCGGCGACACGCTGCACGCGAAAAGCCAGCGCGACTCGCTGCGCAAGAAATACGACGCGCTGGTTCGCCGGACGGTGGCAGACGAAGCCGAAAAACGCTCCTATCGGCAGCTGATCGCGATGTTCCACCTCGACCAGCTGGGCATCGACAGCTATCACCCGATAACGGCCACGGTGATCGGGAAAACGCCGAACTTCTGGTACTCGACGGTGAACATCGACAAGGGGGCGGCGGACGGCGTGCGCGTCAACGACCCGGTCGTCAACGGCGAAGGTCTGGTGGGGCGCGTCTCGAGCGTGGTCTCAGACGGCGCGCAGGTGGACCTGATCACCGACAGCTCGATGGGCATCTCGGCGAGGATCGGGACGAGCGTCCCGACGGGCCTCGTGCAACCGAAGGTGGGGGACCCGAACGACCTGCTGCTGCAGTACCTGCCCGCGACGCTGCAGGTCACGAAGGGCGAATTCGTGGTGACCTCGGGGACGGTCGCCAACGCGCCCGACGAATCGCTCTACCCGCCGGGGATCCTGATCGGGCAGGTCACGTCGGTGAACGAAGAAAGCGCGTACAAGTCGGTCAACGTGAGTCCGAGCGTGAACATGCACAACCTCGACGCGGTGCAGGTGCTGACGAGCGGGGCGGGCACGAGGGCGTCGAACCTCAGCCGCGTCTCCTCGAGCCTGCCGTCGGGTCAGGGCGCGGCGGGCTCATCGGCCGTGGAACAGCTCGCCTCGGCCGGGGGAGAAGGATGAGCGGCGCAGTGCCGGCGCCGCTCGCGCTGCGGGTGAGCGCGCTCGCGTTCGTGGTGGTGTTCTTCCAGATCGGCGTCGTCTCGGAGGTGCCGGTGTTCGGCGTGAACGCGGACCTGTCGATCCTGCTGGTGGGGTTCGTGGGGCTGATGTGCGGATCGACGCTCGGCGCGGCGACGGGCTTCGCGGTGGGGATGCTCGTGGACCTGGCTCTGCTGCAGACGCTCGGGCTGACCTCGCTGATCTTCACCCTCGTCGGCTACTGGTGTGGACGGCTGCGCGAACTGCGCGATCCGCAGGCGGCGCTCACCCCGCTGCTCGTCGGCGCGGGCGTCTCGGCGGTGTCGTTGATCGGCTACTCGACGATGGAGTTCATGCTCGGCGTGGACGCGCCGATCAGCTTCGTGCTGCTGCGCCAGATCGTGCTCGGGATCCTCGTCAACGCGATCGTGGCGGCGCCGATGTGGGTGCTGGTGCGGCGGGTGCTGATCGGCGCGCTGCCAGAGGACCCCCGACGCCGACGGCGCAGGCGCGCGTACACGACCGGTGGTTTGAGCCCGCTCTCCAAAGCATGAGCGCGATCGAACCGGCGCGGCGCCGTGACCCGCACGTCCCCGTCTCGCCGCAGCTGGCGCTGCGCGTGGCGATCATCGGCGGCGTGGCGATGGTGTTGTTCGGCGTGATCTTCTTCCGCCTGTGGTACCTGCAGGTGCTCTCCGGCGAACAGTACGTCCAGCAGGCGGACGCCAACCGCGTGCGCGACCTGCCGATCGCGGCGCCGCGCGGGGAAATCCTCGACCGCGAAGGCCACCCGATCGTGAACAGCAAGACCACCAACGCGGTGCAGATCGTGCCGGATCAGATGCCGGCGGCGGTGAAGGAACAGGTCGCCGCGTATGAGAAGACGCTGTTCGCGACCGAAGCGAGCTACCGCCCCGCGATCGAACGTCTGGTGCGCTTCGAACGGGTGCTCGCGAGCCAGCATCTCAAAGCCACGAAGGCGCAGAAGCGAGAAGGGCATCGCCTGCTTCGCGCGGCGCGCGTACCGAAGGTGCCGATTCCGCAACTGCCGGCGTCCGCCGGCCACGCGCGCGGCCTGTTCGTACGTCTCGGTCAGGTGATCGGCCTCGACTGGCGCACGATCGACGAACGGGTCGTGCAGGGAGTCACGGCGACGCCCTACGCGAACGTCACGATCAAGACCGACGCGGGGGTGGGGCCCCTGACGGCGCTCGGCGAGCGTCAGAGCGAGTTCCCGGGTGTGATCCAGCGGCCCGTCTCGATCCGCTCCTACCCGTATGGGGAAATGGCGGCGCAGGTGCTCGGCCACGTGGGGCAGGTCTCGCCGGAAGAGCTGAAGCTGAAAGGGTTCCGGGGGGTGCTGCAGGGCACGGTGGTGGGCCAGGAAGGGCTCGAGTTCTACTACGACCACTACCTGCGCGGCAAGACCGGCGTGGAACGCGTGCAGGTCAACGCCGAAGGCCATCCCGTCCCGAGCAACCTCGCCCCCTCGCCGCCGCTGGCGGGCCACAGCCTGAAGCTGACGATCGACCTGGGACTCCAGCGGGAGAGCGAAAAAGCGCTGCTGGAAGGGATCGGCCACGCGCGTGCGCTCGGCAGGCGGGCGCCGGCGGGCGGCTTCGTGGCGCTGGACCCGCGCAACGGGCAGGTGCTCGCGATCGGCTCCTACCCGAGCTTCAACCCGAACCTGTTCGCGAAACCCCTGACGCCGGGCGAATTCGCGAGGTTGCAGGGCACCGGCTCGGCCGGCGGGCCGCTCACCGATCGCGCCGTCAACGGCGCCTATCCGACCGGCTCGACGTTCAAGCCGATCACCGCCCTGGCGGCCCTCGAATCCGGGGTGATCACCCCGTCGGAGGCGCTCGGGGCCGGTAAATGCATCGTCGTGTCGAGCGAGAAGTTCTGCAACGCGGGGCAGGCCGAATACGGCGCGGTGGGGCTGGTGCAGGCGCTGAAGGTCTCCTCGGACACGTACTTCTTCGAAGTCGGCAAGCTCGCCAACCCGCATGGCCCGATCATCCAGGACATGGCCCACAGGCTGGGAATCGGCCAGCCGACCGGCATCGACCTGCCGAGCGAGCTCGAAGGCACCGTCCCGGACACGAAGTGGCGCAAGCGCGAGAACGAAGCCGAGGAAGCCTGCGAGCGTCGCACGCATCTGCCGTCGTGCGGAATCGTCAGCGAAGTGCGCCCGTGGACGGTCGGCGACGACATGCACCTCGCGGTCGGGCAGGGCGATCTGCTGACCGACCCGCTGCAGATGGCGGTCGCCTACTCGACGCTCGCGAACGCGTTCGAGAACGGCGGCGAAGGAACCGTGGTGACGCCGCACCTGGGGATGGAGGTCGACGAATCCGGGGGCGGCCTGGTGCAGAGCCTGAGCTTCCCGGCGAAACGTCACGTCCGCCTCGACTACGGCGACCTCAGCCTCGTGATGGAAGGGCTGCACGAGGCCGCCAGCCAGCAGGGCGGCACCTCGGCGGAAGTGTGGGCCGGCTGGGACCAGTCCCAGCACCCGGTGTACGGGAAGACGGGGACCGCGCAGCACGAACCGCTCGAAGACCAGTCGTGGTACATGGCCTACGTCGGCGACGCCAAGCGTCCGATCGTGA
Source organism: uncultured Solirubrobacteraceae bacterium (assembly GCA_964588985.1). GTDB lineage: Bacteria > Actinomycetota > Thermoleophilia > Solirubrobacterales > Solirubrobacteraceae > Palsa-744. The sequence goes on from CAZPQW010000017.1 coordinate 4,120, forward strand.
TCGCGGTGACCGTCGAGCAGGGCGGCTTCGGCGCGGAAACGGCCGCGCCGGTCGCGCGTCTGATGGCGTCGAAGTGGTTCGGCAAGCCGGAGAAGTTCGTGGCGGGGAGCTCGAAGACGCTGTGAGCCCGCTGAGCCCGATCAAGGCGTCCGACGAGGCGCCGGTCTCGCCGTCGCGCAGCCTGCGCCTGCCGCTCGACCCGTTGCTGACGCTCGCGGTGATCGGGCTGGCGATCTGCTCGACGGTGACGTTGCGGCAGGCGACCAGGAACCTGGTCCCGGGCGACCCGCGCTACTACCTCGACAGGCAGGTCGTCTACCTGGTCGTGGGCTTCGTGTTGATGCTGGTGCTCTCGCGTATCGACTACGCGCAGCTGCGCCGTCTGAAAAACCCGATCTACGGGACGCTGCTGGTGACGATCCTCGCGGTGCTCGCGCTCGGGCACGCTGCCAAAGGCTCGCAGCGGGCGATCAACTTCCCGCTGTTCTCCTTCCAGGCGTCCGAGCTCGGCAAGGTGCTGCTGATCGTGGCGCTGGCGGCGCTGCTGGTCGAGCGCGCGCGCCAGCTGGGCGATCGCGACACGACGGTGCGGCTGATGATCGCCGCGCTGATCCCCGCGATGCTCGTGATCGCCCAGCCGGACCTCGGCTCGGGGATGGTCTACATGACGATCGCCTACATGCTGCTGTTCATCGCCGGCACGTCGTGGCGCCAGCTGGCGGCGCTGGCGGCGCTGGTGTGCGTGGCGGCGTCGTTCGTGCTCGTGGCGGCCCCCGCGGCGGGGGTCCACGTGCTCAAGTCCTACGAGGTGAACCGGCTGACGGCGTTCCTGCACCCGTCCTCGAACCCGCAGACAGAAGGCTACCAACAGCAGGAGTCGAAGATCGCGATCGGCTCCGGGCAGAAGACCGGCCGCGGGGCTAAGTCGACGCAGGTGCCGCTCAAATTCCTGCCCGAGAGCCACACCGACTTCGTGTTCGCGGCGGTCGCCGAACGCTACGGCTTCGTGGGCGCCGGACTGGTGCTGTTGCTGTATGCGCTGCTGATCTCGCGCACGCTTCGAGTGCTCGTGATGGCGAAGGACCTATTTGGATCACTCATCGCTGCCGGCGTAGCGGCTATGCTCATGTTCCAGGTTTTCGTCAACGTAGGGATGACAATTGGGATCATGCCCATCACCGGTGTCACGCTTCCGCTCATGAGCTATGGCGGCTCGTCGGTGATAACAACCCTGTTGGCGGTAGGCCTGTTGCAATCGATCTACGTGCAGGCGCGCGCCTCGCAGGCCCTCAAGGGCCGTGTACCGCGCTTCTAGAACTTATGACTCTAAGACTGGACCCAAAAATTGAAAAAGCAAGTGCTTGTCAGCGTCGACCGCGCGGAGACGCGCGTGGCGCTACTGGAGGCCAGCGGAACGCCCGCCGCCTCGCGATCTTCAGCCAGCCGCGGGCGCAAGCGCGGCAGCGGAGCGCCGGAGGCCGGATACCGCGTAGCTGAGCTCTACATCGAGCGCCGCGGCGGCCGCTCGATCGTCGGCAACATCTACAAGGGCAAGGTCGACAACGTGCTGGCCGGCCTCGAGGCCGCCTTCGTCGACATCGGCCTGGAGAAGAACGGCTTCCTGCACGTCGACGAGATCGTGCTGCCGGGCGTGGAGACGCCCAAGCGCGGCCGCGGGGGAGGGGGCGGACGCAAGATCTCAGACCTGCTGAGCCCCGGTCAGGAGATCACGGTGCAGGTCGTGAAGGACCCGCTGAAGACGAAGGGCGCGCGCCTGTCGATGGAGCTGACGATCGCGGGGCGCTACATGGTCTACGCCCCCACGGGCGAGGGCGTGGGCGTGTCGCGCAGGCTGGAGGACAAGGAGCGCGACCGCCTGCGCCGCCAGACCGCGAACCTGGCGATCGGCGAGGGCGGGGTGATCGTGCGCACGGCCGCACACGGCGCCAAGCGCGAGGACTTCGAACGCGAGCTGAAGTACCTGCACAAGCTCCACGAGGTGCTCGTCAAACGCGTCGAGGACACCGTCGCCCCGGATCTCGTCTTCCAGGAGGCCGACCTGTCGGTGCGCGTGGTGCGCGACATCTTCTCGGCGCACTTCGAGCGCGCGATCGTCGACGACGAGCAGCAGTACCACCGGCTGGTGTCGTTCTTCACGCGCACCGCCCCCGAGCTGGTCGAGCGCGTCGAGCTGTGGGAGCAGAAGGACCCGCTGTTCGAGGCCTACGGCGTGGACAAGGCGATCGACGGCGTGCTCTCCCGGCGAGTGGACCTGCCGAGCGGCGGCTACCTGATCATCGACTACGCCGAGGCGCTGACGGTGATCGACGTGAACTCCGGGAGCTTCATCGGCCGCGGCAAGGGCGCGGGCCTGGAGGACACGATCACGAAGACCAACCTGGAGGCGGCCGAGGAGGTCGTCAACCAGCTGCGTCTGCGCGACATCGGCGGCATCATCGTGATCGACTTCATCGACATGGCCCGCGCGCGCAACCGCGACGCGGTGATGAAGACGCTGCGCAAGACGCTCGACGAGGACCGCACGAAGACGTTCACCGCCGAGATCTCGAAGCTCGGCCTGGTCGAGATGACCCGCCAGAACGTGACCGAGGGCGTGCGCGAGATCATGAGCCGCCCGTGCACGACGTGCGAGGGCGAGGGCGTTATCCGCTCGGAGGAAACGATCGCGATCGAGTTCGAGCGCCGTCTGCGCGACGTTGCGCTCGAGCACCCCGACGCGGAGGCGTTCCTGGTGCAGATCAACCCGCGCGTGAGCGTCCAGTTCACGGGGCACAACTCGCGTGTGCTGCACGCGCTGGAGGCGCAGACGGGCAAGTCGTTCCTGTTCGAGGGCTCCGAAGGGCTCGCGCTGGACCACTTCGCGATCACGTTCGAGGGCACCCGCGAGGAGGTCGAGGAGCGCGCGCTGCCGTTCCGCCAGGGCGACGAGGTGCTGGTGGAGATCGTGGAGCCGCACATGTACGACGTCGACGACGCGGTAGCGAAAATCGACGGCTACATCATCTCGATCGCCGGCGCGGCTCCCTGCGTGGGCGAAAACCGCATGGTGCGCATCGACCAGGTCGGACGCACGGCCGCGACCGCGCTGCTGCTGGACGAGTTCGGCGAGGTCGTGAGCCCGCCCCCGCGGGCCACTCCGGCGGCGCCCCGAAGCACTCGCGCCAAACGCGCGCCAGCCGTGCCCCGCAAGGACGAGACGGCCGAGAAGCCGACCGCGTCGCGCAGCAGTCGACGCCGCGCGCCGGTCGAAGGCGAAGACGTCGAGGCGCGCCGCGAAGCGGGCCTCAGCGAGTCGCCGACCGCGATCGACTCCGAGCCGGAGGAGGACGCAGTGGCGGTCGCGCCGGAGGCTCCCGAGGCCTCGTCGGACGAGACCGCCGAGGATGGCCTACAATCCAAGCCTCGGCGTCGTGGCCGCAGGGGCGGACGGCGCCGTTCGGCTGCCAAGGCCGAGGCGTCCCCCGAGTAGCCACTCGGCGCCTTCCCAAGCTAGAGAATCGAGAAACAGAGCACATGTACGCGATCGTGAAGACCGGCGGCAAGCAGTACCGCGTCGAGCGGGGCCAGACGCTGCTCGTCGAGCGCCTCGCCGTTGACGAGGGCGCGGACGTGGCGCTCGAGCCGATCATGTATCGCTCCGAGGACGCCGTGTTCGACACGGCCGGCCTGAAAGACGTGAAGGTCACGGCGAAGGTGGTGGCGCACGTTCGCGGCGAGAAGCTGCGCGTGTTCAAGTTCAAGCCGAAGCGCGGCTACAAACGCCGCACCGGCCACCGCCAGGATCTGACGAAGATCGAGGTGACCGAGATCACCGCGGGCAAAGCCAAAGCGGCCGCCAAACCAGCCGCGGCCAAACCCGCGAGCGCCAAACCGGCTGCTACCAAAGCGAGCGAGGAGACAACCTCAGATGGCTCATAAGAAGGGGCTCGGCTCGAGCCGCAACGGTCGCGACTCAAACGCGCAGCGTCTGGGCGTGAAGACCTTCGCCGGCGAGGCTGTGACCGGCGGCGAGATCATCGTGCGCCAGCGCGGAACCAAATTCAAGCCCGGCGCCGGCGTGGGCATCGGCAAAGACGACACGCTGTACGCGCGCGCCGCGGGCACCGTGCAGTTCGCAAACGGCCGCCGCGGGCGCGTCGTGAGCATCCTGCCGGCCGAGACGGCCTAGAGCGCCGACGGCGCGGGCGGCACGGATGGCGCTCGTGAGCCCGCGGCGAGCGATGTGGCTGAGCGCCGCCGGTCGCGTCGCGCTGGGCTCGGCCATTCTGGTCGCGCCCGAGAGGATCGTCGGCCACTGGCTGGGCGAGGAGAATGCGGCGTTGCCTGCTGTGCAGGATCTCGCACGAGGCCTCGCCGCCCGCGACGTAGCGCTCGGCTTCGCGACGCTGCAGACGCTCGACGACGCTGTGGTCGGGCCGCGTGTGCAGGCCGCGGTCGCTATGGCCGACGCGGTGGACACGGTCGCGACGATCCTCGCTCGCAAGCACCTGCCGCGCGCGGGAGTGATCGCGACGGTCGCGATCGCGGGCGGAACCGCGGTGGCCGGCTTCTACTGCTCGCACAAGCTCGCGCACGCGTAGCACTATCGGTGCGGTGGCAGTGTATGGCCGCATAGTCCGGCGAGCGGCAGCGGGTGCGACCGGAGGTCGAACCAGCGATTGTCACCCCGGCAATTGAGATCCGGCTATAGACGCCAGCCAGCCGCGGACGGGACGTGTCCGCGTAACTCTCCGATTGAAAGTGGCGTCAGCCAGCCCGCGCGAACCCGTGGCTGCCGACCCAGCCCCCTTCGCGGAGCCGCTCGACGGCTATGGCGATCTGTTCGGGAGCAAACTGGGCCTTGCCCGGATTCCAGGCATAGAAGGCGTCGGTGATCGCCTGGTCTGTGTGTGCGCTCTCGTTGACAGCCACCCAGTGGGCGGTCGCCAGCAGCTCCAGTCCGAATGGCGTCTCGAAGCCCTCGACCAGCTCACCAACTCGATCGAACCGCTTGCGGGTCTCCGGGTGAGCAGCCAGGAATGAGTCGGCCTTCTCGATCGCACCAGGCATCAGCGTCACCTGCTCGGTCGGCGCGTCTCCGCCCCCGGTGTACCCCTCGATTAGGTGTCCGTTGACGTCGTGGAGAACGTGTCGGAGGTTCTCGGCATAGGGACCGTAGGGCGCCTTGACATATCGCAGTTTCAGGGGCTCGCCGGACTCCTGTAGGAAGTACATGAGCTTGTGCAGCTCAAGCAGGCTGATGGAGGTGTCCATCATGCCTGTCAAGTAGCGGCGCATAAGACCGACCAATGCGGCGCGCCCGGCGGTCATCTTCGGGGTGGACTTGACCGGCGCGGACTCGGATTGGCCACCCGGCTCGTAGAGAGTCGCGCGCACGTCGGGCACATCCGCCAATGCGGTCTCGATCACCGGGCGCACGTCGCTCCAGGCGAGCCCACCAAGACCGCTGCCTAGGGGCGGGATGGCTACCGAACGGATGCCGCGAGCCTTGATCTCATGTACCAGCGCGCTCATCCCAGATTCGATGTCCTCGATGCGGCTCTTGCCGCGCCAATGGCGCTTGGTCGGGAAATTGATGATCCAACGCGGTGCCGGCTGCCCCGTGTCGTGCACGAACATCCGCCCAGGTTGAACCTCTTCGCGCTTGCAGGCGGCGGCATACGCCTTGAAGTTCGCCGGGTAGGCGTGCTTGAAGTGCAGCGCGATTCCGCGGCCCATCACGCCGACACAGTTGACCGTGTTGACGAGGGCTTCGGCCTCGGCTTGAAGGATGTTGCCCTGCGTGTACTCGATCATGGCGGGCTCAAAAGTACCATCTGGGCTGGACGTCAACGGGAGGCTGGTGCGCAGCACCGTTGAGCATGGCGACCACCTCAGATTGGACGTTCGCCGAGCCGACGCCGATGTGCTCGACGAGGTTCCAAGGAACGAATCTCTTGACCAGGAACTCGGCCTGCTTGCCCTCCTTGATCTTCGCGTCCCGGAAGTCGGTCGCCTTCACAGCGCCCCAGTCGACCTCGCCGAGCTGAGCGAAATCGTTTCTGAACAGCGCGTACGCCGCGCCTGCGTTCGCGAGACTAAACGCCCACCGAGTGCCGGATCGTGTTGCCCAATCCACGGTGCTCGCGAGGTCGGCCTGGAGGTGGACAATGGGGCCCTGCCCGCCACGGTAGGTAAGGCCGGGATGATTCGCCTTGTGCAGCAGGTAGAGCATGATCGAACGTGGGCAGAAGTAGAACGGTACGTATTGTCCAACCTTGTCGCCCTCATGGCACTTCACCGGTAACCGCATACGGTTCTGCTTGATCTCGCTCATGCCGATTGCGAGTTGGGGATCTCCGCGCGCGATCATCTCGGCGTCAGATAGAAGACCACCGTCGTTCATTATCGACGGCAGGTTCTTGAAGTGCGTAATGTGGTAGATCCGGGTCGGTTGAGGCGGCTCAGTCATCGTCTCCGTGTACAACAACGTAGGTGAGCAAGGATGCTGTCGACTGCACCGACGCCCGTCTCGTTGGCCACAGCGCCAGATGCGTCCGCCCAAGCGAGGTCGACGCCAAGAACTCTCATATCCGCCTCCTATAGTTCCCGTTCAAGATCGTCAGGGAATCCTGCTGCTCCGGCCGTGGTTGGCCGCGAACTGTTCGAGGTGAGGCCGGTCGAAAGCAGAAGGATAGATTGCATCTCGAGTCAAGCCCGCACGAGTCGAAAGGAACGATCGCAAACCCTCCTTTAGGTTGTCCTGTACTCGAAATACACATACCTTCTTGACGTCGCTGCGTCCTGGATTTTTCCGATTCATTCTATATTTGACGGCCGTTTTGGATGTGACCGTCATCATCGGTTCGTCGCTGCGTTCCACATCGTGCAGGAGAAATGCGCCTCGCTGGATTCGTAGTCGATGATCGATAGGTGGTGGCTCGTAGTACGCGACATTGTTGCCGATGCTTTTCAGCACGCGAGCAATGGATCTAGGGTCGAAGGGCGCCAACATTTTTCCGGGGCGTCGTATTGCGACAAGAACTCCATCCGGCACTTTTGTCGCATGGCTGGGATCAGAACAGCATGCGTTGGCGCCCGGAGGCTTTGTTGCTGCCATAAAGAGCGCGACCGCCGGATCGGTAGTGACATCTAGGAGCGCAGTTGCAGCTCCTTGGTGCTGGAGGCGAGCGAGTAGAGCAAGATCGGTTAACCGGACATCGTCATGAGCATTGAGATTGGCAGTGCGACAGGCGTCGAGCATGCTAATCAGCGCTGGAACACGGTCGGCAGGATTGCCCTTCCTGGTCACGATGCCCGGCGTCAAGCCCCAATTGCAACACCAGTGCCCTCGCCAGAGCCACTGCTCATCCTTGAACGCCACATGTAGGCGCCAGATGTCTTCCAGAAGCCGGCGCTGCCTTTGGGGGGCCTGGCCAGATGGAGCGGAGGGATACCAGTTGTCCTTGAGCATGCCGAAAGGCTAAGGTTCCGCCCGGCGGTGCGGACAGTTCAATTTGTCGGCCTTCGTCACGCCACCGCAATCCGGCGGTTCCGCGAGGTCGCTAGCTATGGGTACACGCGAGAGCAGGGACGGCGGAGAGAGCGAGCGACGGGGCTCTACCCCGCCTGCTCGGTCGGCCGGATGAGGATCTCGTTGACGTTGACGTGCGGGGGCTGGGAGGCGGCGTAGATCACGGCGCGCGCGATGTCGTCGTCCTGGAGCGCGTCGGTGGGCCGGTTCTCGAAGAACGGCGTGTCGACCATCCCGGGCTCGATCAGCGTGACGCGCACGCCCGTGCCGTGCAGATCCTGACGCGCGGCCTCGCCCATGGCGGTGACGGCGTGCTTGGTGCACGAGTACATCGACCCGGGCAGCACGCGCCGGCCGGCGACGCTGGAGGTGAGCATCAGGTGTCCGCGCGACTCCTTCAGCGCGGGGATGCACGCGCGCAGCGTGAGCGCGGCGCCGTAGACGTTCGTGAGCACCATCTCCCGCCAGTGCTCGGGCGTGTCGTTGAGGAAGCCGCGCGGCCCGCCGAAACCGGCGTTGGCGAACGCGACGTCGATTCGCCCGAAGGCAGCGAGCGCTTCGGCGACCATCCGCTGCTGGTCCTCCCACTCGGTCACGTCGCAGCGCACCGCCAGAGCGTGCTCTGAGCCGCCGAGCTCCTGTGCGAGCTCTCCCAGCCGCTCGGCGGAGCGCGCGGCGAGCACGACGCGCCAGCCCTCGGCGCGGGCGTGGCGGGCGGTGGCGGCGCCGATCCCGGAGGAGGCGCCGGTGATCAGGAGGACCCGATCGGCGGGAGTTGGGCTCTGTGCGGTCATGGGTGGGCTCCTTGTGTCGCGGTCTGGGCTGTCACGATGCTCTCCATGCTGCACGATCGCGCGAGGATCCACGTACAGGCGGGTGCCGGCGGCGACGGCTCGACGAGCTTTCGCCGCGAAGCGCACGTGCCGCGCGGCGGCCCGGACGGCGGCGACGGTGGCCACGGGGGCGCGGTGGTGGTGGTGTGCGACGACTCGCTGCGCGACCTGCAGAGCTTCCGGCGCAAGGCCCAGCACCGCGCCGGTCGCGGCGGGCACGGCGGCAGCTCACAGCGCCACGGAGCGGACGGCGAGACGCTGATCATCCGCGTCCCGCCCGGCACGCAGATCGAGGGCTCGGACGACGACGGCGGCGATCTCGAGGGGCGCCGCTGGGAGCTGCTCGCGGACGGCCAGCGCGCGACGGTCGCGCGGGGCGGTAGCGGCGGCAAGGGCAACAAGCGCTTCGCTACGCCCACCCGCCAGGCGCCGCGCTTCGCCGAGAAGGGCCTCGCGGGCGAGGAAGGGTGGCTCGAGCTGCAGCTGAAGCTGCTCGCCGACGTGGGCCTCGTGGGGCTGCCGAACGCGGGCAAGTCCTCGCTGCTGTCGCGTCTGACGCGCGCGGCGCCGAAGGTCGCGAGCTACCCGTTCACGACGCTCTCGCCGGTGCTGGGCGTGCTCGAAGGCGACGATCGCCAGCTGATCGTGGCGGACATCCCGGGGCTGATCGAGGGCGCGAGCGAAGGCGCGGGGCTCGGGCACGACTTCCTCGCGCACGTCGAGCGCACGCGCCTGCTGGTGCACGTCCTCGACCTAGCGCCCGAGATATCACAGGGCGAGGGCGCGGACGCGCTGGCGAACTACACGACGATCGAGCACGAGCTCGCCGCGCACGACGAGCGTCTCGCGCGACTGCCGCGGATACTGGCGCTGTCGAAGGCCGATCTGGTCACCCCCGAGCGCGCGGCTGAGGCGCTCGCGGAGTGGCAGGAGCGCCTCGGCTCCGACGTGCCGGTGTTCGTGACGTCGAGCGCGACGGGCGAGGGGCTCCCGCTGCTGGCCGGCGAGCTGCTGCGGCGCGTGTCGCTCGGCGGCGAGGAGGAGGGGGAAGCGGTGCCGGCCCAGGTGGCGAGCGTGACGGGCGAGGACGAGCTGGCCGAGCACATGGTGTTCCGCCCGACGGGCGCGAGCGGTTTTCGCGTCGAGCGCGTCGGCCCGGGCGCGTTCGCGGTCAGGGGCCGGGGGATCGAGCGCCTGCTGGCCCGCTACGAGGTCGAGAACGAGGACGCGATGGCCTACCTCGAGGGGAGGCTGCGCAGGATCGGCGTGCTTAGGGCGTTGGAGGCCGAGGGCTTCCAGCCGGGGGACGAGATCGAGATCGCGGGAGTGACGTTCGAGCTGGACCCGAGCGCGTAGCGATTATAGCTCATAGGTTATAATCGCTTGCATGTCATCTGCTTCGGCTTTGCTCAGAACAGCGCGCCGGAACGCGAGCCTCACGCAGACAGATCTGGCGAGACGGCTGGGAGTCAGCCAAGCGGCCATCGCCAAGCTGGAGAGGCCTGGAGCAAACCCCACGATGGCGACTGTCGAGGCCGCGCTGTGGGCGACCGGGCATCGGCTTGTGCTGGACGCTCCCGCGAGGCGAGTGGGTGTGGATGAGAGTTTGATCCGCCAGCACTTGGAACTGACGCCGAGCGAACGGCTGAGCGGCCTCGAAGCGATGTATGCCGAGGCGCGTGCGCTGGTGCTCGCCGGCGCGAGGAGTCGCGGTGAACAGCCCTGAGCAGTGGCTGAGAAACCCGGAGTTTCGGCTTCGCTCGTTGCTGCGCAGCTTGACCGAGGGAGGAGTGGACTTCGTGGTCATCGGGGGTGTTGCCGTGATCGTGCAAGCGAGCCCGCGGCTAACGAAGGACCTCGACATCTGTTACGACCCGGGGCACGAGAACCTCGAGCGCCTCGCGGCTGTGCTGGTGAAGCTCGAGGCCAAGCTGCGAGGGGTCGACGAGGATCTGCCGTTCGTCCCCGACGCGCGCACGCTCCGACGAACGCAGATCCTGACTTTGACCACAGTCGACGGCGGTATCGATCTGCTCGTGGACCCAGACGGCTCTCCCAGCTATTCCGCCCTGAGACGTAGGGCGAGTCAGGTGGAGTTCGAAGGGGTCTCAGTCCGGGTCGCGTCGGTCGACGATCTGATTGCGATGAAGCGCGCCGCCGGTCGTCCTCAAGATCTGGTCGATCTCGAAGCGTTGGAGATCGCTCGCATCCGTACGCGTCGTGGGGGCAAATAAGCTCCACGTATGAGACGAGTGGTCGTGAAGCTGGGCTCGAGCGTCGTCGCGTCGAGCGACGGCGCTCCGCGTGCTGAGGTGCTCGCGCGCGTGTGCGACCAGCTCGCGGCGCTGCACCGCGAGGGCGTGGAGGTGATCGTGGTGACGAGCGGCGCGATCGCGCACGGCATGCGCGTGATGGGGCTGCCCCAGCGCCCGACGACGGTCGGCGCGCTGCAGGCGGCGAGCGCGGTGGGGCAGGGCAAGCTCTACCGCGTGTATGACGAGCTGCTGCGCGAACGGGAGGTGACGAGCGCGCAGGTGCTGCTGACGTTCTTCGACATGAGCGCGCGCACCCACTACCTGAACGCGCGCAAGACGCTCTCGACGCTGTTGGAGTGGCGCGTGATGCCGGTGATCAACGAGAACGACACGACCGCGACGGACGAGATCTCCTTCGGCGACAACGACTTCCTGGCGGCGCAGGTGGCGGTGCTGATCGCCGCGGAGGAGCTGATCCTGTTGACGGACATCGACGGCCTCTACACGGCCGACCCGCGGCTGTATCCGGAGGCGCACATCGTGAGCGAGGTGAGCGACTTCTCGGCGCTGGAGAACCTCGCGATCGGCCACACGACCTCGCCGCTCGGCTCGGGCGGCATGCGCTCGAAGGTGGTCGCGGCGGAGATGGCGACGGCGGCGGGGATCCCGACGACGATCTGCAACGGGCTGCGCGCGGAGGCGCTCGCGGCGGTGCTGGCGGGCGAGCGCGAGGGCACGCGCTTCGCGGCGGGCGAGGCGCGCTACTCGAGCTTCAAGCTGTGGCTGAAGTACGCGAAGCCCTCGCGCGGCACGCTGGTGATCGACCAGGGCGCGGCGCGCGCGGTGCGCGAGGGCGCGGCGAGCCTGCTGCCGGTGGGCGTGATCGACGTGAAGGGCGACTTCGACGCGGGCGACGCGGTGGACATCGTCGAGCTGCCGGGCGCCGCCGCGCACGGTCGCACGCTCGCGAAGGGGATCTGCAGCTACACGGCGGAGGAGCTGCGCCAGGTGATGGGGCTGAAGTCCGACGCGATCCGCGAGATCCTGCCGCGCGCGACCGACGAGGCGGTGCACCGCGACTACCTCGTGGTCGACTGACAGACGGCCTCGGGCGTCGTACCCTGTGTGCTCATGGCAACGGCCGTCACATCATCGGTAGCTGAGACCTGTCGCGCGGCCAAGCGCGCGGCGCGCGTGCTCGCGCAGACCGACACCGCGATCAAGGATGCGGCGCTGGAGGCGATCGCGACGGCGCTGAACGCCCGCACGGACGAGATTCTGGCGGCGAACGATCGCGACATGCAGCTCGCGCGCGAGGCCGACATCGGCGACGCGCTCCTGGACCGCCTGCGCTTGGACGAGGGGCGCATCGAGGCGATCGCGCGCGCTGTGCGTCAGATCGCTGCGCTCGGGGACCCGGTGGGGGAGGTGATCGACGGGCACCGCCTGCCGAACGGCCTGGACGTGCGCAAGGTGCGCGTGCCGCTGGGCGTGGTGGCGGTGGTGTATGAGGCGCGCCCGAACGTGACGATCGACGCGGCGGCGCTGTGCCTGAAGTCGGGCAACGCGATCGTGCTGCGCGGCTCCTCCTCGGCGATGCACTCCAACGCGGCGCTCGCGCGGATCGCGGGCGAGGCGGCGGTCGCGGCGGGCCTGCCGGAGGGCTGCGTGAGCCTCGTGGCGGGCGGCGGGCGTGAGGAGCTCGCGGAGCTGGCGACGCAGAGAGAGAGCGTCGACCTGATCATCCCGCGCGGCGGGGAGGGGTTGAAGGACGCGCTGCAGGCGGTGGCGACGGTGCCGGTGATCTACGCGGCGTCGGGCAACTGCCACGTGTACGTGGACGGGAGCGCGGACTTCGACCAGGCCGAGGCGATCGTGATCAACGCGAAGACCCAGCGTCCGGGCGTGTGCAACGCGGCGGAGACGCTGCTGGTGCACGAGCGCATCGCGCCCGAGCTGCTGCCGCGGCTGCTGCGCGCGCTGGGTAGCGCGGGGGTGCTGGTGCGCGGCGACGAGCGCGTGCGCGAGCTGGCGCAGGCGGCGGCGGGAGAGGGCGCGGACGTGTGGGAGTCGCTCGGCGTGGTCGTGGAGCCCGCGACGGAGGAGGACTGGGCGAGCGAGTACCTCGCGCCGATCCTCGCGGTGGGCGTGGTCGACTCGGTGGAGGAGGCGATCGAGCACGTGGGCCGCTACGGCAGCGGTCACTCGGAGGCGATCGTGACGCGCGACACGGCGGCGGCACGCGCGTTCCAGCTGGGCGTGGACGCGGCGTGCGTGTACGTGAACGCGTCGACGCGCTTCACCGACGGCGGCGAGTTCGGGATGGGCGCGGAGATCGGCAACTCGACGCAGAAGCTGCACGCGCGCGGCCCGATCGGCCTGCGCGAGCTGTGCACGTTCAAGTACCTCGTCGAAGGCGACGGCCACGTCCGCGTCTGAGCCCCTGACGAGGAGCGTCGGCATCCTCGGAGGGACGTTCAACCCGCCGCACCTGGGACACCTGGCGGTGGCGCGCCACGCGCGAGAGGAGTTGGGATTGGATCGCGTTGTGCTGATGCCGACGGGCAGCCCCATGCACAAGCCCGCCGCGGAGGATCCGGGTGCGGAGTGCCGTCTTGCGATGTGTCGTCTCGCCGCGCAGACCGTGGAAGGACTGTCGGCGTGCGCCCTGGAGGTGGAACGCGGCGGGCCGTCCTATACCGTGGATACCTTGAGAGCCATACACGCAAGCCATCCAGACGCCGAGCTGACGTTCATCGTGGGCGCGGACACTGCCTCCACGCTGGCATCCTGGCGCGAGCCTGTCGAGCTGCTGGGTCTGGCGCGCCTGGCCGTCGCCTCGCGCAGCGGCTCCGGCAGGCAGCAGGTGCTCGACACGGTCACGGGCCTCGTGGGCGGGGACGAGCGGGCGCGCGAGCGGCTGACCTCGCGCGTGGGGTTCCTGACGATGGACACGATCGAGGTGTCCTCCTCCTCGGTGCGTGAGCGCGCTCGGCGCGGGGAGTCCCTGGAGACCTTCGTGGGCCCGGCGGTCGCCACCTACATCGCGGAGCACGGCCTCTACAGCGGCGCGCGGGAGGCGGTGGGCTGATGCAGGGCGAGGAGCTGATCGGCGAGATCGCGCGTTTCGCGGCCGACAAGAAGGCGATCGACGTGGTCGAGCTGGACCTGCGCGGCGTGCTCGGCTACACCGACTACTTCCTCGTGTGCTCGGGCAACACCGGCCGCCAGGCGAAGGCGATCCAGGACGGCATCCTGGAGGGGCTCAAGAGCGAGCACGGCATCGCGCCGCGCAGGATCGAGGGCTCGATCCAGGCCGGCTGGATCCTGATGGACTACCTCGACGTGGTGGTGCACATCTTCACGCCCGAGACGCGCGAGTTCTACCGCCTGGAGCAGCTGTGGGGAGAGGTGCCGGCGCGCGCCGCGGCGGGCGCCGAGGGCGCGTAGTAGGAGACGCCTGGCGCCCGGCAGGCCGGGTAGCTCTCTGAACTATCGAAGTTCGGTTGACCAGTCGTAGGGTTTTTGGTTAGGGTCGCCGTACAGCGCCGCCGAGGGAGCGGTGCATCTGAGATGGAGGGGAATCCATGCACTACTCGATCGCTCATCGCGGGAGGTCATACCTCGCGCTACTCGCGGCCGCGGCGCTGGCTGCGTCGCTGCTCTACAGCATCAGCGCCCTGACGCCGAGCGCGCACGCCGTCGAAGGGTCGCCCTGGACGGTCACTCTGGGCGACTCGTTCATCTCCGGCGAGGCCGGACGCTGGGCCGGCAACACGGACGAAAGCTCGTCGAAGACCGACGCGCTCGGCTCGACCGCCTACTACGACAACTCCGGCAACACCGCCGAGCTGATCAAAGGCTGCCACCGCTCGAAGTCGGCCGAGGCCTACATCGGCGGCGGCGTGAGCGGCGAGAACCTGGCGTGCTCGGGAGCGAAGACGTCGAGCTTCACGACCGAAGGGCTGTTCAAGCCGGGCATCGACTTCTACAGCTCGGGCGCCAACGAAGGCCAGGCGCTGATGCTCCAGCACTTCGCGGCGACGCACAACGTGAAGCTCGTGGCGCTGTCGATCGGCGGCAACAACTTCAACTTCGCGCCGATCGTGACGACGTGCATCGAGGACTTCCTCGAGTCGACGATCTTCTGGGACTTCTACTGCAGCAAAGAAAGCTCTGTGACGAACAACTTCACGTCGAGCAACGTGTCGAAAATCAAGGGCGAAATCGAAACGGCGATCAAAAACGTCGCCACGGCGATGACGAACGCGGGCTACACGAGCTCGCAGTACACGATCCTGGTGCAGAACTACCCCTCGCCGATCCCCAACGGGTCGGAATTCCGCTACACCCAGAGCGGCTACAGCCGCCAGACGACGGGCGGCTGCGGCTTCTGGAACACGGACGCGAACTACGCCAACGCGACGATGCTGCCGACGATCGACAGCACCGTCCTGAACGCGGCCGCGGGGGCTGGCGTGTCGAACGTGAAGACGATGGAACTGAGCTCGGCGTTCAACAGCCACAGGCTGTGCGACAAAGGCGTGGGGCTGCTCGAGGAAGAGGGCCTGTCGAACTGGAAAGCGGCCGAAGCGGTGAACAAGAGCGAGTGGTTCAACCAGATCCGCACGATCGAAACGCTGTTCGGGACGTATGAACTCCAGGAAGACATCCACCCGAACTACTGGGCACAGCTCGGCCTGCGCAACTGCCTGACCCAGGCGTACAACGCGGGCGCGCCGAAGGGCGGGACGTGCACCACCTCGGGGACGGGATTGAACTCGGCCGGCGAGCCGAACATGTCGCTGCACTAGGGAAGCGCAGAGGGACGCAGAGGCGCCGGCCGGGCTGTTCAGCCGGCCGGCGCTTCGCGTTCCCCAAAGCACCATGGTTGACAATAAATTTAGGAAAGATCCGTAGTAGATACGGACGCTGCTGGCAGGTCAAGTACAGTAAGTGTCTAAATAGTCAACATGTTTGGGCGTCTGCAGGGAGTTCCAGAGCCGGTTTCCCGCAAGCTCGCCGAGCTGGGCGGTCGTATTGTCAAGCGCCCGTGCTCGGAACGCTTGGCGGTGGTGGTGTTCGTGGCGTTCTACGCGAGCTGGCAGGTTCTGCACTGGATCCCGCTGCGCCAGGAACTCGTCGGAGACTTGCTCTGGCTGGTGATGCCCGCTGCGGCGGGCTGGATGGCGTGGGGTGCGTCCGCTCGTGCTACGGCGGCACCGCGTCTGCGCAGCGCATGGCGGTGGGTCGCGCTGGCGATGCTCGTCGAAGTGGTCACGGGGGTGGTCGAACTCGTCGAAGACGAGCGTGGGGCTCACGTGTTCCCGTCGTTCGCGGATGCGATCTCGCTGAGCTTCTACCCGCTGCTGTTCATCGGCGTGCTGCGCTTCCCGAGCACGCGGCGCAGCGGTAGGGAGGCGCTCGAGCTCGCGCTCGAATGCGCGACCGTGGCCTTCGGCGTGGGCGCGCTGTTCGTCTACTTCATCATCGGTCCCGACGCCGATACGCTGCGCTCGTCGCTCGCGACCGTCGGCTCGATCGCGTACCCGATCGGCGATGTGATCCTGCTCGTCGGACTCAGCAGCGTGCTGTTGCGAGGCGCGCTGCCGGCGGTCCGACCGAGCCTGCGGCTGATGGCGGTCGGTGCCTCGGTGTTCGCCTTCTCGGACTTCGTCTACGGCTATGCGGTGCTGCACGGCAGCTACACCTCGGGCGATCCGGTCGACCTCGGGTATGTGCTCGCGTTCGCGTGTTTCGCGTTCGCGGCCTCGATGCAGGGGAAGCTCGAGAGTGGGGACATGTCCCTGTTGGAGAGGGGCACGGGCGGACTGAAGGTGTCCTGGCTGCCCTACGTCGCCGTCGCGGTGGGTGTGGGGACGGTGATGGTGAAGGACTCCGACGAGTCCTTCTTCCCCGAACTGATCATCACGGTCAGCATGGCGGTGATCCTGTTCATGACGATCGCGCGCCAGCTGCTCTCCCAGGTGAGCCTGCGCAACAGTCGCGAGCACCTCGCCCACGCGCAGGAGATCGCGCAGATCGGCTCGTGGAAGTGGGACGTGCTGCACGACAGGATCGAGCGCTCGGAGGAGGACCTGCGGTTGTATGGGATGAGCGATACGGCGACGGCGCCGGGCACCCTTGCGCAGTCGCTGGACGCGATCCATCCGGAGGACCGCGAGCGGGTGGACTCGATCCTGCAGGCATCGCTGTGCGAGGGGCGCTCGTTCGAATACGAGATGCGCGTGGTGCGTCGCGACGGCGACGTGCGCACGCTGCTCGTGCGTGGCGAGGTGGAGATCCACGGCGGCAGGGTGACCAAGGTGCATGGCACCCGCCAGGACATCACCGAGCGCAAGCGCATGGAGGTGCAGCTGCAGTACCAGGCCGACCACGACCCGCTGACGGGTCTCTACAACCGTCGCAGGTTCGGCGAAGAGCTCGACAAGGCGCTCTACCACTCAGCCAGATACGGCCACCCGAGCGCGCTGTTGATACTCGACCTCGACCACTTCAAGCTGATCAACGACACCCGCGGCCACAGAGCCGGCGACGAAGCGCTGACGACGCTCGCGCACACCATCAGCTCGCGTGTGCGCACCTCCGACCTGGTGGGACGGTTGGGCGGAGACGAGTTCGGGGTGATGCTGCACGAGGTGGGGCCCGACGAGGCGCTGACGATCGCCGAAGACATCCGCGTGACGATCGCGGCGCGTCAGACCGACCCGCCGGTGCGCGTGACGGGGGGACTGCTGCTGTACGACGGGAGCAGCGAGCTGATCGCCGACGACGCGCTGATCGCGGCGGACATAGCGCTGTACGAAGCCAAGGAGAACGGCAAGGACCGCCTGCAGGTCTACCGCGGCAGCGCGAGCGCGGCGGTCACGTGGGTGGACCGCATCCGCGGCGCGCTCACGGACGGGCGCTTCGCGCTGTTCGCCCAGCCGATGGTCGACCTGCACGGCGGCGAGGTCCCCTACGACGAGCTGCTGATCAGGATGATCTCCGAGACCGGCGAGCTGATCTCGCCGGGGGAGTTCCTCCCGGTCGCGGAGCGCTTCGGCCTGATGAACGAGATCGACCGTTGGGTCACGCGCGAGGGGCTGCACATCGCGCAGCTCGGCAATCGCGTGTCGATCAACCTCTCGGCGCACTCGATCGGCGACCCGAGGATCATCGACTCGTTGCGCGAAGCCGTGATCGCGGGCCTCGCGCCGAAGCACGTGATCTTCGAGATCACCGAGAGCGCGGCGATGCGCAACATGGACGAAGCGCGCACATTCGCGCAGGCGCTGATCGAGCTGGGATGCGAGCTGGCGCTCGACGACTTCGGCACCGGGTTCGGGTCGTTCGTCTACCTCAAGCACCTGCCCGCGCAGTACCTGAAGATCGACATGGAGTTCGTGCGCGAGATGGTCTTCAACGAGACCGATAGGCAGGTGGTGGACTCGATCACGAAGGTCGCCCACAGCCTCGGCAAGCACACGATCGCGGAGGGCGTCGAGGATCAGGCGACGCTGGACGTGCTGCGCGAGTACGGCGTCGATCGCGCGCAGGGGTTCTTCGTGGGGCGTCCGGTGCGGATCTCGCCCTTGACGCGCTTCGAGCAGGCGGCGCGGCGCTCGCTTGCGAAGATGGAGGAGTGAGCGCACCGATCACGAGCCGCACCCCGCGCCTGACGGCGGTGATGCGCGACGGCGAGCGCGTCACCTCGCTGGAGCTGTTCTTCGACCTGGTGTTCGTGCTGGCGATTGCCATTTTGATGCAAGGGGGCGAATACAATGACCGACATGGCAAGGAAGCTGGCGATCCTATATGCGGCCAAGAGCACGGCCGACGAGAAGGACTCCATCGGCACGCAGCTCGCGGACGGGCGCAAGCTCGCGTCGGACGAGGGGCGCGAGGTCGCCGGGGAGTACCACGAGGAGTCCAAGACTGCGTACTCGGGCAGCCGTGGCGATGAGCTTGTCAAGGCGTGCGAGCACGCGGCAGCCCTCGCCGCCGAAGGCCACGACGTTGCACTGATCGTCCAGCACTCCGACAGGCTGGCGCGCGGCGATGCCGTCAAGGGCAAGCACCTCGTCGAGTACCAGATTTGGGCGCTGAAGGCGGGCGTCACCCTCCGCTCGAAGCAGGACCCGCGCACCTGCGAGTCGATCCTCGACGCCGCGCTGATGGGCACGCGCAACAACGAAGACAGCGCACGCAAGGCGCAGGCGACGAAGGACGGGCAGCACCGGACGGTCGAGCGCGGCGAATGGCGCGGCGGCATCCTGCCCGCCGGGTACGACGTGCGTTACGAGCACGACGAGCGCGGACGCATCACCGGGCGGACCATCATCTACCACGGCGAGGATCAGGAGACCTACGAGCTGATCTGGCGGCTCGCGATCGACGGCGCGTCCGAGCAGAAGATTGCGTTGGAACTCAACCGGCGCGGCTACATGACCCGGCCGGTGCGCAAGGCGCACAAGCGCCAACCGTTCAGCGTCGGGCGCGTGAGCCAGATCCTCAACAACCCCTTCTACGCGGGGATGCAGCCGCTCAACGGCGAGCTTTCTCCCGGCGAGTGGCCGGCCTACGTCAGCTTCGAGGACTGGACGCGGCTGAAGGCGAAACGCTCGGTGACGGCCAGCGGCACGCGGCGGAAACGCGGCCGTCCGTCCGCGGGATACCTACTCAGCGAACTGGCGAAGTGCGCGAAGTGCGGCGCTGCCGCCCACGGGCGCAGCACGTACACGCGCAAGAAGGACGGCGTGCGCAGCCGCGCCTACGTGTGTCGCAAACACCGCGAACACCTTGAGGACGACGAGAACTACTGCCCCGTGATGCCGTGGGACGCGGAGGCCGTGGACCGCGCTGTGCTCGGCGAACTCGGACGCCTACTCAGCAACATGGACGACCTCCGCACGCAGCTCGAATCCGGCCAGCGCGCGGAACGCGACAAGTTCAAGCGGGTGGTCGCGGAGGCCACCGAGGATGCGGCTGCCGCCGAACGTGCGGCGGAGCGGGCCACGGCGGAATTCGCAAGCGCCGAGGACGCCGACGAGCGCGCGCTGCTCAAGGACGCCGCCAAGTCCAAGAGGGCCGAGGCGAAACGAGCCGAGGCGCGAGTGGACGCTGCGCTTGATGCGCTGGCCGATGCCAAGGATGAGGAGGTCGATCCCGAGGCCGCGATGTACGCGCTGTACCAGCGCCTCGCTAGCCAGCTTGCCGAAGCGGGCGAGGACGTGAAGGTGCTCAACGCCGCGCTGCGCGAGAGCTTCGCACGCTTCGAGCTACACGGCGACGGCCGGATCGTGCCGACGATTAGCCCCAGCGCCGCAGCGCAGTTCGCGCGCACCTCGGAGGTCAACCTGCGCATGAGCCTCGGTGACGAGCTTCTACGGCTGCCCGCGTTTGTAGTCGCGTAGCGTCCGGCACTGCCAGGATCACGCGAGAGGCACGAGATGGACCCCTGAGAGGTGCGGTAAGCTGTGGCGCATGAAGACAGTTGTCGTCGGCGCTCTTGCAGTCGCCGCCGTCCTAGCACCGGCGTCTGCGAAGGCGAACAACACGGGCGTCGCCCGCCAGCGGATGACTGCACGGCTCTTTGCTGAATACAACAGCAAAGAAGAACGCGGGTTCGAGTACAACGGCTACCGTAACGGGTACGAACGCCAACTGATGATGAAAGAAGGCCCTGATGCGACCGGGGCGACACGGTGGGTACCCGTCGAACTGAAGGTTTCGTGCCACGGACGCTCGTGCATCGGCCGCGTGTGGACGGAGGAATTTCCACAGCAGTACGTCCTCGAAGACCACGCCAAATTCCGCGGCCCGAAGGGCACCTACCACGAAACAGGGTGGAAGCCGCCATCGTGATCGACACGCGCCCTCTGCGCCGATGATCGCCGTCTAGCAGCTATTCGATCACGCTCGGCATCGAGCGCCGGGATATGACGATCTCGCCGTGCATCGGGGTCAACCAGCCTTAGCCAGAATGTCGATCAGTCCCTTGGTCAGCGCGACGGTCTGCTTGCGCGTGAGGTATCCGGTGCTGGCAGCGAACAGCACCGCCTGCGGCACAGCCGACATGGGTAGCTCGCCTCCGCGCGCACGCTTACCGTTCTTGTCGGGCCAGGCGTACTTCAAGGAGCACGCCTTGTTGTCCCACGACGACCTGCCTAGCAGCAGCTCGTCTCCGGCCACGCCTTTCACTGGCTCTTGTAGCTCGACCTTCATGCTCCTACCCCGTTTCTTTGTCAGCGTCTACGAACAGTTTGGTTCTATAGTCGCAGCATGGCAGACTCGCAAGAACCACCGATGATCCACATCGATCAGATCGCCGGAGACGAGTACTGGTCGGTGAAAATTCCTGTCGATCCTGCCGACTTCGAGCCTGGAGCCGACAAGGCGGCCGCCGTCAAACGCATGGGCGAACTTGCCTATGACACGATTGAGAAGGAACTGCAACGCCGCGAGAGGAAGCGAGCGCGGCGTATGGCGTCGCGTGTGCCCGGCGATGATGGCCCGAAGCAGGACGAGGGATAGAGTCTCTGTAAGTCAATCCCTTTCGTATGCACCATTTCCGGCACGGGCGTTTCGCGCAAGCGAGCGCCCGTGTTCGTTTGTGGGCAAGATATAATGAACATGAAATGGTCATTATGGGAAGAGGGTTGATGTGCGCGATGACGACCGGCTCCTGATCGACGTGACAGGTGGGGATCTTCACGTCCACGCTGACGAGGCGTGGGACGCGCTGATGCGCGCCAACGATCCGACGTTCCCTCGCGTGATGGTGCGCGGCAACGACCTTGTACGAAAGACGGAGCGCGGCGAGCTTGAGCCGTTCTCTGTGGACTCCCTCCGAGACGAGCTATCGAAGGTCGCGGTGTTCATCAAAGTGAACGCCAAGGGGGAGACGGTCCCGGTCAAGCCACCGGCGGAAGTGGCGAAAGTCATCCTGGCGCGCGACTCGGCCGACTACGAGGACGGGCCACGGGTGGATCGCATCGTGGACATTCCGGTGCTCGGCATCGACGGGAAGCTCATCGACACGCCCGGCCACCACGAAGCGAGCCGGCTCCTGTATGAACCGGACCCGGCGCTGAAGCTGCCAGCGGTCGCGGGCGAGATAGGTAGCCACGAAGATGTGTGGCGCGCTGTGGACGTGCTGATGGATGATCTGCTCGGGGACTTCGGCTTCGAGGATGAGGCGTCGAAGGCGAACGCCCTCGCGCTCTTGTTGCTGCCGTTCGTGCGTGAGTACATCGGGGATCGGCCGACGCCGATGCACCTGATCGTCGCGCCGGAAGTCGGCACGGGAAAGACGTTGCTTGCGCTGTCGCTGCTCATGCCCGGCTGTGGGCTGGTGGACTTGACCCCGGAGGCGACGGACGAGGACGAGATTCGGAAGCGCATCACGGCGCAGCTACTCGCCGGAAAGCCAGCGATCGTGCTCGACAACATCGCAGGGTCGATCTCGAGTTCCGTTCTCGCGGGCGCGATCACGACCGGCAAGTGGTCGGACAGGGTTCTCAAAGAGAGCCGGGAGGTACGCCTACCGATCCGAAACGCTTGGGTCGCAACGGGCAACAACGTCGAGTTGACGGACGAGCACAACCGGCGTGCTGTGCCGATCATCCTTGACCCCGGCGACGTGCGGCCATCGGATCGACCCAAGCAGGCGTTCCGGCACGACGATCTGGTCGAGTGGGCGCAGGCGAACAGGGGCAGGCTGGTGGACGCGGCGCTGACGCTGGTTCGCAACTGGATCGACGGTGGCGAAGTCGTGGCAGACGGCGAGACGATCCCAGTCGCGAGCGAGCGCACGCTCGGGACATTCGAGCGTTGGGCCGAGGTCGTTGGCGGCATCCTCGCGGCAGCGGGCATCAAGGGTTTCCTCGGGAACCGGGATCGCATGAGCACGATCAACGTCGAGCGTGAGGAGACTTCGGCGTTCCTCTCTGCGTGGCACGGACTCGGGCTTGTACCTCAGACGCTTGAGGAGGTCATCGCCCTGTGCGCGTTCGACCAGCCGCTCCATCCGTTCGTGCCGGAAGCGCTGCGCATCGAGCACCCGGCGAGGTTCAAGCAGAAGATCATGTACTGGCTGCGCGATCACAAGGGCGCGAAATACGGAGGCTTCAAGCTGGTGAAGACGACGGGCCGTCCTGCACGGTGGGAGGTCGTGTCGCTGCACCATCACGGAAATCATGGTGCAGACGACGAAACGTCGGCCACCGTTGGGAAAACGGGAGATGTGGCCCGATGAGACGCTGCACCATGAAAACGCCGATGGTGCAGACGAAAAAGCTAGGCCACTATTGGGGAAATGAAGGATGACTGCACCATCTGCACCATGTTTTCCAGTTGTGTCGCGCGCATACGCGCGTGGGTTGGGTTCCTCTGTGGCGTCGCGCTCGATTACCAACTCATGCCAACCACCAAGACATGGTGCAGATGGTGCAGCGACCGGGCAAATGACCCGGCAAACATTGGGCGAATGGACTGCACCATGACGCGAAACATGGTGCAGATGATGGTGCAGCATGGTGCAGTCATGGCGCAGGGAGGATCAGATGTCTAAGCGACCCGGCTTCTCGGTGTGGGACGAGCGGCGCATACCGGCAGCCGACAAAGCCGCGCGTGACCACAAAGCACTGGCGGCGCTGGGGCAGGCCAAAAGCTGGGAGTACGCGCAGCACGTCGGCTGCTCTGAGCAGACGGCCAAGAACCGACTACGACGACTGTACGAAGCTGGCCTAGCAACGCGACGGCGTGAACGCGGGGAGGTCGGATGGACCTACGAAGCGAAGTGACGTGATGCGTCACAGGGGGAGGGCG
The DNA here is from genome assembly GCA_964588985.1 of uncultured Solirubrobacteraceae bacterium. Classification (GTDB taxonomy): domain Bacteria; phylum Actinomycetota; class Thermoleophilia; order Solirubrobacterales; family Solirubrobacteraceae; genus Palsa-744. The sequence goes on from CAZPQW010000017.1 coordinate 27,573, forward strand.
GGGACTACACACCACGCCGAACGCGAGCGCCTAGGTAGGCACCTCTTTGTTCATCCCAAAATCTTTCTTGACACACAAGGCCCGGACTTCCCAGGCTCCGCCTGTGCGGGTCATAGGCGCGAAGCGAGCAAAACATGACGGCGCCAGCGCTGCCCAGGCCGGTCGGTCGTCGGTCCTTCCTCAAGCAGACGGTGGCGGAGTGGGAGTCGTGGCCGTGGGACACATGGAACCCGTCGCAGGTGGCCCACGCCACCAGGACCATCGTCCTCATTGACGACCTGAACCGGGCAGCCACCGCAGCCGAACGCATCAAGATCGACCAGGCCGTGAGGCAGTCGCTGCGCGTGCTAGGCCTCACCAAGAAGGATGACGAGGAAGACGAGGAGACGCAGGAGGCGCGCAAGGCCGAGGACGCGCGCATCAGCGCGGAGAGGTCCAAGGCCAGCCGCGAGCGGCAGGCGATCCGCGCGGGCGTCGAGGTCATCGACCTGCACAGAGGCTGGCGTGACCGCGAGGGCAGTCTGCACGACATACGCGAGGTCCTGTTCATGGATACGTGGGACACCGCGCTCGAAGACGAGCGCCAGGTGCAGGCCGAAGCGGAAGGTACTTGGCCCCGAAGGGGTGAATCCGTCACAGTGAAAGTGTGACACGGGATAAAATCTTGCCAAAGGCAAGAGACCCAGGAGGGACAACAGAATGGCAACACAGCGCAATCCAGAAGGTAAGTCCGAAGCCGGGCCGGGTGCCCGAGTAGGTGTGAATCGGAGAGTCGGCGGCACCTCGCAGCGCCCCGGCATCCCCGTCGGCGGCGGCACACGCGGCCGGTCCGTCACCATGACCGGCGTCGGCACCGAGGACAAGAACCCACCGGAGTCGGGGCGCGCTCGCCAGGACGCCGCTCGCGGCACCGTCCACGGCCAGCCGCGCAGCGGGTACAACGCCGGCGACAACATCAGTCGATGACGTTCCCTATCGAGACGTTCCAAGACCGCGCGGCGAGGCGGAGGGAGCCCAAGGCCCTCCGTGAGGGCCACGACGCGCTCAACGACATGATCCGCCGGGGTCGCCCGACGCTGGAGGAGCGCGACGGAGTGCGCGTGATGCAGGGGTTCGAGCAGCGGGAGCAGGAGTTCGAGCAGCGCCAGCGTGAGCTCGACGCACGGGAGCCACAGCCCCCGCCGAACGACTCCAACGCGGCCCGCGCTGCTGGGCTCGACCAGGGCGCGCGGGGCGGCGGTCACACACCGGGAGCGCCCGCGCCCGCGCCGACAGGCGGGACCGGCGCTCTGCGTCAGGCGCTCCGCGAAGCCAGGGAAGCAAGGGGAGGCGTCTGATGCGGACTGACCTTGTAGGCGGGGAGGACATTCTCGCCAAAGTGACTTCGTTGCAGGACCAGTGGGAGGACGCACGCGCGGCACGCGAGGATGCGGCCCAGGCGCTGAAGGCTGCGAGAGCAGCCGACATCGCTGCGGGGGCTGAGTCCCTGCGCACCGGAGCGAAGACCCCGGCCCCCACAGAGCCGGATGCGCAGAAGGCGCTGACCGACGCGGAGAGGCACCTGGAGATCGTCGCGCTCGCGCTCGCCAAGGAGCGGGAGGCGCTGAACGCCGACCTCGCATCGCGCAGCGACGAGATACGTGCATCGCTCGCCACGGCCGAGGACGACGCCGACGAGGCGATCCTGTCCGCGCTTACGCAGGTCGAGGATCTTCTGCACGAGCGCGCCGAGATCAAAGCGCACATCCACTGGCTCGATGACACGTCCCGGCAGGTCGGCCGGTACAACGTCCAGGGTCTCGACGCCCTCGCAGGGCTGAGGGCGCAGCTAGGCGACGAACCGGGCAACGCGACGAGCAGACGCCAGGAGAAGCTGGACCACGAGGCGCGCGTCGAGGCGTGGAACGCACTCACCCAGCGGGCCAGGGCGACGGTCCCGTCATCGCAGCTCGTCCCGGTCGAAGACGTCGATAACCCGTCCGGCAAGTCGTACCCCGCGCTGGATGCGGCCATCGAACGTGAGTACGAACGGATGATCGAGGCAGGCGAAACGCCGCCCGCCCCGGTGGTGGTCCGGTGGATCAAAAAGCTAGGCACCGGAGCGAAGCCGAAGGGCAAGGGCACCGGATGGGCGAAGGACCCCAGCCCGGAACTGACGCACATGCCACCCGACGAGGACAGCGCGGAGGCGCGCTCCGGCGACATACACAGGACGGAGAACACAGATGGCAACTAAGAACCTCGTCACACTCGACGGCATCAAGCCGAGCGGGGTCGAGCAGCTTCACGAGCTGACGGGACCTCCATACACGGGCGGCGGCAGGCGTCCCGCGAAAAGATCGAAGCCAGCTGCGAAAAGACCCGCAGCGAAGTCGAAGACGACGGCGCAGCGCATCGCCGACCTCGAGGCGCGCGTCGATGAGCTGGAGGCTTACGAGGCGCGCGACGAGTACGGGCATCAGATCTACCCGCCGCCCGCGAACAGCGCATGGGCCGACTCGGGCGAGGCGTTCGAGCGCGCACGCAAGGCGTGGGCCTTGCGGAACGGGAAGGAACTGCGCAGGCGCGAGGTAGCGGGCGGGCAGCCGCCCCGATGAAGCGCGTCTACGCCACGACCGGCAAGGACGGCCCCAAGCCGGTGCCGATCGTCAAGCACGCCGTGGTGCTGACCAAAGCGCGTGACGTGACCGTCAAGAAGAAGATCAGATGAGCTTTCACTTGCCGGATTCGCCACCGGCATCACGGCGCGGTTTCCTGTTCCCGCGCCACGGCGGCACGGTCCTTTCCTGGGTCCACCGTGCCGCCTCATCTTCCGCCGCTCTCGCGTTCGGCGGAAACGGCAGCGCAGCGGGAACACACGGCCCGCTGCGCTGCCACCTTCTTCTAGCCAGGTAATCCTCCCCGCTCAGCATCGAGAGCGGCATCTCGGACGATCCGTCGCTTCGCGTGAAGGAATAGCCGTCCGGGCTCCCGTTACCCGCGAGTTCACACATTCACAGAATCTCGAACGCCCGTCGAGATTGTGACACATTTTCCTGATTCGGTTGACAAGTGTGATGCCGCTGTCGATTATCGAATCAGCACCACGGTACAAACCCGAGAAAGGAACCACCATGTCAAACGCAGTCGTCACAAAGCAGGGCCAGCCGTCAGTACCCGGCACCGTCGTTGACACGAGCGCCGCGAAGGTGGTCCCGACCTCCTCCGAGGTCAGGACCGAGGCCGCGAACCGGGAGGTCGCCGCGCAGGGCAAGGCGTCACGCGAGAAGATCGGCGCCCTCGCCAAGGGGATGACGGGCGGCGGGAAGAAGCCCGCCGCGAAGGGTAAGTCCGGTGCGAAGGCGAAGCCCGCCGCAGCCAAGTCACGCGGCATAGGGAACGGCGGCGGACCGTCTGACCGCCTCACGACCGAATGGCTGAGCGCCAAGAAGCGCGACGTGAAGGTCAAGGATGAAGTCAAGCTGACGACCGGCGCGGTCATCGCGATCGTCGGAAGGTGGACCCGTCGCGCGAAGGACGGGAGCTTGACGCCGATGGTGACAGGTCACATCGTGTCGGGGGCTCCCGACGGCAAGAAGAAAGGCGACCGGCACAACGCCATCGCAGCCGAGGTAACGCACACAAGCAAGTAACCTTTTTGACATAGCAGCACTGCCGAGCGCCGGACACCATCCGGCGCTCGTGCTGTCTCAGGGCGCTCGCCCCGGTAAGGATCGACTTTCGCAACCGGACTGGTGGTTGTAGCTGCGCCGTCGAACTGGGCCGATTAGATGACGATTACACACGCCTCGATTGCAGGTCATACCGGCGCCGTTGATTGTTCGGTGTAACAGGTAATCCGAGCACGGAGGCGCGTGTGACACTTTCACTGCCGGACGAGGTACGTGCAGCACTGACGGATGCGGGACTGTCGGATGGCGAGGTGCAGCTCAAGACGGGCGACGAACTACGGGAGGCCATCGGCGACCGGCTCACCTACGAGTTGGTCGTCGCGCTTGCGGGGCAGCGGCTCACGGTCGCACGTAGTGGCGGCTGGGAAGGACACCTGCCACCGGATGACCTGATCGAGCGCAACCTGGACATACTGCGGCTGCGTATCGTTGAGAAAATGACCTTCGCCGCGATCGGCCGCGAGGTCGGCTTGACGCACGGCCGCATACCCCAGATCCTCCGGACGTACTACGGCGTGGAGACGGGGCGAGGTCGTAAGGAGCACAAAGACAGGGTGCTGACGATCCCAGCCGCGTCCGTGCCGATGCTTCGGGAAGCGTTCCTCGGGCGGCTCCAGGGCGCGGCCGAGGATCTGGAGGCGACTGTCCGTGCGGGAGACGATGGTTGGTATGCGATGTGGCACGCGGCGCAGGAGGTGGTGAACCTTCTCTTGGAGGTCCAGAAGGACAAGGACACCACGATCAAGGTCGGCAAGCGCAGGGCGATCATCACGAAGGCGCTGCGCGACCACGCAGACGCGCGCCGCAACCTGAGCGATGAGGACGGCGCGGCGATCTGCGAGCGGCTGCTGGCGGCGACCTAGACGGCGGACGGTTGTCTGTCCTGTGCCTGCCTGTTACCGTTTGTTCCGACCACGACAAATAATTGTCAATCGCGCTCGCGCTGACGCAGTGCACCGCGCTGATCGCGGGGACGCCGACGTGGCTGCAGATGCTCAAGGGGCTGCTGCTGCTCGGCGTGCTGTGGTGGTCGTGGGTCGGCTACGCCTGGTTGACGTCGGTGGTCGACCCGGAGGAGGGCTCGGTGCGGCTGGTGATGTTCGCGGCGATGGCGGCGTTCCTGGTGGCGGCGCTGTGCGTGCCGCGGACCTTCGGCGAGGACGCGCTGCTGTTCGCGCTCGCGTACGGCGTGGTGCGCACCGCGCACATCGCGCTGTTCATGCTCGCGAGCCGCGAGGACGCGGAGCTGCGCCACTCGGTGCTCGGCCTCGCGGGCAGCACCGCGCTGGGCGTGGGGCTGCTGGTGGTCGCGTCGTTCTTCGGCGGCGTGGTGCAGCTCGGCGTGTGGGGCCTCGCGCTGGTGCTCGACACGGGCGGCCCGCTGCTGTTCGGCGCGGACGGCTGGAAAATCGTGCCGAGCCACTTCGCGGAGCGCCACGGCGCGATCATCATCATCGCGCTGGGAGAGTCGGTCGCGGCGATCGGCGCGGGCGCGAGCGCGGGGGTCGACGCGGGCGTGATCGCCGCCGCGGTGCTCGGCACGGCGGTCGCGGGCGCGCTGTGGTGGCTGTACTTCGACGTGGTCGCGATCGTGGCCGAACGGCGGCTGCTGAAAGCCGAGGAAGGTCGCGAGCGAAACGAGATCGCGCGCGACTCCTACTCCTTCCTGCACCTGCCGATGGTCGCGGGGATCGCGCTGGTGGCGGTCGGCATGAAACGGACGCTCGAGCACGTCGGCGATCCGCTCGGCGTGGTGACGGCCACGGCGATGCTGGGCGGGGGAGCGATGTACCTGCTCGCGCACGTGGCGTTCAGGTGGCGCAACATCCACACGCTCAACCGGCAGCGTCTCTTCTGCGCGGTCGTGCTGGGCGCGATGCTGCTGGTCGAGGTGGCACTGAAGCCACCCTCGCTGGCGACCCTGGGGGCGCTCGCGGCGCTTCTCAGCCTGCTGATCGCCTACGAGGCCACCCGCTTCGCGGAGACGCGCGACCGCATCCGCCATCAGCTGGCGCGCGGGAGCGTTCCCAGCTAGATCCTGCTTGCTTTTCGTCCCTCGCGGCTGGCACCCGTGGGTTCTGTTGGGCTAGGATCGGTGGGAGCTCCCCTCGGCAAGCCAAGCAGTAGGTCAACGATTAGCCCGCCACATATCCAGAGCAGCAGAGGCACTCATGGTGATGTGCTCACGGCCATCTCGGACGGCATGGTCGCGCTTCTGAAGGAGTTCTACGGGCGAGGACCGACTCGCGCGAAGTCCTACTACGAGGACGACTTGGTGGTGTGCGTGCTACGCGGCGGCTTCTCGCGCGTCGAGGAGACGCTGCTGGACGGCGGCCGTGGCCACGCCGTGATCCAGCAGCGCATGGAGTTCCAGGAGGTCATGCGCGACCGGTTCGCTCGCGTGATCGAAGACGCGACCGGACGCAAGGTGATCGGCTTCATGAGCGGAAACCAGCAGGACCCCGACCTGATGTGCGAGGTGTTCATACTCGCTCCCACAGACCTCCTTGACGCGCACGAGATCCCGGCCAGCGACTCGACCTCCTCTCCCGGCTGAACGGAGGACGCGGCGGGCGGTTGCATCTTCGCCCGATCGGCGCTATCGTCGCTGAGTAGAGGGCATTTACTGCGGTTGGCCTCCTCGGGGACCGGCAACACGACCTGACTTCCGGCGTTCGCTCAATGCAACCCGCGAGGAAGGTTCATATGCCTCAAGCCCCGGTCCTCACCAGCCTCACAGCAGCAAGCAGTTATGTAGGGCCCTCGCCGTTCGTCTGCACATGGAATCAAGGCGGCTCCGGTGCGGCCTGGGTTCATGCGGCCGGTGAACTGGATCTCGCGACCGCGCCGCAACTTGCGCAGACTTTGCGGGAAGCCCTCTGTGCTCGCTTGGTCATGCTCGACCTGCGCGAGCTGACCTTCATGGACAGCGCTGGCGTTCATGTCATCCTCGATGCCGCTCGCGTGGCTCGGCAAGCAGGCGGCCGGCTGATCCTGGTGCGCGGGCCCGCCCACATCGACCGTCTGTTGGCGCTGACCGGCGTCTGCGACGAGGTGGAGACATTCGAGCTCGACCCGGCGGAGGCGCCCGCCATAGAAATGGTCGCTTAGAACCTTCAAACGAAAGGTCTTTCATGGATCTGCTTCTGCTGCTCATCATCGTCTTGGTCATTCTCAGCCTCGCCGGCGGCGCCTTCATAAGCCCGCTCGTTCTTCTGCTTCTCGTTGTGGTTGCGCTGCTGTTCGTGGGTCCCTACCGGGGTCGACGAAGCCGCCTCTAGGAGATAGAGGGTCCTTCCACGAAAGGCGATATGTCGCGCGTGGGAGACTCTGCAGCGACCTCGGATGCGCGGGGTGAGTTCGAGCCGGCATCCGGTCCAGACCGGGAGTTCGTGGGCGCGACGGGAGTGCGGGCGTATGTTCGAGCGCTCGGGCCGGGTCTGATCACGGGCGCATCGGATGATGACCCGTCTGGCATCGCCACCTACGCGCAGGCGGGTGCCCGGTTCGGGTTTTCGATGCTGTGGGTCGCACTCCTGACGCTCCCGCTGATGATGGGGATTCAGGAGATATGCGACCGTACCGCTCTTGCCTCGGGCAAGACTCTCGGCGAGTTGATCACGGTCCATTTCGGCCGGGTCTGGCAGGCCGTGATCGGGGTGCTGATCGCGGTTCTGGTCGTCGCGAACGCGCTGAACATTGCTGCTGATCTTGTCGCGGTTGGGCAGGGCATGCACCTGTTGCACGCGGGACCGGGCGCTGTGTGGTCTCTCGTCGCGGGTGCGAGCATCACTGTGGTTCTGGCTGCCGGCTCGTTCCTGTTGATCGCCCGCGTGTTCAAGGTGCTCTGTGCCGCGCTGCTGGCCTACGTGGCGGTGCTCCTGCTCGTTCACATCCCGTGGGGGACGGTGGCCGTGAACACGGTGATCCCGCACGTACAGCTTTCGTCGGCCTACATCGCGCTGCTGGTCGCAGTGCTCGGCACGACGATCTCACCGTATCTGTTCTTCTGGCAGGCCATGCACCGTGTCGAGGAGATGCGAGAGGAGCGGTTGGGCGGCGAGGAGCCGGTGCCGCTGCGCCTCCGCGGTCAGCGTGCGGGAAAGTCAAAGCAACTGATGAGCCGCCTTGACGTGTTCACCGGCATGGCGTTCTCGAACATTGTGATGTTCGCCATCATCACAGCGACTGCAGCGACGGTCGGGCGCATGCATCACGTGAGCATCTCCTCCCCGGATCAAGCGGCGGAAGCGCTGCGCCCTTTGGGTGGCCAGATCGGCTCCTACGTGTTCGCGCTCGGCTTCATCGGCTCGGGCATGCTCGCCATCCCGGTGCTTGCCGGCGCGGGCTCAGCTGCGATGGCGGGACTGGTCGGCAAGGGAGCCGGCTTTTCCAACTCTCTACGCGAAGCGCCGGTGTTCTACGGACTGTGCGCCGTCGGCACGATCGGCGGCATGGCGCTCAGCCTGCTCGGCGTGAATCCGATCAAGCTGCTCGTCCTGGTGGCCATCATCAACGGCGTGACCGCGGGGCCATTTCTGATCGTGGTGATGCGCGTCTCTTCAGACCGCGCGATCATGGGCGAGAGCATCAACGGTGCGCTCGCCCGCTGGCTCGGCTGGGCGACGACCGGACTCATGCTGATCGCCGCAGTCGCCCTGTTCGCGACCGGAGGCGCGTAGACAGGCCCGACGGATCGTGGCGTCCGGGTTTGATTCCGTGTACCCATCGCGCTCAGACTCAGATGGCTGCGGCGACCTCGTAGGGGCACGCATCAGGCGAACCTGTTCAGTCAGCGGCTCCCTCGGCGTCGTCCGCGTGTTTCACGATGTCTCCGTCCTTGAACAGGACACCTTCGGCGATTTCGCGCCATACGGGAGTCTGGCGTAGCAAGAACTCGAGATCCATCGAGAAGTGCTTGAACTCCTCCTTTTGAGCGTCCGCCATAATCGCCTTTGCGTCCTCGTTGCTCTCGACCGCAAGTCGCTGCTCGTACCAGCCGATGGCCTCGGCCTCCTCCGTCAGTGAGGCGCACATGCGAGCAAACGTGCGTGTCTTCGCCGACAGCTCGCCAGCCGGCTCGTGGTATTGGTCAAAGCCCATCTTGGCTCCTTTTCTCGGATTCGCTGGTCAGGGTCTGTTGAACACCCTATGGATCGAACGTGTTCGTTCGTGCCTCCAAGTGCGGTACGCTCTTGAAGAGCACGCGGAAAGCTGGTTGCGAAACTGGTTGTGCGTGCTTCCGCCGCATCAGATTGGGAATGCTCCGTCGGCGTAGCGCCGCCTTCGCGAATAGGTCCTCTGCACCACCCTCCGGGCGTCGCCCGGAAGGATCGGAGACCAACAGGAGGTTCCTCTCATGTTTAGAGCCAGGCCAGCAGGGGTTCCTGCTTCCGAAGTCGATCCGAATGGTCGGCCGGTCGAAGCGTCACGCCGGCAAGGCCGACGCGAAGCCGGCGGTGTCGGTGTGTTCGGGCAGGGCGTGGGCCTGTTGGCGCGCGTCGTTCAGCTCGTTGTGAGCATCGTCGTGTTGATCATCATCGCGGGGATTCTGCTGGTGGTACTCAAGGCGAATCCGGCCAACAGCATCGTCTCGGAAGTTCATAGCTGGGCGCGCTGGCTCGCCGGCCCGTTCGATGGCATGTTCAGCTTCCACAGCGCCAACGTCGCTATCGCTGTCAACTGGGGCATCGCCGCGATCGTCTATCTCTGCATCGGCGGACTGATCATGCGGCTGCTCGGCCGCAGCTACCGCTAGCGCCGCAGGAAACGCCGGTCTTTACTTGGTCAGCCCGGCGATCAGGTTGATGGTGGTTGCGATGATGAGCGTCCCGAACGCGTAGGAGAGCAGCGCGTGGCGCAGGGCTGTCCGACGGATGTTGGTGGTCTTCAGGTTGGTGTCTGAGACCTGGAAGGTCATTCCGATTGTGAGAGCGAGGTACGCGAAGTCGATGTAACAGGGCGCTCCCTCCGCGTTGAAGTCGACACCCCCCGCTGTGCCTTCGTAGTAGAGCTTGGCGTAGCGCAGGCTGTAGACGGTGTGAACGACGCTCCAGGCGAGAACGATGCTGGCGACGCTGAGGCCTACGAGCAGTCCCTTGTCCAGGCCGCTGCTGTGACTGGCGCGCACGAGCACGAGCCCCACCGCGATAAGACTGGCAACGCTCGCGCTGAGCAGCAGCGCATCGGCGGCGGCGCGGCGCGGATTCTCCCGTCTCGCCTGCTTGGCGGTGCCTGCCGCATCCAGGGGCCACAGGGAGTGCCACATCCAGCTCACAAAGAGCAACGCCGCAAGGTCCCAGCCGGAAAGGGGAATCAGCCACCACGGACCCACGATCGCGACGACCAGCGCGCCAAGCGAGCCGGCCCCCGCGGAGGCAGCAACGCGCACCCCCACCGAAGGACCTCTCCGGCGAGACTGGCTCCCGTCAGAGGAGGGCGGGCGAGGGCTCATTGGCATTGAATAGCACGACGGCGCCAGATTCAGCCGTCGACGAGCAGGCTGTCAAGGGGCCCGAGCAGCCCCATCGAGCGGCGCGAGACGCCGGGGAGCTCTTGCAGTCGGTGGGTCGGGGGTTCGCCGCGCTTGCGGCGCTCGAGCTGTTCACGAGCGATCGGACGCCATAGCCCGTCGATCACTCCGACCGGCTCTCCGGAGACCTGCTCCAGTGGACGCTCCAAGTGCTCGGCCCAGAGCCGCAGGCGGGTCTCGCGCGCGAAGGCGGGATCACACGTCACGACGTTCATCTCGGTGTCGTTGAAGAACGAGTGCTCGTTGAGGTTCGCCGAGCCGATGGTCAGCCAGACGTCGTCGACGATCCCGATCTTGGCGTGAACGTACAGTGGCCCGCTGAGCCCACCGCTGCGGGCTGAGATCGTCGTTGCCAGAAAGCGCCCGGCGTCATCGTCGGCGCGAGCCAACACCCCCAGCTGGCCGCGCGTCGTGTCCGCCCCGTTGTTGGGCCGCGCGGGCAGCAGCACGACCACCCGAAAGTCCTCGCTCGGCGGCTCGCGAAGCTTGCTGGCGAGGATCTCGACCACTTGCGCGGACCACAGGAACTGGCTCTCCAGGTAGACGAGCTTGCGAGCGGAGCGCAGGGCGCGGGTGTAGGCCTCGAGGATCGAGAACTCGCCGTCGGGCAGGAACTCGTAGATGTTCTCGGGGACGCTCCGCACGACCTGGATCTTCAGCTCGCCCGCGGGCGCGGGCGGGGGTGTTGAATCGAGCCGCTCGCCTGCGGCTTCGTGCCAGCGTGCCGCGAAGTGGGCGGCCACATCGGTCACCGCGGGCCCTCGGAGCAGGCTGGCGGCGTCGTGCCATCCCAGCCGCGAGCGCATCGGGTGATCGGGGGTGTCGAAGCGGTCGCCTCCGAGCGATGTCAGGTCGATCCCCCCGACGAACGCGAGCTCGCCGTCGATGATCACGAGCTTCTCGTGATGGCAGTGCATTGGGCGCTCGTGGGAGTCGAGCGCGCATTGGACCCGAGTGCCACGGATCAGCTCCTCGCGTACGCGGCGAACCGCCGCCCGTGCGGGCGTGAAGACGGGCACTGGCGCGCCGCCCCACAGCAGCACTCTCACCTCCATGCGCTCGGCCAGCTCGCCGAGCAGGTCGCGCAGCCTGGACGCCCCCTCGTCGCGCGTCAGGCCGAAATCAGGGGTGATGTGCCAGCCGGCTATGTGCACGTGCGAGCGCGCCTGCCCGAGCGCCTCGGCTATGCGGGGCAGCGCTTCGGCGCCGTCGATCAGCACCTCCAGCGCGCAGCCCTCGCGCGGCGGCGAAGCCCCGGCCGCCCACAGCGATCCGTCGGCCGGAGGCTCGAGCTGATAGAGATGCCCAATGCGGCGCAGCCGGCGCCGGTGATGCGAGCCGATCGTGGCCTCGATCCCCTGACCTGCCCACCCATCCACGCGCTCGATCAAGCCTCTCTCCACCCAGAGAGCCTACCCGCAGCCTGTGTCCGCTGAACGTCGTCGGACATGCTGCGCTAGTACTCGGGCAGGGCCTCCGGCGCGGGCTTTCCGCGCATGAGCGCGAACGCGGCAAGCTGTGTGGCGAGAGCGACCGCGGTGGCGAGGGCGAACGCGGACGCGGTGCTCATGTGGCGCAGCGCGATAGCGAGCGCGAAGCAGAACAGCGCGAACGCGGCGAAGCCGCTGACGAGGCCGCGCAGCAGGCGCAACAGCTCGTCGGTGCCGCGCTGGTTGTGGGTGAAGGTGGCGAGCACGGTGGCGATGATCGGGAACGGTGCGAGCAGGCCGCTCAGCTGCGGTCCGAGCCAGCCGGCGACCGCCGTGAGCGTGAGCACGAGCGCGAGCGCGCACGCGGCCCGCACAGGCAGGTCCCAGGCCGGCGGCGTGGGGTGCTCGCGTGGCTCCACCGTGGGGTGGGGGAGAAGGGTCAGGCCGCCGACCAGGCCCGCTCCCGCGATCGCGAGCGCCGCCCCGGCGGGGATGGTGAAGGCGCTGAACACGAGCGTGGAGAGCGCGAACGCGAGCCAGCCGGCGAGCATGCCGACGGCCCAGTACACGCGCCCGGCGAGGTGCGCGTAGACGACGACGAACGCGATCAGCGACACGAGCCCGAGCAGCGTCCCCGCGGCGGCGCCGGCGGCGAACGCGCGTCCGTGCGAGAGGGCGTAGACGAGCAGGATCGGCCCGGCGACGACGGGCAGCCCCGCGATCAGCCCGCCGATCCTCGAGCCGAAGCGGCGCGCGGCCAGCGACGCGCCGACGACGAAGCTCGGTGCGAGCAGGAGCTTGACGGCGAGCAGCGGCATACGCAGATGATCGCGCAAACACCGAGCTACTCCCAGGGGTCATGACATCCACCCGTCCGCAGAGGTTGACATTCGTGCCTCGCAGGTGCGATCCTCGCCGCGATGAACGCCGGGGGGCACGCCCGATCGTCTGCGCGAGGCGCTCTTAGGAGAGCCGCGCCGCTGTGTCTGGTGCTGCTCGCGCTACTCGCGATCTCCGGACTGGGTGCGAGCGGGGTGGCGTTCGGGGCTGAAACGGAAGTGGGATTCGACAACCTCGCGGCGGAAGCGATCGTCACGAACCAGTACGAAGCTCAGGGCTTGAAGCTGGGCAAAGCCACGGAATTCGGGCAGATCTCGCCGGGCAAAGGCGATTGCGGTCCACCGACGGTGCAGTCGGAAGAAGTCAGCAAAGTGCCGGCCGCGTCGCCGAAGAACTACGCGGTGCTGCCCGCGTGTCCCGGTGGCGGCACGCCGTTCAGAGGGACCTACGGCGCTCTGCTCGGCCATCCGCGCGGCGCGCTGTCGGTCGAGGTACGCAACCTCACGGTGGGTACGCCGGGCGTGGAAGTGGAGTTGGTCGGCTACGACAGCACTGGCAAAGAAGTGGCGAGCGGCAAGGTCGAAGCCGTCACGACGACGTGGCGGAGCATCGCGCTGGTGCTGGGGAGCGGCCAGCAGGTCAGCTACTTCATGATCCGCACCGCCAAAGCGAGCAGCCCGTCGATCGGGATAGACAACCTCAGCTTCGAACAGGTGAGCGAAAAATCCGGCGGCGAAGAAGGCGGCGGGACGACCACCACGAGCACGACTCCTCCACCGCCGTCTTCGTCGATCTCGCTGCAGACCCCCAACCCCGGCCCCGGCCAGGCGTTGACGCTCAGCGGCGCGGGCTCCCAGCCCGGGTCGGGCAGGATCATCTCCTACGACTGGGACCTGAACGGCGACGGCAAGATCGACACGAGCACCGGCACCAACTCGACGGCGCACGTGATCCTCGCGCCTGGCGTCCACACGATCGGCCTGACGGTGACGAACTCCGGCGGGCAGAGCTCGAGCTCGAAATTCGGCGTGACGATCGGGAGCGTGGCGAGCGCGATCCCGCCGGCGGACGGCGGGCAGGGGCCGTGCATGCCGACGTTCGAAGAAGGCGACGCGCGGATCGTGGCGGAATGCATCCAGAAACTCCCCGGCGGTGGCTACGTGATCGCGACGAAGCAGCTCGAGCTGAACGGCATGGTGCTCGCCCCGCAGGGAGGTGGCTTCGGGATCTTCAAGATCCAGACTGTCAAAGACATCGCGATCGCCGGCACGCAGACGCTGCTGTCGGGCTCGTCGGTGAGCATCGAGCTGCTGAACACGCCGCTCGGCGACGTGACGCTCGGCTCGCGTGATTTGGAAAGCGAACCGGTCCAGCTCACCGCCCACAGTGGGCTCTCAAGCCTGAAGATCCCAATCAACCACAGCTTCCGCGCACCGCGGGCACGCGCCGCGGGCGAAGCGACTTCGAAGACGCTGCTGATGGCGTTCGGGGTGGGCCGCGAATGCCCGGCGAAAGAAAGCAAGAAGGCGGGCTGCTGCCCGCCGGCTCACGAAAACACGGCGTGCGCGACGCTGCCGGGCAACTTCCCGCTGACGGGGCAGGTGGTGGTGTACCTGACGAACAAAGGGCAGGCGCTGCTGGACGTGCAGGTGGGGCTGACGCTGAAAGGGATCTTCGAAGCGACCGGTGCGCTCGAGATCGAGGCGGACCCGGAAACGGGGATCAACCTCAACTCGCTGAAGTTCACCGTGCCGGAAGCGGGCCTGGAGGGGATCTTCACGGTGAAGAAAGCGTCGTTCGCGTACTACTTCCCGAGCGCGCCGGAAGAATCCAAGCGCGACACGTGGCAGGCCGAAGGCACGATCGTGTTCGGTCCGCTCGGCGAACCGTCGCTGGAAGCGGAACTGGCGTTCAAGAAAGGCCAGTTCCACTCGGCGTCGCTCGTGTTCGTGGCGCCGCCGCCCGGCATCCCGATCTACCCGGGCGTGGCGTTGAACAAGCTCGGCGGCTCGATCGGGGTGGAACCGTTCTCCTTCGGCGGGACGCTCGGCGCGAGCGTCGCGACGCAGCTGGAGCTGACGCTGTCGTTCAAGTACCGCGAAGCGAGCGGCACCGAACTGGGCTTCTTCGGCGGCCAGGGCCAGCTCGAACTGGACGACGACAAGATCGCGACGCTCGCGGCGGACGTGTACTCCGACGGCTACATCGACGCGCAGCTGAACATCGACCTGCACATCCCGTTCTCCTCGGAAAACCCAGTCGTGAAGGTGGGCGGCAACATCGGCTTCTGGGACGAACCCGCGAGCGGCCTGTGGCAGGCGGAAGGCAACGTGTACGTGAAGCTGTGGGAAATCAGCGCGGAAGCGGCGGCGCTGGTGAACAACCAGTACATCGCAGGCTGTCTCAGCGCCGGAGGCTTTGGGATCCAGGGCCGCTACCGCTTCTCCGACGGCAACATCGACGGAGGCCTGTTCGGCTTCAGCAACTGCTCAGACCAGCTGAAACAGTACAAGCAGAAACCGCTCGTGACGCACTCCGGTGGCTTCGTCGGCGAAGCGCTGAGGTTCCCACACCACAGTCACTCGGGCTGGAGCGGTATATCCGCGCCGAGCGACGCGCTGACGGCGGCGGCGCAGGGCGCGGCCGACACGTTCACCCTGCCCTCGGGCCAGTTCGGCCAGGAGCTGCGGCTGACGTCTACCACGGGCACGCCGGTGGTGACGCTGATCGCGCCGGGCGGGCAGACGTACACGACGCCCGCCGCGCCGGGGCAGATCGTGTCGGTGCCGGGCCAGTTCATCGCGGCGATCGCGCCGGATCACAACCAGGTGCTCGTGCTGCTGAAGCACCCCGGCGGCGGTACGTGGCGCGTGCAGAGCACGGCCGGCGCTCCGCCGCTGCAGAAGCTGGAAGTCGCGGCGGACGCGCCGCCGGCGACGGTGCGGGTGAAGGTGAAGCACGCGCATGGATCGAGGTGGTCGCTGAGCTACAAGATCGGCCACTACGTGCCTGGTACGAAGGTGCGGTTCGTGGAACGCGGCCGCGACAGCACGCACGTGCTCGGCACGGCGAGCCGCTCGGCGGGGACGCTGCGGTTCACGCCCCAGGACGCGATCTCGCGGTCACGGAGGATCGTGGTTTACGTGCTGAACGCGGAAGGCATGCCCGTGCGCGAGCTGACGGTCGGGCGCTACACCGCGCCGGCCGCCGGGAGAGCGGGGCGCGTGGGGCGGGTGCGGATCGTTCGGCGCGGGCTGACGGCGCTGGTGAGCTGGGGCGCCGCGCCGGGCGCGCGCGGCTACGCGATCACGGTGCGCGGCAGCGACGGGCGGCTCGAGACCCTGACCGCCGCCGCGAGGCACCGCTCGGTGGTGCTGACGAACGTGCTGCCGTTCGAGAGCTTCACGGTGACGGTGAAGGGCAGGGGAGGGCCGAACCTGCTGGCGGGACGGTCGGCGACGGGGAGGCTCGCGGCGGTGAAGGTCGGCAGGCCCACGTCGCGCAAGCGCAAGCGCAAGGGGTAGCGGCGCGCACACCTGAGACCGCAGTCGAGCCGTCGTGCGCGGTGGACCCTTGGTCGTTGGCGCTTGTCGCCGGAGGCGGCAGCAGGGTTGCGAAGTGCGTCGTGCCTCGTTGCCGCGGACAGCGCGGTGTGGCCGGGTGGCTTGCCCCACCTGCGATGCGGGTGGTGCGGATTAGCGACGTAACTCCGCCTGTAGCCGGGTTGCGAGGCGGACGGAGGCGTCGATCTCGACTTGGCGGATTGAGACGCTCTCGACGCTGATCCCGAATGGGACGCCGACGCGCCGGCAGAATGCGATCAGCTCGACGGCCGTAGCGACGGCTTGCTCGTAGGACGCTTCGAGGGTGTCCTCCGCGTGGCGCAGCTCGTTCTCGATCCAGCGCGGCACATCCACACCGAGCCATTGAACGAACTCCAGTGTCTTCACCGACCCGCAGACCGAGAACGTAAAGACGATCGGCGCCGGCTTGAGGCCGCGAGCGGCGCACTCGTAGTGATAGTCGGAGACCAGATCCTTGGCGGCGTTGATGTCATAGACGATCTGGGTGACAAAGAACGAGCAACCTGCAGCCCGCTTCGCAAGCAGACGGAGGTGCTCCGTGCCTCCGCGCGCGTGGCGCTCTGGGATCGCCACACCTCCGAGCAGGAGATCCGGGCGCACCTCACTCCGTAGTTCGTAGGCCCGCGGCAGAGAGGTCGCGACCGGCTTTCCACGGGACGACGCACCGACGAACACCGACAGCGCCCGGGTTGGGTCCTGTTCGCTGAGCCACGACTGAAGCTGTTGCTCCGGGTACTTGCTGACAGCGCGGTACACGATTGCGGGTACCTCCAAGCCGACGAGATCGCGAGCGAGGTAGTCGGCGGGGTCCATCGTGGGCAGGAACGGAAAGGGCCGTTCCTCGGGATTGCGGTCGCTCTCGTCATCAATGTCGTAGAGCACGAGGCCGTCGATGCCCACGGGGCGCAGGCGCTCGAGCGTCTTCGCGGCGATCTGACGGGCGTGCTCCGGGTCGGTCGTCAGGCGCGGTGGCGTTAGCGCGAAGAGCAAGAACGCACCCGTCCCCTCCGCAATGCGTCGCTGCAGCTCCACGCGCCGAAGCGTAGCCGAGCGCCTGTGCGCTACGACTTGGCGCCAGCGGTTGGCGGCTGCGATAGGCTCCGCGCGTGACCCGGCGTCCACAGTTTCTTTGGGTTATGTGCGCGTGCGTTGTCGCCTGTTCGGTGCTCCTCGCGGGGCTGAGGGCCGAAGTCGGCGCCGCAGAAGCAAACGGCGGCCCATGGTGTGTTCCTTATGAAGGGAACGGGATACCGCCCGGCAGCGGCATCCCGCCGTGGGGATTTCACGCTAGGGAGTCGTTCAAGCACGGGGTCAGCGGCTCCTCGCACGGTTGGGGGGACATCAACCTGAACGCCAACTGGATCTCCGGCAAAATTTGTCAAACACTCGACGGTGGCGGTCAGTCTGGCCGCATGATGTCGGTGAGGCTCGGGCCGCGCATTCTTTACCACTCACACGTTGCCGTCATGTGGGGCTATCCGGGCAACGTCATCAAGGCTCCTATAAAGGTCATCTCGAGCACGGACTCCAAATGCAAGGTCGGGACGCCGGGTCACGTGACGATGTACACGAGTTACAACAACGTCAAATCCGACAGCATCCAGTTCTTCTTCGGTAGCGGGTGCCTGGACGGTAGTCGTCTGTACCACGGTGGGGCTCAGACAGTGAATGCGCAGGTCCCACCGCTGTAGGGCGCCCGCGCGCCCGCGAGTAGCGAACCTGCCGGGGATGAACGCGAGCAGCGCATCCGACCCGTTTGCGTGGCCAGGTAGCCGGACGATTCCAGGCAGCATCGAGCTACATAGTCAGATCAGGCTCGAACTTTTCCGGGGCGGTTCAATGTCGGGAATCAATAGTGTCACGAGTCCAGATGCCCAAACTGCCCGCTTACGACGATGAACCTTCAGTCCGGCATCGCGCGGGGGCGCAGGCGGCGGGAGGGTCCGGTCCCGGCTCAGCGATCGATGAGCGGGCGGGGATCGCGCGCTTGACGCGATTTGTGCTGGCGCACCGCCGGCTGGTGATGGTCGCGTGGCTGGTGGTGTTCCTCGCGAGTGCCGCGGGCGCCTCGCACGTGTCCAAGCGCCTGTCGTCGGACTTCTCACTGCCAGGCCAGCCGGGGTATGAGACCTCGCTGGAGATCGCCCGCCTCTACGACAACGGCGGGCTGGAGCCGCCGTCGCTAGCGGTGCTAACGGTCCCGGCAGGCCACACTGTGCTGGGCGAGCGGGGGCAGATCGTCGCGGCGGTGGCGAGGATGCGCGCGAGTGTCCCGGGGGTGCGCGTGGTCGATTTCGCCAACACCGAGGGGCAGCGCATGATCACCCGGGACGGCCGCACCACCTATCTGCTGATGTTCACCCCGCTGGAGAAGACCTTCGGCACCAGCAAGATCCCGCAGCGCGCCAACCTGGTGCTGGCGGCGGCGCTGCCGCCGGGAACGCGCAGCCAGCTGACGGGCCTGACGCAGCTCGCCAACGGCGGAGAATCGGGTGGGCCGGGTGTGTTCCTGGAGACGATCTTCGGCGGTCTCGGCGCTCTGGCGGTGCTGGCATTCGTGTTCGCGTCGCTGCTGGCCTTCCTCCCGCTGCTGATCGCGGCGGTGGCGATCCTCACCACGCTGCTGGTGATCCTGGGGATGACCTATATCGCTGACGTGTCCTTCATCGTGCAGTACCTCATTTCGCTCGTCGGTCTGGGGGTGGCGATCGACTACTCGCTGTTGATCGTCACGCGCTGGCGCGAGGAGCGCGCGCACGGGCGCGAGAACCACGACGCGGTGGTGGCGGCAATGAGCACCGCCGGGCGCGCGGTGGTGCTCTCGGGCCTGGTCGTGGCGATCGGCCTGCTCGCCCTGATCGTGCTGCCCGTCCCGGGGCTGCGCTCGGTGGGCTACGGCGGAATGCTGATCCCGTTCGTCTCGACGTTCGTGGCGCTGACGCTGCTGCCGGCGCTGCTCGGTGGGGTGGGGCCGCGCGTGGACTGGCCGCGCATCCGCCACGAGCAGGAGGCGAGCAGGGGATGGACGGCGTGGACGCGCATGGTGGTGCGTCACCGCTGGCTGGCCGCGGGAGCGGCGATCGCGATCCTCGTGGTTTTGATCGTGCCGCTCTTCAGCCTGACGACGGGCGAAACGAGCGCGAGCGCGCAGGCGCACACCGGCCCGGCGCACGTGGGCTACGAACGACTGCGCGCGGGCGGCATGGCAACCGGTGCGATCACGCCGCTTGAAGTGCTGGTCCGCTCGGACCAGGCGCAAGCTGTGCGCACGC
This sequence comes from uncultured Solirubrobacteraceae bacterium, assembly GCA_964588985.1. GTDB lineage: Bacteria > Actinomycetota > Thermoleophilia > Solirubrobacterales > Solirubrobacteraceae > Palsa-744. The sequence continues at coordinate 46,902 of CAZPQW010000017.1, forward strand.
GCCTGGCAGCGGTCCCCGGGATGGCCGACGCGTTGCGCTCGGACGCTCCCGACAGCAACCGCGCGGGCACGAGCATCGTCGTGGGCATCCCCCGACAGGAGACCGTCAACTCCACCACGCTCGACCCGCTCCGCGCCGCGCGCCGCGCCCTGGAAGGGCGCCCCGGCGTGATCGGCATCGCAGGCGTGGGAGCAACCCTGCTCGACTACCAGCACGCGGTGTTCGGCAACTTCCCGCTGATGTTTGCCGTCATCGCACTGCTCACCATCCTGGTGCTGGCGCGTGCCTTCCGCTCGGTCGTGCTGGCTGTCAAGGCGGTGGTGCTCAACCTCATCTCGATGGCTGCGGCCTTTGGCCTGATGACGTGGTTCTGGCAGGAGGGCCACGGCTCGAACCTCATCTTCGGGATCCCCGCGACGGGCGCGATCGTGTTCTGGGTGCCGATCCTCGTGTTCGCCTTCCTCTTCGGCCTGTCGATGGACTACGAGGTGTTCATCCTCGCGCGCGTGCGCGAGGAGTACGACCGCACGGGCTCCACCGACCAGTCACTCATAATCGGCCTGGGTCGCACCGGGCGCCTGGTGACGAGCGCGGCGCTGATCCTGTTCCTGGCATTCGCCTCGCTGGCCTCCGCGCCGAACACCAACATCAAGATGCTCGCAACCGGACTGGGAGCAGGAATCCTGCTCGACGCCACGGTCGTACGAGCGCTGCTGCTGCCCTCCCTCGTCTCACTGCTGGGCGACTGGAACTGGTGGTTCCCCACCCCCGTTGCCCGGCTGCTACGCGCCCCCGCGAGAGCCCCACGCAGCACCCCGAACGAAACCTGACCGGTTTCGGTGCTCAGCTGACGCTGACTATCGGTCCCGACGGTGGGACGACGCGGTCCAGGAGGGCGAAGCTGTCCTTGATATGCCCCTGCCGGGTCCGATCGGTGCGCAGCGCGGGTGATCCCTTAGGCGAAGGGGCCGTCAACCCGTGCCTCGCGGCCGCTCGGGTTGCTACCGCCACGCGTCACTGAACGCGCTGTGGCGCAGCAGGTAGCTGTAACCATGGTCGCTTCGTCAGCTGGTGATCGTTTCGCTAGAGACATACGTCACTACGCTCGACGCTTGGCCCTGGCCCTTCGCGTTTGTCGTGACCGACAGGGTCATCGTGTCCCACTCCAGCAATGTGACGATGATAGGTCCAGCTGGCGTTGAATTGTCCCAGGCAAGTTCCATATTCACGTAGTCCGTTACCCCCGTTCCGTTTGCGTAGCTACCGGAACCCGAAACGTTGCATACCAGGGACGAATCGACATGGGCAATGAACGACGGGCATCCACCCGCCTTGGTTGTGTTCGCTGGCGGAACGAGAGATACGGAGGAAGCGGAAAGGCCGTTGTGGGCAGTCGTCACGGTCATACACGGCTTGAATTTTACTTCTGATGTTCCTATCACCTGAGGCTCAATCTGAGGTGCGCAGTACTTGTGGGTCGATGTCTTAGTCTTGGGGCTTGAGCCTGTGTTCGCGAGGAAGTCCTCGAGATTCTGAATCATCGCAGCGGCCGAGGTGTCGTCACGATATCCGGGCGATAGCCAGTCTGAGTCCATCAAAAGCGCTAGCGGTCCATGAGAACTGGTTCGTGGCCAGACAGCTCCCGTTACGTGGCCCGAGTACGTCGTGAACTGATTCTTGGGGGGAACGCCACCCATCGCTCCGCTACCGGCGAACGTCCATGTGGAAAGCTGATTAGGTGTCTTCGCAACGCCGCCGGCAACGCTTGGGTTGACTTGGGCCGGACCAGAGCCGAATACGCTGCCGTCATCGACTTGGATGCCGTTTCCGCTCGGCAGAACTCCCTGCACGATGGAGCTATCGCTAGCGTCAATGCCGCAACAGCCGTGATACTCGCCCGTAAGGAATAGCCCGCCTCCTCCCTGAGCAAAGCTGACAAGACGTGGGATATCTCCGGGAGGCAGCACTTCAAAGATGCTCGTCGGGGAGCCAAGCTGCCAAATCACCTTGTACTGCGATATGTCAGCCGGCAGCGTCGAGGAATAGTCGACGGCATAGCCATCCGCTTCCAGGGTCGATTGAAGGAACTGGACTTGGCATCCAGGTCCGGTGGGATCGGGGCAGCCACTTGCGTTATCGCCGAGACCATAGATCAGGGTCTTGGTGCCGCCCGTTCCCGCCAGTTTGCTCTTCAAAGGCACGCTGGTCCCGCCCGACTGCACTTGAGTGGGCGCAAGGCTCTGGTTTGAGGTGCCGCCCGAAAGGCAGGTTCGCGATGGCGGCAGGCACCTCACCTGCGACGTCGCAGCGGATGCCGATACCGCGCGGGACACCACGAGAAAAGACGACCCGCACAACAGCACCGACACCAGCCCAACGGTCAGACCTGCTCGAAGACCCAGAGCCCTGAACACTCTCAATCAACCCTCCTCAAATTCGTTGACGGCGCGGCCAAGCGCGCTGTAGCGCCGACCATTACGCAAGGTCATGGTTAAGTCAACCAGCTGGCATTCGCAGACAAGCGGTTGCCATAGATGCCACCTTGGCGGCCCGGTCTGCGGTCGTGATCCTGTGGGAACCCGGACCGCTGCCTTCAGACCTGAGCGAGCGTCTCGCGGGCGGACCCGTTGCTACCGCGTCGGACGACTTCCGGGCGCGTCGCTTGACGCTCGGCACACGCCCGCTTGAGCCGGGCGAAGCGGAAGCGCTTGCTTTGCCACATATCCGACCTGGTCCTCGTCCGCTGCGATCGTCTGCGACGTCTCGTGCCCGCCGTCTTGCCCTCACGACCGCGAAAATGTCGCCGCCACATCGCTTCAGTAACACGAACTTAGCGACTATTCGGATGTGCGTGTGTAGTGTAGTTTCCGTTTCTGGCCGAGCGCGGGCGCGTTGCTCGCGCCAATCTTGAAGATGGGGGTTTCCCAATGAGACGCTTGGGTGTTGTGAGCACGATGCTCGTGATGGCATTCTTGACGATTACGGCGTCGGCGTGGGCGGAAACGTCTACGACTATCTGCGTTCCGGAAGCAGCAAGCAAACCGGTCCTCTCGACCAATACGAAAGGCGAATGTCCATCGAAAGGAACCAAACCGGTCAAATACAAGGCCGTCACGGTCCCCGATCCAGCTCTGCTGTCGCATATGAACTACCTCGAAAAAGGCGTCGACGGCAAGCCGACGATCCAGTTCTCGGGTGTGAATGTGCAGGTCGTCAATGGCGAAGGCAAGACGGCCTCGACCAATGGCGCGGGTAACATCGTCATCGGCTACGACGAGAATGGTGGCTCACACGCACAGACCGGCTCGCACGACCTGATTCTGGGCGAAGAACAAACCTTCGTCGACTACGGGGGACTTGTCGCGGGGTCCAATAACAGCATCCTCGGGCCGTTTGACTCCGTAACGGGCGGCCGATTGAACGTCGCAGAAGGCGATGAAGTCTCGATCGGTGGCGGCGCACTAAACCACGCCAAAGGCAACGAGAGCTCGGTCTCGGGTGGACGACAGAACACCGCTGACAGCCTGTCGTCGTCAGTGAGCGGCGGCTACGGAAACATTGCGAGTGGTCCGCAGTCTTCTGTCAGCGGCGGCACGGATAACGGTGCCACCGGGCCCGCATCTTCGGTGAGCGGCGGCAACGAAAATGCAGCTAGCGGCAGTGTTGTATCAATCGCCGGCGGCTCCGAGAACTCGGCCACCGGGGTCGGGGCCTCCGTACAGGGAGGCTTCCGCAACCATGCAGAAGGAGAGCTTTCCTCCATCTTTGGCGGTGATGGACTGACAGCGACTATCGAATACGAAGCCATCCCGTAGCGGGGTAGCTCCTAATCCCGCGGCGACTCGGCCCTCGCGGCCGGGTCGCCGTCGTGGTAGCCCCGAATGGTGGGCCTGTGCGTCACAGCACGGGCCGCTGCGCACAGCACGCTGATGCTTTCGTGCGAATGTGAGCGTCTCGACGTACGCCCCCTGGCGTCGCGAATTGGACGAAAGGTAGGCGTGCAAACAGACCATCACCAGCGCCACGAATCGAAAGCCACTCGCGAAATGCTGTAACTAAGCGACTGCGGCCATCACGGCAGCCGCCTGGCGCTTCCCATCGCCCGCCCCGACCCTGTCGCTGAGCACGACGGTGCTCCCCTTCGCGGGGCTGATCGTGATGCTCCGCCTGCGCGTGCGCTCGGCTCTTGCTCCCACCGGGCTGATCTCGCACCGCGTGAGCACGGCGCGCAGCGCGATCTTCATCTCGAGCAGCGCGAAGCTCGCGCCGAGGCAGCGCCGCCGTCCGCCGCCGAAGGGGATCCAGGTGTAGGTGCCCGGCGTCTTGCCGCCCTCTGACTCGAGGAAGCGCTCGGGGCGGAACGCGCGGGGTTCAGGGTAGATGGCGGGGTCGTGGTGGACGAGGTGGGCGCTGGCGAGCAGCACGACGCCGCGCGGGTAGAGCACGCCGCCGATCTCGATGGGCTGCTTGACGAGCCGCGGCTCGGCGGTGGGGAGCACGGGGCGCAGGCGCATTATCTCGTGGATGGTGGCGGTGAGGTACGCCTCGTCGGACCCGTCGTCGAGCTCCTCGCGCAGACGCGCCAACACGACGGGCTCGCGGGCGAGGCGCTCGAATGCCCACGCGAGCTGCGAGGCGGTCGTCTCGTGGCCGGCGACGAGCGCGGTCATGAGCTCGTCGCGCAGCTCCTGGTCGCTCATCGGCGAGCCGTCCTCGTGGGTGGCCGCGAGCAGCAGCGCGAGCACGTCGTCGCCGTCGTGATCCTCGCGCCGGCGCTGCTCGATGAGCTCGTAGATGAGCGCGTCGACCTGTTCGCCCAGACGTTCGAAGCCGGCCAGGGGGGTGAAGGGTGCGAGCCACGGCGGCGGTGGCGGCAGCAGCGAGAGGGGGCTCTCGCTGAACGCGAGGATCCGCGTGAGCAGGTCGCGCAGTGAGTCCAGGCGCGCGCCGCTGTCGAGGCCGAAGACGGTGCGCAGGATGATCTCGAGCGTGAGCCGCTGCAGTTTGGGGTGCAGCTCGACGGCCTGCCCGCGCGGCCAGGTGGAAAGCTCGCGCTCGGTCAGCTCGGTCATGAGGCCGGCCATGCGCTGCATGCGCTCGCCGTGGAACGCGGGCAGCAGCAGCTTGCGCTGCTCGAGGTGGGGCGCCTCGTCGAGCAGGATCACGGAGTGGCGACCGACGATCGGTTCGAGGATCTTGGCTCCCTCGCCGGGGTGCAGCACCTCGGGCGGCGCCATGAACAGCTCCCTGATCTCGTCGGGGTCGGAGATCATGACGACGGGCGGCTGGCCGAGGAGGCGGGTGGTGAAGCGGTGGCCGTAGCGGGCTCGACAGCGGTCGAGGAAGGCCGTGGGACGGCTCCAGGTGCCGAGCGTCTGCAGCAGCGCGGGCATGCGCGGTCCGGGGGGCAGGTCGTCATGCACGAGCGTCCTCCATTTCGTCCGCTATCGAGACTACCGTGAACTGCAAATGATTATTGCCCTGACGTTCTGGAGTCAGCCGCAGGTCGTCACCGACAGCTGGGTGGAACTCGCGAGCACGATCACGCTGGTGGCGTTCGTGGTGGGCGTGTACAGGCATCTGGAATGCCACAAGAGCGGCTGCCACCGGCTCGGGCGCTTCACCCACGGCCGCTACAAATTGTGTCGCGTCCATCATCCGGACGTCCCGAATGACGGCAGGATCACGCAGGAGCACATCGACGCGGTCGAGGTGAAGTAGCGCCCGCGGCGCGAGCCCTCGCGACAGCGAGCCGCTACCGCTCGACGAGCGGGCGTATTTCGACCGCGCCGCCGATGCGCGCCGCGGGAATGAGCGAGGCGAGCTCGATGGCGGCGTCGAGGTCCGGCGCGTCGAATGTGAGGTAGCCGCCGATCGCCTCCTTGGTCTCGGCGAACGGGCCGTCGGTGGTGATCGTCTCCCCGTCCCTGACGCGCACGGTGGTCGCGGACTCCGGCGGCTGCATCCACTGGCCGGGGGTCACGCCGGGGGCTTCGCTCACGGTCTTGTAGCCAGCGGAGATGGCGCCCTTCTCCTCGGCGGAGAGCGCGTCCCACTCGGGCGAGGGCGGGGTGGGGGTGGTGCCGTGGTGGATGAGCAGCATGTACTTCATGGCTTCCTCCTTGGACGGTCGCGTGGATGGTGCTTGTGAGACGAACGGCGCGCGCCTGAATCGACAGGCCGGTTGGGCTCTCCTCAGGCGAGCGAGGCGAGGCCGACGGCGACGTGCACGGGCAGCTCGGCGGGGGTCTCACCGGCCTTGATGAGCGCGTCGATCCGCGCGAGGGTGTCGGTGCGCTGCTCGGCGGGCATGGCGGCGACCCAGCTCATCGAGGCGAGGTAGTCGACGAAGCGGTCGGGGCGCGCGGGCTGCTTGGTGGTGACGCGGATCTCGCGCGGCTCGCTCCAGCCGCCGGCGGCGCGCACCGCGTCCTGCCAGGGCGGCCCGTCGAAGTGGGGGTGCTCGGGGCGCAGCTCGGACATCAGCGTGCCGACCTCGTGCGCCCACGACGCGCCGCCCCAGTCGGGCACGGTGGCGAGCACCGCGAGGCCTCCGCCGGGGCGCAGCACGCGTCGGATCTCGGCTAGCGCGGCGGCGTGGTCGAACCAGTGAAAGGCGTCGGCGACGGTGACGGCGGCGACGGACGCGTCGGGCAGCGGGATCGCCTCGGCGAGCCCCTCGCGCACGCGCTCCTCGCCGACGCTCGCGGCGAGGACCTCGCGCAGCGACGCGTGCGGCTCGACGGCGACGACGTCCAGGCCGGCGTCGATCAGCGCGCGGGTGAGCTTCCCGGTGCCGGCGGCGAGGTCGAGCACGGGCGCGCCCGGCGGGACGCGCAGCTCGGCGGCGATGGCGCCGACGACGGCGGGCGGGTACTCGGGCCGTCCGCGCTCGTAGGAGTCGGCGACCTCGGCGAACCTCTCGGCGAGGGGGTGGAGGGTCATGGGGCGCACGGTAGAAGATCGCGCGGGCTTTAGCGCCGACGGGGAAGCTCGGACATCCGTCGAGAGGGTGAAAGGAATCGTGATTTCTGGGTGCGGTCGTTGTCTTACGGCCAGACGCGCCGAGGCAGCGCGGGGGCTATTGGGCAAGGACGGTGAACCGGATGAATCTGCGAAACAAGCTGGGCGTAGCCGCGACGCTCCTGTCGCTGGGCGGTCTGACGGGCGTGGCGATGAGCGCGGGCCCGGGACGCAAGCGCGACCAGGGCGGCGTGCAGGTGGCGGACGTGCGCACGGTGATGATCCAGCAGACGGTCCACCGCTACCGCCACGTGGGCGTGGGCGGCGCCGCGAGAGGAGCTGGTGGCAGCTCGGGCGGGCGCGTGGTCGCGTCGTGGAAGGCGAGCGCGAGCGCTGTTCACACGCGCGCGAGCGGACACAGCTCCAAAGCGGGCGCGACGGCGAGCGGGACGACGGCGCCGGCGGTGAAGAGCAAATCGAGCGGCGCTCACCACACCACGGCCAAGCAGGGCAAAGGCGGCACGGGCCACACCGCTCCCGCGACGACGCGCTCGAGCGGCTCGACCCACAAAGGCTCGGGCGGTGGAACGACGACCACCACCACGTCGAGCAACCCGACGACGAAACCGAGCGGCAGCACGAGCGAAGGCGGCAGCACCGGCACGACCACCACGCCGACGCCTCCGACGACGAAACCGAGCGGCAGCACGGGCGGGAGCGGCGGCACGAGCGAAGGCGGCACCGGCACGGGCACGACGCCGACGCCTCCGACGACCAAACCGAGCGGCAGCACCGGCGGCGGCGAAGAAGGCGGCGGCAAAGGCGGCGGTGAAAAAGAAGGCAAAAAAGGCCATGACGACTGACGCGGCGGCGGGCGCGGCGAAGCGGCGGCGGCGCAAGCCGCGCTCGTATCCGACGATCGTGGCGTCGCTGGCGGTGTTCGCGGTGGTGCTGGTGCTGCTCGGCGCGCGCGTGGCGGCGGGCCACGACCCGGTGCTCGGGGTCCTCCACATTCGCGCGCCTCGTCCGGAGATCGTGCGCCGGATCGTGCGGAAGGTGATCGTGGAAACGACCGTCGCTTCACACGCTGGCGGCAAAGGGGGGACGACGGTGTCGAGCTCTCCGGTGACGAGCGTGCAGTCCTCGGGCGCGGAACCCGTGCCGGCGCCGGTGACGAGAAGCTCATGAGCGAGTACGACCTGACGTTCCCGTGCATGGGGTGCGAGTTCCGGCTGCTGGTGGGCGATCCGGTCGAGCGGGGTCTCGCGCCGGCGCACGAGGCGGCGGCGCGAGCGCGCGGGTGGCTGGAAGCGTGCGACGCGCGCCTGTCGCGCTTCCGCGACGACAGCGAGCTGGTGGCCATGAACGACGACCCGGCCCCGGTGGTGTCGGCGCGTCCGCTGCTGATCAACGCGGTGGCGGCGGCGCGGTGGGCGGCGCAGTTCACGGGCGGGCTGGTGGACTCGACGCTGATGGGCGCGATCGAGGCGGCGGGCTATCGCGAGTCGCTGGCGGGCGCGGAGCCGCTGCCGCTGCGCGAGGCGCTCCCGTCGGCCCCCGTGCGGCGCGCGGCGGGGCCGCATCCGGCGGCGGCGTGGCGCGGGATCCGGGTGGACCGCGAGGCGGGGACGATCGCGCGGCCTGCGGGTGTGAGGATCGACAGCGGCGGGGTGGTGAAGGGCCTGGCGGCGGATCTGGTGGCGCACCTGTTCGAGGGCTACGAGCGCTTCGCGGTCGACGCGGCGGGCGACCTGGCGATCGGCGGCGTGCGGGCGGCGGGGAACCCATATGAGGTGGAGGTCGAGCACCCGCTGACGGGCGAGCACGTGCACGCGGTGCCGGTGTCCTCGGGAGGGATCGCGACGTCGGGCCTGAACTCGCGGATGTGGCGTCGTGCGGATGGGACGGTCGCGCATCACCTGCTCGACCCGGCGACCGGCGAGCCGGCTTGGACGGGCCTTCTGATGGTGACGGCGCTGGGGAGCAACGCGCTGGAGGCGGAGACGCTGGCGAAGTGGGCGTTGCTGTCGGGGCCGGACGGCGCGGCGCGGGTGCTGGCGCGTCACGGTGGGCTGACGGTGCGCGATGACGGCGACATGGAGCTGCACGGCCCGATGCGCTCGCGCCGGAGCGTGTACCTGTCGAGGGTGGCGGCGTGAAGCGCCAGCCGCTCGAATACGTGTGGTGGCTGGTGAGCCGCGCGTCGGGCACGGTGGCGCTGCTGCTGGTGACGGTGTCGGTGCTGATGGGGCTGCTGATGGCGTCGGGCCTGCTGAAGCGGCCGGGCCTGAAGCGGAGCCTCGTGGCGGTGCACGAGCACGTGGCGCTGGTGGCGCTGGTGTCGATCGCGGTGCACGGCATCGCGCTGCTGGGCGACCGCTCGATCAACCCGGGACCGCTGGGCGTGCTGCTGCCGTTCGACATGGCCTACCGGCCGGTGTACACGGGGCTGGGGATCATCAGCGGCTACCTGATCGCGGCGCTGGCGCTGTCGTTCTACGCGCGCAAACGGATCGGCGGGGGACGCTGGCGGCGCCTGCACCGCTGGACGGTGCTCGCGTACGTGCTCGGCGTGGCCCACTCGATCGGCGCGGGCAGCGACGCGAGCCTGCAGGCGGTGCGGCTCGCGGTGGTGGCGAGCACGCTCCCGGCCGCGGGCCTGTTCCTGGTGAGGAACCGCCCGCGCGAGTCGGCCGGCGCTAAGCGACCGGCCCCGCGGCCGGCTGGTTGACGTCCTCCATGGTGGTGTGCAGGTGTCCCTGCGCGCTGACGAGCAGTTTGAGGTCGTGCGGCCGCGTGGCGGTGCGCAGGGCGTCCTCCATCGAGACGTCCCCGGCCTTGAGGGCGGCGTAGAGCGCCTGGTCGAAGGTCTGCATGCCGTAGTAGCCGCCGTCCTCGATGACGTCGGTGAGCTTGGCCGTCTTGGAGGAGTCGACGATCATGTCGTGGACGCGGCCGGTCATGGTCATGATCTCGGTGATGGCGACGCGGCCGTTGCCGTCGGCGCGCGGCACGAGGCGCTGGGAGATGATGCCCTTGAGGGTGCCGGCGAGCATGGCGCGGGCCTGGGTGTGCTGGTCGGGAGGGAAGAAGTCGAGGATGCGGTTGATCGTCTCGGGCGCGTCGAGCGTGTGCACGGTGGAGAGGACGAGGTGACCGGTCTCGGCGGCGGCGAGCGCGGTGCGGATGGTGGTCTCGTCGCGCATCTCGCCGATGAGGATCACGTCGGGGTCCTGGCGCAGAACGCGGCGTAGGGCGGAGGCGAAGGAGTCGGTGTCGCTGCCGACCTCGCGCTGGTCGATGGCTGACTTCCTGTCGGTGTGGAGGTACTCAATGGGGTCCTCGACGGTGACGATGTGCTTGAACGCGGTTTCGTTGATGTGCTCGATCATGGCGGCGAGCGTGGTCGACTTGCCGCAGCCGGTGGTGCCGGTGACGAGAACGATCCCGCGCTGCTCGCCGGCGAGCTTGCGAACGACGTCGGGCATGCCGAGCTCGGCGAGCGAGCGGATGGCGTAGGGGACGACGCGGAAGACGATCGACACGCAGCCCCGCTGCATGTACGCGTTGACGCGAAAGCGCGCGAGGTTCGGGACGGAGTAGGCGAAGTCGAGCTCGTGCTGCTTCTCGAACTCGCTGACGAGCGAGTCGGGCAGGATCGAGTGGAGCACCTCCATGGTGTCGGCGGGCGCGAGCTCCTCAGCGGTGGAGTCGAGCCAGTGCAGCTCGCCGTCGATGCGGATCAGCGGCCGGTTGCCGACCTTGATGCAGAGGTCCGATCCACCGGCGTTTACGAGCCGAACGAGCGCGTCGGAGATGTCGAGGGTCGGCGCAGCACGGCGGTCGGGGGCCACATCGAGGGGCATGCGTGTAGATCGACAGGGCGGCGGCCGTGCTGGATGGTGGAAACCCGCAGATTCGCACGGTTGAACCAGCCGCGCGCGGTGATGGGTCGGGGCTATGCGGCGGGCGGCACCGTCCAGCGCTGTCCACCGACCTCGAGCTCGCGCACCTTGAGCGAGCCGATCTCGACCTCTCCGGCGCGGAGTTTGCGGATGACGGCGTCGGCGATCGCGAGCCGGCCGATGGCGAGCGCGCCGATCGCGGACACGGCTATCGCGAGCGGGCCGATGGCGGTGGGGCCGAAGGCGCGGGGGCCGGTCGCGTGCGCTCCAGTGGGCTTGCCGCAGTGCTTGCGTCGCGTGATCGCCTTGGTGCGTTTCATGGGGTGGTCTCCTGTGTCGAGTTGCGCAAGGTTGTGGCGCTGTTGCTGAGTATGCTCGCCTGCATGGCGCCTGCACATCGGTACCGACGTGGGCGAGGAGCTCCGAGGGCGGGGTCCGGGCGTTGGGCTCGCTGACCGAAGTGCTCGCGGTGCTGGCGGGTGGCTTCGGCGTGGTGATGGGCGCCAGCCCGCTGCTTCAGGCGCTGCACTCCCACCGCCGCGAGAGCTCCTCCGACGTGAGCCTCGCGTTTCTGGTGGTGCTGATCTGCGGCGGCACGCTGTGGTTGCTCTACGGACTGGCGCTCGGGAACATTGCGATCATCGTGGCGAACATCGTGGGGGTTGCGTCGTCGACGACGACGCTGCTGGTCGCGCTTCGGTGGCGCCGGCATGCGGAGCGGAATGCGGGTGAGAGCGACCTGCGCTGAACGTGAGGGCTCCTATAGTGGCGCTGGTCCTCTGCTCAACGAAGGAGTCTGCTGTGGATGTCGAGATCTGGTCTGACATCGCGTGTCCGTGGTGCTACATCGGCAAGCGCCGCTTCGAGGCGGCGCTCGAGCGGTTCGAGCACCGCGACGACGTCGATGTGACGTGACGCAGCTTCGAGCTCGACCCCGGCGCGCCGCGTGAGCGCACGGGCGATCGCGCCGAGCGCCTGGCGGAGAAGTACGGCATGACCGTCGAGCAGGCACGCGAAGCCGAGCAGCAGCTGACGGGCGTGGCGGAGGGCGAGGGCCTTCCCTTCCGTTTTGAGATCGCCCGCAGCGGCACCACCTTCGACGGCCACCGACTGGTGCACCTGGCGCAGACCCACGGGCTGCAGGACGAGATGAAGGAGCGCCTGCTGCGGGCGTATTTCACCGAAGGCGACCTGATGTCCGACCACGACACGCTCGTGCGGCTGGCTGGCGAGGTGGGGCTCGACGAGCAGCAGGTGCGCGAGCTGCTCGCGGGAGATCGCTACGCGGCTGAGGTCCGCGCCGACGAGCGAACCGCGGGCGAGCTTGGGATCGGCGCGGTGCCGACGTTCGTGGTCGACCGCAAGCTGGGCGCCTCCGGCGCGCAACCGCCGGACGCGCTGCTTGATCTGCTGCGTGAGGGATGGGCCAGGCGCAGCCCCGCATCGGCGCTCGCCTAGGATGGGCTCCATGACTATCTTCGAGGATCTCAACGCGCTGAACGGCGCCCCGCTTGACGAGAGCTCGCTGCAGGGGCGCACGGTGCTGGTGGTGAACGTGGCCTCGCGCTGTGGGCTGACCCCGCAGTACACGGGCCTGGAGCGTCTGCAGGAGCGCTTCGGCGAGCGCGGCTTCACGGTGCTGGGCGTGCCGTGCAATCAGTTCGGCGAGCAGGAGCCGGGCAGCGCGGAGGAGATCCAGACGTTCTGCTCGACCACCTACGGCGTGAGCTTCCCTATGACGGAGAAGCTCGAGGTGAACGGCCCCGAGCGCCATCCGCTGTACGGCGTGCTGACCGCGACGCCTGATCAGGAGGGCGAGGCGGGAGACGTGCAGTGGAACTTCGAGAAGTTCCTCGTCTCTTCCGACGGACGCCCGGTGGCGCGCTTTCGCCCGACGGTCGAGCCGGAGTCGCAGGAGCTGACGGCGGCGATCGAGTCGGAGCTCGTCTCCTGATGGCCGCGACGCCTGCGCTGAGCACCCCTTCGGCGGGCGCGCCGTTCGAGCGCACGACGATCGAGCGCCGCGAGCTGGGCGAGCGCGACGTGCAGATCGACGTCGAGTACTGCGGCATCTGCCACAGCGACATCCATCAGGTCAAGGACGAGTGGGGCGGCTCGATCTTCCCGATGGTGCCCGGCCACGAGATCGCGGGCGTGGTGGCTGCGGTCGGCGGCGCGGTGGAGAAGCTGTCGGTCGGCGACCGCGTGGGCGTGGGCTGCCTGGTGGACTCCTGCGAGGAATGCGAGTACTGCGTGGCGGGGGAGGAGCAGTTCTGTGTCAAGCGGGCGGTGCCGACGTACAACGGGCGCGACTACGACGGCGAGCCGACGTACGGCGGCTACAGCCAGCGGATCGTCGTGAAGGATCGCTTCGTGGTCCGCATCCCCGACAGTATTGAGCTGCAGTACGCGGCGCCGCTCCTGTGCGCTGGGATAACGACCTACGTTCCGTTGAAGCACTGGCACGTGGGCGCCGGGACGAAGCTCGCGGTGATCGGCATGGGCGGCCTGGGACACGTGGCGGTGCAGATAGCGGCGGCGATGGGCGCTGAGGTGACGGTGCTGAGCCAGACGCTGAGCAAGAAGGACGACGGCCTGCGCTTCGGCGCGAAGCACTACCACGCTACCTCGGATCCCGCGACGTTCAAGGAGCTGAGGTCGAGCTTCGATCTGATCTTGAACACGGTCTCTGCGAATCTGGACGTGGACGCGTACCTGCGCCTGCTGCGCGTGGATGGCACGCTGGTGAACGTGGGAGCGCCGTCGGCGCCGGACAAGTTCCACGCGTTCTCGCTGATCGGCGCGAGGCGAAGCCTCGCGGGCTCGGCGATCGGCGGCATGCCCGACACCCAGGAGATGCTCGACTTCTGCGCCGAGCACGGCGTCAAGCCGGCGATCGAGCTGATCGGCGCCGACGAGGTGGGCGACGCGTACGACCGCGTCGAGCGCAGCGACGTGCGCTACCGCTTCGTGATCGACGTCGCGACTATCGCCTAGCCTTCCGGCCGCGGCGTTTGACGGCTGCGTCCGCAGATGACATCCGTGGGCTGCTCAGCTGATGGGGGCCCGGTTGCCCGTCCACGTAGTCACGGCGATCAACGCGACGATGCCGAATCCGACCGCCAGGCAGTCCCCCGCCACGAGCAGGTAGCCGCCGCCGCGATGCGGGTTCACGAAGAAGTACGGGTACCAGTTCACGATCGCGCCGCGGGCGAGCGTGTAGAGGATGTACAGCACCGGGAAGGCCATCCACAGCACGACCGTCCTCGCGAGATCGAGGCGCACGCGCGGCGGATCGAGTAGCCAGTCGAGCGTCACCGCCACCGGCATGATGTAGTGAAGGATCGCGTTCACCCACGGGTATGACGGAGTGCGCCCGGAGAGCAGGATCAGGTACACGGTCCCGGTCGTGAGGATGTAGACGACCGCGGCGCCTCTGAGCAGATCCATGGTGCGAGAGGTCTCGCGCCTGGGGCGGAGCGCTCCGTGAAGGAGCACGGCCGCTGCGAACAGATTGCTCAGCACGGTGAAGTAGCTGAAGTAATCGGTGTCGCTGACTCCGGGGCCCGCTGCCACGTCGTAGCCGATCGCCGTAAGGGCGGCAGGTGCGAGCAGCGCACGGCAGACGCGCAGCACCTGGTCGCTGAGGATGCTGCGTTGCGAGGACTCGGCACTCGTGGTCGAAAGAGAGCGGGAGGACATCACGCGATGGTAGTTGCGACGCCATGGGCCGGCAACCGGCGTTTGTCACGGGCCTCCAAGCCTGTTCGCCGGGGCCACTCGCACCCGCTGCGCCGGCAGTCGGTCATGGAGGGCACTGAAAGCTCTTGCATATAACAGTCGATATATAGAGCAGTACATTCTATAATGATTTATATATGGATCATCAAATCTCAACACGAGCGACCCCTCTCCCGGTGCGTCGGGCGCAGCGCAACCTTGCCGAGAGTGTCGCCACGTGGCGGAAGCTGCGGGGTTTGACGCAGGCTCAACTGGCCGAGCGCGCCGATGTCTCGCGTGGGGTGGTGCAGCGCATCGAGGGCGCTGACGGGGGGGTCAGCGTTGAGAATCTTCTCCGCATGCTGAGGGCGCTCGGCATTCACGAGCTCCTGGCGGAGGCGCTCGATCCTCTTGCGAGCGATATCGGGCGGCTGCGCTCAGACCTAGCGCTTCCGAGGAGAGTGCGACCGAGGCGGCTGGCGGACGATGGTTGAGCAACCGATTGAGGTGGACGTGCAGATTGGTGCTCAGAACGTCCCGGCTGGGCGGCTTTGGACACATCGCCACGGGCAGAGCGAGTCGGCCACCTTCAGCTACCTCGACGACTACCTGCAGCGGGAGGATGCGTACGAGCTCGACCCGGGAGTGCCACTGCAGGCTGGCCAACACCAGACGGCGCTCAAACACGCCCTGTTCGGTGCGATGGCAGATTGTGCCCCGGACGGGTGGGGGCGGCGTCTCGTACGTCGGGCAGAGCTTCAGCGGGCCCGCGAAGCCGACGCTCAGCCGCGGGGGCTTGCGGAGGTCGATTTTCTGCTCGGCGCTCGCGACGACCTGCGCCAGGGCGCCCTTCGATTCCGTGGCCACTCGAGTGATCAGTATCTCGCCGACGACTCGGAGGGAGTGCCGCACCTGATCGATCTCTCACGGCTGCTGAACGCTGCCGAAGAGCTAGAACGCGACGAACCGACCAGCGAGGATCTGCGACTCCTACTTCACGGTGGCAGCTCACTTGGCGGTGCGAGACCGAAGGCGCACGTGCTCGACGCCCAGGGCCGTCTTGCCATAGCCAAGTTTCCCGCACCAAAAGCTGATGAGTGGGACGTGATTCGCTGGGAGGCGGTTGCGCTCACGCTCGCAAAGGCAGCCGGGATCGCAGTGCCCGAGCACAAGCTCCACGTCATAGAGAGCCGACCAGTGCTGGTCATACGTCGATTCGACCGTGACACCAACGGACGAATCGGATACGTGAGCGCGATGACGATGCTCCAAGCCAAAGACGGTGAGCACGCGAGCTACCTGGAAATCGCAGAGGCAATCGAAGAACGCTCGCCCGACGCCGGTGACGATTTGCGAGAGCTGTGGCGACGGATCGTCTTCACGATCCTGATCTCCAACACCGACGACCATCTTCGCAACCATGGGTTTCTGCGCAGGAGCACCGCAGGCTGGTCGCTGTCGCCGGCGTTCGATCTGAACCCCAACCCTGAAGGTGCTGCCAAGCATCTGGCCACGGCGATCGACGAGAACAACACCGAGGCGAGTCTCGCGACGGCCGTTGAGGTTGCCGGTCTGTTCAGGGTCTCGGAGGTGCAGGCACGCGCAATCGTCGGAGAGGTGTTGACTGCGACGGAGCGTTGGCGAGACGTGGCTAAGGCAATGGGGCTCGGTGGACAGCAGCTCATGCGGCTCGAGTCGGCTTTCGAGCATGAGCAGAGGGTCGCTGCTCGTGCACTGTAGCGATGCCTGTTTGACAATCCAAGCCCAGCCGCTAGGGGATATCTTTGTGGCATGAATCCATTGGCTGGAACGGCACTCGGGCGAGGCTTCGTGCTCGCTGTGGGTGCGGTGATCGTGGCGTTGATTGCTTGCGCTGGAGCGGCAGCTGGCTCTGGGCACCACTCACGCTGCTTGCCTCCGCACGCCCACGGGATCGCCGAGAACCACGACGTGCGCGTTTATTCGATAGCCGGAGGCACTTACGCATGTCTCCTACGTCGCGGCACCACAGTGACGCTCGTGAAGCCAGCGGGACGCCGACCCGCACGGATCGGCCACGTCACACTCGCGGGGGCGCTTGTCGCTTACACAGCAAGCACCCACGGAGTCGATACGGGAATTACCGACATCGTGGTCGTCAACGTCGCCAGCGGGCGAACCCGGCTCACGGTCTCGCGGGCGGGGGGCTTCATCGACGGCTGTTTCATACAGTTCCATGAAATTACGGATCTTGTCGTGACCTACCGTGGCT
This sequence comes from uncultured Solirubrobacteraceae bacterium, assembly GCA_964588985.1. Lineage (GTDB taxonomy): Bacteria > Actinomycetota > Thermoleophilia > Solirubrobacterales > Solirubrobacteraceae > Palsa-744. The sequence goes on from CAZPQW010000017.1 coordinate 63,741, forward strand.
CAGTGGCGTGGCTTGTGCGTACGGGCAGGGGATGCAAGACAACGACCTTCGAGGTGCACGGAGCGCAACCATCAGGTGCGACCGACTTGCTCGAAGAAGGACCGGACATAGCGCCCGGATCGTTGCGTCTCTCCTCCGGAATCGTGAGCTGGGAAAATGCCGGACAACGAAAGTCGGCACGCCTCGCGTAGCGAAGGTACGTCCACCGGATGAAATTAGGGGACGAGCTGGGAGGACCCGAGCCCGAGAGGTATCGGACGGCGAACGGTTGAGTGGGCGAAACCGTTCGGCGCGCAAACTAGGTGCTGATGGCGCCGCCGTCGGTTGGCGTGGCTGACGGTGTCTACTTCTCCCAGGGATTGACAAGGCGGATGCTGAGACCCTCGAAGTGGCGCATGTTGCGTGTGGCGAGAGTCGCCTTGCGGCTGTTCACAACGCCGGCGATCTGAACGTCGCGGATCTCCACGGTACGGCCAGCACGCTGCCGTGATGCTGCGATCGTGCCGGCGGCGTCAGCGGCCGCGCGGTCAAAGAGCTGCACACGGCCATCGAGGTCCTCGGCTAGAAGCCTGCCGAACTCCTGCTCCAACTGGCTGCGGCGACGGCCCTTCGCAAGCAGCTCCAACCCCATCCGCACCTCGAAGACGGTAATGGCAGTCGTCCAGACCGACTCCGAGGGCTGCTCGTCCAGCCACGCCACGACGGTCTGGTCGGGTTCGCGCTGCATCAACGCCGAGAGCACATTTGTGTCCAGCAAGATCAAGGCGCACACCGATCCGGGTAGCCGCTATGCGGCTCGGGGCTCACTTACTCCAGAGGGGCCGGACGTGCCGGCTGCCCGCGCAGTTCGGGAAGCTCTGTCTCAAGTCCGACGCCCGTAAAGCGCGCTGCGATCCGCGAGCCCAGTCTGGCGCGGGCATGCTCACCGCTCTGTACTGCGCTCCGCAAGATCTCGCGTGCCTCCTGCTCAGTGCTATGACCATGCTGACGTGCGCGACGTTGCAGAGCTGCCTTCACGTCGTCATCGAGCCGTCTGATCAAGATCTGCGCCACGGCAGAAACGATAGCACGCTATCACCGTATGTTGGCCGGGCGACTCGGCATGCTGGATCTCCAACGTCGAGACCGGCAAGCGCAATCCTAGTTATGGGAGCCTGAGGCTTTTGGCCGCCGGGCTCGGCCTTGTAGCCTCCGAACTGCTGGCGCTCGGCGAGCGGATCGAGGGTAGGACCCAGATCCGGACTTACGTCTGACAGCGAGCGGGGTTCAACGGTCCGGTGATCTTGAAGATGGTGGCGTTGGTGGCGGGGCTCAGGATTAGATGGGCAGCCGGGTCGGCTTGTGTCCAGGCGATCGGGATCGGCGCTGTAGGCGCAGGCGTCAGGACCACATAGCGGTAGCGTCCGTCGTTGAGGGCGATCCGCCAGCTCTGGCAGGTCGTGATCGGGCGGAAGCCGCCATCGCCGGTATGCGTACCTAGGTAGTCGACCTCGTTGGTGTCACGGGCTCCATAGAGCGGATACTGCTGGACGGTGCCATAGAGAGCGATCCGGACGCGCGCGGTATGTTGCGCCCACCCATAGATTGCGCCGAGCGCCGGGTCCGTCTTGTCACCAGTTAGATAGCGATGGTTGAAGTAGTGCCGCTGGACGACGAAGCCTGCCGCTCCTACTGCGAGCACGAGACCCAGCGCGGCAGCGACGAGCGTCGGTCGCGGCTGGCTGCGCATGGCTCGCCCGTAGACGACTACAACGGTCGCAATGCCCGCAGCTACCACGAGTCCGGCAAGGTGCCTGGCAGGCTGCGTCGGCCACAGGGTAGGAGCAAGCTGGGCGACCAGCAACACCGCGACAAAGGCTGGGGCCAGCGCTGCGAGCAGGCGCGGCGCGCGCTGCTGCAAGAGGATAGGGATCAGCATGATCCCCAGCGCGAGCGCGGGCATCACATAGCGCAGGTTGATCTCAAACAGCGCGCTTCCCTGTTCGATTGTGCTTGCACCGGTCGGGAGGAACAGGTAGGCGATCCCGGTCACCGCCGCCGTGATTGCAAGCACCCGGACGACAGGGTTGCTGGCACCCATGATGCCCATCACCACAGCCGCGATGTACACGACGAGCACGAGCGGCCAGAGGGGCCCAAGAGCATGCTCGAGACCAGGCGCGAAGCGCGATCCCCACAGCGACAGGTGGCTGACCTGGGATATGACCGTCTGCTGTGCGGCGCTCTCAAGCGGAGATGTCGGGCCCGGTAGCGTGAGCGGGCCGAGATGCAGTTGCAACCCCTCGGGGTTGCCAACGGCGATCAGGTTGCGCATATACCACCAGCCTCCCGTCATCGCTGTCGGCAGCGCCAGCGCGCCGAGCTGTCCTCTACGAGAACCTGCGCTTGCGCATGCCGCCGCACCTGTAATCAGGACGAAGGCCGGAACGACGAACGTGAACTTCGTTCCAACCGCGATCCCGAGCGCAAGTCCCGCCGCCACCATCAGCCACCGATCCCCCGAAGCGTTGACCATGAACGCGGTCGCCGCAAGGAGCATCGCCAGACCGATGATGTCGTTGTAGGCCTCGCCTGGTTGGGTGCCGCTCAGGACCGGCAGCGACAGAACCAGGCACCCGGCGACCAGCGTCAGGCGCTCCACGCGCCACGGTCGACCCAAACACCACGCCGCAAGCAGTGCCACCACCAGCCACACCAGATTGAGCAGTGGCGAGAGGAAGTCGCTGTGCAGTGCGTCGATACCGAGCGCATGAAACAGCTCAGAGTTGGCCGGGTAATAGGCGACGTAGGGGTCGGCCTGGGTGAATTGGATACCCGTCACCGAACTGGTCTGCGCCATGTGTGCAGCAAACGGCATGTGGTACCAAAGGGTGTCGAAGTTGGCCATCCCGGTGCCAAGTGCGTTGGCGGTCTGGACGCACCATTGCGCCGACACCACGACGACCCCCACGATCATCGACACCAGCGTCAGGTCACGAAGGCTTCCGATTGCGCCGAGCTGTCGTGACTGAGTCGACGACGGAGTCGGACCTCCGGAGAGCCTCCAGAGAACGCCGGCCAAGAGCAGGAGTACCGGGACCAGCGCGGCAGGCCGCATCAGCCCAACAAGACCAAGTGCCTCGGCCACAATCAGTAGCACGCTGGACGCGAGAACCATCTCAGCGAGCACTCCCAGTGCACCGTCGACGTTCAGATAGCGGCGTCGAAGCAGATGTGCCGCAACCACCGCTGGCGCAACGATGCCAGCGAGGCGCACGAGCCCCACACCGAACTGAGTCACGGTCATGTCTTCACGCGACAGCGAGACCCGGCCCCATAGCGAGCGGGTCGAAAGTCGGGCAGAAGAATCACATGATTGAGGTTGAGGATCGATCTCTCCCCGGACGCATTGCGGCTGGGGAGTTCGAGCCGTAGCCTATCCGGCTCATCTGCGCGAGGGTCTATCCCACCGCCGCGTCTCCCGTCGGCCCCGCTCCAGGTCGCGCCGCCTCAAACAGGCTCGCGGCCTCATCCAACGTGCCGCCGAGGTCGGTGCGTAGCTCCTCGATCCGCTCACCGGCTTGATCGCGGGCTTCCCGCCATACCCGGTGCTGCGGGGACTCCGGCAACTCGAGCTCGCCAGCACGGCGGGCAGCCGCAAGCCGCCTGCGACCGCTGGCGGTGAGCCTCCAGCTGATCGAGCCGCGACGACGAAACCGATCGATCAGACCCTGTGCGTACAGCTCCTCGAGCTGGGGGCGTATGCGGCGACTGCTTCCTGCCGCGCTTGAGCCCGACGTGTTCGATGATCTCGCCGAGCAGGACGCCGGGATCTTCCCCGCGTTTGTGACGTTCGGCGCGGTCAGTGGCGGCGAGCAGCATCGCGGCAGCTATAGGCTCCTTCTTGGGCATAGGGAGTCATTGCTCCTTTGGTGGGTCAACGTGTGGACTTGCACGCGGTTCGGTCCCACTCGCTGGCGGATGCAAGCAGGCAATGGACGCCAGACTATGCGGCTCAGGTGTCGAGCAGATTGATGCCCATCGCTTCGGTGATCTTGTTGAGAGTGCTCCAGCGGGGGTCTGTGGCATCGCGTTCGATCCGGGAGAGCGTGGAGATGGTGACTTCGGCGTCGAGGGCGAGTTTTTCCTGCGAGAGACCACGTTCTTTGCGGAGTTGCTTCAGGCGCACGCCGAGGGTGGGATTTGGCTGGTCGGGCACATTCCGAAGCCTTGCGGAGCCTAGGCATTTGAGCCAGAGGCTACGCGCCTAGGCGCTTATGCTCAGCCGCATCGCCTGGCTGCGGAGCTGATGCCGCGCAGGCGGTCAGAACCGAGGCGTCAAGTCCTGGCCGGTGTCGGTGTTTGGCGGCCTCGCTCGATCTGCCCGAGGACCCGTTCGATGAGATCCGCGTCGTCAGCGAGGCCACCAGCATCGTCAACGAGGCCGCGAAACGAATCAGCGCGGACGCCAAAACGGCCAAAGCTCCCGACCCACAAAGGAGTCGAGAGCTTTGGGCCAGGGTTCTATTACAACATCTATGGTGGGCGAAACTTGGGTGTGCGCAAACCATGCGGTGATGATGGCGCCGGCAGTCGGTATCGGCTGACGAAAGGCGCTCACGGCCCCTTCGGTCTGCTTCAGTCGTGGGTGGCTGCTGTGGTGGCCGGCACGTCGAGGGGCGCGCTGTCCGCTTCGCGCTTCATATCGATCGCCCGGCGTGCGCCCTGGGAGAGCAGCATCGCGCTGTCGGCCAATTCACCGATGGACTGTGGTGTTGCGTCCACGAGTCCGTCCGCGCGGGCGATCTGCGCGACATCGCGCTTCCCGTTCGATGGATGCGAGCCGTTCTCCATAACTTGAGGGTACCTCACGTCGCGGGGTTTCTCGCATGTTCGATCCGAGTGGCTAGCAGCCGCGCGAACGGCTCAACGTTGCCCTCGGGGGAGATGAGTGCCGGTGCCACGGCGCTGTCGTGGTCGGTCATCTCTTTGTCATCCGCGAATTCGACAGCGGGGAGCCCCAGCGACCACAGTGCAGCCGAAAGCGCCACGAATGCGGTGCGGTGGTTCCCGTCAGCAAACGTGTGCACGCGGAGGATGCTTGCATAGAGAGCGGATACGACTCGTGCCTGCTCAGCAATTCCGATGCCGCGGCGATCGAGCTGAGCAGTGCCGCTGTTGAAGGCGGCACACACCTCCGCGAGATCGCGGAGCAAGGCTTCAGGTGAAGTGCCCTCGATCTGGCGCATCCCGCCACCAACCGTCACCACGCCGAAGAACGCGCGCTCTCGACGGAAGCGCCCGCCATCGTGCGGGAAGTTGCGGGCGAAGATCGCCCCATGCCACCAACGAACGCGCTCAGGATCCAGCTCCAACCGACTCCGCCAGAACGCTCTTTGGGCGTCCAAAAGAACACGCCCCAGTTCGTCACTGAGAGCCCGCCAGGTGTCCTCCGGCGAGAGGCGGTCGGTCTTATAGACCGGGAGTCCTCGTTGTCGCGGTGACGCGGGTGCCTAGATTCGTCCACCAACCGAGGATGCCAAGCGATGCGGACCCCTGGCGCATTCGGCACGCGACGGCTCGTGCCGGGGTTCGCGCACAGGCAAAAATGGAGCTAGTCGGGATCGAACCGACGACCTCCGCCATGCCATGGCGGCGCTCTCCCAGCTGAGCTATAGCCCCAAGCGCCCTCATCCTAGCGCCCGCCGGTCCGCCGTTCCATGACGGCGCCTCCGGTCGCGCCTACGCCCAATGCCGCCCCAGCGACGCGGCAAGCTCGTAGTCCCGCGCCCACCGCACGCCCGAGGCCTGGTTGTTGCCGGTCGGCTCAAGGCGGAGGCTGATCGTGCTGTGGCCTTCGACCTCCGCGACCGGGATCAGGTAGCACCCGTCGGTGTCCGGTGCGTAAACGGCGAGGGCGTCGATCTCATGGGCGGAGTACGTGCTGCGGACATAGCCGGCGGGCGTGTGGCGACTCGTGATGCAGCGGGCGCTGAGGACGTTGCCGACGCGAGACGCCCACTTGCACTGCACGCGGAGCAGTCGCGAGCCGGTGTCGAGCACAAGGTCGTACCGGCCGCCCTCGCAGAGGGGCCGCAGGACGACGAGATCGAGGTGGATGGCGGCTGCCGCGATCTCCGCCTCCGCGACGGCGCCCTTCCGAGAACTGCTCAGCTCTGGCATGACTCCAAGCTAGCTGGAGCCGTGTGACCGGAGGCAGACCTTCGTGCCAAATCTGTGTCCTATACGAGTCAGACCCGTGACCTGACAGCCAGCGGCCGAGCCGCCGCCCTCAACCTACCCCCGCGGCATGAACTCCGGCACGTCGAGATCCTCGCCGCTCGCCTTGCCCTTGCCCTTCGTGATCCGCCGCCCCTTGGCCGGAGCGTCCCCCTTGGCCGCAGGCTCGTCGCTGGCGACCTCGACCTGGTCCAGCCGTGCGGTCATCCCGCCGTGGGTGAGCTGGATGTCGCGCAGCAGCCGCTCGGCGTTGTTGCGAAGCGAGACGGACAGCTCGCGCATGTTGCGCGACACCTCGGTGCCCTCGGAGAGGACATCACGCGCGACGACGTGCGCCTCGCTGGTGATGTCGCGCGCTTCGGCGCGCGCCTGGGCCTTGATGTCGCGCGCCTGGGTCTCGGCCTCCTCGCCGAGGCGGGCGAGCTCCTCGCGCCGCGCGGTGAGCATGCGCTCGGTCTGCTCGCGGGTCTCCTCGGTGATCCGCTCGGCCTCGGCGCGCGAGCTGGTGAGCAGCTCCTCGGACTCGGCCTGCGCGGCGGCGCGCACCGCTTCGGACTCCTGGTGGGCGGCGGTGCGCACGGTGTGCGCCTCCTGGCTGGCTTCGGCGCGCATCTGTTCGGATTCGGTCCTGGCCTCGGCGCGGACGAGCTCGGACTCGCGCTCGGCGGTGAGGCGCTGCTGCTCGGTCTCCTCGGCGGCGGTCTGGCGCAGCTGGGCGGACTCCTCGCGCGCATCTGTGAGCAGCTGGTCTGACTGCTCGCGCGCCTGCGACAGGATCTGCCCCGCCTCCTCGCGGTCGGTCTTCGCTTCGAGATGGAGCTTCGCGGCGGCCTCGGCGGCCCCGCTGGTGGTGGTCTCCGCCTGCGCGCGCGCGGTGGCGAGCAGCTCCTCGGCCTCGTCTTCGGCGGCCTGGACGCGGTTCTCGGCGGCGCGGTCGGCCTCGGCGATCCGCTCCCTGGAGCGCGCCTCGGCCTGCTCGCGCAGCTCCGCGGCGGCGTGTTCGGCGGCGCTGACGATGCTGGCGACGCGACCGGGCGCGGCGCTCAGGGCGTCTGGATCGGCGTCGTACTCGTAGTGCGCCTCTTCGTACTCGTGAGCCTCCACTGACGCCATCGTAAACAGCTGGGAGGACCACCCGTCGCCAGCCACCCGCCCCGGCGCCGCAATCACCGGACGGAGATTGCCCAGCCACCACACTGCATGGCAGGAAAAGTGGGAAGTATGGCCTTGCGGACAGACGTCGACTGGGCGATGATCGACCGATGGACAACCCCCGCTCCACCCGCCAGATCGCGATCCTCGTCTACCCGGGCGTCCAGAGCCTCGACGTGACCGGCCCGCTGGAGGTGTTCGCGGGCGCGGAGAGCCTGCTCGCGGCCACCGACCCCGCCGCCCGCGGCTACACCGTCCAGATCCTGAGCAAGGACGGCGCGCCCCTCACAACCTCCAGCGGCCTCGCCATCACGCCCCACGCGGCGATCCACAACGCGCCCACCAAGATCGACACCCTCCTCGTCGCCGGCGGCGCGGGCCAGGCCGCGGCGTGCGCCGACACCGAGCTGCTCGACTGGATCGCCGCCACCTCCCGCACCGCGAGGCGCACGGCGTCCGTGTGCACGGGGGCGTTCCTGCTCGCCGCGGCGGGCCTGCTCGACGGCCGCCGCGCGACGACGCACTGGGCGTTCGCGGAGAAGCTCCAGCGCCAATACCCGGCCATCGAGGTGGACCCCGACCCGATCTTCGTGCGTGACGGCTCGCCCTCCGGCCCCGATGCGATCTGGACCTCGGCGGGCGTGACGGCGGGCATGGATCTGGCGCTGGCGCTGGTGGAGGAGGACCTCGACCGCGAGACGGCGCTGACGATCGCGCGCCACCTGGTGCTGTTCCTGCGCCGCCCGGGCAACCAGTCGCAGTTCAGCGCGACGCTCGGCTCCCAGCAGCCCGAGCGCGAGCCGCTGAGGGAGATCCAGCGCTCGGTGCTGGAGAACACGGCGGCGGACCACTCGGTGGAGGCGATGGCGGCGCGCGCACACATGAGCCCGCGCCACTTCGCGCGCGCGTTCCGCGCGGAGACGGGGATCACCCCGGCGCGCTACGTGGAGCGAGTGCGCCTGGAGGCCGCGCGCAGACGCCTCGAGGACACGGCCGAGCCGATCGCGCTGGTGGCGTCCTCGTGCGGCTTCGGCACGGCGGAGACGATGCGCCGCGCGTTCGTCCGCACCCTGAACGTGGCGCCCGCGGAGTACCGCCGCCGCTTCCACTCACAGCCACCCGAAGCCCAACCGACAAGGAGAGCCTCATGAACATCGCGATCGTCCTCTACGACCGCTTCACCGCGCTCGACGCGATCGGCCCGTACGAGGTGCTGAGCCGCCTGCCGGGGGCGAGCGTGAAGTTCGTGGCCCCGCAGCCCGGCCCGGTGCGCACGGACAACGACATGCTGACGCTGCTGGCGGAGCATTCGCTCGAGGACGTGCCCCACCCCGACATCGTGCTCGTGCCCGGTGGCCCGGGCGAGGTCGCCGAGCGCGCGGGCGGCGCGACGCTCGAGTGGCTGCGCGAGGCCCACGAGACGAGCACGTGGACCACGTCGGTCTGCACTGGGTCGCTGATCCTTGCCGCGGCGGGGCTGCTGGACGGCAGGCGTGCGACCACCCACTGGCTTGCATTTGATGAGTTGGAGCGGTTGGGTGCGCTGCCTGTGCACGAGCGGGTGGTGTTCGACGGCAAGCTGGTGAGCGCGGCGGGCGTTTCCGCGGGGATCGACATGGCGCTGGCGCTGGCGGCGAGGGTCGCGAACGACACCGTTGCGCAGGCGATTCAGCTGGGGATCGAGTACGACCCGCAGCCGCCGTTCGACGCGGGCTCGCCGGAGAAGGCGCCGCAGGCGGTGGTCGAGGCGCTGCGCGCCCGCTCGCGCTTCATCATGGAGAGCGCCTCGTAGCGCGTTTCCTCGCAGGGGGACCGCTAACCTGCGGTCCCCATGGCCGACCATCGCTACGACCCGCATGAGATCGAGCCCCGCTGGCAGGCGGTGTGGGCCTCCGAGCACACGTGGGAGGTCTCCAACGACGGCGGCCAGGCGGGCGGGCGGGCGGCTGGCACGTACGTGCTGGAGATGCTCCCGTACCCGAGCGGCGAGCCCCACATCGGCCACCTGAAGTGCTACGCGGTGGGCGACGCGATCGCCCATTACCGCCGCCGCCTCGGCGACCGGGTGCTTCACCCGATGGGCTACGACGCGTTCGGCCTTCCGGCTGAGAATCACGCGATCAAAACGGGCGTGCACCCGCGCGTGTCGACTGCGGAGTCGATCGCGTCGTTCCAGCGCCAGTTCCGCGCGTGGGGGATCTCGATCGACTGGTCGCGGGAGATCGCGACGCACGAACCGTCCTACTACCGCTGGACGCAGTGGATCTTCCTGGAGCTGTTCCGCGCGGGCCTCGCCTACCGCAAGGAGGCGGCGGTGAAGTGGTGCCCGAAAGACCAGACGGTGCTGGCGAACGAGCAGGTGGACGCGGAGGGGCACTGCGAGCGCTGCGGGGCGCTGGTGGAAGTGCGTCAGCTGGAGCAGTGGTTCCTGCGCATCACCGACTACGCCGAGCGCCTGCTGGGTGACCTCGACTCGATCGAGTGGCCCTCGAACGTGAAGACGATGCAGCGCAACTGGATCGGGCGCAGCGAGGGCGCGGAGGTGACTTTCCGCTGTGAGGATTTGGATCCCGCCCACCCGGTGGACTACCCGGTGTTCACCACCCGCCCGGACACGCTGTTCGGGGCGACGTTCTTCGTGATGGCGCCGGAGCACCCCG
>CAZPQW010000018.1:0-72441 GCA_964588985.1 uncultured Solirubrobacteraceae bacterium
GCAAGCCGATCTTCGGCTACCGCATGATGGCCTTCTCGCTGCTGGCGATCGTCGGACTCGGCTTCACGGTGTGGGCGCACCACATGTTCACCTCGGGCATGCCCGGCTGGATCCGCATCCCGATGGAGATCACGACCGCGATCATCGCGATCCCGACCGGCATCAAGGTCTTCTCGTGGCTTGCGACGCTGTGGCGCGGCGTGCTGCACATCGACACGGCGATGCTGTTCGCGCTCGGCTTCATCACGACGTTCACGCTCGGCGGGATCAGCGGGATCATGCTCGCGATGGTGCCGTTCGACATCCACGTGAGCGCGACCTACTTCATCGTCGCGCACATCCACTACGTGCTGTTCGGCGGCTCGCTGATGACGATCTTCGCGGGCGTGTACTACTGGTTCCCGAAGATGACGGGGCGGATGTACGACGAGCGCCTCGGCAAGTGGCACTTCTGGACGACGTTCGTGTTCATGAACCTGACGTTCGCGCCGATGCACATCCTCGGCCTGCAGGGCATGCCGCGACGGGTGGCCACGTACGCGTCGCAGTTCGCGGGCATGAACCTGTTCATCTCGATCGCGAGCTTCGCGCTCGGGCTGAGCACGCTGGTGTTCGTCTACAACATGGTCACCAGCTGGCGCGGCGGCCCGCGCGCTTCGGCCAACCCCTGGCGCGGCATGACGCTCGAGTGGCAGGTCTCCTCGCCGCCGCCGATCTTCAACTTCGACCGGGTACCGACCGTCGTGGGCGGCCCTTACGAGTACGGCGTTCCCGGCGCGGTGCACGGCATCTTCGCCCCCGCCCCGGCAGCCGCCGCGGGATCCGGCGTCCTACAGGCCCCCAGCCAATGACGAGGAGGCAGAGGCGATGAAGGAAGTCCTCGTTGTGGCCAACCGCACGCTCGGCGGCGCGAAGCTGCTCGACGCGGTGCGCGAGCGCGTAGCCGCCGGCGAGCCGGTCCGCTTCCGCCTGGTGGTGCCCCAGAGCAAGCCGTCCGCCGGCCTCGTGATCTACGACGAGGCGGTGCGCGAATCCGCTCAGGTTCGCGTCGACCTCGCGCTGTCCGCGGTCGCCGCCGAGGGGATCGAGGCCACGGGCGAAGTCGGCGACGCCGACCCGTTCCTCGCCACGATGGACGCCGTCGCAGAGCGGCGCCCCGACGAGATCATCATCTCCACCCACCCGGCGATGCACTCCGGCTGGCTGCGCCGCGACCTGCTTGAGCGCCTCCAGAACGCGACGGGGCTCCCCGTCGAGCACATCGTCACCGACCTCGCGCACGAAGCGCTCCCCTTCAACGTGACGCTCGTGCTCGCCAACAAGACCTCGACCGGCGAGGAACTGCTCGAGCACCTGAAGACGAAAGCCGCCGACGGTCGCCGCCACCTGTTCATCGCCGTCGTTCCCCAGCTCGACGGCAGCGGCCACTCCCCCGCCGAGGCGCGCTCGCGGCTGGCGACAATGCTCGACCGTCTGGGCTCGAGCGACCTGCTCAGCTCGGGGATGATCGGCGATCCCGACCCCTACACCGCGGCGATCAACGCGCTGGAGCTGTTCAGGGTCGACGACATCGTCATCTCTACGCTCCCCGGCGAGCGCTCCGGCTGGCTGCGCTCCAACCTGATCGAGCGCGTTCGCGCCGCCACCTCCGCCCCTGTGGAGCACGTGGTCGTCGACACGCAGGCCACCTCGACCGCGGCTCCGGCCGCTTAGCGAGGAACTGTGGAGGCCGCCAGCATCGCGCACGGAGCGCACGACCACCACGGTCCGCCGCCTGCGAACAAGAGCTCGAGGGTCGAGCCGCCGCTGCTGGGGATGCTGCTTTTCATCATCTCCGAGGTGATGGTCTTCGGCGCGTTCTTCACCGCGTACTTCTTCATCCGGATCGCCAACGGCGACCCGTGGCCCGCGCACGGCACCACCCTGCCGGTGGGCGTCGCTGGCATGAACACGGCGATCCTGATCTCCTCCTCGTTCACGATCCACTGGGCTGAGCAGGCGATCAAGAAAGGCAACCACTTCGGCCTCAAGGCCGGGATGCTCGTCACGTTCCTGCTCGGCTGCTCGTTCCTGTTCATCCAGATCAACGAGTACGCCAACATCGGCTTCGCGCCTCAGGACGCGGCCCAGCAGACGATCTTCTACTCGCTAACCGGTCTGCACGGCGCCCACGTGTTCATCGGGCTGCTGCTGCTGCTGTTCGTGACGATCCGCGCCTTCCGCGGCCACTACAGCCCCGAGGAGCACCGCGGCGTGGAGGTGCCGGGCATCTACTGGCACTTCGTCGACATCATGTGGATCGTCGTGTATACGACGGTCTATGTGCTCTAAGCAGCCATCCTCGGAGGCATGGTCGTGCTGAACCCCCTGCGCTCCGAGGACGAGGCGTTTCGTCTGCTGCTGTATGCGATCGCCGTGTTCGTGGTGATCATCGCGATCGTCCTGATCGCACGCGCCGTACTCTGACATGCCGTGGTGTTCGTCGTGCGGCCTGCAGCGACCGCGCATTCGGTGACGGGCACGGTGCACAGCCTGCGCTGAGCACGGTTAGCCTCACCGCGCGAGCACTGGATCGGCGAGGATGAAGACATCCTGATCGTCCGGCTCCGTCGAGCTCTTCGTCCAGACGAACACCAGATCGGTGGCGCCCTGAAGGCCGAAGTCCATCTTGCGGACAACGCTGGGGCCATGAAACGTCGCGGAGTAGAGCACGACGGAGTTGGGTGAGCTGTCGTTGTTCTTGTAGACGGTCAGCTTGTAGAACGCTTCCGCATTGGTGATCGTCTCCAGACCGACCGCCTTCGAGGTGAGCCGCTTGAAGCCAGGAGTCGGCATTTGAAAGGTGGCGCGGTTGCCGCAGCAGCGACTTATGTTGAAGGCGACCGCCTGCTGGTACGTCTGTCCCTGGAGTTCCTCCTTGCCGGCTTCGCTGGAGAGCTGCACTTCGCTGGCGTCCGCGTCCAGCTTTTCGGCGCCTTGACCAGCGAGATATTCCGCCAGGTACTGCTGTCCTTCGCCAGGGGTTTCGGCCACTGGCGAGGTGGTGGAGGACGTGCTAGCGGTTCCGGTGGAGGGTATGCTCGACGTCGACGACGTGCTCGAGCCGGTCGTGGTGGGGGTCGTTGTCGCACCTGCGTTGGAAATCGTGGGACTCGTCTGTGTGACCGTGACGGTATGCGTCTTCGTGCTGGCTTTGTTACCGACAGCCGCACCCACCGCGACGCCGCAGATTGCAACCAGCACGGCCCCGAACAAGCTTGACTTCCAATTCACAAGTGCCTCCCGAGTAGATAGGCGCCCGCCCATATCGGGGCGTAGGCGATAGCGGTGTACAACGATGCGCGAAGCGTTCGCCGCATCCGTCCGGCGCGCGTACCAGCTCCACTTGGCGCGGCGTCTGCGAGCTGTGTCCCGCCGGTGTCGAGGTGCAGTTGGCTGGCGGCCCAGCGCATGAGCGCTCCCGCGGACGGGGCGCGCTCGTCGGGGTTCTTGGCCATCGCGCGAGCAACCACCACGTCGAGCGCGCCGGGCAGACCCTTCACCCTCTTGCTCGGCGCCGGTACCGGCGCGTTCGCGTGCGCCATCAAGGTCGCGTCCCGCGTGTCGCGCTTGTAAGGCGGCTCCGCGGTGAGGCAGCGGTAGACCACACAGCCAAACGCGTAGACGTCCGCGCGGCCATCCACCGGGGCGCCGTTGATCTGCTCCGGCGCCATGTAGTCCGCCGTCCCGAGCATCTCTCCCGGCAGCGTGTGTTCGTCATCGTCCTCGCTGGGCTTTGCCAGGCCGAAATCCGCGAGGAAGGCGTGCCAGCGACCGTCGCGGGCTTCCAGCAGAATGTTGGCCGGCTTGACGTCGCGGTGAACCAGGCCGCGCTGATGTGCCGCATCGAGAGCGTCTCCTATCTGGCCCATGATCGTCACCGTCTCATTGGCGTCCAGTGGGCCGCGCTCCTTCAACAGGCTCTTGAGGTCGGGGCCGTCGACGAACCGCATCGCCAGGAACAGCGAGCCGTCGTCGAGCTCACCCGCCTCGTAGACGGGCAGGATGTGCGGATGCTCGATCGCAGCGCCCGAGCGTGCCTCGCGACGAAACCGCTCCCGGAAGCGTTCGTCCTCGCCAAGCCGTCGCGAGATGAACTTCAGCGCGACACGACGATCGAGCGAGAGCTGCACGGCCTCGTAGACGGCCCCCATCCCACCCTGATCGATGAAGCGGGTGATGCGGTACCCGGCTAGCTCCGTGCCGGGCTGCAAAGCGCCGTGTTCGTTCATTGACCCCCCATATTGCTCGTGGCCGCTGCGGTATCGACAGCCGATCCCACCTTGACTTCCTTGGACCCGCGACTGTGCTGTCCCTGCATGCCCACCAGCCCGCCGAGCGCGCCGATGGCAAGCCCGCCGAGCAGGAACGACCAGAACACGCTGTTGCCGTCAGCACGCCCGAACAGGGCCTTGGAGAACAGCGCGTTGAGGAGCACCATCGCAAGCGCCCATGCCGGGCCCACCAACGATCCCCACGCAGCGGCCGCCCACAGCGTCGCAGGCAGACGCGATTGCGCCAGCGTGGCGCCCGCGGCGAACGCCAGCGCGAGGCCGCTCCCGAGGAGAAACATGACGAGCGGGATGAAGGTGTACGCCGGAAGCACGTGGATGAAACCGAACAGCCGGTAGCGCGCTTCGCCGTTTACCTTGAGCTTCGAGAGATCGCCGACCGGTACCGGCGTTTCGACCGAGGCGAGCGTAGCTCCCGTCGACTCGAACTGCGCGAGGCCAGCCAGCTCCGTCCAATCCAGCCCGTGCTCGATCGCGTAGGCGGCATTGTCGACCGTCGCCACCGGCGTGGAGTTACCTCGCCGGACGTCGGCCTTCAGAAAGCTCTCCACCGTCCAGACGCCCGTAGAAGCGACAACCATGACCACGAGCAGAGCGGCCAACGGCCGCAGCGCGAGATACGCGGCGCCGATGGACACGCGGATCGTGGGCGGAACGAGCCCAGGGATGAACCCCGGCGTCAGGACGGTACGCACGACGTAGTAGGTCCCGAGCAGCCCACCCAGCGCGCCCCACAGCGCCCCCAGGATCACCGCGACGAGCGCATTCGGTTCGCTCCCCCCGGGAACACCCCCGAGCGGACCCGCACCGAGCGCCGGAACCAGCATCAGCAGGCCGAACACGACACCGACACCGGCGCCGCTGAGCAGGCGCGCAGACGGAGTGAGACCCAGCGTGCGGCGGGCCTGCGTGGCGGCCGCACACGCACATGTTCCGATCGGGAACACGACGAACAGCGCCGGCCCGAGCCTGCCCACCCCGTCGCCGTAACCCGCCTGCAGGAAATTGACCATCTGGGCGAAGCCACCGCTGATCACCCCCCTGCCTTCGTCCACCGCTCCGATCAGCGTGTGATCGGGGAGCGCCAGGCCGAGCACGATGCCGATCGCGAACATGCCAGCGGCCGCGAGCGCGCCGGCTGCGAGCGCGAGCGTGACGGCCGGCGCACGCAACTGGACCGAGAGTTGGGAGGCGAGCTCAGCGGCGCCGGGCGCTGGAACCTGCACACGCCCCTGGGCCTGGCCGACGATCGTCGAGACCACCGACTTCCGCGAGGACGCCGCGCGCGCCAATCTCACTCCACAGTGTTCGCAGTAGTTGGAGTCGGCCGGGATCGGCTCACCGCAGGCGTGACAAAAGATGGTGTCAGCCATCGTCTCGCTCGCTCGAGACGACCAGCTGAGCACACGCGCTGCACAGCGCCTCGACTCCGCTGGCTGTCTGGCCACAGATTTCGCAGACCCCGTCGGTCGTGAACTCGGTCGCCGACGTCGCGGTGCGGGTACCTCCACCCTCTGCGGACCCCGCGTCGACCGGCACCCCGGGACGGCCTGCGACGTAGGAGAGCGTCACACTGTCCTCGTACGCCTCGACCTGCACGCCCGGCTTGCCGCCGGGAGGTACCTCACCGCTCGCCGCAGACGCCCCCTCGACCGCAAGACGGTGACCGCACATCCGGCAGAATTTTGCGGTGGCGTTGACGTGTTGCGCGCAGGCCGGGCACGAACTCATCCGAGATCGGACTCCGCGATCAGACCCCACTGCAATGCGCACTCCACGAGCCGCACACGCCTATGGGAGCTGGTCGGCTCGGCTATCTCGAAGCGCTGGCAGAGAACATCCAGATGCCCCTTCACAGCATCCAGGCTGAGACGCACCTCTCTGGCGATCGCGCCGTTGCTCGCGGGAGCCGCAACCGTTGTGCCACGCCTGTACGGTCGCGCCAGCGCGATCAGCACCGCTCGCTGGGCGTCCGTCAGCGCGTGCGTGTCGGCCAATGACGAACTCGACCTTGTCGGTATCGATCCCCCACTTCGTGACGGGCGGCGATACGTCATCTCCGTCGCGCCGAAGCGCATGTTGTCGCCATCGGCTAGACGTCGGCTCACGATCTTCTCACCGTTCACAAAGGTCCCATTGCGGGAGATGCCGTCGTCGAGCAGCGCCCAGTCGCCGGCGATCGGCTCGAGCGCAGCGTGCACCCTTGAAACCAGATCGTCGTCGAGCACCACGTTGCAGGAAGGACGACGGCCGATGGTCAAGCGCCCATCGGCGCCCAACACGAAGATGCGTTGAGCCCTCTCGTGGTCTCGCCACACGAGGAACGGAAAGCCTGCTGCCAGGGCGTCGCCAAGGCGCATCTCATCTTCCGCCAGGCTCGAATCCGGCATTCGCTGCGTGGCGGTAGGCGCGTCAACGCCCTCGGGACGGTGAAGTACGGAAGGACGCCTCGGCACGGCGGTGGATCCTAACGGACGCGCTGTTCGCGTAACTTGACGACTAGCTCCGTCCCGCGGAATGTGCGCGTGACACAACAGTTCGATTCGCCGGATCACTAGGCTGTGGTACCTCGTGGCCGCCATTGTGGCACTACATCTTCAGGACACCGTCGACCCGACGGCGATCGCCACACTGCTGCTCGCGGTTGTGACCGTCGCCCTGGCGTGGTCCGCTTGGCGCACACTGCAAATCTCCCAACTGGAGATCGGGGTGTTGCGAGAACAGGGTAGGGAGTTGCGGGCACAGGGCGTGCGCGCGCATCGTCCGGTGATCATCCCCATCTTCGATCACGGTCGTATGGACCTCGGCCCGCTCGGGACGACCGAGCGGATGCCAAAGCTCACCAACGGGACGACTCTCGTCGTCCCGACGGAAAATATCGGCGCGGGCCCTGCTCTCTATCTGCGCGCGACGGCGGAGTTGCGACCGCAGGCCCATACGCCGCGCGACGCGGCGGCGCGCAGCAGGCCAACCGAGTTGATCGGTGTTGCGAAGACCTCGCCTGCACTACTCGAGCTCACCGTGGAACACTGGCCGGCAGACGCCGACTTCGATCTGCACATCGAGTACGAGGACGTGGCCGAGGGGTCTTGGCAAACAGTGGGTACGTGGGACGCCGGGACAAGGCGATGGGCGCTGGTAGATGTCAAAGAAGTCGTGCGAGGCGACTCGCGGAGGCTCAGCACCGCGATCGCAGATGCCCAAAGACCCGCTGGACATACTTAATCCCGACCAGCTAGAGTCCATTCACCACAGTAGTTGTGCGTAATGGAACAAGCATCTGTAACTGTCCACGGGGTGCGGAATTGCTCAGAAGTCAAGCTCGGCAATAGTGCCGAGGGCAAGATTCGCAGCTCGGCTTTGATCCTCAGCCCCTTTACACCATGACACTCGCGAAGCACATTGGTGTAAGGAGGCTTGCTTATCCTCCGGCAGCGTCGATCCGCCGGCGGTGCAACACGACACTGGGCGCAGTCGCACTAGACAACGCCGGCGCCGAGAACATGACCGCTCCACGAGGAGGTTTCGAATGTATTGCATGAACTGCGGCCAGTCGCTTTCGGCGGACGCTCGCTCCTGCGAGAAGTGCGGCGTCGTGCAGCAGGATGAGGGAGGCCGTCATTTCGGGAACGCGTCCTCGGCGACGGCCCCGCACAGCGTGCGAGGATCGGCTTTTGGCGGCGTTCAGCTGTCAGGCTTGGAGTTCGACGCCAAGCGTCTGAGCCGCGGTGACATGCTCGCCGGCGGAGCTTCGCTGCTGCTCCTCCTCTCCCTGTTCCTGCCCTGGTTTCATGTGCAGACCGAATTCGCCGGTATCTCGGTACCGGTCCCCGGACTCACACGCAGCGGGCTCGGTGCGCACGGCTGGCTGTTCGTCGTCCTACTGAGCTCGCTTGCCGTGGTGGCCTACGTCGCAGCGAGAGCGTTCGCCGTGCAGCTGCCGATAGCCGCCGCTCACGGGAGGGTGCTCGGTCTCGGCACGGGCATCGGCCTGATCCTCACACTGCTCGGCTTCATCGACAAGCCCGCGGGCTTCGGCTTGTCACTGGGGGCGTTCATCGGGATGCTCGCTGCTCTCGGGGCAGTGGCCGGAGCGGGTCTCGTGCGCAGCGACGGCGAGCGCGTAGCAGTCTCGACCATGCCTCCTCCCACCATGCCTCCCCCCACCACGCCGCCCCCGACCATGCCGGCTCCGTCTGTGGCGCCCGGCGCACACGCCTGCGCCGCCTGCGGGCAGGACAACCCGGCCGGGATGCGCTTTTGCCGAGGCTGCGGAGACAGTCTGACGGGCGCCTCGCAAACGCCGTCCCCAAGCTAGCCGGCTCGCCGTTCAAAGCAGCGTTCACCGACAAGAGAGAAGGAGCAGATAGATGGCAGACAGGGCAACATGCGGTCAATGTTGTGCCACGATGGCCGCCGAGGATGCCTTCTGCGGTAGCTGTGGCTCTCCCGTATCCGCAGCAGCACCGACGGTGGTTCAGCCGGCCCCGCCGCGGACCCCGGCTCCAAGCCAGCCGGTCGCTCCAGGACCGGCGGCGAGCGTTCCGGCGCCCGGCTGGTACCCGTCTCCCGACGGAAGCGGCCAGCGCTACTGGGACGGAGGGCAGTGGACGGGTCAGTCGAGCGGCTCGAGCACGGTCACGGTCGAACAGTCCCGTCCCTACCGGGTGCTTCGCACGGCGCGAGGGCTCTCGCTCCTGTTCGCCTGGCTGACGCTCATCTTCGGCTCGATCGGGATCATCGTCGAGGTCGCGGGAGAGTCTGAAATCAACGTGGCGTCAGGGCTGTTCTTCCTGCTGCTGATCTTCCAGATCGTGTGGCTCGGCCTCACGTGTGTGCTGCTGTTCTCCTATCCGGTCCTCATCAAGCTCTCGCTCGACAACGAGCGGGCTATGCGCGGCGCCGTTGGCGGCGCGGCGTGATGACGGCCGCCGGCCGGAGGCATGGATGAGCACCCCTACGACGGGCTCAACCTGCCAGGAGTGCGGCGCGGGGCGTCCTGCAGACGCGAGGTTCTGCCGTCGTTGCGGCGCAGCGATCGCTGACAGCGGCGAAGCTCGCTCGACCGCTGCCGGCGCTTCGCCGCTCGGCGGATGCCCGAGCTGCCGAACGGCTAACCCGCCAGGCACTCGCTTCTGCAGGAACTGCGGTCAATCTCTGGCGACCGCGACCGTGGCCGCGCGCGACCCCGCTCCGGCGGCCGCTTCGCCTGCTGTGCGGGCAGCATCCGCCGCGGAGCCGCCCAGATCCGCAGACGCAGGGAGGAACCGGCGGGTGATCGCGGCAGCTGCGCTGGCGCTCATGCTGGCCGTGGCCGGGGGAGCCACCGCATATCTGACCAGCAACCACCACGGCGCCCACCCGGCCACGCGTGCGGCCCACCCGTCTGCGGCCCGCAACCCGACGGCTGCTCTGGCCGCCGCGACGTCGAGCGCCGCGCCTACTTCCGGAGGTCCCGCATTCTCGGCCAGCGCCGCGCGCCGCGACATCGTTGGCCTGCTCGACACCTATCAGAGCGCATACTCCGATCGAAGCACCGCAAGTCTGGCCCGCATCCTCTCGCCATCGGTGACGCGCCACGGACTGGCCGCCAGCGGTTGTGCCGTCTCGCACGGTCTGCAGGCCGTGCTCGGCGACTACCAGACTCAGTTCCAAGTCGGCACCGGCACCTACAGGCTGAACGGACTCTCCGAACAGACGATCGTTTTCGAGGGGACGACGGCGGCCCGCATCAGCGCGCGCTATCGAATCACCCCCGGCGGCAGCGGCTTCGTCAAATTCAAGTTCGGCGAAGCGGGCCGGGGATGGAAGATCAGCGAAATCTACGCTGCGTGCAGCTAGCGCTCGCCCGCGTCAGTCGCGAGCGTTATCGCGACAGCGGAGCGCCTATTTGACCGTGATCGTCCCGAACATCCCCGCGGCACGGTGCCCGGGGGCCTGGCAGAAGAACGTGTACGTGCCCGGTTTCAGGTTGACCGTGACGGTCGCGGTGCCCTTGGTCGTGAACGTGCTCGCGCCCAGAACCGCGCCGCTGCCGCTCGCGCCGCCGGAGCCCGATTCGATCGCGATGTTGTGCGAGACGCCGGAGGTGTTGCCCATCGCGATCGTGACCGAGCCGGGTTTCGCTTCAGCCTTGCTGGCAACGTAAGCGAGCTGACCGGAGGGGCTTGCGTCGATCTGGAGCTTGCCCGCCTTCTCCACGGCCGGCTTGCCCGCTCCGGGCGCTTCGACCGCGGTCGCGAGCAGCCCGTTGTCCTTGCCTGAGCGGTCGACCGCTTCCGAGACGTATGCCGCGATGTTCCGCAGCGTCTGGCCGCCGGTGATGTTTTTGGGCATCACGCCGCCGCGGTTGGGGTTGAGCACCTGGCCTTCGATCACGCCGCGCACCGAGCTGCGCTCGAGGCCTTCCGCGAGGCTCGACCGGAACGCTTCGTCGAGGTTCGGCCCCACGATGCCTTTCGTTTCGGCGCGCGCCAGCGTGTGGCAGGAGCCGCATTTGGCGACGAACGCCTGCTTGCCCGCGATCAGGTTGGCGTTGTCGGCGCCCTTGACAGAGCAGCCGGCCGCAGCCAGCGCGAGCGCGACGAGCAGGCCGCCGGATCCGGCGCGCAGCACGACGTCTAGCACGCCTCTGCGGGTCGCAGCGCTGGAGGTGTGGTGTGTGTGGAAGATGCTCATAAGCGGGCGGAACACTATCCGAACGGGCGGCTGCCTCGACGCCTGCCCGAGCGGCCGGATGCGCGCGCAACCCGTGCCATTCGCGCTCAGGTAAAGTGCCCGCCATGAGCACGAACCAGCGCTACCGCCTACGCAACCCCGCCACCGGCCGCGAGATCATCGCCGAGGCGACGCCCGGGGAGATCTACCTCGACCGCGACACCGGCAAGCCGATGGATGTCGTCGGGAAGGTGCTTCCCCTCGCGCCCTCCGCCTCGCGCCTTCCGTGGTCGGTCGAGAACCTCCGGTTCTGCCCCTGGTGCGACCAGATGGCGCAGAAGGACCTCAACGACTGCCCCACGTGCCAAAGGCGCATGGGCCCGCTGTGAGAGCCCGTTTCGCGGTGAGCGCGTGCGTCGCGCTCCTGGCAGGCGTCTCACTCGGAGCGTGCGGCTCCAGCAGCGTCTCCGACGCGGTGCCCAAGAGCACGCCGGAAATCATCCCACCGTCGGACACGAGCGCGGAAAAGGCCGCCGTTCAGACAACCTCCACGTCGACCACGTCGACCAAAACCTCGACCAGCGCCTCGAGCGAAAGCTCCACCGGCGAATCCTCCTCCGAAGGCGAAAGCTCGACCGGCGAATCGTCCTCCGGCTCGGGCGAAGCGACCCCCTCGGGCGGCGCCTCGGCGGAAAAAGAAAAAGCGCCCGCCAAAGAAGAATCCAAAAAAGAATCCTCCGCCGAATCGAGCCCCACCGGCGGCTCCAGCGCTCCCTAGCTCAGAGCTACGGAGTGGAGACGAGCGTCGCGCTGTAGGTCAGGCGCGCGGTCTGGTAGAGGCAGTAGTACTGCGTGGACGAGCCGACCGTCGTCTGCGTGGTCTGCGAGCTCGTGCTCGTGCACCCGCCCTTGGGCCTGCTCGCGCGCCAGGAGGTGTCGTTGCCGAAGCCGAGCGCCAGCGCGGGCGCCCACGAGGGCACCGTGAGGGCGACCACGTCGCCCTTCTTCACCGGGATCGTCGTTTCGAGCGCGAACTGCGCGGTCTTGCCGAAGTACGGTTCGAGTTTGACCATCGGGCTCTGCGCGATCAGCTTGTAGGTCAGTTTGGCGTTGCGGACCGCGCGGACGATCGAGATGCCCGCTTCGGAGGGACCGCCCTCGTTGGCGTTGAAGAACTTGACCTGGGTCGCGTTGGGCTTGCCCAGCGTGATCGTCCACGCCACGATCGTCCCGCTGCGCGGGGCGCTGAGGATGTTGCGCGAGGTGCCCACCTTGACCTGGAAGCCGGTCGTGCGGCTGACCGCAAGGCAGGGGCTCGCGGGGCAGCTGGGGGCTGTGACGGGGGTGGTCGCGCCGATCACGCCCACTTCGCTGAGTGTCGCCGGCGCGGTGGCCGGGAGGATGAGCGCGAGCGCGAGGATCGCGGGGATGGCAAGGTGTAGTCGTCTCATATGTGCCATTCAACACGCCGTGGCGCTCTTTGTAGCGGTTGAATAATTTCGCTACCGCCCGCCGAGTTCCTGCGCCGCGGCCGCGATCTCCTCCGAGTCGCCCGCCGACGGCACCCACGGCAGCCGCAGCGGATCGTCCTCGTAGCGCGGGATCACGTGCACGTGGAAGTGGAACACCGTCTGCCAAGCGCTCGCGCCGCACGAGTTGAGCAGGTTCACGCCGTCCGCCCCCAGGCGCTCCTCCATGCGCCCCGCGAGCCGTTGCGCCGCGATCGCCACGGCCTGCAGATCCTCCGGCTCGACGCTCAGAAGATCTGTCGCGTGCGCCCGCGGGATCACGAGCGCGTGTCCGCGCGTCGCCGGGGCGATGTCCATGAAAGCGATCGTGCGCTCGTCTTCGTCGACGATCGTCGACGGCAGCTCGCCGGCGACGATCTTGCAGAAGATGCACGCTGGGTCGGTCATCGGTGAGGGAAGCCTAGATGTTCTCGCTCAGCTTGCGCGCGTGGTCGAGCGCCTGCTCGCGCGTGAGCACCTCGCCCGCGTACTGCGCCTCGGCGAGAGCCTCCAGCAGCTCCCCCACCCGCGGGCCCGTCGCGATGCCGAGCTCCGCCGCCAGCTCGTCGCCGCGCAGCAGCGGCCGCGGCGGGCCATCCGCGTGCCAGCCCAGCCCCGCCTCGAGCAGCTGGCGCGCGACGAGCATGTGCTCCGCGATCGCCTCCTGTGCGCGGTCCCCGCGCGTCGCCAGACGGTCGGCGATCGACAGCAGCGTCACGTCGACCTCCACCGGCGCGCACCTGCGCATGTACGAGAACAGCGTGTGCTGCGACAGCGGCTGCGGCTCGTGGATCAGGAAGCCCGCGCGCAGGTGGTGGCGCACGAGCGCCGCCACGTGGGCGCGCAGGCGCTCGCTCGCGCGCAGACGCGTCAGCACCGTCCGCGCGAGCTGGGAGCCCAGCTCGTCGTGGCCGACGAACGTCACGCGCCCGTCGTGCTGGCGCACCTCGCGGGTGGGGGGCTTGGCGGCGTCGTGCAGCAGCGCTCCCCAGCGCAGCGCCTCGCCGCGCGTCATCTCATCCGCGAGCGGCTCCGCGAGCAGCTGCGTCACCTGCTCCCCGTGCTCGCCGATCGCCGTGTCCAAAGTCTCGGCGTGTGTGGCCGCGCCGGTCGTCGTCAGCTCGACCGTTCCCTGGAGCACCTCGAGCGTGTGCTCGTACACGTCGAGGTGATGGAAGCGGCTCTGCTCGACGCCGCGCAGCTCCTCCAGCTCCGGCAGGACCGCCGCCGTCGCTCCGATCGCGCCCATCGTCTCGATGCCCTGCCGGGCGTGCGGGGTCGCGAGGATCCGGCGCAGCTCGACGAACACGCGCTCGCTGGAAACCTCGTACAGCCCTCGCGCCTCCGCCGCGGCGCCGCGCAGCGCCTGCTCGTCCGGCTCCATGCCCAGCTCGACCGCCACGCGCACCAGGCGCAGCACGCGCAGCGGGTCATCCGCGAACGCGCCCGGGCCGGCCATCCGCAGCCGCTTCGCGCGCAGGTCCTCGACGCCGCCCAGCGGGTCGATCGGCTCTCCCCCGTCCAGCTCGCGGGCGATCGCGTTGACGGTGAAGTCGCGCAGCGCGAGGTCCGCCTCGATCGTCTCCCCGCGCAGCGGCTCCACGTCCACCTGCCACGAGCGGTCGCGCGCAACCACGCGCCAGGACCCGAACTCCTCCGACAGAGCGAAGCACGCGGCGCGCCCTCCTGCACGAGCGACCGCGCGCGCGGCCTGTGCGGGGTCGCCGTCGACCACGATGTCGACGTCCGCCGTGTCCCTCCCCAGCAGCTCGTCGCGAACCGTCCCTCCCACCACCCACGCGGGCGTGCCCGCGAGCGCCGTGCGAACCACGTCGAGGCCGGGGCTCATGTCGAGCGCGCGTCCACCCCGCCCGCGCTCACGGCGCCGCGCCCGCGTCGATCGGCTTACCGTCGCGGTGGTAGATGCGCGGCACGCGCGGCGTCAGCGCGCACGTGACCTCGTAGTTGATCGTGTCGAGGCGGCGGGCGACCTCCTCCGCGGTGATCCGCTCGTTGCCCTGGATGCCGATCAGGATCGCGCGCTCGCCGCGCAGGCTCTCCACTCCGTCCTCCGCGCCGAGGTCCACCGTGATCGAGTCCATGCTCACCGTGCCCACCAGCGGATGGCGATGCCCGCCGATCAGCACGTCCGCGTTGTTCGACAGCCCGCGCCGCCAGCCATCGCCGTAGCCGATCGGCAGCACCGCGATGCACGTGTCGTGCTCGGCCACGAACTGGCGCCCGTAGCCCGCGCTCTCCCCAACCGCGCACGGCTTGATCTCGGCCACGTAGGAGCTCAGCTCGAGCGCCGGCTCGAGCGCGCGCGCCGCGGGGTCCTTGCCGAACGGGTCCATGCCGTAGATCGCGATTCCGCAGCGGACCATGTCGAACTGCGCATCCTCATCGCGCAGCATCGCCGCGCTGTTGGCCGCGTGGACGATCAGGTCCGGCTGCGCCTCCTTGAGGCCTCGTGACCAGGCCGTGAACGCCGCCAGCTGACCCGCGAAGAACCCGTCGTCGCGCAGGTCGTCCGCGGTCGCGAAGTGCGTCATCACGCCCACCAAGCTCACGCCCAGAGCCTCGCGCGCGGCGCTCGCCACGCGCGTCGCCTCGACGGGGTCGCGCGTGCCGAGGCGACCCATGCCCGAGTCGAACTTCACGTGCACCCGCCCGCCGCCGGCCGCCGAGACCATGTCCAGATAGCTCTCGTTCCACACCACCACGTCGGCGTCCGCCGCGAGCGCCTGCCTCAACTCGGCCTCCGTCAGCGGGCCCATCACGAGCACCCGCACCTCGCGCAGCCCCGCCTCGCGCAGCTCCCGCGCCTCACGCGGGCTCGCCACCGCCAGCCACGTCGCACCGCCCGCGATCGCCGCTCGCGCGCTCTGCACCGCCCCGTGGCCGTAGCCGTCGGCCTTCACCACCGCGCACAACGCCGCATCGTCGTGCAGCGCTGTGCGCAGGCGCGCGCAGTTGCGCGCGATCGCCGCCACGTTCACCATCGCCTGCGCCCTCAGTGCAGCCAGCTGCTCATCCTGCGTCCCCACAGCGATCGGGTCAGCCATCGACTCCCCGCTCCTCTCCCTGCTCCCGGTATCCATCCACGCGTCCCGCCACGATCGCGTCGATCACGTCGCTCGCCACGACGCCCTCCGCCAATTCGACTCTTCGGGCCGCCTCCCTGCCTGCGCGGGCGTGCAGCCACACTCCCGCCGCGGCCGCCGTGAACGCGTCGAGGCCCTGCGCGAGCAGCGCCGCGACGATGCCCGTGAGCACGTCGCCCGTGCCGGCTGTCGCCAGGGCCGGGCTCGCGCCGCGGCTCACCGCCACCGTCCCGTCGGGCGCCGCCACCAGCGTGTCGTCGCCCTTCAGCACCACCACCGCCGCCGAGCGCTCCGCCGCCTCGCGCACGTGGCGCAACCGGTCGCGTTCGACCTCCTCGCCGCCGTCGAGCTCCAGCAGCCGCGCCAGCTCGCCCGCGTGGGGCGTCAGCACAGTAGCGGCGCTCCGGCCCGCGAGGTCCTCGAGCCGGCCGGCATGGGCGTTCAGCCCGTCCGCGTCGAGCACCAGCGGGACCTGAGCGTCGTTCGCGAGCGTGCGCGCGAACGCAACCGCGCCGTCGCTGCGCCCCAGCCCCGGCCCGAGCGCGAGTGCGCCGCCGCGCTCGATCAAGCGCAGCACCTGCGCCACGCCCTCGGATGTAAGCGCGCCGTCCTCGTCGGGTAGACCGACGGTCATCAGCTCCGGCGTGCCGCTCGACGCGAGGATCGTCTGCAGCGACGCGGGCACGCACGCGGTCACGTAGCCAGCGCCGGCGCGCATGCTCGCGCGCGCCGTCATCGTCGGCGCGCCCGTCAGCCCGCGCGAGCCTCCCGCCACCAGCACGTGCCCCGAGGTGAACTTCGTCGAGGACGCGCCCCTGCGCGGAAGCAAAGCCAAAACCGACGCCTCGATCAATCCAATCCTCGCCTCGCCAGGAGCGCCGCGCGGGATGCCGATGTCGACCGTCTCGACCTCCCCAGCGTGCGCCTTGCCAGGGCGGATCCACAGTCCCGGCTTGGCCGCGTGGAACGTCACCGTCCGGTCGGCCCACACCGCCCTGCCTGCGACCACGCCCGTGGACGCGTCCACGCCGCTCGGCACGTCCACCGCGATCACCTGAGCGCTCGAGGAGTTGATCGCGTCGATCGCGTCGGCGACCGCGCCGCGCGGCTCGCCCTCGAACCCCGTGCCCAGGAGCGCGTCCACGACCACCCCGCAGCTCTCGAGCGGCCCGTCCAGCTGCGCGGGCGGCGCACCCGAGAGCCGTTCGAGGTTCGTCAGCGCGTCGCCCTTGAACTCGCCCGATGGCGCGGTGCAGATCACGCTCACCGCCCGTCCCGCGTCGCGCAGCAGCCGCGCCACCACGAGGCCGTCGCCGCCGTTGTTGCCCTTGCCGCACACAACCGTCACCGGGCCATCCGGGGCTGCGCTCTCCACCGCCCGTGCCACCGCCGCCCCGGCGCGCTCCATCAGGTCGAGCCCCGGCACGCCGCGCTCGTCGATCGCCCAGCGGTCCACAGCGCGCATCGACTCCGCAGGCAGCAACGGCGTCAGCCAAGGGGGCAGCGCGTTCACGATGAAGCGATGCTAGATGGTTGCTCCGTCGGTGGCACTCGCTGTCTCCAGCGCCATCCGAAAGGGCTCCCGATTACTCGACCGTGACCGTCTTCGCGAGGTTGCGGGGCTGGTCCACGTTCAGGCCGCGGCGCCGGGCGATGTCATACGCGAGCACCTGCAGCGGGATCACCGCGAGCATCGGCTGCAGCATCCAGTCGACCGCCGGCACCGTCAGCACCGCGTCCGCGTGCTGGGCGACGCGCTCGTCGCCCTCGGTGGTGACCGCGATCACGTGCGCCCCGCGGGCCTGCACCTCCTGCATGTTCGACGCGACCTTCTCCAGCACCGGCGAGTCGGTGGCCACGCACACCACGGGGGTTGAGTCGTCCAACAGCGCGATCGGGCCGTGCTTCATCTCGCCGGCCGCATATGCGTCGGTGGCTATGTAGGAGATCTCCTTCAACTTCAACGCGCCCTCCAGGGCGGCGGGCAGGCCTATGTGGCGGCCTATATATAGAAAGAAATCGCTGCCCCAGTAGCGCTCCGCGACCGGCTTCACCTGCGCCTCCACGCCACTCAGCACGTGCTCGATCGAGTGCGGCAACCGCTTGACCTCGCCCACCAGCTCGGTCAGCCGCTCGGGCGCGAGCGTGCCGCGCAGCTCCGCTAGGCGCAGGCCGAGCAGGTACATCACCGCGACCTGGCACAGGAACGTCTTCGTCGCCGCGACCCCCACCTCGAGGCCCGCGCGGGTGAACAGCACGCCGTCGGAGTCGCGTGTCGCCTGCGACCCCATCACGTTCGTCACAGCTAACACCCTCGCGCCGCGTTCGCGCGCCAGGCGCATCGCCGCGAGCGTGTCCGCCGTCTCGCCCGACTGCGTGATCCCAATCACCAGGTCACCGGAGCCGACCACGGGGTTGCGGTAGCGGTACTCGGACGCGACGTCCATCTCCACCGGTATGCGCGCCCACTCTTCGATCGCGTAGCGGCCGATCATGCCCGCGTGGTAGGAGGTGCC
This sequence comes from uncultured Solirubrobacteraceae bacterium, assembly GCA_964588985.1. Taxonomy (GTDB): domain Bacteria; phylum Actinomycetota; class Thermoleophilia; order Solirubrobacterales; family Solirubrobacteraceae; genus Palsa-744. The sequence goes on from CAZPQW010000018.1 coordinate 18,117, forward strand.
GCACGCGACGATCACGATCCGCTGCACGTCCCGCAGGAGCGCCTCGTCGAGCGCGCCGTCCTCCCGCAGGTCCACGCCGTCGCCGCGCGCCGTGCGGTCTGACACCGCGTCCGCCACCGCGTCGGCCTGTTCGTGGATCTCCTTCAGCATGAACGTCTCGTAGCCGCCCTTCTCGGCGGTCTCCTCGTCCCAGTCGACCGTGTGCTCCGGCCGCTCCACCGGCTCGCCCGCGGCCGTCGTGATCGTCACGCCCGCGGGCGTCAGCACCACGATCTCGCCGTTTTCGACGTACTGCACGCGCCGGGTCTGCGCGAGGAAGCCGGGCACCGCTGAAGCGATGAACTGCTCGCCGTCGCCGCGACCCACGATCAGCGGGCACTCCTTGCGCGCGCCCACCAGCACCTCCGGCTCGTCCGCGCTCATCGCCACGAATGCGTAGTGGCCCTCCAGCTGCGCGTACGCCGCGCGCACCGCGTCCGCCAGGTCGCCGTCGTAGAGGGTCGCGATCAGGTGCGCGATCACCTCCGCGTCGGTCTCTGAGGTGAACGTGCTGCCCTGCTCCAGCAGTCGCTCCTTCAGCGCCATGTAGTTCTCCACGATCCCGTTCACCACCACGTGCACGCGGTTGCCCGTGTCGTAGTGCGGATGGGCGTTCTCCTCAGTCACGCGCCCGTGGGTCGCCCAGCGCGTGTGGCCGATGCCAGTCGTCGCGACGCGCTCCGCCACCGCCACACCGCCGCCGTTGGACGCGGCTGCCCGGTCGGCGCTGTCGAGCTTGGCCTGCAGCGCGGAGAGGTTGCCCACCGCGCGCACCGCGTCGATGTGATCCTCGGCTATGACCGAGATGCCGGCGGAGTCATAGCCGCGGTACTCGAGCTTGGTCAACCCCGCGAGCAGCAGCTCCCGCACAGGACGCGAACCGACGTAGCCGACGATGCCGCACACCTGTTCGAAGATACCAGCGGCACCCCACGGCTCCGCTTGGGCTGGACGGAAGGCCGAGCCTCAGGCGAGCTCGCGCTCGACGACCCCGACCAAGCGCATGCACACGTCCTGCGCCTCCTGCTCGGTGGGCGCCTCCACCATCACGCGCACCAGCGGCTCGGTGCCGCTGGGGCGCACGAGCACGCGTCCGCGGCCGCTGAGCTCGCGCTCGGCGTCGTCCACCGCTGCGTCGAGGCCGCCCGCGTGCTTGATCGCGTCGCGGTCGCGCACGCGCACGTTCACCAGCCGTTGCGGGAGCTTCGTCATAGCGTCGCGCTCGCTCAGCCTGCGCCCGCCGAGCGCCTCGAGCGTCAGCAGCGCGCTCGCGATGCCGTCGCCGGTGCGGTTGAAGCCCATCTCGATGATGTGCCCCGACTGCTCGCCTCCGAGCATCCAGCCGCGTGCGCGCAGCTCCTCGAGCACGTAGCGGTCGCCCACGTTCGCGGTCGCCACCTCCACGCCCTCGCGTTTCATCGCCGCGTGAAAGCCGTAGTTGGTCATCACCGTCACCGCCACCCCGTTGCCCGCGAGGCGCCCGCTGTCGCGCAGGTGAAGCGTCGCGAGCGCCATCAGCTCGTCGCCGTCGACCACCTCGCCGCGGTCGTCCACCGCGAGCACGCGGTCGCCGTCGCCGTCGAACGCGAAGCCGATCGAGTGCCCACCCGCCACGACCTGCTCGGCGAGGCTCTCGATGTGCGTGGAGCCGCAGCCGGCGTTGATGTTGCGCCCGTCGGGCTCGTCCGCGATCGCCGTCACCTTCGCGCCGAGGCGCCTGAAGATCTCCGGCGCGACCTGGAACGTCGCGCCGTTGGCGCAGTCCAGCAGCACGTCCACCCCGTGGAGGTCGAGGCCCGCGAAGCGTGTGTGCAGCTCGCGCAGGTAGTCCTCGGGCGCTCCGCGCAGCTCGCGCACGTGCCCGATCTTCGACGCCGTGTCCGGCCGGGCGGGGCTCTCCAGCTCCCGCTCGATCGCGAGCTCCGTCTCGTCGGTGAGCTTGTAGCCGTCGCCGCCGAAGAACTTGATTCCGTTGTCCTCGTAGGGGTTGTGCGACGCGGACAGCACCACCGCGAGGTCGAAGCCGTAGCGGCCGATCAGCAGCGGCGCGGCGGGCGTGGGCAGCACGCCTCCGAGCAGCGCGTCGCCGCCCGCCGCGCTCACGCCCGCCGCGAGCGCGGCCTGCAGCATCTCTCCCGACTGGCGCGTGTCGCGCACGATCAGCACGCGCGCGTGCTCCACGCCGGTCTGGTGCGTCGCCGCACGGCCGAGGCCCAGCGCGAGCTCGGCCGACAGGAACTCACCGGCGACGCCTCGAACGCCGTCGGTCCCGAACAACTTGCGGGTCATGCTGGCCCCCTTCTCAGCTAGCTAGGAACTAGCGCTTCGAGAACTGCGGCTTCTTGCGCGCCTTCTTCAGACCGGCCTTCTTGCGCTCCTTGGCGCGCGAGTCGCGCGTCAGGAAGCCGCGGCGCTTGAGCTCGCCACGCAGGTTCGGGTCTGCCTCCAGCAGCGCACGCGACACGCCGTGGCGCAGCGCGCCGGCCTGTGCGGAGATGCCGCCGCCGTGGAGTCGCGCGACGACGTCCATCTTCTCCTGGAAGCCGACCGTCTCGAGCGGCTGACGGATGTTGCGCTGGAGGGTGATGCGCGGGAAGTGCTGCTCCAGCGTGCGCCCGTTGATCGTGTAGGTGCCGGTGCCGGGGCGCAGCGTCACGCGGGCGATCGCCGTCTTGCGCTTGCCCGTCGCGCGGTAGCGCGCGCCGGAGGCGAGGTCGATCGCGGCGGTTGAGATCGGTTCGGAGAGCGGTTCGTCCTGCTCCTCCTCGGCGTCCGAGTCCGTGTCCTCCGACTCCTCGCCGATCGCGTAGGGGTCGATGTACTCGTCGGCGCTGCTGCTGCTGCTGCGGCCGAGGGGGTCGACGCCCTCGGGGACGATGTCCACTTCGAGATGGGCTCCGGGCACCGCGGGCTTCTCGCGCGGAGCGGGCTCCTCTTCCTCGTCCTCCTCCACCGCGGCCTCGACCGCGACCTTGTCTTCGGCCTCCTCGAGCGCCTCCAGCGGTGCGTCCTCGATCGAGCCCGCGATCTCCTCGGCGTCGGCTGTGGGGACCGCGTGGCCCTCGCCTGCCGGCTGGTGCTCGGCGCTCGTCTCGGCTGGCTGCTCCGCGCTTGCCTCGGCGGCGGGCTGCTCCTCGGGGGTCTCCCCCGCTGCGGTTGTCTCGTCGTCTGCCATCAGGCCTCTATCTCAAGGGGTTGGGGGTTCTGAGCGACATGCGGGTGCTCTGGCCCGGCGTAGATCTTCAGCTTGGTGATCTGCTTGCGCGCGAGGCGATTGCGGGGCATCATGCCTTTGACCGCGAGGCGGATGATCTCCTCGGGGCGTCGGGCGAGCATCTCCTCGAACGTGCGCGAGCGCAGGCCGCCCGGGTAGCCGGAGTGGCGGTAGTAGCGCTTGTCGGCGCGCTTGTTGCCGCTGACGTGGATCTTCTCCGCGTTTACGACCACGACGAAGTCGCCGGTGTCGATGTGCGGCGTGTACTCGGGCTTGCGCTTGCCGCGCAGCACGTCCGCGATCTGTGTCGCGAGGCGTCCGAGCGTCTTGCCGTTCGCGTCGACGATGAGCCAGTTGCGCTCACGGTCGGTCGGCTTCGCGACGTATGTCTTCTGGGAGGGGGCCATAACGTGAAAAAGGCCACGCGAGAGCGCGCGGCGCTGGATGCATCATAGGCGAAGTTGCGTTCGCTCGCGGACTACTCCCACTCGATCGTGCCGGGCGGCTTCGACGTGATGTCGAGAACCACCCGGTTGACCTCGCGCAGCTCGTTGATCATGCGCGAGGCGATCGTCTCGAGCAGGTCGTACGGGAGTCTCGCCCAGTCGGCTGTCATGGCGTCGTCGCTGGTGACCGCGCGCACGACGACCACGTAGCCGTACGTGCGCTCGTCGCCCTGCACGCCGACGGTGCGCACGTCGGGGAGCACGCAGAAGGACTGCCACAGCTCGCGGTAGAGCCCCGCCTTGCGGATCTCCTCCTGGAGGATGTGGTCGGCCTCGCGCAGCACGTCGAGGCGCTCCTTGGTCGCTTCGCCGCCGACGACGCGGATCGCGAGGCCCGGCCCGGGGAAGGGCTGGCGCCAGACGAGCCGTTCGGGCAGACCCAGCTCGGCCCCGACGGCGCGCACCTCGTCCTTGAACAGGGCGCGAAGCGGCTCGACGAGCTCGAACTGGAGGTCGTCGGGCAGGCCGCCGACGTTGTGGTGGGACTTGATCGTCGCCGCGCCGGTGCCGCCGCCGGACTCGATCACGTCGGAGTAGAGCGTGCCCTGGACGAGGAACGCGGCGCTGTCCCCGCCGTCGGCGCCGACGAGCTTCTCGGCCTCCTCCTCGAACACGCGGATGAACTCCGCGCCGATCGCTTTGCGCTTCGCCTCGGGCTCGGTGACGCCCTTGAGCTTGTCGAGGAAGCGCGTCTCGGCGTCGACCGCGACGAGCGGCACCTTGAACGTGTCGCGGAAGGTCTTGACGACCTGTTCTCCCTCGTCCTTGCGCATCAGGCCGTGGTCGACGAACACGCACGTGAGCTGCTCTCCGACGGCGCGGTGCACGAGCAGCGCGGCCACCGAGGAGTCGACGCCGCCGGAGAGCCCGCAGATGACGTTGCCGTCCCCCACCTGTTCGCGGATGCGGCGGATCTGTTCCTCGACGATCGACGCCGCCGACCACGTCGGCTCGCAGCCGCACACCTCGGTGAGGAAGCGCGTGAGGATCTCCTGCCCGTAGGGGGTGTGGACGACCTCGGGGTGGAACTGAATGCCGTAGATCGAGCGCTCGGTGTCCTCCACCGCGGCGACGGGCGAGCTGGTGGAGGAGGCGAGCGCGGTGAAGCCGGGGGGCGCCTCGTAGACGGTGTCGCGGTGGGACATCCAGCAGGTCTGCTCGCGCGGCATGCCCTTGAGCAGCGTGCCCGTGTCGGACACGTGCAGGTCGGAGCGCCCGAACTCCCCCACCTCCGCCTGCTCGACGCGCCCGCCGAGCGAGTGGACGAGCAGCTGCATGCCGTAGCAGATGCCCATCACCGGGACGCCCAGCTCGAGCAGGCCGAGATCGAGCGGCGGCGCGCCGTCGGCGTACACCGATGCGGGGCCGCCGGAGAGGATGATCCCGCGCGGTTTGCGCCGAGCGACCTCCTCCAGCGGGACGTGGTGCGGCAGCAGCTCGCTGAACACGCCGCAGTCGCGGACCCTGCGGGCGATCAGCTGCGAGTACTGACCGCCGTAGTCGAGGACGATTATCTCTTCGGTTGCCGCGGGCGCGATGCTCGGTGGCTCGGCGACCGCCTCAGACGCCGTGACAGCCGAACTAGTCATTGACGAGCTGTGCGACCTTCCCGTTCGTGGCGCCCATGCCGACGCCCTGGTCGCGCTGCAGCGCCTTGCCCTCGGTCTGCAGGGCGGGCGCGACGACTACCTCGGCGCGGTTGAACTCGGCGAGGTCCTTGTGTCCGCAGGTGGCCATCGAGGTGCGCAGGCCGCCGAACAGGTTGAACGTGCCGTCGTTCTCGCGCGCGGGACCGGTGAGGATCTCCTCGAGCGTGCCGTTCTGCGTGGTCGCGACGCGTGCGCCGCGCGGGAGCGTGGGATGGAACGTGGCCATGCCCCAGTGGAAGCCCCGTCCGGGGGCCTCGTAGGCGCGCGCGAGCGGGGAGCCGATCATCACTGCGTCGGCGCCGAGCGCGATCGCCTTGGAGACGTCGCCGCCGTTGCGCATGCCGCCGTCGGCGATCACCTGGCTGTACTCGCCGGTCTCGAGCATGTGCGTCGAGCGGGCGTGGGCCACGTCGGCGATCGCTGTCGCCTGCGGCACTCCGATCCCGAGCACTCCGCGCGTGGTGCACGCCGCGCCGGGGCCGACCCCGACGAGCACGCCGGCGGCGCCGGTGCGCATCAGGTGCAGACCCGTGTGGTAGGACGCGCAGCCGCCGACGACGACGGGCACGTCGAGCGACGGGATGAACTCCTTCAGGTTGAGCGGCTCGGAGACGGTCGAGACGTGTTCGCCGGAGACGACGGTGCCCTGGATGACGAGCACGTCGAGGCCCGCCTCCAGCGCGATCTCGTGATAGGCGAGCACGCGCTGCGGCGTGAGCGACGCGGCGACGACGACCTTCTGTTCCTTGATCTCGCGGATGCGCTGGGCGATCAGCTCGGGCTTGACGGGCTCGGCGTAGATCTCCTGCATCTCGCGCGTGGCGAGGTCCTTGGGCAGGTGGGAGATGCGCTCGAGCTGCTCCTCGGCGTCCTCGTAGCGGGTGAAGATCCCCTCGAGGTTGAGCACCGCGAGGCCGCCCAGCCGCCCGACGATGCCGGCGGTCTCGGGGGATACGACGCCGTCCATCGCGGAGGCGAGCATCGGCAGGTCGAACTGGTAGGGCCCGAGCTTCCAGGAGATGTCGATGTCGTCGGGGTCGCGCGTGCGCCGGGAAGGAACTATCGCGATGTCGTCGAACCCGTATGCACGGCGAGCTTTCTTGCCGCGGCCGATTTCTATCTCCATTGCCGGATCCTCTCAGTTGCCGCGGACGAGAAAACCCCGCGCGAAGCGGGGCCAAAAGAGGGTTGGCGGGGCGCCTGAAGAGCCTTGTAGGTGACCGCTGCCAAGTGAAGACGAGCATAGCAATCGTCACACCGGCCCTATTGCCCTTGGATATGCTCGATCGCTATGGGCGACGCCGCGAGCACGCGCTATCAACCGCATGAGATCGAGGCCCGCCGCCAGGCCGCGTGGCGCGAGCGCGACGCGTTCAGGACGCCGCCGCTGAGCGAGGAGCAGCCGCACCTCTACATCAAGCCCTCGGCGCCGTTCACGTCGGGCAACGTGCACATCGGGCACGTGCGCAGCTACTCGATCGGAGACGCGTACGCGCGTTTTCGCCGCGCGCGCGGCGAGGCGGTGCTGTTCGCGTTCGGCTTCGACGCGTTCGGCCTGCCGGCGGAGCTCGGCGCGATCGCCGGCGGGGAGTCCCCCAGCGAGTGGGTCAACCGCTGCGCGGAGCACATGACGGGACAGCTGGACAGGCTGGGCTTCTCGTTCGACTGGGAGCGCTCGTTCCTGAGCTCCGACGCGAACATGTACCGCTGGTCGCAGTGGCTGTTCCTGGTGCTGCTGGAGGCGGGCCTGATCTACCACGGCAGCGGCAACGTCGACTGGTGCGACAACTGCGAAACGACTTTGGCGTCGATCCAGGTCGAGGCGGGCGGCACGTGCTGGCGCTGTCATGGACCGGTCAGGTTGATCGAGCTGCCGCAGTGGTATCTGCGCATTAGCGCCTATCTGCAGGAGAACGATGCTCGTTTGCAAGAGCGCGCGGACAGCGGGATCTGGGACGAGGTGTCGCTGGCGTCCCAGCAGATCGTGTTGGGACGGGTCGACGGCGTGGAGGTGGAGATGCGCGCCACCGACTCCACGGGCGACGTGCTGACGGTGTTCACGCCCTACGGCGACGCGGTGTCGGAGGCGCGCTTCGTGCTGCTCTCCGCGCGCCATCCCGACGTCGAGAGCTGGGCATCGGACCCGGCGGTGCTCGAGCAGCTGGAGCAGCTGCGCGCGGGCGGCTGGGAGCGCAGCGCGCGCGAGGCGGAGACGATCCCGGTGATCGACACCGGGCGTACGGTCGCGGGTCCGGACGGCGTGGCGCTGCCGGTGCTGGTCTCGCCTGTAGTGGACTCGCGCTTCGGGCCGACGGCGGTGCTGGGCGTGCCCTCGCGCGACCGTACCGACGAGGTGCTCGCGGGGCGGCTGGGGATCGAGGTGCCGGAGGACGAGGCTGACGAGGCTGCGCGGGGCGCCGGAGCGAGCGATGGCGTCGGCCCCTCCCCCACGGCCCAAGCCGCGGTGCGCTACCGCGCGTTCGACTTTGTGGTCTCGCGCCAGCGCTCGTGGGGCACGCCGATCCCGATCGTGTACTGCGACTCGTGCGGCACGGTGCCGGTGCCGCGCGATCAGCTGCCGGTGCTGCTGCCGCTGGACATCCACCCGACGGGGACTGGCAACCCGCTGGCGGAGATGGAGGAGTTCGTGAACACGACGTGCCCGACGTGCGGCGGGCCGGCGCGACGTGAGACGGACACGCTGGACTGCCACTTCGACGCGCTGTGGCTGTGGGTTCCCGCGTGCGTTCCGCCCGAGAATCGCGAGGACACGTTGGAGGAGATATTCGCGCTGGCGGACCTGCGCCACTGGCTGCCGTCGGAGCGCCTGGTGGCGGGCTCGGACAGCGGCAACTTCGTGTTCGACCAGCGGACGGTGACGAAGGCGCTGCGCGACATCGGCCCGCTGTCGTTCCTCGAGGATGGCGAGCCGTTCGCGGGTTGCCTGTTCCACGAGATGGTGATCAGCGAGGGGCGCAAGATGAGCAAGCACCTCGGCAACGTGGTCGACCCGGACGAGCTGATCGCGCGCTACGGCGCGGACACGGTGCGTCTGGCCGTTCTCTACGCCGCGCGCCCCCAGCGGTCGTTGAACTGGAGCGACTCGGCGGTGCTGCGCTGCCACAGGTTCCTGACGCAGGTGTGGGAGTACTCGCACGCGCGGATCGCGCGCGCCGCCGCCGTGGACCCCGAGGTCGCCGCGGCGGATACGGCCGTGGGCGAGGACGGCGAGCCGGTGAGAGACAACACGGAGCACTTCAGGGCGCAGCTGTCGAAGTGGTGCGCGAACGGCGTGGAGAAGATCACCGAGGACATGGAGGCGCTGGAGATGCACAGCGCGGTGCGCAACGTGATGCGCCTGTTCGACCGCATCAAGGACTTCGAGAAGCGAGTGCTCGCAAGACAGGACGAGCTGAGCCGCGCGAACCTCGACGCGCTGCTCGACGCGCTCGGCGTGCTCGCCCAAACCCTCGGCCCGTTCGCCCCGCACATGGCCGAGGAGCTGTGGATGACACTGGGAAACACGGAGCACAACACACAGACGCCGTGGCCAGGCGTATCGTCTCAGGTACTCGCATGAGTCTTCAGACCGCAAAGAGCCCCTCGAAGCAGCGGACGCGCTCGTGCGCGACCGGCCTGGCGTGCCACCGCTGCGACAACCACTACGCCCTCGAGGACACGGTGTTCTCGTGCCCGGACTGCGGCAAGGGCCTCGACGTGGTCTACGACTACGAGCTGGCGGCGAGCCACTTCAGGGACTTCCCAAGCTCGGAACGCCCGCAGAACATCTGGCACTTCGAGGAGCTGCTGCCGATCGTGGACGCGGCGGCACAGGCGCGCGTGGGTCAGTTCTCCGGCTACACGCCGCTGATCCGCGCGGATCGGCTGGGCGCGGAGCTTGGGCTGAACAACCTGTACCTGAAGGACGACTCGAGCAACCGCCCGAGCCTCTCCTACAAGGACCGCGTGGTGTCGATGTCGATTGCGCGCCTGTTGGAGCGCGGCAAGACGGAGATCGGCTGCGTGTCGACCGGCAACGTGGGCACCGCGGTGGCGTCGCTCGCGGCGAAGGCGGGCGTGGACGCGTACGTGTTCTACCCCAACGCGCTGGAGGACATGAAGGCGCGGGCGTGCATGGCGCTCGGCGCGAAGGTGTGCCAGGTGGAGGGCAACTACGACGAAGCGAACCGCCGCTGCCGCGAAATCGCGGAAGCGACGGGCATGGACTTCGCGAACATCACGCTGCGCCCGTTCTACGCGGAGGGCGCGAAGACAGCGGCGTTCGAGATCGTGGAGCAGCTCGGCTGGAACTCGCCAGACCACATCATCACGGCGGCCGCCGGCGGCACGCTTTCGTCGCGCCTACACAAGGGCCTCGACGAGCTGCAGCTGCTGGGCCTGTCGGAGACGGACGGCACGCGCATCCACATCGCCCAGCCGAGCGGCTGCAACCCGATCGCGACGGCGATCCTGGCCGAGGAGGCGGAGGTCCACCCGGTGACGCCGGAGACGGCGGCGCACTCGCTGGCGATCGGCGCCCCCGGCGACGGCTACTTGGTGATCGACGCGGTGCGCAAACGCGGCGGCACGGGCGGGTTCGCGAGCGACCCGGAGATCTTCGCGGGCATCGACCTGCTGGCGGCGACCGAGGGTCTGTTGACGGAGCCCGCGGGCGGCACGACGATCGCGGTGCTTGAGAAGCTCGCGGCGGTCGGTCGCTTCGCCCCCGACGACACGGTGGTGGCGATCATCACGGGCAACGGGCTGAAGACGCTGTACGACCACCCGCAGAAGCCGTGGCCGGCGAAGGTGGACTGCGAGCTGGACGCGATGATGGCGGCGCTCGAGGAGCTCAAGAGCGGCGGCTCGCTGATCGACAGCGCTCGCGAGCAACTGCACCCGTAGGGAACGGCCGGAGGCTCGAGCTGCAGGGGGCACGGCAATCGTGGCGGGCGGTCGGGGCGTATGCGCTCGCGGCGGCCGCGAGCCAGATGCTGTGGCTGACGTTCGCTCCGATCACGACCGCGAGCGCGCACCACTTCCACGTCTCCGAAGCGACCGTGGGGTGGCTGTCGGAGGTGTTCCCGCTGGTGTACGTGCTGCTGGCGATCCCCGCGGGGATGGCGCTCGACCGCTGGTTCCGTCCGGCGTTGATCGCGGGCGCGACGCTGACGGCGCTCGGCGGGCTGGTGCGCCTCGGTGGGGATGGGTTCGGCGTGGCGTTGGCGGGCCAGGTGCTCGTGGCGGTGGGCCAGCCATTCGTGCTGAACGCGATCACGAAGCTCGCGGGCGAGTACCTGCCGGCGGAGAAACGCCCGGAGGGGATCTCCTACGGCTCGGCGGGCATCTTCGGCGGGATGCTCCTCGGGCTCGGGCTGGGTCCCGTGTTGGGCAGCTCCGGCAACCTGCACACGCTGCTGTTGGTCAACGCCGTCTTCGCGAGCGTGGCGCTGGTGGCGCTCGCCGCGGCTCTGCGCGCGCCTGGGATCGGCGGCGAGCACGAGGACACGCTGGAGCCGAGCGGCCTGCGTGCGGTGTGGAACGACCGCCTGATCCGCAACGTCGCGGGCGTGTCGTTCCTCGGCTTCGGCGTGTTCGTGGCGGTGACGACGTGGCTTCAGGCGCTGCTCAGCCACTCGGGCGTGTCCTCCGACACCGCCGGCGGGCTGCTCGTGGGCATGGTCGTGGTGGGGATCGTAGGCTCGGCGGTGGTGCCGGCGGCGGTCGCGAGACGCGGACAGACCTTTGGGCTGATGCGCGTCTCGGCGCTCGGCGCGTCGTTCGCGTGCCTGATGCTCGCGACCCTGGACTGGCTCCCCGGCTTCGCGGTGGCGGTGGCGCTGATCGGCTTCCTGCTGATCACGAGCCTGCCGGTGATGCTCGAGCTGACCGAGCGGCGGGCGGGCGTGAACGGCGGCAGCGCGACGGCGCTGATGTGGATGGCCGGCCAGGGCGGCGGCATCGTGATCGCGGTGATCGTGCAGGTGGTGGTCCACCACCCCACCGTCGCGTTCGTGCTGATGGCGGTGGCCGCGGCGGGCGCGCTGCCTTTGATCGACGCGGCGTCGCGGGTTGCGGAGGCTGAGGATCTGGGCTTGGCGCAGGCCGATGAGGCGATCACGCTACGCGTCGGCGCCTAGCGACGCGCAACAGAAGAGAGCGCGAGTGCCGTCGGCATTTGCGGTTTTTACACCGCGGCCGGTTTGGCGGTCGTTCCTCAACGGAACACTCACGCTCTCTGGGGCGATCATGATCGACCTGGCTGCCGAGGTCATCGCGGCAAACTACCCGCACGCGATGAGGGTTCGGCCGCAGCAGTGGCGTCAACGCAGCGGCCAAGGCCTGACGCCGGATCGACCGCTGTGCATCACCCTTCCAGCCCTGATGCTGGCACCAGGCGCGCGGTGAGGTCGCAGCGGCGGCTGGAGCGCTGGGTGCACGGGGCAGCGACGCCGATCGCCAGGCGAGTGGTGAACGCCTTCTCTACATCGGGCCGGAAACCCAAGAACACCGTGGCGCATCGTCAGTCCTCGCAGATGTCGGCGGTCTGGGCAGCGGTGATGCGGACGATCTCGCGCGGATCGAGCAGCACCGAGTGGCGGTGGTCGCCGGCTGGGCAGAGGATCTGCTCGTGCCCCGTGAGCGCGCTGTCGATCACCTCGGCCGCTGGGACCATCGGGCCGAAGGGCGGGACGGCGCCGACTTCCAGCAGCGGGAAGTCCCGGGCGATCTCGTCCTCGCTCGCGAGCCGCAGCTGTCGCGTGGCGCCGAGCAGATCGCGGAGCTTGTGCAGATCGAGGCGGTCGGAGGCGGGTATCGCGGCGATCACGTAGATGTCGCCGTCGTGCAGCACGATCGTCTTCGCGACCCGGCCGGGCGGAAGATGCGCGGCGCGCGCCTCAGCAGCTGCGCTCGTCGTCCGTGCGTGCTCGACGAGCTCATACGACGTACCCGTACCCTGCAGAAACCCGGTGATCGCGTCGACGCGAGTGGTCTCGACCGCGCCCGACGCTCCGTCATTCAGCATCGTTCTCCCCTCCCTCGAAATTGGTCCTGTGCATCGTGCTTGAGACGCTACGCCTGTGGGGATGCGGCGTTATACGGGGAAACCACGGGAGTGGGTCGCGGGACTATACGCCTGGCAAATAGATCAACATCGGCGTTCACTACGGTCATTGCCGTGGGTTTCTACCCCACCTGTCAGGCGTGTCGGGAATAGAAAAACCCCGCCGTAGCGGGGCTTTTCCTTAGCGGGTCGATAAGCCGGAGGTTTGGGACTCGGTTAGGACGCGCCGCCGACCTGCTTCAGGAGGACGGCCGGTATGCCGATTGGCTGGATAGCCTCCACAGAAGGCGTTACGCTCTGATTGACGATGACTTTGCGGATAGAACATGTTGACGTTCAGGTGCTTCTCGATGAAGAGGAGAGGGATCGCCGCGCCGATGAGGTGGCGCTGCGATCTGGACGTAAGACGCACGAGCAGCTCAAGCGCGAAAACGAGGTCTTTGCGCTTCCGCCGAGTCGCATTCGGATCAACCTCGACTCAGCGCACTCTCTTTCCTGAGCGACGATTCCAGAGCCGCACACGTGGCTGAGGAGCATCAGAGCGAGGCCGAGCTGCCTCCGCTGAAGATCGACGAAACCGAGCGCATCATCGCTCGCCTTGAGCAAGTCGTCCGCGATCGGCGAGTCGTCCTTGTCGGTGGACAGGCAGTCGCCATTTGGGCATCGAAGCTCGCAGATCGGATAGCGGACACGCTCGTCGAGGCAGTGGCGAGTCGAGATATCGATCTTCTCGGCAACTCCTCGGACCTCCGACAGTCAGCCGAACTACTCGGCGGACGTATCCGCGTAGCTACTTGGGAGGACCGCACACCCTTACCGGCGTCGCCATCTTCCTCGACAACGAAGGTCACGAGCGCCGCCTCGATGTCTTGGCAAGCATCTACGGAATGAACTCCGACGACATCAGACAGACAGCCATCGAGGCAGAGTTGCTCGTGGAAGATGATCGGCTCGTTCATGTCTGGGTGATGCACCCAGAGCGCTGCATGGAGAGCCGCGTCCACAACAGCGCTCTCTCGAACAAGCAAACGGACCTCGCCTGGCGCCAGCTCCGAGCCTCCATCCTCTGCGCGCGTGCGTTCAGCCAACTACTACTCGATGAGCGCGGCGAGGCCGCGGTCCGCGACGTTCTGAAGCTCAACGAGCCCATCTTCCGTTTCGCGCAGCAAGACCGCTGCTCGGCGCTCGCGTCCGACAGAGGGATCGATGCTTTCGACGCCGTGCTCGATGACGAGCGGCTGCCCGATCAGTTCAGGACAGTCCGGCTGCCCCAGATGCAGGACAGGATTCTGACCGTGCGCCAACAACAACGCGACCGCACGTTGTGAACACCACCCCGATGCCAGGGCATCCTGGCGGGCATCTGTTCGTCGACGGCGGGAGGGGCCCGCTTGGCACGGCGCCGCCATCAACTCGGCGCAACGTAGGGACGCCACGACGATCGCAGAGTGCGCACCAGCAGATCCCCGGATGCCTCCTACTCAGCGCACCCAAGGCTCCATCGGAGCGATAGCGCCGATACCGACCGGAAGCAGGCTGCGGGCGACCGGTGCTCCTGCTAGAACTTGCGTCGCGGTGTGGAGCGCTGCCGGCCAGAGGTCGGGTGCCCGCGCCGAGCGATCCCATAGAAATCGCCGTCGTCATCCGGTTCCAGCGCTTAGCGTGTTTAGTCTCCAGCTACTGAACACATAGAAAAACCCCGCCGGAGCGGGGCTTTTCCTTAGCGGGTCGATAAGCCGGATCCTGTCGTTGAGCAGCCATCCATCTGAGCGGCCTACCTGGACCTCGGCGGGCAGCCTGCAAACGGTCCCGTTTGGCCTTGCATCGAGTGGGGTTTGCCCAGCCGCCGCGTCACCGCGACGCTGGTGCGCTCTTACCGCACCATTTCACCCTTGCCGGCCCGCCGTTCACGTGGGACGGCGGACGTAGGCGGTTTGTTTCTGTGGCACTTTCCCGCGGGTTTCCCCGGGTCGATACCTCGACCACCCTGCCCTGTGATGTCCGGACTTTCCTCGAAGGCTTGCGCCTCCGCGGCTGCCTGACCTGCACGGTCAACGTAGCGCGCGAGAGGCGCTCTGTGAAGGGGTGGGTTCGCACGCCCGACCGCGGGCAGCGAGGCGGCTGGAGCTCAGACCCGCCTGAGCAGACCCACGACGCGGCCGAGCACCTTGACCTCTTTGCTGCGGATCGGCTCCATCGTCTCGTTTTCGGGCTGCAGCCTGACGTGGTCCTTTTCGCGGAAGAAGCGCTTCACGGTGGCCTCCTCGCCCAGCAGCGCGACCACCACGTCTCCATCCGTGGCGGTGTCCTGCGGATGCACGACCACGTAGTCGCCTTCGAGGATGCCCGCGTCCTTCATCGAGTCGCCGCGGATGCGCAGCACGTACTCGCCGTCGGCACCCCCCGCGATCTCGGGGATGGACACGTATTCCTCGATGTTCTCCTCAGCGAGCGTCGGCTGCCCTGCGGCGACCGAACCGACGAGCGGGAGACCTTCCGAGCGGACGATGCCCCGCACGCTGTCAACCGCGCTTTCCACAGCCCGATCGAGCAGCTCGATCGCCCGGGGCTTGGAGGGGTCGCGCCGTAGCAGCCCGATCTTCTCGAGGTTCGCCAAATGAGCATGCACGGTCGAGGAGGATGCGAGGCCAACCGCCTTGCCGATGTCACGCACCGTCGGTGGATATCCGTACTTCGCCGAGTACTTGCGGATGAAGTCGAAGATCTCCTGCTGGCGCTTCGTCAGATCCATGCCTGGATGCCTCCCAGCTCGGGTTGACCGTGTGCTCCAACGAACATGTGTTCGCACTGTAGCGACGGTCGTGGACGGATGCAACATCTGGCACCCGCAGCCCACCCGCTGCCAGCCTCATCCCGAGGCTATACTCGCCCACTCTGCGCCCGTGGCGGAATTGGTAGACGCGCAAGGTTGAGGGCCTTGTGGACTTCACGGTCCGTGGTGGTTCGAGTCCACTCGGGCGCATTCGCTCCGTGTACCACCTGCTTGGTACACTGCGTAGATGGCTTCGACGTCTCGTGTTCAGGTCACGCTCGACGCGGAGCTCGCCGCTGCGGTGGAGGAGTTCGGGGGGGCTGAGCCGCGGTCTCGTGCCGTGCGAGATCTGGCCGTCCGTGGTGCTGAGGCAATGCGCGCGGAGCGCGCGGGCAGACGCGACGCACAGGAGCATTTGATCCGGATTGCGGCGGGCGAGGACGACGGCTACGACTTCGCCGTCTCAGAGCAGCTTCATGCCGCCCGCTGAGCCTTACGGCTCCGGCGGACTGCTCGTATTCGATACCTCGGCCTGGAACCGTCAGCGAGATCCGCAGGTGCTCGCACGATGGCTCGCCACTGCAAGCGCCAACCTGCTTGCTGTTTGTCCCGTAGTGGCGCTGGAGTTGCTCGCGAGCGCCCGTGACGAGCAGAAGTTCGCCGACCTCGATCGCACCTTCACGTCGCTACCTGCGGCCCCCGTCACACGTAGTGCCTGCGCAGCGGCCCTCAGCGTCTCACGCGAGCTGCGCGGCGAGCGGCGCATACCTGCAGCCGACTACCTGATAGCGGCTGCCGCGGCTGGACGCGGCGCCGGAGTACTCCACTACGACCATCACTTCGACCCACTCTGCCGCGCACTCGGCATCGAGAGCGTGTGGGTCGCAGAGCCCGGCTCCGTCGACTGATCCGCACCTGGACTTCATGGTTTGATCGGCGTCCAGGCTGCCGCATTTTGGCAGCAGGCACTCAGGCGCTGATCCGCCCAGGGCGCAGGGGCCGCACGTGCTCTTGGACTTTTCGGAGCGCGGCAGTGACGCTCGCGAGCTCGGAGCGGCTGAGATGAGCCAGATAGTGCTCCTTGATTCCCCGCCTGTGAACCGAACGCGCGGCCTCTAGCGCCTTGACGCCCTGGGGCGTGATCAGTACGCGCACGACGCGCCGGTCCTCCGGAGGTCGCTCGCGGCGCACCAGGCCGGCTTCCTCCATGCGGTCGATGACCCGGGTCAGTCCGCTCTTGCTCGCCAGGATGCGATCGGCCAGTTCGGTCATGTTCGCCCCTTCCGAGGCCTCCTCAAGATGCACGAGGGCGTCATACCAGTCGAGACTCATCCCGCGCTCGGCCTGCATCTCGTCGTCGAGGATGTCGTTCAGCGCCCACGCGGTCTCCAGGAAGACGCGCCAGTCGATCAGGTCTTGGCGGGAAGGCGTTGACACAGCATGCTCCACTCTGCAATAGTCCAACTTGCAACTATTCATTTACGGACTAATGCAGATCGTAGCAGTCTGAAAAGGAGACCCAAATGGTACGTATGTTCGTCAAGCACCAGGTCGCTGATTACCCCGCGTGGCGCGAGGTCTACGACAGCATCGACGACACCCGCAGCCGGTATGGCGTGACGGCCAAGGCCGTCTACTGCTCGACCAGCGATCAGTGCGACGTGACGGTCTCACACGACTTCGACAGCGAGGACGCCGCGCACAGTTTCGCCGAGTCGCCCGAGCTGCATGAGGCGATGGGTCGCGCCGGGGTGCAGGGCGCCCCCGAGATCTGGTTCACGACGCCCGCCTGAGGCGCCCACCCTGGCGGCATCCCTGAGCGAGCCTACGAGCCGGTGACGCTCGTGGAGCTCGGCGGTCCCACGGCGCTCTGCGCCTAACGATCCAGAGACGACCAGCTGGGCCGGTCCACGCCGGCCGGCCCAGTCCTCCAAAAGCGGGAGCTCTGGCTGCTGTCTCGACCTGCGGCGGCGGAAGCATCCGAAGGTAATCAGCCGGCAGCTCGTGGCTCGCATCCCAGAACTCCAACCCCACGATCTCCCCCGCGCTCAGGTCAACGTGAATCATCAGAGCCCGAGTTTGCGTACGCCTGCCTCGTCGAAGCCGAAGTGGTGACCAACCTCGTGACGCACCGTCTTGATCACGTGCGCCCGGAGGCGGTTGGGATCGTCGCCGAAGTCGCGTACGAGCGTGTCGCGAAAGATCAGGATCTCATCTGGCAAGCCGCCACCCCCGAAGAATGGGGTACCACGTAGCCGAGAGCCGACGTACATGCCGTAAGCATGGTTCTCCGCGCCGCGGTCGGAAACGACGACCGCCACGTGCTCCAGCGCTCGTTGGAACGCGATCGGAAGTTCGTCGAGCGCTGAGCTTACGAGTGCCTCAAACTCCTGCTCGCTGTTGTGTCGGGGCTTGCCCATGACTCGAACTCAGCGGACTACTGCCGAGACCTTTCGGCGAAACGCGACAGGATCGATCGCCGGGTAGCGGAAGAGCTCCGGCTCGATTGCGTCGTAGAGCTCGTGCAGCCTGGATGGCTCTACGAGCCCGGACTCCATCATGTGCCGGACATCATCGAGGTCTTGGCTGAACCCACGCTCGATCTTGGACAACGCTTGCGAGTAGAAGTCGAAGTGATGGATATCGACGTTGCCCTCCCGGAATACAAACGGGCTGCGATCCCGCCAGCCCGGCAGCTCGGGGATGAAGTCCGGCGGCGAGGCCAGCTCGATGTTCACGCCAAGATCCTCCTTCAATGCGGGAAGCTCTCGTAGCAGTGAGTCGATGTCCGGTTCGAGCCTCATATCGACATCTACGGTTGAGCCCCGCCAGCCTTCGAGCACTGCCGTGGCGCCTCCCGTCAAGTAGATTCTCGTCGGCGCGCTTGCCACCCGTCCGAGGCGGCGAGCCAGCTCCCGCAGCCGAGTCTCGTCAACCGGCGGACGCATGCTCGGCCGCCCGTGCAAAGCTCACCACACGAGCGACCAGCGCGTTGTAGCGACTGTGAGGCCCCTCATCGGACTCGGTGAGCAGTTCATAGAGACGATGGGATGGCTGCGCTCCCCCACCCTGCGGCACATCGATCCCGATCGCACGCAGCCGAGGCGCAGCCATGGCGACGAGCAATGCCGACTCGGTCTCCCTGCCCGCCGCGAGATCATCGAGGCCCACACTTACGATCTCGTATCCAGGCAGGTCATCTCGAACTTCCGACACGCCCAGATCCTAGGCGATCCGTGAGAACACCTTTGAGAACATCGCCCCTCCGCACTCTCCAATGCGTCCAGAAGCACTCAGCATGTCGGCTGCCGGCGCCACGCCGCAAGCGCCATGCCGCAGAACCCGGTCGTCGTAGCCACGAACGACCCGACGGTGCACGCGATGTAGACGGGGTGCCGGTCGATGTCGGGCTTGATCGCGAGTGGCAGGAAGGCCATCGCGTTCGTCCACGCGCCGATGCCCAGCGCGGTCGCGGCGACTTTGGGCGGGTCTGGCACGGCGAGCCCACACGCGATCGTGGCCGTCCCGAGCATCGCGAGATCCAGATGCCACTGGCGAACCCTCGGCGTGCTCTTCAGACCTATCCGCTCCGCCAGGTCGGGCCGCGTTCTCGCGAGCGTGTAAACCCATCCGGTCAACGCGCCAGCCGCGAGCTCGGCAAGGCCGGACCTGACGAGCGGGGACGGAGTGCTTCCGCTCGTGCGGCTCAATGGCCACATCCAGACGCAGGAGTGATCGTCATCGCTGCACTCTAAGGCCTTGGGGTAGAGCCGGAGACTGGAAACCGAGCCGGGCATCGCTTCTCCCACAAGTGAGCAAGGGACAAGCGCATCGCTCGTGACAGATGTGACAGCTCTCACCTCCCCGTGAGGTCGCGCTTAGCTTGACGGTGCAACCTCGAGGTCATGCTGTTCCAATCGAGACGCCGGAAGGCACGGTGGCCGATGCTCGCGACGGTCGTCGTAGCGGCCGCCGTTCCGGTCGCTGTCCTCACGGTCGACACCGACCACGACGGGGTCTCCCGCGCCTCGGCCGCCGCCGGCCCCGGCTGGCAGTCCGGCGCGACAGCCTGCGCCAGCGCCAGCGCCGCCATCTCCGCCGTCGACATGGCGGTCGCGCGCCACATCTACACCGACGAGCTCCACGGCAGTGAGACCAAGGCCGACATCGGCCGTATCGCCAGCTCCCAGGCGCTTCTCAGCGCGATGGCCGGTTCCAATCCGGCCGCTGTCCAGGCAGCCGTCCATGCGCTCGTCTACGCCCCCCACTGGCACATCGTCCGGCTACGAGTGCTGAAGGCGGGCAAGGTCCTCTCCGACATCGGCGGGCCCTACATCATCGCGCCCGTCACCGGGACGCTCAGATGGCACGGCCGCACGGTCGGCAGCTACGTGATGTCGGTTCAGGACGACGTCGGCTTCGTCAAGCTCGTCAGCCGCTTCATCGGCACCCCGATCGACGTCTACCGCAACGGCTCATTCCTGATGGGAACGCTCAAGCCGGCCCCGAGCACGGTGAGCAATGGAGCGGTGGTGACCGTCGCGGGGAGCACCTACCGCGCGAGCGTGATGCGAGCCGGGGCCTTTCCCAAAGGCTCTCTCCAGATCGCCCTCTTCACGAAGGAACCCACCGCTTCAAGCGGTAGCTGTGCGACGGTGCGCAGCGCCGCCTGGGGAAGCGTCGCGGCTCACATCGCCGCCCGCTTCAAACCACTCCCAAGCCACTACAAGGATCTGGTCAACGTCGTGCGCGCGACGACCAACGCCGCGACCTTCGTACGCGCCGGGTCGAAGCAGCTCGCGGGCGGTCCCGGCCCGGCGAGGCTCCCGCTCAGCGGCACCGTCACCTACCGCGGTCGGTCGTGGTCGGTGTTCTCCTTCGAGCCTGTTCCTCCAGCGCGGATCTACGTGCTGACCCACAAGGAATGAAGCTCACACCCGCAGCCAGGCATGGTCCGGATCGTCCTGGAAGCGCCACTCCCGGCGCGGGCCGGCCATCACGTTGAGGTAGTAGAGCTCGTAGCCCGGCATCGCCGCCACCACGTGGTATCCGCGCGGCACCAGCACCACATCCCCGTCACCCACCGCAATCGTCTCGTCCAGGGTGCGATCGTCGGTGTAGACCCGCTGCAGCGCGAAGCCACGCTCGGGCCTGAACCGGTGGTAATAGGTCTCCTCCAAGAACGATTCGTGCGGCGGGTCGTCTCGCTCGTGCTTGTGGGGGGGAAAGCTCGACCAGTTCCCCGGTGGGGTGAGCACCTCCACCACGAGCAGCGACTCCGCGGCGCGGTCGTCCATCAGGACCGGGTGGACCGCCCGGAAGGTGTTCCCCTCTCCCCTCCCCTGCACCTCCACGTCCGTGATGAGGATCGGATGCAGGCCGGAGTCGGGAGTTCCGGGCGCCCAGCACAGCGCCACCTCTGATGCGTCGCTCACCGCCTCCACCGTGAGGCTGCAGCCTGCGGGCACATACGCGGCGCTCGGCGGTCCGTCGAAGACGCTCTCCCGGCCGCCGATCTCAACGGCCCCCGTGCCCAGATCCACCGCCACGTGGCCGCTGAGCACCACCACGCAGAGCTCGCGCCGCTCCTCCCCCCACTCGCGCCGCTCGCCGCGCATGAGGCGCACCACGGAGAACCCGATGTAGCGCCAGCCGGCGGACGCCGGAGTGACGTCCACCAGCGTCCCGTCCTCTCCGGCCGCGCCCGCACGAATCAGCAGGTCACTCATCGGAGCCTCCAGGCCGCAGGTGTGTCCGCTGACGCTCGCGCTCCTCGAGGTAGAGCGCTCGCGCCTCACGCACCTCGGGGCGGTCGGAGACCTCCGCCACCGGAACCTCCCACCACGACTCATACGAGGGCGTCTCCACACGGCGGTCGGCGGTGACGTGCACCACAACCACGCCCCCTGCCTCGCGAGCCCGCGATAGCGCCCCCGGAAGATCGTCGATGCCCTCCGCGCGGATCACCTCCGCGCCCAGGCTCTGCGCGTTCGCCGCCAGGTCGATCGGCAGGTCGAGCCGCTCGTCCTCGAGGTCGCTGTCGAGCGACACGCCGTCCGCGACGCTGCGGCGATAGCGCGTGCCGAAGCCATCCGTGCCGAGCGAGCGCGACAGCGCCCCGATCGACGCGAAGCCGCGGTTGTCGATCAGCACCACGATCAGCTTCACGCCCTCCTGCACCGCGGTCGCGATCTCCGAGCTGAGCATCAGATACGACCCGTCGCCCACGATCGCGAACACTTCCCTCTGCGGCGCGGCGAGCTTCACCCCGAGCGCACCCGCGATCTCATAGCCCATCGTCGAGTACCCGTACTCCACGTGGTAGGAGCCGGGGCGGCGTGCCCGCCACAGCTTGTGCAGGTCGCCCGGAGCCGAGCCCGCCGCGGCCACCACCACGTCCTGCGCCTCCGCCGCCGCCTCCACCGCGCCGATCACCTCGGCCTGGGCGGGCAGCGGAGTGTGGCGCTGACCGTAGAGGCGCAGCACCTCCTCGTCCCACGCCGCTCTCAGCACCGCCACCTCGGCGGCGTAGGCGGACTCGACGGCGTGGCCTTCGAGCGCGACCGTCAACGCTTCGATCGCCGCGCGCGCATCGGCGTCGAGCTGCAGCCCGGAGTGCTTCGCGAGGTCGATGCTCGCCACATTCACGTTCACGAAGCGCACGTCCGGCGAGGCGAACGCGGTCTTCGACGCGGTCGTGAAGTCGCTCCAGCGCGTGCCGACCCCGATCACCAGATCGGCCGTCGCGGCCAGGCGGTTCGCCGCGAGGGTCCCGGTCGCGCCGATCCCGCCGAGCGCGCCCGGCTCCTGCCACGGCAGCGATCCCTTGCCTGCCTGGGTCTCCGCCACGGGGATCCCCGTCTGGGCGCTCAGCCGCGCCAGCGCCTCGCTAGCCTCCGAGTAGATCACGCCACCGCCCGCGACGATCAGCGGCCTGCGCGCCACGCGAATCAACGACACCGCCTCTGCCAGCGCGCCCGCCTCGGGCGGACGGCGGCGGATCACCCAAGTGCGGGGCGCGAACAGCTCCTCGGGGAACTCGTGCGCTTCCACCTGCACGTCCTGCGGCAGGCACAGCGTCACCGCCCCCGTCTCGGCGGGGTCGCTCAGCACGCGCATCGCCTCCAGCGCCGCCGACGCGAGCTGCTCGGGGCGCTGGATCCGGTCGAAGTAGCGCGACACCGGGCGCAGGCAGTCGTTCACCGTCACGTCGCCCGCCCACGACTGCTCGAGCTGCTGCAGCACCGGGTGAGGGCCGCGCGTCGCAAACACGTCGCCCGGCAGCAGCAGCACAGGCAGGCGGTTGATCGTCGCCGCCGCCGCGCCCGTCACGAGGTTCGTCGCTCCCGGCCCGATCGACGTCGTGCACGCCATCGTCGACAGCCGCAGCCGCTCGCGCGCGAAGCCCGCCGCGGTGTGGACCATCGCCTGCTCGTTGCGCGCCAGGTAGTAGGGCATCTGCTCGCGCTGCGCGAGCAGCGCCTCGCCCACCCCCGCGACGTTGCCGTGACCGAAGATGCCGAGGCAGCCCTCGAAGAAGCGCCCGCGCCGACCGTCGCGCTCTACGTACTGCACTGAGAGAAAGCGGATGAGCGCCTGCGCGACCGTGACGTTAGGCATTCGCGCCCCCCAGAAGCGTGTCGAGCTCCTCCTGCGTGGGCATCTCCGGCGCGCACGCCAGCCGCGACGCCACGAGCGCACCCGCCGCGTTCGCCGCTCGCAGGGTGCGCTCGAGACCCCAGCCGTGGATCGTGCCGGCGCACAGCGCTCCGCCGAACGCGTCGCCCGCGCCGAGGCCGTTGACCACGTCGAGCGTGAACGGCTCCAGCTCAACCTCCTCGCCGTCGCGACTCAGCGCGTAAACGCCCTCCGGGCCACGCTTGACGATCGCAACCTCCACCCCCGCGTCCAGCAGCGCGCGCGCCGCCGCCCGCGGCTCGCGCTCGCCGGTCGCCATGTGCGTCTCCTCGCGGTTGCCCACCGCGACCGTCGCGTGCGCGAGCGCTTCGCGGGTGTGGATTCCCGCCTGCTCCTCGGAGTCCCAGAAGGAAGGTCGGTAGTCGAGGTCGTGGATCGTCACCCGGCCGTCGGCCGGGGAGCCAGAGCGGGCGGCGAGCGCGCCCAGCACCGCGCTTCGACTCGGCTCCTCCGATAGGCCCGTCCCGGTCGTCCAGAACACGCGCGCCGCCGCGATCGCGTCGAGGTCGAGCTCCTCGAGCGATATCTGCATGTCGGGCGCGCTCGGCTCGCGGTAGAAGAGGATCGGGAAGTCGTCGGGCGGGAACAGCTCGCAGAACACCAGCGGCGTGCGCAGGCGCTCATCGACGCCCACCCAGCGGTCGTCGACCCCGTAGCGGCGCAGCTCCTCGCGCAGGTAGCCGCCGAACGCGTCGTCCCCCACCTTGGTGATCACCGCCGCGCTGACGCCCAGCCGCGCCGCGGCGACCGCCACGTTCGTCGCGCTCCCGCCGAGACTCTTCGCGAACGTCCGCACCTCCGCGAGCGAGCAGCCGCTCTGCAGCGGGTACAGGTCGACCCCGATGCGGCCGGTTGCGATCAGGTCGAACGGCTCGCTCACAGACCGTGCTCCCGCAGGTACGCGCGGTTGAGCGCCTGGTCGACGAAGCAGTGCTGGTCGTCGAGCGGGTCGGGGAAGATGTCCTGCTCGACCACCAGCCAACCCGAGTAGCCGATCTCGTCGATCGTCGCCAACACCCCCTCGAGGTCGATGTCGCCCTCGCCGAGCACGCAGAACGCGCGGCGCTCCCAGATCTCCTGGAACGGGGCGCGCTCGCGCACGATCCCCTCCACCACCTCTCTGCGCGCGTCCTTCACGTGCAGGTGGTTGATCCGCCCCGCCCAGTCGCGCAGCGCCGTCACCGGGTCGCCGCCGCCGATCAGCAGATGTCCCGTATCGAGGCAGATCCCCACGTCGCTCAGCTCCATCACGCGCTCGATCTCCCACACCGCCTCCACATACGTCGCGGTGTGGTGGTGGAACGTCGGCTCGTAGCCGCGCTCGCGGCAGCGGTCAACGACCCGTGCGAGGCCGTCCGCGAAGCGCTTCCAGCCCGACTCGCCGAGCCCGAGCGTCCTGTCGGTGGCGGCGCCGCCGGGGTTCTCGAAGCGCACCTCGGCGCCCGCGTCGGCGAGCGTCGGGCGCGGCGGCGGACCGTCGCCGCCCGCTGTCAGGTCGAACACGTCGAGAAGCTCATCGACGCGCCCCATCTCCTGCGCGAGCGCCGCCGGGTCGGTGAACGGCAGCCCCAGATAGCCCCCCGCGAGCGACAGCTCGCGCTCGCTCAACCGCTTGGCTAGCTCCTCACCGATGCCGAGGTAGCCCACCGGCCCGAGGTCGATGCCCGCGTAGCCTGCCTCGGAGACGCCGTCGAGCAGCGTCACCGGGTCGGGCACGTTCGGGTAGACGCCGATCGTGATCTCGAACGCGCCGTAGCTGCAGGGTGCGTTTGCGATGACGACGCTCATGCTCCCACCGCCGAGCCGTTGCGCGCCTGCTCGAAGATCTCCACGAAGGACCCGTACGCGTCCGCGATCTGCTCCGCCGCGGCCTCGCGGTCGATCTCCCCCGCGCTGTGGCGTCGCAGCGCGGGCCACCAGATCGAGCGGCCGATCGCGAAGCCCGCGAAGCCCTCCACGCCGGCCACGGTACGTAGCCACTCATCCACCCGCTCGGCGGGCGCGCCGCTGCCGAGCACCACGCAGACCACCTCCTCGCGCCCATCGCGCCGTGCCGCCTCCACGATCGCCTCAGCCGCGTCGCGGTCGCGCATCCCCTCGACCTTCCAGATCCCGGGCTCGACGCCCGCCTGCCGCAGCTCGCCGATCGCGACACGGATCAGCTCGGGCCGCAGCTGCTCCTCGAAGCGCTCGACATCGCCCTCGACGCTTGCGAGCTGCGCGGGCGTCGGCTCGACGATCAGCTCGAGCAGGAAGCTGCGCTCGTGGGCGGACAGCCAGTCCGACAGCACGCGCAGGCGCTCCCCCTGGACCGCGTTGCCGTCGCGGTCGCCCTCGGCGTTGTAGCGCACGAGGACCTTCGTGATGTCGGGGTCCGCCGCGAGGATCTCCTCGCCGAACCTGTCGCCGTGGTTGAACTCGAAGATCTCGCGATCCGACCGCTCCGCGGGCATCGCCACGAGGATGCCGAGCTCGCGCGCCGGCGCCACGAGCTCCGCGCCGAACTCGTCGTCGACGAGGATCCCGAGTCCCTCGGGGGTGCTCGCCGCGGCGAGCCGCACGCCCTCGAGGATCAGGCGCTTGGCGTCCTGGATCGTCTCCCGCTGCTCGTCGCTCAGCGCGCCGTCGGCGCCGACGAGCTCGCGTCGGAAGAAGCCGCGATGGTCGAACGCGAGGAAATACAGCTTGTCGTTGCTTGTGGAAGGCACGGGGTTCGTTTCCTGTCTGTCGTAGGAGGTTCAGCTGTCGACGAAATAGCCGGCGCTGGTGGCGCCGTCGGAGAAGAAGCGGCTGGTGATCGTCTTCTTGCGCGTGAAGAAGTCGACCCCGTCGGTGCCGTGCGCGTGCAGGTCGCCGAGGAAGGAGTCCTTCCAGCCCGAGAACGGGAAGAACGCGACCGGCGCCGCGACGCCGATGTTCACGCCCACCATCCCCGCCTCGACGCTGTGGCGCACGCGGCGCACGGCCGCGCCGGACTCGGTGAAGATCGACATGCCGTTGCCGAACGCGCTCGCGTTCACCACCGCGATCGCCTCGTCGAGCGTCTCCACGTGGATCACGCTCAGCACCGGGCCGAAGATCTCCTCGCGTGCGATCCGCATCCGCGGCGTCACGCCGTCGAGGATCGTCGGGCCGACCAGGCACCCGCCCACGCCGGTCGCGTCGCGCCCGTCGAGCAGCAGGCCGGCGCCTTCGCTCACGCCCTGCTCGATCCAGCCGGCGACCCGCTCGCGCGCGGCGGGCGAGACGAGCGGGCCGACGTCGGTCGTCTCGAGCATCGCGTCGCCGACCGTCAGCTCCCGGCTCGCCTGCTCCAGGGCTCCCATGAGCCGCTCGCGCGCCGCGCCGACCGTCACGAGCACCGAGCCGGCCATGCAGCGCTGCCCGGCGGCGCCGAACGCCGACGCGACGATCCCCGCGACGGTTCGGTCGACGACCGCGTCGGGCATCACGATCATGTGGTTCTTCGCGCCGCCGAGCGCCTGCACGCGCTTGCCGGTGGCCGCCGCCCGCGAGTACACGAGCTTCGCGACCGGCGCCGAGCCGACGAACGAGATCGCGTCGATGCCGGGGTGCTCGAGCATCCCCTCCACGACCTCCCGCCCGCCGTTGACGAGGTTCACCACGCCGTCGGGCAGGCCGAGCTCGTCGAGCGCCTGAAACGCGATCTGCTGGGTCAGAGGAACCTGCTCGGAGGGCTTGAGGATGAACGTGTTGCCGCACGCGATCGCGAACGGCAGGAACCAGAACGGCACCATCGCGGGGAAGTTGAACGGCGCGATCGCCGCGCACACCCCGACCGGCTGGCGCACGGTTTCGCAGTCCACGCCCCGCGCGACGTCCTCCAGCACGCGGCCCTGCATCGTGGTGGGCACCGCACACGCGCACTCCACCATCTCGATCATCCGCGCCACCTCCGCGCGTGCGTCGCCGATCGTCTTGCCGAGCTCCGCGGTGACCGCCCGCGCGAGATCCTCACGGCGCGCGTCCAGCAGCCCGCGCAGCTCGAACAGCCGCCTTGCGCGCTCGATCACGCTCACCTCGCGCCACGCCGGGAGCGCCGCGCGCGCGGCCGCGACCGCCGCGTCGAGATCCCCGCCGGTGGACATCGGCACACGCGCGAGCAGCTCGCCACTGGAGGGGTTCGTCACGTCGAGCCATTCCTCCGCGCTCGCCGCGGTCCAGCTCCCGCCTACGTAGTTCTGCAGCATCTCCGCGCTCATCGCGATGCTCCGCCGACAGGCTCGAGCGCCCAGTCGGGAAGTCGGCTGGGCTGCTCGACGGGTTCGCCGCTCATGTGCGAGCGGATGATCGAGTGACACAGCGCCACGTCGCTCAGCCCGTCGATCACGTTCGTGCGCGGATCGCGGCCGTGTTCGATCGCGTCGGCGAGCTCGATCAACTCGCGCTTGAAGGCCTCCTGGTAGGAGAGGACCTCGACCGTGCGCGTGGAGTGCGTGGTGCCCGTCTCACCCGCCTCGGTCACGAGCTGGCTCGGCATGTCGCGCAGGTACGGTGAGGGCAGTTCGAGCGTCAGCCGGCGCTCGAGCCCGAAGAACGCGAGCTTCTGGCTGTAGCGCGCCATGCCCGGCAGGTTGACCCACGAGAGGTGGCACTCAGTCGAGCCGAAGCGCATCTCGATGTGTGTCACCTCGCGCCCCACGTTCGCGTGGCGGACCACGTCGGGCTCGCCGAGCGCGCCGCGCAGCATGTTTAGCTCGTGGATGAGGTTGCACAGCAGCATGTAGCGGTAGCAGTGCAGCGTCTCCGGGTCCGCGTCGGGGAGCGCGCGGTGCAGCCGCGCGGCGTGCTCGGCGCGCAGCTGCGCCAGGCGCTCGGCCGGGGCGCCCTCGATCGGGAGCAGGCCGTAGTGCTGCACGTAGGGCTCGAACGGCGACTCCAGCGTGGTGCTCTGCACGAGCGGCACCGACACGCCGGGGAGCAGCTCGAGCAGCCGTTCGTAGGCCGGGTCGTAGCGCTTGTGGGTGCCGATCATGAAAGCAACGCCCGCGCCGCGCACCGCCTCGAACACCTCGCGGCCCTCCTCCAGGCCGAAGCACATCGGCTTCTCCACGAACACATGGCAGCCGGCAGCGATCGCCGCGAGCGCGAGCGGCGCGTGACTGTCGGGGGTCAGGTCGAGCACCACGTCCAGGCCCGCCTGGGCGAGCATCTGCTCGTAGTCGGTGAACGCCACGCCGGCTCCATATCTCTGTGCACAGCCCGCCGCGAGCGACTCGCTGATGTCGCACACCGCCGCCAGCTCGTAGCGGTCCGACAGCGCGACGAGGTGAGGCAGGTGCATGACCTGCGCGATCACGCCGCAGCCGACCACACCAACACGCAGACGCCTGTGCGTCGCTTCTCGAGCATCCATTCGTTATCTCCTTGCGGTTGCGGGCGCGATCGCGGTCCGTGGGCGCCGACCAAAGGCGCTCGTGTTGCGGACACGTCGGATCAGGATCGGCAGGGCGAGCCCGAGCGCTCCGAGAGTCAGCGACGCCGCGATCAGGATCGTGGCGACGGCGTTGACTTCCGGAGTGATGCCGAACTTGACCTGCGTGTAGATGTAGATCGGCAGCGTGTTGCCGCCGCCGATCAGGAACAGCGTGATGACGAACTCGTCGAGTGAAAGAGTGAACGCGAACAGCGCGCCGGCCACTATCGCCGGCGCGAGCAGCGGCAGCACGATGCGGCGCAGCACCTGCCAGGAGCTCGCGCCGAGGTCGGCCGCGGCGCGCTCGAGCGAACGGTCGAAGCCCTCGAGGCGCGAGGCCACGACGAGGATCACGAACGGCGTCACGTACACGCTCTGCCCGATCACCGCCGTCTGCGAGGAGAGCATCACGTGCAGCACGCTCGTGAAGAACGTCAGAAGCGACACTCCGATCAGCAGTCCCGGGATCAGGATCGGCAGGATCAGTGCGACGCGCAGCCCGCTGCGGAACGGTATGTGGGAGCGGACCAGCGGGAACGCCGCGCAGGTGCCGACGATCGTGGCGATCGCGGTCACCTCGAGTGCGATTTTGAGCGTTTCCTCGACCGCTTCCTTGATCTGTTCGTTGTTGAAAGCGTCGGTGTACCAGTGCGTCGTCCAGCCCGTGATCGGGAGCGTGCCGTATTTGTTGGCGTTGAAGCTGAACAGCACGAGCAGGACGATCGGCGCGAACAGGAAGAAGTAGACGAGCGTCGCCCACGAGGCCAGGCCGGCCCGGATCAGGCGCTTGCGCGGCGCGACGATGTCGGCGCCCTCAAGTGCCATGGGTGGGTCCCAGGTTTAGGCGCTTGCGGGTGAGAACCAGCAGGGCGCCGATGAACAGGGCTATAAGCAGCGAAACGGCGGCGCCGCGCGTGTACTGCGCGCCCTGGAAGAAGTTCACCACGAGGTTGCCGATCATCACCCCGCGCGTGCCGCCGACGATCTGCGGCGTCAGGTACTCGCCGATCACCGGCACGAACACGAAGATCACCGCCGTCGTCATCCCGGGCCGGATCTGCGGCAGCAGGATCTTGACGAGCGCGCGACGGGGCGAGGCGCCGAGATCCATCGCGGCGTACAGCAGCCGCCAGTCGAAGCGCTCGAGCGCCGCGAACAGCGTCAGCGCGGCGAACGGGAAGTACAGGTAGACCAGCACGAGGATCACCGCGGCGCGGTTGTAGAGCAGGAAGCCGAGCGGCCCGCCGATCAGCCCGATGCCCTCGAGCGCCTTGTTGAGCACCCCGCTCGGGCCGAGGATCGTCGACCACGCGGTGACGCGCAGCAGGTAGCTGGTCCAGAAGGGGATGATGATCAGCGCGAGCAGCGGCCGCCGCCGCGCCGGGCTCACATAGCGGGCCAGCCAGTAGACGAGCGGGAACGCCGCCGCGATCGCCAGCGCGGTCGCCAGCGCGGCGACCCACAGCGTGTCGAGCATCGTCGCCACGTACGTCGATGTGCCGAAGAAGTAGGTGTAGTTTTCGAACGTCCAGTGGTGGACGACGTTGTAGTTCTCGACCGTCCAGAAGCTGTAGAGGACGATCAGCACGATCGGCGCCAGGAAGAAGCCTCCATAGAGCACGAGCGCCGGCGAGAAGCCTGCGTAGGCGCGCCATCCCTGCACGCGCCTACGCAGACCCTCCCTCGCCGAGCCCGCCGATGCGGAGGCATGCATCGGTTGGGCTGCCGAGCTCAACTCAGACTCCGAACACCTGGTTGAAAGCGTCGATGTAGGCCTGCTCGTTGCCCGAGGGTCCCTTCAGGTGCATTTCCAGGGCGCGCTCCGGCGTGTTGTAGAAGAGGCCGTCCGCACGGTCCTTGTACCCCTGGTTGACGAGCAGCTTGTAGGCCTGCTCGTTGAACAACGGACGCCCGTTGGCGATGAAGTTCTGGGCGATCCACTTCGCCTGGGCGATCGAGTTCATGAACTGTGGGAAGCGGTTGCGGTGCTTGGAGGCCTTGACGATCTGCTCGCCGTCAATGAAGCCGACGACCCCCTCGCTGGGCGTAGCCATCTTCACCGTCGGGCCGCCCGCTTCCTTGACGCGGAACTGGGTCCCGAGGTTGCAGATCACCATCGCCGCCGAGCCGTCGGCGAGCGCCCGGACGGTTTCGGAGTTCTGCGAGACGAGCTTCAGGAACGCGGGCTTCGCCGCCTTCAGGAACTGCTGGGCTTTGGCGATTTCCGCGGTGCTCATATTGTACGGCTGCTTCGAGCCGGTCGCCAGGCCGGCCATCGCCATCAGGTCGGCGGGCTGGTTTTCGGCGACGACCTTGCCGGCGTACTTGGCTTCCGTCAGGACGTGCCAGGAGGTCGGCGCGGGCGAGACCTTCGCGGGGTCGTAGTAGATCTGCACGGTCGACCATCCGTTGGGGTAACCGAGGTAGCCGCCGCCCACCTCCCAGAAGGGGAACGAGCGCGCGAGCGGGTAGAGCTGCGAGGACGCCGCGATCGAGTTGATGTCGAACGGTTCGTTGAGGCCTTCGGAGTGGTACTTCTGCATCCACAGCGCGTCCGCGGAGACGACGTCGTACTGCGAACCGGTCTGTTTGATCTTCAGGAAGCCGTCCGAGTCTTCGTTCTCGAGGCTGGGTCGGGCGGTGATGCCGGTTTCCTTGGCCACCGCGGCCAGCTGCGCCGGCAGGTAGTGGTCGTTCCAGGTCTCCCAGTTGAGCGTCACCGCCCCGGTCGCCGAGCCGAGGCTTTTGCTCGAGCCCCCGCAGGCCGTCAGGTAGAAGCCAACCGTTCCCAGCGCACCGAACTTGAGCGCGTCGCGACGCGTGAGTGTTCTTTCGTCCTGCATGCTCGACCTACCCCCTTACCGTGTTGTTTCGAGCAGCGTGGCGTCGCCAGCTGCCCACGTGACCAGCACCACCGATTCGTCCGCGAACTGCTCCGCGTCCGCCCTTGTGACCGCTGCGGCGAGCTCGGTTCCGAGCCGGTCGCAGCGAATCGTCAGCCTCGTGTGACTGCCCAGGAACGAGCGCTGGATCACGCGGCCCCTGAGGCCCTCGCGCGACTCCGCCCGCTCGAGGACGGTGATCGCCTCCGGGCGCACGGCGAGCACCGCCTTCTTCCAGCGCTCGCCGTTCACCTCGCAGGCCAGCGCACTGCCGTCGCCCGCCAGCACGGTGCCGTCCTCGCTCAGCGACACCTCCACGAAGTTCGACTCGCCGATGAAGTCGGCCACGAAGCGCGAGCCGGGGCGCCGGTAGATCTCCTCCGGAGTGCCGACCTGTTCGAGGCGCCCCTCGTGCATAACGGCGATGCGATCGGCCATCGCCATCGCCTCGTCCTGGTCGTGGGTCACGAACACGAACGTGGTTCCCACCTCACGGTGGATGTTGGAAAGCTCGATCTGCAGCCGCCGCCGCAGCTTGAGGTCGAGCGCGCCGAGCGGCTCGTCGAGCAGCAGCACCGCGGGCCGGTTCACCAGCGCCCGTGCGACCGCTACCCGCTGCTGCTGGCCGCCGGAGAGTTCGCTGGGCCGCCGCTCACCCTGTTCCTCCAGGCCCACCAGCGCGAGCGCGTCGGCGACGCGCTCGTCGATCTCCGAGCGCTTGACCTTGTTCATCGCAGGCCCGAACGCGACGTTGTCGCGCACCGTCATGTGCGGGAACAGGGCGTAGCTCTGGAAGACGGTGTTGACGTTGCGCCGGTGCGGAGGGATCTCGTTGGCGCGCCTGCCGGCGATCAGGATCTCGCCGCCGCTCGCCTCGACGAACCCGCCGATCAGGTTGAGCGTCGTCGTCTTGCCGCAGCCGGAAGGGCCGAGCAGGCAGAAGAACTCGCCGTCCTTGATCTCCAGGTCGATCGGCTCGAGCGCCACGTGCTTGCCGTAGCGCTTTTCCACGCCGCGGAGCTCGATCGCGTTCTCGCCGCTCACGCGATCGCCTCTCCGAGCGAGGAGGTCGCGTCGTACTCGCATCCGCAGGATCGCCGCAGCACGAGCTTCACCTCGATCTTCGACTCGCTCCAGGTCGGCGTGTCGGCGTCGATCGCCGCCAGCAGCAGTCGCGCCGCCTCCGAGCCGATCGAGCGCGTGTCGTAGGAGATGGCGGTCAGCGGCGGCTCCAGCAGCGGGGCGAAGTAGACGTCGTCGAAGGACACGAGGGCGAGGTCCTGGGGTATCGACAGGCCGGAACCGCGGGCGGCCGCGAGTGCGCCGAGCGCGATCTCCGCGCTGGCCGCGACGATCGCCCGCGGACGCTCTCCGTGCCCGAGCAGCTCCACCGCCCCGCGGTAGCCGCTCGCGATCGTCCAGTCGCAGCTGCGCACGATCTCGGGGTCGACCGCCAGCGCGTTCGCCGCCATCGCGTCGGAGAAGCCGCGACGACGCTCTTTGCCGCTCGAGCGATCCTCGGGACCGGAGAGGTAGCCGATTCGGGTGTGGCCGTGTGAGGCGACGTGATCGACGAGCAGGCCGACCCCGCGCGCGTTCTCCAACACCACGTTGCCGACGCCCAGCCCCGGCAGCAACTCGTCGACACACACGCAGGGCGTGGAACCGAGCACCTCCTCGAGCGGCTCGGCGCCGACCGGCGCGGTTGACAACAGCAGCCCATCGACTTCCTGGTCTACGAGTGTCTGCAGCGCTTTGCCGACTCGCTCGCTCTCCTCGCCGCTGTCGACGAGGATCAGCCGGTAGCCGTGCTCTTCGAGCATCGCCTGCGCTCCCTCCGTGACGCCGGCGTAGAAGGCGTGTGAGATGTTCGGCACGACGAGCCCGATCGTCAGGGACCGTCGCGTGCGAAGCGAGCGAGCAACTGGCGAAGGGCGAAAGCCAAGCTCCTCTGCCGCGCGCCGGACGGCGAGCCTCGTCTTGTCGGAAAGCTCCCCGCGTCCGTTCAGCGCTCGCGATGCCGTCGCGATCGACACGTTCGCGCGACTGGCGACGTCTGCGAGCAGTGGGCGACGAGTCTCGGTCGAGTGCATAGGCGCGAGATCGTTTGCGCAAACGGTTGCGCAAACGATTGCGGCATTTTATACATTGCCGTATCTAAACGTCAACCCCAGTCAGCGATGTCGGATGAGGCGGACGTGCCGCGTCTCGATCTCTGAGGGAGCCGGCGATGGCTCTACGAGCCTGAGGCTCGCCCACAGCCTGCCGTGAGCTGCCTTCAAGAGCGCCCGGCCAGCCACGTCGAGCTTGAGTCCGATCGTGGCGGTCGTGCCAGGAGCGATGGCAAAGGTCGCGGTCCCGATTTTCTCCACCTTCGTGCGGTGTCGTCGGCGGTGTGTCCTCACGCTCAGCGCGAGGCGGCCGACGCATCTCGTCGTTCCCGCGCAGGACAGCCTGACCACTGCCCGACCGTTCCGATGAACGACGATCGCGGAGCCGACGAGCGACACGCGGGCACGTGGCACCGTCGTCGTGCGGTGCGGAGTTGGCGTGGTTCCGGCTGCCATCAGGCGGGTGTTGCCGAATTCGTCCCAGTAGCGCCCGAGCGCGGCACACGATCCCATCGCGGGACAGGCCAACATTTCGAGTTCGGCTCGGTTGCCAGATTGGCGACTTGGCACATCGAAAGGTGCGGTGATTTCGCTCGCCTGCCCCCATTCGCCCTTTGTCTCACCCACCGCCATCGCGTTTGGACCGAGGGTGTCGCTGTATTCGCCTGTTGCCACACACGAGTCCGACCCGGCGCACGCGACATATCGCAGCTCGGCGCTCGCCCTGCTGCCCGCAGCGGACGGCGGGGCGATCTCGCTCGCCCGACCCCAGATGCCGCCCGAGGCGCTCACCGCCACCGCATATCCTCCGCCTGACGAGCTGGTCTCGTCGTAGCCAACCGCGAAGCACCGCCCCGATCGAGGACACGCGACCGAGCGCAAGGTCGTCGATTTCGCCAGCGGGTTCGGTGGCGGCGAAATCGGGCTCGCGGTGCCCCACTTGCCGTTGGACTCGCTCACCCCGACGGCCAGGCCCCCGGAGCCCATGCCGACCGCGACGCACGGTCCCGAGGCCGGACATGCGACGGAGTAGAGGCGAACGTCAGCTGCGCTTTCGGGCGTGGACGTGATTTCACTGGCTGGCGCCCAGACGCCGTTTGACTCGGTCAGCCCCAACCCGCGCTGCTGATGCGAGACGTCGGTGTAGTCGCCGACGGCGACGCAGGGCCCCGAGGCCGTACATGCCAGAGGAGCCAGTTCGACGACGTAGTTCGATGCGTCGTTGGCCGGCAGGGAGATCTTCTGTGGCTGGCCCCACACCCCGTTCGACTCGCTCACGCCCATCACCCGCACCGACCCCGAGCGGCCGGTGCCGAGCGCGACACACGAGCCGGGGGCCCGGCATGCGATCGACCGCAGAACGACCCCGGGAATCTCGATCGCCTGGCCCCACACTCCGCCCGACTCGCTCACCGCCATCGCCTGATCTTCATCCGAGCTGTCGAGGTACTCCCCGATCGCAACACACGAGCCGGACGCTGGGCAGGCGACCGAATCGAGTCTCGCCTCGGTGAAGAGAGCATGACTCGATGGAGGCGTCACCTCGACCGCCTGGCTCCACACGTCACCGCCGGTCTCGCCCACCACCATCGCGTTCCCTCCGGTTGCTTCGCCGGAGCCATACGCTCCTACCGCGACGCACGCCCCGGACGGCGGACACGCAACAGCGTCGAGTCGCCCGAACATCTGCGGCCCGGGGAAGCGGAACGGTCCGAAGAACGCATTCGCCGGCAACGCGACCCCGGTCGAAGGACCAGGGGGTAGAGACGCCGCGTCGGCGCTTGCGCCGCACGACACTACGATCGCCGCCACCACGGCGAGGACCCGTGCGCCCGCTGCGAGGCGACGGCGCCGATTCGAACCACGCGCCTGCGTCCCCCCATACGACCAGTTGCGATTGTTCGATCGCGACACTGACCGCCTAAACATGCAGCTGGGACTGAAGTTGCGCCGTCCAGTCCCCTCCCCGGCGGGGCCCTACTCCACGGGTCGATACCCGGAGCACAGCACGCGCATCCACACGATCCGCCCGTCGCGCTCGGAGAGGTAGGCCTGCTGCTCTAGCACGAACGGCCCGTCCACGTTGGTCCCGCTGAAGCGGTAGCCGACTCGTTCGCGGTCGGCGAACGCGTCCGTCTCGAGCCGGTCGAGCGTCTCGATCTCGTCTGAGTCCTTGAACCACTTCTGCAACACCTCCGAGACCACCGTCTCGGGGTCGCCCGCCTCCCAGTCGCGGCGCGGCGTCAGCGCGCGGAACTCGATCTCTGGATCCATCAGCTCGGCGACCCGGTCGAAGTCCTTGGCGGCGAGCGCACGCGCGAACGTTGCGCCAAGAGTCTGCTGTTCGGACATGTGGCGAGTATCGCGCCCGTCAGGCGGGTCGTCAACCCACGTGTTCGACCATTACCGGCCCCGGACGCAGGACATCGGGGTCGTGGCCGGGCATGACCGTGAGGCCCGCGTCGCGCATCGCGCGCAGGCGATCCGCGGAGCGTCCCTGTTGCTCGTGATCGTCGGCGAAAATCGGAAAGCGGCGGTCGTCGAGACCGGTAGCGAAGTGGGCCACATCGGCGCCGAGCACCACGTCGCCGACACGAACAGATTGGTGACCGGGCGTGTGTCCAGAGGTGAGCAGCAGCTCGACGCTGCCGTCGCCGAGGAGGTCGCAATCTCCGTCGACCAACACCACCTCGCGGCCAGCGCCGGCGTAGTCGCGCGGTAGGTAGACGTTGCGCTGGACGGCCGCGTCGTCGTGCGCTGCCTCCCACTCGGTGCGCTGAACCACGACGGGCACGGATGCGGGGATGAGATGCAGTCCGCCGACGTGGTCCCAATGCAGGTGCGTCAGCACGACCTTCGTCAGCGTCCCCACATCGATCCGCTCGGCAACGCTCTGCTCCTGCTCCATGGAGAACACCGAGAAGATATCCGGCCGCTCGTAGAAGGAGGCCGGATCCGCGATCGCCTCGGGGTTCAGCCCGGTGTCGATCAGGATCCGCTCGGTCGCCGTCTCGACCACGTACGCGGGCACGGGGTATCGAAACTGGCGATCCATCTCCTCGCCCCTGCGCAGGATCCCGGCTGGAGCTGTGAACCAGCCCACGTCGAGCATCTCGATCTTCACGGTGTCCTCCATCGCTCGTCGGGTGAGCAAGCACCGTAAGCGCCGCCGCGATACGAGATGCGACCTGTTGGATATGGTTTGCGACAATGCGCGTTGGCATCGCCGTCCCTCCTGGCTGCTTTGACTCGGGCCTCGCCGTGCTGCTCGACGTGTTGCGCGCGGCCGACGCGCTTCGCCCCCAGGTCGACGCGGCGATCGACCCGATCGAGATCACGCTGATCGGCGGCGCCACGCGCACCGTCACCGGCGCGGGCTTCTCGATCGCGGTCGACAGGCGCGTCGGCGAGAACTCCGCGCTCCACGATCTCGACGTGCTCACCGTCCCGGGTCTCGGGGCGAGCACCGCTTCGGCACTCCAGGACACGCTCGCGAGCCGGCCACTTCGAGAGCTGCGCGGGTGGCTCGCCGATCAACACGAGGGCCTACCGCTCGCGGCT
The DNA here is from genome assembly GCA_964588985.1 of uncultured Solirubrobacteraceae bacterium. GTDB lineage: Bacteria > Actinomycetota > Thermoleophilia > Solirubrobacterales > Solirubrobacteraceae > Palsa-744. The sequence goes on from CAZPQW010000018.1 coordinate 55,053, forward strand.
GCCTGCACCGGCACGTTCGTGCTCGCCGAGGCCGGCCTGCTCGACGGCCGCACCGCCACGACCACCTGGTGGCTCGCGGGAGAGTTCGCCCGCCGCTACAAGCGCGTCGAGCTCGACATGTCGCGCATGGTCATCCACAGCGGCCCCGTCACCACCGCGGGAGCGGCGTTCGCGCACATCGACCTCGCGATGAGCCTCGTCTCCCGCGCGAGCCCACGCCTCGCGGAGACGGTCGCGCGCTTCATGCTCGTCGACAAGCGCCCCGCGCTCAGCGTCGAGACCGCGATCGCCCACCTCGCCGACGCCGACGCGCTCGTCACAGAGTTCGAGGAATGGGTGCGCGCCCACCTCGACCAGGAGGACCTCAACGTCACAGCCGCCGCGCGCGCGATCGGAACGACCCGACGGACGCTCGAGCGTCGAACCCGCGTCCGAACCGGAGATACCCCCCACGCCCTGATCCAGCGCCTGCGCGTCGAGCGAGCCCGCCACCTGCGGCGCACGACGAGCCTCAGCTTCGAGCAGATCGCGCCGCGCGTCGGCTACAGGAACGCATCGACTCTGCGGGCGCTTCTGCGCCGAGCGGCGTGAACTTCGGAGGGACTACCCTCGACACGTGCACCGACGCCAACGAGCAGGAAGCGTGACCGCGACCGCGCTCGTCCTGTGCCTCGCCGCATGCGGCGGGACCACCACGCCGGCGACCGCGCCGCAGCCCTCGGCCTTGACGTCTGTCGCCACCACGGCGAGCGCCGCCACGGGCTCGATGAGCCCGCCAGCGACGGAACCAGCCTCGAGCCCACCTGTCACCAACCCGCGGACCCCTGCCCCAATCCCCGCCTCACTTCCCCAGCGCCCGCCGATCGTCCAGGACCCGATTCCGTTCGGGGCAAAGCGCAAGGCCGAGATGGTGGCCTATGCGCAGCGGCACTACGGCCTCGACACCTATCGCCTGGTCGATCCGCACGTGATCGTGATCCACTTCACCGAGACGCCCGACTTCCAGTCGACGTTCAACACGTTCGCGCCCGACGTGCCCGACCCGGAGTTGCACGAGCTGCCGAACACGTGCGCGCACTTCGTGATCGACAAAGATGGCACTATCCACCAGCTCGTCCCCTTGGGCGTCATGTGCCGCCACACGGTGGGGCTCAACTGGACCGCGATCGGCATCGAGCATGTCGGCTACAGCGACGCCGAAGTGCTCGGAGACCACGCGCAGATGCGCTCGAGCCTGCGACTGGTCAGCTGGCTGCGCTGCCGCTTCCACATCGCCGTCGCCAACGTGATCGGCCACAACGAGAGCCTCTCGAGCCCCTACCACCACGAGCGTGTGGCGCGCCTGCGGACGCAGACCCACAGCGACTTCAACCATGCGGACATGACGATCTACCGCAAACGACTGCGGGAAAGCCGCTCCTGCTAGAGCACGCGACGTGAGAGGCTGTCACTCTCGTGGCGCTCACCCGCAGACCTAGCCTCCGTAGCAGTGCCGCGGCGGCGTTCGCCGGCGTCGTCGGCTATGACCTGCTCCAGCGTCGCCGCGCGATCCTGCGCAACTTCCCAATCGTCGGGCACATCCGCTACGCGCTCGAGGCCTTCGGACCGGAGCTGCGCCAGTACATCGTCACCTCCAACAACGAGGAGCGGCCGTTCTCGCGCGACCAGCGCCGGTGGATCGAGGCCTCATCCGAAGGCAAGCCGAACGTGTTCGGCTTTGGAACCGATGACGAGATGGAGGCCGTCGAGAGCCTGCTGATCATCAAGCACTCCCCCTTCCCGGCGCCCGTACCGGCGATCGGAGATCCGGGCAGCGCGCCGCGCTTCGCGATCCCCGCGAGGAAGAGGCTCGGGGCACTGCATCGCAGACGCCACATCTTCACGCCCGAGTCGGTCGTGAACCTGTCGGGGATGAGCTACGGCGCCCTCTCGCCCGTCGCCGTCGAGTCCCTCAACCGCGGCGCGCAGCTCGCCGGATGCCTGCACAACACCGGAGAGGGCGGCCTCGCGCCCGCTCACTGCAACGGAGGCGAGCTGGTGTTCCAGATCGGCACCGGCTACTTCGGCTGCCGCGACGAGCACGGCCGCTTCAGCCTCGAGCGGCTGCGCGAGCGAGTCAGCCAAGCGCCGGTGCGCGCGATCGAGATCAAGCTCTCCCAGGGCGCAAAGCCCGGACTCGGAGGGCTGCTTCCCGGCGTCAAGGTCACTCCCGAGATCGCCGCCATCCGCTGCGTCCCCGCCGGCCAGGACTGCGTCAGCCCGCCCGCGCACTCCGCGTTCTCTGACGTGGACGGGCTGATCGAGTTCATCGAGGCGATCGCCCAGGACACGGGCCTGCCGGTGGGCGTCAAGTCCGCGGTCGGCGAGAGCGGCTTCTGGGAGACGCTCGCCGAGCGCATGGCAAGCACCGGCGGCGGCCCCGACTTCATCAGCGTCGACGGCGGCGAGGGTGGCACGGGCGCCGCGCCGCTCTCGTTCGCGGACCACGTCGCACTGCCCTTCAAGCTGGGCTTCGCCCGCGTCTACGCCACCTTCGCCCGCGCCGGCCTCGCCGAAGACGTCGTGTTCATCGGCTCGGGGCGCCTCGGGTTCCCGGACTCCGCGCTGTTCGCCTTCGCGCTGGGCTGCGACCTCATCAGCGTCGGACGCGAGGCGATGCTCGCGATCGGCTGCATCCAGGCCCAGCGCTGCCACACCGGACGCTGCCCCACCGGCATCGCCACGCAGTCGCGCTGGCTGATGCACGGACTCGACCCCGAGCTCAAGTCGAGCCGCGCCGCGAACTACATCGTCGCGTTCCGCGCCGAGCTGCTCGCCCTCGCGCGCACGTGCGGGGTGCCGCATCCCGCGCTCGTCACGCCCGAGCACATCGAGGTCGTCTCCGAGCGCTACGGCACCGCGTCCCTCACCGACGTCTTTGGCTACGAGCCGAGCTGGCCGCTGCGCTCGGCCTGAGGCGCAAGCTTCGCCATCGCGGCGAGCTCGCGCTGCAGGCGCACGATGATCGACTGCGGGTCGGGCACCAGCCGGGCGTGGACGAGCAGGCCGACGCTCACCTCGCCTCGGTAGCTGAAGATGCTCACGCTCATGCCCACGCTGCCGGCGGTCGGCGCCCACACGAGCACCGCGCGCAGCGGCGTGCCGGCGAGGTAGACCGTCTCGCGCGGGCCGGGAACGTTGGTCATCACCGCTGTGGCCTTCGCGGTGAAGATGTCCACGATCCGGCTCTCGATCGCCGGCGGGGTCAGCCCGACCGCCTCGAGCACCGCGTAGGAAACGGGACCCTCAGGCGAGTGCTTGATCTCGTCCATGCGCAGCTTCAGCTCGTGCAGGCGCTCGCGGCGACTCGAGCGGTCGACCGGCAGCGTCAGGAAGACGAGGCCGAAGCGGTTGCCCAGCTCGCGCGGCACGGGCTCCCCGGCGGGCCGCAGGTTGTACGGCACCATCGTGCGAATCTCATGCGGCTCTTCACCACGGGCGATCAGGTAGCCGCGCAGCGCGCCGCTCACCGCGGCGAGCAGCACGTCGTTGACGGTCGCCCCCTGCGCGTGCGCGATCGCCTTTACCTCCTCGAGCGCCAGCGGCTTGCTCCACGTCACACCTCGCGCCGCGCCGAGGTCGCGCTTGAGCACGCTCGGGGTGTCGCCCGGCGTGAACAGAAGCTTCGCAAGGGCCTGGGCGTCGGCCGCGAGGCGATCGGCGAGCTCGAGCGCGTGGCGCGGTTCGACGATCGCTTCGACGCCCTCGTGCGCGACCGCGCGCGTGAGCCGGCTCGTCATCGACGCGACGCTCACCGCCGGAGCGACCACCGACGAGAGCACGTCCCCCGCCGCCGCCAGCGGCGCATCGACGGCCGCTCGCAGTTTCGAGCGCGGGTACGGCGGAGCCTGCGGTCGCCCCTCTTCCAGCTTGGTCCCCGGCTCGGGGTCTGTGAGCGAGAGCATCACCTGCGCGAGCGCGATCCCGTCCGCGATGCAGTGGTGCATGCGCACGATCACCGCGCACCCAGGCGCGGGACCGTCGATCAGGTACATGTCCCACAACGGCTTGTCGCGGTCCAGCGGGATCGACGCCAGGTCGCCCGCGAGCGCCTCGAGGGTCGTCTCGTCGCCCGGATCCGGCAGGCCGCGACGGTGCATGTGGCGGGCGATGTCGAAGTCGGCATCTGGCTCCCAGTGCGGTCCGCCCAGCGCCATCCGACTCTCCACGACGCGTTCGCGGAATCGAGGGTAGGCGTCGACGAGACGCGTGCGCACCACATCGGTGAGCGCGTCCCAGTCGAGCGGCTCGTCGAACAGCAGCACCGAGTTGATCACCATCAGGTTCGTCGGACGGTCCATGTGCAGCCACGCCGCGTCGGCGCTGGACATGTGACTGTGCGCGACGCTCACGCTCGCCATCGAGCCCTCACTCCGGCTCGGAGTAGAGCGCGACGAAGAAGTCCGCGTAACGCTCGTACACGACCGCACGCTTCACCTTGAGCGTGGGTGTGAGCTCGCCCTCGGCCTGTGTGAGGTCGTGGTCGAGCACGCCGAAGCGCTTCACCTGCTCGATGCGAGCGAAGCGCGCGTTGGCGGCGTCGACATCGGCCTGCAGGATCTCGAGCACGCCCGGGTCCTTCGCCATGCTCGCGCGGTCATCGGAGATCCCGAGCTGCTTGGCGAGCTTCGGCGCCTCGTCGGCGTCGAGCGTGAGCATGCACACGAGGTAGGAGCGCCGGTCGCCGAACACCACAGCCTCGGCGATCCAGCGGGTCTCGCGCAGCGCGTTCTCGATGTTCACCGGGGTGATGTTCTTGCCGCTCGAGGTGATGATCAGGTCCTTCTTACGGCCGGTGAGCGTGAGATAGCCGGCTGGCGAGACCGCTCCGATGTCGCCGGAGTACAGCCAGCCGTCGATCAGGGTCTCGGTGGTCGCCTTGGGATCGCGGTGGTAGCCGGCGAACACCTGTGGCCCGCGCAGCATCACCTCGCCCTCCTCGGTGACCATCACTTCGCTGCCCGGCAGCGCTCGCCCGACGGAGCCGAACACGGGTGCGTTGGGCGGATTCAGTGTGGCGGTCGCGCAGCTCTCGGTCATGCCGTAGCCCTCCAGCACGACCACGCCGCACGCGTCGAAGAACTCGAGCAGCTCGTGGTCGATCGGCGCGGCGCCCACCATCGCGAGCTTCAGACGGGGGCCGAACAGCGAGCGCACCTTTGCCAGGGCGACGCGATCGGCGATCCTGAGCCGCAGGCTCGCCAACGGTCCGGGGCGCTTGCCGGCGCGCTCGGCGGTGCGCGCGCGACGCCCGACCTCGAGCGCCCACGCGAACATCAGCCGCGCGGGCGGGCCGCCGCCCTCGACCGCGCTGACGATGCCGGTGTGCAGCTTCTCGTAGATGCGAGGAACCGCGACGAAGTGGGTCGGCTCGGATTCGGCGACCTCCTCGATGATCCGCTTGGGGTCGCCGCGCCAGTAGACGAGCGTTCCGCCGACGTCGAGCACGACCATCTGCGCGACGCGCGCGAGCACGTGCGCGAGCGGCAGGAACATGTAGATAACCGGCTGGATGTCGTCGAGTTCGAGCTGCCCTCGATACATCGTCGTGGCCGCGAGGAAGTTCGCGTGTGTGAGCATGCAGCCCTTCGGCGGGCCGGTCGTCCCGGAGGTGTACACGAGCGTCGCCACGTCGTCCGGCTCGACCGCGCGCACCCGCCGCTCGATCTCCTCCTCGTCCACCTCCCCACTCCTCTCACACAGCTCCGCGAGCGTGATCGCGCCGTTGGCCTCGCCGTCGATCACCACCACGTGCTCCAGGCGCGGACACTGGGCGCGGATCCGCTCGATCTTCGCCACCTGCGCCGCGTCCTCGCAGAACACCAGGCGTGCCTCGGAGTGCGAGAGCACGTGCCGGCACTCCTCGGGCGAGTTGGTGTTGTAGATCGGCGCGACGACGGTCGCGGCGCATAGCGCGCCGGCCTCGCAGGTCGTCCAGTCGGCGCGGGTCGAGCAGAGGATCGAGACGACCTCGCCCGACTCGATACCCAGCGCGATCAGGCCACGGGCGATCTCTCGCGCTCGATCCCCGAGCTCGCGGTAGGTGATCGACTGGAAACCCGCCGCGCCGGCGTGGCGCAGCGCGACGTCCTCACCACGCTCGGACGCCGAGAGAATCATGCGTCCGAGCGTGGTGGCGCCGGTGATGCGCTCGGCGACCGGGCGTAGTGCAGTGGTCGTGGCCATCACCGTTCTCCTAGCTCACTTGCTGCATTTCGAGGAGCTTGGGACTGTGAGCGTCGCTCCCGTTTGGTAGACGAAGCTGGACTTCACCGTGAACTTGCCCGCTTTGCACTTACCGGCCGTGATGAAGGCCTTCTTGCCGTGGCCGATCGTCTTGACATTCAGGGTGAGCGAGGTGATCACGACGTTCAGCCCGCCCGCGTTGATCACGGGCACTTCGGTTTTCACCTTGTTCGCCGAGACCTTGCCGTAGAGGATGATGCGCTGGCCGGTGGGGCCTGTTTTGTCAAGCAGGAAGATGATCTGGTTCTTGCCCGCGAACGCAGTCACGCTCTCGGGGATGATCGGCAGCACCGGCGCCCCGTTGGCGACACCGCTTCCCGAGCCGATCTTGCTCTTGGCGGGACAGGCGCTGCTTCCGAGCGCCTTGAGTTCTTCCTCGCTCGCCTTGCACTGCTTGATCGCCGAGCTCTTGAAGTTGAACTTGGTTGCGGTCGGCAGGGTGATGGTGAGCGTCTTCAACCCCTGTGGCTGCATGGCGCCGGGGTCGGTCGACAGCAGGGCGGCTTTCAAGCCCGTTGGCTTGCCGGCCTTCACCGCTGTGAGGGCGACGTTCGCGGTCTGGGTGAACTGCGCGCTTGCATAGGCGAGGCTCGCGATGCTCAGCATCCCGACGGCCAGCAGCGCGGCTGTGAACTTGAGCGTTCTCATTGGATCGTCTCCTTGGTGCGTTCTGGCGGATTCGCGCTCGGCGGTGAATTCGTACCGGTGGAGTGCATTGGGGCGACACTACGGCCGTCGCCGTTGGGGGTCATCGGGGTGCTCTGCGGCTCCGGGGTCAGTAGTTCAATGCGGCCGGGACGGGTCGGCCACCACGCGCGGCGCCCGAGCGCCTCGACGGCGGCCGGAAGCAACACGGGCCTCACGAGGAACGCGTCGAGCCCGACGGCGATCGCCACCCCGACGCCGAACTCGCGCACCGTCAAGAGACCGCTCGTCGCGAACGGGATGGCCACGGCGATCATCAGCAGGCCCGCACCGGTGCTCGCGGCGGCCGTCGCGCGCAGGGCGACGTCGAGCGCGTGGTCCACATCCGCGCCGAGCACGAGCTCCTCACGGGTGCGTGCGAGCAGCACCACGAGGAACACGAGCGAGATGCCGAAGATCGCGGTGAAGATCCCGACGATCGACATCGGGTCGATGTAGCCGGGTCCGCCGAGCGGCGGGTTGGAGCCGCCGAACAGCAGCTCCATCGCGCCGAACGTCGCAGCGGCGGTGAGCAGGTTGAAGGCGACCGCGACGATCGGCAGCAGCACCGCCCGCAGGGCGAGGCCGAGGGTCAGCGCGATCGCGAGGGCGAGCGCGACGATCACCCACGGCAGGCGCGCGTTGGTGGCGCTGGTGAAGTTGGCGAGGTTGCCCGCCGGGCCGCCGACCGCCACCTCGAGGTGGCTGCGTGCGGCGAAGCGCTTTGCGAGCACGTCGAGTCGTTCGCCGAGCTGGGCCGTACGGGAGGAGCTCGAGGGGTAGCGCGAGACGACCACGATCTGTCCGGCGTTGCCGCCGCGCCCGACGTTGAGGGCGAACCCGGCCGCGTTGCTGCTCGCGGGCGGCGCACCGGCGATCGCGGCGAGCAGGAAGTAGCCGGAGTTGAACAGGCCGGGCGATTTTTCGCCGAGTTCTTCGAGGCCCTTCGGCGAGGGCAGCGAGCGGCGGAACTTCGCCACGCTCGACTGCATCACGCCGAGGCCGTTGACGAGCCGTCCCGTCGGGGAGATCCCGCCCGCGAGGCCGCTTTCCAGCTGGCCCGTGCCGCTCGTAAGCTGCCCGAGGCCCGCTTCGAGCGAGCCCGCGCCGTCGCGGAGCTTCGTGAGTCCCGCGGTCAGCTGTGAGCCTCCTCCGGAGAGCGCGCCGATGCCCGTGGCGAGCTGGGAGTTGCCCTTGCGGAGCTTCGCGAGGCCCGCCTGCAGCTTCGCCGCGCCGGTGCGCAGTTCTCCGAGCGCTCGCGCCAGGAACGAGCCCTGCGTGGCGGAGCCGCTCGCGATCCCGGCCGCGCCCTTGGCGGCGGGAATGGCGCCGGTGAGACCGCTGGAGAGCGTGCCGAGCGTGCCGCTCGCGTGTTCGAGCGCGGAGAGGGTTTCGCCGTAGCGAGGGTCGCTCTTGCCGGCGCTCATGCCGCGCAGCGCTTCGAGCGCGCCGGAGAGATCGCCGGACGCGCTCTGGGCCTGGCCCTGGAGGCTGCCGAGCGCTTCGCTCGTGCTCGCGGTCAGCCCCGCGAGTTGCTTGAGCGAGGGCAGGCCCGCGGCGACCGGCGCGTGGGCCGAGCCGATCCCGTTGGTGAGTTCGATCGAGCCGGCGAGGGCCTGCGTCGCGCCGGCCTTGAGCGCGTTGGCGCCACTCAACGCCTGACCGAGGCCCGTTGAGAGCTGCGCCGAGCCGCTACGTGCGGCGGCAAGTCCGGCGTGCAGCTGCGCGGATCCGCTCGCCGCGGCGCCCGAGCCGCTGTGCAGCTGGCCGGCGCCAGCGCTCGCCGACTGCAGGCCGCCCTGCAGTTGCTTGGCGCCGCTGCCGGCTTCCCCGAGACCGTTGACGAGGCGCTGCAGGTCGCTCTTGCCGCCGGTCAGCAGCTTGCTCGATTCCTTCAGCTGGCCTGGGAGCGTGCCGAGCGGCTTCGTTTCCTTGCTCAGGCCGCCTGGTCCCGCGACGGAGGCCACGCGACGGTCGCTCGCGATCTGTTCCTGCAGTTGATCGAGCTTTTCGAGGGTCGCTGCGGTCGTGATCGGGCCATTGCGGCTCGAGACGATCAGGTTGTATGGGGTCGGCCAGCCGGGACCCATGACTCGGGCGACCTCCTCGAAGGACTGCCGCGCCTGGTTGCCCTTGGGCAGCTGGCTGACGTCTGGCGGCCCGGTCTTCAGCGACAGCGCGGGGATCGCGAGGGCGAGCAGCGCGGCTGTGGCGAGGGCGCCCGCGATCACCGCCCGGTGCCTGACCCACGCGCCCGCGCCGACGAGCCGGTCCCAGTCGCGTGTGACGAGCGCCGGCGCCGAGACGCGCGCTCGGATGACGTCGCGACCGAACAGGGCGAGCGCGGCTGGCATCACGACGACGGCGCCGCCGACCGCGAGCGCCGAGCAGAGCAGCACGCCGACTCCGAGCGAGGTGAGGATCTTCGTGGGCGCGATGGCGGTGGCGAGCAGCAACGCGAGGATCAGGCCCGTGCCCGCGAACAGCACCGCCCGACCGGCGGTCGCCACGGCCGTCGAGAGGGCGTCTGTGGTGTCGAGCGAGTCAGCGTCCGCACGCCGCGTCTGGCGGTGGAGGCGGTCGAGGATCAGCAGCGAGTATCCGACTCCGAGGGCGAGCCCCGTCATCGACGCGAGCGCGACCGCGATCGGATCGACTTCGATCACGCGGCCCAGCAGCGCCATCAAGCCGTAGGCGGAAAGCACGGTGCCGGCGCCGACGAGCGTCACGATCGCGGCGGCGAGCGGCGCGCGCAGAGCGACCAGCAGCAGCAGGAAGAGGATCCCGACGGCGATCAGCTCCGATCGCAGAGTCGTGCTCAGCGCCTGATCCTTGAGAGCGCGGTCGATCGACGGCTGGCCCGTCACGCTCGCGTGCAGCGGGCTCGTGACGTCGCGTGCCACCAGCCGTTCGATCGCGGGCTGGTCCTGGTTGACGACATCCTTTTCGGGGCGGTCGACCGAGACGACGATCATCGCCGCGCTCGCCGACGGGCGCAGTCCCTGCGAGGCGGAGCCGGCGTCCCACGCGGAGAGCGCGCGCGTGTGCGAACGCCTGACGAGATCGCGCACGAGGCGCGGGCCCTCGCGATTGAGCTGAGCGCTCGGCCCCTCCAACAAAATCGGCACCAGCTGCGTCGGCCCGAACTGCGCGTTCGCGAGCTGCTGTGCGCGCGAGGACTCCGTTCCCGGCACGACCACGATCGACGGCGAGAGCGAGTGCGACACGCCCAGCCCGATCAGGCTCAACGCGACCGCGACGAGGCCCCATGCGAGCAGTGCTGCTTTCGGGCGTGCGATCGAGAGTCGAGCCAGTCGGAACATGTCCAAAAGCTAAATCCCATGCACTCAGCCGACATCCGGGAGAGTTGCGGTCGCTCGTAGGTAGTTATCGGCGAGCTTCGCCGTCGAGACGTCGGCCTGGATGGGCTAGGGTCTGTGTGGTCGTTCAATCCAACTTCGGAGGCTCCGCGTGGCAAACCTGGGCGGCAGCGCAAGCGTCGAGATCGATGCCCCGATCGAGGAGGTCTGGGAGGCGGTCGAGGACGTGCTCACAGCACCCGACTGGCAGGGCGGCCTCGACAAGATCACCGCGATCGAGCACGACGACGCGGGACGCCCAACGCTCGTGGAGACCGAGAACGACATCAAGGTCCGACGGATCAAGGCGCACGTCCGCTTCAGCTACGAGGCACCCGTGCGCCTCTCCTGGACGCAGGAGAAGGGCGACATGAAGTCGGTCGAGGGCGCGTGGGATCTCGAGGATCTCGGCGAGGGCCGCACGCGTGCGACGTACACGCTCGACGCGGATCCCGGGCGCGTGCTGGGACTGATCATCCGCGGGCCCGTGGAGGCCGCGACTCGAGCGCTGTTCGTCAACGGGCGCCCCGGCGAGCTGCAGCGACGCGTCACCGGGGCCTGAACGCTCAGGAAGACCGCTTCTTCGGTTTCCGCTTGACCCCAGCGGCGGCCTTCGCCAGGTCTGTCGGCTGACGCAGCGCACCGACCGTCCACTCGAAGCGCTCGGCCTGGTGCTTCATCAGAGCGGCCGTCTCCTCCAGCGCGCGCCCCGCCGACTCGAGTGCTTCGGCCTGCCGGCGCAGCGTCACGCCCGTTTCCTCGAGCAGGTCGAAGACCGCGTCAACCGGCGCGACCACGCGCGCGGCCAGATCGCCCTGCAGCTTGCGCTCGCGCTCGACGAGCTCCTGCACGAGCTTGGGCAGATCGTGGATGTTGAACTCGGGCATCGGTATCGGAAGCTAGCAGCGGCAGGCCCCGACAGTAGACTGCGCTCATGGATGCAGATCGCGCACGCCAACTGCTCGCCCAAGAGCGAGAGCGGATCGAGCGGGCGATCGCCGGGCTCGAGACCGCGGAGAGCGAAGCGGCCGCCGAGCAGAGCGAACCGGGCGAAGGCGGCTCGGAGGACCTCTACCAGAAGGAGCTCGACACCGGCCTGGGCGAGGATCTCGCCGACCAACTCGCCGCCGTCGATCGCGCCGAGGCGCGACTCGAGGCCGGCACGTATGGCCTGTCGGTCGAGAGCGGCGAGCCGATCCCGGACGCGCGACTCGAGGCTCTACCTACGGCCGAGCGCACCGTCGAGGAGCAGGCGGCGCTCGGTCAGGCCTGACTCGGCTTCGTAGCGCCCCGAAGTGACCCGAAGCTTGGTTCCGTAGTCATCCCCGACCAAGCTGCGGAGGCTCACCGATGGCGGTCTGACACCGGCCGCGTACGCTGCGCCCACGATGCTTTTGATCGCTGTCCCTCTGATCTGGCTGGCCGTCACCGCGCTTGTGGTGGCGGCGTGTCGGATGTCTGCCCGCGCCGACGAGGGACGCACTTCAAAGGCGGATTCATCTCCCGCCGCTCAGTGCGGTTACGTAGTTCACATCAACCGTCCGCGGCAGATCCACAATGTCAGCGGCGCGGGTTTGAGTTAATTTCGCCAGGACGTTCACATTCGCCGGCGCAGGTTTCTGCCTCCGCGCTCGGCGCTCATAGAAGTGCCCCCTCCCCATGATCGCGGCTCCCCGTTCTCACGTGCTTTGCTTGCTCTCGCGCGTGGAGCGGGGAGCGGGTCATCCTCGAACGCAAGGCAGAGAATCTCGGCTCAGGCTCGGCAACGCGCTAGCCTGAACGTATGCTCCTCACCAAAGCGTGGAACAAGTGACGAGCTTCTTCGTCGGTGGCGTCGACTCAAAGGGAGCCAAGGCCGAGGCGGCCTACAGCAAGCTCCTCGAGCGCTCGCTCATCGCCACCGGCTGTCCCGCGCGCTCGCGTCGCATCTTCAAGCTGAGCTGTCGCTTCGACGGTCAGGACAGGGAGATCGAGGTCGGAAAGCCTCTGCCCAACGGCGACGTCGTCGCCGCGATTCTCGACCACGGGCGCTTCGAGTCGTTCTGCGTGCTCACCGACAAGGCGGGCGATCGCGCTTCGGCGCGCGTCAGCCACCCCGTCTACTCGGTGACCGAGTTCTCCTGAGCTACCCGCTCAGGCGGTCCCGCGCAGCCCGTTCGTGACGTCGTTGCAGCGCTCGCACACGGACTCGGGGATCACGCCGACGCGCATCAGCAGCGCGAACGCCCTGCAGCCGAGGCAGAGGCCGAACACCGACTCGAGCGTCGCGGCCACGATCAGCATGCCGAGCAGCACGTAGGCGGGAACGCGCAGGTCGAATCCCAGCGCGAGCACCGCGGCGGAGACCGAGAAGGCGGCGCCCATGCCCTGCGCGAAGCGCTTCGGCGGCCCTGGAACCAGACGCGGGGCGACGTGGAGCTTGGGGACGATCACGCGGGTCACGAGCTGCCCGAGTGGGCTCAGCGTCGGACCGCTCAGCACACGCGCGAGGAAGCCGTAGGCGATCGCCGCCGTGAGCCACGGCGCGTCCAACGCGATCGTGAGCGCGCTCAGCAGCACCACGCCGCCTGCGACGAGACGCGCCGATACCTCGTTGACCGGGTCCGGGAAGGAGAACATTCCGCACTGATCATATCGACAACTGAAGGTTCGACGTCCATACCACCGCACTCTCGACGCGCGATCTGCAGTACCGTGCCGCCCGTGACCCTCGATGAGCTGAAGGACGCGGTCGCCCAGGGGACGGTCGACACCGTGGTGCTGGCGATGACCGACATGCAGGGGCGCCTGCAGGGTAAGCGCCTGACCGCGACGCACTTCCTCGCGGAGGTCGCCCACCACGGTGCTGAGGGCTGCAACTACCTGCTTGCGGTCGACGTGGACATGCGCACGGTCGACGGCTACGAGATGTCCTCGTGGGAGCGCGGCTACAGCGACATGGTGCTCAAGCCCGACCTCGACACGCTGCGTCCCGTGCCGTGGCAGGAGGGAACGGTCGTGTGTCTGACCGACGTCGCGTGGCCGGACGGCTCGGACGTGCTCGCCTCCCCGCGCCAGATCCTGCGTCGTCAGCTCGCGCGCCTCGCCGAGCGCGGCTGGAGCGCCAACGCGGGCACCGAGCTCGAGTTCATCGTGTTCCTCGACACCTACGAGGAGGCGTGGCACAAGGGCTACCGCGACCTGCGCCCGGCGAACCTCTACAACGTCGACTACTCGCTGCTCGGCACCGCGCGCGTGGAGCCGCTGATCCGCCTGATCCGCAACAGCATGGCGGGCGCCGGGATGGTCGTGGAGGACTCCAAGGGCGAGTGCAACTACGGCCAGCACGAGATCAACTTCCACTACGCCGACGCACTGCGCACCGCGGACGAGCACTCGATCTACAAGAACGGCGCGAAGGAGATCGCCGCCGAGCAGGGCATGGCGATCACGTTCATGGCCAAGCTCGACGAGCGCGAGGGCAACTCGTGCCACATCCACTTCTCCCTCGCCGACGAGCACGGCCCTCTGTTCGCGCGCGACGAGGCCGTGTTCAACTCGTTCCTCGCCGGACAGCTCGCGTGCCTGCGCGAGATGACGCTGCTGCTCGCGCCGCACGTGAACTCCTACAAGCGCTTCGCCGCCGGCAGCTTCGCCCCGACGACCGTCGCGTGGGGCCACGACAACCGCACGTGCTCGCTGCGAGTGGTCGGCCACGGCGCGGGCAAGCGCTTCGAGAACCGCGTCGGCGGCGCCGATCTCAACCCGTATCTCGCGCTCAGCGCGATCATCGCCTCGGGCCTGCACGGCATCGACGCGGGCCTCGAGCTGGAGCCGGCGCTGGAGGGCAACGCTTACGCCGCGAGCGAGCGTCCGCGCCTGCCGGAGACTTTGCGCGACGCGCGCGAGCTGTTCGCCGCGAGCGAGATCGCGCGGGAGGCGTTCGGGCAGGAGGTCGTGGCGCACTACCTCAACGCGGCCGACGTGGAGCTTGCCGCGTTCCAGGCGGCGGTCACCGACTGGGAGCGCGTGCGCGGGTTCGAGCGCCTGTGAGGACGTCTAGGATCTAGAGCTGTGGCGGGCAGTCGCGAGAACCGGATCGCCGCCGCCGGCACGCTCACGGCTCCGGAGGCGGTGTTCGCGCCCGTGCGCTCCTACACCGCGTTCGAGGAGACCGTCGACCGGCTGGGCAACGCGATCAAACTCGGCCTGCTCGCACCCGGCTCGCGTCTGCCCGCGGAGCGCGAGCTGTGCACGCGCCTGGGTATCGCGCGCTCGACGTTGCGCCAGGCGCTCACCGCGCTTACGCAGAGCGGGCACGTGTTCGCCACGCGCGGGCGCGGCGGCGGCACGTTCGTCTCCGATCCGCAGCCGCCCGCCGAGGAGCCCTCACCGGAGATGCTCGCGCAGTGGCACGAGACCTGCGACCGGCGCCTCGCCGTCGAGCTGGGCGTGGCGGTGCTCGCGGCCGAACGGGCGCAGACGGAGGACCTCGACGCGCTCGACGAGATCGCGCGGACCCTGGAGGGGTCGCTCGAGGACTTCGCCGCCTACCGCCAAGCGGACGTGCGCCTGCACGTTGGGCTCGCCGAAGCGGCGCGCTCGCAGAGCCTCGTGCAGGCGATGACCGAAGTGCAGGGAGCGATGACCGACCTGATCTCCCACATCGCGCACCCACCGCAGGTGCTCGCGTCCTCCAACGCCCAGCACCGCAGGCTGCTCGCGGCGGTCAGGGAGCGTGATGCGATGCGCGCCGCGCGCGCCATCACCGAGCACCTGCAGGGCACCGAGCACATCCTCGCGGGCCTGCTCCCGGGCGGCTGAAAGCCGGCCGCCCGGCGCGCCGAAACGGCGTTGGCCACGTGTCCGAGCGCTGATAGCACAGGTTTGGGCGAATGGGCTTGACTTCTGTCCGTGATCGCGCGTATTGTCACGATCGAAGGACGGAAGATCAAACCTTTTCTCTTAGGGGGAGCGTAGATGAGCACAGCTCAGGGCACGATGGGCACCGACGAGCAGCGCCTCGCCGAGCTCGGCTACAAGCAGGAGCTCAAGCGCGGTTGGAGCGGCTTCTCCAACTTCGCGATCTCGTTCTCGATCATCTCCGTCCTGGCGGGATGCTTCACGACCTACGGCCAGGCGCTGAAGAACGGCGGACCGGTCGCGATCTCGATCGCATGGCCGCTGATCAGCGTGATGGTCCTGATGGTCGCCTTCTCGATGGCCGAGCTCGCCTCCTCGATGCCCACCGCGGGCGGCATCTACTACTGGGCCTCCAAGCTCGGCGGCGCCGGCTGGGGCTGGTTCACGGGCTGGTTCAACCTGATCGGCCTGGTCGCCGTGGTCGCCTCGGTCGACTACGTCTGCGCGAGCTTCCTGATGAACCTGCTGGGCCTCTACAACGTCCACTTCATCTTCAACTTCACCAAGGCGGCGGCGTTCACGGACGTGCACTACAGCGCCCATGTGAACTTCGCGCTGTTCGCGTTCCTGCTGGCGCTGCACGGGATGATCAACGTCTTCTCCAGCCACCTCGTCTCGATCTTCAACGGCATCTCGGTGTGGTGGCACGTGATCGGTGTCGCGGTGATCGTCGTGCTGCTGATCGCCGTGCCGAGCCACCACGCCTCGCTGTCCTACGTGTTCGGCCACCACGCCAACCTGTCGGGCTTCGGCGGGCACATGTACTGGTTCTATGTGCTGCCACTCGGGTTCCTGCTGACGATGTACACGATCACCGGCTACGACGCCTCGGCTCACGTCTCCGAGGAGACGCACGGGGCCGAACACTCGGCGCCCAAAGGCATCTGGCGCTCGGTCTTCTACTCCGCCGTGATCGGCTGGATCGTGCTGCTGGCGATCACGTTCGCGATCCCATCCGGAAAGCCCGGCACGGAAGCGTATGAAGCCGGCCTCCCGGCGCTCGCGATCATCGAGTCGGCGCTCAGCTCAAGCGCGGCCAAGGCGGTGATCCTGATCTCCACGATCGGGCAGATCTTCTGTGGCATGGCCTGCGTCACGAGCGCCTCACGGATGACGTTCGCCTTCTCGCGCGACGGTGCTGTACCGGGCCACAACCTGTGGCGGCGCCTGGGCCCGAACAAGACCCCCACCTGGGCGGTGCTGTTCGTGATCATGTTCGCCCTGATCATCACGATCCCGGCGTACTTCCCGAACCACCTCGGCACGCCGGTCGCGTTCCTCGCGGTCACCTCGATCTCGGTGATCGGACTGTACATCGCGTACACGATCCCGGTGTTCCTGCGCTGGCGGATGAAGAGCGAGTTCAAAGCCGGCTCGTGGACGCTCGGGGACAAATACAAATGGATGAACCCGGCGGCGTTCCTCTGGGTCGGCCTGTGCGTGATCATCTTCTGCCTGCCGTTCGCGCCAGCCGGCGTGTTCTTCAAGAGCGGGTTCGAATGGTCAGCGGTCAACTACGCGCCGCTGGTCACGATCGGCGTGATGGCAGCCGTGACGATCTGGTACGCCGTCTCGGCGAAAAAGACGTTCAAGGGCCCGATTCGCACGATTGACGAGCTCGACGCCGAAGTGTCGCTGCCGCCGATCGCCGAGGCTCCGTAGGGCGGGCGGAGCGCTGAGCGAACACCTGGCAGTCCTCGAGCCCGCCACCGAGGAGGTCCTCGCAGAGGTCCGCCGGTCGGGCGTCGAGGAGGTAGACGCGGCGGTTCGCGCGGCGCGGGCCGCGTTGCCGGCGTGGCGCGCGCTCGCACCCGGTGAGCGCGCGCGACTGCTGCGCGCGCTAGCGGACGAGCTGGAGTCGCACCTGGAGGAGCTAGCGGTGCTGGAGGCGCGCAACGCGGGCAAGGCGATCTCCGACGCGCGCGGGGAGATGGGCATGGTGGTGGACACGTTCCGCTACTACGCCGGCGCACCCGAGCGGCTGCTCGGCGACACGATCCCCGTGGCCGGCGGGCAGGCGTTCACGGTGCGCGAGCCGGTCGGCGTGGTGGGGTTGATCACGCCGTGGAACTTCCCGCTTACGATCGCCTCATGGAAGCTCGCTCCGGCGCTCGCCGCGGGCAACACGGTGGTGCTGAAGCCCGCCGAGCTGACGCCGC
>CAZPQW010000019.1:0-71468 GCA_964588985.1 uncultured Solirubrobacteraceae bacterium
CCTCGGACTCCTCGTTGACCGCCACGCCCGAATCCCAGCCCCAGTAGATGAAGAATCCGAGCAGGACGGCGACGAGCAGATCGCTGAACTTCATGGCGGTCGGATCGAACCAGGAGAAAGAAGGCTTGATCGAGCCGCTCGGCGGGTGACTTCCGTAGACCTTCGCGAAGGCAACGACCGAGAAGATGCCGAGGATCGCGACCTCGATGCCCAGCAGCGCTGTCTGGATGCGAGCCGAAAGCTCGATGCCGCGGTAACAGATCCACGTCATCAGCGCGATCCAGGCGACTGCGACGATGATCGTCTCGGCCTGGGTCGGGGTGGCATCGAAGAGCTTGAACGAGTAGACGGCGGCGATGTCGGACAGCGAGGCCATCACGATCACGTCGGCCAGGAAGATCGCCCAGCCGTTCATCCACCCGGTCATCGGTCCCAGGGCACGGGTCGTCCACGCGAACGTGGTCCCTGCATCGGGGTCGGCGCGGTTGAAGTATTTGTAGGCCGAGGCTACGAGCAGCATCGGGATGAACGCCACGATCAACACGGCGGGCGCGTGAACGCCGACGCCCTTGACCGCCACCACGAAGCCCAGCGTTGCGGCCAACGAATAGGCGGGTGCGGTCGACGCGACGCCGATGACGATGTTCGAGACGTATCCGATCGCGCCCTTCTTCAGCCCCTTGTCCATGACTCCCGAATGCTTCGGTGTTCCTGGTGCGGAGAGACCTTCGGTGGCCATGTGCGGCTCCTCTCGTGGGCTGCGGCGGATATGTGCTCGGCGGTAAAGCGAAAGTTACGGCGAGCGGCGGCGGAGGCGCAAGTGGCGCGATCCCCAAAAACCACGGAGTCAACTGTACATCTTGTACAATGACCGCCAGGCATGTTGAACGTGCGGTGCATTGAGCCGGTGAAGGGAGCGCAGTAGCGTTGTCCTCAGTGTCCAGTTCTCTCCAAGAGCAGGCGAAGCGGCACCTGTGGATGCATTTCACGAGGATGGGCTCCTACGCCGACGCCGACGTTCCGGTGATCGTGCGGGGCGACGGCTGCTACGTCTACGACGAGCACGGCAAGCGCTATCTGGACGGCCTCTCGGCTCTCTACTGCGTGAACATCGGCCACGGACGCGCGGAGCTCGGCGAGGCCGGGGCGGAGCAGGGGAAGGAGCTCGGCTTCTACACCAACTGGAGCTACGCGCACCCGCCCTCGATCGAGCTGGCGACGCGGATCGCGCAGCTGGCGCCGGGGGACCTCAATCGCGTTTTCTTCACCTCCGGCGGCTCGGAGTCGGTGGAGTCGGCGTGGAAGCTCGCGAAGGCCTACTTCAAGGCCATGGACGAACCGCTCCGCCACAAGCTGATCTCCCGCAAGCTGGCCTACCACGGGACCTCGATGGGCGCGCTCACCGCGACCGGCCTGCCGCCGCTGCGCTCGCCGTTCGAGCCACTCACCCCTGGCGGGATCCACGTGGAGAACACCAACTCCTACCGCTGGAACGAGGACCGCGACCCGCTGTGGGCCGCCGACTCGATCGAGGAGGCAATCGAATTCGCCGGGCCTGAGACGGTGGCGGCGGTGATCCTCGAGCCGGTGCAGAACGGCGGCGGGTGCTTCACCCCGCAGGATGGCTACTTCCAGCGCGTGCGCGAGATCTGCGACCGCCACGGCGTGCTCCTGATCTCCGACGAGGTGATCTGCTCTTGGGGCCGTCTGGGCCACTGGTTCGGATGTGAACGCTATGGCTACTCGCCCGACATGATCACCACCGCCAAGGGGATCACCTCGGCGTACGCGCCGATGGGCGCGGTGATCGCGAGCGACCGGTTGGCGGAGCCGTTCCTGCACGGCAAGGCGATCTTCAATCACGGCTTCACCTTCGGCGGGCACCCGATGGCGTGCGCGGTGGCGCTCGCGAACATCGACGTGATGGAGCGCGAGGATCTGTGCGGGCACGTGCTCGACAACGAGGCGCGCTTTCGCGAGATGCTCGAGAGCCTGCGCGACCTGCCGATCGTGGGCGACGTGCGCGGCGCCGGCTACTTCCACGCGATCGAGCTGGTGAAGGACAAGGACACGAAGGAGACGTTCGACTCGCAGGAGTCGGAGGAGCTGCTGCGGGGCTTTCTCTCGGGCGAGCTGTTCCGGCGCGGGCTGATCTGCCGGACCGACGATCGCGGCGACCCGATCGTGCAGCTCTCACCACCGCTGATAGCCGGAGACGAGCAGTTCCAGGAGATCGAGGCGATCCTTCGCCCGGTGCTCACCGAGGCGTCGGAGCGGGTGGAGAGTTGGAGCTCACTGTCGAGAGCCTGATCGGCGAGCTCGGACTGGAACTCGTCTCAGGCCAGGAGTCCGCCCACGCCCACGTGCGGTGGGTGCACAGCACCGAGCTGGTCGACCCCACGCCGTGGCTGAAAGGCGGCGAGCTATTGCTTACGACCGGCATGCAGCTGGACGGCCCGAAGAGCCAGCGCGAACTGATCGACCGCCTCGCCGACCACGACATCGCGGGGCTCGGCTTCGGCACCGGCTTCGCGCACAAGAAGCTGCCCGCGGCGCTCGTCACAGCGGCCCGCAAGCGCGCTTTCCCGCTGTTCGAGGTTCCCTACGAGCTGCCGTTCATCGCGATCACCGAGCGCGCGTTCGCGCAGCTGGTCGACGAACGCTACGAGATGCTCCAGCGCAGCATGGTCGGCGACGTGCTCGCGGAGGCGCTCACCGGCCACCTGTATCCCGAGGACCTGCAGGCGCGGCTGCGCCCGTTCGGGATTGGTGAGCGCGTGGCTGTGCTCGCGTTCAAGGCGCAGGACCCGAGCGCGGCGGCGCCGGCGGTGGAACGGATGCTCGAGCGCGACGGCATCCCCAACCTGGTGGCGATCCGCGCGGGGCTCCTGTGCGCGGTGGTCGGCGCCGAGGTGCCAGCCGGCTCGGCGCGCGCCCCGGTCGAACCGATCGAGCTTGCGCGCAAGATCCGTGACGAGCTGGCCGCCCGCTTCGGCGAGGTGCGCGCTGCGGCGAGCCGGGTCGCGGCGACGCACTCGCTGCGGATGAGCTTCCATGAGGCGCGCTGCGCCCTGGAGGCGGTGCGGCTGCGCAACGGCGACGCGCCCGACGTCGCCTCCTACACCGACCTCGGCGCCTTCCAGCTGCTGCTCTCGCTGCAGGACGACGACGCGCTCAACTCCTACTGCCGCAGCGTGCTCGGGCCGATCGAACAGGGCGAGGGCGAGTACGGCGACGAGCTGGTGCGCTCGCTGGACGTGTTCATCGAGCACAACGGGCATTGGGAGAAGGCCGCCAACGCGCTCTACTGCCACCGCCACACGCTGCGCTACCGCATCCGCCGCATCGAGCAGTTGACCGGACGCGACTTCTCCAACGCTCGCGACCGCATCGAGTTCTGGTTGGCCCTACGAGGAAGAGAGTTGGCACGATGAAGATCGGAGTACCGAGCGAGATCAAGACCGACGAGTACCGCGTGGCGATCACGCCCGCGGGTGTGCGCGAGCTGGCGACGCGCGGACACGACGTGCTCGTGCAGGCCGGCGCCGGCGAGGGCAGCGCGATGAGCGACGAGCAGTTTGAGGCTCAGGGCGCGCGGATCGTGCCCGACGCGCAGGCGGTGTTCGGCGAGGCGGAGCTGGTGCTGAAGGTCAAGGAGCCCCAGGCGGTCGAGGTCGAGCTGCTGCGCGAGGGCCAGACGCTGTTCACCTACCTGCACCTCGCCGCCGAGCCCGACCTCGCACACGGTCTAATGGGCTCGGGCGCGACGTGCATCGCGTATGAGACGGTGGTGGACGACGAGGGCAGGCTGCCGCTGCTGGCGCCGATGAGCGAGGTGGCGGGCAAGATCGCCACGCAGGCTGGCGCTTTCATGCTCGAGAAGCCCCTCGGCGGCCGCGGGATCCTGCTCGGCGGCGTGCCGGGCGTGGCGGCGGCGACGGTGCTCGTGATCGGTGGCGGCGTCGTGGGGATGAACGCCGCGTTCATCGCGATCGGCATGCAGGCGGACGTGTTCACGTTCGACCGCTCGATCGACCGTCTGCGCGACCTTGAAGTGGCGTTCGCTGGCCGCGCCTCGACGGTGTACTCATCGACGCTCGCGATCGAGGAGATGCTGCCCCAGGCGGACCTGGTGATCGGCGCGGTGCTGCTGCCCGGCGGGCGCGCCCCGCGCGTGATCACGCGCGAGCAGCTGAAGCTGATGAAGCCGCACGCGGTGCTCGTTGACGTGTCGATCGACCAGGGCGGGTGCTTCGAGACCTCGCGCCCGACGACACACTCCGAACCCACGTACGAGGTCGACGGCATCACCCACTACTGCGTCACGAACATGCCCGGCGCGGTGCCGATCACATCCACCTACGCGCTCACGAACGCGACGCTGCCGTATGTGATCGAGCTGGCCGAGCGCGGCGTGGAGCAGGCGCTCGAGCAGAACAGCGGCCTGCGCGGCGGGCTGAACGTGCAGGGCGGGCAGATCACCCACCCGGCGGTCGCCGAGGCGCTCGGCGTCGCGGTAGCGGCGTAATCGCAAACACACGACCCGGAGGAGAGATCACGATGGCGAGCACCGAGACTCTGAGCAACTTCATCGACGGCGAGCGCGTGGCCGCTCAGGGCGAGACGGAAGCGGTGCTCAACCCCGCCACCGGGGAGGAGATGGCGCGGGCGCCGATCTCGAGCGTCGAGGACGTCGACCGTGCTGTGAAGGCCGCACGCAGGGCGTTCGACGGCTGGTCCACCACCACGCCCGCGGTGCGCGCGCAGGCGCTGCTCGCGCTGGCGAGCCTGATCGAAGAGCACGGCGGGGAGATCGCGCGCCTCGAGGCGCTCAACGCGGGCAAGCCGATCGACGCGGTCACGAACGACGAGATCCCCGTGATGGCCGACAACCTGCGCTTCTTCGCGGGCGCCGCGCGCTGTCTGGAGGGCAGGGCGGCGGGCGAGTACATGGACGGCTACACGTCGTTCACCCGCCGCGAAGCGGTCGGCGTAATCGGACAGGTGACCCCGTGGAACTACCCGCTGATGATGGCGATTTGGAAATTCGGCCCGGCGATCGCGGCGGGCAACACGGTCGTGTTGAAGCCCGCGGAGACGACGCCGGTCACGACCGTGAAGCTCGCCGAACTGGCCGCGGAGATCCTGCCCAAGGGAGTGCTGAACATCGTCTGCGGCCCCGGCCGTCCGACGGGTGAGGCGCTGATCACGCACCCCGACGTGGACATGATCGCGCTGACCGGCTCGGTCGACACCGGCAAGCACTTCGCGCGCAGCGCCGCCGACACGCTCAAGCGCGTGCACCTGGAGCTCGGCGGCAAGGCGCCGGTGGTGGTGTTCGACGACGTGAGCCTCGAGAGCGCGATGGAGACGATCGCCGGAACCGGCTACTACAACGCCGGCCAGGACTGCACCGCCGCGACGCGCGTGCTCGCCTCGGCGGACGTGTACGACGACGTCGTCTCCGGCCTGGCGGCGCAGGCGCAGGGTCTCGTGATCGGCGACACGCTTTCGTCCGAGACGACGCTCGGCCCGGTCAACTCGGCCAAACAGCGCGAGCGCGTGACCGGCTTTCTCGAGCGGCGCCCCGGACACGCCGAGATCGTCACCGGCGGCGGCGCCGCCGACCGTCCCGGCTTCTTCGTCGAGCCGACCGTCGTCGCCGGCCTGCGCCAGGACGATGAGATGATCCAGAACGAGATCTTCGGCCCGGTCATCACCGTCCAGCGCTTCTCCGACGAGGCCGAGGCGATCGCGTGGGCGAACGCCACCCGCTACGGCCTGGCCTCCTCGGTGTGGACCCGCGACGTGGGCCGCGCGCTGCGCGTATCGCGTGCTCTGCGCTTCGGCTGCGTGTGGATCAACGACCACATCCCGCTCGTCTCCGAGATGCCCCACGGCGGCTTCAAGGAGTCCGGCTACGGCAAGGACCTCAGCATGTACGGGGTCGAGGACTACACCGTCGTCAAGCACGTGATGGCTTCGCTGGAGTAGGCGGGTTCGCAGGCCCGCTTGCGGGAGGCGAGACAGAAGGCTGCTACGGTCAACCTACGGACGACGACGTCGTTCGCGAGGTTCTTTGTCTTTGTTGGCGCTCAGGGCGCGGATGGGGTCAGTCGAATCTCCATCTGCAGCGGTGGCCATCGACGGCCGCCAGAAGGAGCACCACAACATGAAGCAGGAAACGTTCGCCGACCTCGGCGTGTCCGAGGTCGTCGCAAATGAGCTCGCCGAGCGCGGGATCGAAGCGCCGTTCGCGGTCCAGAAGATGGTCATCCCCGACGTCCTCGCCGGGCACGACGTGCTCGCGCAGTCGCCCACCGGCTCGGGCAAGACGCTCGCGTTCGGAGTGCCGGTCGTGGAACGGCTGAAGGACTCGGACGCTCGCCCGTCAGCGCTGATCCTCGCGCCGACGCGCGAGCTCGCAATCCAGATCGTGGACGACATGCGCCCGATCGCCCACGCCCGCGCGCTGTCGATCGCGGCTGTGTACGGCGGCGCCGGAATCGTCAAGCAGGCAAAGCTCGCGTCACGCGCGCACATCCTCGTGGCGACGCCCGGCCGGCTGCTCGACCTGATCGACCGCAGGGAGGTGTCGCTGAGCAAGATCCGCATCCTCGTGCTCGACGAGGCCGACCGCATGCTCGACATGGGCTTCCGCCCGGTGGTCGACAAAATCGTGAAGATGACCGCCCCCAAGCGCCAGACGCTGCTGTTCTCGGCGACGCTCGAGGGCGAGGTGGGCAAGATCGCGAAGGTCTACACCACCGACCCTCGCCGCCACGAGCACGCGCACTCCTCCGAGCGCAAGGGCGACGTCAAGCACCGCTTCGTGACCGTCACGCACGACGGCAAGGTCGAGCGCCTGGTGCTCGAGCTGAAGGAGCCCGAGCGCGGCCTGACGCTCGTGTTCGTGCGCACCAAGCGCGGCGCGGACCGGCTCGTCAAACGTCTGGCTTCCAGCGGCGTGCAGGCCGCGGCTATGCACGGCGACAAGTCCCAGGGGCAGCGCCAGCGCGCGCTCGCGAACTTCGAGGCGGGCGTGGTGGACACGCTCGTGGCGACCGACGTGGCCGCACGAGGCATCGACGTGACGGGGATCACGCACGTGATCAACTACGACATCCCCGCGACCCGCGAGGACTACGTACACCGCATCGGGCGCACCGCTCGCGCCGGAGCGAGCGGCGTGGGCGTCACGTTGGTGGCTCACGACCAGACCCGCGAACTCGCGGGCATGGTCCGCGACCTGGGACTGGATCGCGAGTTGGAACTCGCCGGCGTGGGTAGGTCGCGGTCGCAGGGTCCGGCCTCGGGCGAGCCTCGCCGTGATCGGCCGAAGGCCGGCTCAGGCCGGCGCTCGGGCCGCCAGAATGGCTCATCCGAGCGCCCCAGCGGTGGATATCGCGGCGGCTCGAGCTCGCGCGGAAGGGCCTCGGGCAGGTCACGATAGGTCCAGTGACTCTTCGTTCTGTACGGTGCGTCAGCTAACGTCGCAGGTGATGAGCACGCCGAACTTGCCCGGTCAGGACGCCGAGCCCGGCGCCAATGGCGACTCAGCTGAGGCCGTGTCTGAGGCTGACCTCCTCACGCACTACGACATCCTGCGCCTGCGTGCCCCCAACCCGGGGCTGCTCACCCTTTCGGGGACCAACACCTGGGTCGTCGGGCGCAAGCCGGCATGGGTGGTCGACCCGGGGCCGTTGCTGGACGCGCACCTCGAGCGGCTGTGCGCGGCGATCGACGGCCGCGGGGGTCTCGGCGGGATCGTGCTGACGCACGATCACCACGACCACTCCGAGGCTGTGAGGCCGCTGCTGGAACGCTACCCCGCGCCGCTCGCGGCGGGTCGCGGCTCGGTCGACGTGCAGCTCGGCGAGGGCGTGCGGATCGGTCCGTTCGAGGCCGTCGCCACACCGGGGCACTCGGCCGATCACTTCGCGCTGGTGGCCGAGGGCGCGTGCTTCACCGGCGATGCGGTGCTCGGCGACGGGAGCGTGTTCATCAGCCCGTACCGCGGCTCGATGTCGGGCTACCTGCTGGCGCTCACGCGCCTGCGGCTGCGCGAGGACTTCAACGTCCTGTGTCCAGGACACGGTCCGCCGGTGTGGGACGCGCACACGAAGCTCGAGGAATACATCGCCCATCGAATCGACCGCGAAAACCACCTGATCGTGGCGCTCGGCGAAGGCAAGCGAACGGTCAAGGAGCTGCTCGACACGGTGTGGCACGACGTGGCCGAGCCGCTGCGCGACATGGCCACGGCGACGCTCGCCGCTCACCTGGACAAGCTCGAGGACGAGCAGATCCTGCCGACGGGCGTTGAGCGCCCAAGGTTCGAGCGGACCGAGTGGTGAAAGTGCCGCAGGCGCCGTCCCTCACAGCGATGTGGGGCGATGGCTCGGTGGCGGCGCCGGCCGGATCGCGCGCCACCTCGCTGGCCTCACCGTTTCCTCCGATCGCCGACTACGGCTTCCTGTCGGACTGCCACACCGGGGCGCTCGTCGCCTCGGACGGCTCGATCGAGTGGATGTGCCTGCCGCATTTCGACTCCCCGTCGGTGTTCGGCGCGATGCTCGACCGCGGCGCGGGCAGCTGGCGCGTGGGGCCGTATGGCATCTACGTCCCGGCCGGCCGGCGTTACATCCCCGGCACGAACCTGATCGAGACGACGTGGATGACGCCGCAGGGCTGGATCCGGGTGGTCGACGGGCTGACGATCGGGCCGTGGCACGACAACAAGCACGGCTCCAGCCACACGCGCCCGCCGACCGACTACGACGCGGACCACCTGCTGGTGCGGATGATCGAGTGCATCCAGGGACAGGTGCAGGTGGAGATCGTGTGCGAGCCGATGCTCGACTTCGGCGCGACGCCCGCCGCGTGGAGCGTGGTGCAGACCGGCGAGGAGGGCGTGTGCATGATGGACGCCACCAACGACGTGACCGCCTTCCGGCTGTTCAGCGACGTGCGCATGGGGATCGAGGGCAACCGCGCGCACGGCCGGCACACGATGAAAGAAGGCGAGAAGCGCTTCTGTGCGATCTCCTGGACGGAGGAGCACGGCGGGCCGCACACGGTCGAACAGGCCGAAGGCCACATCGAGCGCACGAGTCACTTCTGGCGCACGTGGCTGGCCGAAGGCGAATACCCGGACCACCCGTGGCGCTTTCACCTGCAGCGCTCCGCGCTGGTGCTCAAGGGCCTCACGTTCATGCCCACGGGCGCGCTCGTGGCCGCGCCGACGACATCGCTGCCGGAGACGCCGCGCGGCGAACGCAACTGGGACTACCGCTACTGCTGGATGCGCGACGCGTCCTTCACGCTGTGGGCGCTGCACGCCCTCGGCCTGAACTGGGAGGCGGACGACTTCATCCAGTACGTGGCCGACATGGAGCGCAACGAGGATGGCTCGCTGCAGATCATGTACGGGATCAAGGGCCAGAAAGACCTCACCGAGTCGACACTCGACCACCTCAAGGGCTACGAGGGCGCGCGCCCTGTGCGGATTGGCAACGGTGCGTTCAACCAGCGCCAGAACGACGTGTTCGGCATGGTCCTGGACTCTGTTTACCTGCACTCGAAGAAGCGCGACCACATCCCCGAGCGCCTGTGGCCGGTGCTGATCGACCAGGTGCATGCCGCGGCGAGGGTGTGGAAGGAACCCGACCAGGGGATCTGGGAGGCGCGCGGCGAGCCCCGCCACTACGTCTCCTCGAAGCTGATGTGCTGGGTGGCGTTGGACCGCGGCGCGCGTCTGGCCGAACGGCGTGGAGAGGCCGAGCAGGCCGAGGAATGCCAGGCTATCGCGGACGAGATCCGCGAGGACATCCTCACTCGCGGCGTCGACAAGCGCGGCGTGTTCCGCCAGCACTACGACACCGACGAGCTCGACGCGTCCAGCCTGCTCGTGCCGCTGATGCGCTTCCTGCCGCCGGAGGACGAGCGCGTGCGTGCGACCGTGATGGCGATCCGCGAGGAGCTTACGGAGGGCGGCCTCGTGCTTCGCTACCGCACCGACGCCACCGACGACGGTCTCCACGGCGAGGAGGGCACGTTCCTTATCTGCTCCTTCTGGCTCGTCTCCGCGCTATCGGAGATCGGCGAGCACCGCGAGGCCGAGCACCTGTGCGAGCGGCTCTTGTCCTACTCCTCGCCGCTCGAGCTGTATGCCGAGGAGCTGGAGGCTTCTTCGGGTCGCCACCTCGGCAACTACCCGCAGGCGTTCACGCATTTGGCGCTGATCAATGCGGTGACGCATGTGATCGCGGCTCAGCAGCAAGTCTGAGATCCGCTGCTACTGCCCCTCAACCAGGAGGAGGTCCGATGACAGATCGACTGCTTGAGCTCGATCGCCTGCTCAGCGACATGAGCGACGACGAGGTCGCTAGGGCCTGGGCGCGTTGCATGCGGATGCTGCGCTCGCGCGACCTAGTGCGGACCGCGAACACACCCGTTGGCGATTACGCCGAGCGGATCTGCTGTGAGCGTTTCGGGCTTCAGAGGAAGGGGTTCTCCGCGAAGTCCGTCGACGCGATCGATGCAGATGGGGTTCGGTACCAGATCAAGGGAAGAAGGCTCACACCAGAGAACCCCAGCCGACAGCTCGGCGCGATCCGCGACATAGATCAGCATCCGTTCGACGTGCTGTACGCAGTTTTCTTCAATGAAGATCTCGAACTCCAGGAGATATGGCAGATTCCCTATGAGGTCGTCAAGGAGGCCTCATTCGTAGCACGGACCAATTCGACTCGATTCGTCCTGACCAAGAAGATGATGACCGGGGATTCGCGCATTATCCGGCGCGTTTGAGTCCGACCTCAGCTCAACGCAGCAAGCCGCCCAAAGCTGGAGACACCCCCTCCGGTGAGCGCAACTTAGGACGCCTGCGGTTGTCCTAGCTGAAGTCACGAACATTGGCCTCAGCGGTTGTTCTGGGGCGGGGGAGGAGTTGAGCAGATGCGTTCCGAGCTACTCATGCTGCTGCGGTGTCCGTCTTGCGGTTCGACGAGCGGCATGGACCTCGACCCGCTCGTCGATGACGAGCGGGAGACTCGCACTGGCTTGCTGCGCTGCCGGTGCTGCCGACTCGAGCGCCCCGTGCGTGATGGGGTGGCCGATCTGATGCTGGACCCGACTCCCGAGGTGAGCGCGGAGGCCGACGGGCTGGAGCGATTTGCCCTGGAGATGCGAGCGAACGGCTGGGATCGTGCGAGAGTCTTGGGGCTCCCATACGAGCAGAATGGTTACTGGTTCGCGCAGGCTCGGGCAATGGAGCGCCTGCTCGAAACCGTCCCGTTCGCCGCTGGGCAGAGCATTCTCGACGTGGGCTCCAACACGTGCTGGGCCGCCGCCACGTTCGCACGCATCGGCCTGCGAGCTGTGGCATTGGACATCTCGATGGCTGAGATGCAGGGACTGCGCACAGCCGACTGGTGGTTCGAGGACCGGAAGACCTACTTCGAGCGGGTGCTCGCGCAGATGTCCTCTCTGCCCTTCGCTGACAACAGCTTCGACTGGGTCTTCTGCTGTGAGGTGCTGCATCACAACGACGGTCGGCGGATGACCGATGCCCTACGCGAGATCCACCGTGTGCTGCGTCCCGGTGGCAGTCTGCTCGTGATCAACGAGCCGTTGCGCTGGCCCACCGATCTAAAGCGCGATCACGGTGTCGAGGTGGCGCAGTTCGACGGCAACGAGCACGTTTACTTCTTTGTGGAGTACGTGTGGAAAGCATGGCGGGCTGGCTTTCGCCGTATTCGCATGACCGAGCCGGCATACGACATCTTCTTCTCGCACGACCCGATTCACCTCACGCGCGAGGCGAGCACGCTGGGCTCGTTCAAGCTCGCGGCAATCAATGTGGCTCGCCGACAGGCGCTCGTGCGTCGTCTGGGCATGTGGTGGCGCTACCTGATGGGGCCACAGGTATCGCTGCAGATGGTCTGTACCAAGGAGACGATTTGAGTGGAACGTCGAGGTAACGCAGCGCGATGAGTCGTTCTACCAGTTCGTCACGCCACGCGTAGACTTGCTGACGAGATGAGCGAGGCCACGAGCGAGCAGATTGGACAGCAGAGCGGTTCATCGTCGATGCAGTTGGTCGAACGGTTCTTGGACTTGCTGAGCGTCAAGGACATCGACGGTGCGACGCAGCTGCTGGCGCAGGACGTGGTGTATGAAAACGTCGGCTTGCCGACGGTGCGCGGGCGCGAGCGCGTTCGGCGGCTCGGCAAGGCCACACTCGGCTTGGCCGGCGCCGGATTCGAGGTCTACACGCACACGATCTCGGAGAGCGGTTCGACGGTGATGACCGAGCGCACTGATGTTCTGAAGTTTCGCCGGCTGCGCGTCCAGTTCTGGGTCTGTGGGCGTTTCGACGTTCGTGACGGACAGATCGTGTTGTGGCGTGACTACTTCGATCAGGCGAACATCCTCGTTGCGACGCTACGTGGGCTGGTCGGTGTGATCGTGCCGGCGGCTCGCGCCAAGCCACCCGCCCAGGAGATCGCGCGGATGCGCGGGGCGGGCGACGTGGAGTTGACGACCGACGAGACCCTTTCGCTGACCAGACGGTGAGCCCCTCACCGGGTCTTCGTGGATCAGTACCCCGGCTCCCCCGGCAGCACGATCCGCGCGACCTCGCCCTCCATCACGACCCGCGGCTGGATCGGGAGCACGTCGCGCCCGCAGGCATAGGCGAGCAGCTCCTCCACCGAGGCGAACTCGCCGAGCTGTTCGAGGTGCTTGATCGTGGGGAAGACCAGCACGATCTCCTTCGCCTCGTGAGCGGCGAGCGCGGCGGCGGGCGTGAACCAGCCGAGGTCGACGCACTCCTCGCCGTCGATCCGCGGCTCCTGCCCCTCGGGGAGCTCTGCGAGGAAGAAGTGCGTGTCGAAGCGGATCTGCACCTCAGCGGGCGTGATCCAGCGCGAGAACTTCACGAGCACGTCGGGACCCTCGAGCACGATCGCGGCCTCCTCGCTCAGCTCGCGCACCGCGGCCGCGCGGTGCGCCTCGTCGCCGGCGCCCTCCTCGGCGTCCACCGCGCCGCCGGGAAAGACCCACACGCCGCCCATGAAGCGAGCCTCGGGAGTGCGCCTCACGAGCAGAACCTCGAGCGTCTCCGAGCCTCCCCGCATCAGGATCACGGTCGCCGCCTGGCGGGCGTGCACGGGCTTGCCGGGGTTGTACGCCTGCCCGGGCTCCGGTAGCTCGCTCCCCTCGCGTGCGCGCATCGGCTGACCCTACCTTGTCGGTAATCTTCGATGCATGAGCAACCCGACCCAGACCCCACGCGCATGAGCGCCACCGAGACCCTCCAGCGCTGGATCTGCGAGTCCTGCGGCTACATCTACGACCCCGAGGAGGGCGACCCGGACGGGGGCATCCCCGCGGGAACGCCGTTCCAGGAGATCCCCGACACGTGGTTCTGCCCCGTTTGCGGCGCGCGTAAGCGGGACTTCACCGTCTACGAGGACTAGGACGGTCTGACGGACTGGGGCGAACTGCTCGCGCTCGACTCCGAGCGCGTGTGGCACCCATACGGCGCGCTGCCCGCGGCGATGCCGTCGCTGCCGGTGGTGTTCGCAGAGGGCGTGCGTTTGACGCTCGCGGACGGTCGCGAGCTGATCGACGGGATGGCGTCGTGGTGGTGCGCGATCCACGGCTACCGCAACCCCGCGCTCGACGCCGCGGTCACCGGTCAGCTGGGACGTATGGCGCACGTGATGTTCGGCGGCCTCACGCACGAGCCCGCGATCCGGCTCGCACAACGGCTGACGGAGATCGCGCCCGCGGGGTTGGAGCGCGTGTTCCTCGCCGACTCGGGGTCGGTGTCGGTGGAGGTCGCGATCAAGATGTGCATCCAGTACCAGCGCGCGCTCGGCCACAGCGGGCGCACACGTCTGCTGACGGTCAGAGGCGGCTACCACGGCGACACCGCCGGCGCGATGGCCGTGTGCGACCCGGTTGGAGGGATGCACAGCCTGTTCGCGGGCGTGCTGCCCGAGCACGTCTTCGCGGAGCGCCCACCCGACGGGTTCGACGCTCCCCTCGACGAGGCGTGGGCCGCCCAGGTGCGGGAGCTTGCGGAGCGCCACGCGCACGAGCTGGCCGCGGTGATCGTCGAGCCGGTCGTGCAGGGAGCGGGAGGGATGCGCTTCCACTCGCCCGCATGCGTCGCGTTCCTGCGGACGCTGTGCGACGAGCATGGCCTGCTGCTCGTGCTGGATGAGATCGCCACTGGCTTCGGGCGCACCGGTGCGATGTTCGCCTCCGAGCACGCCGGCGTGAGCCCGGACGTGATGTGTGTCGGCAAGGCGCTCACCGGCGGCTACATGACGCTCGCGGCGACGCTGTGCACGCCGGCGGTCGCCGAGGCGGTCTCATCGGGCGAGGGCGGCGGGCTGATGCACGGCCCCACGTTCATGGCCAATCCGCTCGCGTGCTCGGTCGCGCTGGCGTCGCTCGAGCTGCTCGCCGACGGCGGATGGCGGGCGCAGGTCGGCGTGATCGAGCAGGGGCTGCGACAGGGCTTGGAGCCGGCGCGCGCGCTGCCTGACGTGAAGGATGTTCGTGTGCTCGGCGCGATCGGCGTGGTGCAGCTGAACCACGATGTAGATGTCGCTCGGGCGACCGCTGCGGCGGTCGCGCATGGCGTGTGGCTACGCCCGTTCCGCGACCTCATCTACACGATGCCGCCGTATGTCATCAACGAGGAGGATCTGGCTCGAGTGAGCGGCGCGATTCTCGATGCGGCGAGGGCCGGCGGGGACTGAGAGCGCTACCGGAGCCAGCGACGCCAAGGCAGCGACTCCCCAGCGCCCGCGAGCTCGACTGCGACAGGCCTGGAGATAGGAGGAAGGATCTCGACCTCGACCTCGCCCACCCGCGCGATCGTCTCGCGGTTGGAGCGCTCGATCGCCGTCGGTTCCTCCGGCCATGGTGTGAGCACCACCGCGCACACCTGCAGGCCCGCGCTTCGCGCCACCTGAAGCGTGAGCAGAGTGTGGTTGATCGTGCCGAGCCCGGGTCTCGCGGCGATCACCACCGGCAGCCCGAGAGCGACCGCGAGATCGCACACGGTGTAGTCGTCCGCCAGCGGCACCAGCAGGCCGCCCACGCCCTCCACGACGAGCGTCTCCTCCGCGGTGGGGCTGTCAGGGCGCGCGCCGCCTCGAGCGTGCGCCAGCAGCTCCGCCGGGTCGATTCGCGCCCCCGCGAGCTCCGCCGCCAGGTGGGGTGAGACGGCGGGTCCGAAGCGCAGCGGCGAGACGTCCTCGGGACGCATGCCGGCAGCCGACGCAAGCAACTCGTGGTCTGGCGGCCACGTCTCCCCGGCGTTCGCATCGGGCGGCTCGTCGAGTCCCGTCACCACCGGCTTGAACGCCCGCACGCTCTCGCCGGCGGCGACCATCGCCGCGACGAGCGCCGCGCTCAGGACGCTCTTGCCGACGCCCGTGTCGGTTCCCGTGACGAACAGTCCGCGCATGAGCGCCGGAGTGGAGCTCTACGCCGCGGAGGCTTCGCGCTCGAGATCGAACGGAGCGCTCGCCAGTGCAGCCTCGCGCCGGCGGGGCGCGGGCGCCTCCTCGGCGTCGCGCTCCATGTCGAACGGCACGGGGCCCGTGCGCTCGCGCTCGCGCCCGTATGAGCGCTCGCGCACGATCCGCGCCAGTTCCGCGTGTTCGCTGTTCGGGTCCTCCACCGGCTGCGCCGGCTCCGCGGAGGGCGAGAGGATCGCGGCCGGGTCCAGTCCGAGCCGGCGGGCGGCGTCGCCAAGCACGCTCGCCGCCATCTCCAGGTCCGAGGCTGTGTGCGAGGCCATCGTCGTCAGGCGCAGGCGCGAGGTGCCCGCTGCAACCGTCGGCGGGCGGATGCCCTGCGCGAACACGCCCTGCTCGATCGCCTCCTGGCACAGACGCATCGTCTGGCGCTCGTCGCCCACGATCAGCGGCACGATGTGCATGTCAGCCTCCGCCACCGGGAAGCCCTCGGCGGCGAGCGCCCGGCGCAGCGTGCGCGCGTTGGAGCGCAGCCGCTGCACGCGGTGGGGGCGCTCCTGCAGTAGTTCGAGCGCGGCGAGCGCGCCCGCGATCGCGGGGGGCGGGGGGGCGGTGGAGAAGATCAGCGAGCGCGAGGAGTTGATCAGGTAGCGCACGATCTCCGTGCTCGCGCACGCGTATGCGCCGTAGGAGCCGAGTGCCTTGCCGAGCGTGCCGACCACCACGTCGAACTCGCCCTCCAGGCCCGCCTCGGCCACAGCGCCGCGTCCTTCCGGGCCGAGGTTGCCGATCGCGTGCGCCTCGTCCACCACCGTGCGCGCGCCGTAACGGCTCGCCAGCGCCGCGATGGGCTCGAGCGGCGCCACGTCGCCGTCCATCGAGAACACCGAGTCGGTCACGATCAGCCGACCGCCGTCTCGGCCGCCGTGGCGGTGCATGCTCCACTCGAGGTGCTCCACGTCGCGGTGGCGGTACACCACCACCTCCGCGCGCGAGAGCCTGCAGCCGTCGACGATCGACGCGTGGTTGAGCTCGTCGGAGAAGATCGTGTCGCCGCGGCCGGCTAGCGCGCCGATCACGCCGAGGTTCGCGAGGTAGCCCGAGCCGAACAGCAGACACGCCTCGCTGCCTTTGAACGACGCAAGGCGCTCCTCCAGGCGACGATGGATCGTCATCGTGCCCGACACCAGCCGAGAGGCGCCAGCGCCCACGCCCCAGCGCATCGCCGCCTCCGCCGCCGCCTCGCGCACGCGCGGGTGGTCGGCCAATCCGAGGTAGTTGTTCGAGCACAGCAGCAGCACCGGCTTGCCCTCCAGCAGCACCGTCGGCCCCTGTGGTCCGCTGATCAGTCGCAGACGGCGGCCCAGACCCTGACGCTCCAACTCCGCCACGCGCTCCTCGATCTCGCTCATCTGCCCTTCCCCTTGAGTGTGCGCTGCTCTAGCCGACCGGAACTCTGTTGGATGCGCCGTCCGGGCGCGGAGGAACGTTGCGCTTTGCGCGGTAGCGCAGCTGCGTGGAGGGGTCCCACAGGCGCACCTGCAGGTCGACCGCTTCCGCCGTCGTCACATCCGCGAGCAGCTCTTCGACCACGTCGGGCGTCTCGCCAGCCAGCCAGCCGGAGCGGTTGTCCGGGCGCGGGTTGGCCGCGTTGTCGGGCTGGCGCGCCACGTTCAGGCCCAGCTCCTCGAACATCGCCCTGTCGGTCTCGGGCTCGTTGCCGAGCGTCGTCAGGAAGTTGCCCATCATGACGCCGTTGATGCCCGCCTGGACCGCCAGTTGCTGCAGCTCGCCGAGGTTCTCCACGCGCCCGCCACACAGACGGAACAGCGCTTCGGGCAGGATCAGGCGGAAGATCGCGATCCACTTCACCGCCTCCCATGGGTCCATGTACGCGCGGTCGCCGAACTTCGTGCCGGGGCGCGGGTTGAGCATGTTGATCGGGACGCTCGTCGGGTTGATCTCCGCCAGCTCGAACGCCATCTCCACGCGCTGCTCGCGCGTCTCGCCGAGGTTCAGGATCCCGCCCACGCAGGTCTCCAGGCCCGCCTCGCGGACCGCCTGGATGGTGCGCAGGCGACCCTCGTAGCGGACGGTGCTCGTCACTTCGTCGTAGTAGCTCGCCGCGGTCTCCACGTTGTGGTGCACGCGCTGGATGCCCGCCTCGCGCAGCGCCGTCGCGCGCGCCGCTGAGATGTGCCCGACAGACGCGCAGCGCTTGAGGTTGGTCTGCTCGGAGACGAGCCGCACGCCCTCCAGGTACTTCTCGAAGTCGCGCTTGGACAGGCCCTGGCCCTGCGTGACCATGCAGAAGCGGTGCGCGCCAGCCGCTTCCGCCGCGCGCGCGTGCTCGAGGATCTGCTCCGGCTCCATCATCGCGTGCATCGGCGTCTCCGCGTCGGCGAAGCGCGACTGCGCGCAGAAGCCGCAGTCCTCCGCGCAACCGCCCGACTTGGCGTTGACGAGCGAGCACATGTCTGTGGAGTCCGCGAAGCGCTCCACCCGTGCCTGCCACGCGCGCTCGATCAGCGCTTCGATCTGCTCGTGGTCCTCGATCTCGCCGAGGCGGACGGCCTCCTCACGGGTGATCAGCGATGGCATAAACGGAAAGGTATGACCTGCGGCGGACGGCTATACGCGCGTGCGCGGCGGGCTATTCGCCGAGCCAGCGAGCGGGACGGCGCTCGCCGAACGCGCGCATGCCCTCGCGCAGATCCTTCGACGCGAACGACGCGCGGCGCAGCTCGATCAGCTCCTCCTCCACCGTCGGCTCGAGCTCGCCCTCCGCGCGCAGCAGCTCCGCGATCACGCGCTTGTTGCCGCGCTGGGAGAGCGGCGCGTTGCCCGCCAGCTCGGCCGCGATGTCGAGGCCCGTCGCCTCCAGCTGCTCGGGCGCCGCCACGCGGTTCACCAGGCCCCACGACAGCGCCGTGGGCGCGTCGATGTAGCGGCCCAGCAGGAACAGCTCGCGCGTGCGCGCCGCGCCGATCGCGTCGATGAAGCGGCGCAGGCCGGTGTGGGAGTACACGAGGCCGAGTTTCGCCGGCGGCATCCCGAGCTTGATTCCGTCCTGCGCCACGCGCATGTCGCACGACAGCGCCAGCTCGAGTCCGCCGCCGATCGTGTGGCCGGGCAGCACCGCGAGCGTCGGCAGCGGGAACGCCTCGATGGCTTCGATCGCTTCCGTGAACGGGTGCGCTACGAGCTTCTCCGCGCGCTCTTCGAACTCCTCGTCCGGGATCTCGCCGATGTCGTAGCCCGCCGAGAACATCCCGTGCGCGCCCGTCACCACCACGCAGCGCGCGCCGGACTTCGCTGCGGACAGCTCGCCGAGCTTGGCGCTGATCGCGTCGAGGATCGGGTGGTCGAGCGCGTTGCGCTTGGCCGGATTGGAGATCGTCAGGCGGACGACTCCGTCCGCCGGCTCGTCGACAAGTAGCTCGCCGTCGGGCACTACTCGAGCACCACCAGCGTGTCTCCCTCGTTGACCGCCTGGCCCTCCTGGCAGAGGATCTCCTTCACCGTGCCGGCGTCCTCAGCCTCCACGGGCATCTCCATCTTCATCGACTCGAGGATCGCGACCGTGTCGCCCTCCTCGATGGTGTCGCCCACCGCGCACTCGATTTTCCATACCGTGCCGGTGATATGAGCCTCAACGTCAGTCATTCCATCCTCCGTCCGCCGGTCGTCTGCACAGGCTCGTGACAATAGATAGGCCAGCCGACCGATCGCCGCGCGGGCCCGTGGCGATCGTCGTCGCCGCTCACGACGAGGGGGACCGCATCGCCGCCACGCTCGCAGCGCTCGCGCACGCGTTTCCCGGCGCGCCTGTGTGGGTCGCCGACGACGGCTCCAGCGACGCCACCGCTCAGATCGCTAGCGAGAACGGGGCGCACGTGGTGCGCAGCGAGCGCGTGATCGGCAAGGGAGGGGCCATGAGCGAAGCCGCGCGCGCCGCCCTCACACAGGCCGCTGAGAGTCACGACGTGAACAGAGATAAATCGATATTCCTTCTCTGCGACGGTGATCTCGCCGACTCCGCACGCGAGCTGGGCGCTCTGGTGGATACGGTCGCGTGCGGCGACGCGGACGTGGCGGTCGCGGCTTTCGCCACGCGCGTCGGGGGAGGATTGGGAGTTGCGAAGGGCTTCGCCCGCTGGGCGATCCTCAGGTGCTGCGGCCTGCACACGAACGCGCCGATCTCCGGGCAGCGGGCGCTCACCGCGCGGGCGCTCGAGGACGTGCTGCCGTTCGCGTACGGCTACGGGATGGAGATCGGGATCACCGTCGACGCGGTTCGCGCGGGGCACCGTCTGGTGGAGGTCGAGCTCGATCTCGCCCACCGCGCGAGCGGCCGCACGCTCGCCGGGTTCCTGCACCGCGCGCGCCAGCTCGTCGACTTCGTGCTGGTCTACCGCGCGCGCGGGTAATCTCCACTTGACATGAGCGATCTCGCCCCGATGCGCGAGCAGGTGTACTCCGACCCCCGGCCGAAGGAGTACTTCGATCGCTTCCACAAGCGCTCGCGCGAGCGCGAACCGGACTGGGTGTACGAGCTCGTCCGCGTCGTCACCTCGCTCTACGGCTACATCTTCCTGCGCACGCGCGCGATCTCCACCGAGAAGGTGCCCGGCGCCGGCCCCGTGATCCTCGCGCCCAACCACTTCTCGTTCATGGACCACTTCCTCATGGGCTGCTACATCCGGCGCAAGGTGCGCTTCATGGCCAAGTCGCAGCTGTTCAAACGCCCGATGCAGTTCATCTACACCCACGGCGGCGTGTTCCCCGTGCGCCGCGGAGCACGCGACGAGGAGACGTTCATCACCGCCGAGAGCGTGCTCGCGCGCGGCGGCGCGATCACCATGTACTGCGAGGGCGGGCGCTCGCGCACCGGCAAACTCGCCACCGAGGCCAAGCGTGGCATCGGGCGCCTCGCCCTGGAGACCGGCGCGCCGGTCGTGCCGATCGCGATCCACGGCTCCTCGCGGATCCGCAACTGGAAGCGCCTGCAGTTCCCCAAGGTGACCGTCCAGTACGGCGATCCCATCCGCTGGGAGCCGATCGAGAACCCCACCCGCGAGCAGCAGCAGGCGGTCGCCGACCAGATCCTCGTCGAGATCCGTGCCCTCTACGCGGGTCTCGACGAACACGGCCGCAAGGGCATCCTCAGACGCGTGCGCGAACAGCGGCGCGCGCCCAACGGCGCCGCGGTCGCCTGAGTCGGCGATGAGCGCTCGAATCGACGTCGGCGCGCTCGTCGGCCGCGTGTTCAGGATCTACGTCGATCAGGCATCTGTGCTGATGCCGGCCGCGGCGGTGGTGTTCGTCTTCACGGGCATCCTCTCGAGCGTGCTGCGCACGGGGGGCACCGGAGCCGGCCTGCTGGCCGAGCTCATCGCCCTCGTCGCGGGGATGCTGTTCACCGGCATGGTCGTCGAGCTCGTCGACGACGTCCAGGACGGCCGGCTCGACTCCGGCCCCGGACAGCTGCTGCGGGCCGTCACGCCCGTGCTCGGCCAGCTGATCCTCGTCTCGCTCGTTGTAGGCCTCACCGTTCTGCTCGGCTTCATCCTGTTCATCGTCCCCGGCCTCGTGCTGCTCACCATCTGGGCGGTCGTCGTGCCCGTAATCGTGCTCGAGCGCCCGCCCGGCCTGCAGGCGCTCGCACGCAGTCGCGATCTCGTCCGCGGAAACGGCTGGCAAGTGTTCGTGGTGATCCTCCTGCTCGACTTCCTCGTACTGATCCTCGGCGGCCTCGTCGACTTCGGCGCGGACTCATCCAGCACCGCGTTGGGGATCGTCGTCACCGTCGTCGTCGGGATCCTCACAGCTCCGATCCCCGCGCTCGCGTCGGCCGTTCTTTACTTCGACCTGCGCCGCCTGTCGGGTGGGGCGAGCGGTGGCGCGGCTGGGCCCGCGGGCCTGGGCCTCGACTGAGCAGCATGGCCGCCACTCACGCTTCAGGGTTGCTGCGCGCCGACCTCCTCGACGGGGTTGGGGTTGCGCTTGCGCATGCGGGCTCCGAGTCGGCCGCGGCCGATGGTGGTGCGATCACGCAGGCTGTTCAGGCGGGTTGTGGAGCGCTGGGAGCGTGGGTCTTGGATCTACCGCTCAGCGACGGCGATGGCGCCCTGCTCGGAGAGGACGCGATCGACGCGGCGGTCGAGGGCTTGCTCGGGGAGGGTGAGAGCGTCGAGATGCTCGTCGTGGATGGGGCCGGTCTGTACGCGGCGGGCATCGGCAGGGCGGCGCTCGTGGAGAGCATGCAGGCCTGCTGGAGCGTCAGCCGGGCGGTGGTCAATCGTGCGTTCATTGCGGAGACGTCAGACCCGCCGCCGCGGCGGATCGTCTACGTAGCTCCTGCCCCGGGCGCTGGTGAGCACGCGGACGCTGCGCGTGCCGGCCTCGAGAACCTCGCTCGCACGCTGTCGATCGAGTGGTCGCGGCATGGGATCACGCCTGTCGCGCTAGCTCCCGGCGAGGACACCGCCGCGGACGAGGTGGCGGCGCTCGTCGCCTACCTCGCCTCGCCCGCGGGGGCCTACTTCTCGGGCTGCCTGCTGGATCTCAGGGGCCCGAACTCCTAACTTCGACTCAGCCGCTCATCCCGCCGAACAGGCCGCCGGTGATGTGCAGCGTCTGGCCGTGCACGTAGTTCGACCACGGCGAGCACAGGAAGAACACGCCGCCGGCTGCCTCTTCGGGTGTGGCAGGACGGCCGAGCGGGATCAGCATCGAGGCCATCTGACGCATCTGCTCGGGGATGCCGAGCTGGATCTTCTCGCCGTCGACCTCCATGGTGTTCTCGTCCACCTTCGCCTGCGTGAGGCGCGTGTCGATGAAGCCGAACGCGACGGCGTTGACGTTGACCTTGAACTGGCCCCACTCCTTCGCCACCGTTTTCGTCAGGCCCACCACGGCGGCCTTGCCCGCCGAGTAGTTCGCCTGGCCGGCGTTTCCGAACGTGCCCGATGTCGAGGACACGTTGACGATCTTGCGGAACACCTCCTGGCCTTCCTCGCGCTCCTTCTTGGCCGGCTCGCGCAGGTAGGGGGCGGCGGCGCGGATCACGCGGAACGGCACCACCGTGTGGATGTCGAGCATCGCCTGGAAGTGCT
Source organism: uncultured Solirubrobacteraceae bacterium (assembly GCA_964588985.1). Lineage (GTDB taxonomy): Bacteria > Actinomycetota > Thermoleophilia > Solirubrobacterales > Solirubrobacteraceae > Palsa-744. The sequence goes on from CAZPQW010000019.1 coordinate 22,625, forward strand.
CGTCGGTCATCTTGTGCACCGGAGCGTCCAGGGTGTAGCCGGCGTTGTTGACGATGATGTCGATCTTGCCGAACGAGTCGATCGCCTTCGCCACCAGCTGGTCGGCCGCGCCGGGCTTCGTCAGGTCGCCCGCGAACACCGCGGTCTCGCCCTGGATCTCGCCGGAGGCCTGCTCGGCGATGTCGCCGTCGAGGTCGTTGATCAGAACCTGGGCGCCCTGCGAGACGAGCAGCTCCGCGGTCGCGCGTCCGATCCCGCGGGCCGAGCCCGTCACGATCGCCGACTTTCCGTCGAGTACTCCCATAGCTGTTGCTTCTCCTTGTTGGTCGGGGAGGGGAAGTTATATAGGGCTGCGTGGAGTGGCTGGTGGGGGCGCCGAGGGGGCGTGGCGGGTCAGGCTGTCTACAGCTTGGGACGCTTGACTTGTTCGGATGCCGCTAGGTCCACCTGAGGGCCGGAGCCGGTTCTGATCCAGCCGGCAAGCTCCTCTCGGGCGCGGCGCGCTTTGCGGTCCTGGTCGGGCAGTTGAGAACGCTCGCGGGCGGTCTCCAACGAAGCGCGCACGTCCTTGTCGGCGATCGTCGTGCCTGTCGCTGCAACCACAGGGCCGTTGGGGCCGTCGATCACGCGCGGGTGCTTATCGTGCGGCGATGGCTCCACGTGGCCGGAGATCTTGGTGGGGTCAGCCGGCGGCTTCATTACACGAGGCTACCCGACCGAAAAGTGACTGTGTTTCTGTGATCCTGTGAGGCATTGTGACCAACATCATCGTCTCCGTTCCCGACGATGTCTACCGCGCCGCGCATACCCGCGCGGCGGAACGGGGCAGCTCCGTCAGCGCGCTCGTGGCGGAGTACCTGAGGTCGCTGTCGGGGCTGGATGTCGAGGTCGCGAGGCTGGAGGCTCAGCAGCGATGCATCCAGGGCCAGGTCGGTCGGTTTAGTGCCCGCGACCGGGTCGATCGCGAGGAGCTGCACGGGCGTGCAGTTCGTTGACACTGATGTTCGGCGAGAGGGCGTCCAATCGGCTTGGACTACGGCGAGCTCGGGCGCATCCTGCACTCGATGGAGCGCGCTGGAGCATCCACGTATTTGTTCGGTGCAATTAGTTTGCCATCAACCGCACATTTAGAAATGTGTTCGGTACAATTAGATCATGCCTCAGCCGAACAAAATCACGGGGAGCGGCCGCGGCCGACCCACGAGAACCGCTGTCTACGAGCGCCTGCGTGTTCAGATCAGCGAACTGCGTGACCGGCTCGGTGGTCTGCCCTCGCCTCGCGAGGCGGACGGGATCTGGCGCGGGATATGGCTCGAGGAGGCTCACCACTCGACTGCGATCGAGGGCAACACGCTCGTGCTCAAGCAGGTCGAGCAGCTGCTCGAGGAGGGCCGCGCGGTGGGCAACAAGGAGCTCAGGGAGTACATGGAGGTACGTGGGTACGCCGATGCCGCCAATTGGGTCTACGGTCAGGCGCTGAACTCCGGCGCATGGTCGGCCGGCGAGCTTCTCTCGCTGACCGAGCTTCGCCACATCCATCGACTCGCGCTCACGCCCGCGTGGGGTGTCGCGCCTCATCCGAGCGCCGGCCATAACGAGAGTCCGGGCTCATTCCGCGAGCACGACATCCGGCCGTTTCCCGGTGGGATGCGCCCACCGCCGTGGCCCGAAGTCTCTGCCATGGTCACCGACTGGATTCGCGAGGTCCAAGCACTCGGTCGGGCGGGTGACGGCATCGAGCCCGAAGCGCTGGCCAAGGTGCATGTGCGCTTCGAGCAGATCCACCCATTTCTCGACGGCAACGGGCGCACCGGCCGGCTTGTTCTGAATCTGCTCCTGGTCAGGCTTGGCTATCCCCCCGCGATCATCTTCAAGGGCGATCGCCGGCGATACCTGGCCGCACTCCAGAGCGCCGATCGCGGCGACCATGGCCCGCTCGGGGAGCTGCTCGCCCGCGCCATCCTCGACAACCTCCACAAGTTCATCGTCCCCGCGGTCGCCGGTCCGTCACGCCTCGTCCCGCTGCCTGCTCTCGCCTCCGAGGAGATCTCCGCAAACGCGCTACGCGTCGCCGCGACGCGGGGGCGTCTCATGGCCTCCAAGGCCGCTGACGGCACGTGGCGCAGCACGCGCGCATGGGTTGAGGAATACCTGGCTGGGCGCTACGAGCGCGAGGCCCGCAGCAGAAGTAGAGAACACGGCGGACTGCCGGTAGTCCGTGTTCCGGCACGTACGCCTCCAATCACGCCAGAGATCGTGCGGCGAGCACTCGACGAGGATTGAGCTTCCCGGTGGCGCTGTTGGACGTCAACGCGACTCGAGCATCCTCGCCATGGGCGACGGAAATGACGTCGGGGTATTGACCACGCTTTGAAAGGATCCGACGGACGGGGATCCTCGGTACCGCAGGACCAGCAGCCACGTGATCCACCTCCATTCGGATCTAGGCGTTACGCTGCGGCGGTGGTCGGACCCAGCCCTGACGTTCCCCAGACAGCATCAATAGACAACCCGATCCTCAACTCGCCCTACGCCCCGCCCGGCCGGCACTATGAGGTCGGCCAGAACGGTCCGACCGGGGTGATCAAGGACGGTCGGCGGCCGAGTGAGTCTTGGATTCCAATCGCCATGGCGAGGAAGGACAAGAAAGGCGCGCCGGTTCAGGAGACGATTGACTTCGATGTCACCGGCGAACGCCGGGAGCGCAACGAGCTGATCAACGAGATACGGCGAGACGTCGCGAAGTGGCGTGGTGACGGTCAGTATGGGGGCGTCACGCCGATCACCCGCAAGTTGCTCCAACACTGGGCTGATGAGGATCGCGAGAACCGCGTCATCTTCGCGCAGCGCGAGGCGGCCGAGACGGCGATCTTCCTCACCGAGGTCGCAGGACGGCACCATGGGTACGCCGACTGGCGGCGGCGGCTCGAGATCGAGAACGAGGCTCACAACGACGGGCTCCCACGAGCAGCCCTGAAGATGGCGACCGGAGGCGGCAAGACCGTCGTGATGGCGATGCTCATCGCCTGGCAGACCCTCAACAAGGTGCAGTCGCCGCGAGATGCGCGCTTCACCAACCGGTTCCTCGTCATCACGCCCGGGCTGACGATCCGCGACCGGCTCCGCGTGTTGTTGCCCGAGGATGCCGAGAACTACTACGACCTACGCGACCTGATCCCGGCCGACCTCAAGGGCGGCCTCGAGCATGCGCGCATCGCGATCACGAATTACCACGCATTCCAGCTTAAGGACGCCAAGGAGATCAAGGGCGTCGCCAAGAACACGCGCCTCCTGTTGAAGGGCTACCGCAGGGACGACCCGTTTAAGGAGACGTCGCAGGCGATGGTGAGCCGCATCTTGCGCGACCTCGGGCCGGACAAGCAGCAGATCATGGTGCTGAATGACGAGGCGCACCACTGCTATATGGACCGGCTGCTGCAGGCTGGCGAGAAAGCCGACAAGGAGCAACAGGACGCGAACGAGCAGGCCCGCGTCTGGTTCCGCGGCCTGCAGGCGGTCACAAAGCACGTGGGCGTCAAGCAGATCTGGGATCTCTCGGCGACGCCGTTCTACCTCAAGGGTTCCGGTTACAACGAGGGGTACATCTTTCCGTGGACGGTCAGTGACTTCTCGCTGATGGATGCGATCGAGTCGGGCATCGTCAAGGTCCCGCGGACGCCGGTCGACGATGATGCGACCGACCCGCTCGTCACCTATCTGCGCTTGTGGGACTACGTCGGCGCCGAGCTCCCGAAGCGAGCTGCGAAGGACACGGTCGCGGATTGGCTCCCGCCGAAGGAGCTCGAGGGCGCGTTGCGCAGTCTCCACCGCTCGTACGAGAAAGCGTTCGCGCACTGGGAGAAGGAGCTGGCGCAGTACGGCGAGACGCCGCCGGTGTTCATCGTCGTCTGTCCCAGCACTGTCGTCTCCAAGCTCGTCTACGACTGGATCGCGGGTGAGCAGGTCATCGAGGACGATGAGGTCGTCGCCCACAAACCCGGACAGCTTGCGCTGCTGTCGAACGTCGTCGGCGGCAAGCCGCTCGCGCGTCCGCGCACCATCCTCGTCGACTCGGCGCAGCTCGAGTCTGGCGACGGGATGAAGGATGAGTTTAAGAAGATCGCGACTGCAGAGATCGCGGCCTTCAAGCAGGAGTACCGCAAGCGCAACCCGGGTGCCGACGTGGAGAAGATCGAGGACAGTGAGCTGCTCCGGGAGGTGATGAACACCGTCGGCAAGCGCGGCCGGCTCGGCGAGCAGGTTCGCTGCGTCGTCAGCGTCTCGATGCTCACCGAGGGATGGGACGCCAACACGGTTACGCACATCCTCGGCGTTCGCGCGTTCGGTAGCCAGCTCCTTTGCGAGCAGGTCATCGGCCGTGGCCTGCGCCGCCGCTCGTACGCAGTGAACGAGCAGGGGATGTTCGAGCCCGAGTACGCGAACGTCTACGGCATCCCGTTCCAGTTCATCTCGTCCGACAAGCCGCTCAAGGATCCGCTGCCGCCGAAGCCGGTGATCGAGATTTGCGCGGTCGAGGGCCGCGAGGAGCTGCGGATCGAGTTTCCCAGGCTCGACGGCTACCGCGTCGAGCTTCCCGACGATGAGATCTGGCTGGACCTTGAAGGCGCACCCAAGTTCGATGTCGGTCCGAACACGGTGCCGAGCTGGGTCGAGATGGGCGGCGTTGTCGGCGAGCGTGAGCTCGACGAAGGCGACCCGACGCAGTACCGGCCCCAGCAGGTCGCCTTCGCCCTCGCTAAGCGCGTCCTCGACGCCAATTTCAACACCGTCGACGACAGGCGTCCCTGGCTCTTCCCCCGGCTGGTCGAGATGTGTCGGGTGTGGATCGAGGAGAGGGTGATCGTTTCCGGTGGCTATAGCCTCGGGTATCTGATGACGATCACGGAGGCAAGAGTGCTGGCCGCCGAGGCGGTGTGGAACGCGATCGTGCGCCAAGAGGGCAACCGCCGAGAGCGACTGCGCCCGATGATCAATCGATTCGACCCCGTCGGCTCGACCGGCGACGTCGATTTCCAAACGCGCAAGCGCACCGTGCCGACTGAGAAGTCCGAGGTATCCCATGTCACTCTCGACGGCAAGGACGGCAATACGTGGGAGCAGCTCCTCGCGAGCGAGCTCGAGCTGAACAGGAACGTGAAGTCGTACGTGAAGAATGACCACCTCGGCTTCACGATCCCCTACGTGCACAAGGGGCGGAGCCACAGCTATACACCGGATTTCCTCGCCCGGCTCGAGCCTGGCGATGACGGGATCGTGCGGACCCTCATCGTCGAGGTCTCCGGCAGCCAGAAGAGCCCAGGGCCGACCCGCCAGAAGGCGACCACCGCACGCGAGTCCTGGTGCGTAGCGGTCAACAACCACGGCGGCTTCGGCCGTTGGGGCTATATAGAGATGACCGATCCGCTCGCGTTCAAGGCACGCCTCTCGGATGCGATCCAGGCGCTGTACGGCGACAACGCGATCATCGGCGACCCCGATCGTCTCGACTTCGAGTTGGCAGGCCATGGCGCGTAGGGCGAAGCAGGCTGGGTCCACGCCGGTCGACTCGATCACGCATGGGGACAAGCGGACGAACATCCCCACCGCTGACGCACTCGCCTTCGTCGACCCCGCGATCGAGGAGGTCCGCAAGGTTCGCTACGCGCGTGATGAGAGTCTCGACCCGCAGCTTGTCTGGCGCGGGAAGTATCCGCCCGTCGATGAGATCGGTGAGGCCGACCTCGACCTCGTCACCGACGCGCCGCCGATCTACATACAGGAGAAGATCGACCCGCGCGTTCTAATCGAGAACCTCCGCCGCACCGCGGAGAAGCCCGACGACGAGCCTGAGCTGACCCTGTTCGACTCCTTCGACGGGCTGGATGAGTTCGATCAGGTGGACTTCTACAAGCATGACGCCAACTGGTCGAATCGCATGATCCTCGGTGACAGCCTGCAAGTGATGGCGTCACTCGCGGAGCGCGAGAAGCTCCGCGGAAAGGTGCAGATGGTCTACATCGACCCGCCGTACGGAATCAAGTTCGGGTCGAACTTCCAAGTCTCAACGAGGAACCGCGCCGTGAAGGACGGGAATCGTGAGGACACGGTTCGTGAAGCGGAGCAGATCAAGGCCTTCCGCGACACATGGGAGATGGGGATCCACTCGTACCTCACATATCTTCGTGATCGCCTGATCGCCGCTAGGGAGCTACTGACTGAATCAGGGTCATGCTTCGTCCAGATCGGCGATGAGAACATGCACCTTGTTCGTTCGGTCATGGACGAGGTCTTCGGTGCGGCTTCGTTTGTCAGTGCAATCGTCTTCTCCAAGACCGCCGGGGCATCGGGAGACTCGCTGTCGGGCGTTGTTGACTACCTGTTGTGGTACGCGCGGAATCCTGATGCCATGAAGTACAGGCCGCTCTTTACGTCGAAGGTGGCAGGTGAGAGCGGTGCCACGCAATACCGGTTTGTTGAGAAGGTTGGCGGCGAGCGACTGCCGCTCGGCGAGACTGTCCTTGAACCGGGCGATCGGCTCTTTGCACACGACAACCTGATGAGCCAGCGACCGGCCCAAGGGGCAGATGTGCGTGAGTTCACCTTTCAGGGTAAGGTCTTTCGCCCGAGGGCAGGCACGTTCAAGACTGATCAGGCCGGGCTGGAGTGCCTCGCGGCAGCACGACGACTGTTCTGGGTTGGCAACACCCTTAGATACGTCAGGTTCCTCGATGACTTCAATGCGTCACCACTGACGAATCTCTGGACGGATACGGGAACTTCAGGATTCGCCGACTCAAAGACATATGTGGTCCAGACACTTCCTCGGGCGATCGAACGTTGCGTGCTGATGTGCACCGATCCAGGTGACCTCGTTCTCGACCCGACCTGTGGCTCAGGAACGTCCGCCTACGTTGCTGAACAGTGGGGACGTCGGTGGATCACCATTGACACATCACGCGTTGCTCTCGCCCTAGCTCGGCAGCGAGTGATGGGTGCAAGGTATCCGTGGTATCTTCTCGCGGACTCCCCGGAAGGGCGTCTGAAGGAGCAGTCACTCGTGGCATATGCCCTGCCGCGAGACCCCGGAGAAGCCTCTAATAAAGATATTCACGAGGGGTTCGTTTACGAGCGCGTACCTCACATCATGCTGAGCTCGATCACCAACAACCCGGACATCGAGGCGGGCATGATGCGTGACCAGGTCGATGCTGCAATCAACCGTCATGCAGAATTCGAGCTGCTGTATGACCGGCCATTCGAGGAGGCCAAGAAGGTCCGCGTCGCCGGCCCCTTCACAGTCGAGTCGCTGAGCCCACATCGCTCGCTCTCGTTCGGCGACAGCTCCGAATCCCTCTCTGAGACTAAGGCCGCCAAGGACGCCGACGCACCAAACTTCGAGCAGTCGATCCTCGATAACCTCGCGAAGGCCGGCATCCAGAACGGCCGCCGGCAGGAGCGGATCGCGTTTGCGGCGTTCGAGACATATGCGGGCGACTACATCCAGGCGATCGGCCAGCGCGACGGCAAGACGGATGGGGACACCCCGGTGCGGATCGCGATCGCGATCGGCCCGCAGTACGGCACCGTCAGCCCGTCGTATGTGAAGAAGGCGGCGCGCGAGGCGATCGAAGCAGACGACGTCGACCTGCTCGCGATCCTCGGCTTCGCCTTCGACCCGCAGGTCACCGGCCTCACCGAGGGCGACGGCGTCAGCATCGAGGCTTCCGACGAGGGCTTCGCCACCGTCGCGGGCGTTCGCAAGCTGGGCCGCATCCCAGTACTAATGGTGCGTATGAACGCCGACCTCCTTATGGGCGAGGAGCTGAAGAAGACCGGCGCCGGCAACCTTTTCACCGTATTCGGCGAGCCCGACATCGCGTGGGATGAGACCGAAGACGGCATCGTGGTCGATCTTAGGGGCGTCGACGTCTACGACCCGACGACTGGCGAGGTGCGCAGCAACAGCACCGACCAGATCGCGCTCTGGATGATCGACACCGAGTATGACGAGGAGTCGTTTTTCGTCCGGCATTGCTATTTCACGGGCGGCAACGACCCGTACAAGCGCCTGAAGACCGCGCTCAAGGCTGACATTGATGAAGAGGCGTGGGAGTCGCTCTACCGGACTATCTCCCGCCCCTTCCCGAGGCCTGAGACCGGCAAGTTCGCCGTCAAGGTAATCAACGACTACGGCGATGAGGTCATGAAGGTCTTCGAGGTCTGACGACAGGGGAGGACGGAGTGCCGATCTACACACAGGCCCAGGCCGAGGCAATCTCCTGCCTCGACGAGCCGCTTCAGATGATCGCGTGTGCCGGCTCGGGGAAGACCCAGGTGATCTCTCAGCGGATCGCATCGATCCTCTCGCTTCCGGGCGTCGAGCCACGAAACGTCGTCGCGTTCACGTTCACCGAGAAGGCGGCGGCGGAGCTTCAGGACAGGATCTATTTCATCCTCGAGGAGGAGGGCGTAGACCGGCTCGGGCTGGCAGAGATGTATGTCGGAACGATGCACGGGTACGCCCTCGACCTGTTGCAGCGGCTCGTCCCGGAGACCTTTAAGTTCTCGGTGCTGACGGACATCACCTCGCGGCTGCTCGTCGACAGGAACAGCAGGCAGTCCGGCTTGACCGTCTGCCCGACCAGCTCTCCCGGCACGCCTACGCTGCGGCGCTACATCCACTCGAAGCTCTTTCTGCAGGCAACGAGTGTGCTCCGCGAGGACGAGGTCGATGGAGATCTGGTGCCGGAGGGCGTGCAGTCATCGTTCCGCGACTACATGAGGTTGATTTTCGAGAAGGCCTATTTCGACTACACCGAGATCATCAACCTCGCAGTTCAGTTTCTCGAGGGAGATGAGGATGACGATGAGGACGCGGCCAGGATCCGCAGTCACATCCGTGACGACATTCGCTACGTTGTGGTCGACGAGTACCAGGATGTCAACCCGCTTCAAGAGCGTCTCGTCCGGGGGCTGACGCAGTTCGGTGCGAACCTTTGTGTCGTCGGAGACGACGATCAGACGATCTACCAGTGGCGTGGGAGCGAGGTCTCGAACATCGTCACGTTCGCCGACCGGTACGCTGGCGTCCGCCAGGTGACACTCGCCGAGAACTTCCGCTCGAGCGAGGGTGTGGTCGAGGTGGGGAGGTCGATCGCGGAGCAGATCCCCGCCGGTAGTCGCCTGCCGAAGGCAATGGTGCGCGCTGGCCACCAGACCTGGGACCGAGGTGACTTGATCGCTCGCGACTTCGCCGACGAGGACGAGGAGGCCGCGTGGATCTGCGATCGCATCGAGGCAATGCGCGGACTTGCCTTTCAGGACACTGCCGACAACGAGGCACGGGGCCTCTCGTGGTCGGACTTCGCCGTGCTGTTCCGGTCTGTCGCGAAGGACGCGGACCCACTAGTCGCGGAGATGCGGCGGCGCGAAATCCCGTACGTCGTTAAGGGTCTGAATCGCCTCTTCGACAGCCCGGAGATCACCGCTGTCGTCGGGGCGTTTCGCTATATGGCTGGCCTCGTCGATGCGCCGGCTCTACGGGACCTCTGGCAGGACGCGAACCTTCTCCCCGGGAACGGCGACTGGGCTGCGGCACTCGCTGTCCTAGAGGACGGTCGCGACTTCGACCGGGGAGAGCGGTGGGGCGTCTACAACATCCAGCGGCTTTACCTCGACTTTCTCGCCGCGCTCGGCGTGCGCGAGGAGACGGTTCCGGGTGAACCGGTGCGGCGAGAGCTCGTCTTCTACCAGCTCGGGAAGTTCAGCCAGGCGATCTCGGACTTCGAGGCTATCTACTTCAACAGCGAGCCTGCGCGGAAGTACGAGGCGTTCGCGAAGTGGCTCGAGTACCAAGCTCCGGATTACTACGCGGAGTCCGACGCCGACGTGGGGTATGCGACGCCGGACGCGGTCACGCTCACAACAGTGCATCAGGCCAAGGGCATGCAATGGCCGGCGGTATTCATTCCCTGTCTGCGCAAGAACCGCTTCCCGTCGAAGCGGCACGGCGGATTGGGCCTCTTCCACGTCATCCCGGAAGCTGCCATCGCCGATGCCGACCGCTACCGCGGCACCGTCGAGGACGAGACACGCCTCTTCTATGTTGCAGCCACTCGTGCCCAGAAGTACCTGTTCGTGTCGTTCTCGCCTGGGTCGAACCAGCTCTACAGGAAGCGGTCGGACTTCTTCGACCACTGCGCGAGCCAGCAGTGGTTCTCAACCAGGGACACGGGTGTGCCGGCGGACGCGCCGCGGCTCGAGCCTCGAGCCCACCACGAGACGCCGAACGTAACGCTGTCGTTCTCGGAGCTGAAGTACCTGTTCGAGTGCCCGTACCAGTTCAAGCTGCGCTTCCTCTACGGGTTCAACCCTCCGCTGCACGAGGCACTTGGCTACGGCAAGGGTCTACACGACGCGCTGTCGGAGCTGCACAAGCGTGCGCTCGCCGGCGACATCGTCGGGAACGACAAAGCCGAAGATCTCGTCGACCGGCATCTGCACGCTCCGTACGCGTACCCCGCGCTGCGCCAGACGCTGCGCGACGCAGCCGTGAAGTCCGTCCAGCGATATCTCGACGAGCACGGCTCGACGCTTGAGAAGACCGTGCACAGCGAGAAGGAGATCCAGGTGCACGTCGCTCCCGGTATCACCGTCGCCGGCCGGATCGACCTCGTCCGGCGACTGGACACCGACGAGCTCTCGATCGTCGACTTCAAGTCGACTGCTCGCGCACAGGACGAGGACGTGACGCGCGATCAACTGCACGTCTACGCCGTCGGTTACGAGGAGCTCACCGGCGAGCGGGCGGACCTGATCGAGGTGCTCAACCTCGACGAGGAAGGCAAGACCATCAGGGAGGAGGTCGAAGAGCCGCTCCTCGTCGGCGTGCGTTCGCAGATCCGCGACGCGGGCGATTCGCTGCGGGAGAACAACCTTCCGCGCCTGGCCTCATGGGGCGAGCAGTGCTCCAAGTGTGACCTCGCCGAGCTGTGTCGCGATGTTCCTGCATTGGAGAAGGCGTCGCGACGTGCGGCCTCTGGTCGCTAAGGTCTGGGATTCAGAACGTATGCGGCCATCAGGCTAATCCCGCGGGTCACTGCGACGCCATTTCTGTGCCGGACTTGACATTCTTCCAAAGAGCGGGATAAGCTCATGAAATGGATGTCGGGAGGCAGGTTTTCCGTTTCTCGATTCCTGGTTCTATTCTGCTTCTCTGGATGTCCATAGGCGTGGTCCTGATGCGCGTAATCGCGGGCGTCTCCCTGACGACAGCCACAGGGCCACTGCGTGAGAACCTTTCCGCGTTTGCCGCGATTTTGGCAGCGATTCCAGTGGGGTTCATCGTATATCAGGTCTATTATGTCTTTTATCGGCCAATGTTCCTGGGCTGGCCAATGATCTGGTACGGGCGATGGATTCGTCTGGATAGGGCATCCCAAGTGCTGTCGCACTTCGAGGAGGATCAAATTCAAGCTTTGCGAGAGCTTTTTGGTGCTCAGTTGGATGTGTCTAAGCCTCACGAGCACGAGAAGCTGTGGCCATTTAGATATCTCCGGCTACTCAGATTTTCTCAAGAGTATCTTGATCGCTTTGAAGGCAAGGCTGATGCGCGTGCGGCATATCGTGCCCGATGGCATGGTAACTGGGATGTATTGCGTGCCGTTATCGATATCAGCGAGGCCAGTGACGCAACGAGTGGCGTGAAGCGGGAATACGCGAACCTTGCAGACATTTATCATTCTCTGGGAGCTACGCGCATGGCTATTTGGGGCGCGTGGTTTGCGAGTGCTGGGGTGACGCTCGCCGCTACGGTTAACCTGCACGAACCGCTCGCGAATTGGTTGTACGGCTTGCTTGCCTACTCGTTCATAACCGCCGTCATCCTTGTGGTCATGCACGAGACTCGAAGGCAGACCTGGAATTCCGCATCGAAATCCCTTCTTTTTGGACTGCGGTGGATTCTTGACAACCATCCGGAGCTGTTTGAACCAGCGCCGCAAGAGAGCGAGTCATCTCAGGCCGGGCCCCTAAAGCGCCTCCGACGACGTGTCCCGTGGCGCCCGTCAGTTGCCGAGCCGGAGGAAAGCTGATCGCTGGGCACCCGCGCGGCTGAGGCATCCTCGGGACATCGGGGTACAGTTCCCAGAATGCATGGCGCCTGTGGCGGTTCAGGAGTGGAGCCAGCCAGACTCGAACCGACCTCTGCTTCCCTCACCCCCCGGCAATAACCCCAAAGTCCTGCGTATAGATCCCGCCGCTCATCCCGCCCCCCAACGCCCGCGGCGGATGCGACGAAACCCCGATCCCCGTGTCCCTGAAGTGCCCATCGAGAATGTTCGCGCGGTGCAACGGCGAGGCCATCCACGCGGCGACGATCGACCGCGGCGTGCCCAGCCACAGCGTGCCCCATGCGATGTTCTCGCCGACCTGGAAGCTGTGTGAGCCGGAGATGTAGCCGGCTTCGCGCATCCGCTGCAGCGGCGTCTGGCCGCCCGGGCCGGTGTGTTCGAAGTAGTCGTTGACGACCATGCTCGTCGTGTGCCCCTGCGCCGCCTGCTGTAGCTGCGGGTTTGCGACGAGCGGCGTCTCGCCGTGCGCCGCACGTTCGCGGTTTACCAGGCAGAGCGTCGCTGCACGGATCAGTTCGAGGTTCTGCGTCGTGGGCGCAAGCCCGGCGTTCGCGCAGCCATCGGTGCCGCTGTCCGCTGACTTGGAGAGCGCGGTGACGGTGCTCGTGGAGCGGTTGACGGCTTTGGAGTGGTGCTTCACGCAGCTGACGTGAACGCGTCGCTTCGAGTGCTTTCGCGCCTTTACCGAGTGTGCATACCTGCCGCAGCGCGTCGCCCGATGGGCGCGCTTGTGCGTGCTCGAGGTTGCGCCGAGCGCGAGCGATCCGCCGTCGAGGGCGGCGAGGCTGAGGACGGCGATCACGGCAAGGCAGAGGAGGCGTAGTCGAGCCACATGGCCCTATCGGGCCACATGTGCGCGAACATGAGTAGTGCAGCGGAGGTTTGGACAGGTTCATCTCGCCGCGGTTGCGCCTGGGACGATCTCGGCCTCCACCTCGACGCCCCGCCAGCGGTCGCCATGGGCGACCTCGAGGACCAGCTGCGGGCCCGGATGTGGGTTGGAGCGCTGCGGTTTCCCGGGCGCCACTCTCACCCTCGCATCGCGTGACGCGCGCAGGAGCCGCACCGAGTAACCGCTCTGTCCGGAGCCGCAACGCAGCACGAACCTCGAGACGGACGACAGGGCAAGCTCGTGGCGGTTCCCGGCCGACAGGACCACCGTCCTATGGCTCTTCAGCACCGCGACGATGGTCGCGCCGGACGCCCAAGTGGGGAAGCGGACGGTCGCCTGGAGGTGCTCGCTCCCGCGCTTGCGCTCGATCTGCCATCGGGTACGAATTCGCTCGGCCTCGAACGTGTGCGTCGTGCGCACGCTCAGCGAGCCCTGACGGATCTCGCCGACGCATTGGATCTCCTCGAAGCCGCCCGCGTACGGGTGCGCGGGGTGCAGCGCGCCCTCACCGGCCCGTGAGGGCGAGCGGCGGGTCACCGCTAGCGGCGGCGTGGCGCCCGCGGCGCGACGCGGCGTCTGCGACGCGACGCGGCGTCTGCGACGCGAGCACCGTGCGGTTGCCGTCCGAGATCGTCACCCCGAACCCGGCCGCTCCGTACGGACCGATCCCGCCCGCCACTCGTTGCCCGCTGTCGAACAGTCGCGCGAGCTCGATGCCGCCGTATGGAAACGCGCCGTTGCTCACCGCGACCACGGCCGTGTTGTAGACCGGCGTCGTGATCGCCAGCCGGCCGATCCCGCGGTCGTACGCGTACAGGGGCGGAGGTCGCTCGCCGTGCGCATGCCCGAGACCGTCGTGGACGGCACGCGCCGCCTGGGACTGGAACCGTGTCGCGAACAGCCAGTGCGCAGGAAACTGGTCGCGCTTCGGCATGAACACCGGGCTCGCCGGGGTGCGCTCGGAGGGGCCGGCCTCGAGCGCCAGGCGCTGGTAGGTGCCGAGCGCGCGATCGAAGATGTACTTGGCCCACGAGCCGAGCTCTGGGCTGCGCAGCTCCGTCGGAGCATTCGCGATAGCCAGCAGGCCGTCGAGGGCGAACGCCCAGTAGCGCCCCGCGTGCCAGCGCGCGAGGAACATGCCGGTGTCCCAATTGAGGTAGCCGCTGTGCGTCCAATAGGCGGGGATCGCGTGCGCGATCCAGCCTCGCAGGGTGCGCAGCTGCTGCGCCGGCAGCGGCTCCATTCCTGCGGCCCGCGCCTGGGCATAACCGGCGATGACGCCGAGCACGAGGTTGGCGTACTCGGCCGACTCGATGTTTTCCGGGGCGCCGGCGGGCGCAAACGGATTGCGGTGGAAGCTGTAGCTGCGGCTGAGGTTGGATATCGACCAGGGAGCGGCCGGTCTCTCGCAGCCCTCCAGGAAACGGCACAGCTGGCGGCGGTAGTCGTTGCGCAGCAGGTCCGTGCGTCCTGCGACCTCCGCCGCGTACGCGTACATCTCGCACTGCCAGTTGCACTGGTTCAGGCGCACGCTCGGGTAGCGGAAGAAGGGGCCGGCGGCCATCGCCGCGACCTCGTGCTCGATCGTGGCCACGTCGGTTGACGGGAGGCCGAGCACGTCGCGGGCGCGCCACGCGAACACGAGGCCCTCGGTCATCTCGGGATCCACCGCCACGTGCTGGAGGCTGTCGAGGCTCGACATGCTGGAGACGAATCCCGGCGTGTGTCGCTGTCCAGGGCCTTGGCTGCCCCACTTCCCGCCGGGTCGATACGGCGGGCTTCGCAGCATGCGCGCGACGAGCGACCGCGCGCGATCGTCCTGGCGTGTGGGGCCCACGTGGCCCGCTAGCGCAGCGATCGAATGCGTGATCAGCATCCCCGCGTTGACTCGTCCGTCGTCGCCATAGCAGCCGGTGCTTGGGTCCCAGAGATGCTCCATGCCCGGCTGACACCAGTCCGCGAACGCCCAGTAGTCGCCGTCGCCGTACTGCTGCGCCAGTCGCGGCGGCGAAGAGGCGGCGGCCGGCGCGGGAGCCATCGCCCATTCGATGGCGGCCGCGCCCGGCAGCGAGGCGACCACGCCGGCGGCGCCGAGGCCGGCGGCGCCGAGGCCGGCGGCGCGCGCGAGCAGCTCTCTCCGCGTAGTTTCTCCGGTGTCCGTCACGGGGCGAGCGTAACTCCGACGACCCGGGCGTCAAAGCGCCGGGCCGACTACAACCCGAGTATCCGCCCGAGGATTTCGCGCATGATCTCGTCGCTGCCGCCGCCGATCGGGCCCAGGCGCGAGTCGCGCGCCGCGCGCTCCACCCAATACTCCTTCATGTAACCCGCGCCGCCGTGGATCTGCAGGCACGCGTCCATGAGGTCGAACGACGCGCGCTGGGTGAGCAGCTTCGCCATCGTGACCTCCTTCAGCGGTTCCTCGCCCGCGACGAAGCGCCGCAGCGCGTCGTAGGTCACGCAGCGGCACGTGTACACCGAGGTGGCGAGGTCGGCGAGCTTGTGGCGGATCGCCTGGTGGCCCGTCAGCGGCTTGCCGAACGCGTTGCGCTCCTTCGCGAACTCCGCCGTACGCTCCCACGCGAGCTGCATAGCCCCCACCGCGCCGAGCGCCATCGCGAGCCGCTCCCACTGGAAGTTGGCCATGATCAGCTTGAAGCCCTCGTTCAGAGGCCCCAGCAGATTCTCCTCGGGCACGAACACGTCCTGGTAGCTGATCGTGGCGGTGTCCGAGGCGTGCCAGCCGAGCTTCTCCAGCTTCGAGGACTCCACGCCCTCGCCGCGGTCCACGATCAGGAACGACATGCCGTGGTGGCCGCCCTCCGCGGTGGTCTTCACTGCGGTCACGATGAAGTGCGCGCGCACGCCGTTGGTGATGTAGGTCTTCTCCCCGTTCACCACCCAGCCGCCGTCCACCCGCTCGGCGCGCGTCGTGATCGCGGCGACATCCGAGCCGGCACCAGGCTCGGTGATGCCGAGCGCTCCCAGCTTCTCTCCCTTGATTGCCGGTACGAGGTAGCGCTGCTTCTGCTCCTCGCTGCCGAACTTCCAGATCGGCGGGGTGGCGATGTTGATGTGCGCGCCGATCCCTGCGGCCGTGCCGCCCGAGCCCGTGCGCGCGAGCTCCTCGCACAGCACAGCCTCGTGCAGGTAGTCGCCGCCCTGCCCGCCGTACTCCTCCGGGTACTTCAGCCCCAGCAGGCCCTGCGCGGCGAGCTTCGGGAAGACCTCGTCGGGGAACCAGCGCGCGTCCTCCCACTCCTGCGCATGGGGCGTCAGCTCGCGCTCGATGAAGCCGCGGGCCGACTGTCTCAGCTCTTCATGCTCGTCGGAGAAGGGAGGAGTGGTAGTGGTCATCGACAGCCGTCGCAACGCTGATATGCCTGATGTTGGGTCATCTGGCTATATTAATATCGTGCGGCGAACAACATTGGACATCGATGAGGATATGCTCGCGAAAGCGAGAGAGATACTCGGAACTCGAGGCGTGAAGGACACCGTAGACGAGGCGCTGCGTGAGGTGGTGCGCCGCGAGGCGGGTACGCGCATCATCGAGTGGCTGAAGGAGAACGAGGATCTGCAGAATCCCGAGATCATGGAACGCGCGTGGCCGCCGCCGCTCATCTCGTAGACAACAGCGTCTTGACTCGCATGGGGAAGGGCCCCGTTGCATCGCGGATCGAGCCGATGATCGTGTCGGGCACGTTGGCGACCTGCTCGATGACAGATCTCGAGCTTCTGTTCAGCGCTCGTAACGGCGAGGAGCACCGCGCGCGACGCGACGATTTCGCATTGCGGTTCCTCCATGTGCAACTCGACCAGCGGATGTTCGACCGTGCGATCGAAGTCCAAGGACTGCTCGCCGAGAAGGCTCAGCACCGCGCGGCGAGCATCCCCGACCTCGTCGTAGCGGCCGCGGCTGAGCACGCGGGGCTCACGGTGCTCCACTACGACGCCGACTTCGACCTGATCGCCACGGTCACCGCGCAGCCGACCGAGTGGGTCGTGCCGCGCGGCTCCGTCGACTGAGCGTCGTCTATCACAGGCCGTAGGAGCGGCCGATGACGTCGAGCATGATCTCGTCGGTGCCCGCGCCGATGCGGTTCAGGCGCGCGTCGCGCCACACGCGCTCGACGCCGTACTCGCGCATGTAGCCCGCGCCGCCGTGGATCTGGATGCATTCGTCGGCCACTTCGCACAGCACGCGCGAGGCGTGGAGCTTCGCCATCGAGATCTCCCGCACGGGGTACTCGCCGTTGTTGAAACGCCACGCCGTGATGTAGGTCATCTGCCGCGCCGACTCGATTTTGGTGGCCATCTCCGCGAACTTGTGGCGAATCACCTGGAACTTGCCGATTTCGCGGCCGAACGCCTTGCGCTCGTGCGCGTACTGCAGCGTCCGTTCGAAGCACTTCTGCGCACCGGCCACCATGCCCGCGGCGCCGATCAGGCGCTCGCCCTGGAGCTCCCACATGATGTGGTAGAAGCCCTTGCCCACCTGGCCGAGCACCGCGGATGCCGGCACGCGCACGTCCTGGAACGCCAGGAGCGCGGTGTCCGAGGCGTGCATGCCGAGCTTCTCGAGCCGCTTCTCGCGGATCACGCCCGGAGCGTCCATCGGCACGAGGAACAGCGTGAAGCCGTCATAGCCCGCGTCGGAGTCGGTCTTCGTCACGAGCACGATCACGTCCGCGCGATGGCCGTTCGTGATGTAGGTCTTCGAGCCGTTGATGATGTAGTCGTCGCCGTCCTTCACGGCTCTCGTCTTGATGCCTTTCACATCCGAGCCGGCGTCGGGCTCGGTGATGCCGAGGCACAGGATCTTCTCGCCCTTGATCGCGGGCACCACCCACTCCTGCTTCTGCTCCTCTGAGCCGAACGCGAGGATCGGCGGCATCGCCATGTCGGTGTGGACCGCGATGCCCATCGCGAGCCCCCCGGAGTTGCCGTTGGTGATCTCCTCCGCCAGCACCAGCGCGGTGTAGTAGTCGCCGCCCTGACCGCCGTACTGCTCCGGCTTGTCGAGACCGAGGAAGCCCAGTTCGCCCATGCGCGCGAACACCGAGTCGGGGAATGTCGTCTCCTCCCACTCTTCGGCGTGCGGCGCCAGCTCTTTGGTGGCGAAGTTGCGGATCGACTCGCGCAGCTGTTCGTGCTCGTCGGTGAAGAGGAAGTGCTTGCGTGCGGCTTGGAAGTCGGGCTTGCGCACGCTCTCGTCGGTGGCGGCCATCTGGGAGGGTCTCCTTGGTCGTTTCGGGTCCGCGCGCAAGCTACCGCAAGCGGCGTCAAAAGTAAATAGTACAACTGTGTACTTCCAACGATCGCAAGTTCTGGTTAGGATGCGCGCATGGCAAGCGACAAGGTCCTCTACGCCGTCGACGAGAGCGGGATCGCGACGATCACGCTCAACGACCCGGACACGCGCAACGCGCTCTCCGCGGAGCTGCTCGGTGGGTTGATCGAGTACTTCAAGCGCGCACGCGACGAGCCCGAGGTGCGCTGCGTGGTGCTGCGCTCCTCGCACGAGAAGACGTTCTCCTCCGGCGCCAACCTAGGCGGCTTCGCGGGCGACGACTCGCTCGTACACAAGCACTTCGGCTCGGAGCACTTCGTCGGCCTGTTCAAGCTGATCGGCGAGCTCGGCAAGCCGACGGTCTGCGCCGCGCGCGGCCACGTGCTCGCGGGCGCGCTCGGGATCGCGCTCGCGTGTGACCTGATCGTCGCGACCGAGGACGCCACGTTCGGCACGCCCGAGATCAACATCGGCACGTTCCCGTTCATGATCATGGCGCTCATCTATCGCAACGTCCCGCGCAAGAAGGCCAACGAGCTGCTCCTGTTGGGCGAGCGCTGGAGCGCCGAGCAGGCTCTCGCCGCGGGGATCGTCAACCGCGTCGTGCCGGCCGGTGAGCTCGACGGCGCGGTGGCGGAGTGGGCGGGCAAGCTCGCAGGCAAGTCGCCGGTGATCATGCGCCTGGGCAAGGAGGCGATGCGCCGCCAGCTGGACATGCCGCTCGACGACGCGCTCGACTACCTGCGCGCGCAGCTCAGCCTGGCGCTTTCGACGGAAGACATAGTGGAGGGCGTCACCGCGTTCTTCGAGAAGCGCGACCCGCAGTGGAAAGGCCGCTGATGAGCACCAAGGAGACCAGCGCGCCGGAGACGGTTTCGATGCTGCGCCCGCTTGTGGAGGATCTGGAAGCACGCCGCGAGCGCATCAGGCTCGGCGGCGGCGAGGAGAAGATCGCCGCGCAGCACGAGCGCGAAAAGCTCACCGCGCGCGAGCGCATCGCGCTGCTCATAGACGAGGGCACGTTCGTCGAGCTGGGCATCCACGGCAAACCGCACTTCTCCCAGCGCGCGATGGACGGCGTCGACGCACCCGCCGACGGCGTGATCACCGGCTACGGCAAGGTCGACGGCCGGCTGACCGCCGTGTGCGCATACGACTTCACCGTGATGGCCGGCTCGATGGGCATGACCGGTGAGATCAAGGTCACGCGCCTGCGCGAGCTGGCGCTGACCAAGCGGATGCCGTTCGTGTGGCTGCTCGACTCGGCCGGCGCACGCGTGCAGGAGGCCGCCGGCGCGCTGTTCGCCGGCTCCGGGCACCTGTTCCGCGAGGAGGTCGTGATGAGCGGCGTGATCCCGCAGGTCGCCGCGCTGATGGGCCCGTGCGCCGCCGGCACCGCCTACATCCCCGGCCTCGCGGACTTCGTGCCGATGGTCAAGGGCCGCGGCTCGATGGCGCTCGCCGGGCCGCACCTCGTCAAAGCGGCGGTCGGCGAGGACGTCACCCAGGAGGAACTCGGTGGCTCGCGCGTGCACTGCCGCAAGTCGGGCGTGGGGGACTTGGAGGTCGCAAACGACGAGGAGTGCATCGAGCGGATCAAGCAGTACCTCTCCTACATGCCTCAGAACTGCGAAGAGCGCGCCCCGATCCGCGCCGCGGCCGACCCGATCGACCGCCGCGAGGAGGACCTCCTCGACGTGCTGCCCGAGTCCAACCGCAAGCCGTATGACATGTACGAGGTGATCAAGCGGATCGTCGACGACGGCGAGTACTTCGACATGAAGGGCCAGTGGGCGAAGACGATCATCACGTGCTTCGCGCGCTTCGGCGGGCGGCCAGCGGGGATCGTCGCCAACCAGCCCAAGCAGCTCGGCGGCATCCTCGACAACGACTCCGCCGACAAGGCCGCGCGCTTCGTCAACCTCTGCAACGCGTTCGCGATCCCGCTCGTGTTCATCCAGGACGTGCCCGGCTTCATGGTCGGCACGAAGGTCGAGGCCGAAGGCATCATCCGACACGGCGCGAAGATGCTCTACGCGGTCGCCAACGCCACCGTGCCGAAGATCACCGTGATCACGCGCAAGGCCTACGGCGCGGGCTACTACGTCATGAACGGCCGCGCCTTTGAGCCGGACCTGATCGTCGCGTGGCCGAGCGCCGAGATCAGCGTGATGGGCGCCGAGGGCGTGGTGGAGATCGCGTTCCGCAAGCAGGTCGAAGCGGCCGAGGACCCCGCCGCGAAGAAGGCCGAGCTGGTCGAGGGCTTTCGCAAGATCTTCGAGGTCTACGGTGCCGCCGCCAACGATGTCATCGACGACGTCATCGACCCGCGCGAGACGCGCGAGACGATCTGCCGAGCGCTGGAGATGTCGGAGAACAAGAAAATCGAGCGGCCGTGGAAGCGGCAAGGAGTCGTACCGGTATGAGCCTCGACCACCCAGTCGTCATCACCTGCTCGATCTCGGGGGCGATCGCCAACCGCGAGCAGTGCCCCGCGATCCCCTATACGCCCGAGGAGTACGCCGCGGAGGCGCGGCGGATCGTGGACGAGGGCGGCGTGCACATCCACATCCACGCGCGCAAACCCGACGGGACCCCGTCGTATGAGATCGAGGACTTCCAGGCGATCACCGACGCGATTCGCGGCGAGGTGGGAGACGCGGCGATCATCAACTTCTCCACCGGCACGATCGGCGTGCCGGTCGCCAAGCGCATCGAATACCTGCGTGCGTGCCCTCCCGAAGTGGCCGCGCTGAACATGGGCTCGATGAACTACGCCAAGTACTCCAAGTCGCGCAAGCAGTTCGTCTTCTCGATGGTCTTCGAGAACCCGTTCCCGGAGATCATCGAGCTGCTCGAGGCGATGAACGAGCTGAACATCAAACCCGAGCACGAGTGCTTCGACATCGGCCACGTCGGCAGCCTCGCGCCGCTGATCGACATGGGCGTGCTCAAAACCCCGCTGCACGTGGACTGCGTGATGGGCGTCGTGGGGGGTATCCCGCCGACCGCACGCAACCTCGCCGCGATGGTCGACAACATCCCCGAGGGTTCCCATTGGGGCGTGATCGGCATCTCGCGCGACCAGTGGATGCTCGTGTCCGCTGCGCTCACGCTCGGCGGCTCGATCCGCGTCGGCCTCGAGGACAACCTGTACCTGCCGAACGGCGAGATGGCGAAGTCCAACGGCGAGCTGATCGCCAAGGCCAGGCAGATGACAGAAGACATGGGTCGCCGTCCCGCCACGGTTGAGGAGGCGCGCGCGATGCTGGGGATCGTCCGATGAGCCTGCCGCTGGAGGGCGTGCGCGTCCTCGACCTCTCCCGTTTGCTGCCGGGCGGCTTCTGCTCGCTGCTGCTCGCCGACTTCGGCGCGGATGTGCTGAAGGTGGAGGACACCGGCATGGGCGACTACATCCGTTGGTCGCCCCCCTACTACGAGGGCGCGCACGACAGCGCCAAGTCCGCGCTGTTCCTGTCGCTCAACCGCAACAAGCGCTCGATCCGCCTGGACCTGAAGAACGACCGCGGCCGCGAGGCGCTGCTGCGCTTGGTGCGCGAACACGACGTGGTGCTCGAGTCCTTCCGCCCGGGCGTGCTCGACCGGCTCGGCGTCGGCTACGAGCGGATGCGCGAGGAGAACCCCGGGATCGTCTACTGCGCGATCTCCGGCTACGGCCAGGACGGTCCCAAGCGCGACGCCTCCGGGCACGACATGAACTACCTCGGCCTGATCGGCCTGCTCGGACTGACAGGCGAGCGCGGCGGCGAGCCGGTGCAGGCCGCCGGGCAGATCGCCGACCTCGGCGGCGGCGCTCTGATGGCGGCGTTCGGGATCATGGCCGCGCTGCGCGAGCGCGACGGCGGTCCGGGCCGTCCGGGCTCCGGCGAGGGGCAGATGGTGGACGTGTCGATGGCCGATGGCGCGCTGTCGTGGCTTGCGATGGTCGCGGGCGCGTACTTCGCCGACGGCACCGTCCCGGCCCGGGGGGAGCTGCCATTGGCCGGCTCCTTGATCTGTTACCGCCCGTATGAGTGCTCCGACGGCTGGGTGTCGCTCGGTGCGCTCGAGCCGAAGTTCTGGCAGGCGTGGTGCCGCGGGGTGGGGCGAGAGGACCTGATCGCTGTCCAGTTCGAACGCCCCGGCTCAGACGCCCACGGACAGGTCAAGGAGATCTTCGCGTCGCGGACGCGCGCCGAATGGGAGGCGTTCGCGCAGAAGCACGACTGCTGCCTGGAGCCGGTGCTCGAGCTGGACGAGGCGCTCGAGTCCGAGCTCGTGCGCGAGCGTGGAATGGTCGTCGAGCTCGACCAGCCCGGCGCGACGCAGCCGGTGCGCCAGCTGGGCGTGCCGGTCAAGCTGGGTCGCACGCCCGGCGAGCATGCGCGTTTGCCCGGCCCCGAGCTGGGCGAGCACACCGAGGAGGTCCTGCTCGCCGCCGGCTACAGCGAGGCGGAGGTCGCCGAGCTGCTGGACTGCGGCGCGGCGGCCGCGTCGGCCGCGTCTCATCAGGGCGTCACGTTCAGGGCGTGAGCTGATGGCTGGCGTGCAGGAGCGGCCACTGCTGAAGATGAGCGAGCTGGCGGAGCGCTCGGGGGTGAGCCCGGGGACGATCCGCTACTACCTGCGCGAGGGGCTGCTCGGCGAGGGCGCAGACGTGGTGCGGACGAGCCGCAACATGGCCTACTACCCGCCCGAGTACGTCGAGCGGATCGTGCTGATCAAGCGCCTGCAGGAGGAGCGCTTCATGCCGCTGCGCGTGATCAAGGGCGCACTCGAGCAGGACCCCGAGCGCGTGCGCGCGCTGATGGAGCTCGAGGATCGCATCCTCGAGCGGGCTCTCGAGACCGTCGAGGACCAGAGCCGGATCTCGCGGAAGCTCGTGGAGGAGCGCTACGGCATCCCGCGCAACGCGCTCGACCGACTCGCGGACATCGGAGTGCTCACGCCCAGCAAGCGCGGCTATGACCGCGACGACGTGAAGATCATCGAGGCGATCGCGAACTTCCGCGCGGGCGGATACGACGAGGCGCTCGGGTTCACCGTGTACGACACGCTGCTCTACCGCGAGGCGCTCGAGCCGCTCGTGGAGGAAGAGGTCAACTCGCTGCTCGGCAAGCTCGCCGGCGAGGTCGAGATCGACCGCGCGATGGAGATCGTCGCCGCCGGCGTCGAGCCCCTGCGCGAGTTGATCGGCGCTATGCACTCCAAGCTGCTGCTGGCGGCGTTGCGCAGGCACCGGGGGCGCGAGGGCTGACGGGAAGCAGGCCCGGACGGACGGACGCGGCACCGGGGGTGGGCATCTTTGGACAGGTGGCCATGTAGCCGCACATACCTCAGAGGGACGATGCCTGGTATGGCTCTCAGGCCCCTATCCGCGCAGGAGCTGGCCGACACGCCGACGCTCTTCGCCAGTTTCATGGGCTACATGGGCACGAGCTACAAGACGCTCGGTCAGTTGCGCGACATATATCAGCAGCGCAGCAAGGCGCTCCGCGCGGCGGGGGATCCGGACGACGATTTGCGCGTCGACCGCTTCATCGCCGATATGGAAGGCCGCAGGTGGAGATCCGACTTGGTGATGCGGATCGGCGAGTTCGACGGCACCGTGCTCGTGGTCGACGGCATCCACCGCGCGATCGCGTACCTGACGTGCATCGAGCTGGGGATCGGGGCCGACAGGCTGCCGGCGCTGCACGTGGACTGCTAGCCAAGCCAGAGGTCTGCCAATGGCGAGAGTGGCTGTCAAGCGATACCGTCTTTAGGACGGACGGCACTAATGGCTAAAAACGAATCAACACAAATCACCAAGCGTGAGCTTCGCGACGCGGAGCTTCAGATGACCGGGAGACCGCCTGCATCGGCCATTGGGATGATCGGGTTCGTGCCCGCAGCCCCGATGTTCAATGGCGGACATGCCGGTTCAAATAGCTCCCCGCAAGTCGACAAGTCTTAACGCGTCGCGTCCCGGTGCCGGGCACTACCAGCGCGCTCTGTGGTGCTCCACGACCCCGAGCCCCCGCGCCAGCTCGATTCCGCCCGGGAGCATCCCCGAGAACGTCCCGAACGGCGCGCGGTAGTCGCTGCTGAGGATCAACAGGTTGTCGTGCCGGGCACGTTCCGTCTCCGCCACGAAGCGCAGCTCGGATCCGTCCTCGCAGTCAATGCTCGACAGATCCGTCGCGAAGCTGACGGGCGGCGTCTCCGACGGGCGCCCGTCGACCCACACCGCCCGCTCGCTCCCCTGCGGCGGGTCATTCACGCCGCTGACGAGGTTCCACGCGAGCGCCACGCCATCTGGACCTTCGCCTACCCCAGCGGTCCACCACCACTCGGTCTCGCGCGCGTGATGTCCGGCGGTGTCGTCAATCACGGCGAGCGCGTCGATGCTCCGCGGCGGACCGCCGTCGATCGTGAGCGTGCCGTGTGCTCGCACGCCCGCCTGCTTGCGCGTCCACACCTCCGCGCTTCCGTGCGGACAGAGCGCTTCGATCGGCGCTCCTTCGTCGAGCTGCAGGTCGAGCTCCACGCCACGGTCGCGCACCCGGAGTCGTCCAGGCACAGGCTCGACCCCATTCCCGGCGAGCCGTCCGTTTACGAGCTCGACCTCCCGCTTGCGCGGTAGCAGCCGCGTGCGCTCCCGCTCGACCGACCCATCGCGCAGGTGCAGCGCCCAGAAGGACTGCCGCGCCGGGCCGATCTGCACGAGCGCAGCGCACGCCATCAGCTCCTCGCTGAACACGCCCACATATCGCCAACGCTTCAGCGGACGCGAACCGCGAAACAGCCGCGCGGGTATCGGGTGGAGTCGCGTCCCAGCGCTTGCGCCCTGCTCGGCGCCAGTTATGCTTCGCGATATTGACTGACCAGTCAATCTATTCTGAGGCTCAAGTGGGTGCGCTTTTGAAGGTCGCTGCAGTCCAGCTGAACTCCACCGCCGATCCGGCCGCCAACACCGCCGTCGCCGAGCGCCTGGTGCGCGCCGCGGCGGCCGATGGCGCACAGCTGATCGTACTCCCCGAGAAGTGGACCGCGATGGGCTCGGACGAGGAGCAGCGCGCGGCGGCTCAGCCGCTCGACGGCCCGGCGGTGACTTGGGCGCGCGCGCTCGCACGCGAGCTGAAGGTGGATCTGGTCGCCGGATCGATCTTGGAGGTCGTGTCCGGCCAGGAGAAGCTGTCGAACACCTCCGTGCACGTAGATCCGCAGGGGGAGGTCAAGGCGGTGTACCGCAAGGTGCACATGTTTGACGTGGAAGTCGGGGGCCGCGTGTATCGCGAGTCCGATCTCGAGCAGCCGGGCGATGAGATCGTGGTCTCGCAGACCGCCGACGGCGTCGAGCTGGGCATGTCGATCTGCTACGACCTGCGCTTCCCCGAGCTGTATCGGATCCTCGCGGTGCGCGGCGCGCGCACGATCGCGCTGCCGGCGGCGTTCACGCTGGCAACCACGCGCGACCACTGGGAGGTGCTCGTGCGGGCGCGCGCGGTCGAGAACCAGGCGTTCGTGATCGCGGCCAACCAGGTGGGCGCGCACCCCGGGGGGATGCACTCGGGCGGGCGCTCGATGATCGTGGACCCGTGGGGCGTGGTGCTCGCGCAGGCCCCCGACCGCGAGAGCCACATCGTGGCCGAGCTGGACTACGAGCAGCAGAGCGAGATCCGCGGCCGTCTGCCCTCGCTCGCGAATCGCCAGCCGGGCGCGTATCGCTGGCCGCGGGAGGCGGGAGCGTGAGCGCGGGACAGCAGCCGGTGGCCGGCTCGAGGGCCGCGGACAAGCGCCGGCTGATCCTCGATGCGGCAGTGCGCGTGTTCGCCCGTCAGGGGTTCCACGCCTGTCGGGTGTCGGACATCGCGGACGAGGCGAAGGTCGCCTACGGTCTCGTCTACCACTACTTCGGCTCCAAGGACGAGGTGCTCGACACGCTGTTCCTCGAGCGTTGGAACGTGATGCTTACGCTGATCCGTGAGGTCGACTCCGAGCCGATTCCGGTGCGCGAGAAGCTGCTGTCGATCGCGTCGTTCATCGTCGACAGCTACCGCCACGACCCCGACCTGATGAAGGTGATCATCGTGGAGGTCACGCGTGCGGCGAACTCGTTCGGGCAGACCCACATCGGGCACATCCGCGAGGCCTACGAGCTGATCGGCGAGATCGTCGTCAAGGCGCAGGCCGAGGGCGTGTTCAAGCCGGAGATCGAAGCGCGCTTCGCGGCGATGGCGTTTTACGGCGCAATCGAGCAGCTGCTCACCGGCTGGATCTTCGACCTGCTGCCGCAGGGCGAGGAGTACTTCGAGCGCGCCAAGTGGCTCGTCGTCGAGACCGTGTGCGGGGGCCTCGAGGTCCCCACCCGCGTTGGCGACCACGGTGGGGAATAGACTCACGGCCATGGAGAACGAGATGGTCAAGCGACTGATGTGGTCGGGTCTGCTGGCTGGCGTGAGCGCGCTGGCGAGCGTCGCGGCCAACCGCGTCGCAGGCGTGATCTGGCGGCGCCTGTTCGACGAGGAGCCACCCGAGTGAGCGAGTCTCAGCCGCCGCCCGTCGGCGAGCAGGGTGGGGCCCAGCCACCGCAGAACATCGCCGCCGCGATCGCGGAGGTATCGGAGCGTGCGACGCTGCTCGTGCGCGAGGAGATCGAGCTCGCGAAGGCCGAGGTGAGCGAAAAGGCGACCAAGCTCGTCAAGGGCGCCGTCGTCGGCATCGCCGCGGGCGTGTTCTTCCTGACCGCGCTGATCTTTGTGCTGGTCGGCTGCGCGTGGCTGCTCTACTACTACCTACCGGTCGGCGACTTCGCCTACTTCTGGGGTTTCTTCGCGATGGCCGCGATCCTCGTGGTGCTCGGCGTGCTCGCCGGACTGATCGCCGCCCGAGCCGTCAAAAAAGGCTCGCCGCCCGTGCCGAGCATGGCGATCGAGGAGGCGCGCAAGATTCGCGAGGCCGTCGGTCCGAACCCGAGCGCCGACGGAGGTGCGAGCTGATGCCACAACGGTCGCCCGAGGAGATCCGCAACTCGATCGAGGCCAACCGCATGGAGCTTGCGGTGTCGGTGGAGAAGCTGCGCGGCGAGGTCGTGCGCATCACCGACTGGCGCGCGCACGTGGAGCGCCACCGCAGCGAACTGACGGTCGCGGGCGCGGTCGTCGGGCTCATCATCACCCGGCGCATCCTGCGCCGTCGCCGCCGCTAGCCCGACATCCGACTCAGGCCAGCAGCGAGCGTGGGATCGCGCCCACGCCGATCAGCCCCGGGCCGGTGTAGGTGCCGATCACCGGCCCGACCTCCGAGGTGAACACGGGCTCCGAGTCGAAGATCTCGCGGCAGCGCTCGATCAGGCGCTGGGACTGCTCGGGCGCCTGGATGTGCTGAACCACCCATCCGTCAGCGCCCCTGTCGTGCAGCTCCTGGGCGTAGGCGACCATCCGCTCGAACGCGCGGCCGGCGGTGCGGACCCGCTCGACGGGCACGATCTCGTACTCGAGCGAGAGGATCGGCTTGATCTTCAGCGTGCCGCCGATCCAGGCCTGCGCCTTGCCGACCCTGCCGCCGCGCTTGAGGTACTCGAGCGTGTCGAGGCAGAACCAGATCTGCAGCGCCTTGCGCGCCTCGCGCACGCGCGCCACCACCGCGTCTTTGTCAGCGCCGGCGCGGGCGGCGGCGCAGGCGGCGAGCACGAGCAGGCCCATCCCGCCACACGCGGTTTCGCCGTCGATGACCTCCACCCGCTCGCCCAGGCCGCGCTCGGCGAGCAGGCCATGAGCCTGGCGCGCGGCCTCGCACGTTCCCGAGATCCCGCCCGCGAGGTGGATCGACACGACGTCCTGGCCGGCGTCGATCAGCGGTTCCCACACGGCCAGGAAGTCGCCGATCGACGGCTGTGACGTGGTGGGGAGTTCCGCGTCGCGGCCGAGGCGCTCGTAGAACGCGTCGAAGCCGTCCATCTCGAGCTCACGTTGGGGCTGGCTCTGCCAGCCCACGTAAAGGCTCACCTGATGCAGGCCTTCGGCCTGCGCGAGTGCGCTGGGGAGGTAGCTGGTGCTGTCGGCTGCGACCGCGACGGGAGTCATGCGGCGCGGGACGCTACAGCAACGTCTGCGCGAGCTCCCCCGACTCGTACATCTCGGTCACGATGTCGCAGCCCCCGACCAGCTCTCCTTCGACGAACAGCTGGGGGATGGTCGGCCACTGCGAGATGGCCGAGAGCTCCTGGCGGATGCGCGGGTCGGGGAGGATGTCGACGGCCGCGAACGGCGCGTCGAGGTCCTGCAGCATCGCGACGGTGCGAGCGGAGAAGCCGCACGCGGGCGCCTCGGGCGTGCCCTTCATGAACAGGATCACCTTGTGCGAGGAGATCGCCTCGGCGATCGCGTCGCGGATCGGGTTTGACTCCTCGGCGGAGGGTGCGGCCGGCGCCGCGGGCGCGTCGCTCAACATCGGTATCGGGTCGAACTGCGGGCTGCTGGACATGGAGTGCTCCTGGCTCTCAGGGGGTCTGGATCTTGGAGGGAACCTGCGTCTTCAACGCGAGGGCGTGGATCGCGCCGCCGATCTCCGCCCCGAAGACGTCGTACACGAGGCGGTGCTGCGCGATCCGGCTGAGGCCGTCGAAAGCCTCGGCGGTGACCGTCGCGCGGAAGTGGTCGCCGCCGCCGGTGTAGTCCTCGACTTCGGCGTGCGCGCTTGGGATGGCGGCCTCTATGCGCGCCTTTATGTCCTCTGCGGAGGGCATCTCGCACCTAGCGTAGAGGATCGCGAGCCGCTTCCGAGCACCGCTATACTTTGGAAAGTCTTGGAGCCATCCACAGGAGCGAAGCCGATGATCGACATCACCGACAAGGGTGCGGAGAAGGTGCACGAGTTCCTCGCCTCCCAGCAGGCTGACGTGAGCGTCGCGGGACTACGGGTCGGCGTACGCGGTGGCGGCTGCTCCGGCTTCCAGTACCAGCTGGCGTTCGACGAGCAGCGCGACAGCGACGTGGTGTTCGAGAGCCACGGCCTCAAGTTGCTCGTGGACGGCGAGAGCCTGCAGTTCGTGAGCGGCTCGACGATCGACTACGAGGAGAGCCTGCAGGGCGCGGGCTTCAAGGTCAACAACCCCAACGTGGTCGCCGCTTGCGGTTGCGGCTCATCCTTCCGTGTAGCCGAGGAGGAGCAGGTCTCCGCAGTCTGAGGGCCGGATGGCGGCGCAATGCTGCGTCCTCGCTCGCTCATGTGCGTAAAGCACACTTCGCTCGCTGCGTCCTTGCCTTGCTTGCCCTCCGGCCCCTCAGACGGGCTGGGAGTGACTTTATGTCTATCGAGATAATGTAGTTCAACATAAGACTAAATATGTTGACAGGCATTATTTTGCTTGACATATTTACTGAGTGGCGCGCTCCGAGGAGGACCTGAAGAACCCGTTCCGCTTCGGTGCGCTCGCGTTGGACGCGGCGTTCACCGACCGCGAGCGCGAGATCGAGGAGCTGAGCGCGGACATCCGCAACGGGCAGGACGTGGTCCTGTTCGCGCCGCGCCGCTACGGCAAGTCCTCACTGATCTGGCGCGTGGCGCAGCAGCTCGTGACCGAGGACGTGCTGGTGGCGCAGGTCGACCTGATGCGCACCCCCACGCGGGAGAAGCTCGCGGAGCGGCTCGCCAAGTCGATCCACGAGGAGATCGCCTCGCGCCTGTTTCGCACGCGCGAGCGGGTGCGCGTGTTCGCGGGCCTGCGGATCAAACCGACCGTGACCGTCGACCCGGACGACGGCTCGCTGTCGTTCAGCTTCGAAGCGCGCGCCGACCGGCAGGACATCGACGCGACGCTCGAAGGGCTCCTCGCCCTGCCGGGGCGTCTGGCCGCGGAGCGCAGACGGTCGGTGGCGCTGGTGTTCGACGAGTTCCAGGAGGTCGTGGACATCGACCCCGGGCTGCCGAAGCTGATGCGCTCGGTCTTCCAGGAGCAGCCGGAGGTCGCCCACGTGTACCTCGGCAGCCGCCGGCACATGATGGAGCGGATCTTCAACGACGAGAACGAGCCGTTCTGGCGCAGCGCGAAGCAGGTCGAGCTCGGCCCGATCCCCGTGGATCTGTTCGCTCGCTATGCGATCGCGCGGTTCGCCGACACCGCGAAGGAGCTGGAGCAGAACACCTGCGAGCGCGTGCTCGAGCTGACGGGAGGCCATCCTTACGGCACGCAGGAGGCGCTGTACTTCCTGTGGGAGGAGACCCCCGCGGGAGGAATCGCCGAAGCGGAGCGCCTGGAGCAGGCGATCGACGCGCTGCTGCGCTCCGAGCACTCGCACTTCAGCCTGCTGTGGTCGCGGGCCGCCGCGGCGCAGCGCCGCGTGCTGCAGGCACTCTCCGCCGAGCAGCCCGGACGCCCCCTCAGCAGCGACTACCGCCTGCGCCACGCGCTGCCGTCGACCGCGACGGTGCAGACAGCCCTGAACGCGCTCGGCGCGGCGGAAGTGATCGAGCGGGTCGAGCGCGGCGAGTACCGCATCGCCGAGCCGTTCCTCGCGGAATGGATCGCGCGCAACGAGAGCTAGCGCGCTCTCGTCGACCGTCGCCCCGCAATCACACGGACCGTATTTTCACCGGATTGGACGGTGCGTTCTCGGGCTTAAGCTGGACGGCCAGCCGACCAATTGTGGCCGTTTGCAGGAATAACGAGGGTTGACTACAGTGTCCCGCCTGTGGTACCGTCGCCGGGACATGATGTCAAGCGTCGCACGGGGAATGGAACGCCCAGACCTCCGAAACCAAGCGATCCGCCTTCGGTGGGTTGGGATCGGAGTGTCCAGACGCGGCTTCAGGCTTGACCTTGACGCAGGCGATGTTTTCTGCCAAGGTCGGGCACACAGCACCATTGACATTAGTTCTGTCGATGGCTACGACTGGCTCGGGACGTCTCTGTCCTGAGGAGGGGACATAAAGGGTCGGTCGATCTAACCCTAGAGGGAATCAAAGGAGCGGTGGATAGATGACACGCATCAAGATCATGGGGCTCAGCCTCGTCGCGGTGTTCGCGATGGCCGCGATGGCCGCATCGAGCGCGTCGGCCACGCCGACGTTCTACGAATGTGCGAAGGCAGCCAAGGTAGGCAAATTCTACACTGGCAAATACAACGACAAAAACTGCACCGAAGTCAACGGCAAATCCGAAGGTAAATACGAACTCAAAGAAGGCGTTGGCAAAGGCAAGGTCTTCAAGGGCAAGGGCGCAGCCGCCGTTCTGCACACGCCCGCCGTCGGTGGAGAAGTGACCTGCAAAGGCAGCAAGGACGAAGGTAAGAACACTCTGACGGGCCAGAAGGAAGTCAAAGTGACCTTCACCGGCTGCGCCAGCCTCGGTAAAACCTGCAACTCCGTAGGCGCGAAATCAGGCGAAATCAAAACCAACCCGCTGGCCGGCACGCTCGGCTACATCTCCGCGACTGGCCCCAAAGTGGGCGTCAGCCTCACGGGTGAAGCTGGCAAACCGTCCGCTGAATTCGCATGTGGAACGGGCGCAGGCTCGCTGAACATCGTCACCACCGGCGCCGTCATCGGCGAAATCACGGGTGACATCAACAAAATCTCGAAGGAAGCAACCGACGCGTTCACTGTCACGGGCGAAGGTTTCCAGACGGTGACCAGCTTCGAAGGTGGACCGCTGGAAGTCCTCGAGACGAGCATCAACGGTTCGCCTAACTTCGAATCAGGCGAGCAGACGACGACCCTGAACAAGGGCGAAGCACTCGAGATCAAAGCGTAGTGATCCTGCCGCCAATGCTCCGCTCTGGAGCAGGCAGCTAGGTGAGTTGGCTTGTGGGGCTCCATTCGTGGAGCCCCACAAGTCTTTAAGCAGCAGCTCGGCACGCAATCAGCGGGTTCGGGTATGGGCACCCTGTTGTGTGGGCAACTCAAGGGGAGGGCATACAGATGCGACGGATGAGGATCGTCGGGCTCAGCACGCTCGCAGCACTGGCAGTGGCCGCGATAGTGGCCGCGGGTGCATCGGCCGCGCCGACGTACTACGAATGCGCGAAAACGGCCAAAGGGGTTGGCAAATACCTGGTCGGCTGCACCGAAGAAGCCGCGGAAGGGGCGGGCACGTACGAAATCCAGGAAGGGATCGGCAAAGGCAAAGCGTTCAAAGGCAAAGGCGGAGCGCTGATCTTCCACATCCCGGCGAACGGCGGCGAATTCACGTGCAAAGCAAGCACCGAAGAAGGTCACTACACGGTCACCGGCCAGGAAAAAGTCAAAATCACGATCACCGGCTGCGAGATCCTCGGCAAAACCTGCCAGACGGCTGGTGCCAAATTGGGCGAAGTCAAAACGAACTCGCTCTCGGGATCCCTTGGCTATATCTCCGCCGTTGGGCCCAAAATAGGTATCGCCCTAGCCGGTGAAGAAGGTACCCCGTGGGCCGTATTCGAATGCGGGAGCGGTGCCGGGACACTGCACTTCGTCGTCACGAGTGCTGTCATCGGCGAACTCACCGGCGACGTCAACCACTTCGGCAAAGAAGTCACGAAGGCGTACACCGTGACCGGTGGAGGCTTTCAGACGGTCGCACGGTTCGAAGGTGGCCCGCTGCAGGTTCTCGAATACTCCATCAACGAATCGATCGTGACCGAAATGGGTATCGCGACCACGACGGCCGCGAAAGGCGAAAACCTGGAGATCAAAGCCTAGGAGATCGCCTCGACGCGTGCCATAGGGGGCGCGGGGTCGGGCGACGCGGCATGTGGAGATCGTGATGCCAGGTCCTCCACATGCCGCGTGCGCTCAGACGCCGATCGGCCGTTTGCGATGGCGAACAGAGACGCGATGGTTCTCCCTTGACAAGCGGCAAGCGGGCACTAGACTGCCTGCAGGGATGAGGGAGACGACGATGAGCGACGCTGGCGGCGCTGGCGCTCAACTGCAGATGTCACGCCGCGCAAGAAGCGCCGTGCTCGGGATGCTGGGTGCGTGTGCGATCGGATCGTTGCTCATGAGTGCGCCTGCGCTCGCCCTCATCCAGCGCGGGCATGTCTTCAGTCCGTCCGCGTCGTTCGGCAGCAGCGGCTCCGGTGAAGGCCAGCTGTCGAGCCCGTCGGCCGTCGCCGTCAGCGAAGTGGGGGTCGCGGCGGGCGATGTGTACGTCGCCGATCGCGGCAACAACAGAGTCGAGCAGTTCGACTCATCGGGCAAATTCGTAGCTGCATGGGGCTGGGGCGTGAAGGACGGCGAAAAAGAAACCGAGGTCTGCACGAGCGGAGAAGGCTGCAAACCCGGTCTCGCGGGCGCGGGCAAAGGAAGCGAAGGCTTCCATCTCGGCAAAGGCCAGATCGTCTCGCCGATCGCGATCGCCGTGGACAACTCGAAATCCGCCTCGGCCGGCGACGTTTACGTGGTGGCTAGCGTCGTGCCGGAAAAGTCCTATGTGGACAAGTTCGGACCGAATGGCGAATACATCCGTCAGCTCACGAAGAAAGAAGAAACCGAATTCAACGGTCGCGTGGAGGGCGTGGCGGTCGATGGCAACGGTGTGGTGTGGGTCGATTGGAGCGAACAGGAGATCACCAACTTCACCGGTGCGGAACCGAACAAACGCGTGAACAAAGAAGTGGAACTCGAATCGGGTGTCGGCAACCTCCGGCCGGGTCTGGCGGCGGACTCCAGCGGGCATCTGTACGTGAACTCCGAACCGGCTGAACTCTTCGAACAGGGCACGGAAGGCACCAGTGCCGAAGAAGGCACGGGCGAAGGCGGCGAAGAACCGTGCGAAGCGTCCCCCTGCTACGCCTCGAAGCTCGCCATGACGGGCGAAGAACCGGGCGCCGTGCTGACCTTGCACATGAACCACCAGAACACAAGCGGCATCGCTGCTGACCTTGGCACGAACGACGTCTACGTCGACAACCTCACGAGCGTGACCTCGTACAGCTCGACGGGACGGACGATCGAGCGCTTTGGCACAGGCGACCTGACGCACGCCGCCGGTCTCGCCGTTCACGCAGGCGACGGCGACGTCTACGTCGCGGACTCCGCGACGGGCAAAATCGATGTCTTCGTTCCCGAACCCGCCGCTGCCCCGAACGTCGACGAAATATCGGTCGGGAAGATCACGACCACAACGGCCGAACTCGGTGCCGAGGTCGACGCCAAAGGGGCCGAAACGACCGTCACCTTCCAATACGGCACCTCGAGCTGCTCGGGAGGGTCGTGCGTGTCCGTCCCAGCGTCCGAACCGACGATCCCGACGAGCTTCGGCGACCGCAGCAGGAGCATTCCGCTGGAAGGTCTCATCGCTGGCACCACCTACCACTACCGGGTCATCGCCAAAAACTCCTTCGGCACCTTGACGAGCGAAGAACGCACGTTCACGACGCAGTCCGCGACGTCGTTTGCGCTGCTCGACGGGCGGGGCTGGGAGCAGGTCTCGCCGTCCGCCAAGAACGGCGCAGGATTCGAATCGATCGCCAAGGAAGGCGGCGTGATCCAGGCATCCGTGGAAGGCAGCGGCATCACGTTCGTTGGCACGGGGCCGGACGAAGTCGAAACGGAAGGCAACCGCAGCCCGGAATTCACACAGATCCTCGCCAATCGCGTGACCAACGGCGAAGGCAAGGCTGAATGGATCTCCAAGGACATCAACACGCCGAGCGACACCGCCACCGGGATTGAAGCTGGCAAGGCGCCGGAGTACCAGGCCTTCTCGCCCGACCTCTCAGCCGCGATCGTCAGGCCCAAGTCGCCCGAACCGCTGCTTTCCGAAGAAGCCTCGGAAGTCACGCCGTATCTGCGCGAAAACGCGCACTGCGGGCCCGTGCCCTCGGCCTGCTACAAGCCGCTGGTAACAGGCAAGGAAGGCTATGCAAACGTGCCTTCGGGCACGAAATTCGGCGGCACCGTGAGCCGCGGACTCCAGCTTCTGTCGACGGAACCCGACCTGCGTCACGTTGTCCTGCAGTCGGAAGTCCCGCTCACCGAAGAACCGGCCGCGGCCGGTCCAAACCTGTACGAGTGGAGCGAAGGCCATCTCCAGCTGGTCAACGCGCTGCCGGGCGCCGGCGGCCCTGCGGTGGCGGCGAAGCTCGGTACGGATAACAACGGCGTCAGGCACGCGCTCGCCGACGGCGGTGCAAGGGTCTTCTGGACCGCCTCGACGGACGTCCCGCTCGAAGGAAGTCAGCGCCTCTACGTCCGCGACATGGTCAAGGAAGAAACCCTGCGGCTCGACATGCCCCAGGAAGGCGTCAAAGAACAGACCTCCGAAGGAGCTGGCTTTGCCGCCGCCAACGCGGAAGGCTCGCGGGTGTTCTTCACCGACGTCGAACCGCTGACCCCTGGCGCGCGGGCCTCGCGCGAAGCGGGAGGCCCAGACCTGTACGCGTGCGACATCGGCGAACAGGCGGGCAAACTGACGTGCTCGCTGCACGACCTGACCGAAGACACCGAAGCCGGTGGCGAAACGGCTGACGTCCAGGGCACCGTGCTCGGGGAGAGCGAAGACGGCTCGACGGTTTACTTCGTCGCAAACGGGGTGCTCGACAAAACCGCCAACGCGCAGAGCGAAAAAGCCACACCCGGCGAATGCGAACTCGACAACCGAGGCTCGCAGGCGACCTGCAACCTCTACGTCGAGCACTACAACGCGGGCGAAGGCGCATGGGAAGCGCCGAGGTTCGTCGCGACGCTCTCAAACGAAGACGAACCGGACTGGTACAGCTTTGGCCACGGCGGAGGTCTGACGGAAATGACCTCCCGCGTCTCGCCGAACGGCCGCTACCTGTCGTTCATGTCCGAGCGGAGCCTGACGGGGTACGACAACCGCGACGTCAACAGCGGCGCTCTCGACGAGGAGGTCTTCCTCTACGACACGAGCAGCGGCAAGCTCGTGTGCGCCTCGTGCGACCCGACGCAGGGCCGACCGACGGGTGTCTTCGACACTGGGGAAGTCAGCGAAGAAGGCTTGGGGCTGCTCGTGGATCGCCCGGAAACCTGGGGCGGACGGTGGCTTGCCGGCAGCGTCCCCGGGTGGACCCCGGTGAGCGAGAACCGCTCCACGTATCAGTCGCGCTACCTGTCCGACAGCGGCAGGCTGTTCTTCAACAGCGCCGACCAGCTCGTCCCAGCAGACACGAACTCCAAGGAGGACGTCTACGAGTACGAGCCCGCGGGTCTCGGCTCGTGCGCCAGCGAAACGGGCTGTGTCGGGCTCCTCTCCTCCGGCAGGTCGGAAAAGGAATCTGCGTTCCTGGACGCGAGCGTCACGGGCAACGACGTGTTCTTCCTCACCGCTGGCGCGCTCGTCGCGGGCGACGCCGACACGAACTTCGATGTATACGACGCGCGAGTCTGCGGGCCGGGTGGCTGTGTGTCTTCGAGCAGCGAATCGAGCGCGACGTGCCAGGAAGTCGAAACCTGCCGTCCGGCGGCCCCCACCGAGCCGGTGTTCTCGAGTCCGGCGACCACGGCCCCTTCCGGCTCCAGCAACCTCACGCCTTCCCCGCCCGTGAAAACCCCGGTCAAAGTGGTCGTCAAACCGACCCGCACGCAACTGCTCGCGAAGGCGCTGAAGGCCTGCAAGAAGAACAAGAGCAAGCACAGGCGAGCGGTTTGCGAAAGGGCCGCGCGTAAGAAGTACGCCGCCAAGAAGGCGAGCAAGAGCACGCGCAGGAGAGGTCGATGACGAGCGCTCGCTCTCGCGGTCGACGGCTCCTCGGTCTCCTCGTGGCCCTGTGTTCGAGCGTGACGCTCGTGGCGGCGTTCGGCGCCGCGCCGGCACTCGCGGCGGGATCGTGGTGGAGCCTGACCTCCAGTGCGGCGCCGACGAACCTGTCGCCGACAGAAGAAGGCCAGATACTCGTGATGGCCACCAACCGCGGTTATGCGGACGCGAAAGCCAGCGCCGGACACCCGCTCAAGGTGATAGACCACCTGCCGGTCGGGCTCGAAGTCGGTGCCGAAGGCGCGCGGGCCGTGTTCCTCAGCCTTCCGATCAGCTGTCCGGTGGCGACCGGACAGACCGTTGTGTGCGAACTGCCACAGGCGGTCCCCGCGGGGGAAGACCTGGAAATCAAAATCGGAGTGAAGGCAACGGTTCCCAGCGGTACGACCTTGAGCAACGAACTCGTGATCGAAGGCGGCGAAGGCCAAGCGGTCACGCCGCCTGTGAAAGCTCCGGTGCGCGTGGACAGCGCCGCGACCCAGTTCGGTGTCGAAAAGTACGAACTGAAGCCGGAAGGCGAAGACGGTTCCGTCGACGCGCAGGCCGGCTCTCACCCGTTCCAGCTCACGACCACGTTCAACCTCAACAAGACGATCGAATTCAACACCAACTACAAACACCTCGAAGCGACCGCTCCGATCCTCCCTCGCGATCTGCGCTTCGTGCTGCCGCCAGGCCTGCTCGGCAACATCACGGTCGTGCCTCAGTGCTCGGGCGTCGACTTCGCCACGATCGGCCAGGAGGACATCAACCTGTGTCCCTCCGACACCGCCATCGGCACCGCGCGAGTGACGATCAACGAACCTACGGTGTTCGGAGGTGCGCTCACCGAAGCGGTCCCGGTCTTCAACCTGGCGCCCGAAAAAGGCGAACCCGCCCGCTTCGGTCTCGAGATCGACAAAGTGCCCGTCGTCTTCAACACCGCTGTGCGAACCGGCAGCGACTACGCCGTCGAAGTCAGCGTCGACAACGCGTCGCAGGCCGCGGCGCTGCTCAGCACCGAGGTGACGTTCTGGGGTGTGCCCGGGGACCCTCGTCACGACCAGTCACGTGGATGGGAGTGCATCGGTCACGGGCACTTCGTCGCCAAAGCCGAACCGGCGACGCCATGCGAACCGCTGGAAGAAACCAGCCCGCCGGCCTTCCTCACGCTGCCGACGTCCTGCTCGAGCACGCCGGTCACCACGGTCACCGGCGACTCGTGGCCCACCGGCCCGAGCCGCACCGTGAGCCAGCTTGCCGCCAGCTACGAATTCCCATCGGCGCTTCAGAACTGCGACCTGCTCGGCTTCTCACCCGCGATCAGCGTGGAACCGGAAACCCATGCGGCGAACGAACCGAGCGGACTGGCTGTCGACGTGACGGTGCCGCAGGCGTCGACGATCTCCGCCACCGAACTGGCCGAGGCCGACGCCAAGGAAGCCACCGTGGCGCTGCCCGCGGGCGTGCTCGCGAGTCCCGGCGCCGCCAACGGGCTGCAGGCGTGCTTCACCACGAGCATCGGTCTCGAAGCCGGGTTCTCCGAACCGAGCCAGCTCGAAAACGACCACTTCAACGCGGGCGCGGCGTCATGCCCCGACGGCTCGAAGATCGGCACCGCGGTGATCGAAACGCCGCTGCTCAAAAACCCGCTCGCTGGTTTCGTCTATCTCGCCAACCAGGACACGAACCTGGTGGAAGAAAAGCTGGTGCTGTATCTGGTCGCCGAAGACCCGGTCTCGGGCGTGCGCGTGAAGCTCGCGGGCGACGTGCACGTGGATCCGACGACCGGCCAGCTCGTCTCGACGTTCAAGAACACCCCGCCCGAGCCGTTCTCCGAGCTGAAGCTGAGCTTCTTCGGTGGAGGCCGCGCGTCGCAGTCAACGCCCGCGCAGTGCGGTACCTACACGACCCACGCGACGTTCGTCCCCTGGTCGGGGACCTCGCCGGCGCCCGTGTCCTCGAGCTTCGAAATCACCTCCGGACCGAAGGGCACGGCCTGCGCCAACCCGCAGCCGTTCGCTCCGTCCTTCCAGGCCGGCTCGGTCGACAACCGGGCGGGCGCGTTCACGAACTTCTCGCTGACGATCGGCCACGCCGACACCGACCAGTGGCTGCAGGCGCTGACCGTCCACCTGCCGTCGGGCGTCGCCGCGCTGCTCTCCACGGTCACGCCGTGCCCCGAACCCGCCGCGGGTCAGGAATGGGCGTGCGGGCCGGAAAGCCTGATCGGGCACTCGACCGCGAGCTCGGGCCTCGGCGAAGACCCGTTCACGCTCGGGGGCAGCGTGTATCTCACCGTGGGCTACGACAAAGCGCCGTTCGGCCTGCTGGTGGTCACGCCCGCGGACGCCGGCCCGTTCCACCTCGGCAACGTGGACGTGCGCTCGCGCATCGAAGTCGACCCGACCACGGCGGCGGTGACGATCGTCAGCGATCCGTTCCCGACATACGTGAAGGGCGTGCCGGTGCAGCTCAAACAGATCAACGTGACCGTCGATCGCCCCGGCTTCGAGTTCAACCCCACCAACTGCAACCAGATGGCGATCACCGGATCTCTCAGCAGTACTGGGGGGCTCAGCGAGTCGGTCTCCTCGCCCTTCCAGGTCGCAAACTGCGCGACGCTCCCGTTCAGCCCGAAGCTGACCGCGAGCACACAGGCGCAGGCGAGCAAAGCGAACGGAGCGGCGCTCAACGTCAAGGTCGAATCGACGGGGCTCGGACAGGCGAACATCGCGAAGGTCGACCTGCAGCTGCCGGTCGCGCTGCCGTCGCGCCTGTCGACGATCCAGAAAGCGTGCCTCGAAGTGGTCTTCAAGGCCAACCCGGCCGCGTGTGACGAAGGCTCGAACATCGGCTACGCCACGATCCACACGCCGGTACTCAAGGACCCGCTCACCGGGCCC
The DNA here is from genome assembly GCA_964588985.1 of uncultured Solirubrobacteraceae bacterium. Lineage (GTDB taxonomy): Bacteria > Actinomycetota > Thermoleophilia > Solirubrobacterales > Solirubrobacteraceae > Palsa-744. Next base: position 62,511 of record CAZPQW010000019.1, read on the forward strand.
GCGTATCTCGTCGCCAAGGGCGGCGCGGCGTTCCCCGACGTGGAGTTCGTGCTCCAGGGCGAAGGGATCCTGCTGATCCTCGACGGCAAGACGGACATCAAAAAAGGCATCACCTACTCGCGCTTCGAAGCCACCCCCGACGCGCCCTTCACGACCTTCGAAACGGTCCTGCCGACCGGGCCGCACTCCGCGCTCACAGCTTACGTCCCCGCCAGCCGCAACTTCAACGTGTGCGGCACGAAGCTGGAAATGCCCACCGAAATCGTCGGCCAGAACGGCGCGGTGATCAGGCAGACCACGAACATCGTCGCCAACGGCTGCGCCGCCTCTCACCCGCTTACCCGCGCCCAGCTGCTCGCGAAGGCGCTCAAGACGTGCAGGAAGGCCAAGAAGAAGAGCAAGCGCGTCAGCTGCGAAAAGCAGGCCCGCAAGAAGTACGGGCCGAAGGCCAAGAAGGCGAAGAAGAAGCATTAATAGGAGCGGCCACGCGCGCGCTCTGCCGTGCCACGGCCTGCCCCGAGTTACCCCGGTTCGTTATCCAGGGAGCGCCACAGATACCGGCACGCGAGCGTCCGGTGCGGGCGCCACGGCTCGGCGATCAGCTCCATCGCCGCGGGCGCGGGCAGCGCATCGAGGCCGTAGGCCCGTTCGATCGCGCGGCGGATGCCGAGGTCGCCCACCGGAAGCACGTCCGGTCGCTCGAGCTGGAACATCAGGAACATGTGCGCGGTCCACACGCCGAGTCCCTTGACCGCGACCAGCTCCGCGATCGCCTGCTCGTCGCTGAGCTCGTCGAGGCGATCGAGCTCCAGCTCGCCCGAGATGACGTGTTCGGCGAGCGAGCGCAGGTAGCTCACCTTGGCGCGCGAGAAGCCCGCCGCGGCGCGCAGCTCTTCTGGGTCGTCGGCGAGGATCTCCTGCGGCGTTGGAGCCCTGTCTTCGAAGCGCGCGGTGAGCCGGTTGTAGATCGAGCGCGCCGCCTTCACCGACAGCTGCTGGCCGGCGATCGCGCGCACGAGCGCGCCGTAGTGGTCGCTCTGGTCCGGACGTCCCTCTCGCGCGTCGCCGAGCGGGCCGACCGCGTCGATCAGCCCCGCGAGAACCGGGTCGGACTTGCGCAGGTGCGCCAAGCCCTTGGGTCTGCCCGCCACGGCCGGCCTCAGGCCGACAGCTCGGTCGCGAGCGCCACCGGCTCGCCGTCGAGCGCGTTCAGCGCGCGCTCCAGCGACATCGCCAGGCACGTGAAGCTGGGGGTGTCGCGGACGGTGTAGCGCGACGCCTCGGTGGTGCGCAGCTGCTGCACGAGGTCGAGGAACGTGCCCACGTCGTCGGTGTCGAACGCGACCACGAACTCCTGATCGTCGAGGCCGAACGAGTACGTGGTGTGGTTGTCCACGCCGGGGTATTCGCGGCCTACCTGGATGTGGCCCTGCATGATCCTCCATCGCTCCTCCGCGGGCAGCGCGTACCACTCGCGCGACTTCACGAACGGGTACACGAACACGTACTTGCCGCGGAACCCGCGCACCACGTTGCGCTCGTCGTCGGAGTACTCCGAGCTCTTGCGCATGCCGAGGAACGAGTGGGGGATGCTCGCCCACTGCATCAACCCGCTCTGCAGCAGCACCACGTGGAACTCGTGGATACGGTCGAGGTTCTCAGCCTCGGAGACGAGCAGCAGCTCGGCGTCCCCGCGCGTGCCCACGAGCGAGAAGCTCTGCAGCATGTGGCCGTCGGCGAAGTCCTCGCACGCAGCCGCGAACTCGCGCTTGTCCTGCGCACGTCGCTCACCGTCGAGGCGCCGCCACGCCGGGTCGAGCTGCAGGAACGTGTACTTCACGAAGCGGCGTGTGGCCATATACCGATTATCGCACCGCCGCGGCAGATAAAGTACCCGCTGTGCGGATCGCGCTGCTGTCGCCGTACTCGTGGACCTACCCAGGTGGGGTGACGCGCCACATCGAGGCCCTGTCCAGCGAGCTGGCCGCCGCCGGCCACGAGCCGCGGATCATCGCCCCGTTCGATCCCGACGACGCGCTCTCGCGCCGGCTGCACAGGGGAGCGGTCCCGCAGCGGCGCACCGTGGGGGAGGAGTTCGTCTCGCTCGGCCGCACCGTCGGGCTGCCGGCCAACGGCGCGGTGTCCAACATGGCGCTCACCCCGCACGCGGTGTTCGCGCTGCGTCGCGAGCTTCGCCAAGGGCGCTACGACGTGGTGCACATCCACGAGCCGGTCGTGCCGGTCGTGGGCTGGGACGCGCTCTTCAGCGCCGGGGAGCTGCCGCTGGTGGGCACCTTCCACACCTACTCCGAGAACCTGCTCACCAACGGCATCGCCGCGATCCCGCTCGGCGGGCGGCGCCGGATGAACCGCCTGCACGTGCGCATCGCGGTGTCCGAGGCGGCCGCGTGGACCGCGCGGCGCTTCTACGGCGGGCGCTACCGCGTCGTCCCCAACGGCGTCCACCTCCAGGACGCGGCTCACGCGGCGCCCTCCGATTCCACGGCTCCGCTGCGCATCCTGTTCATCGGCCAGGCGGTCGAGCGCAAGGGCCTGCCGGTGCTGCTGCGCGCGTTCGAGGCGCTGCGCGACCAGATCCCGGCCACGCTCACACTCGCCGGCGCCGCCCCCGAGGAGGTCGCGCACATGATGCTCGACGACCGCGGCGTGGAGGCGCTCGGCAAGGTCTCCGAGCAGCGCAAGCAGGCCGAGCTGGCCCGCGCGGACGTGGTGTGCGCGCCGTCGCTGGGAGGAGAGAGCTTCGGCATGGTGCTGACTGAGGCGTTCGCCGCGGCTACGCCGGTCATCGCTTCGGACATCCCCGGCTACCGCGACGTGGTGCGCGACGAGCTCGACGGCCTGCTCGTGCCGGCGGGCGACGCGCTCGCGCTGGCCGAGTCCCTGCGCCGCCTCGCATTGGACGAGCCGCTGCGCGCGCGGATGGCCGCCTCCGCGCGCGAGCGCGCGGAGCGCTTCGCGTGGCCGAGCGTCGCCGCGGAGGTGATCGACTGCTACGAGCGCGCGCGGGCGGTGGGGTCGCCGGTGAGCACCCTGGGTCGCGTGGCGGTTCGCCACGGCCTCGCGCCGGCGGACCTGCTGCCGAGAATCCCCGCCGAACGCCTCCCGAGCCTGCAGACCCAGCCGCCCGCGAGCGAGGAGACGGCGAGCGGGCGTACGCCGCGCGTGCTGCGACGGGGAGGGCTGCTCGTCTCGTGCATCCTCGGTCTCGTGCTCGCGCAGGTGGCGCTCGCGCACATCGGCGTCGATCGCGTGGTCGGCAGCCTGCTGGCCTCCAAGCCCGGCCTCGTGGCCGCCGGCCTGGGGTTGATGTGCGCGTCGATGTTCGCCCGCGCGTTTGCGTGGCACGCGATCCTCGCGTGCGCACCGACGTGGCGTCGCGCCAAACGCAGGGACGCGATGCAGGGCACGTTCATCGGCGTGCTGATGTCCGCGACGCTTCCCGCGCGCCTCGGCGAGCCATCGCGCGCGCTGATCGTCGCCCGCCGCCTCGGGCGCGCCCGCGAGACGCTGCCGGTGGTGCTCGGCACGATGGTCTCCCAGACGCTGCTGAACCTGCTCGCGCTGACGCTGCTCGGGATCGGCATGTTCTCCAGCGTCGACCTGCTGAACGGCCATCACGGCGCGCTGATCGCGGCGGCCTTCACGCCGCTCGGGGTCGTGGCGGCGGTGCTGCTCGCGCCCGTGCTGATTCCACGCGCCGCCGGATCCCGCTCGGCGCGCCTGCAGGCGCTGACGGCCGGCCTGCGTCGTTCGCTCTCGCGCGTGCGCGACGGCCTGCGCGTCTTCAGGCATCCGCGCCAGGCGGCGCTCGCCACCGCGGCGCAGTTGGGGGCGTGGGCCCTGCAGTGGTTGAGCTGCTGGCTGTTGCTGATGGCGTTGGGGCTCGACGATCGTGTCGGGCTCGGCGGCGCGGCGGCGGTCCTGTTCGCGGTCAACGTCACCGCGGTGCTGCCCGCCACGCCCGCCAACGTGGGCGTCTTCCAGGCCGCGTGCGTCGCGGTCCTGGCGGGCGCCTACCACGTCTCCACCCCCGACGCGCTCGCCTACGGGATCGTCCTGCAGGTGGTCGAGGTACTGACCGCGCTGATGATGGGCCTGCCGGCGCTCGTCAACGAGGGTCTCTCGTGGCGCGACGTGCGGTTGCGCACGATGCACGCCGCGCCGGTGACGCTCGGCCCGCTGCCCGTAGGAGTCTCCTTGGGTGGGCGGGCTGTCGCTTCCGCCGCGGAACGCTAGAGGCCCAGATGGCCGACGCGTGGGTCTACATGCTGCGCTGCCACGACGGCTCGCTCTACACCGGCTGGAGCACCGACGTGCAGCGGCGCCTCGCGCGCCACCAGGCGGGTAAGGCCAGCAGATACACGGCCAGCCGCCGCCCGCTCGAGCTGGCGCTCGCCCTGCCGATGGCGGATCGCGGCGCCGCTATGCGCGAGGAGGCACGCATCAAGGCGCTCGACCGGCCCGCCAAGCTCGCGCTGATCGCCGCCCACCGACTGCCCGCCGGGGCCGCCGCCGGATGGGGTGGACAGGGAGCGGAGCCGGTTTAGGGCATGATGGGGGCATGTCCAGCAGACCTCCCGCGCGCAGCGTCAAGATCTCAGAGGACGAGCGCACCGGCTGGTCATCCGATCGGCCCCGCCGCGACGGCGCTCCTCCGCGACCCGCGGATCTCACGGTTCACTGCCGGGTGCTCTCGCCCGCGGACCGTCTGCGCTACTCGCCCGGCAGCCTGCTGATCGTCGCCTCGGCTTCGGCGAAGGAGCGCGACGCGTTCCTCAACCGCCTGATCGAGGATCGCGCGTGCCTGCTCTCGGTCGGCAAGGTGCGCGCGCTGCTGGCCGGACGCGTGGCCGAGGAGGACGTCGACGCGCGCGCCGCCGAGCTCCTGACCGCCGCGGTCGCCAAGCGCCTGGAGAACAAGGAGACCGTGGTGCTCGCAGCCGACGGTTTGGAGGCGGACGAGCGCGAGCCGTTCGTGCGGATGGCCGCGGCGCTGAAACGCCCGCGCCACCTGATCCTGCTCGAGATCGCGCGCGACCAGGTGCAGGAGGAGGACCTCGTCGCACTCAACGAGCTGCGCCGCGCCCTCGACGCCGGAGAGCTGGGCGCGGAGGGCTTCCAGACGGCGCTGCGCCTCGGCGGAGGCTCCTCCACAGAGGTCAAGCGGATCCTGTTCCGCCCACCGCCACGCGAAGACTCGTAGCTCTCAGCCGAGCAGTTCTCAGTCGAATTTTTCGCGGAGTTCCCTTGCAGGGTTCAGGTTATTCGTATATGCGGCCGATATGCGACCCGTGCGGAGCTACCTGGCCCCCGAAGAGAAGGACGCGCGCCCGCGGCGTGCCGGTGGATGGCGGCCGCTGGACGCTCGCTCGACGCTGATCGACACGCGCCTCGTGCGCGCGGAGATGGCGCGGCTGCGCGCTCCACGGCCCGCGACCGAAATCCACGCCGCGCGAATCGTCCGCTCGACGCTCACCGGTAGGTCGTGATGCAGGCTCCTGTGGGGAGCGCGACCAAAGCCTCGAGTCGCTTCACGCTGCACTCGTGGTGGGTCTACCTCTGCGCGATGGCGCTGCTCACGGGCGGCTACGCCTTCGGCCAGATCTCCGGCCCCGCGTGGCTCAAGAGCGGGCTCGTGTTCAACCTGATCGGCGGTGCGACGATCGCCGCGCTGATCGTCGGCGGCAGGAAAAACTCGGGCAGGAGCTGCCTGCCGTGGTACCTGTTCGCGGTCGGGCAGGGGCTGTTCGTGACGAGCGACGTGCTCTCGTCGAACTACGAACGCCTCTTCGGGCACGCGATGACGTTCCCGTCGATCGCCGACCCCTTCCACCTCGCGTTCTATCCGTTTCTCGTGGCGGGCATGCTGCTGCTGATCCACGAACGCGACGAGGGGCGCGATCGCGACGGCCTGATCGACGCGCTGATCGTCACCGCGGCCCTGGCCACGCTGCTGTGGGTCTACCTGATCGCGCCGTACGCGGACAGCGAAACGAGCTCGCTGCTGAAAAGCCTGACCTCGATCGCGTATCCCGCGATGGACATCCTCGTGCTCGGCGTGGTCGCGCGTGTGGCCGCCGGCAGCCACCGTCGCGAGCCGGCCTTCGTGTTCCTGCTCTCCGGGACGGTGGCGCTGCTGTTGAGCGACGCGTTCCACGGGCTGAGGCTGCTGGACGGCGGCTACGACACGGCGGGCATCCTCGACACGGGCTGGGCGATCTACTACACGCTGCTGGGCGCCTCCGCGCTGCATCCCTCGATGCGCCAGCTCTCCGAACCGGGGCCGGAGCCGGACGGCCGTCTTACGCGGGCGCGTCTGATGCTGCTGACGTGCGCGAGCTTCACCGCGCCGCTGCTGATCTTCGTGCGCTCGGCGATCAACGACCAGCTCGACATCTACGTGCTCGTGGGCGCCTCGGCGCTGATGTTCGCGCTCGTGCTGCTGCGCATGGCCGGCATCGTCCGCCGCAACGAGGAGGCCACCCGCAGGGAGGCAGCGCTGCGGATCGCGGGCGAGGCGCTCGTGAGCGCCGCCACGCGCGAGGAGGTCTATGTCGCCGCGCTGCAGGCGGCCCGCTCAGTGGTCGAGGAGCCGGTGACGGCGTGCCTGTACATCACCGAGGAGGAGGGAGGCATGCTCGTCCCGGTCGGCGCGAGCGACGACCGGGACCCCGCGAGCCTGCCCAAGCTGCACCGCGAGGAGTTGCCCGAGCACGTGCTCAGGAGGATCCCGGGCAACCGGGTGCTGACCCTCGACGGGCCGGGGCAGGCCATGAGCCTCTCACCGCTGTTCGTGCGCGATCGGCTGACGGGCACGCTGGCGGTCCTCGCCCCCGGCCCGCTGCCGAGCGCCGCACAGGCGAGCCTCGCGACGCTCGCCACCGAGGTGGCGCTGGCGCTGCAGACGGTGGCGCTCGCCGAGGAGAGCGTCAGCCAGCGCTCCGAAGAGCGCCTCAGCGCCCTGATCACCAACGCCTCGGACGTGATCTGCATCGTCGCCGCGGACACCGTCGTGAGCTACGTCAGCCCGTCGGTCGAGCGGACCTTCGGCTATCGCCCGGACGCGCTGGAGGGGCGCAAGCTCGGTGAGCTCGTCCACCCCGACGAGGTGCAGCGGCTGATCGCGCTGTTCGCGTCGGTCGCCGCTCAGCCGGCCGGGGAGCGCTCGACCGCGGAGTTTCGCGTGCGCCACGCACACAAAGACTGGCGCGAGGTGGAGGTGCTCGGGACGAACCTGCTCGCCGACGAGACGATCGCGGGCATCGTGCTCAACATCCGCGACATCAGCGAGCGCAAGGCGTTCCAGGCCGAACTCGAGCACCAGGCATTCCACGACACGCTCACCGGCCTGCCCAATCGCGCGCTGTTCCGCAACCGCGTCGAACACGCGCTGGCCTCTCAGCGTCGCGACCACCTGCCCGTCGCGGTGCTGTTCCTCGACGTGGACGACTTCAAGAACGTCAACGACAGCCTCGGACACGCGGCGGGCGACGAAGTGCTGCAGGAGCTCGGGCGTCGCCTCGAGGACTGCATGCGCCCGGTCGACACCGCGGCGCGTCTGGGTGGAGACGAGTTCGCGATCCTGATCCACGACGCCGAGAGTGAGCTGCAGTCGGTCGAGATCGCCCATCGCGTGATGGACAAGATCGAAGAGCCGATCGCCCTCCCCAGCCGCGACGTCGTACTCGCCACCAGCATCGGAATCGCCTTCAGCGACCAGACGATGATCTCCAGGAGCGACGCCGAGGAGCTGCTGCGCAACGCCGATGCGGCGATGTACATGGCGAAGGAGAACGGCAAGGGCCACTACCAGATCTTCCAGCCGGAGATGCACACCAAGGCGCTCGCGCGCCTGGAGCTGAAGACAGATTTGCAGCGGGCGCTCGACTGCGGCGAGTTCACGCTGCGCTACCAGCCGATCATGGATCTCACGAGGGGCGACATGGCGGGCATGGAGGCGCTCGTCCGCTGGGAGCATCCGATTCGCGGGACGGTGCTGCCGCTCGAGTTCGTGGGCCTGCTCGAGGACACGGGCCTGATCGTGCCGGTTGGCCGCCACGTGCTGCGAGAGGCATGCGCATGGGCGGGGCACATGCAGCGCGAATGCCCGCGCGACCCGCCGCTGTCGATGGCCGTGAACGTCTCCGCGCACCAACTGCAGCGCCCAGAGTTCATCGACGAGGTGCGCTCGGCTCTGCAGGACACCGGGATCGTGCCCAGCAGCCTGACCCTGGAGCTGACCGAGAGCGTGATGATGCAGGACATGGAGCTCAGCCTGATGCGGCTCAACGGCCTGCGGGCGCTCGGCGTGAAACTCGCGATCGACGATTTCGGCACGGGCTACTCCTCGCTCAACTACATCCGCCAGTTCCCGGTAGACATCCTCAAGATCGACCGCTCCTTCCTGTCGGATCCCAATCCGGAAACGACGGAGCTCACCGCCGCGATCGTGGCGCTCGCACGGATCTTCAAGCTGAAGGCCGTCGCTGAGGGCATCGAGAACCCGTCGCAGCTGGAGCTGCTGCGCGACATGAACTGCGACTTCGGGCAGGGCTTCCACTTCGCCAAGCCGCTGCACGGTGAGGAGATCCTCGCCATGGCCTCCGCGCAGCCCGCGGCGGCGCTTGCGCTCGCGGCGCAAAGCTCAGACAAGACGTCTCACATCTAGCCATTCCCATACGTCAGAGTGGCGGAAAGCCGAATAGTCCTAGTGGGAAACATCGGTTGCGGGTAACTACTCGGCTGGTTACGCTCGCCCCGCTGTTCACTGGAACAACGAACGAAAGTGGGAGTTCATCATGAAGGGAACTCGTCGCCAGCGCATGCTGGGACTGATCGTCGCGGTCGCCGCGGTGATTGCGGCCATGTCCGCCGTCGCCTCGCCGGCCATGGCTACGCCGACCGGCGAATTTGCCGTGTTCGCGCAGTGTCCGTTGA
>CAZPQW010000020.1:0-50836 GCA_964588985.1 uncultured Solirubrobacteraceae bacterium
CCGGCGCTCGCCGCGGGCAACACGGTGGTGCTGAAGCCCGCCGAGCTGACGCCGCTGACGGCGCTTCGCTTCGCGGAGCTGGCGCTCGCGGCGGGCATCCCCGAGGGCGTCGTGAATGTGGTCGTCGGCCCGGGCCGCACGTGCGGTCAGCGCCTGGTGGAGCACCCGGACGTGAACAAGATCGCGTTCACCGGCTCGACCGAGGTGGGCGCGTCGATCGCGGCGGGCGCAGCGGCGACGATCAAGCGCGTGACGCTCGAGCTGGGCGGCAAGTCTGCGAACGTGATCTTCGCCGACGCCGACCTCGAGGCGGCCGCCGCGGCGGCGCCGGGGGCGGTGTTCGGCAACGCCGGGCAGGACTGCTGCGCGCGCTCGCGCATCCTCGTCCAGGAGGACGTGCTCGACCGTTTCCTGGAGCTGCTCGAGGTCGAGGTGAAGGCGCTGCGCGTGGGCGACCCGTTGGAGGAGTCCACGCAGATGGGCCCGCTGATCTCAGCGGCGCAGCGCGAGACCGTCTCATCTTTTTTGGAGGATGACGTGTCGGTCGCGTTTCGTGGCAGCGCGCCGGCGGGACCGGGCTTCTGGTTCGCGCCGACGGTCCTCTCCCCCGTGCGCTCGACCGATCGGGTCGCGCGCGAGGAGGTTTTCGGGCCGATCGCCGCTGTGATTGCGTTTCGCGACGAGGCCGACGCGGTGCGGCTGGCGAACGACACGGTGTATGGGCTGTCGGGCTCGATCTGGACGCGCGACGGCGCGCGCGCGTTGCGTGTGGCGCGCGCGATCGACACAGGCGTGCTGTCCATCAACGCGAACACGTCGGTGCGCGTGAGCACGCCGTTCGGGGGCTTCAAGCAGTCCGGCTACGGGCGCGAGCTGGGGCCGCACGCGCTCGAGGCCTACACCGAGGTGAAGACGATCTACTACGCGACGGAGGAATGATGGCCCAAGCGGGCAGACTGCAGGGACGCGTGTGCGTCGTCACGGGAGCGAGCGGCGGGATCGGCGCGGCGACCGTGGAGATATTCCAGCGCGAGGGCGCGACCGTCGTGGGCGTCGACCTGCTCGACGGCGCCCCCGGCGACCTGGCGCTGCAGGTGGACGTCACCAGCGAGGATCAGGTCAAGGGCGCGTTCGAGCGAGTGCGCGAGGAGTACGGGCGGATCGACGTGCTGTTCAACAACGCCGGCATCTCCCCCAACGACGACGCATCGGTGTTGGACACCACGCTCGAGGCGTGGGAGCGCGTGCAGATGGTGAACCTGCGCAGCGTGTTTTTGTGCTGCAAGCACGGCATCCCCCACCTCTTGGAGAACGACGGCCCGCTGCGCGGATCGGTGATCAACACCGCGTCGTTCGTCGCGGTGATGGGCGCCGCCACCTCGCAGATCTCCTACACAGCGTCCAAGGGCGGGGTGCTGGCGCTCTCGCGCGAGCTGGGCGTGGAGTTCGCGCGCCGCGGCGTGCGCGTCAACGCGCTGTGCCCCGGTCCGGTGGACACGCCGCTGTTGAAAGAGCTGTTCGCGAAGGACCCCGAGAAGGCCGCGCGACGGCTCGTGCACGTGCCGATGGGCCGCTTCGCGCGCTCGGAGGAGATCGCCAACGGCGTGCTGTTCCTCGCGAGCGACGAGTCGAGCTTTGTGACCGCATCGACGTTCCTCGTGGACGGCGGGCTGAGCGGAGCCTACACCACCCCGCTCGACTGAGCCCGCCCGCCCCCAGCAACCAGCAGCGCCCTCAATAGGATTGGAGTATGCTCAGCCCCGTCGACCACGTTGGCTACCTCGTCCGGGACCTCGACGCCGCCGTGGCCGAGTTCTCCGAGAGGTTCGGGCTGGAGGTGGTGCGGCCTGCGCTCTCGACCATAGCGGCGGATGAGTGACTGACCTCCCATCCGCCACCTCGCGCCTACCGACGCGGCTCCATAAGCATACCTAGACCCATTTAATGACACCACCGTTCTCTATTTTAAATAACACACCAGCCGTGTAAATTCCGGTTTTGTCGGTGGCGTATGTACATAGCGCCCCAGCGCCAGTCGATGATATTTCCGCGACTTTCGCAAACATTAAGATTTCGCTGCCGATGTTGTTGTAAGTAATCGTTTTGAGTCCCGACTGTGCTGAAATTGTGACTTCACATTTTAGCCCTGCGGCCACAATGGTCACTTTGATCGGTTTGAGGATAGCTACCGTACCTTCGGCATTGAATTCATATTCTGTGTTGATCGGTTCCGTCACCGTCCCCATGGCGCTGCTGCAGCCTGTGTAGGAACCCGTAACAACCTCGGTTTTGGTTTTGAGTAGGCTGATAGAACCGTGAGCATTGAACGATGCGCATGCAAGATGGACCACTCCAAGCTTGAATAACTGAGGCCCATGGGATTTGAGTAAAGCTAATACCGTCGCGGATGCTTCGAATTCATGCGCAGACGCGCCTGTCACGGATATTGCGCCCAACGCGAGCACGGCCACAAGAGAGACACTGAAGGTCTTTAGTAATCGCATGGCACACTCCCCTTTCGATCTGAGTACATCGAGTTTGCTTAGAGCCATCTGCCCTAAATGTCACCGCGCCAGCAGACATCAGCGCAGAGACCCATTTGAGCCACGTCTTCTGACTACCCGAATCTGGCAGCCGTATAGCTATCTGTCAAGGCCTGGCTTGATCGTGCGGAACCAGCCAGAGCTCTCGCGACGCCAAGCCGCACGGAAGAGCGGTATTCAGAGCACGGAAACGCCGCTGGCAATTAAGGACGTGTGTCTGTCTCCGGCCTCGGCCGGCCCTCCACAACGATGTGACACGCAAAACGCAGGAGCGTCTGCGGTCCGATCGGCGGGGCGCGTGATCGCATGCCAGCGTCCGCCGGATCAGGCTCGCGATCGCGCTCTCAATAGGATTGGAGAATGCTCAGCCCCGTCGACCACGTTGGCTACCTCGTCCGGGACCTCGACGCCGCCGTGGCCGAGTTCTCCGAGAGGTTCGGGCTGGAGGTGGTGCGGCCCGTCGTGCTGCCGCAGTACTCGATTCTCGGCCAGTATCTCGGGGAGGGAACCGGCAGTGTCGAGCTGTTCACGATCACCGACGCGGAGCTTCTCGACGCGCGGCTCGGCGATCAGAGCATCGTGCTCGACCATGCCGCCTATGAAGTCGCCGACATCGACGCGGTGGCGGCCGCCTGGCATGAGCGAGGGATTCGCTTCACAGGGCCGGACAGGCGCGAAGAGGTTCTTCAGCCGATCCCACTCGGCGGGGTGCGGCACCTGTGGACTGTCCCGCAGACCAGCTGCGGGCAGTCCTTTCAGCTGTTGGAGCGACGAGCATAGGTCGCGACGGATGAGCATGACAGCCGTTGTCGCCCGCCCGCTATGCCACCACGGCCTTCATCGTACGCCTGTGCGACTATTAAGGGGCCGGAACGGCGTGCGCGCGAGCCGATCCTGCTGGGCGGGTGCGGTACCCGTGGACTTTCCACTCAGCTGATGCAGCGCTGAGCGTTCTAACCCTTCTTCTTGCTGCTCTTCTTGACTTTGTGTTTCTTGGGGCAGCCGGTGACACTGATTCTGGTGGTCTTTTCGATGAACGCGCCGTTCTGGCCCGTGATCTGGGTCGGCATCAGCAGCCGCTGCCCGCACATGCTGTGTTTCGCCTTCGCGGGCAAGAAAGTGGCGAGCGCCGAGTGCGGACCCTCCGGCAGGGTCAGTTCAATCGTGTTGATCGGCGCGTCGGGGATTGTGCTGAACGTGCTCGTGGTGATCCCGTTCTTGATCTTCGTCTTGCCGTCCTGGATCAACGTGACCCCTTCGCTCTGAAGCACCAACTCCAGATCCGGAGTCCCCGCACTACCATGCGACACCAGATACGCCGGACCCGTGAACGGGGTCTCCAGCAGCGGCGTGACAGCCTTTGCGGCCCCGACCAGCGACCCCGCAGGGCAGGACGCCGGGTTCGCTTCGAAGACCGCAGCTACACATGCTTTCTGCAGCGTCGAGAACCGCGACGGCAGCTGCTTCGGCAGAGCCACCTTGATCTTCGACAGGCTCGCCTGCCCCGACCCCGACGTGATCTTCACGCGCAGCGACGCACCACCAGCTTTGCTGCTCTTCGCCTGCGTGGACACCGCGAACGTCGGCTCGAACGCCAACTTCGCGCAGTTCGCGACCTGGAAAGGTGCCGATACTTCCTTGCTAGCGCCCGCGGTTCCGGTGATCTTCCCCGTGATTGCGAGCTGATCGCAGTCCGTCGGGTTGAACGTGAACCCGGGCCGGTCGAGCGTCACTATGACCCGCTTGAGCGTCACTGGGACACCCGCACCCGCACCCAAGAGCATCGTCGGGAGCGAATCCGAGACCACCGTGGCCTGCGCCGTGGTCGGGTTGATCCGGATCGAGCCACGAACCACGACCGTCCCCAGGTTGAACGGGCCCGCGACCGCCGGAACCTCCACCACCTCACCAAACGGGCCACCGTTATACGGACCGGTGAGATAGATATGACCCTGCACGGAGATCGGATCCGGACCAGCCCCGGCATATGCCGTGACCGTACCGATCTGCGAGGCGGCCGGACATTCTCCCGCCGCAGCTTCGGTAGAGCCGCACAGTGGAACGCCAGCCAGCTTCGCCAACAGGCCCGGCGAGAGCGTCGTTTCCAGTCCGGCGATTCCCTGTTCGCCGTCTTGGCGGGAGAACACAAGCGTGAACGGGCTGAACGTGCCAGCCTGGGCTGACTGGGTGCCTGCCGTGAACGCGGGAGTGAAGGCTCCGGACGGACACGGCGAACCGCCAGGTCCGGAGGTGATCGCAAACGGCTGGATGACTGGACTGACTCCCGAACTCGGCTCCGCCCAGGAGTCAAAGGAAGTCACCCAATCTGAGAAGGAGCCGCACATCGACGGTGTCGCGAGCGGGGCGCGCGGTCCGCCGAAAAACTGAAGCTTCAGATCTTCGAACGGGAGTTGCGGTATGTCGCTGAACGTAGCCGTTACCTGACCGGTGGCGGAGTCGAGCGTGACCTTGCCTGGCTGCTTGACTACTACCCCCGTTTGCGGATCGTCGATGGCGATGTAGAGCGCGATCAGTGAGCTAAATGGGTTTGAGCCCTGTGCTGCGCCCGCGTTCCCTTGCTGGGCGATGTAGATCGCCCCGTGGAGCGGATGGTCCACAAGGGGGCTGACGAGTTCGACACTGCCCACCTTCGACGAATCCGGACACGCTGCAGGACTGGGCCCCCGCAGTTCGATCTGGGCTTCGGAGCACGCTGTCAGACCTCCGGCACCAGCCGGGTTGATGACCAACCCGCGTGGCAACGTGACGGTCGTGTCCTTCAAGTCGGCCTCCGCGAGCCCATTGGGGTTTTCTTCCTGCGGAACGTGGAGATCGACGTCAAGCCCGGTCGGCGAGTCCGAGGCGGTAGCTTCCGGTCGAACGCGAATGGTCGGTGAAAAGGGAAGTCGTTCGCAGCCAGTGATGGCCGGTGCTTCCGCGCCAAGCTGGGCAAACTCGCCTGGGGCCTGGTAGCTGTCCGCCGAGACCGCTGCCTTGAGCGGAGTCCTGGGGCAAGCAGTCGGATTGGTCAGGAATGGCCGCAGCGGCACGCTGACTGGGCAGTTGAGATGGTAGCCGCTCGGTCCACCGCGACAGCTTCGCTCTTCGTCGTGGCTCGGGTCCGCAGGCACACCCCAGATTGTCACCCGGACGCCCGTGACAGACTCCAGGGTGGTGATGTTGAGGCTGTCCGCGTTGATGCCGTAGTCCGAGCCTGATCGCACATGGGCATCGATGAAGGCACTCGCGAATTTGTTGAACCTACTGCCGAACTCGGCGGCCACGCCACGCGGCGGCACGAGGTTGAAGAGCGGCTCGGGTTCGACCGCTTCTCCCGTGGTCTGGACTTCGATGAGCCCAACTTGCGATGCGCCACTGCAGCTCTGCTGTTCGGAGTCATAGCGCGTACACTTCGCCGTGGCCTGAGGATTGCCTATGAGCCCAGCCGGAAGCTGCACACTTACGTCCTTGAGCGTGCCGGTCGGCGCTTCGTTACCGAAGTGATCGGTCGTCGTGTCGAGAGCGATCTTCGTGACGAGCTCGTAAGGGTGCCCACCGGCTTGCGTGTAGGACTGTCCCCCTTGTTCCAGATCCTCGAATACGAATTCTGCCAGCCCAAAGGTCATGAACGTTTGATCCTGGCTGCGCTGTTCGCCGAATTCGTTGCTGACGAAGAACCGGAAATGATATGTGGTGCCGGGCGCCAGCGCAGTGGGACGCGCAAGCGCGTACAGTTCTCCTTCGGAGCCAGCTAGTTCTGCGGGCTTGCACGGCACTATCGTTGGATTTGCGTAGCGGGTGGCGACAAACTGGGCTTCGGTTACGTATTCAATCTCGCACGCACTTCGTGTGCCGAAGTCTTCCACCTTCGCCTTGAGCGTTGCTTCGTGCGGTCCAGCTACCCAAGAGA
The DNA here is from genome assembly GCA_964588985.1 of uncultured Solirubrobacteraceae bacterium. GTDB lineage: Bacteria > Actinomycetota > Thermoleophilia > Solirubrobacterales > Solirubrobacteraceae > Palsa-744. The sequence continues at coordinate 6,454 of CAZPQW010000020.1, forward strand.
TGCTTTCGACGTTAGCTGGCAACATGGTAGTGAAGGTGCTGTCACCGCCCGCCACCACGCTTGTGTTCGTCGCGACGAATCTGAAGTGATAGGCCCTCCCAACGTTCAAGCCTTTGATTTCTTGATCGACGGTCTGCCTCGTGGTCCCCGAGCCTATGTCGACCGGCGAAACCGGCAGAGTATTGCCGTACGCTTCGGTTTCGCCGTATTCAACCTCGTAAGTCGTGTCGAATCCATGTGGATTGATTTCTGCCTGCAGGGTTGCCGCATTGCGCGTGATTGATACGGCGGCCTCCCCATCGATGGTCGGCGGGCCTGTTGTTTCGAGGGTCTTATCTTCGCTATGGGCCGTGCCGTTGGTGTTGCTGGCGGCGATGCGGAAATGGTATCCAGTGTCAGGGGCAAGGCCCGTGATTGTCGCGGTCACCTCGGTCGGGGATGAGTACGGAGGCGCAGGTGAGCATGATGTCACTTCCCCATAGCCCGTGGACGTGCCATATTCGAAATCGCACGCAGTCACTTCACCGCCGCCTGCCGGGTCAACGTGTCCATGGAGAGTAGCGCCTGTCTGTTCTACACTTGTGGCTTCCAGGCCGCTGAGGTCAGGGATTGTGATGGCAGGCCCGAACACGTCCACAACACCGTTGGTGATATCACTGACATACAGCTTTCCCGTTTTCGCAGAGATCGCCAGCCCGCTAGGAAAGCCCCCGTTGGGGATGGCAGTTTCCGAGACAATCGTTCCTGTGGGAGCGAACTCGTCGACACCGTTTGCAGTCGATACGTATAGATCACCAGATGTCGGATCCACGACAGCGCGATATGCAAAGCCAAACGGACCAACGGGGGTACCCGTAAGTGCTGACTGATAAGCTCCGGATGAATCGAACACGTCCACGGTGCCCTTACCAGAGTCGACTGCGTATACGTCGCCGAATGACGGGCTCGTGGGATCGTCGTCAACGGCCACTCCGTTTACTTCCGCGAATTCTTCGCCTTCCGCACCAGCGGTGGCGAACTGACTAAGTGATTTAGTTCCCGGATCGTATCTAAAGACAGCCTTCGCAGTCGCGATCAGAACCCTGTCGGAACCATCAATCGCGATTGCTGTCGGTATCCCTTCACCTAGTTCTATCGAGACTTTGAGGTCTTCTCCCGCCGGACCGAACTCGTCGACTAGGTGCCCTCCCGGGTCACCGATAAAGACATCGCCGCTCGAGTTGACAGCGCCCTCCGTCGTAAACACGCCAGCACTCGAGAAGGCACCGCCTTCCGGGCCTGCTATGGACGGCGGCAGATACGTGCCTGACGCGTCGAACTTCTCAACCGTTCGGCTCGCAAAATCCGTTACGTAAACGTCACCGGCCGACGCGCTAGGCGAGTTGTCAATCGCCACACCGAAGGGGGAGATGCCGCCACTCGGTGTTCCGCTGCCATCGAAGCTCGAAAGAAGGAGATGAACCTGCGAAGCGGATGCCGACGAGCAGCCCAGCGCGAAGGCGACCGTGAAGACCGCAAGCCCAGCAGCGAGTCGACTGAAGCTTGAGCCAAGATCGACCTGGATCCGGCTCGACATCGTGCCAGTCCTCTTGGTGTTCATGCCTTCTCCCCCCGTCAAACCATGGATGATCGACCTCTGGTGCCTGCGACGTCTCACTTGCCACCTCCGCGGGTAGCGAGCGTTGAGCGCGAGCCGTATCGAACGTGTGCCCTCCGCGTACACGCCGCTCGCCTGCGTAGCCTCCTAAAGCGGCGGCACGCGCGTAGCGCCTGTTCCAGCTTCTGTTTGCGGGTAGCCCCCGCACTCGTGTGCTTGACGCCGAGATTGCCAGATGCACCGAGAGCTGTCGTGACCACAGATTGGTACGACGAGGACTCGGAGGCTGGTCCTCTGCATTCTTCCCCACCGCACGGAGATCTCAATGCTTCTGGTTCCGGAAAGCCTCCGTTGACGCGAGCATCGTAAAGCCTCATACCGTTTGCGGTGTCTTCGCCCACCAGATGCTGAGTGGTAACGAAATAGACGTCTTCACCGCTGGAGCTGGCATCGTAGAAATAGGAGTTGGTGTCGCTAGACCCACTTGAAATCAAACTCAGGTCGCCACCGTTGTATTCGTATACGTTGACCTTGCCGTTAGCAGCTCCAGCGACAAGAGCAGTCGCCGTATCAAAGAAAACCCGTCCATCATCGAGGAGTTGGCGCTGTAGATAGTTTGGGGCGCCAGACTCGCTTGTTGGCTCGGCGCGTGCGATGGCCGCTGAACCTGCCGGTGGCGCCCCGCCAGGATCGCACGAAACGCAAGTAAGTACGCTTGCGACTGCGTCGTACCGGTAGATCTCGTCGCGTTCTTCGGTCGGCACCTTGAGCGGTTCGATAGAGTTGAAGGCGAGATATCGACCGTCGGATGAAACTCGCGCGGTTAGGTAAGCCGGTATCCAATCAAAGTTATCCTGTTCCGATAGTGTCGCGATGAGCTTCACTGTCCCTGCATGAAACACATACAGATTTGGCCTGCTAGCGATCCCGCCGTCGAAAGCTGCACTGGCAACTAGATACAAATATCCACCGTCTTGACTGATACCGCTGAATCCTTGGAACCCCAGCGCACCTGCTGGAGTCAAGTCACTGAGTTCACCTGTCGCGGTGTCGTACTCATACAGATGCTGACCACTACCTTCCAGCGTGTCGGCAGTCAGCTTTGCTTCCGGCCCGTCGGTAAAGAAGATCTTTGTGTCGGACGCACTGGCGGCTACAAACGAACCGCCGCCGCCTGCGCCTTCCGCCTGAGATGCGTCGATCTGTACCGTGCATGCCCTTGCGCTTTCGAGACATTCACCTCCCAGCCCGATGACACTCTGTGGCTCGCCAACGTTCTCCCGCAGATACAGCTTGCCTTCAGTCTCAAAGATTATCCTGGTCCCGTCGGCCGATACGAGGTGAGTGTATGGGGCGCCACCAAGTAGGTTCCCCATCGGGCTAACCGCTTCTGGCAGTGTGCCTGTGCTCGGCGTCCCGTCCGGCAGCACCGTGACAAGACTGACGTTCCCATCAACCCATGCATAGAGACTGGCGCCCGCCGGTGCGTCAGCGGTCAGTTTTGCGCCGTCTTCAAACACGACGTGACTGAAGTCTTCAGAAGCATCTTGGAAAGTGGCATCCGCCGGCGTAATTGCTGGAGGAGTTACGTCAACGAGACGATAAGAGCCCGTCAGGTCGTCCCTCAAGAAGACGTTCTGAAAGCCTTCCGGTTCGTCTTCGACCAAAGCTGGGGCATTACTCCCACAGGCGCCTCTTTCTGCACCTTGGCTCGGCCGAGCCGAATCGAACCCATCCATGAGGACACTTCTTGAAAGGTCCGCGGAGAAGAACATCGCGGGAACACAGGCGAAATATGGCCCATTGCTTGTCGATTGACGTGGCGTAACCGACTGGGTAGCCCAACCACTCGAAGTTCGAGTCGACAGATCGTAGAACCCCCCTCCGAGCGCGCTCGAAAGTGGGTTATAAGAAAACCACGTAATCCCACCCCCTGCACTGGATGCCCGTGCAGCGTGAACTTCATTTTCGGGGTCTTCTAGATACGGCGTACCGTCCAGAGGGCTGACCTGCTCATACGCGCGACAATCCGGAAGATGCGTAGCAGATTGAGCTACACGCAAGGCTTCGTTGGGGCATTCCACGGCGCGCGCGGTCTGCCCTGCTCCAAGAATGCTCGCTATGCCGCCGACAGCTACGAGCGCGAAACGCAGGCGCGCCGACCGAAAACCTCTACCGAGCCCCCAGAAACCCAACCGCTCCTCATGCTTTCGACTTATCCAGTTATACGAATCGTACGCCACGCCTAGCTCCTCCCCGATGTTCGCTTATACGAACAAGCAATCCTCTCCCCGAGCGACCTCTCCTGCGACTCAGGCGAGACTGTAAACCAACCTGCCGCGCTATGTCAAGATCGAACTACAGCAATTATCCTAGCTATGTGGCAATGTGCGGAAAGAGTCCGATAGTTAGGGTCGTCGAACGACAGCGACGGACGGGCGCCGCGCTAGCGACATACAGGCGCCCACCCGCCGCATACATGCCTGAGTCTACTACCTTGTTACTACAGTTCGGCTATTTCCAACTGATGGTTCCGCCATCAAGTGACACTAAAGCACTACCGGTGTATATACCGGTAGCGTCGTTGGTCCAATTGCACAGTGCCCCGCCCCCGTTCGATTTAATGCTTTTAACGTTCGACGAGAGTAATATTTCTTTGCCAGTGTTGGAGTATGAGATCGCTGTCAGTCCTGACTGCGGCAGGACGCTTACTTCGCATTTCAAACCAGCAGAAGTAATGATCACTTTGACTGTTTTCAATATGGACACACTGCCTTCGGCGTCGAATTCATATTCTGCGTTGATTGGTTCGCTGACGGTTCCCAGAGCAGTGCTACAGTTTGTGTACGAGACCGTAGCCACTTGTTTTTTGGGTTTTAGTTCAACGACTTTGCCATGCCCTACAAGGGTCGTACAAACGACCTCGCCAGCGGGGAACTTGAATAACTGAGAGCTATGAGCTTTGGCTAACAGTAACCCTGTCGTGCTCGCTTCGAATTCATGGGCAGACGCCCCTGTCGCGACCATCGCGCTGAATGCGAGTACTGCCACTATGGCAGCGCCTAGTATCTTTACTAATCGCATAGGAACTACTCCTTTGTTTGTTTGTGGTGGTCGACCTGCGACCCCCGCTCACCCGAGCGGGAGGTTCAACAAGTCAACGCGTTGAAAGCCGGAAGCGCTGTCCCATCTCTCTGTGGTGGCGATTCCCGGCTGTGCGAACTTGGCATATCTATGGATGTCTGTCAAGACCTACCTCAACCAAGGCGTCCGGCCAGTTCTCGCTACGTGGTTTTCCCCAGCTATATGGCGGTATTTCGATGGAGACACGCGGGCTACGTCCCAAAGGCTGTATCCGTCTCTAGCCTTCGGAGAGGACGACTTGGCGAACCAGAAGCCTCTTCAGAAGCCTATGACTCCAAGGCTCCCGCACGTTTCGCGTCAAGTATCTTGAACTGTTCGAGAGGGGTGAGCGATGGGGCTCGAACCCACGACCGCCTGGACCACAACCAGGAGCTCTACCAACTGAGCTACGCCCACCAAGATGCGAGACGGAAGTTTAGCGCTGTTCAGGACGAGCCCGCGTGCGGGGCTCCGAGCTGTCGTTCGGCCAGAGCGAGGCTCTCGCTGGGAGCGAGGCCCGGAGCGCTCGCTGCGGCTGCACGCCACCCCTCCAGCAGCGCTGATGGATCCTCTCCAAGCAGCGCCGCGATCTGCACTCCAAGCGCCAGCGGATCGCTCAACACCCCCCCACCAGGCCCCGTGTCAGGAGCCCCAGCAATAGCCGACGCCTGCTCAACCTGCTCCATAGCCCCCTTCGCCGCCGCAAGCACCTGCTCGGTCACGTCCTCGCCCTCGCGCTGCGCGGTCCGCCAGCCGCGACCCATCGAGAGCTTCTGCACCGACAGCAGCGGCCCTTCGACGATCGTGAGTTTGGCCTGGTTGCAGTTCCACTTGCGTTCGCCCAACTCCACCCACTGCTCGCGCACCCATGGATCGACCAGCGCCACCAGCTCTCCGTCGCTCAGGTTGAAGCGAGCGTGGTTGTGGGGGAACTGGCGCAGCTCGACGTGGAACACGACTCACAGGCTCCCAGGTCCAAGGCGCGCACGCATGATCCGCACCGCATCGGGGTTGGAGTCGATCAGCACGTAGCGACGCCCCAGCTTCGCCGCCACCGCGCCCAGCGTGCCGCTGCCCGCGAAGAAGTCCAGGCACCAGTCGCCCGGCCTCGTCGACGCCTGCACGATGCGGCGCAGCACTCCCTCCGGCTTCTGCGTCGGATAGCCGGTCTTCTCGCTCCCGTTCGTCGGCACGATCGTGTGCCACCACACGTCCGTCGGGAGCTTGCCCCGCGCGACCTTCTCCGGCGTGACGAGACCCGGCGCCATGTACGGCTCGCGGTCCACCTCCTCGGAGTCGAAGTGGTAGGCCTCTGGGTCCTTCACGTACACGAGGATCGTGTCGTGCTTCGCCGGCCAGCGGCGCTTCGTGCGCGCGCCGTAGTCATACGCCCAGATCAGCTCGTTCAGGAAGCACTCGCGCCCGAAGATCTCGTCCAGCAGCAGCTTGCAGTGGTGGGCCTCGCGGTAGTCGATGTGGAAGTACAGGGTCCCCTCGCGGCCCAGGAGCCTGTGCGCTTCTTCCAGGCGCGGCGCGAGGAACGCCAGGTAGTCGTCGAACTCATCGCCGTAGCTGGACTGCGCGAGCAGCTGCGTGCGATAGCGACGGCCCTGGAAGCCGGTGCGCTCGCCCTCCGCGTCGCCGACCGTCTGCAGCGTCTTGCGGGTCTGCTTCTTGCCGGTGTTGAACGGCGGGTCTATGTATATGAGCTGGAAGGATCCCGACGCGAACGCCGGCAGCAGCTCCGCGTTGTCCCCGAGCAGGATCTGGTCGTTCGTCAGAGCTCCGCTCGGCCTCGTCACGCCGAACACACTACGTTTGTCCGCCGATGGAGCGTCCTCAGATGCGATCGCCGGATACAGCGTGGCGTTGAAGCCCGGCGGCGGCGTCGCGCTGCTCGGCGTGGCGATCGTCGCGATCGTGCTCGCCACCGCCGGATCCGCCGGCACCACACGCCACACACGTGCACCCACGCCCGTATCGGTGTGGGTCGACTCGAGCCACACGGGCACTCCCGTTCCACCAGGGTTCCTCGGCCTCTCCTTCGAGCTCTCCAGCGCCGCACAGATAGCCCACTACGGAAGCAGCGGAGACCTCGCCGCGCTCCTGCGCTCGCTCGGGCCGGGCGTGCTCCGCTTCGGCGGAGCCTCCGCCGATACCCGCGTGGCCTGGACCGACGCGCAGACACCGCGCCCCGCGTGGGCCAGCAGCGTGCTCACGCCGAATGACCTGCGCGGACTCGCATGGCTCGCGCGGGCGACCCACTGGCACGTCCTGCTCACCGTCGGGCTCGTCCACTACGACCCCCGAGCCGCCGCGCGCGAGGTCGCCGCCGCGAAGGCCGCGCTCGGCCCGTGGCTCGCGGGGATCGAGGTCGGCAACGAGCCCGACTCCTACGCCACACACGGCTTCAGACGCAACCCGTGGGACGAAGCGAAGTACGACGCCGAGGTCAGCGGCTACCGCAGCGCGATCGCCGCCACCACGCCCGGGGTCCAGGTGGCCGGCCCGGGCGTCTCCGGTTCGAGCGCGTTCAAGCGCTGGGGACCGGCCGTCGCACTCGCGCAGAGACCGACGCTGCTCACCGGACACCACTATCCGCTCGGCTGTCGCTCCGCTTACGCACCCACCATCCCCCGCCTGCTCAGCCAGTACACGCGTGGCCTCGAGATCCGGTCGCTGCGCCGATACATGTCCCTATCCCGCTCCAGCACGATCCCGCTGCGTATCGATGAGACGAACACCGTGTCCTGCGGCGGCAGGGCGGGCGTGAGCAACACCTTCGCCGCCGCGTTGTGGGCCGCGGGCTACATCGCCCAGACGATGGCCGCCGGCGCCGCTGGGATCAACTTCCAGGGTGCTCCCGCGACGTGCGCGGGCTACTCGCCCGTGTGCGCCCCCACCCCCGCCCGCCTGCTCGACGGTGCGCTGCAACCCCAGCCCGAGTGGTATGCGCTGCTGCTCACCAGGGGGCTCGTCGGGAGTCGGCCCGTGCACACCACCATCCTCCCGCGCAAACGGCCCAACATCGCCGTCACCGCGCTGCGCGGACCGCACGGCGCGCTGCGGTTCGTGCTCGTCGACGACGACCCGTCTGGCTCTAGGGCCGTGGCGCTGAGCCTGCACGTGGGTAGCGGCTACAGCGGCGCGAACGTCCTCACGCTGACCGCGCCCTCGCCGCGCGCCGTCTCCGGTGTGCGGTTGGGAGGCAGGACGGTCGCCAGCAACGGCTCCTGGCAGCAGCCGAGCAGCCTGCCCCAGCTTCCGATTCGCAGCGGCGTGGTCGTCCTCACGTTGGAGCCCAGCAGCGCCGCGCTCGTCACCGTCACGCCCGGACTCGGCCGGCGATCAGCTCGACCCACTCGTAGCTGCCCCCGCACAGCCTGCGCCAACGGGAAACCGCGGCGTGGCGCAGAACACCCCCGGACGGCTCCGAAGCGGGGGTGAGCAGGATCGCGTCGAGCACCGCCGAGCCACCGTCGCCGGGGGTCAGCTGGAACCCGCGACGGGTCACAGTCAAACGATGAACGCCCGCCGTCAGCGATACCGAGATCGGTGGAGCGCTGCCCATCACGAGCGAGTTTCCGCCCAGCTGCCCGCCAACAGACGCGACGCGACGGCCGTCGATGCTCAATTCGACCGTCGGCATGATCTGCCCCTTCACCCACACCTCCCAGTTGCCAGCCGTCGGAACGCGAAACGTCGCGTACAGACGTCCGGGGCGCTTCATCACGACGGCCGCGCGCTGGCGCCCCCAACCGGCGGGGAGAGCCGCGAACGGCACGTGAACGCTCACGAGCTCCGGTGAACGCGCAGCCACCAGACGAGCGGGCCGGCGGGCCGCTCTCGCGAGGCGTCTGATCTGCCGGCACTGGGCCCTGGAGGTGCCGTGGAGCAGGACGTGCGCGAGCGCAGGCCCGGCACCCGGCATGCGGCGCCACACCTGGTAGTAGGAGCGCTGCCACACCAGCCGGTACGCAGCCGGCGGCCTGGTCGCGGCCGGGTCGCGGCGAGTGACTATCAACGGGTAGGAGCGCAGCGCCGCCGGCGACACGCGAGCGAGGTCCACCGGGTCGCCGTAGCCGCCGGCCGCCGCGGCGAGCGCAGCCGGCGGATACACGAAGTCGGGGCCTCCCTCGTCGAGGTTGCGCAGCTCATACATGGACCATTCGTCGAAGTCCGTGAACAGAGTCGGCCCCTGTCCGGCGAAACGCTTTCCCAGCGATGCGAGCTCTTCGTAGCGAGCCGTCGGCGCGAGGTTCGCCACGTGGTACTGCATCGCGTCTGAGGCGATCTCCCCACCGAGGAGCGTCAGCGCGAGCAGTGACGCGGAGGAAACCGCCACCCACCGCCGCGGCAGCGCTCTCAACGCGACCACCCCACCCCACGCCAGCAACACCACCACCGGCGAGGTGAGCATCAGCGTCTTCGCCGCGCCCCACGTCGTAACCAGCTGCGTCACCACCAGCCACGCGAGCAGCATCAGCGCAAGCCAGCCCGCCAGCGCGTGCGTGCGGCGACGCAGCACGTGTACCGCGCCGACCACCGCGGCGAGCAATGCAACCGCGACGAGCGCGTGCGTGACGTCGAGCGCCGCGCCGGTCGGCTCGAGCTTGTAGCTGCCCCCAAGCCACACGCCGAACACCTGGATCGCTCGCAGCGGCGAATGCAGGTTGCCGGGGTTGGCGGTCGCGGCGATGTTCTGGGCGACGTTCAACGATCCCGACAGATCACTCCACGTTGGCCATGCCGCGAGGAGCAGCGTCGCCGCGGCGCAACACGTCAACACGACTGTCGGGCGAACGAGATCCCGATGCGCGCGCAGATCCCGCGTGAGCACAGCCGCGAGCACGAGCGTCGCAACGAGCCCCCACGCACCGAACGCCGTCCCCAGCGCCGAGACCCCGCCGGCGAGCACAAGCGCAAACGGGACCGCCCGGGTGGGCGGCCCGCGCAGCCAGTCGCGATGCACCACGACCAGGCAGCCGAGCGTGAGGATCAGCGGCATCGCCGCGACCTCCTTCACCGACCCGAGCAGCTCATACGCGTACACGAGCGCCGGCACCACCACGCTCAGTGCCGCCAGCGCCGCCCACGCGCCCTCCAGCCCCAGCCGACGCGCGAGCAGCCACGCCGGCCCCACGGCGATCGCGAGCAGCGACGCGTTGAACGGCTGGAACGCCCAGATCAGCGGCAGGCGCAGCAGCGCCGCGCTGCCGCCGAACAGCGTGTCCGCGCCCGAGGGGTAGCCCGTGCCGTAGTAGGCGTGGATGAACTGCCCGTAGGAGTTGCGCAGATCGAGGTGCGCGTAGTCCTGACCGTGACGGACCAGGTAGTCCGCGCCGATCAGGTGCACCGCGGAGTCCGCCAGGGCCATATATGAAGAGAAGCTCGGCCGCCCCGCGAGGAGCACCGGAGCGAGCGCGAGCGCGTACGCGAGCAGCGCCGCTGCCACCGCCGGCGCGTGCGCGTGTACACGCGCCAACAGCTCCCGTGCTCTCGTTCGTCCCAGCCAATAGCCGGCGAGCGCGACGGCCAGCATCAGGTACGGCGTCGCGGGGGCCAGCCAGTGCACGTACGTCGTCAGCTGCGACAGCGAGATCAACGCGGCCGTACCGACGCTCAACATCAGCGCGACGGGGAGGAACCCGCCGCTCGCGCGATCGACCAGCAGCCCCGCGCCCAAGCACAGCACCACGAGCACGCACGGGTACAGCAGCGCCGTGGCCAAGAACATCAGAGGAGCACCGATCGCCGCAAAGTGCCCCGGGCTGGATTCGAACCAGCGACCTGCGGATTAGAAGTCCGCTGCTCTATCCAGCTGAGCTACCGGGGCAGAGCCAGGCCTCCGTCTGTGTGGCTCTCGGAGACCCCTCGAAACAATACTTAGGCACCGTTGAGCAGAAATCTGTAAAAGTTCCCACCCATGAGCCCAGTTGAGAGCGACGAAGAGGATCTGACCCGCAAGCAGCGTCGCGAGCAGGCGCGCGACCAGCGCCGAGCGTTGGAGGAGGCCGAGGCGGCGAGTGCGGCACGCCGAACCAGGCTGACCCAGCTCGCGAGCGTCGTGGTGGTGGTCGTGGTCGCGATCGTCGTCATCCTGGTCGCGACGGGCGGCGGCAGCAGTGCCAAGAAAGTCGCTCCCGGGAGCAAAGCCGCTGGCGAAACCGAAAAGGTCGTGACCGCGCTCGTCGCAGGCATCCCCCAGAGCGGGAACACCCTGGGCAATCCCACAGCGCCAGTGACGATGCAGTACTTCGGCGACCTGGAGTGCCCGATCTGCAAGGACTTCACGTTGGGGGCCCTGCCGACGGTGATCAAGAAGTTCGTGCGCACGGGCAAGCTGCGGATCGAATATCGCTCGCTGGAAACAGCCACGGGCCCCGAACGGGAAGTGTTCAGATCCCAGCAGGTGGCCGCGCTGGCCGCGGGCAAGCAGGACAAGGGTTGGAACTTCATCGAGACCTTCTACCACGAGCAGGGCGAAGAGAAAACCGGCTACGTCACCGAAAGCTACCTCCAGGGCATTGCCAAACAGATTCCCGGGCTGAACCTCGGCACGTGGACCGCCGACCGCAACGACACGACGCTCGTCAAGCAGATCGAAGCGGACGGCGAAGCGGCCGCCAACGCCGGCTTCAACGGCACCCCGTCGTTCCTGATCGGCAAGTCCGGCGGCGCGATGACCAAGTACGAATACTCATCGCTCACCGACCCCACCGGGTTCAACGAAGCGATCGAAAAGCTGCTCAAGGCATAGGCGTCGCGATGAGCGCCCGCACCCTGAGGATCACGCTGACCGTCCTCACGGTGATCGGCCTCGGCGTGGCCAGCTACCTCACCTACGTGCACTACTCGGGCATCAAGCCCGTATGCACCGCGGGCGGCAGCTGCCTGAAAGTGCAGACGTCGGTCTACTCGAAGCTCGCCGGCGTGCCCGTCGCGCTGATCGGACTGCTCGGCTACATCGGGATCCTCGGCTCGCTGCTGGTGCCCGAAAGCGAGAACAGCCGGCTCGCGACGATGGCGTTCACGCTCGTCGGCTTCGGCTTCAGCGCCTACCTCACCTACCGGGAGCTGTTCTCGATCCACGCGATCTGCGAGTGGTGCGCATCCAGCGCCGGGATCATGACGATCATGATGTTCCTGTCGGTGTGGCGCTTCCTGCGCACCGCGCCGACCGTAGTCGGCCAATCCGCGGGCTCCGCGGACGGCATTCCGGCCATTGGAAAGGCCGGCTAGACAATACGTCCAGTGGGGGCCGAGCGCCCCCGAGCAGCGTCGTCCGCGGGCCGACGTGAAGAGCAGGAATGGACGACCACGCAACGAGCACTCCTCCCAACGGGAGCAACGGATCGACTCCGAACGGCCAGGCGCGAATCGCCCGGCTGTTCGAGATGACCAGCGACCTGCTGGCCACGATCTCACTCGACGGCCGCTTCACGCTGCTGAACCCCGCCTGGGAGCACCTGCTCGGCTGGACGCTCGACGAGCTGCAGTCGCGTCCGATCGAGGACTTCATCCACCCCGAGGACGCCGAGCAGACCCTGCTTTTGATCCGCACCGGCACCGAGGAGCAGACCGGGGAGGCCGAGCTCGAGAGCTTCAGCAACCGCTACCGCCACCGCGACGGCTCGTGGCGCTGGCTGCTTTGGAGCGCCCGCCGCGACGGCGACACGTGGTACGCGTCCGCGAAGGACGTCACCGACCGCATGGTGCTCGAGCGTCAGGCGTTGCACGATCCGCTCACGCACCTACCGAACCGTCTGCTGCTGATGGATCGGGCGCGTCAGGCGCTCGCGCGTCTGCACCGCTCCGGCGGCGTCGTGGCGATGCTGTTCATCGACCTGGACAAGTTCAAGGCGGTCAACGACAACCTCGGCCACAACGTCGGCGATCGGTTGCTCGTGGGGATCTCCGAAAGGCTGTCGGAGCTGATGCGCGACAGCGACACCGTCGCGCGGCTCGGTGGCGACGAGTTCGTGATCCTCGCCGAGGACATCGAGAGCGACGGCGAGGCGTTGGCGCTCGCCGAGCGCGTGCTCGACGCGCTCGAGCGCCCCTTCCCGGTCGGCACGACCGAACTCGCGATGCTCGCGAGCGTGGGCGTGTCGGTCTCCCACAGCCCGGACACCGACCCCGAGGGCATGCTCCGCGAGGCGGACCTCGCGATGTACCGCGCGAAGGGCGCCGGCGGGCGGCGCCTGGAGATCTTCGACGAGAGCCTGCGCCAGGAAGTCAGCGAGCAGATGCAGATCGGCGGGCGCCTGCGCGACGCGCTGCCGCGCCACGAGCTGCTGCTCGCCTACCAGCCGATCCTCCCGCTCGCCGGCGGCCAGGCGATCGGCTGCGAGGCGCTCGTGCGCTGGCGTCCGCGCGATGTCGACCGCACCAGCAGCAGCGGCGATCTGCTCCCGGGCACGTTCCTCCCGCCCGCGGAGGAGAGCGAGCTGATCGTGCAGATCGGGAACTGGGTGCTCCACGCCGCGCTCGCGCAGGCCGAGATCTGGCGCCGCGGGGGCATCGCGATCCCGGTGTCGGTCAACATCTCCGCGCGCGAGCTCACCGAGATGGATCTCGCCGAGCGCGTCCGTGAGGAGCTCGCCTACTGCCGGCTGCCCGGCCGCGCGCTGTGCCTGGAGGTCAGCGAGGACGCGGTTCTGCGCGACCCCGACCGCGCACGCTCCGCCCTGAAGGACGTCAAGCGCCTCGGCGTGTCGATCGCGCTCGACAAATTCGGCTCCGGCCAGTATTCGCTGGGGCTGCCGAGCAACCTGCCGTTGGACGTCGTCAAGCTCGACCGCGTCCTGATCTCGAGCTTCGACCGCGACAAGGAGAGACGCGCGATGTTCGCCGCCACGATCGCGCTCGCCAAGGAGGCCGGGCTGACGGCCGTCGCGGTGGGCATCGAGACGAACCGCCAGCTAGCGCTCGCGCGTGAACTCGACTGCGCCGTGGGACAGGGCTTTCTCCTCCATGGCCCCGCATCGCCGGATCGTGTGCGCCTCAGGGACAACGTCGGATCGGTAACGTCCGCGCCATGGCGTCCTCTGGTGCGACTGAGCGGCAGCGAGCGGCGCTGAGCGACGCCGACGCGAGCGAGCGTCAGAAGCACGCCGCCGCGGTGGCGGCGGCCGAGCTGATCGAGGACGGCATGCGCGTGGGGCTCGGCACCGGCTCCACCGTCGCGCACCTGCTGCCCGCGGTCGCCGCGCGCGGCCTGAGGGACCTGCGCTGCGTCGCCACCTCGCCCGCGACCGAACGCGCCGCGCAGGCGCTCGGCCTGTCGGTTCATACGCTCGACGAGCTCGGCGAGCTGGACATCGCGATCGACGGCACCGATCAGGTCGACCCACACGGATGGCTCGTCAAGGGCGGCGGCGGCGCGCACACACGCGAGAAGATCGTCGCCGCGGCCGCCGAGCGTTTCGTGGTGATCGCCTCCGCGGAGAAGGCCGTTAGAGATCTCGCGCCGCCGGTGCCGCTCGAGCTGCTGCGCTTCGGAGTCCAGCGCACGCTCACGATCCTCTCCCCCACCCAGCTGCGCGCCGTCGAGCCGAGCCCCGACGGCGGGCTGATCGCGGATTACATGGGCCCAGTGGGAAACACGCGCGAGCTCGCCGCAAGGCTCAGCGCCACCCCCGGCGTGATCGATCACGGCCTGTTCGCGCCCGAGATGGTGAGCACGATCCTGATCGCGCGCGAGGACGGCGTCGAATGCCGATCCGGCGCCAAGCCGACGCGCTGACTACGCCGTCGGCGCGATCGGGCGCAGCTCCTGCTGGTAGGACATCGGATGGCGTGCCAGCACGCCGTCTGCGCCGATCTCATACGCGCCCATGCGCAACAGCGGCGGCGAGTACACGTGCAGCGTCACCGCCGGGTCGGCGCCCGCGTGGCACACACGGTGGATGTCCGCGGGGGCGAAGTGGAAGCTCTCGCCCACCCGGCAGGTGCGTTTGCGCGGCGGCCCGTCGATCGCGAGACGCTCCTCGCACACCGCGCCGCTCACCACCGCCACCGCGCCCGCGGACACGTCGTGATCGTGGAAGCCCGTGTCGTGATCGTCCATCCAGCAGATCAGCCACGCGGTGAGGTGCTCGTCGCTGAGCAGCTCCTCGTACACGCGCTGGGTGCTGTCGTGCTTGACCATGTCGATCCACAGCTCGGGACGATCCGCCAGCGCGCTGACGAAGTCCTCCAACTCGGGGCCGGAGAGGTCGCGCCCGAGCGGGCGCGGAACGCCCGCCGGCCCACCGATGGTGGGCGGCACGACGGAACGTGAGCGCGGTTGAGCGGGCATCAGCGTCGTCGGCGGGCTCATCGCGCGACCAGGCCTCTCGGCGAAACCAGCGCCCCCAGCGCGCGCCGCGTGCCGTCGACAACGGGCTCCCAGTCGAGCGCGTCGGGCATCCCGAACACGCCCGGCTCCACCACCGGTCGATCGGAGCCATAGAGCAGCTGCTGCGCGCCCACCACTCCCTCCATCGCCCGCCGCGCCGCGGGACCGTAGGAGGAGGTGTCGTAGAAGACGAGTGGGTCGGGCGAGGACGGGCTCGGCCCGCCCCGGCATGCGAGGCGCTCCACGTGCAGCGGAGCGAGGCCCGCGAGCATCGAGAACACCACGCGCAACCTCGGATGGCTCGCGCGTCCGGCGGTGAGGAAGGCAAGCCACGCGGAGTGCATCCCCGCGACGTAGCTCGTCAGCGCGGGCCACCACAGCGGATCGTCGAAGGAGGCGTCGCCCACGACGCACGGTGCGCCCGAGCTCGCTCCGGGGCCTGGATGCACGAACAGCGGAGCTCCGCGCAGCTCCAGACGGGCGAGCACCGCGCGCAGACCGGCCACCGCCTCGACCGTCGCGATCGCACCCGCGGGCAGGGAGATCCCGACGCAGCCGCGCTCGAGAGCGCGATCGACGTCATCGGGGTCGACGCGGTCGAGCGCAATCGCGCCCCACACCCCGAACGGCTCCTCTATCGAGAGCGCGCCGTCGTGATACGCGTCGATCAGCTCGCACGACTGCTCACGCGGCAACCACTCCACGCCCAGCGGGCTGGACAGGCACAGCAGGGCTCTATCGAGGCCGTCCAGCTCGACGAGCGCCGAGCGCTGCGCCGGATCCTCGCTTCGCAGATCGATCACGTAGGGACGCTCGCCCGCGAGGTAGAGCACCGTCAGCCCGTGCTCGAAGCGCACGAACGGCAGCTCACGGCGCGCCGCCAGCGCCTCCACGAGCGGCTCAGTCCAAAGGTGTTGGTGTACGTCGACTCTCATCTTTCCTCAGATTCTCTATCTGTTTGATGGAGAATAGCAGAGGTATCGGCACTGCGGCCGGCGAACATGAGCGTTGCGCCGACTACGAATCGAACTTGTTGCCGAGGATCGCGAGGCAGCGCTTCACCCGGTCAGCGACGAGGCTTACAAGCCGATCCGGCAGCGGGCGGTTCAGAGTCGCCACATCTGGATCCGCTGCAGCCTCCGCAAACGCGTCGGGGGCGCGTCGCGCAAGCTCGAACAGCCGCTCCCGAGTCGCGTCCGGGTCGAGGCCGAGCTCCTTCGCGACCGCGAGCCAGGTGTCGTGGAAGGGAATGACGCGATAGTCGCCGCCGAGCTTCATCGCGAAGCGCAGCTTGCGCTCATGGGTGCCGTAGGGCAGGTGGGACGCGATGTCGTACAGCGGCGCCAGGCGAACATCCGCGGCAGCGAGCAAGAGCGAGTAGTTCTTGGCGTGCGCGTCGGTCCCCACGATCAGCCAGTTCCAGGCGAGCGCATCGAAGAAGCGCCAAATCGCATCGTCTGCGGGGCGCGAAGGCATGACGTCGCGCATCAGACGCGCGATATCGCCCGGCCCCGGCCCCCCTCTGTTCTGATACTTGCGCTCTGGGTGCACGCCGAGGGCTTGGCAAAGATCCTCCTGGTGGATCCTCGTCAACTGTCCGCCCACGAGTCGCCTGTCGTAGCGATCGACGACGATGGCGCTCTCGTCCTCGAACTGCCCGATGCGGGTGCGTGCCACCACGAGACCGGCGCGCCTCGCCGCGTCGAGACAGAGGTGCTCGTTCAGGTCGTGTTCATCGAAACCCGTGACGGCCGGCTTGAGGATGTGACTCGTCGCGGCCGATCCGGACGGCAGCCCCCAGCGCCCTTCCTGCAACAGCAGCGCGGTCTTCGCCTGCGCTCCGGCGAGGCTGAACTGGCCGCTGAAGTCTCGACCCAGCCACGACGTCGAGTCTTCCCGCAACTCGCGCAGGCGCTGTGCGACGTCATGCTCGCCCAGCCATGTGATCTCTCCCGGCTGCGCAACGAGATCGTCAACCTCGGCAGACCGCGCGAACCGGACCGCACCAGCGCAATCATGGCCGATCGGGGTCGACAACAACGCGAAAGGCGATGCGGACGTTTGGAAGTCGCGCGCCCACCGGGCGAGCACGGCCTCGTTGTCCGGCAGTAGGCCCCAAAGCCAGGGGGTGACGACACCGTCGGAGTGGGTACGAACCGACGTCGGCATAGACACCGATAGAGGGCTCACGCTCGGTGTCGCGCGGTACGCGTCGTCATAGTCGAACCGCAGTCGCCCACCCTTCAGGCGAGTGATGGTGCCGGCCACGGCGTCGTCGAGAATGACCGTCAGGGTGTCGGTCATCGGTGTCGGTACTCCTCGATCAACGCATCGAGATCCACGGCCTGACCCACGACACTGGCCTGCGCCGGCTCGTCGAGACTGAGCTCGAGCTGGAAACCGAGGGCGTCAAGCACTCGAAGGATCAGGCCGAGCTCGGCATTCGGTTTGCCGGCCTCGAACTCGTAGATCCACTTGCGCGAGACGCCAGCTCGCTCGGCAAGGGCGGCCTGTGTCATGCCCAGGTCCCTGCGACGGCCGCGCACTGCGGCTGCAAAGTCTCGTATCGATCGCGCTCTCATGGGACGGATGCTCCTTGCCACTGTTTGGTAGCAAGTTTAGCGTGACACTGAACGGTGCCAAAGTATGCAAGGAACCGTTCGGTAGCTCACTGAGTGCGATTCTAAGCGAGCGCCTTCCCCCCCTGGACGGATCCGCAGAAATCTGTTGCATGTTGCGCAACATGCTACAATTTATGGATGCTTGGCTCTTCAGACATCTATGTCCTCGCCGGCACCGTTGCCAACGCAGACAAGAATCCAACCCTGCGCGAGCTGGCTCGAGAGCTTCACGTCGACCACACACTCGTACATCGCGCACTCAAGCGAGCTGAGGACGCGGGCCTCTACAGAAGCACCTCGAAACAGGTCAACAGGGCGAACTTCGAGGAGCTGCTGGCGCATGCGGCGCGGTTCATCGCGCCTGCAGCTCCAGGCGAGCTGACGCGCGGGACGCCTGCAGCCTGGGCGGCGGAGCCCATCGCCCGAAGAGTCCGACAGCAAAGCGACGAGCCACCGCCCGTATGGCCTGACGTCGACGGCGCCGTACGAGGCCAGGCACTTCGGCCACTACACCCCGCCGCTGTACAGGCCAGCCGGGAAAGCCCTGCGCTCTCAAGCCTCCTCGCCATCATCGACTCCCTACGCGCCGGCGACGCTCGCGTTCGCCAAGTCGCCGCCGAGGAGCTACATACGGCGCTTTCGCGAAAATCCTCACCCGAACAGCCGTGAGTGCCGAACTGCTCGAGTCGGCCGCCGCTGCGCTTGGACCGCTCGTTGACGAGGTGGTCTTCCTGGGGGGTGCAAGCATCTACCTGTGGGTCAGCGATCCGGCGGCGCCGGCGACACGAGCGACAGACGATGTGGACGTAATCAGTGCGGTCACCACACGCGTCGACTACTACAAGCTTGGGGATCGACTCACGGAACGTGGGTTCCAAGAGGCGAGCGACTCGCGGGTGATCTGCCGCTGGAGGCACAGCGCGACCGGCCTGATCTTGGATGTAATGCCGCAGGACGAGAGCGTGCTCGGATTTTCGAACCCGTGGTACCCGCACGCCCTCGAGACGGCCCTCGAGCAAGAACTGACATCCGGCACGCGCATTCGCGCGGCGACCCCGCCCACCATCATCGCGACGAAGCTCGCGGCCTGGAGCGGGCGAGGCAAAGGAGACCTGCTTCGGAGCCTCGATCTTCATGACGTCCTTGTCCTGATTGACGGCCGAGTCGAGCTGCTCGCGGAGCTCAACGCAGAGCCGCGTGAGCTGCGGGAGTACATATCCCACGGGCTAGCGACGGTCGTCGACCATCCCTACTGGGGAGACCTCCTCGAAAGCGCACTGCATGGCTATGGCTCACTGGCGCCCTCTCGGGCTCAGCGACTTCGCGATCACGTCGACGCACTGATCTCCGAGAACCGCCCGTAGGGATCGAAACCTCTAGATCGGAGCGAATTCCAGCGGATCGATGCAGACCGCCGCCCGCAAGCGATCTACTCGCAAAACCGCTCTAGAAAGCGGAAAAGCCCCGTTTCCGGGGCGTTTTCCTGAGCGGTGGACCGAGGAGTCGAACCTCGCGTTGCGGTTTTGGAGACCGGCGCGAGAGGGCGCTTCGACCAACAGATACGGAGTATCAAAGTCCGTAGGGATAGGCCTAGGGATAGAACAGCACCACGAGCAGCTCAAGGATCGTGACTTCAGATGAGGCTGTACTGCTCGCACCATCCGGCGAGCGCTGCAGTCGCGACCGCATCGAGAGCCCGGTGAGTAGATGTCTTGCTTCGAGCTACTACCGCGAGGGGCGCACGACACCCCACGTCCGCGCTCAAGCATATATCGTCCGCGTCGCGCCCGATCTCCGCGCTCATTCTGACATGCTGATCCAGGCTCCCCCCAAGCTCACCGTCGCACCCACAGCGTTCAGCTCTCGATGAGTGAGCGTATTATCAGGATGGCAGTCGTTAGCGACTGCCACGCTCGACCGGGAAGAAGCGCAACAACGCCCGCGTCGACATGGGTGCAGAGTGAGGAGCATGATCCCGGTAGCAACCCGCTGGCTGGCCTGGGAAATTTTATTGAATCCGAAGCACTTTCGGCCGACGTGCTGCTGTGCCCAGGCGATCTATGCGACCAAGCACGCTGGGAGGCGCTGCCCTACGTGTGGGAGCGTCTCGAGGATCTCGGAACAAGGCTTGGGGCTGACGCGTTGATTGCCACCGCCGGGAACCACGACATCGACAGCCGTGGCACTCACAAGCCCGAGTTAATTGCGCAGGGCCTGCGTGACCTCGCCCCGCCCTTTCCCGGATGTGATCACGTCACAGCGGACGATTACTGGTCGCGGCGGATCTCACTACACGAAGGCGAGCGTTGGCAAGTGGTGAGCCTGAATAGCACACTGATGCGTGAGCTAGATAGCGATGCCGCCGAGGATGATCACGGTGAGATCTCTGCAGAGACACTTGTCGCGCTCAAGACGCTGCTGGCCGGACGTGTGCAGGATGTCAACGTACTGATGTGCCATCACCACCCATTGCCCTCCACGCACCTAAACCCTGATGATCGCAGCCAAATGGAGGGAGGCGACCAACTCGTGCGCCTGCTCGATGAGCTCGACGGACCATGGTTCGTGGTTCATGGGCACAAGCATGAGCCCGATCTCGGCTACCTCTCCGGGACCGGCAACGCCCCAGTGCGCCTCGCATCAGGGTCGGTCGGCGCAGTCCTGCTAGGACGGCTCGGCACACATGTCCGCAACCAGTTCCATCTGATCGAGTTTCCGGTCGAGCAATGTGAGAAGATTCATCTCGGTCTCGCTGGTCAGGTGCGATCTTGGACTTGGCGCGCCTTGACTGGCTGGGAGAAGGCCGCAGCTAGAGATGGGCTGCCGGCGAACGCGGGGTTTGGGCACCGTCGCGATGGTCGTTCGCTTGCGCGTGAGCTGATTGAGCACGCCAAAAAAGATGCCCTGCTGACGTTGGATCGCGCAGCCCTATTGAAGCGCGAGCCAAGGCTTGAGTTCATGTTGCCAAGAGATATCGAGCGACTCATCTCTGCCCTAGAGGAGCACGGCGGCCACGTACAGCTTGATCTCCACGGGCGCCTCGACCGGTTGGTGCTGCCATGAGCCCCGAGCTCTCCTACCCCTCGATCGCCATCTTTGGCGGTGACTACAACGCGAAGGATCTTGAGCTAACACGGCTGACGGAGAAATTCGTGCCTCCGCTTCAGACGTTTGGCAAGCTGCTGCAGGGCAACAACACCGTTCTTGTGGGGCCTCGCGGCTCCGGCAAGACAACGCTGATGAGGATGCTGCAGGCGCCTGCGCTTGAGCGCTACGCAGGTCCGGGCGCAGAGGAGTTTAGGGCGGCCGTCGCCTACACAGGGGTTCTAGTTCCGGGAGATCAAGCATGGGCCAAGCAACTCGAGGCTCTCGAGCTGAGCGCGGAGGGTGGCGAGCTGTTCGCAATCGCCGTCTTCACACTTCACTGCCTGCGCGCACTCGTACGGGCGGCGGCAGAGCGGACACTGCCCGCCCCCAATGGACTTCACCCTTACCGGCGCGTCTCGATCGATTACTTGGATCAACAGCACCTAGCACGGTCCGTTGCTGCGGCATGGAATCTCAGGCCTGTCGCCGACCTTGCGGATCTCTCTACGGCGCTCAGCGACGCCATCGGGCGCATCAGCGCTATGCGCTCGGCCATCAGTCGTGTGACTGCAAGTCAACGCGACCGCCTTATGTCCAAAGAGCCACTCCTTCACCTAGATCTGATCGCCTGTGCAGTCAGTCTCGTTGAGCGCTACAACGCACTCTGCGACGAGCGAGAGGGTCGTTGGGCATTCCTGTTCGACGAGGCGGAGCTCATCCCTCCGGTGATCAACCGGATGATCATGCGTTTGCTACGTGGTACTGACCGCCTGTTCCTGTTCAAGGTCTCCTATGCACCATATGAGAACGCGAAGGTCGATTTCGGCCAACCGCTCGGCCCACAGGAGGGCAACGACTTCACGACGCTGCGGTTGACGTTCGCCAATAAGCGCGAGGCGTTCCCCTTTACGGAGGCGCTGTTCCGCGCTCGTCTTCGCGAGCGTGACGGGCACGATGATCCCGACAGGGTTCTGGGTGCAACGAGTGTGGTTGCAATTGACCCAGAGGGAAACGAGGACGCACCGGGCGTCTATGCCCCTGACTCGGCCTATGGGGAACTGCTATCCGAACTGGCAGCAATCGACCCGAGCTTTACTAGATGGCTTGAAAGCAACGAGATCGTTCTTGCCCACGCACACGAGCTTGAGGATGATCTCCGCGCCAGACTCCGAAAGGTCATGCCGATTGTGGCCCTTCGGGCCGCCTATATCCGCCGCCCGACCCACAGGCCCGGGACGCAAGGAGCGCGCCTGCGAAGCCGACGCAACGTTGCTCTCTACAGCGGGAAGGAAGCCTTCTACGCAATGATGGAGGCCAACCCCCGGTGGCTAAACCATGTGTGTGACAGTCTGCTGCAGGATGACGACGGCGGTGTTATTGCGCCTGAGCGCCAGTCGAGCCGACTTCTAGCTGCGGCGCGGGAGTTCGAAGGCTACCTGCGGATCTTGCCCGTCCGCGGCACGCATATGGATGCGGATGACGGCCCGAAGCGCCTGCTACGCCGAATTGCGGAATATTTCCGCAACCAGTACATCAGGGGCTCGTTCACAGCCGACCCGTGTGGGAGCTTTCGCGTCGACGCAGAGTTCTCCGATACGATTGTAAACTCGTTGAGGGCGCTGATTAACCGTGGGGCAGTAATCGAGGTACCGACCGGCGGGGGTGGCCTTGGCAAGCTGATCGGGACCAGGTTTCGTTGTGCATATATTGTTGCGCCGATCTACGGACTTCCGCTGCGACTGGACAAGGAGGTTGGACTGAGCACGATCCTTGGCGGCAGCGTATCTGGTCAACTCACACTTGCCGACGAAATATCGGAAGATGATGCCGACATGGGGGATCTGTGAGGCGGGCTCTGTACTTGGCGCCGGTGGCACCGGAGCGTCTTGAGCATGCAGCGATTGGTCGCGCATACGGTGCGCTGCTGTGTAGTGTCGGCTACGAGACACGGAGCAGCGCGATCGCAAAAAGCCTACAACCCAGCGTCGATTCGATTGCAGGCGTGGAGTTTCATCGTGGCCACAACGCAATCTACAAGCGCAACCGCCAACACATGGACGCAATTGGGGCAGACGTGCGCAGACTGGACGACGAGAGTTTCTGCGCGTGGGTAACCGGTTGGCTGTCAGATCTGGCAAAGGCTGGCCAAGATCTTGTGGCCGTGGATGTCTCCAGCATGTCACGCCCCCGGATCGCCGGGGTTGTACAAGCCATCATGACCCTCCCCGACGACGCACGGATCACGGTTGACCTGCTCTATACGCCCGCTCGCTACAAGCCAGCTCCACAAGAGGTTCCAGATGCAACCGAGGCACTCGATCCGGTCCTTCCTGAATTTGCGGGCGCACCGGCGGACCCCGAGCAGCCGCTTGTCCTTGTCTTCGGCCTTGGCTACGAGCCCGAACGCGCCGCGAGCGCTGTAGATGAGTTCGCACCACAGGTGGCGCTTCCATTCTTCCCAATCGGCAGCGACAGTCGCTTCGAAATCGCCGTTCAGCATGCGAACCAGAGCGTGCTGGCGCTTCCGGATGTCAAGGCACCGCACCGCTACGCGATTAGCGATCCGTTTCGCACGTTCTGCGATCTTGAGGTGCTGGTGCAGATGATCCAGGCGGGACATCTCGCTGACACGGCGGGAAGGCCGGCCCGTCCGCTGCTCCTGCCGCTTGGCCCTAAGATATTCGCCGCTACCTGCATGCTGGTCGCGGCGAGCGCGAGTACACCCGTACCGGTGTGGCGAGTGAGCTCAGGAATCTTCGGCAGCGATGATGACCGTGAAAGTAGCGGGGAACTCGTCACGCTGCGAGTAAGCACCGCACCGATCTCGCTGGACCCACCACAGGCACCGGCCCTTGAGGTGCTCGCTGGCTAACTGAGGTGCAGAGTACGCAGCGTCGAGTGGAGGGCAGCGCAAACGTGCGAGATCTGGTCTCCTGCGCGCAACGCCTCGGCGGGCGTCTGGCCCTTCAGCCTCGGATGAGGGGAGTGCAGGAACGTGCGCTGCGTAGCGCCACCGTAGCCGTACGCGTAGAAGCGGTCCAGCTCGGCCTGCAGGGGGCGCCACTCGCTGCGCGGCACACAGGCGAGCGTTGCCGCAGATAGGCCGAGCCCCGCAAGACTCGCGAGCGTCGCATCCGGATCATTGTGCTCGAAGCATGGCTCGCTCATCGACGCGTTCGTGCTGGCTGCGTTGAATCGTGACATGGGCTTGGGAACAATAACGGCTCGGCAACGATCGCACCAGCTTCTGAGAGCGTTGTTGCGATCCAAGGGGCAAGCGCGACGGCCGCAAATCCTCGAAGATGACGATATGCCGAGTCGCATCCGCTATATGGGCAACAAGCACGAGGTCGCGCCGATCGTCGCCCGCCTTGTCCGCCGTCGCAGTGCTGAGCGAATGTTTCTTGATCTGTTCTGCGGCATGTGCTCGGTGGCAGGATCGATCGCCCACAGCGGCCGGACGGTGGTCGGCAACGATGTGCAGAGCTATGCAGTACTCGTCGCAGAATGCCTGCTTGCGAGCCCTGAGATGCCGCCGAGCCAGGACCGGATCAACGGCGCGCTCCGTCGCAGCTATCTGTACAACGAGCACCAACTCCTTGAGCGATTCGGAGGCGATGTTGAGCGCGAGCATCAAGTCATCGCCGCGTCCGATGCGCGTGGCTACCGACGACTGTACGACGCTTGGAGGCATGCCGCGAATGACCAAGTGCTCGCCAACGAGGTGATGTGTCTATCGGCCGCACCCACGCGAGGGGTTCCTTACAGACTTGCGACCCTCTGCTTCGCCTGGGGATATTTTGGCCTGCGTCAGGCGATCGCGATCGACAGCATTCGCTATGCAATCGATCGCGGACGGGCAGATGGGCATCTCACATCGGCAGAGGCAAGCTGGGCGCTTGTGGCGTTGCTGCAGGCCGCGAGCTGTGCAGCAGCAACGACTGGGCACTTCGCACAGTATCTGCGCCCTTCTACTCCAGAGGGCTTGGTGAGGATCATCCGCCAAAGACGCCGCGGTATCTGGAGCCAGTTCTTGCGCGAGCTCAAAGAGCTGAGGCCATATGGCTCCGCCGCATGGCGAACGAAGAATCGGATCTTGCAATCCGATGCACTGGATGTGTGGGGAAGCCTTGATGAGATTGGTTTCCGTGACGGTGTTGTATATGCGGACCCGCCATATTCCAAGGATCATTATTCGCGCTACTACCACGTGCTTGAGACCCTCACCCTTTACGACTATCCAAACATCACCGGAAAAGGGCGTTATCGCAGCGATAGATTCGTGACGCCGTTTTCACTAAAGAGCCGCGTTCATTCCGCAATGGACCGACTCGCTGCAGCTGCAGCAGCCCGCAACTGCACGCTCATTCTTAGCTACCCGAGCAACGGACTGCTAAATGCGGACTGCGGCATTGACCCGGAAACTGTACTTCAAGAGCATTTCAAGACCGTTATACGACAGCGACCGATCAAGACGAACCACTCCACACTCGGAGCACGCCATGGTGTCGCAAGAAACAGTGTGCACGAGCTCCTGTGGATTGCGGACTGATGCTGCACACCCGCACCCTGGCATCAAGCAGGGAGGGCACCGACGTAACAAAGCTGCTGATACAGTCGATGATGACGGGACCGCCTATGACAACGCTAGTTTGCCGCGCGCTTGTCGGCGGCGTCGGCTAGCCACCGATCGAACTGCTCACGCGCCCGCTCCAGATCCCCCGGTAGCGCGTGCGTGTACCGCTCTTGCGTGATCTGCGCTGCACCTATCTGCCGCGCCGGCGCAGCATGACCCATCATCTGCGAGACAAGTACCGGACGGACCCCAGCGGCGTCTAGCCACGAAGCGCAGGTGTGGCGGCACTCGTGGGCTGTGATCCTCTCGCCAACCTTCGCGCCGGCCGGCTTGCCGTGCTCGTCCTTCGGCTCCCACGTATCATCGACGCGCTTCTGCAATCCCTCGAATGACAGCATGCCGCTGTTTCGCGCGCCTGGCTTACGCCCGGGGCAGAGCAGCGCTGTTGGGTTGGGCCGACCACGGCGCATGAGCTCGCGGCGCAGTCTGACCGCGAGTGGCTTGGCGACCGGGACGGCTCGCTGTGCGGCGCGCGACTTCCGCCCGCGGTCGTCAGCGCCGAGGTAGATCACGCCGAGATCGAGATCCACGTCTTCGACGCGCGCGTGGCGGATCTCGGCCCTGCGGGCGGTCGCGTAGACGGCGAGTGCATAAGGGAGCGCGTCGGCGGGGTCGAGAGCGTCGAGCAGCTTCTGCATCTCAGCGACGGTGGCCACTCGATCGCGGGGCGTCGCGTTCATCGCTGGTAGGCGCACGCGGGACGCGGGATCGTTTTCGACGAGTTCTCGGTCGTATGCCCATGCGTAGAGGCTGCGGATCGAGTTGACGACCGTGCGCACGCGGCTACCGGACTTCTCGGGCGTCATCGAGTCAATGAGTTGCTGGATGTCGCCACGGCGCACGTCCGCGAGTTGACGTGCGCCAAGGGCGGGCTGCACGTAGCCTTCGAGCGCGCCCTGTAGGTCGCGAATGGCTGACGGCTTGTATGGACGCCCGTGCTTGTTGAGCGCCCTGCCCGCCTCGATCGCGTTGAGATACGCCTCGATCGCCTTGGCGACACGCATCGTGCTCGATGCTGGGAGCATCCCCGCACGGAGTGTCGCTTCGAGATCGGCACGGGCATTGCGGGCCTCGGCGATAGAGAGCAGCGTCTTCGTCTTGCGCGGCTTGCCAGCGGTTCGGTCCCACACCTGGCCCCAGTAGGAAGGTGAACAGTTGCATGCTCGGTCGTGCTCCAACGCACAGTCGAGCCGGTGGCGGGCGTAGATCCCCTGGTATCGAGTCTGTTCTGGCCGTTGTGCCGTGCGTCGGCGTGTGGCGTAGTCGGCGCGAGCGTTGCGTCGGGGTGCTGCTGTAGCGTCGCGGCTCATGGCTTCAAAGTCGCTCATGGATTGGCGATCGGACGCGGCGGCGGCGTTCGACGAGATCGAGAACGCGCATAAGGCAGTCGGCGGGAGCAAGCCGGGCCGGCGGTTCTTGACGCAGCAGCTCAACTACGCCTACACGATGCTGCTCGCGGCGCGCTTCCAGGGATTCGCCCGCGCGCTACACGCGCAGACCGCAGACGCTATCGCGCTCGGGGCACACGACGCCAACTACGCGGAGCTGTTGTATGGAAGCCTGACGAACAACACGACGCTTGAACGGAATAACGCGCATCCCAACTCGATCGCTGACGACTTCGCACGCTTCGGGCTCGACATCTGGGCCGACGTGGATAGGGAGCGCAGCCGCAACGACGAGCGTCGCAAGAAGCTCTGGGCGCTCGTCACGTGGCGCAACGCGATCGCGCACGACGATATCGATGCCAAGCTCAAGCGAGGCGCTCTGGAACCCTTGACGATCAGCCTCGCCACGTGCCGTGGCTGGCGCAGCGCGCTCAACATACTGGCCACATCGCTCGATAAGGTCGCAGCCGATCGCTGCCAAGCGCTCGGACTTTCCCGTCCTTGGTGATACCTTCAGATCATGGCACGCAACAGGACATCCTCAGCCGGCTCACTTAAGGTCGGTGACCACGTGACCTCGAAGCTTCCAGCCTTCAACTGGAGGGGCGTTATCGTCGAGGATCTTGGTCCGCTCGGTATCGACGGCAGCGAGATCTTCGTGATCCGCGTAGGCGACGAGGACGACGGCCGACGCTTCAACGCGCGCGCCGAAAGCCTCGAACGCGTAGCCGCGTAGCCACGTCGAGCAGCTCGATCGTCCCGACGCCCTCACCGCGTGTCGTTGTCTTGCCAGAGTCTGAGGTTCCGTCGTCCTGCCCGCCAGCTCTTACGGCGTGCGCACTCGGCTGCGATTAGCTTGTGGTCGTCGGGATCGCGGCGGTCGTCGATGTCGGCCTGCTCGTCGTGCGGCTCGACCCACTCGTGCAGGCAGTACGTGGCAGAGCCAACGCGCCACATGGCCCGTCGTAGTTGCTCGCTCAGCTCGAACCACGCATCCGACGAGGCGACCGAGCGCGCGTCGAGCATCTGCACCGATTCGTCGATGCTCGTTCGTAGGTCCTGGCGGAACCGCTCAATCTCCTGCTCGGCGAGCGTTTGAGCATCGCGCCAGAGGCGTTGCTGCGGCGACTCGGGCAATGCGGGCACGCTGCCCGAGCGACTGGCGCGCGCGAGGTGCCGACGTCCACTGCGCCTCAATGCCCATGCGGGGATTCCGTGGCGGCGCGAGCGCTCCAGCCGACCAGCCTCCACCAGGACGACGAGCCGCGACCGGACATGACGCGCTGCCGCTGATCGGCGTCCGATGCCAAGGTGTTCGGTGATCGCCCAAACGGGGACATCGGCATGGTCTCGCGCGCGGTGTCGCGCTGCCCTGTCGATGGCAGCCAGGACCATCTCGTCGGGTATCGCATCGGCTGGGTGCTTCGGCGTGGTGCTCGTCATCGGTTCCTCCTGTGGTCGGAGGCGCCGGGAGACAGCTTGGCGAGGGAGGCCAGAGAACCCGTGTCGGGATACGCTGCCTATGCGCCGGGAGCTCAACCTCTCGGAGCCACGCCCCCGGCCGTTGACGCGGCGCGGGGGCACTTGTATTTCGCCAGAGCATAACCGCTCACGCGCATGGGCTCAAGCGCATGGACGTAAGCGCTCGCCCATGCGACGCTCCCGCCCATGCCACCACGCCTCCCAACCGACCCAGCGCTCGGCCGAGCAATCCGACAGCTACGCGAACAACGCGGCCTGACCCAAGAAGAACTCGCCACCCACGCCGGCATGACCTTCGGCACCGTCAGCCGTCTGGAGTCAGCAAAGAGCGCCCCAGCGTGGGCTACCGTCCGTGCCCTCGTCGAGACGCTCGACGTGTCGCTCGGCGATCTCGCCAGAGCGATCGAGGCCCAAGAACGCACGAAGTAATCCGATGGAATCCGGTGTCGATAGCGGGCCGACGCCAGAGTCGGAACTGCCGGGATGGACCGAGGTCGCTGCGCTGCTCGAGTGCGCACATCGACACGAGACATACGCACAGGCTGCGTACTGGGCACTCGAGATGCTGCATGGGCGACTTGGCGAGGACTGGCTGCGCCGAGCCGTCAGCAAGAGCGAGGACGGGTTCCCGCTCGCCCTGGATCTCCTGGGCTCGCACACACTCGCTCTAGCCGAAGCTCTGGAGTGGGCGATCAGACTCGACCTCAGCAGCGATTGGGACGGCGGCGCAGACATGCTCCGCGACCTCCGATGTGATCCTCGGACTGCACGCCTGCTGCATACACGCGCGCAGCTCACCGTTGCCGCGGCAGCTTCAAGGCTCGGGTGGCCCGTGGAACTCGAGCCGAGTGGGGAGAACCGTCGACCCGCCGACGTGAAGTTCTCGACCCCGGCTGGGACCGCGATCGCGGAGATCCGGGTGCTCACTCAGAGCATGGGTGCGCGAGAGAGGTTCGCGGCCGCCGAGAGCGAGTCGGAATGGCTGACCATGCTCGGCCTCACCGAAGGTATCTGGATCGGAGGCAAACTCGACCGACATCTCACGCCGAGCGAGCGAGACACAGTCGAAGAGTTCGTCAAGAGCAACGCTGCCCATGTCCTTGAAGGGAAGCGACCGTCGCTCTCGCTAGACGGCGCCACCCTCACGCTCGCAAGCCGAGCCACCGATGCCGGCGCTCTGCATAGCCCAACGGTCAAAGAGGATCTCTTCTGGAGGATGGTCCACGCCATCGCTGAGAAGGCGGTCAAGATGAAGGAGTCGGGCGCACAATGGCTGCACATCACCGTGCTAACGGGTTTGTGGGCGTTCACGGTATGGGCCCAGAGCCCACTCGACGAGAAGCTGCAGATCATGATGTCCGCACTCGACGACGTGCTTGACGATCAAAAGCCCGAGGGGATCATTCTCTGTTCGGCAGCGGGCCTCGCCGCATCCACGACGGAGGAGACGGCGCAAACGCGTAACGGCGTAGCGCTGCGACGCGCCGTCCGGCCGCTACGTGCCCGCGAGACGCTCATCATGGGATTCAGCCCAGGCGCCCAGGCCATGATCCCGGCCTGGCAAGCCCTCGCCGACGCTGAAGGCGACTGGCTCGACTGGGCACTCGACCGCTATGCGCTGCCAAACATCGGCGAGATCCTCCCGCCGTCGTCTGCCTGAAGCCGACCCAGGGGATAGCCCTAGGGATAGAAAGGGATCGATTCGAGCGGATTCCAGCGGATCCATGCGGAACACGCCCCGCGCCGTCATCACCCCGCATCTGGCTCTAGAAAGCGGAAAAGCCCCGTTTCCGGGGCGTTTTCCTGAGCGGGGGACCGAGGAGTCGAACCTCGCGTTGCGGTTTTGGAGACCACCGTGTTACCGATACACCAGTCCCCCGAGGAGGACGGATTGTAGGGACCTCCGACGCTCCGACTCCAGATGGGAGCTCGCCCCGGCCCAAGCCCCCATCAGATCTCGCCCAGAGTCCTCGCATTCGGGTTCAGATGAGCCGTACATCCGCCCGCCTAGAGCCCGCCAGAACACTCAAGCAGCGCCCAGCCGATGCCGAAGAGTAAATGGTCCCAGACCATCTTGTAACAATGCTCACTTTCTTTGCCATGACCACGCGCTGCGCGGAGCCCTCGCCTCCGTCCAGGGTCGGGCGCCTCACGAGACTCCCTAGCGGCATCCCCAGGCCGCGCCTGGGGCGACTGGAGGCAAGCTCACAGGACGGCTTCCTGCTGATGGAAGTAATGATCAGTGCCCTGCTCGTCGCGCTGATCGTGATCGCCACGTTCGCTGGCTTCGACGTGGCCAACCGCTCCACCGCGGACGAGCGCGCACACGCCCAGGCCGATGCGCTCGCCCAGCAGGACGAGGACCGCCTGCGAGGCATGACCGCCGACCAGCTGTCGAACTTCAGCGAAACTCACACCGCCACATCCAACGGAACCGTCTTCACGATCACTTCCACCGCCAAGTTCATCTCCGATGCGACCGGCACCGAAAGCTGCTCGGCCGCAACCGCGAGCGCCGACTACATCCAGACCACATCCGAAGTCGGCTGGCCCGCGCTCAAAAGCCGCCCCAAGGTCGTCGAGACCGGCCTCGTCGCCCCACACGTCGGCGGGTCGCTGCTCGTGCAGGTGCTCAACGCCAGTGGCAAAGGCGTCCCCGGCATGACCGTCACCGCGACAGGTCCCGCGCCTGCAGTGGGCGTCGAAACAGCGGTCACGGGAACGAGCGGCTGCGTCATCTTCGGCTCTGTCGAACCGGGCGAATACAAAGTCAACGCCAAAGAGACCGGCTACGTCGAAAAGGACGGGAACTCCGAAGTACCGGTTGCCCAGCAGGCCGCGTCCGTCGTCAATGGATCCACCACGAAGAAGCTCCTCGAATTCGACCAAGGCGGCGAACTCGCCGTCAAATTCGAAACCGCCGGCGCGAAAGCCAAAGGCGAAGCGTTCCTCGTCTTCAACACCAACATGACCACGCCCTCCTACCGCGCCTTCGGCACCCTCGGCACCCAGGCCGAAACGATTAGCACTCCCAAGACGCTATTCCCCTTCAACATCTCGCCCTACAACTACATCGTGTACGCCGGCAGCTGCCCTGCGGACAATCCTCAAACCACCAGCTCGATCAAACCGCCGGAAGCCCTCGTAACGGCTGGCGGAGCCGCCACAGTCACCGTCACCCAGCCGCCCATCAAAGTCCTGGTCATGAGCGGCACAAAATCGAGCTCTCCAGGCAGCGCGATGGAAGCCTCCGGCACGCTCATCGACACCGGCTGTGAAAAAGAAGGCATCGAAGCAAAACGCACGATCAAAACGAACTCCAAAGGCGAACTTCCCAGCCCAGGTATGCCGTATGGCTCGTACTCCCTGTGCTTCACCGGCACGATCAGTGGCAAAAACAGGAAGTTCACCACCACCGTCAAAAACATCGAAACGGCGGGCGTTACGGTACCGACGATCTATCTCGGTGGCGGCGAAGAAAAAGCGGGCTGCCCATGAGCCCGGAGAACCAACCCACTCGTACCCGCGGCGTGCGAACCATGATACGTCGCACCGGCAGACGAATTGCTCGCGAGACGAGCGGCGTCACCCTGATCGAGATGCTGGTCGCGATCGTCACCGGCCTGATCGTCACCGGAGCTGCCTTCACGATCCTCGAATTCTCTCTCGCTCAAACTGCTCGAATCGCCGACCGGACCAGCGCGAATCAAAGGGGACGGATCGCGATGGAAAAGCTCCAGCTCGAGCTCCATTCGAGCTGTGTGACGATCCTCGTCAACCCGATTCGGCCGGAAAGCACCTCCACGAGCCTCATCTTCTACAGCAAGACGGCGCCGGCAGCTGAACCGTTCTTCACCTCCATGACGAAGCACAAGGTCTATCTAGAAGGCAACACGCTCTACGACGCCCTCTACTACAGCATCAGCGGCACTGAATCAACTAAATGGAATTTTGTCGAACCACTCACACCCAACAAAATCAACACCCTCCTCACTGGAGTATCCGTTCCCAGCAGCGGCTCAATATTCGAATATTTCAAGTACACAGGCACAAGTCTCACCACCCTCATACCATCACCGAAACTCACCGAACCCGAATCCAAGCTCGTCGCCAAGATCAACATACACCTGCTCGTATCGCCGGAATCCGGATCTACGAAGGGGCCTGCAGGTGACCGCCAGTTCGAAATTTCCAGCAGCGCCGTGCTGCGTCTGACACCAGCCACAGAAGTGGGGCAACAGGAACCATGCGAATAAGATCGATCAAATCCTCGATCAGTGCACGCGATGAGAGCGGCTTCACCCTAATCGTCACACTCGGCGTGATGCTCGTTGCAAGCCTGCTGATGACTGCTGCGTTCGTCGCCTCGGAAAGCGACATCCAGCTGACCCACAACGATGTCAACGCGAAGAAGGCCTACTACGCTGCTCAGGCGGGCATCAGCAACTACGCCTACCATCTCAACGCCGACTTCAACTACTGGACCTACTGCACCGGTGGCGCCGCGGCATCGAACAAATCGCTCAACCTCGAAGGCTCGACCGCCAACAAAGTGTCGGTCCCCGGAGCCAGTGAAGAGCAGTACGCGATCCAGTTGCTACCGGCGAGCACCGCTCCAGTGGCGGATAAAAAATGCGATCCGACGGCCCCGGTCGCTACGATGATCCAGCAGGGTGGCGTCAACGGCGGAACCTTCCGTATCGAGTCCACGGGCTACTCGGGAAAAGAAGAGCGCACGATCCTCGCCACGTTCGCGCACACGAGCTTTCTCAACTTCCTTTACTACACGAAGTACGAGACGCTTGACCCGGTCACCTACAGCCCGGTCAAACCGGAATGTGCGAAGTTCCTGAGAGAAAAACGCTCTGCTGAATGCTCGACCATCGAGTTCGTGAACGCCGACGTCCTCAAAGGCCCCGTCTATACCGAGGACACGGCCTCGATCTGCAGCACACCGACGTTCGGTCGCGGACTGGAAGACAACATCGAATTCAAGGGTGGCTCGCAGTCCGGCGGCTCCGGCTGCACGAACTCGGCGAAATACCTGGGAACGCTCGTCCCGCCTGAAGAAGTCGTCGCGGTCGAACCTCCGCCCAGCAACACTTCGCTGAAGGCCATCGCCGGGACGAAGTACACGGGCAAGACCATCATCGTGCTCGAAGGCGAAACCATGACGGTCACCAACAAAGGCAAAACCGAAAAACCAGTCGCCTTTCCCACCAACGGCGTGATCTACGTCTCCAACGAATCGTGCGCCAAAGCGTACACGCCCTACAACCCCAGCTACACCGAAGACAGTGGCTGCGGGAATGTGTACGTAAGCGGCAAATACACAAACTCCCTGACGATCGGTGCCGAAAACGACATCGTCATCAACGGCAACCTCACCCCGCCCCTCGAAAAAGGCGAACCGACGACCAATGCCGTTCTCGGCCTGATTGCGAACAACTTCGTCCGCATCTACCACCCCGTCAGTCAGAGCAGCGTCAAAAACACGGCCACTGAATGCACGGCCGCGAACCTAAATGCGGCGGAAGACCCGAACAAATTGGGCGGCACTATGCTGAGCCCCGAAATCTACGCTGCGATCCTCGCCGTCAACCACTCCTTCATCGTCGACAACTTCCGCTGCGGCAAACCGCTGGAAAAACTTACCGTCTTCGGTGCGATCGCCCAGATCTTCCGTGGCACCGTCGGCACGCACAGTGGGGAAGCGGTGGCGAGCGGCTACTCGAAGAACTACGGCTACGACGACCGGCTGCAGGTTGAGTCCCCTCCCTACTTCCTGAACCCCGTGACCGCCGACTGGTCGAACCGCCGCGCCGTGCTCACGAAGAACCCGTAGCTCTCCACTCGGACTGCGCCTCCGGTATGGAGCACCACTGTCGACGGGCTATCCTCGCGGATGGGAGCTTCCGCCATGACGACTCACAGGCCGCCCAACCGTCAATCGTCGGCACTCGCTGCCGTGTCACTCCTGCTTGCGCTCTCTGCTGGCGGTCTCACCGGATGCGGCGAAGCGACCGTCTCCGGTAGGGCGCTGGCGAACACGAAGCCGACGACCAAACGCACACCCTCGACAACGCGCACAAACGCCAAGCCCCGCAGCATCACCGCGCGCATAGACGCCTCCTCCGACAGAATCATCGCCGAAGGCAAGGTGCACATCGCGTCCGGCGCTCCATCCGACGCTGAAATCCGCCGTGAGATCAAGGCCGCCCGCGCAGCCGGGATCGCGCTCCCCTCAGGAGACTCGGCCGCATCGTTCGAAAACGCCCCGTCGAACTCGGGCGGCGCCGTGCAGATCGCGACACCCGAAGCGTCGTGGAACCCGCGCTCCAAGCCGATCGCCACGTGGATCGTCCCGGTCCTCGAATGGGCCCACGAACACGGCTGGGCCGGCACCGTGACCAGCGGCTACAGAACCTACTACGAACAGGTGCAGTTGAACGCCGCAGGCGCCTTCAGCGCTCCCGCCGGGCTGAGCAACCACGAGACAACCGTCTACCCCGGCGGCGCGGTGGACGTCACCGGCCCGGGCCAGCTGATCCAGGTGCTGCAGGCCTACCACGGCCCGTTGAAGCTCGTCGGCGGGGTCCTCGGACCGGTCGATCCCGAGCACTTCTCCGCCACCGGCGACTGAGTGACCGGGCACCGGCAGATCGAAGTCACTGAGATGTACATGGCGTTCCCTGCCCGCCCCGCGGACGCCACACTCGTGTCGGACGAGTTTCGCGCGCCATAGACAAGGGTCACAATGGAGGGCAATAGTACGATGGCCCGCGCGTGACGCCAGCGATTTCACATTCCCGGGCGCTCGCGGCATCGGGGCCGAGCAAGCTGCAGACTCCGCCTTCCTCGCTCGATGCGCTGCCATCCTGACCAGTGGTAGCTCTGACCTATACCCCTATCTTCGCGCATTTTGGCCATTGGTACGTCTCGCTGCCGACCTTCATGGGGCCGGTGTTGATCATCGCGATCGCCGTGAAGGTATCCGCGTGGCGCGATCGTCGTCGCGTCGGACGCGGCGAGGCCAGCCACACTCGCGTTGCCGCGATCCAAGAGGACGACAAGGTGGTGGTCAGGGTCAAGGGCGCCCTCGACTACCCCGCTTTGCTCGACATCGAACAGGAGCTCGGCGTGGCCGTCGCGAGGGCCCCTCAGGTGCTGCTCGACCTGCGGGAGGTCTCCTCCCTCGAGCCGGAATCGGCGTGGAACGTTGCCGAGATCATCGCCGGGGTCGATCGCTCCGCGGAGGTCGTCGTCGTTGTGATCGGCGCCGGTCCGGCCGGGCAGACGTTGCGGAAGGTGTGCGAGCTTGAAGGGATCGAGTTCGTCGAGGAGGCGCCGGCTGGAGTCGGTGCGCCGGGGAAGCCGCCTGGCGGCCCCAGTCCATGACGTAGACTGGCGCGCGCATGGTCGCCCCGCGTCGTCTGCTGCCTCCCGCGCTTGGCGGCCTTGTGATCTTGGCGATGCTGTTCCCGGAGGCCGCCTCGGCGCACGGGATCGTCGGCAGGGCCGGCCTGCCGATTCCGGTGTGGCTGTTCAGCTGGGCTGCCGCGATCGTGCTTGTCGTCTCGTTCGTCGCGCTGTCGACCCTTTGGCGCAGACCGCAGCTGCAAAAGCAGCGTCGGACCAGCGTGTTTCGTATGCCGGCGGTGCTCGCACGCCTCGCCAGCCTGTTTGGTGTGGGGGTCTTCGGGCTGGTGCTCTATAGCGGCTTCGCGGGGACGGAAGTCTCCATTGCGAACTTCAGCGTGACTTTCATCTACGTGATCTTCTGGGTCGGGCTCCCCGTCGCGAGCGTGCTCTTCGGCGACATCTTCGCCGTGATGAACCCCTGGCTCTCGTGTGCGCGCGCGATCCGCTGGGCCGCCGGTCGGATCGCACCGCGGGGGAGCGCGCGGGTTCCTCTGCGCTACCCGGAGCGCCTGGGGATGTGGCCCGCTGTGGCGTGCCTGGTCGGGTTCGCGTGGCTGGAGCTCGTGTACGTCGACCGCGACCAGCCCTCGACGCTCGCGGCGCTGTCGCTGGCGTACTTCGTCGTGATGCTCGCCGGCATGGCGGCGTTCGGCGTCGAGGTTTGGGAGGAGCGCGCGGACGGGTTCGGCGTCTACTTCAGGCTCCTCTCGCGCATGTCGGGCCTGTGCAGCGACGAACAGGGCGTCGTGTACCGGCGGTTGCCGCTGAGCGGGCTGCCCGGCATGCCGGTGTATCGCGGGACGGTCGCTCTCGTCTGCACGGTGATCGGGACGACGACCTTCGACGGATTCAGCAACGGCGGGCTGTGGCGGACCTCCGAGCCTCACCTGGAAAGCTTCTTCGAAAGCCTCTCCTTCAGCCAGACACCCTCGCAGGAGCTTGCCTATTCGTTCGGCCTGATCGCGTGTGTAGCGCTCGTGGCGGGGATCTACAGGCTGGGAATCGCGGGGGTCCGCAGTGTCAGCGCCCGCTATGACACGCCGTACCTCACTCATGCGTTCGCCCACACGCTCGTGCCGATCGGCTTCGCCTATGTGGTCGCGCACTACTTCTCGCTGCTCATCTGGCAGGGCCAGGCGATCATCTATCTCGCCTCCGATCCGCTCGGCAGCGGCGCGAACGTGCTCGGCACGAGCTCCTACCAGATCAACTACACGTTCCTTTCCTTCGCAGCGATCTGGTACGTGCAGGTCGCCGCCCTCGTTGTGGGTCACGTGAGCGGACTCGCGCTTGCGCACGACCGCGCGCTTGCGATCTACCGAGACCCGCGCGAGGCAATTCGCTCGCAGTACTGGATGCTCACCGTGATGGTCGGGTTCACGAGCTTCGGGCTGTGGCTGCTCTCCGCGGTCGGCACATGAGGATGCTGGGGCCCTGGCCGATGAGGAGTAGGGTTAAGCTCGCCTTGTCGAGACGGATCAACTTCGGCGTCTGGAACTCGACGCGCCCACGTGCGGGTCTGACGATGGTCGTTGCACTCGTGGCGCTCGCTGGGGTCGTGGCACTGGCGGGGAGCGATCCCAATGCGCTGTGCCTGCTGCCGCTCCTCGTGCTCGCTTGGCCGCTGTTTCTCCGGCGCTATCCGGGTGAGCGCGTACTCGCCGGTCTTTCCGCCCGCCCGCGCTCGCGCTGGGCTCGGCCGCATGCGCTCCTCTCGCGGTTGGAGCGTGTGCTCATCGTGGCCCCGCATGGAGGCCAGCTGATCGCTCGCTCGCTCGCCGTTCGCCCCCCGCCGGCCCTCCTCCCGGCGAGCTAGAACCCGACGCCCAGAGGGGGTCGAGTTCTCGCCATGAGCGAACGCCCGGCACGTGGTGACGCGCGCCCGCGCTCGGCGTCACGTCCCCCTTCGACCCTCAAGGAGCATCGAATGTCACGCCGCTTGATCCCCTGCCTGACCGGTGCGCTGCTGCTGGCGCTCACCATACCCGCGCATGCGCCCGCGGCCACCGGGACAAGTCCGACCGCCGAGAGCAACAACCCGATCAACGACCAGGGCAGCAGCTATCACTACCGCTCGACGATCACCGCGGTGCGGCCGAGCGTGCCCGGCTTGAGCCTGCAGGTGCTCGAGTTCGCAGATCGCCTGCAGCTGACGAATCACAGCGGGCAGACGGTCACCGTCTACGGCTACCAGGGTGAGCCATACGCACGGGTGCTCGCCGACGGGACCGTGCAACTGAACACCCGCTCGCCCGCCTATTACCTGAATCAGAACTTCTTCGCGAACGTCACGGTGCCGGCCTCCGCCTCGCCTTCCGCGCCGCCGCAATGGACAACGGTCGACCGCACCGGACAACTCGAATGGCACGACCATCGCATCCACTGGATGTCCCCTTCGATCCCCCCGCAGGTGAAGGATCAGGGCAAGCGGACGAAGATCTTCGACTGGCAGGTGCCGATCCGGGTCGGAGCCAGCACCGGAGCCGTGAGCGGCGAACTGGTCTGGACACCCGAGAGCGGCACCAAGACCCCCGCGAGCGCCATCGCCGCGCTCGCGGCGATCATCGTTCTCGGCCTCCTGTTCGTACTGTTCGTGCGACGTCGCCGTGCCGCCGGCCCCCCCGGACCGCGTGCGGATGACGACGGCGTCGAGAGCCGGCCGGACAGCCAGCCCAAAGAGGCGTGGTAACGGCCATGTGCGCGGTCCGCCGTGCGCGCCGGCTGGCTTCACGCCGACGGCGGATGCACAGGGCGGCATTGGCTGTGGCGCTGGCGCTCGGCGCCGCACTGGCCGCAGCCCCCTCGGCTCTGGCCCATGCCCAGCTGCTCGGCACCTCGCCTGCCTCGGGTGCAACCGTCGCTACACAGCCGAAGGAGGTGATCTTCGAGTTCAACCAGAACGTCGGAGGCACCCTCGGAGCAGTGCGCGTCTACAACGCCGCGGGCGAGGAGGTGGACGACCTCGCCGTCTCGCACCCGCAGGGAAACGAGCACTGGATGGGCGTGGGGCTCAGGCCTGCGCTCCCGGACGGCACGTACACCGCTACCTACCGTGTGGTCTCGGCCGACACCCACATCGTCTACGGCGGCCTCGTGTTCGATATCGGACACGCCGAGGCGGCCCCGAAGTTCACCGTCGCCGGGCTGATCGGCCGCAACGAGAGCGGCAAGGTGACCGAGGTCGCGTTCGGTGTGGTGCGCAGCCTTGACTATCTGACGATCGCTCTGCTGCTGGGCGGCCTGGCGTTCGTGTTCCTCGCGTGGCGCCCGGGGTTCGAGGCGGTCGCGGGAGACGGGCCAGAGTGGGATGCCGCGGCTCGCGTCTTCGACCGGCGCATGCGGTGGGTGCTCGGCGTGGCGGTCGCGCTCGGCGCGCTCGTGAGCGTCCTCGGGATCCTCCTGCAGGGCGCAAGCGCCGCGGGAGTCTCGCTGTGGAGCTCACTCAAAGCGACGGTCGTGGAAAGCACGCTCGAAAGCAGGTTCGGGGAGGCCTGGGGTTTGCGGGCGCTCGACTGGATGCTGCTCGGTGTTCTGCTCACGCTTGCCGCGACCCGGACGGCGGCGGGCACCGTGAAGCTCCTCGCGCCGCCGCGCTGGCTGCTCGCGACGATCGTGCTCGCAGCGCTGTATCTGGCCGTCGCACCCGCCCTCAGCGGTCATGCGAGCGTTCAGAGCCCGACAGCCGTGTTCTTCCCTTCAGACGTGCTGCACGTGCTGGCGGCGAGCGTGTGGGTGGGCGGTATCGCGTGCCTGCTGTTCGCTCTCCCGGCCGCGACCGGCCAGCTCGTGGGGACAGATCGCAGCCGGCTGCTGCTCTCCACGCTGACGCGCTTCTCGCCGCTGGCGCTCGCCGCCGTGATCGTGATCGCGCTGAGCGGCGTCGTGCAGGCGTACATCGACGTGCGCACACTCCACGGCCTGCTGCACAGCACCTACGGCGCGCTGATCCTCGTCAAGACGGTCCTGCTGCTCGCGTTGATCGGCCTCGGCTGGGTCAACCGCGAGCGCATCATCCCCGCGCTCGGGCGGATCGTCGGGGCCGGCGCCTCGCCGGGCGAGACCGGGGTCCTCGCACGGCGCACGATGCGCGGTGAGCTCGCGCTGATGCTCGCCGTCTTCGGCGTCACGGCAGCACTGATCACCTACGCGCCGCCCATCGACGCCGCCTCCGGGCCCTTCTCGGCGAACACGACCATCGGCCCCGCGGAGCTCGAGATCACGGTGGAACCGGCGAAGGTCGGGCTGAACACCGCCCACCTCTACCTGATCGACGCCAAGACCGGCGCGCAGTTCACGGCGGTGAAGGAACTGACGGCGACCGCGCGGCTCCCGTCGAAGGGCATCGGCCCGCTGCATCTGCACGCGACGGTGGCGGGGCCCGGCCACTACATCCTCAGCTCCGCGGTCCTCAGCCCGGGGGGAACGTGGGAGATCCAGGTCGTCGCGCGCGTATCCGAATTCGAATCGTACAGCCGCACCGTGAAGGTCCCGATCGGATGACGAACCGCCTTGCCTGGCACCGTATCCGTCAAATACTCAGGAGGAAGATCCGAACATGAAAGCCAAGAAGATCGCAGTGCTCTTGGGCACCGGCGCACTGCTCGTACCCGCGACTGCCCAGGCGCACATCAGCCTTCACCCCAACACCATCCCAGCGGGCGCCTTTGCGACGCTCGACGTGCGGGTTCCAGGCGAGCAGGAAGGCGCATACGCGACCAAGGTCGCCATGCACTTCCCGTCCGGTTTCACGGGCGTGGACACCGCTGACGTGCCCGGCTGGGCCGTGAAGGTGATCGAAACAAAACTCGCCACGCCCATCAAGGAAGGCGCCGAAACGATCGACACGGAGGTCTCGCAAGTCGTCTGGACCTGGACGGGCCCGCTGGGCAAGGTCGACAACGGGCAGTTCGTCGACTTCCCGCTCTCGATCGCGATGCCCGAACACGTCGCGGGGCAGTCCCTCCTGTTCCCGGCCGTCGAGACCTACAGCGACGGGCAGGTCGTGCACTGGATCGAATCGGGGCTCACCTCAGAACACCCGGCGCCGAGGATCAACATGACCGCACCCGGTGGCGTGATTCAGGACGTCGCGGGCCACGAGGCCGGCCCCGCGCCGGGGCAGACCGGCTCGAGCCAGGCCTCGACCAACGTGGCGGCCGTGAAACCCAGCAGCGGCGCCAGCAAAGGCCTCGGCATCGCCGCGCTGATCCTCGGCGCACTCGGCCTGATCGCCGGCCTTGGCGCGTTCGCCAGCTCCCGTCGCGGCAAGGCCGCGGCGTAGCCCAAGGGGCGTCCGGGCATGTCCGCCAGGCCTTCGCAAAACGCCCCGACCGCATCGCTCAGCCGACTCCGGAGTCCTTATCGCGTTGCTGTCCCGCTTTAGCGCGTCTCGTCGGAGTGGAAGAGCAAGGCAGGTCTCTCAGAAAGGCGTGGTTTTATGCCCTCGGACGTCGCGTTTCCCGAACACCAGCAGGATCCCTGGTCGGCCATTGGTGCGAGTGTGCGAATCACGCGTGTCACCATGCCCGCTCAGCGACCCTTGAGCGCGTAAGGGCTTTCGCGCAATGGCTTACAGAAAGGAGTTCCTGCTCGCCCGTGCGGAGATGGTTGAGTGGGTGGCGCGTATCGGCGCTGTCACCGCGGACGCGTTCGCCGAGCGTGAACGTTGCAAATTGCAGGCAGCGCGCGGACGCTTGCAGGCAGCTGCGAAAGCTGGGCTGTTGTCGAGCTCGCGTCCTCTGCAGGGTCGTCCGGCGATCTATACCGCGACCGCCGCTGGGCTGCGCGCGGCAGATCTGGAGCGTTTGGAGCCTGGTCGTGTGAGCGCCGCGA
The DNA here is from genome assembly GCA_964588985.1 of uncultured Solirubrobacteraceae bacterium. Taxonomy (GTDB): domain Bacteria; phylum Actinomycetota; class Thermoleophilia; order Solirubrobacterales; family Solirubrobacteraceae; genus Palsa-744. The sequence goes on from CAZPQW010000020.1 coordinate 47,984, forward strand.
ACGCCGCGCACGCGATCGCCTGTGCGGAGGTCGCGGTGATGCTCGAACTCGCATACCCCGACTACCGCGTGACGGGCGAGCGCTGGCTGCGAGGCGAAGAAACCGATGGCACGCCGCTTGCGAGCGCGATCCTCGGCCGGCGAGCAGACGGATCGCCGCTGCTGCACAGGCCCGACCTGGTGCTCTGGCCGATGTCGCAGGAGAGCGTCGCGGAAGGGTATTTGCCTATCGCGGTCGAGGTCGAGCTGACCGTCAAGGCGCCGGGCAGGCTGCTGGAGATCTGTCGCGCGTGGGCACGCTGCGACTGCGTCGAGGCCGCGGTCTACTTCGCCGCACCCGAGGTACTCCGGCCGCTTCGACGGGCAATCACGAAGGCACACGCCGACGAGCGGATCGTGGTGCTCGAGCTGAAGGCATCCCACGCCTGAGATGATGATCACGTTCTTGCACCCACGCGCTCGCGCGAGATGCGGGCGGGGAGACTCGAACTCCCAAGGGCTTTCGCCCACCGGCTCCTAAGTTCTGCACTTCTCTTGAGAATAGGCGCGGAATATGGCTTGTATAACGGGATCGCACGGACTAGGTACAATACGTCTCGACTGATTGGGGACACGCGGGGGACACGCGCAAGTCCAGGCCGAGACGACCAAAAGCGAGCACATGAGTAGCCAGCGTAGACCCACCGGCCACGTCTTTGTCGTTGAGAGGCAGTCAGGGCGAGTGTGGTTCGCCAAGTGGCGCGACGGCGCAGGACAGCATCAGAAGCGACTCGGGCGAGCGTGGGTCAAGCCACACGGTCAGACCGCACGCGGCGCTCCTCGGTGGCGCGCAGCCGACGGCCCGAAGCCCGCAGGCTTTCTGACGCCTGATGATGCGCGCGACGAGTTGCACGTGTTGCTCACTGAAGCGCCGAGGGAACGACAGGCCCAAGCGTCGCAGCAACGGATCACTGTCCGCCAGGCCGCCGATGAGTGGCTTCGCTACGAGGAGCACGAGGCGAAGGTGAAGCGATCGACGGTCATGGACTACAAGAACTGCGCGGACCGCATCTGCCAGCACTTCGGCGACATGGCATTGGAGGACGTGACGCCACAGGAGATCGAGCGCTGGAAGGCGGGCTTCCGCGCGGAGCGGCGTCTCGGCGACGGCAAGCTGCGGAGGACCCCACCGTCACCGCGCACCATCCGCAAGTACCTCATCAACTTCAACGGGATCTACAAGCGGGCACGCGAGGTCTACGGGATCACGGTCAATCCCGTCACGGAGGTCAAGCGCCCCGGCCGTGTCAAGGCCAAGCAGACGCTCGGCAGCAACTCCTTTCTCGAGCCAGCCGAGGTCCACGCGCTCCTCGCGGCCGTGACCAACGACACCGACCGAGCCATCTTCGCCACGGCAGCCTTCTGCGGCCTTCGGCTCGGCGAGCTGCTCGCGCTTCGCTGGCGGGCGATCGACTTCAAGCGGAGCCTCATCAGCGTCGAGGCAAGTTTCACGCGCGGCCGAGAGGGCACGCCCAAGTCCGGTGACGGCCGCACCGTGCCAATGGCGCCAGAGGTCGCCAACTCGCTTGCTGCGCTTCGCGAGCGGCAGCACTACTTGGCGCCGCGCGACCTTGTGTTCATCGGCCGCGGCGCGACACATGTTGATCCCAACGCGCTCCGCAAGCGCTTCCATCTAGCACTGGAGCAGGCCGACCTGCCACGAGTGCGCCTACACGACCTGCGCCACACCTTCGGGACCATCATGGTCAGCCGCGTCGATCCGCGCACGCTGCAGCATTGGATGGGCCACGGCAGCATCGAGGTCACTGAGATGTATATGGCCTTCCGTGACCGCGCCGAGGATGCCGCGCTCGTGTCGGACGCGTTTCGGGTTCCCTAGCTAGCGGAGAGTGGCGCCACGCGCAGGCCGAGCGATACAAGCGCAAGATCGAACTCGACTGGCTGTTGAGCTGCACCACTGATGCTCCTCTCCGCCGTATACTCAGGAACGACGATTGAGCACCGTAGCTGAAACCACTTTAGGAACCATATGCGCAATCAAGACACACACCTCATCACCCTTGGACAGACCGTCCGTTGGCTATGCGAGCAGCGTGGCATGAGTCTAAGCAGGCTCGCAGAGACATCCGGAATCGACATGGATGCATTGGAGGCTGGAACAGTCGATCCAACCTACTGCCAATTGATGGCGCTAGGGGACTCGCTCGGCGTTCCACTCTCGACGCTAGTCGAGCAAGCCAACTCCTATAGAGCCGTCCTTTCACCCGCTTTCCAGGCGAGCGGCAGTTGAGGGCCTCGCCCATAACCCTCAACGCCGCTTAGCCTTCGGGCCTTACTAACTACGAAAACGCGTTACTGGCCACCACGGCCGAGTGCCATGCCCCTGATTCAGCCCAAACCTGCACCAGTGACTGGCCTGTCCCTTGCACCATGATTTCGAACTTTCCGTTCAGCTTATCGGCTTTTGGATTGGAAAACGTCGTGTTTTCGCCCTCGACCTGGAATTTATGCCATGAACCAGATTCCGGCCAAACCTGCCACAGCGAGTGGCTAGGTCCCTGAACCCAGACTTCGAACTTCCCTTCAATATCCTGCGCGACCGGATTCGAAAACGTCGTGTTTTCGCCCTCGACCTGATTTTTGTGCCATTCGCCGTTAGCGGGCCACACCTGCCACAGCGAGTGTTTGGGACCCTGAATCCAGACTTCAAACTTCCCTTCAATATCCTGAGCCTGCACAGCCGTTGAGTAGGTTGTGTTTTCGCCCTCGACCTGGTTCTTGTGCCATTCGCCATTAGCTGGCCAAACCTGCCACAGCGAGTGGCTAGGTCCCTGAACCCAGACTTCGAACTTCC
>CAZPQW010000020.1:50936-61503 GCA_964588985.1 uncultured Solirubrobacteraceae bacterium
CCTGCCACAGCGAGTGTTTGGGACCCTGAATCCAGACTTCAAACTTCCCTTCAATGTTCTGCGCTATCGGACTCGAATACGTCGTGTTTTCGCCCTCGACCTGAAATTTGTGCCATGTACCGGATTCTGGCCACACCTGCCACAGTGAATGATTAGGTCCCTGAATCCAGATTTCAAACTTCCCTTCAATGTCTTGCGCGACCGGATTCGAGAACGTTGTATTTTCGCCCTCAATCTGGTTCTTGTGCCAAGTACCCGCTTCGGGCCAAATCTGCCATAGCGAGTGGTTTGGACCCTCCACAAACATTTCGTACTTACCGTTGATGTATTGCAGTTCGGGCGAGGGCGTCAATGGGGTCGAGAAGGTTTTATCTTCCCCGGTGCTCGTCCCGGTTGGGTTGACTGCAACTAGTCGATAGTGATAGGTCGATCCACCAGGCAAGCCTGTAATAGTGCTACTGACTGGCACGCTGCTTGTACCTGGCGCCAGTTCGCCAGGTGTTTGAGGCCATGTTTTGCCATAGGAAGTGGTGGAGCCGTATTCGAAATAGTAGTGCGTCTGCAGCGCATTCGGATTGACGGTTCCATTCAGCGCGGCAGATGCTTCCAGCACGCCTTCTTCTTGGATATTCGACGCTGCAGTCGTGGTCGCAGTCGGCCGCAGTGCGGTGTATTCCGTCCAGGCCTGAAGGTTTCCCGTGCTGGCGCCCAGCCCGGTAAAGCCTCCACCCTCGGTTCCGTGCTCAATACCGATAAGCGCATATTCGCTGGGGTTGGTTGAGAGCACCCGTTTAGAGGAGGGAGTGCTACATCCACCTTCATTGTAGTGCTGACTATTTTCGTGTTTTTCGGACATATCGAGGCTGATCGCGCTTTCGAGATCGCCCTTAGTAATGCCTGCTATTTGGCGTCTCCAAGGTTCGCTATTCGATCCTGTGAAGCTAAAGGTGTTCTTCGATTCGGGGAACTCAGTTGCGAATCGCATATTGGGCGCGAACGCAGTGATTGGCTGATCGACTGCGTGAGACCCAACCGAGGCACAGGCACCGATAGCATCGTAGTGTTCGATATGTGGCCCAGCCGTCCCTGTCCATTGAGCAAGGCAGTACTCCAGAATGTTGCCGTGGGGTTCCTCTAGCAAGGGACATACATACCCCCAGTCGAACCCCGCCTGCCCGGTCCATGGATTGGTGTTGGCCGAGATGACGAGAGTCGGTTCGCCAAAGGAACTGCTCCAAGGGAGGTCATTAAGCCCTTGTTCCGCGAGCGAAATGTAATGCTGGATACCGCATACTATGTTAGGGGCGCATTTGTTGGTATCTGTACCCGATACCTTCTGACCCCAGAAGGCTTCATGCGCTTGACAGGTACTACTGTAGTGATTTGCCTCCTGATACGCACCGAACGGAGTCGGCGTTTCGAACCCCGTGACACTCAACTCGTTGGCTGTATCAGTCGTGTCGAGACCTTCGCCAAGGTTGTAGTCATTGCAGTAATCTCCGCTGCGTGTCGTCAAAATATCCGCTGTCACCGCGCCTTCAATGATCTGTGGTCCCGTCGGAAGGTAATAGGGACCCACAGTGTCACATCGATAGGCGCTTTCCCGTGGCTCTCCAGCCTGCCAACAGTTTTCATGCGACGTGAACCAGCTATACCAATAGATGCTTTCTCGCGTACTTGGTGTCAGTACGAGTGGAGCAAGCGCTGAGGAGGCGCCGCCTGTCGACGAGCCCCCCACCAGTGCTTGCTGCGCTGGATGGGCTCCGGGTTCTGCAGGAGACGAGTGCGGTTCGGTGGTCGGGATGACTACGCTGACTTCGGGAGGCGCCACTCCGCCTTGCACGAGATTTGGAGGTAGAGGGGCACCAGTCCCCTGAAGAGTCGAACTGCTAGCGGCGGCGACTGGGGCTGCACCCAGCGACACTGCAACGGCGAATAGAACGAGGAGGACGATCCTATGCGCTTTCCTACGTGTGCGACTCGACGTGCCTCGGCCTACTCCCGACGCCACGATTAGCCTCCGTTTTGACATGCTCACCCTCCCAGCTCGTGTTTGGCTCGCCCTATTCATACGCAGCGATATCCAGCCATTGAAGCCGCGAGCGTAGGTGAGTAGCTCAATGGCGTCAAGATGTCACCTATAGGAACAATCTGTGCATCGGGATGATTGAGTACTGTCACGGCAATCGTTTACTAATGTGTCATTCAGGGCCTCTGCCACACTCTCGCCGAGAACCGTGAGCCGCGATGCGTTGGGACGCCCCGCTCCGCTCGATTGCTTGACGAGCAGACCAGCGTTCGCCAGTCGTGCGAGAAGGCCAGAGACCTGCCCAAGATGCGATACGCCGATTCCGGCCGCGACGGCCTTGTTGCTTGACCCTGGATTTGTTGCTAGGAAGATGATGCAGGAACGCGCACGATAAGCACCGGGGCGCCGCAGGCCAGCCGGAATCTGCGCGTTGGCAAGCAACGAAGGCGCCTTTGACAGGCATTCCTCTGCAAGCGCACGCGCCATGTCGTCTGCTCTTTCCTTCTCGCGCAAGACAGTAGCCGGATCGAGATACGGCGTGACAACGAGACCCACCAGCTCACCTAGCAGGCTGATAAAGGGTGGAGCCTCTTCGTTGACCAATCGATTATGGAGGATGCCCGCTACAGCCGCTACCGATGCCTCAGCGGCCAGCTCGGAGCCCTGGAGGGTTTGCACCTGTTCACGGCCCATAGCCACCATTGGATTCAATGTCGCCAACACGCGTGCGCGATGTCGTAGGACGTCGGAACTCCCCGCCAGCGACTCGACCAAACAGACGCGTGCGAGCAACGGTTCCCGATCCAAGGAGATCAGCAGCGCCGCGACCGCTGCCAATACCCCGTCCTGCCAGATGCTCTCTCGTTCGAACGCTGCGGACATTCGACCGGCTGACTGGCTCAACACTTGCTGCACGGCCGCCAGGATGCAGCTCTCCAAATCCTCGAATAGGGCGTAGAACGTGGAGCGCGAAACGCCGGCGCGCGCGATCACGCGTGCGACTGTGGCCCCACGCATCCCGCGCTCAGCCAATATCTGCATCGTCGCCTCATGGATGCGCGCCCGCTGCGTATCCATGACCTGCCCGCGCGATAACGGGCTGCTCATCTACTGCCCGATTGCGGGCGCTTGCTGCGTTCTTGACCGCGTGAGCTTTGATGGCTACGCCCACATCGTCGAAGTGCTACCTCAAGGCGCAACTCGGCTGCTGTTGCGACTTTCAGAGCCTCATGGTGTGCGATCTGCACATCGCGGAGCTGCTGCGCAAGAGAACCTTGCTCCTCGAGGGCGACATCGAGATCGTGTTCAGCTAGTGAGAGAGCGCCGTCGAGGAGCTTCATCTCGCGGCGGACGTGCGGTCGACTCAAGTCCCATTGACGAGCGAACTCGAGGATCATGCCGTCCTCGTCCTCGCCCCCAAGAGAGAGGATCATTGGATGATCGCGTGAGTCGCTTCGGCGCGACAGTCCGGGCCACCAGATTCGAGCTGCGCCCGATGCGAGCGCTAGCTTGCGTGTCAACGTTCGCTGTAGCGAGGTATGCTGCTGCATACCCAGGACGAGATACACAGGGACACGTGGACCGACGATCGCCAGCACATCCGTGTAGGCGAGCACAGGTTCATCAGTTTCTCTAGAGCGGGAGAGCCCGATGATTGGCGTGAGTCGCTCGGAAGAGAGAAGAAGCGACTCAAGATCCTTCACGCTCGTCTTGTCGCGCACCACGGACAGCCCGTCGCTAGTGATTGCTTGCTCCGCCTCGTCCACGTTCTCGGTCCGGTGAGAGGCGCTGCCACGAGGATTTTTGCTCCGCCCAGCCATGATCGAGCATGATGCTTACTCAAGCGAGCGCGGACTAGTCAAAAGTTGAATATTCAAACTGCAGCGCTATGTGCCCGATAGCTCTAATCGCTGAAGGGGACTCGCAGACGGAGGCGGGCGACCAACAAAGAGATTTGCAGCGCGCCGGGCGTGCATGACGAGCATCGTGGGTGTCGTGAGATGCCCCATGCTGGCGAGCACCTGTTTCTTCGCGAGGAGAGCATCGGGAGTTGTTGCCTGCGGATCGGAGAGGTAGAAGCTGGCCATTGCTGTCAGGAGCATGGCGTGGTTTGCTGGGTTCGGAAGTCTTTTGGCGCGATTCACGGCCTGTTTTGCGATCATCTCCATTCGTAACGCTGTTTCCGCTGGTGAGCGGTAGTAGTCGATGAGGCTGCGTTGGCCGGGGTCGGTGGTGTCCTCGTGGTGGTCGATCAGGCTGTCGAGCAGCGTGTGGAGGGCGCCGATCCAGGGGTAGTAGGTGCCGTCAAGAGCCTCTGCTTGCTGGGGTGTTAGGCCGGGGTCGGCCATTGCGCCTATGAGCGCGAGCGCAGCGAGTGATGATCCGGCAGCGGCGCCGGTCTCCCACCATCGAAGGCCGGTGTTTAGCCGGGTTTGCTGGCGCGCCCAGGCCGTGAACGCGCCGTAGGATCGGTCGGCGTCGCCGTGGTTGAGGCTTTGATAGCTGACGCAGCGCTTTGTGGCTCGCCGCAACTGGGGGAGGCAGGTCGCATAGGACGGTAGGCTCGCGAGAGCAGATCGGCACGTCGCGATGAGCGCGTCTAGATAGCTGCTGTCGTCGGCGGTTTCGTGATGGGCGTAATAGTTGAAGTGCGTCGGCTGAGGATCGGTCGCGTCGATGAGGGCTTGGTTGAGTTGGCGACCGTTCGTAATCGGGTCTGCATTGGGTTGCTCGGCAACCGTGTCGAGATAGTCGAAGATGATCTGGTAGGCCGTGAGGGCCGTAATGACCGGGCGCTGTGTGGCGCGTGGCACGAATGCGGCGAAGGCTACGGCGCCCTCGAGGCTACGGCGCTTGGCGTGCTGGGAGTCGAGGGCTAGACGGCGAAGTGTCGGGTTCTCGATTTCCTGAGCGTGCGCGTACCATCGGCTTAGCTCACAGCGGAAGTGCGGAAATACTCCGAGCCAGTAGCGTTGCGCGGCTTGTACGAAGGCACCTGCTGTGACGAGTGGTGACGCCATGCGTATAGCTTCGCGTCCCCGCTGCTCCTACTGGCGCGACTCGTGGCTTCATTCTTGGAGACTAAGCCGAGCGGTAACGCGCGCTGCCAAAAGGCCGGGCAACGCGATGACGGCCATAGCGATGCTTGCCAGCAAGGCGAGTGTGCCCGCGATCTGCGTCGTGTCGGTCGAGAAGGGTGCTGGGAAGCCGGTGATTTCGATGAGCGCACGAGAGCCGAGCGCATGTCCGTATATCCCCAGGCCGGTACCCACTACGCCGCCGATTGCGAGGACGATCGCGCACTCCAGCAGGAGCCCTCGCCAGAGCTGGCGGCGGTCGTAGCCTTGGATCTTCATCGAGGCTAGCCGCGGCCGTCGCTGCCAGATGACTGCACAGAGGGCAGCGGCGACAGCGAGAGCAGCGGCAAGGATCAGGAGTGTCGCTATCTCGCTGAGACTTCGCAGCCCTTCGCTGACGGTCCTCTCAACCTCACCGATGCGCTCGTGAGCGCTCTGCACGCGCAGGGCTGGGTTGTATCCGAGAGCTGCGTAGACGCTGTGCTTGCCGGCCGCTGTGCTCACACCGGGCTTGAGGCTGACCGCGAGCGTCGTAGGATCGCCCGCCCGCCAGAAGTGGGTGTAGTCGTGGGTGTTGATCGTGATCGTGCCCGACGGCCATCCGATGTTCGTCGTGATCGCCGCGACGCCAAAGCGCACACTGCCCGATGGCGTTGGAAGGGAGAATGAGCCTCCGACCTTCAAGCCGTGTTCCTCTGCGTAGCCACTTGAGACCGTGGCCCAACCGCCTCGCCGGAGCAGGTTAGTTGCGCGCACGTAGTCGCCCCGTAGGAGTTGGCTGGAGAGAATCATTGCGTTGCCGCTGGCGGGCGTAGCGCGTATCCACAGGCGGTGGCTACCAACGTCGAGAAAGCCTCCTTGATGGGCGAGCACCGAAGCGACACCGGGAGCCCGAGCTATCGCCGAGAGCGTGCGGCTATCGATAGTGATGCTGTTGGCGTCGAAGATGTTGGCGTCGGGCGTGACCCATATCTGAGCTGCGCTCCACTCTTGGACGATCGCTTGATCGAGGCCGCGCAGTACGTCACGTTGAGCGCCGCCGACTGCGACGCTGCCGTACACCGCGAGTGCAGCGATCCCGGCGAGCGCAACCGAACGCGTGGAGATCGCGCTCAGCTCGCGCGTAGCGAGGATGAGCCCACTCCCGCGAAGCTGCTCACTAGCGCGCGAAAGGCCGCGTGCTACTCCGGCGAAGACGACGGGGATAAGGCAGAGAGTGGCAAGCGCGAGGATCACGCCACCCGCCAGCGTGAGCGTCGGCCATAGCAGCACGAGCATCGTTGTGATCGCGACCAGGGCCACGCCTACAGCCCCGAGCATGAGGATCGTGCGTGGGCTGATGCTCTCGCTGCCGTTTCCCGCTGCACGGTAGGCAGCGTCACGAGCTCGCCTCGGGTTGAGGTCGAGCACCATTGGGAGCGACGCGAGCAGCGTGGCGGCCATTCCACATGCGATCGCCAGGAGCACGATCGGCAGCGAGACCACCTGCTGCGAGCCGATCGGGAACACCGACGCGAGATACGCAGGCACATGATGGAAGAGAAGACGAGAGAGCGCGTATCCGAGCATCACCCCGGCGAATGACGCAGCGACACCGAGTGCTACTGCCTCACATCCCAGGATGATGAGCGCCTGACGCCAGTCATACCCCTGCATCCGGAGATCCGCGATGAATCGCCGCCGCTCGGGAACAGTGAGCAGCATCGCGCAGAGCGCGAGCAGAAAGCCGACCATGATGCTGAGGGCAGCGAACAGACTCGTCGCTTGGTCATTGGGCTTGACCGCTTCGTCAAGCAGCCGCAGCTCGTTGTCGGCAGGGAGCACATCGAGCCGCCCTGCTGCCAGCGACCGCAGCTCGCGGGCGACGAGAGGAGTCGCACCCTTGTTGGGCTTGACGAGGACCACGGTCGCGCGCCCCGCAAGGCCCGTGAGCTTCTGCGCGACCGGCAGCAGCGCTATGGCGACAGAACTCGACGCGAGTGCGCCGAACTCGGCGCCGGTGAGTACCGCGCCGACCCTCACGCGGCGAGCCACCCCCGCAGTCAAGACACTGACGAGATCGCCTGGTTCCACGCCCGTTGCTTCAGCGACGCTTTGCGACAGGATCAGACCGTCCGCGACGCGAAACCCAAATTGGCCGAAGTTGCGGCTACCAAGGCTCCCCAAGCCAACGATGTCCACGCCGAGGCCCACGAGTTGCACGGGTCTCGCGCCCCTTCGCCCCACCACTGTGATGTTCTCGCGCAGAACCGGAGCCGATGCCTGCACGCCAGGCAGTTGCGCCACGGTGCTGGCTATCCGTTCATCGAAGCCCGCCGGAGAACGACCGGCGAGCTGTAGTCGGGCGGAGCCCACGACTTGGTGCATAAGTTCCCCGGCCGAGCCGGTCAGGCTCGTGTTCGCGACGAGCACGCCAAAGACGAGCGCCACCCCGACCGCGATCCCGCTGCCAGCCAGCAGCTCTTGTCCCGTATGCAGCCGCAGCCGCCGGCCACAGATGTGCAGCAGCATCGTGAACCGCAGCCCGAGGACCCGCGGGGTTCGAGACCGTCTCACGACGGCGAAGCCGGAGATCCAGCGCTCAACTCGTCTGAGAGCCGCCCGTCACGAAGCGTGTAGGCACGGTCAACGAAAGCCATCGCGCTCGGATCGTGGGTCACGAGCAAGCCGGGGATTTGTCGCTCATGGCAAACGTCTCGCAACAAGGCGAGGATCTCCCCCGTACGCTGGGAGTCGAGGTTGCCCGTCGGCTCATCGGCGAGCAGCAAACGCGGCTCGTTGACCAGCGCACGGGCTATCGCGACACGCTGGCGCTCACCCATCGACATCTCCCCCGGCTTGTGCTCGGCCCGCTCCCCCAGCCCGACGCGCTCAAGCCACGGCCATGCCATGCGACGTGCCTCGCGCACCGTTGCTCCGCCGCCGGCCAGCTTGATCGTTGTGTTGTCCAACGCCGACATGCTGGACATGAGATGGAAGCTCTGAAAGATGAACCCCACGTCTTCAAGGCGATAGCGCGCACTCTCGCGCTCAGAGAGCGCCCCCACATCCCGATCATCGAACAGAACACTGCCACGGTCCGGGGCGATCAGTGCCGCAGCTAGGAGCAGGAGCGTTGTCTTGCCCGCGCCGCTCGGCCCGAAGAGCGCGACGAACTCGCCGCTGCCGATGCTCAGCGATACCCCGTCAACGGCTCGCACGATCTCTGCGCCGCTGGAATAGTGCTTGACGACCTCGCCCAGCTCGAGCGTGCTCACCCGCGCTCTGCGCCTGCCGCGCGGCGCCTCGGAAGCTGCACGACACTCGCCTGTTCGTCCGTGGAGCAAAGCTCGCCGTCACCGATCGACATCAACACGCCGGCACCATGCAAGGGCGTCATCTCTTCCGAGGCGACCACGAGGGTGATGTTCTGCTCAGCAGCGAGGGAGCGCAGCAGCGCGCAGAACTCGTCCCGCTCGCTGAGACTCGGCATCGCCGCAGGCTCGTCGACCAGCAAGAGCGAGGGCTCACGGACGAGCGTGCGAGCGAGAACGACCCGCGCCTGCTCAACCAGGGACAGCGACCTCGCCGGATCATCGGCGCGACTGCTCATCCCCACGCGCGCGAGAACTCGGCGCGCGCGATATCGAGCGTCGCGCAGCGATGAGCCATAGCTACCCAGCGACAGCGCCACATAGTCGATCACGCTCTCGTTCGGGTTCGGCGACCAATCCTGAACCGACATGAGCGCAACGTCGTGACGCAAGAGCTGTTCGCGACGCACGGAGGACATGCTCGCCAGGTTGACCCCCTCAAACCGCACAGTGCCCGTCGTTGGAGCCTCAATCCCTGCCGCCACCCGCAGGAGCGTTGACTTGCCCGACCGACGCTCGCCCAGGATGCCAACGAATACACCAGCATGGATCTCGAACGACACGCGATCGAGGACAACTACATCGCGAATACCATCGACGTAAGTCTTGCTCACATCCTCGAACGCAAGCAACGGCGGGGTCAAGGCCATCGTCCTACTCCGCCGCCGCGTACTCTCTGATCCGCTTGCGCGTGTGCTTGGCCCACGCGATCTCCTGTTTGAGCTGCCCATCAACAGCTTCCCTCGTGCAATCCATGAACAGCGCTTTCCACGATGGCGTCCCCTCGGGCGTCGCCGGGGTCGATAGCAACAGCTCCAGGCATTCGCGCTCGTACTGCTTCAACGCGCTCAGGAGTCGTGGAGCGTCCTGCTTGCGGGCGACCGCCAGCTTCGCCTGCAGCCCGACCCGCACTGGAGCCATCGGCACGAGCGTTTCCATCCAACGCGCGACCGCATCCTCGGTCAACTCCGTGGGGAAATACACAGCATGAGTCCCGCGCAACCCGGCCCGCTTCGGCTCCTCGCTTGACTGCACGACGCCGCTGTCCTCCATCTGCCGCAAGAGTCGATACACATCCGGCTGGCTGATCCGCCACGTCTCGCCAAGACGCGTGACCAGTCGATTTCCAAGGTCGTAGCTATGGCCAGGTCGCTCAAGTACCAGCCCGAGCAAAGCTCCTCGGATCGACGCCGAGGGACCTCGCATCCACTTCATCTCTTCAACCGCGCCGCCCATTCGCTCCTCGTCCTAGGCCAACTCCAGACGGCGCAACCATACCCAATGAATGACACCACGAGAATCGTTCCGACTAGTTGTGATTAGGATTCTTTTTGTTTCCGCGCGGTCCAAGGGGGATTCCAACCCTGCAGCGCCGCCCCGGTCACAGGTCCCAATACACTTGGCGAATGCGGTTGCGTCGCATCATGCTGGGGATTGGATTTGCGGCTGGGCTGGTGGCTGTCTACTTCGTGCCCTCGGGCAGGGTAGCGACCTACCTGATGGTGGTCTTCGCTGCCTCCATGCTCGGCGGCCTGACGATCGGCCGATGGTGGGCCGTAGCAGTCGCATTGGGGACTAACATCGTGTTCTCTGCCTTCCTCGTCTCGGTCGTCGTCTTGTTCTTCCAGGCCAGATCCCATCACGATCTCAACAACGCGATCGCACTCGTGCTGAGCCAGATACTCATCAGCGCAGCAGCGACGGCAGCAGCGGTTTGGCTGCGGCAAAGTCTCACCAGCCCGTCCTCTGAGACCTCATAGCTGAGAGTCGCGCCGCCTCAGCAGTGACGCCGAGGTAGCGTGCGCGGGCTTCGCCCGCTGTGACCGAGCCTGCCTGCGGCTGGCTCTCTGATCGACCCCGGCACTGCGCGCCTTCGCCCTACGGGTCTGCTCACTGGACTGCTGGCTTGCGCCGCAGCCAGCAAGGCCACCGCTTCGCGGCGGCCTTCGCAGACCCATCGGCCTGCGCGTCCTCGCCTTCGGCTTCGCCGCGCCCAGCGCACAGCACCAATGCCGAACAGACTAGATGCATGGCTGTGCCATGACTGTGCGATCGCTGTGCAATTCGTTGGATGCTTCTATGTTGTCAAGGGCGTTTTTGCGAAGTGT
>CAZPQW010000021.1:0-59428 GCA_964588985.1 uncultured Solirubrobacteraceae bacterium
GGCAAGAGCTCGCTGGTGTTCGGCACGATCGCCGCGGAGTCGCAGCGGCTGATCAACGAGACCTACAGCGCGTTCGTGCAGGGGTTCATGCCGACGCTCGCACGCCCCGAGGTCGACGTGCTGGACGGGCTGACCACCGCGATCATCGTCGACCAGGAGCGGTTGGGCACCGATCCTCGATCCACGGTCGGCACCGCCACCGACTCGGGCGCGATGCTGCGCATCCTCTTCAGCCGGCTCGGCAAGCCGCACATCGGCTCGCCCCAGGCGTTCTCCTTCAACGTCGCCTCGATCTCGGGCGCCGGCGCGGTCACTCTCGAACGGGGCGGTCGCACCACCAAAGAGAAGCGCAGCTTCAGCATCCTCGGCGGCATGTGCCAGCGCTGCGAAGGACGGGGCTCGGTGAACGACATCGACCTCACCCAGCTGTACGACGCCGGCAGGTCGCTCGCCGAGGGAGCGCTCACGATCCCCGGCTACAGCATGGACGGCTGGTACGGCCGGATCTTCCTCGGGTGCGGCTTCTTCGACCCGGACAAGCCCATCGAGAAGTTCACCAAGAAACAGCTCGACGACCTCCTGTACAAGGAGCCGACCAAGATCAAGGTCGAGGGGGTCAACCTCACCTACGAGGGCCTGATCCCGCGGATCCAGAAGTCGATGCTCTCCAAGGACGTCGACTCGCTGCAGCCGCACGTCCGCGCCTTCGTCGAGCGGGCGGTCACCTTCGCCACCTGTCCCGAGTGCGACGGGACCCGGCTGAGCGCGGAGGCTCGGTCCTCGAAGATCAAGGGGCTCAACATCGCCGACGCCTGCGCGATGCAGATCAGTGACCTCGCCGCGTGGGCGGGCGAGCTCGACGACCCGTCGGTCGCGCCACTCCTCGACGCGCTGAAGGCGACCCTCGACTCGTTCGTGGACATCGGCCTGGGCTATCTTTCGCTCGAGCGCCCGTCGGGGACGCTCTCGGGCGGCGAGGCCCAGCGCGTGAAGATGATCCGCCACCTCGGGTCCTCGCTCACCGACGTCACCTACGTCTTCGACGAGCCCACTATCGGGCTCCACCCGCACGACATCGAGCGGATGAACGCCCTCCTGCTGCAGCTGCGCGACAAGGGCAACACCGTGCTCGTCGTGGAGCACAAGCCGGAGACGATCGCGATCGCCGACCACGTCGTCGACCTCGGACCGAAGGCCGGGACCGAGGGCGGCGAGGTGATGTTCGAGGGGACGGTCGAGGGGCTGAAGGGGAGCGACACGATCACCGGCCGCCACTTCCATGACCGGACCACCCTCAAGGAGTCGCTGCGGACGCCGGACGGCACGCTCGAGATCCGCGGCGCGAGCACCCACAACCTGCAACACGTCGACGTCGACATCCCGCTCGGCGTTCTCGTCGTCGTCACCGGGGTTGCCGGCTCAGGCAAGAGCTCGCTCATACGCGGCTCGATATCCGGGCGGGACGGCGTGGTGTCGGTCGACCAGGCAGCGATCCGCGGCTCACGACGGAGCAACCCGGCGACGTACACCGGCCTGCTCGACCCGATCCGCAAGGCGTTTGCCAAGGCCAACGGCGCCAAGCCGGCGCTGTTCAGCGCCAACTCCGAGGGCGCCTGCCCCAACTGCAACGGCGCCGGCGTCATCTACACCGACCTGGCGATCATGGCCGGTGTCGCCGCCCCGTGCGAGGTGTGCGAGGGAAAGCGGTTCCAGGCCGACGTGCTCGAGTACAAGCTCGGCGGCAAGGACATCAGCGAGGTGCTCGCGATGCCGGTGGCGGAGGCCGAGGAGTTCTTCGGCGGCGGCGATGCCGCCATCCCGGCCGCGCATACGATCCTCGACCGGCTCTCCGACGTCGGGCTCGGCTACCTCACCCTCGGCCAGCCGCTCACCACGCTGTCCGGCGGCGAGCGGCAGCGGATCAAGCTCGCCACCCACTTGGGCGAGAAAGGGGGTGTCTACGTCCTCGACGAGCCGACCGCCGGCCTGCACCTCGCCGACGTCGAGCGGCTGCTCGGACTGCTCGACCGGCTCGTCGACGCCGGCAAGTCGGTGATCGTCATCGAGCACCACCAGGCGGTCATGGCGCACGCCGACTGGATCGTCGACCTCGGCCCCGGCGCCGGCCACGACGGCGGCCGGATCGTCTTCGAGGGAACGCCCGCTGAGATCGTCGCCGACCGCTCCACCCTCACCGGCGAGCACCTCGCGGCGTACGTCGGCGCCTGACCGCGGCTCGTGCTGAGGTGGGTAAGCTTGGCTGCTCCCAGCCGCGACATACAACAACATGCTCGACAAAGCACTCGCCCATCCCACGGTGTTCGTCAGGGATCTCGATCGCGCTCGCGCGTTCTACGAGAATCTCGGCCTGACCGTCAGCGCGGAGGTCTCGACGGGGATCTTCATGATTGCCGGCAACGGCACGATCTTCCCACTGCTCCACCGGGCGGACGCGACGCCTCCGTCACACACGGTCGCTGCATTTCAGGTTGACGATCTTCCGAGCGTGGTCGCGTCACTACGGGCTCGCGGGGTCACCTTCGAGGAATACGACTCACCCGCGCTGCGCACCGTCGACGGGATTGCCGACATGGGCGCCTACCGCGCCGCGTGGCTGAAAGACCCCGACGGAAACTTCATCGGACTTCACGAGCCGCCCGCCCAGTAGCCTTGCGAGCATGGTGAACATCAACGACGCCGTGTTCGACGAGCCGCGCGAACAGCCAGGCTTCCTCTGCGCCCGCGCGCGCCTCAGCCTCCAGGCGGGCAGCGAGCGGCTGGGGCTGAGCATGTGGGAGGTACCGTCCGGCGAGGCGGCGTATCCCTACCACTACCACCTCACCGAGGAGGAGCTCGTGCTGGTGCTGCGCGGGACTCCGAGCCTGCGCACGCCCGAGGGGTGGCGCGATTTGGCGGAGGGCGAGGTGGTGGCGTTTCCGCGCGGGGAGCACGGCGGCCACCAGCTGGTCAATCGCAGCGCGGAGACGGTGCGCTTCCTGTCGTTCAGCACCAGCGGCGAGCCGGACGTTGTGATGTACCCCGACTCGGGCAAGCTCGGGGCGTTCGAGCGGCTGCCCGACGGAGGCGGCCTGCGTGTGATGTTCCGCATGAGCGACTCGGTCGACTACCACGACGGAGAGCGCCCGCCGACGTTCTAGGTGCGCGCCCAAATCGGGCCGGAGACGGATACACCGTCTCGTAAATATTTCGACGCCTTGTACGGTGGGAAGACCATCTCCACGGCAGCGCCTGAGGGCAAACGTGCACATACCCGCTGCTCGGCTCCAGTTGAGGGGCTTGACATCGATCCAATCCTTGGGCATTTTCGACTCGACAGGCAAGCGATCAAAGGAGAGGCTGGTCATGCGACAGGTCAAGATGTCCGGAGTCGTGCTGGTGGCGATGCTCGCGGCTGGCTTGATTTCTGCGACGGGGGTATCTGCTCATGAATTCGAAGCAAGTAAAGCTCCAGGATTACTGTTAGGCAAAGCCGAGGGCTTACGCATCTTCACGACTCCCGACGGAACCCTCACGTGTGAGGCGGCAGTCGCGCATGGTGTCATCAATGAAATAAGAATCTTAACGAAGTTAATGACGGTCTCGTACAGCAGCTGTACTACGAGCCTCGGGACCGTGGCAGAACCGATCAACGCGCAGTACATCTTCAGTGCCGACAATGGGGCCGTGTCGATTGAGGCGCCAATAAAAATCGAAATTTCCGCCGCTGGGGTGAAATGTCACATCCTTGTACCGGCGCAGAACAGCCTAAAAACAATCACGTATAGCAATCTGAGTGGGAAGATATTAGTGGCGACAAATCTCGAAAAAGTCGAATCGTCTGCCTCTGGAGCCGCCTGTCCGAACTACACGAGTAACAAAACCGGGAAAACGACCGGCACGGCGATAGTCGAACTGGTTGGCGGACAAATCCAGTGGACGTAGGTCGCCGCGCGGATTCTTGGACCCTCAGCCAGTCAGCGAAGCCCACAGGTGCTGAACGGCGTAGGAGCGGTATGGTCGCCAGCGCTCGGCCAGCCGCTCCGCAGCCTCGGGCCGTCCGTCCTGCCCGAGCCGCTCAAGCGCATGGCGCACGCCGAGGTCGCTCGGAAGGAACGCGTCGGGGTCGCGCAGCGCGCGCATCGCCACATACGCGGCGGTCCACGGACCGATGCCGGGCAGTGCGAGCAGCTGCGCGCGCGCCTGCTCGCGGTCAGCCCCCGCGTCGAGCACGAGCTCGTCTCGCGCGAGCGCCGCACAGAGCCCGAGCAGTGCGCGGCGACGCGCGCTGGGCATCGCAAGCCGCTCGGGGTCCGAGTCGGCGAGCGCGGCCGCCGTGGGGAACAGGTGCGTGACACCACCGAGCGGCCGGCGCAGGGGCTCGCCGCAGTCGGTCACCAGACGACCCGCGAGCGTGCGCGCGCCGGCGACCGAGACCTGCTGGCCGAGCACCGCGCGCACCGTCAGCTCGTGCGCGTCCACGTTGCCCGGCACGCGCCGGCCGGGCGCGCCGCGCACGAGCGGTCCGAGCACCGCGTCGCCGCCCAGCGCCTCCACCGCCGCGTGCGGGTCGGAGTCGAGGTCGAGCAACGTGCGCGAACGCTGCATCGCCGCGCCGAGGTCGCGCAGGCTCTCCAGGCGAAAGCTCGCTCGCACGTGCCCCTCCGCGGGGCGAAGCTCGACCACGCCGGCGCCGTGCGGTAGGCGCAGGCTGCGTCGGTACACGCCGTCGCCCAGTTCCTCCACCCCCGGCACCGCGCGCATGCCCAGGAACGCGATCAGCCCGTCGGCGTCCAGCGGCGCGCGGTAGGGCAGGCGCAGGACCACCGCGCCACTGTCGCGCGTGTGACCATCCCGCCGCGCTCGCGCCCGGGCGCGCAGACCGCTCGGCGTCACCGCGAACACCTCCTGGATCGTCGCGTTGAACTGGCGCACGCTCTGAAAGCCCGCCGCGAACGCCACGTCGGTGATCGGCACCTCGGCGGTCTCCAGCAGGATCAGTGCGGTCTGCGCGCGCTGCGCGCGAGCCAGCGCGAGTGGCCCCGCTCCGACCACCGCCACGAGCTGCCTGTGCACGTGGCGCTCCGCATAGCCGAGGCGGCTCGCCAGTCCCCGCACGCCCTCGCGGTCGACCACGCCGTCCGCGATCAGCCGCATCGCCCGTCCAACCACGTCGGCGCGGCGGTCCCACTCGGGCGAGCCCGGCGTCGCGTCCGGGCGGCAGCGCTTGCACGCGCGAAACCCGCCCGCCTGCGCCGCCGCGGCGGTCGCGAAGAAGCGCACGTTCTCGCGTTTGGGGGTGCGCGCGGGGCAGCTCGGGCGGCAGTAGATGCCGGTGGTCCGCACGCCGCAGAACACCCACCCGTCGAAGCGCTCGTCGCCGGCCTCGATTGCCTGCCAGCAGCGGTCTGAGTCGAACGTCATCGCAACACCGTGTCACAGCCGGCCGGCCGTGTCTGGCGGAAATCGGACATCGCCGTGTCGCGCCACGCGCGCACTATGTTGAGACTCGCCGATGGCCACCGAGGAGATACACATCCGCTGGGCGAGCGACCCCGACGACGTGCCCGGCGCGATCGCCGTCCGCAAGCAGGTCTTCTGCCACGAGCAGGGCGTGCCGGTAGAGGAGGAGATCGACGGGCTCGACGACGACGCGGAGCACCTCGTCGCGCTCGCGCCGCGGGACGGCCGCGAGCGGGTTATCGGCACCGTGCGACTTCTGGTCGACGGGGACACGGCGAAAATCGGTCGCGTCGCGGTCGAACGCGACTGGCGCCGTCGCGGCATCGCCGCGCGCATGCTGCGGATGGCCATCCTCAGAGCCCGCGAGCGAGGGTGCCGGCGAGCGCGCCTCGCGGCGCAACTCGACGCGGTCGCGCTGTACGAGCAGGCGGGCTTCGTCGTGGAGTCGGACGAGTTCGAGGAAGCGGGCATCCCGCATGTGTGGATGGGGAGGACCATCGCACCGTCCTGACCGTCGCGCGGGCTCCGCCGCGGCGTCTATGCTCCAGCTACGGTGGACAACGCGACAGCGCACCCAGGGGGCGCCTTTTGGCGCGACGCGCTCGCGCCGTACGCGAAACCGCACCTCGGCCGCAGCCTCGTCGATCTCGCGACCTCGGTCGTTCCCTACCTCGCGCTGTCGGTCGCGATGTACATGTCGCTCGGGGTCTCCTATCTGCTGACGCTCGCGCTCGCGATCCCCGCGTCGGGCTTCCTCGTGCGCACGTTCATCCTCTTCCACGACTGCTCCCACGGCTCGTTCCTGCCGTCCAAGCGCGCCAACATCTGGCTCGGCGTCGCGCTCGGACTGCTCGTGTACTCGCCGTTCCTGCGCTGGCGCCACGATCACGCGATTCACCACGCCACAGCCGGCGATCTCGACCGGCGCGGCGGCGGCGACGTGCGCACGCTGACCGTCGCCGAGTACGACGCCCTCTCGCCCCGCGGCAGGCTCGCCTACCGTCTGTTCCGCAACCCGGCGGTGATGTTCGGTATAGGCCCGATCGTGTCGTTGCTGATCGGGCCGCGCATCGTCTCGCGCTCGGCTCGCCCGCGGCTGCGGCGCAGCGTGATCCGCACCAACATCGCGCTCGCGGTGATGGTCGGCGCGTTGTGCTGGCTGCTCGGCTGGAGCGACTTCCTGCTGGTGCAGGGGCCCACCGTGCTGCTCGCCGGCTCGGCCGGTATCTGGCTGTTCTACGTCCAGCACCAGTTCGAGGACGTGTACTGGGAGAACACGGATGGCTGGAGCTACGCCGACGCCGCGCTGCGCGGGAGCTCGTATCTGAAGCTGCCGCGCGTACTGCAGTTCTTCTCGGGCAACATCGGCCTGCACCACGTTCACCATCTGAGCGCGCGCATCCCCAACTACAACCTGCAGCGCGCGCACGACGAGAACCCGATCTTTCACCAGGTCCCGGTTCTCACCCTGCGGGACGGGCTCCGCTCGGTGCGCCTGAAGCTGTGGGACGAGGACCGCGGTCGGATGGTCACCTTCGCGCAGGCGCACGAAAGAGCCGGAGAGTTGACATAAACCAGCTATCCTGGACCTATGCTCACGCAAGCGGATCGAGCGGCTGAGAAGCGCCGCGTCAAACTCGAGGACGTGCAGCGTCAGCTGAACGAAGGCTCCCTCACGATCCGCAAGATGACCGCCGAGGAGCGCAAGCGCTTCCCGCCGCAGCCCGCCGACGCGCGCCGCACCGCCGGCAAGCGTCGCAAATAGCGTTACCGCGCGCTCAGCTCGCCGCAGGCTCTGAAGCCGCCCGCCTCTCGAGATACGGCGCCAGGTACTTCGACGCGATCTTGCTCGGCGGCGACCACGTCGGCTCGTCGGTGATTTCGGAGCTGAACCCCTGCCCGCCGGTGATCCTCGCTGTCAGGTAGCGCGGCTTGCCGTCGGTGAGCAACATTCCGTGGACCACCGGGTGAAAGGGCTGCGGCGTCACGTCGGCGCCGGCCAGCGCCGCGATCGATTCCGCCACCGTGTCCGCCTGCTGAGAGGCCACGCCGCCGTGCTTGACCGCGAAGTCCGTCGCGTCGCCCGCGGCGTACACCCGCTCCACGTCGAGGACCGCTCCGAACGGGTTGACGCGGATGAAGCCGTGTTCGCTGAGTGGGATCCCGCGCACGCTCGGTCCGTACAGCTCCGGCAGCGCGACCACGCGGTCGACCGTCAGCTTCCGGTCGCCGGGGTTGATCGTCACCGTCCCCGGGTGGGGCACTTCCGCGTAGGCGGAGTTGATCGTCCCCACGTTCGCCTTGTGCAGCAGCTCCTCGATCGCGCTGCTCGCGACCGGTCCGAAGATCGCGAGCGGCGTGTCCTCCGGCGTCACGATCGTCGTGGCCAGCTCCACGTCCATGTCGAACGCGCGTCCGGCGGTCATCAGCGCGAGCTCGTACAGCGGCAGCGGCCACGCCATCCGTCCCGGCGCGACGAACGCCACGCTCTTCACATAGCCGCCCTCGATGTCCTGGATCAGCCCGGTGAGCGTCTCGTCGAGCTTGCGGTCGTCGACCGTGATCGCGTGTGCGTAGCGCGGGCAGATTTTCGCGCCCAGCGCCAGCACGAGCGCGTCGTACTCGACCTCCGCGTCGCCCTGCGTGTGCACGACCCGCGCGGCGGGGTCGACCCACGCGAGCTCGTCGACGACCAGCTCCGCGCCAAGGTCGCGCACGATCGGCTCCAGCTCGTAGCGCTCCGCCCGTGCGTATGCGAACGGCTCGCGCACCGTCATCGGGCGGTCGACGAACTCCGCGTTCGGCGCGATCACCGTCGCGGCGATCCGTTCGGGTGCGAGCTCGCGCAGGGCGAGGAGGGTCTCAAGCGCGGCCACGCCGCCGCCGGCGATCGTGACGCGAAGTTTTGAGGAAGGGTCTCGAATAGTCATACACTCAACCTAACCCCGCGATCCGCCCCGGTCTGCCGCGATATGCCGTCGTTTCTGCGGGAAAACTACGTAGTTAGCCCTACATGGGGGCGACAACAACGATCGAAAGCGTCGAGCTAAGCTCCACAATCATGGGAGAATCCTCAGACGATCTGTGGCTCGGTCGACTGCTCGATGTCGGCCGCACGCTCGTGACCGAGTTGGACCTGAGCGTGGTGCTCGACCGCGTGCTGGAGACGGCGCGCGAGATCACCGGCGCGCGCTACGCGGCGGTGGGGATCCTCAACGACCGGCGCACCGAGCTCGAGCAGTTCCTCACGTCCGGCGTCGACGAGCACGCCCGCCGCGCGATCGGAGACCTGCCGCGCGGACGAGGCGTGCTGGGCGTGCTGATCGAGCATCCCGAGCCGCTGCGCCTCGGCGACGTCTCCTCGCACCCCCGCAGCTATGGCTTCCCGGCAGGGCACCCGGTGATGCGCAGCTTCCTCGGCGTGCCGGTGGTGGTCGGTGGTAAGGCGTGGGGCAACCTCTACCTCGCGGAGAAGGAAGGAGGTGGCGAGTTCGACGAGCGCGACGAGCGGGCCGCCGTGGTCCTGTCCGAATGGGCAGCGGTGGCGATCCACAACGCGCGCCTCTACGAGACGAGCGAGCTGCGCCGTCACGAGCTGGAGAAAGCCGTCCGCGGACTCGAGGCCACGCGTGACGTCGCGGTCGCGATCGGCGGGGAGATCGCCCTCGAGCACGCCCTCGAGCTGATCGCCAAGCGCGGACGTGCGCTCGTCGGCGCGCGGGCGCTCGTGATCATGCTGCGCGACGGCGAGGAGCTGGTCGTGCACGCGAGCGCCGGGCACGTGCAGGACAGGCAGGGCGTGCGCATCCCGATCGCCAGCTCGACCTCCGGCCAGGTGCTCGAGCGCCGCCTCCCGGAGCGGATCGTCGACGTCAGCGCGCGCATGAGGATCGCAGCCGAGGAGATGGGCGTCGAGGACGCGCAGACAGCGCTGCTCGTGCCGATGCACTACCGCGGCGACGGTGTGGGCGTGCTGGTCGCGTTCGACCGTGGCGAGTCCGGCAACGTGTTCAGCTCCGACGACGAGCAGATGCTGCGCACGTTCGCGGCGAGCGCCGCGACCGCGGTGGCGCTCGCGCAGAGCGTGCAGACCGACCGCCTGCGCAGCTCGCTGGCGAGCGCCGAGGCCGAGCGGCGGCGCTGGGCACGCGAGCTTCACGACGAGACGCTGCAGGCCCTCGGCGGGCTGCGCGTGCTGCTCTCCACCGCCCTGCGCCGCGAGGAGCCACAGGTGATGCAGGACGCGATGCGCGAGGCGGTCGGGCGGATCGAGGTGGAGATCGAGAACCTGCGTTCGATCATCACCGACCTGCGCCCCGCGGCGCTCGACGAGCTCGGCCTGAGCGTCGCGATCGACACGCTCATCGACCGCCACCTCGACCGCGGCGGGCTGGAGATCGAGCGCGAGCTCGCGATCCTCACGCCAGCCGCCGGTGCCGAGCAGCTCGACGAGGACCTCGAGACCGCGGTGTACCGGCTCGTGCAGGAGGCCCTCACGAACGTCGCCAAGCACGCGCGCGCGAAGCGCGTGCAGGTCTCCGTGCGCGAGGCCGACGGCGAGATCACCGTTCAGGTGCGCGACGACGGCGCGGGCTTCGACCCGGAGACGGTCGACCGTGGCTTCGGCCTCAACGGTATGAGGGAGAGGGTGGGCCTGGCCGGCGGCACGCTGACCATCGAGTCCGGCGAGGGCGGGACGCTGCTCAGCGCGTGCCTGCCTGCGCGCCACACCAGTCGCGACGCGCTCTCACGCGCCGATCAGGCCGCGTCCTAGCGCGTAGTCGACGAGCTCGGCTCGGGTGGTGAGCCCGAGCTTCGTGTGGATGTGCGCCCGGTGCGTCTCGATCGTGCGTGGCGAGAGCTGAAGTTTGTGCGCGACCTCGACGCTCGTGTGGCCGAGCGCGATCATTCGCAGCACTTCGACCTCGCGCTGGCTCAGCCTGTCCGAGAGCTCCTCTTCGAGCGCGCTCAGTCGCGCCGCCACGCGCGGACTCACGTAGGTCTCGCCGCGGGACGCCATGCGCACCGCCTCGGGAAGCTCCTCGTCGGCTCGATCCTTGGACACCACGGCCGCGGCCCCGGCGGCGAGCGCGTGCTGCGCGAACACGGGGCTCTCTTCCATCGTCAGCACGACGATCTTCGTCTCCGGCGCCCGATCGCCCAACGTCCGGATCGTGTCGATGCTCGACGCGCCGCTCATGCGCAGGTCGAGCACGAGCACGTGAGGCTGGTGGAGATCCACCTGCTCTGTCACCGACGGGTGATCGTGGGCCTCAGCGATCACCTCCATGTCGTGCTCGCCGGCGAGCAGCAGGTGCAGGCTGCGGCGCATCATCGCGTGGTCGTCGGCGAGCAGTACCCGAATCGTCGCGACCTCCTGAACCACCGACAGGTTCGGCTTCCGTTTGGGTGCTGATTGCGGGATTGCCTCCATATCAACAAGCTAGCCGTGCGCCTGGAGCGTGGCGACGGTGTTAAGACGCGGATCGACACCGGAAAAGCACGGATGCTGTTCCGTGCTGGCACTCAACTATGCGCGATATCGTCACCGTGAGATCTACCGATCGGTAGTTTGCCGCAGCAAATTTGCGCAGAGTGACCGATTCGCGCCCTTGAGTCGATCTTTAGATTCGTCGGCGTGAACGCACTGGAACTCGCCCGCCTGCAGTTCGGCGTCACAACCGTCTTCCACTTCATCTTCGTGCCGATGTCGATCGGCCTCGCGGTGTGGGTCGCCTACTGCCAGACCCGCCACTACCGCAGCGGCGAGGAGATCTACCTGCGGATGACGCGCTTCTGGGGGAAGTTCATGCTGATCTCGCTCGCGATCGGCGTCGTCACCGGGATCGTGCAGGAGTTCCAGTTCGGGATGAACTGGTCGCAGTACTCGCGCTACGTCGGGGACATCTTCGGGGCGCCGCTCGCGATGGAGGGCCTCGCGGCCTTCTTCCTCGAGTCGACCTTCCTCGGGCTGTGGCTGTTCGGCTGGGGGCGGCTGAAGCCGAAGGTCCACCTCGCGACGATCTGGCTGACCGCGTTCGGGGCGGTCCTCTCCGCGTACTTCATCCTCGCGGCGAACTCCTGGATGCAGCACCCGGTGGGATACGTGATCAACCACACCACCCACCGCGCGGAGCTGACGAGCATCTTCGCGGTGCTCACCAACTCCACCGTGCTGCTCGCGTTCCCGCACACGATCTTCGGGGCGCTCTGCACCGGCGGGTTCCTCGTCCTCGGCATCTCCGCCTTCGGTCTGATGCGGGGACGCAACCGCGACGTGTACTCGCGCTCGGCGCGAATGGCGCTACCGCTGGTTCTCGTCGCCGCGATCCTCACCGGCGCGTTCGGCCACACGCAGGGGATGCTGATGGAGGAACAGGAGCCGATGAAGATGGCCGCCGCCGAGGCGCTCTACAAGACGACCAAGGGCGCCAGCCTGTCGATCTTCGCCGTCGGCCCGTTCGAACACTTCCCCAAGCGCCTCAACACCGACATCCGCATCCCGCACCTGCTCTCGATCCTCGGCACCGCCTCCTGGAACGGGAAGGTCGAGGGCGTCAACCAGCTCAACGCCGAAGACCAGGCCAAATACGGCCCGGGCGACTACGTGCCGATCCTCGGCATCACCTACTGGACGTTCCGGATCATGTCCGGGGTCGGGGTCCTGCTCCTGTTGATCCCGCTGGCCGGGCTGGTGCTCGTGCGTCGAAAAGAACTCGAGGTCAAGCGCTGGTTCCTGCGCGCGGCGATCGTCGGCGCGTTCCTGCCGCCGCTCGCGAACCTCACAGGCTGGATCTTCACCGAGATGGGTCGCCAGCCGTGGGTCGTCTACGGCCTGTTGAAGACCAACGAAGCGAACTCGCCGCTCGTCGGATCGAGCACGATCGTCCTCAGCCTCGTCGGCTACACCGTGCTCTACGGCGTGATGCTCGTCATCGGCGCGCGCCTGTTCCTCAAGGAGATCGCGCACGGCCCCGAATCCGAGCCGACCGCCGAGTCCGCCGCGGGCGCGCCGCCGGGCGGACACCCCGACCTCGTCATGGCCTACTGAGGAGCTGCGATGCGCGACCCGAACTTCCTGCAGACGCTGTGGTTCCTGTTGATCGGGGTGCTGTGGGTCGGCTATTTCGTGCTCGAGGGCTTCGACTTCGGCGTCGGCATCCTGCTGCGCGCGCTCTCCCGCGACGACACCGACAAGCGCATGATCATCCACACGATCGGCCCTGTGTGGGACGGCAACGAGGTGTGGCTGCTGACCGCCGGCGGGGCGACATTCGCCGCCTTCCCGGGGTGGTACGCGAGCCTCTTCTCCGGCTTCTACATCGCGCTGTTCCTGATCCTCGCCGCGCTGATCATCAGAGGCGTGTCGTTCGAGTTCTGGGGCAAGGAAGACTCGCCCCGCTGGCGCGCCACGTGGGAGTGGGCCGCGGTGATCGGCAGCTTCCTCGCCGCGCTCTTGTGGGGCGTCGGCTGGGCGGACATCGTGCACGGCGTGCCGATGAACTCCGCGCACAACGTCACCGCGTCGCTGTGGGACCTGCTGCACCCCTACGCGCTGCTCGGCGGGCTCGTCACGCTATCGCTGTTTCTTGCCCACGGCGCGATCTTCCTCGCGCTGCGCACGAGCGGCGAGATGGTCGAACGGGCGCGCGCCGTCGCGCGGCCGGCGTCGATCGCGAGCGCCGCGCTGATGGCGGGGTTCGTGCTGTGGACGGCCCTCGACCAGCGCAGCGGCGGTGGCAAGCTCTCAGCGCAGGCGATCGCCGTTGTGGCCGTGGGGCTCGCGTTCGCGGTGCCGTTCCTGATCGCGCGCGAGCGCGACGGGCGCGCGTTCGCGTTCAGCGCGGGCGCGATCGCGCTGCTGTTCGCCAGCCTGTTCGTGTGGCTGTATCCCAACGCGCTGCCGTCCACCACCAGCCACGCATACGACCTAGCGCTCACGGGCGCCTCCTCGACCCACTACACACAGACGGTGATGACGATCGTGGCGATCGTGTTCGTGCCGATCGTGCTCCTCTACCAGGGCTGGAGCTACTGGGTCTTCCGTCACCGGCTCGGCCGTGACGACTTCGAGGGCACGCCCACGCCGCTGGCCGTGCTCGAGCACCGCGCGTCGCGCACCTGAGATGTCCTCGCCGGTCGACCGCAGGCTGGTTGGCGAGAGCCGTGCCGCCCGCGCTCACCTGCTGCTCGCCGGCGCGATAGGCGTCCTCTCCGCGGGGCTGATCGTCGCGCAGGCCGCGCTGCTCGCTTACCTGATCGACCGCGCCGCGATGCACCACGCGACTCTCAGCCCAATGCGGTCAGAGCTGATCGCGCTCGCGGCGGTGCTGTGCGCTCGCGCGCTCGCCGCCGGCGCTTTCGAGCTGTCCGGGCGCTGGGGCGCGGTGCGCGTGATGAGCGAGCTGCGCGGCCGGCTCGTGCGACGGCTGCTGCTGAGCAGCCCCGAGCGGCGGCCGGGCGGCGTGCGCACGGGCGAGCTCGCGGGCGTCGCGGTGCAGGGCGTGGACGCGCTGGAGGCGTACTTCGCCGGCTACCTGCCGCAGCTCGTGCTCGCCGCGACGGTGCCGCTCGCGGTGATCGCATGGGTGATCGCACTCGATCCGATCGCCGCGGCGATCCTCGCGTTCACCGTGCCGGTGCTCGTGCTGTTCATGATCCTGATCGGCAAGGGCGCGCGCGCCCAGGCGCAGGGCCGCTGGCGCGCGATGGCGCTGCTCGGCTCGCACTTCCTCGACGTCGTGCAGGGGCTAGCGACGCTGCGCGCGTACGGGCGCGAGGACGCCCAGGCGCGCACGCTCGCGGACGTCGGCGAGCGCTACCGCTCGGAGACGATGGCCACGCTGCGGATCGCGTTCCTGTCAGCGCTCGTGCTCGAGCTGTGCGCGATGATCGGCACCGCGCTCGTCGCCGCGACGATCGGCGTGCAGCTCGTCGACGGCGCGCTCGGCCTGCGCGCCGGGCTGACCGTGCTGCTGCTCGCGCCCGAGCTGTACGGCCCGCTGCGCCTCGTCGGCCAGCAGTTCCACGCGAGCGCCGACGCGAGCAGCGCCTCCGAGCGGATCTTCGCCGCACTCGAGGAGCCGCCCACGATCGCGCGCACAACAAGCCCGCGCGCCGCGCCCGACCCGGCGCTCGCGCCGATCCGCTTCGAGGGCGTCAGCTACGGGTATCCGGAGCGCACCGACAGCGCTCTCGAAGACGTCGAGCTGACGCTCTCGCCCGGGCGGATCGCCGCGCTCGTGGGGCCGAGCGGCGCTGGCAAGAGCACGCTCGCGAACCTGCTCATGCGCCTCGCCGACCCCACCGCCGGGCGGATCTCATGCGGCGGGGTGGATTTGCGCGAGATCGACATCGAGCGGTGGCGCGCACGGATCGCGTGGGTCCCGCAGCGGCCGACGCTGTTCAGCTGCACGGTCGCGCAGAACATCGCGCTGTATGAGCCGAACGCAAGCCGCACGCAGATCGAGCGCGCCGCGGCGGCGGCTGGAGCGACAGAGCTCATCGACGCGTTGCCAGACGGCTTTCACACGCTCCTCGGCGAGGGCGCACGGCGCCTGTCGGCCGGGCAGGCTCAGCGCATCGCGCTCGCCCGCGTGTTCCTCGCGGACCGACCTTTGCTGGTGCTCGACGAGCCGACCGCGCACCTCGACGAGGCAAGCGCGGCCGCGGTCGCGGAAGCGATCGAGACGCTCGCCGTCGGGCGCACCACTTTGCTGATCGTCCACCAGGCGATGCTCGCCGCGCTCGCGCACGACGTGCACGCGCTGAGCGGGGGCCGTGTCGCCGAGATCGCCGGCGAGGCGGTGGCGGCGTGAGTGGCGAGGGGCAGACAGGTGTGCTGCTGCGCACGATGCGCCCGCAGGGTTCGGAGCGCGCACGTCTCGCGCTGAGCGTCGCGCTCGCCACCGGCGCTGCCGCTGCCGCGATCGCGCTGCTCACCACGTCCGGGTACCTGATCTCGCGCGCCGCCCAGCGTCCGCAGATCCTGATGCTGATGGTCGCGATCGTCGCGGTGCGCGGCTTCGGAATCGCGCGCGCGGTGCTGCGCTACGGCGAGCGGCTCGTCTCCCACGACCTCGCGCTGCGCCAGCTCGTGCGTCTGCGCGGGCGCTTCTACCGCAGCCTTGCGCCGCTCGTGCCGGGCGCGCTCGCGAGCCGCAGCGGCGAGCTGCTGAGCCGCTTCGTTGCGGACGTCGACGTGCTCCAGGACGCCTACCTGCGGGTCGCGATCCCCGGGCTCGTGGCGGTGCTCGTGATCGCTGGCGCCTCCCTCACCGCGTGGATCGTCCTGCCGAGCGCGGGCGCGATCGTACTCGCCGCGCTCACTATCGCGGCGCTCGCGCTGCCGTGGCTCAGCTCGACCGTCGCGGCGCGCGCCGCCCGCCGTCAGGCGCCCGCACGCGCGCTGCTGACGAGCGACCTCGTGGAGGGCATCGACGGCGCGAGGGAGCTGACGATCGCGGGGCGCGCCGACGCACATGTGCAGCGTCTGGCCGAAGGCGATGCGCGATTGGCTCAGCTGGCGCGCGGCGACGCTCTGGCCACCGCCGCGTCGGTCGTCGCCGGCGGCATCCTCGCGGGCGCTGGGATGCTGGCGCTGCTGCTGGTGGCGATCCCCGCTGTGCACTCGGGCGCGCTCGCGGGCGTGCTGCTCGCGGCGCTCGTGTTCCTGCTGCTCGCGGCATACGAGAGCGTGCTGCCGCTGTCCGCCGCCGCCCGCTCCCTGCGCGTGTGCGCGACCTCGGCGACGCGTCTGCAGGAGCTCGCCGAGACCGCCCCGGCCGTGCTCGACCCGTCGCACCCACTCGCGCTCACCGGCACGGGCGAGCTGCGCGTCGAAGGCGTTCGCTTCCGCTACGCGCCCGGAGAGCCGTGGGTGCTCGACCACGCCGACCTCCAAATCGAGCCCGGCGAGCACGTCGCGCTGACAGGCCCCAGCGGCGTCGGCAAGAGCACGCTCGCGGAGCTGCTGGTGCGCTTCCGCGACCCAGAACATGGTCAGGTGCGGCTCGACAGGATCGACATGCGCGAGCTCACACAGCGCGAGATCCGCGACGCGGTGACGCTGTGCGCGCAGGACTGCCACGTGTTCAACACCACCGTCCGCGAGAACCTGCTGATCGCGCGGCGCGACGCCTCCGAGCGCGAGGTCCTCGACGCGCTCGCGGCGGTCGAGCTCGACGAGTGGGCGGCGACGCTGCCGCAGGGGCTCGACACGATCCTCGGCCAGGACGGCGAGCTCGTCTCGGGCGGGCAGCGCACGCGCATCGCGCTCGCCCGCGCGCTGCTCGGCGGCTCGCGCTTCCTGATCCTCGACGAGCCGACCGCGCACCTCGACCCCGCGCTCGCGGAGCGCGTGATGCGCAACCTGCCGCGGGCGTGCGGCGAGCGCGGGCTGCTGGTGATCACTCACGACACAAGCGCCCTGGAGGGGTTTGACCGCATACTCCAGCTGTGAGCTTCGGAACGCTCGTGGTGCTTGTGCTCGCCGGACTCGGCGGCCCGCTGCTGGGGATGGTTCAGCGGCGCTTCGTGCCGGTCGTCGTCGGCGAGATCCTCGCGGGCATCCTCGTGGGGCCCGCGGTGCTGGACGGGTTCGACCCGCACAACGGGACGGTCGCGTTCCTCGCGCAGATCGGGTTCGCGATGCTGATGCTCACCGTCGGCATGCACCTGCCGCTGCGCGACCGCCGGCTCGCCGAGTCCGCGCGCGACGGCGCGAAGCTCGCGGTGCTGGTGTGCGTGCTGGCGCTGCCCGCGGGGCTGCTCGCGGCGAGCATCGCCGGCGACGGGCACACGGCGGTGTACGTGGTGGTGCTCGCGTCGGGCTCAGCCGCGGTGTTGCTGCCGGCGATCGAGGAGCTGGGCCTCGAGGGCGCGGCGGTGATGACGGTGATGGCGCAGGTGACGATCGCGGACGTGATCACGATCCTGTCGGTGCCGATCGTGCTGCAGCCGAGCCGCGTGGGACACGCTGTGCTCGGCGCTGTGCTCGTCGCGCTCGCCGCGGTGCTCCTGATGGCGGCCGCCCGGCTGACGTCGCGCGGCACCGGCGGGTGGGTGCACCGCGTGCGCCACCTCTCCAAGCAGCGCTACTGGGCGCTCGACCTGCGCCTGTCGCTGCTCGTGCTGTTCGTGCTCGCGTGGGTCGCCCAGAAGGGCGGGACGAGCATCCTGATCGCAGGCTTCGGCGCGGGTTTGATGGTCGCGATGATCGGAGGACCAAAACGCCTCTCCACACAGATGCGCGGTGTGGCAGACGGATTTTTCATTCCTTTTTATTTTGTCGTCCTCGGCGCGCAGCTTGACCTCGAAGGCCTCGTGAGCGAACCGGCGATGCTCGCGCTCGCGGGTGCGCTCGCGCTGCTGAACGTCGCGATCCATGTGCTCGCCGCGGCCGTCCTGCGCAGGCCTTTGAGCGGCGCGCTGGCCGCGACCGCGCAACTCGGCGTCCCCGCGGCGGTCGCCTCGATCGGGCTCTCCGAGCACGTGCTCGCGCCCGTCACCGCGACCGCGATCGTCGTCTCCGCGCTCGTCAGCCTCGGCGTGTGCACGCTCGGGATCGAGCTGCTCGCGCGTCCTCAGACCGGGGCCGGCGCCGACTCCGCCCCGGAGGTAGGCACGCCCGCCGCGGCGTAGGCCTCGGGCGCGTCGAGCGTCTCCGCCTTCAGCAGCGCCTGGGCGAGGCCCTCCAGCTGGGAGCGGTGCTCCTCCAGCAGCTGCGTGACCTCCTGGTGGGCGCTCTCCACGAGCCGGCGGATCTCCTCGTCGACCGTGCGCTGGGTGTGCTCGGAGGTCTCGCTCGCGCCCGGCAGCAGGAAGCCCTGGCCCTCCGATGGGAGCACCGCGATCGGGCCGATCGTCGGGCTCATGCCCCAGCGCCCCACCATCTGACGTGCGATCTGGGTCAGCTGCTCGATGTCGGACTCCGCGCCGGTGGTGATCGTGCCGTAGACGACCTCCTCCGCCACGCGCCCGCCGAGCGCCACACGGATCTTCGCCTCGAGCTCCTCCAGCGAGTAGGACACGCGGTCGCTGTCGGGCGTCGACAGCGTCACTCCGAGCGCCATGCCACGGGGGATGATCGAGACCTTCCGCACGGGGTCCGCGAGCGGGGTGAGCATCCCCACGAGCGCGTGCCCGGACTCGTGGTAGGCGGTCCGCTCGCGGTCCGCCGGAGAGAGGATGATCCCGCGCGGCGAGCCGAGCATGATCTTCTCCAGCGAGTCGGTGATGTCGCTCATGTGAACCTTCTCGTGACCGCGCCGCGCCGCCAGCAGCGCCGACTCGTTCGCGAGGTTCGCGAGGTCCGCGCCCACCATCCCCGGGGTGGAGGACGCGATCGCCTCCAGGTCCACGTCGTCGTCGAGCGGGATCGAGCGGGTGTGGACCTCGAGGATCGCCACCCGCCCGTCGCGGTCGGGCGCCTGCACCGTCACGCGCCGGTCGAAGCGCCCCGCGCGCAGCAGCGCCGGGTCGAGCACGTCCGGACGGTTGGTCGCCGCGAGCACGATCACCGCCTCGGAGGAGTCGAAGCCGTCGATCTCCGTGAGGATCTGGTCGAGCGTCTGCTCACGCTCGTCGTTCGCGCCCGTCACCGACACCTGCCCCTGGCGCGAGCGGCCGATCGCGTCGAGCTCGTCGATGAAGATGATCGCCGGCGCGGCCTCCTTCGCCTTGGCGAACAGGTCGCGCACGCGCGAGGCGCCGACGCCGACGATCGCCTCGATGAACTCCGACGCGGAGATCGAGAAGAACGCCGCGTGCGCCTCGCCCGCCACCGCGCGCGCCAAGAGCGTCTTGCCCGTGCCGGGGGCGCCCGACAGCAGCACGCCGTGCGGCATGCGCCCGCCCAGGCTGCCGTAGCGGTCGGGGTTGCGCAGGAAGTCCACGATCTCCGACAGCTCCGCCTTCGCCTCGTCGATCCCCGCCACGTCCGCGAACGTCACGCGGATGCTCTCCGGGTCCACGCGGCGCGCCTGCGATTTCCCGAACGCGCCGAGCGCGCCCATTCCGCCCGCGCCCTTCGCCGCGCGGCGAAAGATCAGGACGAACAGGCCCACGATCAGCAGCGTCGGGCCAAAGCCGAGCAGCAGCTCGGTCAGCAGCGACTGGCTCGAGCTGGTCGATTCGGCGTTGATCCGAACGCCCTTTTCCTGCAGCAGCGCCGACAGCTGGCCGCCGTTCCAGAAGCTCGGCACCTCGGTCGCGAACAGCTTCGTCGGCGTCGCCTTCTTGTCGGACGCCGGGTAGCGCTGCTTGGCCGTGAACTTGCCCTGGATCGTGTCGCCCTTGGACGAGAGCGAGCTGACCTGACCGGCCTTCACCTGCTGGAGGAAGTACGGGCTGAACGGCACCGTCACGCGCTGTTCGCTCGCCGTCGGCTGGAAGAGGAAGTAGGAGGCCCAGTTGATCGCCAGCAGGATCAGCACGAACCACAGGAAGCCCGGCCTGCGGTGCGTCGGCGGGCCTGTCGGCGCGTGCTCGGGCATTCCGCGGCCGTCCGGGGCCGGTGAGACCTGCCAGCCGCGCTTGTCGCGCGGCAGCGGCGGATGCGCTTCGGAGCGATCCCCGCTCGGACGTTCGGGCTGCGAGGGCGCGTCCGGCATTACTCCATGCTAGATGGCTACGATCGTGAGAGCTATCCAAGGAGAGACGAGATGTTCAAGAACGTGCTGGTTGGAGTGGACGGCCGCGCCGGCGGCCGCGACGCGATCGCGCTCGCGACGCGCCTCGTCGATCCAGACGGCAAGTTGACGCTCGCGCACGTCTACACGGGCGAGCTGCACCCGCTGCACGCGATCACGCCGGGCCTGCCGGCCGAAGAGCTCGAGGCCTCGCGCAACCTGCTTGAGGACGAGCGCGCGGACGCGAAGGTCGATGCGCAGATAGTCAGCGTCCTCGCCTCCGCCCCGGGCAGCGGTCTTCACCGTCAGGCCGAGGAGCAGCACGCCGACCTGATCGTGGTCGGTTCCTGCAGTCGCGGCGCCTTCGGTCGCGCGATGCTCGGCGACGACACGCGCGTCGCTCTCAACGGCTCGCCCTGCGCGGTCGCGATCGCGGCGGGCGGCTACGCGCAGCACCCCCGAGAGCTCTCCAGGATCGGCGTGGCCTACAACGCCTCGCCCGAGAGCGCGGCGGCGCTCGCCAAGGCGCGCGAGCTGGCCGCGCCGGGCGGCGCGCAGCTCAAGGCGCTTGAAGTGGTCTCGATACCGACCTACGCCTTCACCGGCCTGATGCCCCCCACGATCGGCGAGTCCGTCGACGTGCTGCTCACCGAGCGCAACGCTTTCATGGGTACGCTCGAGGGGGTCGAGGGGCGCGCGGTGTATGGCCTCACCGGCGAGGAGCTGGCGGCGTTCGGCGACGAGCTGGACATCCTCGTGGTCGGCTCTCGCGGCTACGGCCCGCTGCGCCGGCTCGTGCTCGGCAGCACCTCCGACTACCTCGAGCGCCATGCCCGCTGCTCACTGCTCGTCCTGCCCCGTGCGGCCGAGTGACGGCTGACCAAGTCGATCCGTTCCACAGAGCTGTACCTTCTTAGTTGTGAGCGTCGGGGAGACCGCTTCGAATGAGGACGCCACCGGCGGCGAGTCGCCCGCTGCGGTGATCCGCGTCGTCCTCGCGGACGACCACGCGGTCGTGCGCGCCGGGTTGCGGATGCTGCTCGACAGCGAAGCCGACTTCGAAGTGGTGGCCGAGGCGAGCGACGTTGAGAGTGCGAGGCGCTACGTCCGCGGTCACCACCCGCGCGTGCTCGTGCTCGACCTCAACATGCCCGGCGGCTCGAGCCTCGAGGCGATACCGCTGATCCGCGAGGAATCGCCCGAAACGCAGATCGTGGTGCTGACGATGCAGCAGGAGCCCGCGTTCGCGCGCGAGGCGCTCGGCGCCGGCGCGCTCGGCTACGTGCTCAAGGAGGCCGCCGACGACGAGCTCGTCGAAGCGGTGCGCCATGCCGCTGTGGGCGAGAGCTACCTCAACCCGAGGCTCGGTGCGCGCATCGCCTCCGAGCCGCCGCCCGGTCCGCCGGACGATCTCTCCGAGCGCGAGGTCGACGTGCTGCGCCTGATCGCGCTGGGGCACACCAACGCGGAGATCGCCGAGCAGCTGTTCCTGTCGGTGCGCACCGTCGAGACCCACCGCTCGCACATCCAGCAGAAGCTGCGCCTGTCCACGCGCGCCGAGCTGGTCGGCTACGCGCTGGAGCGCGGGCTGCTCTCGCGGTAGTGCTCGCGCCAGATCAGCTTGTAGATAGGGATCTTGCGCGGGATCGAGCGGATCCCCGGTAGCAGCGGGATGGTTATGAACGCGAGGCTGAGGGCGCTCATGAGCAGCAGCACCCAGATGTCCGCGTTTTCTGAGCTCTTGAAGGGTTCGACCTGGTACCAGAGGGAGTACAGCCACAGCCACGCCTGCCCCGGGTAGCTGCCGGTCTCGTTCATCATTCCCCACTGCTCGCCCAGCAGGTGCTGTTCTTCGGCGCGTTTTTCCAACAGCCCGCCGTCGGCCATGAACAGCAGCGGCTTGGTGTAGTCGGTCTGGAAGAACTGGTTGCTCGTCAGCAGCGCGCCGTCGAGCCCGCCGCTCTTCGCGAGGCTCAACAGCCCGGTCATCATCGTGCCGACCGGGCCGGCGTCGGTCGCCTGCACCGTCACCGCGCCGGTGCTCGGATCGACCGAGACCGTCTTGGGCAGCGGCTTTCCTTCTTCTTCGGCGGTCGCGGTTTCCTCCAGGGGCTTGGCGTACGCTTCCCCCCACGCCTTCTGGGTGGCCGCCGGCGCGGATTCGTACTGGGCGATCGCGCCCTGCAGCGTGGGGTCGTTCGGGACCGTCTTCAGCGGGTCGAGCACGAAGTCGTGGGCCGTTTCGATCGGGTGGCTCACACCGAGCCATTTCTGCGGGTAGAGGAAGACCGCGTGCACGCCCTTGCTGTTGTGGTTGTAGGGCGGGCCGTATTCCGCGGTGCCGCTCGTGCCGTCGAGCTCCGTAGCGGCCGCGGTGAGGAAGTTGACCGGCAGCGTGCGCGACCACTGCGAGATCGTGCTCGGCTTGTCGTCGGGCGAGGAGAACAGGATCGACAGCACGATCGCCAGCAGCGCGATCACGCCGACGGCGATGCATGCCTCCTTGACGAGGTCGTAGGGCTGGTAGCCGCCCTTCCACGGCCGGGTGTCGTCGCGGGAGCGCATCAGCGCTTCTCCAGCTCGAACGGCGGGACGACCCCATGGCGGCGCACGAGCAGCACGTGCGCGGTCACGAGCCCGATCACCGCCATCGGCAGCAGCAGCACGTGGTAGCTGTACATTTGACCGAAGTTGGTGACGTTGAAGAACGCGCCCACCCCGACCGAGTTGAGGCCGTCCTTCGCCTGCGTGGAGATCCACTGCGCGTCGAAGTTCTGCTGGGAGACGTAGCCCGTCAGCGCTGTGGGCACCGCGACGAGGAACGTCACCGCGCCGGTCATCCACACACGCGCGCGGCCTCCGCGCCACGCCGCCATCCAGTACTTGCCCCACAGGTGCACGACCATCACGAAGAAGAACAGCTCGACCGCCCACATGTGGATGCTGTTGAAGAAGTGCCCCACGCTGGTGTAGTGCCACCACGCGGGTCCCTTGAGCGCGAGGATCGAACCCGATGCGACGATCACGACCAGCGACGCGATGCTCGCGACGCCGAACACGTAGATCCAGGAGCCGACGTACGTCGGCTGTCCGTCGGGCAGCAGCTTCTCGGGCGGCAGCGCCGCGACGCCGGCTTCGCGTACGCGCACCGTCCACGAGCTGGGGCGCGTCTTCGGAGGAGCGGAGCTCATGAGCCGCCATCTCCCCGCCTGCGCTGGGCGCCGGGGAACGGCAGCAGGAGCGCGAGCACGAACACCACGAGCATCAGTCCTATGACCACGACGTTCGCCACAGACATGTGGATGAAGCTCCAATCCACCGTGTGGGCGGGGTGGTTCAGGTTGACGATCGCGCCCATCGCGACAACGACTGCGGTACTCAACGCCGGCCTCCTCGGATCGTCGTACAAGCTGTGACAGCGAGCCTATGAGCGCTCGAAATTCAGCGCATCCGTATTTCCTCCGCATAGGCGATGCGGGAAATCGCTGTGTGCGAAGCGCGGGCGGCTCGAGCGGCTAGGGTGGCGCGATGCGGCAGATACCGACAGCGCCGATCGCGGCGGGCGTGTTCATCGCGGGCTACGGAGTCGTGGCTGCCACGGGCTCGCGTCCGCTCGGCGGGCTCGTGCTGGCCGCCGGGGGCGTGCTGTGCGTGCGGATCTGGGCGCGTCGCCACGACACTCGGACCGCGGTCGAGCTGGCTGGCGTCGGTTTCGCCGCGTTCGTGCTCTCGCACGTGCTCGCCGAGGCGATCGGTGCGTGGCCGGCGGTGCTCGTGCTGGCGGCGGCGAGCGGGGTCGTCGTGTGGAAGCGAGCCGACTCGCGCCTGGTGGGTTCGGCGCGAGGGCTGGAGTTCCGCCCCCGCGCGCGTTAGATTCAGCGCATGGCTGCCGTCACATCCGAGGTCGCCGCTGTCGAGGGACCGCCGCCAGGAGCGCTCGCGCTTCCCGACTTCCAGATCGTCCCCCGCGCCGGATTGCCGATCGTCGCGGTCGTGCTCGTCGCGCTGATCGTCGGCATCGCGGTCAACGAACTGTGGCCGCTCACCTTCCTGCACGTGGTCGGCGGCGCGGCGTGGACGGTGATCGACCTGTTCCTCGGCTTCGTGCTCGGCCCGATCATGGGCAAACTCTCGATCCCCGCACGGATCGAGTTCACGACGCGGCTGATGCCGAAGATGGTGCTGATCATGCCCACCGTCGTGACCGTCACGCTCGCCGCGGGATGGCAGCTCGCGACCAAGCTCGGCAACACCCAGACGAGCTACGCGCTGCACGGCTGGATCGTGGCCAGCTACATCGTCGTCGGGATCATGGCCGTGATCGCGCTCGGCCTGCTCGAGCCGGCGAACATCGCCGTGCTGGTCGAGCTGAAGAAGCCGCGCCCGCGCCCCGAGGTGATCGAGAAGCTGATGAAACGCTTCATCTACACCGCCGGCGCGACCGGGCTGATGCAGGTCGCGACGTTCGTGATCATGACCAAGCTGGCGGCCGGGCCATGAGCGCGCATGACGAGACGGAGACCACTCGGCTGCCCCCGGTGACGCAGGTGGGGATGCTCTCGCTGGCGCTGATCGTCACGTCCGGCATCTACCTCTCCGCGCACATCCCCAACCACGTCTCGCTCGCGCCCGCAATCGCTCTGCTGTCGGCCTCGGCGCTGCTGCTGGCGGGCAACCTCGCGGCGCTCGCCCGCACGGACGGGTTCGCCTGGAGGCGCTTCTTCGAGATCGCCAGGTGGGCGCTCGTGGGCTACACGATCGTCGCGGGGATGATCGAGTACGCGTTCCTGCGCGACAACGTCAGCGGCGGCCCGCTCGTCGTGTTGACGCTATCTCTGGTCGTTTTTGCCGTGCACGTGCCCGTGCTGATCGGGTTCACGGTTGCGCGTTATGACGAGGGGTAAGCGCCGTCAGCTCTTGAATCGCGCCGCCTCCTCAGACCCACCTGTGGCGTTGCCCTCGCTGTAGGAGTGCGCGCCGGTGCCGGCGAGCTTGCCGCCGTCGACGATCAGGTACTCGTCGCGGATAGGGCGCCGCGCATACCAGCACTCGAGGATCTCGCGCGTGCCGGCCGCGTAGCGCGCCTGCGCCGAGAGGCTCGTGCCGGAGGTGTGCGGGGTCATGCCATGGTGGGCCATCGTGCGCCACGGGTGATCGCGGGGCGCGGGCTGGGGGAACCACACGTCGCCGGCGTATCCCGCGAGCTGCCCGCTCTCGCACGCGCGGGCGACCGCGTCGCGGTCGCAGATCTTGCCGCGGGCGGTGTTGATCAGGTAGGAGCCGCGCTTCATCTTCGACAGCAGGTGCTCGTCGAACAGGTTCTCCGTCTCAGGATGGAGCGGCGCGTTGATCGTCACCACGTCGCACGCTTCGACTAGCGACTCCACGCTGTCGTGGAACGTAACTCCCAGCTCCGCCTCGACCTCCGCGGGCAGGCGGTGGCGGTCGGTGTAGTGCAGGCCGACCTCGAACGGCTTCAGCCGTCGCAGCACCGCCGAGCCGATGCGCCCGGCGGCGACCGTGCCGACCTGCATCCCCTCGAGGTCGTAGGAGCGCGACACGCAGTCGGCGATGTTCCAGCCGCCGTCCACCACTACCTGGTAGGAGGGGATGTAGTTGCGCACCAGCGCGAGGATCATCATCACCACGTGCTCCGCGACGCTGATGGAGTTGGAGTACGTCACCTCCGCGACCGTCAGCCCGTGCTCGATCGCGGCCTGCAGGTCGACGTGATCCGAGCCGATCCCGGCTGTCAGCGCCAGTTTCAGGTTCGGCGCCTTGGCGATGCGCTCGGCCGTGAGGTACGCGGGCCAGAACGGCTGGGAGATCACGACCTCCGCCTCGGGCAGCTCGCGCTCGAACACCGAGTCTGGGCCATCCTTGTCGGAGGTGACGATCAGCCGGTGGCCGAGGTCCTCGAGGAAGCGGCGCAGGCCGAGCTCGCCCGAGACGCAGCCGAGTAGCTCGCCGGGCGTGAAGCCGATGTGCTGCGGAGTGGGCGCGGTCTGTCCGTCGTGGTAGCCGGCGATGTGAGGGACCGAGTCGCGAGCATACGCCGGCGGGTAGCCGTCCACCGGATCGTCGTAGAGCACGCAGAGCACGTTCGCCATCGGACAGCCTCCCTCGTCGGTGTTTCGTAGATACTCCCACGATGAGAGCGATCCAGATAACCGCAGAGACCGGTCCCGACAGCGCGCTCGCGTTCGTGGAGCTTCCCGAGCCCGAGCCGTCGCACATGCTCACCCCCGGAGAGGGCGTCGTGGTGGACGTGCACGTCGCCGGCGTCTCCTTCCCGGAGCTGCTGCAGACGCGCGGCCAGTACCAGATGAAACCGCCGCTTCCCTACGTCCCGGGCTCCGAGGTCGGGGGGATCGTGCGCAGCGCGCCGGAGGGCGCGTCGGTCAAGCCGGGCGACCGGGTGGCCGCGTTCTGCGCGCTCGGCGGATGGGCCGAGACCGCCGTGGCGCCCGAGTTCTTCACGTTCCCGCTCTCCTCCGAGCTGGACTTCGCGCAGGGCGCGGGGCTGATCCTCAACTACCACACCGCGTACTTCTCGCTCGCGATGCGCGGGCGCCTGCGCGCCGGCGAGACCGTGCTCGTGCACGGCGCTGCCGGCGGCGTGGGCACCGCGTCGCTGCAGGTGGCAAAGGGCATGGGCGCGCGCACGATCGCGCTCGTATCCAGCGAGGAGAAGCGCAAGGTCGCCGAGCAGGCGGGCGCGGATGAGACGGTGCTGCTGAGCGATGCGTGGAAGGACGAGGTGGTGGAGATCTCCGGCGGAGGCGTCGACGTGGTGCTCGATCCCGTCGGCGGCGACCGCTTCACAGACAGCCTGCGCTCGCTGCGCGAGGACGGACGGCTCGTCGTGGTCGGCTTCACCGGCGGCTCGATCCCCGAGGTGAAGGTCAACCGGCTGCTGCTGCGCAACACCGAGGTGGTGGGCGCCGGCTGGGGCGGTTATGTGATGGGCAAGCCCGACCTCAACCGCGAGATCGGCGCGGCGGTCAACGCGATGGTCGACGACGGGTTCATCCGCCCGATCGTCGGCGAGCGCTTCCCGTTCGAGCGGGCCGCCGATGCACTCAAGGCGCTCGACGAGCGTCGCGCGCTCGGCAAGGTCGTGCTCGACGTGCGCACCGACTGACCGGGGGTTAACCCCACCATCGAGCCGGGGGACAGCCACCTCTTCGTGGAGGGTCGGCTCTATCGACAACCCAAGGCGCGTGCTCGAACATCGCGGAGAGCGATGAGCGCCACAACGCAACAGCCGGCCGGGCTCGACACCCAGCCCGAGGACGCCCCGCTGCTCGACGGCCCCACGCCCGAGGAGATCCAGGTCCCGGTGATGGAATCCCTCGATCGGCTTGCCACGGGGATCATCACGGCCGTCCCGCCGCTGCTGTTGCTGGCGGCCGTGGTGGGCACGTGGAACCACATCCTTCACTGGCGCGACGTGGCGATCTTCCTGATCATGTACGTGCCCACCGGGCTCGGCATCACGGTCGGCTTCCACCGCCTGTTCACGCACCGCAGCTTCAAGTCCAAGCCGTGGCTGCGCGGGGTGCTGGCGGTCCTCGGCACGATGGCGGTGGAGGGCCCGGTGATCTCGTGGGTAGCCGACCACCGCAAGCACCACACCTACTCCGACCGCTTCGGCGACCCGCACAGCCCGCACGTGGACAGCCACGGCCACCACGCGACCGGCTGGCGGGGAGCACTTCGCGGGCTGGCGCACGCGCATGTGGGCTGGCTGTTCGACCACACCCAGCGCGGCGCGCGCGAACGCTTCGCGCCCGACCTGCTGGCCGACCCGGTGGTGTCGTTCGTCGACCGGACGTTCCTGCTGTGGGCGCTGCTCGGCATGGCGATCCCGTTCGGACTGGGGGCGCTGTGGGGCGGCACCGTGGGCGCGGGGTTCGAGGCGATGCTGTGGGGCGGGGCGGTGCGGATGATGGTGCTCCACCACGTGACCTACTCGATCAACTCGCTGTGTCACTTCTTCGGCCGCCGGCGGTTCGCGACCGGCGATCACTCGCGCAACCTGTCGTGGCTGGCGCCGTTCTCGCTGGGCGAGGCGTGGCACAACAACCATCACGCGTTCCCCACCTCGGCCATCCATGGCATGGGCTCGCGGGAGTTCGACGTGTCGGGTCTCGTGATCTCCGCGCTGGAGCGCACGGGGCTTGTCTGGGACGTACAGCGGGTCGCTCCCGAGAAGCAGGCCGCGAAGGCTCTTTGAACCTGGCGAGGCCACGGCTGCCGCGCCGTGCGACGATAGGAGCGATGGACGAACGCGCTCGCCTCTCCGTCGATCTGTCCCGGGCGCGGGGCGCTGTACCCCGCCGCTGGATGCCCACGCTCGCCGCCGGCCTGTCGATCGGCGAATACGCGCGGGCCGCGGAGCGTCGTCTGGCGTTCCTCACGGCGGTCCTGCTCGCGGCGATCTGGGCGTTGAGCGGACAGGGCTACTTCTGGCCGGCGTGGGCGTGGCTCGGGTTGGGCGTGGTGGTGCTGCTCGACTACGCCGCGGGTTGGGCGTGGCGTCAGCCACGCGGCGCGGTACGACGCGTGGCATGCGTGTGGACCGCGGTGGGAGTCGCGGCGGTGATCCTGCTCGCGACCTGGCTCTTGACGTGGCTGCTCGCCGGTGCGCACACCTTCTGGCCCGCATGGGCGCTGCTCGGACTCGCGACGGCAGGCAGTGGGTACTCGCTGATCGCACTGCACGACCGTGTCCTGGTCGCCCACACCCGTCGCGCGCTGCGCGCGAGGATCGACATGCTCACCCACACGCGCCGTCAGGCCGTCGACGCGCAGGCCGCTGAGCTGAGGCGCATCGAGCGCGACCTGCACGACGGCGCGCAGGCGCGCCTGGTCGCGCTCACGCTGCAGCTGGGGCGCGCGGAGATGCGCGTGGGCGACCAGCCGGAGGTCCGTCAGCTGATCGCCGACGCCCAAACCGAGGCTCGCCACGCGATCGCCGAGCTGCGCGACCTGGCGCGCGGGATCGTGCCGCCGCTGCTCGCCGACCGCGGTCTGGCGGCCGCGGTGGAGTCGCTCGCCGCGCGCTACGGGCTCGGCACGTCGGTCGACGTGGACACGCACCGCAGGCTCGCGCCGGCGATCGAGAGCGCCGCGTACTTCGTGATCGCGGAGGCGCTCACCAACACCGCCAAGCACGCCTCCGCGCAGCGCAGCTGGGTCGTGCTGCGCGACGAGCGCAAAGCGCTCGCGGTGCTCGTGGGCGACGACGGGCGGGGCGGCGCGGACCCAGAGGGGTCGGGCCTCGCCGGCCTGCGCGCGCGGGTGGAGGCGCTCGACGGCAGCCTGAGCGTCGAGAGCCCCACAGACGGGGGCACGGTCGTCGAGGTGAGCCTGCCATGCGCGTAGTGATCGCCGAGGACCTCGCGCTGCTGCGCGAGGGCCTGGTCGCGCTGCTGCGCGAGAACGACATCGAGGTGGTGGCACAGGTCGAAGACGGCCCGGGGCTGCTGCGGGCGATCGCCGGGCACAGGCCGGATCTCGTGATCGTCGATGTGCGCCTGCCGCCGACCTACAGCGACGAGGGGCTGCTCGCGGCGATCGAGGCTCGCCGCCGCCAGCCGGAGCTGGGCGTGCTCGTGCTCTCCCAATACGTCGAGACCGCGTATGCGAGCGAGCTGATCGGCGAGGACACCGCCGGGATCGGCTACCTGCTGAAGGAGCGGGTGGGGGACGTGCGAGCGTTCATCGACGCGCTGCACCGCGTGGCGGACGGAGGCACGGTCCTCGACAGGCAGGTCGTCTCCGAGCTGCTCGCGCCGCGCGACGGCTCGATGGAGGCCCTGTCGGGGCTTACCGCGCGCGAGCGCGAGGTGCTCGCGCTGATGGCCGAGGGCCGCTCCAACACCGCGATCGCGGAGAGCCTCGTGGTGACCCCAGGCGCGGTCGAGAAGCACATCACGAACATCTTCGCCAAGCTCGACCTGCCGGCCTGCGACGACGACCATCGCCGCGTGCTCGCGGTGCTCGCCTACCTCCGCGTCGCGCGCGAGGCTCCGCGCGACAGGGGCGCGGCGTGATAAAACGTCTTGATCACTGATGGAAAACCTCTCATGAAGGTCATCGGCGCCGGGCTACCGCGCACCGCGACCACGACGCAGATGTTCGCGCTCGAACAGCTCGGACGCGGGCGCTGCTACCACATGCGCGACCTGCTCGCGGACCTCGAGTCGGGCCTGCCGCTGTGGGAAGCCGTCGCCGAGGGCAGCCCCGACTGGGAGCGCATCTTCGGCGACGCCCACTCCACCGTCGACTGGCCGTCCGCTCGCTACTACCGCGACCTGATGGACTACTACCCCGACGCGAAGGTGCTGCTGAGCGTGCGCGGGGGCGAGGAATGGGCGCGCAGCATGATCAAGACCGTGTGGGGGATCTTCCACGGCGACGCCGTCATCCACCACGTCTCCGACGCGCGCGCGGTGCTCGACCCGCTGTGGCGCCGCTACACGACGCTGATGCGGAACATGACGTGGAACGAGGGCGGCGCGCTTGCCGGCGGCGACGTCTCTACCGAAGCGGGCCTGATCGAGGCGATGGAGCGCTGGAACCAGGGCGTCATCGGCACGGTGCCGGCCGAGCGGCTGCTCGTGTGGAACCCAAGCGAAGGCTGGGATCCGCTGTGCGAGTTCCTCGAGGTTGACGTTCCACCCGACCCGCTGCCGCGCTTGA
The DNA here is from genome assembly GCA_964588985.1 of uncultured Solirubrobacteraceae bacterium. Taxonomy (GTDB): domain Bacteria; phylum Actinomycetota; class Thermoleophilia; order Solirubrobacterales; family Solirubrobacteraceae; genus Palsa-744. Next base: position 30,801 of record CAZPQW010000021.1, read on the forward strand.
ACGACACCACGTCCTTCAGGGAGGGCATCATCGGCGGCGCTCTCGACGTGGTCAACGAATGGTGGGGTGCGCGCGAGCGGCCCACCAGCGGTTTGCACGGCGCAGCGCTGAGCTGAGCGTCGCGATGTCCCCGGCTCGATGGAGGCGTGATGCCCGCTGACCTGCTCGCGAAGATAAGCGCGGAAATCGACGCGCGCCTGGCGCAGCTGCGCGCCGCGATGGACGAGTACGAGCAGCTGCTGTCGGCTGCTGCGGCGCTCGACGCGGAGGAGCGCACGGCCAAGCCTGTCGGCAAGAAAGCTGCGCCCGTTCGCAAAGCGCCCGTTGCGCGCAAAGCGCCTGCCGTGGCGAAAGCGGCGGGACGGCCGAAGGCCGCGGCACCGAAGAAAGCGCCCACGCGTGCGCCCGCGAAACCGGCCCGTGCGGCGGCCGCTCCAAAGAAGAAAGCCGCGAAGCCCGCGTCCTCGGCGAGCAGCGCCGCTCAGCAGGCGATCGTCGCGGCGCTCGAGCACGGCTCGCACACGGTGGCCGAGCTGTCGGTCGTGACCGCGATGTCCGGCCCGAGTATCCGCGAGAGCCTGCGGGCGCTGTCGAAGGCCCGGAAGGTTACGAAGGCCAAGCGCGAAGGCAAGGCCGCCTACGCGCTGGCGACGAGCCGCTGACGTGCCTTTGTCGGCCTTTATTGGCTGTACCCAATAAAAGCCGATCAAGCTCTGTCAGTCGTCAGCCTGCTTGGCTGTGGGTAGCTCGCAGGTACTGCGCGAACCTGGGAACTGTGAAGTCGATCTGCCCTCGCCTAGGGCTCCAGATCAGCTCCTTCTCGATCAGCTCTTCGCGGACCACGGATGCGCCGCCCATGCTGTTGTATCCGGCTGCCTGTGCGGCGTCAGCGGTCTTGTACGGGCCATCGCCGAGCTTTGAGATCGCGATGAGATAGCGCTGCTGAGCGTCTGTGGCGAGCTCGAAAGCAGGCCCAAAGAATCCTCGGTCGAGGCTGTCGTTGACGATCACTTCGACGGCTCGTACGTGCTCGGCAGCGATTGGCGGAGCCTCGATCTCGTCCCACAGAACCCGTCCGTACTCCTGGAGGAAGTAGGGGTAGCCGCCCGACTGCTCGACGACGAGATCCACTGCTGGCGGCTCAAGCTCAACGCCTTGCAGGCCGGCGGGTCCCACGAGGGCCAGTCTCGCCTCGGCGTTGGATAGCTGGTCCAGCTCGTGGTATGAGAACAGGCGTGGCGCATAGGGCTTGGCGGCCCGCAGCATCGTCGGTAGCGTCGGTAGTCCCGCCCCCACGAGCGCGACGGGAAGACCGCGCTGACTTACGCGATGCAGCGCCATGCAGATGGCCCCGAGCGAAGCGCGGTCGAGGTTCTGCATCTCATCGATCAAGAACAAGGCGCCCGTATCGCCTGCCCTTGCCACTTCGCCGATCTCCACGAACAGGTCGGCCAGATCCTGCTCTATGTCGCCGGTGTCGGCGGTGCCCGTCGCAGCATCAACATCGAGCTGAAACTTGATGCCTCCCGGTGTGGCGATCGAAAAGGACTTCACCACCGACAGCGCGGACTTCGCGCGGTCCTTCATGCGCTGGCGCAAGCTCATGCTTCGCAACAGGCGCAGCGCTAGGCGCCCCATGCTCGTACGAAAGTCGGCGTTGCTGCCGACCTCCTGCACCTCGGTCGAGAACCACTCCGCTTCCCCGGCAAGAACGTCGAATTCGAGCAGCAGCACGGTCTTTCCGATCCCGCGCAGGCCCGAGAAGATCATGCTGCGCTCGTGCCGGCCGTCGCCCAGCCGTTCCAGCAGCAGCCGGAAGTTCTCGAGATCAGGATCGCGACCAGCGAGCTTGGCAGGCCGTCGTCCAGCCCCCGGGGTGTATGGGTTTGCGCTTCGCTTCAATGGCTTTCTAAAGGATTATTGACGATCGCCAATATATATCGAGAAAGGCCAAGCGCGAAGGCAAGCCCGCCTACGCGCTGGCGAGCTGATCGGCCTCGCGGGCGATCTTCGCGGCCTCTGAGGGCCCGATGAAGGGTGCCAGCGCCAGATAGGTGAGCTGCGGCGCGGCGAGCGGCAGCTCGGCGAGGCAGTCGTTCTCGATGCAGTGGTGGAAGACCTGCCAGATACCGCCGGTGATCGCCTCGGCGGCGATCGAGGGAATCGCCACGTCCTCGCCCGCCAGCTCGTAGCCGGGCAGGAGGTATGCGGCGAACCCCTGCATGCTCGCGCCGCGGATCTCGATCGTCTCGGGGCTCGCGGCGAACGTGTCGACCACGGTCAGATGGGCGTGTGCGGGCTCGGAGGCGAGGAAGGTGATCAGTGCGCTCAGACCGGCGGCGACCCCGCGCGGCCAGTCGCTCTCGTGCGCCTCGTAGGCCTCGATCGCGACGCGCAGCGCCTGATGCATGCCGACCTTCTGTGCGCCGAGGAAAGCGTCGTGCTTGGAGGGGTAGATGTCGTAGAAGGTCTGGTAGGAGACGTTCGCGCGCTTGGCGATCTTCGGGATCGTGAGGCCCGCGAGGCCCTGCTCGGCGGCGATCGCCGCGGTCGCGTCGACGATCCGCTCGCGCTGGCTTTTGACGATGAACTGCCGCGGCAGGTCGCTGCGGCCGCTCGGAAGGCGCCCCTCGGCGCGCTGAGCACGCTCGGAGAGCGGGACGCCGTCGTCGGACTTCGACGGGTTGAGAGGGGGTACGCTCAGATCGTCGGGCAGCCTTCGCGGGTAGCCCGCTGCCCACGCGGCGAGCTCGTCGGCGACCGCGAACAGCTCGGCCTGACGTCCGTCGCGAAGCCGCGAGGCGGTCACCTCGCGGATGCCGCCGAGGATGAACTTGACGGTCAGGTCGCCGCTGTCGCCGCGGCCGGTGCCGTCGCGGCTGGTCCGGATGCGCGACTCGAACTCCTCGAGCGTGCGCCTGCGGCGTTCGAGCGCCCGCGAGCCGGCGCCGAAGGCCCCAAGCACGAACAGCGAGATCGCCTCCGACTCAGCGGCGGCGATCTCGGCGAACGCGCGCATCGCGACCACGAGACGCTCCTCCTCGGGGTCGCGTGACGCGTACGCCAGCAGCACGGACTTCGCGGTACGCGCTGCGACTTCGTCGTATGCGCTGAGGAACAGGTCTTCCTTGTCGTCGTACAGGCTGTAGAAGGTCGGCGGAGAGACGTGCGCGAGTTTGGCGAGGTCGACGATCCGCACCCCGGGGTAGCCCTTCTGTGCGATCAGCTCGATCAGCGCTGCCTGCAGGCGTTTGCGCTGGTCGCGCTTTACGTCGTCGGGATCGAGGCCGTGCGTGCCGGTGGGCAGCGGACGGTAGCGCTCACTTCCATCGCCGTTCGCAACCGGCTCATCGTTGGCGACGGTCATCTCGATTCTGTCGTCCGTCGGGGGCTCGGGTGGACATCGCACGGCGCCACGTCAGGTAAACCTTCCGTTGACAACAAGTAAATTCGAGATTATCAAGCTACACGTACTGGTCAAGCCAGCGGAAGCTTAGGGCTCTCAGCCGTGGATCGTCGGCGAGGTGCCCAGCACGACGCCCGACGCCGAGAGCGCCTGCACCGCCACGTAATGCTGCGCTGTGGGCGTCGCGATGGCCGTCTCGAATCCCGTGCGCGGGGCACCGGCGACGGGCGTGAGCTGCTGCGCCGAGGGGCCGGCGAGCACTTGCCAGCTGGCAGCCTGGGTGTCTCCGTTCCAGCTCGCGTAGACCGTCACGGGAGCCTTGCCAAGCCCTGCCGACGTGGCGATCGCGGGCGCTCCGTGCGGCTCGCCCGCCCATGCGAAGCGAAAGGCCCTGTAGGACTGGTAGGCGCCGTGCATGTGCGCGTCGAACAGCAGCTGGCCCTGGGCGCTGTATTCGGTGAAGAACGCCTCAGGTCCCCAGCCGACGAACACGTTGCCGCCTTCGAGCACCTGCATGCTGCCCTGGCTGCCCGAGGACAGCGGGGCGGAGTGCAGGTACTGGGCGACGACGGTGTCGGTGCGGTGCTGGGTGTCGACCGCGAGGATCAGGGCACGCGACTGTGAGTGGACCTTCGGCACGCCGCCGTTGTCGAACACGCTGATCGTGCCGTTGGCGAGCACGGTCGCGTCGTGCTGGTAGGCGGTCGCGGCGCCGCCCGCGAGCCGCACTGTCGAGTGCTTGCCGCCGATGCGCACGAGAACCTGGCCGGTGAGCGTGTTCAGCTCATACAGCGCGGAGGTGTTGCGCGAGGAGAGCAGCGTCGTGCCGTTGGCGAGCTGGTCGATGGAGTTGACGTGGAAGTAGTCGTACGGCCACTGTCCGCTGGCGTTCCCGGCGTAGCTGTAGGAGTACGACGGGGGGATGTGGTCGAGGCTGTGCCACTCGCGCCGCACGAGGCCCGTCTCAAGGTCGACTTCCTGGACGATGCCGTCGGTGACGGAGGCGCCGGTGGAGCCGCCATACCCGCCGAGGTTGCACGCGATCGGGTTGAACACCGTCAGCAGGGCCGTGCCCTGACCGGTGATGTGGAAGTCGTGCAGGTCGGCTTTCAAGCCGTTGCCCGCGTGCACCCTGCCGATCTGCTGGTAGGCGGCGTTGTCGATGATCTCCTCTCCCTGTCCGAATCCCTGCACGAGGATCGCTCCCTGCCACCACGTCAGCACCGGCGCGCCGCCGAGCTGCTGAACCTGCAGGTTGGTCGCCTCGACATTCGACGCCAGCGGGTGGAACCACACGAGGTTGCCGGCCGCATCGAGGATCATCGGTCCGCTCGGTCCCGGGCCGGCGTAGGGCGTTGCGAAGATGTCCGCCGGGGTGGCCTGGGGGGCGCGGGCGGTCACGACGGTGACCGGTGGCTGCAGCGACGGCGCGGAGTGGAAGTGCTGCATCTCCTTGTAGTCGCGCTGGGATCCCGCGACAGACGCGGAGTAGATCTGGTTGTCCTCGTGGGCCACCACGAAGTGGTAGGCGAACGGGTGCGCGTGCGCCGCGACGGTCGCGCTGCCCCTGACGGTGACCGTCTCCCCCGAGCTGAACGGCCTCGTGGGCACGAAGCTCGCGCCGTCACCCTGCGAGTATCCGCGCAGCCGCCCGGCGTGGCTACCGCTCTGGGATCCGCTCACGCGCACGCCGCGGATCGCGCTCGCGGGCGCCCCGAGCATGCTGATCTGGGTATATGGGGACGCGTCGTAGGAGTCCGGCAGCGGCGCGACCGCGAGCCCCGTGCCCGGCAGCAGCGCCGAGCGGTTGAGGCGGGAGGGCACGCATTGCGGGCTCGACGCCGTGGACGCCATCGCCGGTGCACTAGCGAGCGCAGTCAGCAGAATCGCGCCGATCACGACGCTACGAATTCGCATAGGTGTTTGTGGATACCGGAGCACAGGGAGAAGTTGCCCTGCGTGGCGAAGAAATTGTGAAGAGGGGAGCGGCTAGAAGACGGGGGTCTCGGTGTAGTGGCCGAACACCTGTTGCAGCGACTCCACGATCTCGCCCTCGCTGGCGTGCGCGCGGGCGCACACGAGCAGCGGGTCCATCAGGTTGCGGTCCTCGTGCGCTGCGTCCTCGCGCAGCGCCGCCAGCGAGCGCTCCACCTCTGCGCCGTCGCGCGTTGCGCGCGCCGCCTGCAGGCGTCCGACCTGCTTGCGCTCGAGCGCCGGGTCGACTCGCAGCGTGGGGATCGGCTCTTCGTCGCTCGCCACGAAGCTGTTCACGCCCACCACGATCCGTTCGCCCGCGTCGATCTCCTGCTGCAGGGAGAAGGACGCATCCGCGATCTCGCGCTGGGGGTAGTTGAGCTTGACCGCCTCGACCATGCCGCCCAGCTCGTCGATCTTGCGGAAGTATTCATACGCGCGCCGCTCCATCTCGTCGGTGAGCGCCTCCACGAAGTAGGACCCGCCGAGCGGGTCGACGGTGTTCGTGACGCCGGTCTCGTGGGCGATCATCTGCTGTGTGCGCAGCGCGATCGTGACGGCCTCCTCGGTGGGCAGCGCGAGCGCCTCGTCGTAGGAGTTGGTGTGCAGCGACTGCGTGCCGCCGAGCACGCCAGCGAGCGCCTCGATGGTGGTGCGCACGATGTTGTTCAACGGCTGCTGCGCGGTGAGGCTCACGCCCGCCGTCTGGGTGTGGAAGCGCATCTGCCACGAGCGCGGGTTCTTCGCGCCGAACGTCTCGCGCATCTCGCGCGCCCAGATCCGGCGTGCGGCGCGGTACTTGGCGATCTCCTCGAAGAAGTCGATCTGCGCGTTGAAGAAGAACGACAGCCGCGGCGCGAACTCGTCCACATCCAGGCCGCGCGCGACCGCCTGCTCGACGTAGGTGAGCCCGTCCTTGAGCGTGAACGCGAGCTCCTGCTGGGCGGTCGAGCCGGCCTCGCGGATGTGGTAGCCGGAGATCGAGATCGGGTGCCAGCGCGGCATCCTGCGCGTGCACCACTCGATCATGTCGCCGCACAGGCGCATCGCGGGGTCGATCGGGAAGCACCACTCCTTCTGCGCGATGTACTCCTTGAGGATGTCCGCCTGGATCGTTCCCGACAGGCGCTCGGGTGGAATCGATCCCCGCCCCGTATTCGATCCCGCCCCCCCGGATTCGGCGGCGGCGACGTAGAAGGCGAGCATGATCGCGGCGGGCGCGTTGATCGTCATCGAAACCGACACCTCGCCGAGGTCGATCCCCGAGAACAGCGTCTGCATGTCGTCGAGCGTGTCCACCGCCACGCCCTCGCGCCCTACCTCCCCGAGCGAGCGCGCGTGGTCGGAGTCGTGGCCCATCAGCGACGGCATGTCGAACGCGGTCGACAGCCCCGTCTGGCCGTGGTCGAGCAGGTAGTGGAAGCGCTCGTTGGTCTCCTCGCTCGTGCCGAACCCCGCGAACTGGCGCATCGTCCACATCCGCCCGCGGTACATCGAGGCGTGGATCCCGCGCGTGTAGGGGTACTCGCCGGGCGCTCCGATCGGGCTCTCGGGGGTGCCGACGCCGGGCGGGAGGTCCGCCTCGGTGTAGAGCTCGCGCACGGGCTCGCCCGAGAGGGTCCTGAACGGATCCCCCCCTGCCCTCTCGTTCTCCTGCGACGCAGGCTTCTCGCTGACCGCCATGGCTGCTGTCAATCCTACTCGTCGCGCTAGCCTCGACCTCAGCTATGCGCAATGAGTTGAGCCGATTGGTTGGCGCCGAGCACGTGTTCGAGGTTCCGCCCGAGTCGCCCTACAACCGCGACTGCTCGCGCCGCCGCGGCGTGGAGGGACGCGCGGACGCGGTGGTGCTCCCCGGCAGCGCCGAGGAGGTCGCGGCGGTGGTGGCGTGGTGCTACGCACACGACGTGCCGATCGTGGCGCGCGGCGGCGGCACGGGCCTGGTGGGTGGGGCGGTCGCGACCCACGGCGGCGTTGTTTGCTCGATGGAGCGTTTGCGCGCGGTGCGCGAGCTGGAGCCGGGACTGTGGCGGATGCTGCCCGAGGCGGGCGTGAGCACGCGCCACGTGCAGCGCGTCGCGCGCGAGAACGGGCTGTTCTTCGCCCCCGACCCGGGCGCCGCGGAGCAGTCGCAGATCGGCGGCAACGTCGCCACCAACGCCGGCGGGCCGCACGCGTTGAAGTACGGCGTCACGGGGAACTGGGTCGCGGGGCTGGAGGCGGTGCTCGCGCCGGGCGAGCTGGTGCAGGTCGGTGGCTGGGCGGGCAAGGACGTGGCGGGCTACGACATCAAGAGCCTCCTGATCGGCTCGGAGGGCACGCTCGGTCTGATCACCGCGGTGAGGCTGCGGCTGCTGCCGGCGCCGGAGGCGGCGCTGGTGTCGATGGTGTTCCTGCGCACCCGCGCGGATGGCTGCGCGGCGATCGTCGCGCTGCTCGCCGCGGGCGTGCGCCCGTCGGTGCTCGACTTCATAGACGGCGACACGCTCGCGATGGTCGCGGGCGGTTATCCCGACGAGCTCTCCGAGGAGGTCGGGTTCGCGCTGATCGTGGAGGTCGACGGCACTCGCGCGGAGGCCGAGTCCCAGCGCGAGAGCCTGCTCCATGCGCTGGCCGACACTGCGCTCGCGATCCGCGAGCCGAGCGACGCCAAGGCGCTGTGGCGCTGGCGCGACGGTGTGAACGAAGTGGTGACGGGCGTGCGCGGGGCGAAGGTCAGCGAGGACGTGGTGTTCCCCGTCGAGCGCCTCGGAGAGGGGCTCGAGCGCTTCGCCGAGATCGCCGCCCGGCATGGGCTGCGCTCGTGCGCCTGGGGGCACGGCGGCGAGGGCAACGTGCACGCCACCGTGCTCGTGAATCCCGCTCGGGAGCTGGAGTTGGACGCGGCGGAGGCGGTCGGAGAGGAGCTGTTCGCACTCGTCGTCTCGCTCGGCGGATCGGTCGCCGGCGAGCACGGCGTGGGCTGGCTGAAGCGCGGTCGTCTGGAGTCGCAGTGGCCCGCGCGGACGCTCGATCTGCACGAGCAGATCAAGCTGGCGTTCGACCCGAAGGGCCTTCTCAACCCAGGGAAGAAGCTGGCACGGTACCCTGCCCGGTCGCCGGTGACATACAACTGAAAAGCACTGAAAGGAAGCGCTACATGAACAAGTCCCAGCTGGTCGAGGCGGTTGCATCAGACAGCGGCCTCTCCAAGGCAGACTCCGCTCGCGCGATCGAGTCGCTGCTCGACACGGTCACCAAGACCCTCAAAAAAGGCGACGAGGTCAGCATCACGGGCTTCGGCAAGTTCTCCGTGGTCAAAAGGGCGGCGCGTCAGGGCGTCAACCCGCGCACTGGCGAGCGCGTGAAAATCAAAGCGTCGAAGGCGCCGAAGTTCTCCGCCGGTGCGACCCTCAAGCAGGCGGTGAGCCCGAAGAAGAAGTAAGGCGCTCGACATGGCGCTCGTCACCGACCTGGAGCTCCCCGCGTTCGACTACATGGACCCGTCGATGCGCGGGGAACGCTTCCACACGGCGATGAGCGACCTGCGTTCGAAGGGATGGCTGGCGCAGGGGCCGTTCGGCTACATAGTGCTCGACCGCGAGTCGGCCGAGTTCTTCCTGCGCACCCGGGCGGCGATCTTCCCGGGGATGAAGATCGCGGAGATCTTCGGCGTGACCGAAGGGCCGCTGTTCGAGCAGATGAAGCACAACATCCTGCACGTCAACGGGCCCGACCACTCGCGGCTGCGCAGTCTCGTCAACCCTGCGCTGTCGCCCCGCGCGGTCGAGCGCTACCGGCCGGCGATGCGGGGATTCCTCGAGGGGTTGCTCGAGCAGGCGATTGCCCGCTCGAGCGAGGGGGAGGGAGTCGTCAGGTGCGAGTTCGTGGAGGCGTTCGCGAAGCCGTACCCGTCACAGGTGATCGCCGAGGTGATGGGGGCGCCGTTGGAGGACGCGCCCAGGCTGCACCACTGGTCCAACTGGATCCAGCGGCAGTTCGACGCGGTGAGCATGGCCACCGAGCGCGACGAGATCGACAAGGCGGTGGAGGAGTTCTACGGGTACGCGGAGGGGCTCGTGCGCTCGCGCCGCGACAGCCCCGGCGACGATCTCGTCTCCAGGCTGATCGCCGCCGAAGAGGAGGGGGAGCGACTCTCGGACGTGGAGTGCATCAACCTCGTGTTCAACGTCCTCGTCGGCGGCGTGGACACGAGCCAGAGCCAGCTCGCCCACGCGATCAGGCTGCTCGCCGAACACCCGGAGCAGTGGGAGATGCTCGTGGGCGATCCGTCGCTTGCGGACCAGGCGGTGGAGGAGGCGCTGAGGTACGAGCCGATCACGCCGTTCACCGCGCGCATCACGACCGAGGAGATCACGTTCCGAGACATCACGTTCCCCGGGGGGACGATCGTGATGGTGTGCGCGTTCACCGGCAACCGCGATCTGGGAGAGGGCGTGGACGGCGAAGGCGTGGACAGCTTCGACATCGCCGTCGATCGCGGGCGAGCCCGAGCGCTCACGTTCGGCGCCGGCGTCCACTACTGCTTGGGCGCGAATCTCGCGCGCGCCGAGCTGCAGGAGGGCCTCGCGTTCCTCGCGCAGCACATGCGCGGTCTGCAGCTCGACGGCGAGCCCGTGTTCGAGAGCGTCAACGGGATCTACGGCCTCGCCGAGCTGCCGATCAGCTTCACGGTCTGACGCCGCGCCCACGAGCTGGAACAATTGGGAGGGGGGCACCGAGGCCCCGGCGAGCGACAAGGATGTGAGATGACGGTTTTCGAACGGATATCGAGGCTGGCGTTGGCGGCCGTGGCGGCCATGCTCGTGGTCCTCGTCTTCGCGGGTGGCGCGCAGGCGGGTCGGTACCACGTCTACTCCTGCCGGACGCCCTTAGGGGAGGTTGCGCCTACGACGGGGTGGAGTGGGTCGAAAGCTGCGGGTAGCACCTATGCAACCTACGCCGAAGACACATGCAAGTCAGGCGGCGCGCTGCTCGCCGCGCTCGGGGAAGCGACGACCCATATTCCAAATGTAGATAGGGCGACTTGGACCTTTGCGGCTCCCAGTGGGACCTCTCTGGTGGCAGCAAGTCTGTGGCGGGCTGGCTACCTTCACGGTCCGTCGGGCGAATCGACTAGCTATCGATTCTGGCTAGCAGGGCCCAAAGGCAGCTTCGACACGTGTGTGTTCTCCGAAAAATGCAGCAGTGAGGGTGAAGTCGGTACGCCCTTGTCGAGTAGCAATTTCGTATTGGTCCCACCCGTAGCAATCGGTTCCTCTCTGAGCATCAATGCCGCGTGCTCCTTTAGCGGTCCAGGAAGCAAATGCGGGAACGGATTTGGCGACCCCAACTCCTACGCCGCAGCCGTCTATCTATTCGCGGCGGACCTGACCCTGGAACAGACGGTGGGGCCGAGCGCGAGCGATGTGAGCGGGGAACTGGCGACTGCGCCGGCGGTGAGCGGCACGAGCGACGTTGCGTTCTCGGCGACCGATCCGGGGGCGGGCGTATACGAGGCGGTGTTCAGCGTGGATGGGCAGGTGGTGCAGCGCACGGGGCTCGACGAAAACGGCGGCATGTGTCGGGATGTGGGCGAGACATCGGATGGGCTTCCCGCGTTCCTCTCGCCACAGCCGTGCGAACAGTCGCTCAGCGCGGACGTGGGCTTCGACACCACTCGCGTGAGCAACGGCGCGCACCACCTCCTCGTCACCGTGACCGACGCGGCAGGCAACGCCGTCGCGGTGCTGGACCGCACGATCACCGTCGCGAACCCGCTTGCTCCTGGCACGCCTGGTCCGCAGAACGGAGCCAACGCGTCGAGCCAGGCCGCGCTCGTCGTCGCTTGGAAGGGCAGCCGGCGCGAGCGGATCACGGTCGGATACGGTCACGCCGAGACCATCGCGGGTCGGCTCACGGCACCCGACGGCGCACCGATCGCAGGCGCGCAGATCGAAGTGCTCGCGACGCCCTCGTTCGCGGGCGCGAAGTCGAAGCTGACGAGCGTGCTCACGGGGCCAGATGGGCGCTTCGCTGTACGCGTGCCCGCAGGAGCGTCATCGCGCACGCTGCACTTCATCTATCGCAGTCACCACGGTGACGCTCTCCCGGCGGTCACGCGCACGCTCGCCTTGGGCGTGCGTGCGGGGATCGCGCTCACGGTCGCGCCACGCACCGCAAGCGTGGGACGCAGCATCTTCTTCCGTGGACGTCTGCGCGGCGGACCTGTTCCGCGCGACGGCAAGCAACTCGTGCTCGAGGCGCGCTCGCCCGGAGGCAGGTGGATCGAGTTCGAAGTGATCCGGACCGACTCACGAGGTCGCTACCACGCGAGCTACCGCTTCAAGTTCCCCGGGCCGGCCGACTACCAGTTCCGCGTGGTCTCTGAACTGGAGTCTGACTATCCATTCCTCGTCGGCTCCTCCAAGACGATTGGGGTGCATGAGAGATGAGAGGCGCGCTTGGTCTGTTGCCGCGCAGGCGGAAGTGGCGCAGGTGCGCTCGCGCGAACGGTCAGCGAGACGGGTGATTCCGCAACTTTGTTCTGTACCGCTTGTTGGATTTCGCATGGTGGAGATTTGGACGCGGAAGCGGACCCGGCTTCTGATCGCGCTCGCGGTGGGCGGCTTTGTGCTGACCGCCGCGGCACAGGCGAGTGCGGCGGGCACACTCACGTGGTCGGCGCCGCAGCTTGTCGATCACGAACCGCCGTTTGCTCAGACGATCGGACTCGATGCCGTGTCGTGCCCCTCGGCTTCGCTTTGTGTCGCCGTGGGTGGGGGGGATGTGGCTGCGTCGACGAACCCGACCGGCGGCCTAGCCGATTGGCATTCGGACGTTGTTTTTCGTGGGCCCCACCCCGCCGAGTACCTGGGCGCAGTGTCGTGCGCATCGGCGAGCCTGTGCGTGGCGGGCGGAGCGCTCACTGGTCTTGTGATCTCAACGAACCCGGCCGGCGGGCGGAACGCATGGCGCCAAACGGTTCCGCTGCCGGCGAGCGATGTGACAGGGGTGTCCTGTCCCTCTGTGCACCTGTGCGTCGCTGTCGCCACCGGTGAGGCGTCGGGCACGGTTCCATCCGGCGGCTACGTTCTGAGCTCGACTGATCCGACGGGCGGCCCAGGTGCCTGGAAGATTGCGGCGGTCGAGCGGCGGCCCGGCGGCCTTACGAGCGTGTCATGCCCGTCGACTTCGCTGTGCGTGGCCGGCGATGTATTCGGCAACGTCGTCACTTCGACCGACCCTACGGGCGGCGTGAGCGCCTGGCAGTCCACGACGGTCGAGCACGAACCCGACTTCGCGCTCCACGGTCTACGAAGGATGTCCTGCCCTTCCGCGGCGCTGTGTGTCGCCGTCGATGACACAGGCAATGTCCTGACCTCGACCGACCCCACGCGCGGCACGCAGGCGTGGACGGTCACCGCGAATGTCGGTGGGGTGGGACACATCCAGGGCGTGTCCTGCGCGTCGACAACGCTGTGCGTTGGGGTCGCTGGACCCTCGGGAGATGTCGTGGCCTCGACCGACCCCACCGGCGGTGCGAGCGCATGGACGCCCTTCGCCGTTGACCGCATTACAGGACCCGCACCATCGAAAGAAGAAATCGGGCCGAACGACTTGTCGTGTCCGTCAGCGTCACTCTGCGTTGCCGTCGATGGCGACGGGAACGCCGTCACTTCGACCGCGCCGCTCGCTGGGGCGGGCACGTGGTCGGTGCAGCGGGCCGTAGATGGAGTCAACAGCCTTACCAGCCTCTCCTGCCCCTCGACATCGCTGTGCGTAGCGGTCGACAATGCCGGACACATCGTGACTACGACGGACCCGCTCGCCGGGACGGGTGCATGGACGGCGAGCGAGATCGACCCCGGCCACTCGCTGCTCGGCGTGTCCTGCCCATCGGGCAATCTGTGTGTAGCGGCTGACGACGCAGGCAACATCCTCGCCTCGACGAACCCAACGGACCCTGCTGGCTGGGCTGTTGCCGATGTGGACAGCACCCACAGCGTGAACGGGATCTCCTGCCCCTCGACCTCGTTGTGCGTAGCGGTCGACGACGACGGGAACGCGATCACCTCCACAGACCCCGCAGGCGGGGCGAGCACGTGGACTGTCGCCGATCTATTCGGAGTGGGCGCTCAGGGCGGTCGGGAAGGAGGAGGCTACTTCTACGACGTGTCATGCGCATCGGCCTCCCTCTGTTTCGCGACTGCGAACGGGCAGATCGTGACCTCGACAAATCCGACCGGTGGAGCAGGCGCATGGAAAGCGACGGCACTCAACGGCTTCCACGTTTCCTGTCCCTCGTCGTTGCAATGTTTCGCCGCCAGCGACGCCGGGCTCCTCACGAGCAGCGACCCCGCCGGCCCCACTCCGACATGGACGATGGCGCACGCCGAGCTCGGATTCCCCTGTGCTGCGAACATTCTCGCCGACCCCTGCGGGACGTTGCCGTTCACCGGCGGGGAGGTGGCAGTCCAAGACGTTTCGTGCCCATCGGCGACATTCTGTGCAGGCATCAGCCCACGCGGCTTTGCGTCCACCTCGGTCGCTCTCTCTCATGTGGGGGATTGGACGGCCACCAACGTCAATGACCCCGCCGGCCCGTTCCCGGTGTCGTGCCCATCCACGTCGCTGTGCGTCGCAGTCGATACGGCCGGCGACGCCCTAATCGGCTCCCCCGTCGTACCCGACGCCACTGGCTATATCGGCACCGCCAGCCTGGGGCGCGCAATCGTCCGTATGGGTACCGCGCGAAGGCCCGTGAGGTGCGCTGGCGCGGTCGTCGCGACCTGCCGCGTCAAGCTGGTGCTGACTGCCACCGAGACGTTCATCCGCCGCAGGCAGGTCGGCGCGATCGCCACCACAGTCACGGCAAGGCGAAAGGTCACCATCGGCGCGGCGACCGTCGCGCTCACCGCCGGTCGCGCCAAGACCGCCTCGGTCAAGCTCAACCGCGCCGGCCGGCATCTGCTCTCAACTCGCCGCCGGTTTCCAGCGATCCTCACTGCCACACAGTCGTGGCTGGGCGGGTACGCCATTCCCCTGCCCAAGCAGACGATCACGCTCAAGGCATCCCGCAAGAGATAGCGAGCCTTGTGTGCGTGTCAAGCTCGCGCTGCCCGGGAGTCTCCTCCGGTCGCGCGAGCCGCCTCCGCGATCACGCCCCGCAAGTGCTCGTCCTTACACGTAGCAACCCGAGTGTGCCGTGAGATCGCGCTCCAGCAACAGGGCAGCGACCTGAAGGGTGCGTTTGAGCAAGGGGAAACCATCGCGTCCAATAACCTGCCTGCCATGAAGGCGGTCATCCTGGCGGGAGGCTTCGGCTCGCGGCTCAGCGAGGAGACCGCCGTGCGCCCCAAGCCGATGGTGGACATCGGCGGCAAACCGATCCTGTGGCACATCATGAAGATCTACGCCGCCCACGGGATCGATGAGTTCGTGATCTGCCTCGGCTACAAGGGCTACCTCATCAAGGAGTACTTCGCCAACTACTACCTGCACACGTGCGACGTGTCCTTCGACCTCGTAAAGGGAAACATGGAGATCCACCGCTCGGAGACCGAGCCGTGGAAGGTCACGCTCGTGGACACCGGTGAGGACACCATGACCGGGGGGCGCCTGCAGCGCGTGCTGCCGTACCTCGGGGACGAGGACTTCTGCTTCACCTACGGCGACGGCGTGGGCGACGTGGACATCACCGCGCTGATCGCCTTCCACCACGAGCAGGGCGCCAGCGCGACCGTTACCGCCGTGCAGCCGCCCGGCCGCTTCGGCGCTCTCGACGTCGACGGTGAGCGTGTTCGCCAGTTCGAGGAGAAGCCTCGCGGCGACGGCGGCTGGACGAACGGGGGCTTCTTCGTGCTCTCGCCGGCCGTAGCCAAGTACCTCGGGGGACCGCAGACCGTCTGGGAGGAGGGGCCGATGCGCTCGCTGGCGCGAGAGGGCCAGCTGGCGTGCTACCGCCATGACGGCTTCTGGCAGGCGATGGACACTCTGCGTGACCGCAACCACCTCCAGGAGCTGTGGAGCTCCGGCGCCGCGCCGTGGCGTACGTGGGCCTGACACGACTATGAACGCCCAGGACCAAGCCCAGCCCGTCGCGGTCGATCCCGCCTTCTGGCGAGATCGCCGAGTGCTGCTCACCGGCCACACCGGCTTCAAGGGCGCCTGGCTCGCGCTGTGGCTGCAGTCGCTCGGCGCGCACGTCACGGGGTTCTCGAACGGCGTGCCAACCGAGCCGTCGCTGTACGAGCTCGCGCGCGTCGGCGAGGGCATGGACAGCGTGCACGGAGACGTGCGCGACCACGACGCCGTCGCCAACGCAGTCGCAGACGCGGCGCCCGAGGTGGTCATCCACATGGCCGCCCAGTCGCTCGTGCGCCGCTCCTTCGCCGAACCTCGCGAGACGTACGCGACCAACGTGATGGGCACCGTCAACGTGCTCGACGCCGTGCGCCTGGTCGGCGGCGACGTGCGCGCGGTGGTCAACGTGACATCCGACAAGTGCTACGAGAACCGCGAGTGGGAGTGGGGCTACCGCGAGCACGAGCCGATGGGCGGGCACGATCCCTACTCCAGCTCCAAGGGCGCCGCCGAGCTCGTCACCACAGCCTTCGCGCGCTCGTTCTTCTCCGAGCCGGACGGTCCGCGTCTCGCCTCCGGCCGCGCGGGCAACGTGATCGGTGGCGGCGACTGGGGCGAGGACCGCCTCGTGCCGGACCTCATGCGCGCTGCGCTCGCCGACCGAGAGGCGCGCATCCGCAATCCCAACTCGATCCGCCCGTGGCAACACGTGATCAACCCGCTCAGCGGCTATCTCGTGCTCGCACAGGCGCTGTGGCGCTCGCCCGAGTACGCGCAGGGCTGGAACTTCGGACCTGTCGAAGAGGACGCCCGCCCCGTCGGCTGGATCGTGCACCGCATGAGCGAGCTGTGGCCCGGGAAGCTGCACTGGGCGCTCGACGACGGGCCGCACCCACACGAGGCGCGCTACCTCAAGCTCGACTCCTCGCTCGCGCGAGCCCGCCTCGGCTGGCGTCCGCTCGTGGCTCTCGACGAGACGCTCGGCAGCATCGTCGACTGGTATCGCGCGCTCGGCGATCAAGCAGACATGCGGGCGGTCACCCTCAGGCAGATCGAGGCCTTTGGGTACGCTGCCACCTCGCCATGAGCCAGACCGCCTGCCGATTCTGCGCCGCACCCGTCGAGGCCGTGTTCGCCGACCTCGGCATGTCGCCGCTCGCCAACTCATACCTGCCGCCCGAGCGCGCCAACTCCATGGAGCCGTTCTATCCACTGCGCGCGCTCGTCTGTGAGAAGTGCTTCCTCGTGCAGCTCGAGGAGTTCGAGACACCCGAGCAGATCTTCTCCGACTACGCGTACTTCTCCTCGTACTCCTCCAGCTGGCTCGATCACAGCCGCCGCTACTCCGAGCAGATGATCGCGCGCCTCGGCCTCGACGAGACCAGCCACGTGGTGGAGATCGCCTCCAACGACGGCTATCTGCTGCAGTTCTTCCACGAACGCCAGATCCCCGTGCTCGGGATCGAGCCGGCGGCCAACGTGGCGAAGGTCGCGCTGCAGAAGGGCATCCCCACGCTCGTCGAGTTCTTCGGACGGGAGACCGCCAGCTCGCTCGCCGGCGAGTCCTCGGCGGACCTTCTGCTGGGCAACAACGTCCTCGCCCACGTACCCGACCTCAACGACTTCGTCGCGGGCATGAAGATCCTGCTCAGCCCCACCGGCGTGATCACCATGGAGTTCCCCCACCTGCTGCGGCTGATGGCCGACAACCAGTGGGACACCATCTACCACGAGCACTTCTCCTACTTCTCCTTCCTCACCGTCAGCCGCGTCTTCGAGGCCCACGGCCTGCGCGTGTTCGACGTCGAGGAGCTGCCCACCCACGGCGGCTCGCTGCGCATCTACGGCGCCCACGCCGACGATCCGAGCAAGCCCGAGACCGATGCCGCACGCGAGCTGCTCGAGCGCGAGCGTGCAGCCGGCTACGAGAGCCTCGACACCTACCTCGGCTACGGGCGCCGCGTGGAGGCCGACAAGCGCCAGATCCTCAGCTTCCTCATCGGCCTCAAGGAGCAGGGCCTGCGGGTCGTCGGCTACGGCGCGCCCGCGAAGGGCAACACGCTGCTCAACTACTGCGGCGTGGGAGTCGACTTCATCGACTACACCTGCGATCTCAACCCGCACAAGCAGGGGCACTTCCTCCCGGGAAGCCACATACCGATCCGCGCGCCGGAGGCGATCCTAAAAGACAAACCCGACGTGGTGCTGATCCTGCCGTGGAACCTCAAGGACGAGATCGTGCAGCAGCTGAGCTTCATCGGCGAGTGGGGCGGACGGTTCGCGGCACGCACGCCGGAGCTCAAGCTGCTCTGATGCGGTTCCTGCAGACGCCGCTGCCAGGGGCCTGGGTCGTCGAGCTCGACCTCCTCGGCGACGAGCGGGGCTGGTTCGCGCGGACGTTCGACGAAGACGAGTTCCGCGCCCGCGGGATGAACCCCGACGTGGTGCAGTGCAACGCGTCGTTCAACGCCAAGCGCGACACGATCCGCGGCATGCACTTCCAGGCCGATCCCCACGGCGAGTCGAAGCTCGTGCGCTGCGTGCGCGGCGCGATCTTCGACGTCGCCGTCGACCTGCGAGCCGACTCGCCAACCCACCGCTCGTGGCACGGCGTCGAGCTGAGCGCGGAGAACCGACGCGCGTTCTACATCCCCGCGGGGCTCGCCCACGGCTTCCAGACGCTCACCGACGAATGCGAGGTGCTCTACCAGATGGGCAACCCATACGTGCCCGACGCCGCCCGCGGCGTGCGCTTCGACGACCCCGCGTTCGGCATCGAGTGGCCGCCGCCACACGGTGCGCTCACGATCTCCGACAGGGACCGCTCCTACCCGGACCACAGCCCGTGAGCCGCGTGCTGCTCACAGGCGCGAGCGGCCTCCTCGGGCGCCACGCGCTGAGCGCTCTCACGAACGCCGGCCACGAGGTTCACGCGGTCGCGCGAAAGGCCGGCGCGGACATCTCCGGAGTGAGCTGGCACGTCGCCGATCTGACCGACCCGTCCGCCGCGGAGGCGGTCGTCGGAGAGGTCGCGGCTGAGCGCCTCCTGCACCTCGCGTGGTACGTCGAGCACGGCCTGTACTGGCAGGCGCCCGAGAACGTCGTGTGGGTCGAGGCCACCCTTCGCCTGCTGCGAGCGTTCGTCGTCGCGGGCGGACGTCGCGCGGTGCTCGCGGGCACGTGCGCGGAGTACGACTGGTCGCACGAGCACGAGCTCTACGACGAGCGCCACACGCCGCTCGAGCCGGCGACGATGTACGGCGTCGCCAAGCACGCCACCCACCTCGTCGCGGAGCGCTTCGCCGCCAACTCCGGGATCGAGCTCGCGTGGGGCCGGATCTTCATGCCCTACGGCCCGGGCGAGGGCCACACACGGCTCGTGCCGAGCGTAATTCGCGCGCTGCTCGCCGGCGAGGAGGCGCCCGTGTCCGACGGCGCGCAGGAGCGTGACTTCATGTACGTCGAGGATGTCGCCGGCGCGTTCGCGGCGATCCTCGACAGCGACGCGCGGGGCGCGATCAACGTCGCGTCTGGCCGTTGCTGCACGATCCGCGACATGGTCGCACTGGTAGCCGAGACCGTCGGTCGGCCCGAGCTCGTGCGCTGGGGCGCCGTCCCCACGCGCCCCGGTGACCCGGGCCGGCTGGTCGCGGACGTGCGCAGGCTGCGCGAGGAGGTCGGCTTCGCCGCGCGCGTGGAGCTGGCGGACGGGGTCAGCCGCACGGTGGATTGGTGGCGGGGCCACTCGTGATCGACCCGGGCGAGCCCTCGGGACGCGCGCCACGGACATCCACAGGACTGGTCGACGCCGAGGTCGACCTGCTCGACACCCACGAGGCCGGTCCCGCCGCGATGCGCGGCAGCGTCCTGCGGATCGCCTCCTACGTACTCAGCATCCTGCTCTCGCTGATCTCGGCGCGCGTGCTGATCACCCACCTCGGCCTGCCGAAGTTCGGCCGCTACACGCTCGTCACCGCGCTAGTCACGATCGTCAGCGGCTTCACCGAGGGAGGCCTCAACAGCGTGGTGATGCGCGAGTTCGCCACTGCCGACGCCGAGCGCAGGCGCGAGATGATGGCCTCCGCGGTCGGCATGCGGCTCGTGCTCACGGCCGTCGGGGTCGCGTTCGCGGTCGCCTTCGCCGCGATCGGCGGCTACGGCTCCACGCTCGTCGTCGGCACCGCCCTCGCGGGCATCGGCCTCATGTTCCAGCTGCTGCAGAGCACGCTCGCGGTGACCCTGCAGGCGCAGCTGCGCTTCGGATGGGTCTCGGCGGCGGAAATCCTGCGCCAGGCCGTGAACGTGGGGCTGCTGGTCGTGCTCGCGCTCTCCGGAGCCGGCCTCATCCCGCTGCTCGCGGTGGCGGTACCGGCCTCGGCGGTCTCGCTCGCGGTGACCATCCCGCTCGTGCGTCCCTACGTGGCGCTGCGCCCGTCCTTCCACGCGGGGCACTGGTGGCGGCTGCTGCGCGAGACGATCCCGTGGGCGGTGATCGCCGCGGTCAGCGTCGTGTACTTCCGCATCGCGTACGTGCTCATGTCGCTGATCTCCAGCGAACTGCAGACCGGCTACTTCGCGACGTCCTTCCGCATCAGCGAAGTGCTGCTCGGGATCCCCAACGTGATCGTCATCGCCGCCTTCCCGATCCTCGCTCGCGCCGAGCGCGAGGACTCCGCGCGCTTCGAGTTCGCCAGCGGGCGCATCTTCGAGCTCGCGCTCGTAGCGGGCACGCTGCTGGTGATGTGCCTCGAGGTCGGCGCGGGCTTCGCGATCCACGTGATCGCCGGCGCCAAAGGGGACCCCGCGATCTCCGTGCTGCGCATCCAGGGGCTCGCGCTGATCGCGAGCTTCGTCGCGGTCGCGTGCGGATACCCGCTGCTGATGCTCCGCCGCTTCCGGGACGTGCTGCTTTCGAACCTGATCGCGCTCGTGCTCTCCGCCGTGCTCACGCTCAGCCTCGCCCCCGGGCTCGGCGCCCGCGGCACCGCGATCGCGGCGCTCGTCGCGGAGATCGGGCTCGCTGCGAGCCAGGTGATCATGCTCAAGCGAGTCGCGCCCGGCGTGCGCGTGCCCCTCGCGAGCATGGTGGCGGTCGCGTTCGCCGGCGGGGCCGGCGCTCTGGCCGGGCTGGCGCTGCCGATCCACCCCATCTTCGGAGCGCTCGTCGCGTGCGTCGTGTACGTCGGCGCGCTGCGCCTGCTGGGGCGCCTGCCGGCCGAGGTGGGCGAGCTGCTGGGCGGCCTGCCCCGCAGGGGCTCGCGGCCGAGCTAGTCGCCGCCGCCGCCCGATCTCACGATCGCCTCCAGCGCGCGCAGCCCGATGCGTCGTCGCGCCTGCACCTCGCGGCGCTTGCGCAGCAGACTTGGGAGGGCTCGAAGCGCGTCGCGCCACACGCGCAGCCAGACGCCGAGCTTGCGATCGCGCACCGCCACCGCCAGGTTCGCGAGCTGGCCGAGCACCAGCTGGTGGCCGTGGCGCAGCAGCGCTCCCGCGGGGAGGTCCTTGGCGATCACCCACAGCCCGTTGCGCCACAGGTGGTAGCGGGTGAAGTCCGACAGGCCGCGCCCGATCGTCGCGCTGCCCATGTGGTAGACCACCGCGGTCGGCACGTAGCGGCAGATGAAGCCCGCGAGCTGGGCGCGCAGGTTCCAGTCCACGTCCTCGTAGAAGGCGAAGAAGTCCTCGTCGAACTCCCCGACCGCCGCGAACACGCCGCGTCGGTAGACCGCCGCGCCGCCACACGCCCCGAAGATCTCACGCGGCTCGTCGTACTGGCCACGGTCCGGCTCGCCGTGCCCGCGCCGGTGGCCCAGCCACGTCCAGGTGAAAACGTCGCCCGCGCCGTCGAGCAGCTTGCGACGCTCGAAGTCCCTCAGCTTCGCCCCCACCCAGCCGGCCTCCGGATGCGACGCCAGCGCGCCCACCATCTCCCCGAGGCAGTCGGGCTCGAGCTCCAGGTCGTTGTTGAACAGGCCAACCAGCTCGCCGCGACCGGCCCGCGCGCACACGTTCAACGCGGCCGTCACGCCGACGTTCTCCGGCAGCGACACGACCTCGATCCCGGGCCAGTGCTCGCGCAGCCAGGCCGCCGTGTCGTCGCGCGAGCCGTTGTCCACCACCACCACCTCGAAGTCGCGGAAGCGCTGCGCCGCGAGCGACGGCAGGATCGTCTCGAGCAGGTGGCGCCCGTCGTAGGAGAGCACCGCGACGGTCAGCAGCGGAACGTCATGCGCGGGCGTAGGCGATGATGCGCTCATGGCGCCGGACACGCTACATGCCGACCCCGAGCCGATCGTGGACGTGGTGATCGTCTCCGCGGACATGGCGGACATGACGCTCGCCTGCGTCGCCGGGCTCCAGGACCCCTGGGTCGCGCGGATCATCGTCGTCGACAACGCGTTCGACGCGCAGGCGGGGAGCGCGCGCGAGCAGCTCGCGCGGGACACCACCGTCGTCGCACTCGCCGAGCCGCACGGGTTCGCGGCCGCGAACAACCGCGGACTGGAGGTGGGGAGGGCGCCATACGCGCTGCTGCTCAACTCCGACATCCTCGTCACGCCCGGCGCGATCGGGACGATGCTCGCGACGCTGCGAGCCGACCCGCGGAACGTCGCGGTCGGCGGCCGGCTAGTGGATCCGGACACGCTCGTCACGCAGCCCGAGTACCGGCCGCGGCCCTTCCCCAAGCTCGCCAACCTGCTCGTCATCATGCTCGGCATCGAGGAGCGCTGGCCCGGCAACCCGATCACCCGCCGCTACCACGGAGCGGAGGTCGACGACGAGCGCGTGCAGGCGGTCGACCAGCCCGCCGCGGCCGCTCTGATGGTCCCGCGCGAGGCACTCGACGCGATCGGCGGCCTGGACGAGCGCTTCTGGTTCTGGTTCGAGGACTCCGATCTGCTCCTGCGCCTCCGCGCCCGCGGCCGTGTCCTGTACGTGCCCGAGGCCGTCTTCCGCCATCTCGGCGGCGGCACGTTTCGCCGCTGGAGCAAGAGCGAGCGGATCCGCTCGATCTTCCACGGGATGCTCCACTACGGCGACGCGCACTTCTCGCGAGGCGAGCGGTTCGTGTTGGGCGCCGCCGCGCTCGCCGTGAGCGTCCCGCGCATCGTCCTCTTCGGCCGCTCACGCCCCGAGGAGGCGAGCGCGTGGAGAGCGGTCGCCGTCGGCGGGGTGGCGCTGCTGATGGGCAGGAAGGTCCCGGCGATCGCGCCGTAGCTGCAAGTAGTCACAAATCCGATCCACAGGAGGACACGAGATGTCTGACACCACGGCCGCAACCACCATCACCCAGCTTGGGACCGTGATCGTCCCGGTCAGCGACCAGGACGGCGCGATCGCGTTCTATCGCGACAAGCTCGGGTTCGAGCTGCGCTCCGACATCCCCTACGGCCGCGGCGACCGCTGGGTGGAAGTCGCGCCGGCCGGGGCCGCAACGACGGTCGCGCTGATCCCGCCGATGGAGGGCGAACCGACCGGTGTGGACACGCGCGTCGCGTTCACCTCCGAGGATGTCGACTCCGACCACGCGAGCCTCAGGGCGGCCGGCGTCGACGTCGACCAGGAGGTCATGCGCATGGGCGACCCCGTGCCGCCGATGTTCTTCTTCCGCGACCAGGACGGCAACCGGCTGCTGATCGTGCAGCGGGGCTGAGCTCAGCGCCGAGCGAGGAGCGCGCGGCCGCCGGCGAGGTAGGCGGCTTCGCGCATCCTCTGCGCGAGCGGCGGCCGCAGCGCTTCGGCGGAGTCGCCCGGTCGCCCGGGCGGCGAGGGATCCGCGATCCACCGCTTGAGCGGGGCCGCGACGTGCTGCCATGTTTGCGTGGCCGCGGCGGCGTGTAGGGCGGGCGCGTATGCGTCGCGTCCGCGCTCCAGCACCCGCTCGAGCGCCTCGCTCAGCGCACGGACGTCGCCGGGTGGCGCCACGGCGCCCATGTCCTCGCGCTCGACGCGCTCGGCGAGGTCGTCGCCGGTCGTGCAGACCGCCGGCAGCCCCGCCCAGAAGCAGTCCAACAGCCGTGTCCGATACGCGAAGCGAGTCTCCAGGTGGTCGGCATGAGCGGAGATCGCGCACGCGGCCTGCGTCAGCCAGGCGCCGCGCTCGGCATACGGAATCCAGCGCTCGTGGAAGTGCACCACCGAGTCGAGCAGCCCCAGCTCCTCGGCCAGCCGGCGGGCGGCCTTGGTGCTCGCGGCCGCCGCGGGGTGCTCGGCGGCGCCGCCCATGAACACGAGTCGCACGTTCGGTCGACGCTTCACCAGGTCGCCCACGGCGCGGATCGCGCTTTCCGCGTCCAGCCAGCGCCAGATCCCGCCGTTCCACAGCACGATCTCGCTGTCCGCGCCCAGCGCGGGGATCGCCTCACGCGGACCGGTGCCGACCGTCGCATCGGGGGGCTCGGCGGGTATCCCGAACGGCACGAGGTCGATCGTCTCGCGCAGGCTCGGGTCGCGGTCGTAGGAGTCCGGGCCGATCAGGCGCAGGGCGAGCATCGCCCCGAGCCACAGGTCGCGCTGCGTCTCGCTCGCGCACATGAAGCGATGGCCGGTGCGCAGCGCCGCGTGCAGGCGGTCGATCGTCGTGGCGGTGTGCTGGCGGCGCGACAGCGACGCTCGCCCGGAGTCCTCGGCGAGCAGCTCGAGCGTCTCGAGCGTCTCGGGGCAGTAGAGGTCGATCACCACCCGTGCTGAGGAGCGCCGCAGCCAGCGGTCCACGAGCGGCCACTGCGGGTGGGCGACGACGGTGTCCGCGGCGGCTATCTCCGCGCGCAGCACATGGGGCGCGTGCGGGCTGAACGCGATCGTGCGCACGCCGTCGCTCTCGCGCTGCTCGCTGCCGCCGTGGGCGACGGTGACCGACGCGTGTCCGGAGAGCGCGCGGGCGAGCTCCCAGCAGCGGATGCCGAGGCCGGCCATCTGCTCCCCGACGGGGTCGGCGCAGACGAACAGAACCCTCGGCTTGCGCTCAGACAGCGCGCCGTCCATACACCCCTCGCCTTAACGCACCCGACTCGCGAAAGGTGATGGTGTGGTCGACCGCGTCGCGTGGCGGCAGCGACAGCCGCGGCGCGGGCGAGCCGGCGCGCCAGCCCGAGACCCGTCCACGCAGCGCCGCTAGGTCGCGCGAGATCGCCATGTCGGCCAGCACGACCGCCGCCTCCGTAGCGATCGTGCGCGGCGCGGAGCGGGTCCGCAGCAGGCCGTAGCGGCGCAGCATGTAGCCGCGACCGAAGGCGCCGTGGCGGCGCTGCCACGCCGAGCGGTGCCCGTGCGTGGCGGAGCCCAGGTGCACGCCCACGGCATCGCTCGCGAGCACCGAGCCCCAGCCCGCGCTGCGCAGGCGCAGCGCGAGGTCGAAGTCCTCCATGTACGCGAAGATCGCTTCGTCCAGCCCGCCGACCTCCTCCCACGCCGAGCGCCGGTAGGCAGCCGCGGTGCCCGCCGGGCCGGCGAGCACCGGCTCTTCGCGCTCGGCCTGCCACGCCTGCAGACCCTGCAGGCGTGGGAACCCCGCGAGCGTCACGTCGGCGGCGAGCCCGGCGCTGTCGATCAGCTGTTCGCCCGGCTGCAGCATCAGGGCGGCCACCGAGCCGACCGCCGGGTCCTCTTCCAGCGGCGCGGTCAGCCGTTCGAGGAAGTCGGGATGGACGTCGACGTCGTTGTTCAACAGCACCACGATCTCGCCCGTGCCGGCGGCCACCCCGAGGTTGCACGCCTCGGCGAAGCCGCGGTTCTCGGCGAAGCGCTCGAGGTGGACGTCGGGCCAGTCGGCGGCCACGCGCGTCGCGCTGTCGTCGGTCGAGCCGTTGTCGACGAGGATCACCCGGTGCTCGGGCTTTTGCGCGCGCAGATGGCGCAGACAGCTGTCGGTCAGCTCGTAGCGCCCGAAGGCCACGATCACGACGTCGATAGTCGGAGACATTGTGGCCATCGTAGTCGCCACCCGCCTGGAGTGGCACAGCTGCCGAACAGCCGTCGCGCTTGCCGATGCTCTCCTCCAATAGCCTCCGATGCTTGAACGTATCTGAAACCCACATCGGGCTGAACTTGGTCTACATGGTGCCCGGCGAGACCGGTGGCACAGAGATCGTCGCGCGCGAACTGATCCCCGTGATGCTTGCGTTGGCGCCAGAGGGGATGCGTTTCACAGCCTTCGTCAATCGCGAGGCGGCGCGTGCCGGAGACGGGCCGTGGGGGCATCTGCTGCCTTCAGTGACGGTGCCGGTTCACTCGCGCAACAGGTACCAATGGGTGCTGGGCGAGCAGGCATTTTTGCCTGTGCTGGGGGCGCGCGCTCGCATCAAGCTGATGCACAGCCTCGCGAACACCGCCCCCCTTTGGGGGCCCTTCCTACGTGTGGTGACCGTCCATGACCTGATCTATGCGCTCTATCCCGAAACCCATGCTGGCAACCGCGCCCAAGGTCTAAGCGTGCTTGTGCCACAAGCGATTAAGCACGCGGATCGTGTGATGGCTGACTCAGAGAGCACGCGCAAGGATCTACTCGAGATGACCAGCGCCCGCGCCGAGTGCGTGGACGTGGTTCCACTCGGCCTCGGCACCGTCCAACGTGTGCAGCCCGTGGACGAGGGCGAGCTGCGCGCAAAGTTCGACCTGGGTCAGCGTCCGATCCTGCTCAGTCTGTCGGCCAAGCGGCCGCACAAGAACCTGCTCGCGTTGATTGGGGCGCTCGCGCGCCTATCGTTACAGGAACGCCCGATTCTGATCCTCCCCGGCTACGCCACGACGCATGAGGCCGAATTGCGAGATCGCGCGCTCTCGCTCGGCGTCGAGCAGGACGTGCGGTTTCCCGCCTGGCTGTCGGATGCCGAGTTGGAGGGACTTTGGAAGATATCGCGCGTGTTCCTGTTCCCGTCCCTCTACGAGGGGTTCGGGATGCCCGTGCTCGAGGCGATGTCACGTGGTGTGCCGGTCGCCTGCGCGGACGCCTCTTCGCTGCCAGAGGTCGTCGGAGATGCGGCGCTGTTGTTCGACCCGCGCTCGGAGGACGATATCGCCGCGGCGCTACAGCGGCTGCTGGAGAACCCCGCCTTGTGCGAACAGTTGCGTATCCGGGGCTTGGAGCAGGCCAAGCTGTTCACGTGGGAACGGATGGCGAAGGGAGTGCTCGCGAGCTACGCGCGGGCGCTCGGTACGCCCGCACCGGCCCCGCCGTCGTAGCTGTCGAGGACGGTCTGAAGCGAGGACTCGAGCGACAGGCTCTCGGCGTTCTCCGCGTACCAGCGCGCGGTGCTCTCGCGCAGGGCAAACCCCGCCTCGTGCACCCGCACGATCGCGTCCGCCACCGACTCGGGGTCGGAGCGCGCGGCGATCGTGCCGTTGACGCCCTCCTCGATCAGCTCGCTCGCGGCGTTGTCCTCGCCCGCGACCACCACGCTCGGGGTGGCACGGGCGGCGGCCTCGACGACCACCATCCCGTAGCCCTCGCGACGCGACGGCAGCAGCATGCACAGCGCGCGGCGCATCTCCGCGTCGAGCACGCTCGCCTCGGTGAAGCCGCGGGCGCTCACCACGCCCTCGAGGCCGTGCTCGGCGATCGCCGCGTCGAGCGCCACGCGCTCTGGTCCGTCGCCGAGGAACTCCCCGCTCAGCCCGTCGACCCGCTCGGCCGCGAGCGCCATTGCGGCCACGCCGAGCGTGACCTGCTTCTCGGGTATCAGCCGTGCGGCGAACAGCACCATCGGGTCGGCCTCGCGCGGCGCGGGCGGCTCGCTCGCCCCCACGTACAGGCCGCGCAGAACCGTGACGGGCCCGCGCAGACCCTCCGCGCGCAGACGCCGCGCGTGCAGCTCGGAGAAGCAGAACGCGCGCTGGGGCACGAGCGCGCACACGCGCTGCACGAGCTCGCCGACACGCCCGCCGAACCCGCCGAGGTAGTCCCGCCAGTAGGAGCGGCTCCACACCTCGAACCAGTCGACCACCAGGCCGAATCGCGCCAGCGGGCGCACGAGCGCGGCCGCGAGCAGCGAGAAGTAGGGGAACGAGCACGTGTGCACCACGTCGTAGCGGCGAGGGTGCGTGAGCAGGTGCGCGAACACTCCGGCGCCGAACACGAGCGGAGGCAGGATCCGTCTGCGCCCCTCGCTCGTGTACAGCGCCATGCGCGGGCCGACCGCGACGACCCTCACGCGCGGGTCGATCTGAGGGCGCTCGCCCCGATCCCACTGGCGCAGAGTCAGGTAGGTGACGTCGTGGCCGTCCTGCGCCAGGCGCTCGGCGAGGTTCGCATACCAGCGCTCGGCGCCGCCGACGGTGTGTGGGAACAGGCAGTCGTATACGAGGCAGATGCGCATTGCCGTAGGGAGACTGCCAGACCGTGCGATACGATCGCCAATCCCAGCGCGCTACCTTTCGCCAACCGGGGGGTTATGACGCACGAGGAACGTCACCACCAGCCTCCCGCTGCGGCACGTGGCGCGCGGGTTCCCCAGCCGATGAGCACAGCCGCCCAGACAAGGCCCCCAACTCTCGTGGACTCAGAGGATCCCAGCGCGCCGCTGGTTTCCGTGGTGATCCCCTGTCTGAACGAGTCCGAGAACATCGAGCGGTGTGTTTCTGCGGCGCTGTCCGCGCTGCGGGACATGGGGGTGCGCGGCGAGGTCGTGGTGGCCGACAATGGCTCCGAGGACGACTCGGCGGCCCTCGCCGAGCGCGCCGGAGCGCACGTGGTGGTCGAGCCGCGCCGCGGCTACGGCAGCGCGTACCTCGCGGGGTTCGCGGCCTCGAGCGGCCGCTACATCGTGATGGCCGACGCGGACCTCACGTACGACTTCAACGACATCCCGCGTTTCGTCGCCGCGCTGGAGGAGGGCGCCGAGATGGCGATAGGCGACCGCATGGACAACATCCAGCCGGGCGCGATGCCGTGGCTGCACCGCTACGTCGGCAACCCGATCCTCACGGGGCTGCTCAACCTGTTCTTCCGCACCGGCGTCAAGGACGCGCACTGCGGCATGCGCGCGGTGCGTCGCGACGTGCTCCCGCGGCTGGACCTGCGCACGACCGGTATGGAGTTCGCCTCGGAGATGGTGATCAGGGCGTCGAAGGAGAAGCTCACGATCGCGGAGTTCCCGATCGAGTACCACCCGCGCGGCGGCGAGAGCAAGCTGTCGAGCTTCCGCGACGGCTGGCGCCACCTGCGCTTCCTGCTCGTGCACAGCCC
>CAZPQW010000022.1:0-56103 GCA_964588985.1 uncultured Solirubrobacteraceae bacterium
TCGGCAAGCCGATCTCAGAGCACCAGGCGATCCAGTTCAAGCTGGCCGACATGGCGACGCAGGTCGACGCGGCGCGCCTGCTCACCCAGCGTGCAGCGCGCCTGAAGGACGCGGGCGAGCGCTCCGAGCTGGAGGCGGGGATGGCGAAGCTGTTCGCCTCGGAGGCGGGGCGCTTCTGCGTGGAGGAGAGCTTCCGCATACACGGGGGTTATGGATACTCGAAGGAGTACGAGATCGAGCGCCTGTATCGCGACGCGCCGCTGCTGCTGATCGGCGAGGGCACTTCGGAGATTCAGCGTATGGTGATCGGGCGAAAGCTGCTGCAGCGTCATAAGATTTGACGCTGAGGCGACCGGGTCCGAGACGACAGCCAGGGGCCGTGACGCGGCCCGAAGAGGGGAGAAAAGCCATATGGCCGAAGACGCCAAGGCCCTGATCGAACTTGCGACTCGCAGGTTCATCGGTGAAGTGCCGGCGCTCGAGCCGATCAAGCTCGTGGTCGGAATCGAACTGCGAGGCAGGGGCGACGTCCAGCACTTCAGGCTGGAGATGCCCGGGATCAAGGTCACGAAGGGACCGGCGGCGGACGCGCGTGTGCGCGTGGACATGCGGCGGGAGTTCTTCAACATCATGGCGCGCGAAGGCAAGGTGCCCGACTGGGTGGAGGCGTTCGCCTACGGCCAGGCGAAGGCGTCGGGCCCGGAGCAGTTCATCAAGCTGATCGTGAGCGTCGTCGAGCGCCACCAGGAGCGCGAACGCACACCGAAGGCGCGCAAACACTGACGGGTATCCCCCGCGCCTGTGGGCGCCCTAGTGGTAGGACGTCAGCTGCTCGGCGAGGAACGCGAGCGAGCCGAGCAGGAAGAAGCACATGACGATGAGGGAGAAGTTTTCGTTCATCTGCTCGACATCACGATAGTCGACGCGACGGGCGGCGTGCAAGCGCTCTAGGCGAGGACGGCGCTGTCGTCGTACAGCTTGATGATCTTGACGGGTTGATTCGGTCCCCACCCGCCCGCGGCGTCGAGACAGAGACGGCAGAGCACGCACTCGTCTAGGTTCTTCTCGACGATCTCGAGGGCGCCGCCGGCGGCCTGGGCGAAGATGTCGACCGGGCAGGCCTCGGTGAGCTTGCGCGCGAGGCCCGTGTCGGCCGCGGCCGCGTCGTCGACCTCCACGGCGATGAATATCCCATCGGCCCTCATGCCGCGCTCCTCTCGGCGATCTTGGCCTTGACGAGATCGGGAATCTCGTCGATCCGCTGCACCACGGGGATGCCGGCCGCCTCCAGGCGCGCGATCTTCTCCGTCGCGCTGTCCTCCTTGCCCTCGACGATCGTGCCCGCGTGCCCGAATGACATGCCCTGCATCTCCTCGTCGTCCATGAACTTGCCGGCCATGAAGGCGACGATGGGCAGGCGCGAGTCGTTCTCCTTTACCCACTGCGCCAGCTGTGCCTCCATGCGGCCGCCGGGCTCGGTGTAGATCACGATCGCCTGGGTCTGCTCGTCGGCCTCGAAGTAGGGCATCAGCTCGGCGTAGGTGGAGCCGATGATCGCGTCGCCGCCGATCGACACCGCCGTGGAGACGCCGAGTCCCGCCGCGGTCAACGTGGAGGAGATCTCGGTGGTCATCCCGCCGGAGCGGCTCATCACGCCGACCGCGCCCGGTTGGTAGGCGACGGCGGCGTTGCGCGCCGGCCCGCCGATGCCGCCCATCTTGGCGACCCCGGGAACGATCAGGCCGAGGCAGTTGGGTCCGATGATCCGCGCGCCCTTGCGGTCGGCGAGCTCGACCATCATCGCGACGTCGCGGCGGGGAATCCGCTCGGTGACGATGACGATCGTCTTGATGCCGGCGTGCAGCGCCTCGAAGACGGCGTCACGAGTGCCGGCGGGCGGGACGGTGACGACCGAGCCGTCCGGCACGACGCCGCCGTTGTGCTCGACAACCTGCTCGACGGTGTCGAACACGGGCACGCCGTGGACCTCGCGGCCCTTGCGCCCGGGGGTCACGCCGCCGACGATCTTCGAGCCGTAGTCCAGGCACTCGCGCGTGAGGTTGACGGCCTCGCGCCCGGTGATGCCCTGGATGATGAACGTGGTGTCCTGGTTGATGAGGATGCTCATGCCGCTCCTTCGATCTTCGCGACCGCGCGACCGGCGGCTTCCCACAGAGACACGGAGCGGTCGCAGTACTCGATCCCGTACTTGTCGAGGATCTTGAAGCCCTCCTCCTCCCAGGCGCCGGGGATGCGGAAGATCGCGACCGTCTCGCCGGGGTCCTTGCCGAGCTCCAGGCACGCCTTGATCACGCCGCGCGCGACGATGTCGACGCGTGTGTTCGAGACGATCGACATCATCACGGCGATCTTCTCCACGCCGTCTTTCTGGAGGACCTCCTTCGTCAGGCCACACGCCTTGGCGACAGACGGATTGCCGCCGATCTCGGAGTAGTTGGCGGGCCTGCCGCCCTGCTGGCGAACGGCGTCGGTGAGCGTGAGCGAGCCGCCGCCCGCTCCGATGACGAGGCCGATGTTGCCGTTGAAGCCGGTGTCCTTGCCCTGGATGACGCCGCGATGATCGGCGGCGTCGATGGCCTTGACGGCCTCTTCGAACGCGGTCGGAGTGTGGTCCTCGCGGGTGCCCTCGTCCTTGCCGATTCCGAGCGCCTCGAGCAGGCCCTTCTGACGCGGCATGCCCTCGTTCTCCATCTCCATGTGCGCGTCGAGCGCGACGAACGAGCCGTCCTTGAGTTCCGCCAGTGGGTTGATCTCGGCGAGCGTCATGTCGTTGTCGAGGAACAGCTGGGCCAGCCGAGCGAGCACCGGGGTTGCGCGCTGCAGCGCCTTGCCGGTGACCCCGGCGGCGGCGATGACCTGCTTGGCCTGGAAGTCGGAGAAGGGCTCGAGTGTGGAGAAGTGTCCGCGGCCGACGTGGTCGGGGTGCTCCTCGGCGACCTGCTCGATGTCGATGCCGCCCATGTCGCTGAACAGCATCAGGGGCTTCTTGGCGGTGCCGTCCCAGACGACGCCGGCGTAGTACTCCTGGGCGACCTCCGCCTTGGGGTCGACGAGCACGCCGCGCGGTGAGTGGCCGTTGATCTCCAGCCGCAGGATGTCCCTGGCGTGGCTCTCGGCTTCCTCGGGGGTGTCGGCGAACTTGACGCCGCCGGCCTTCATGCGCCCGCCGGTGAGCACCTGGCTCTTGATCACGGTGGGGCCGCCGATCCGCTGCGCGATCTCGCGCGCCTCGGCGGCGTCGGTGGTGAAGCCGTAGTCGGTGACCGGGATGCCGGCGCGCTTGACCACCTCACGCGCCTCGTACTCGAAGAATCTCATGCGGCGCGGAAGCCTATACGTCTGAGCCGAAGCCGTAGGCCTCGCGCAGCTCCGGGTCCTTCTTGGCGAGCATTTCGGCGAGGTTGACCATCACCTTGCACTGCTTCCAGGTGGCGTCGTCCTGCATCTTGCCGTCGATCATGTGCACGCCGCGCCCGTCGGGAATGGCCTCGATGACCTTTTTGGCGAACGCGACCTCGTCGGGGTCGGGGGAGTAGACCTTCTTGGCGATCGCGATCTGCGCTGGGTGCAGCGACCACGCGCCGACGCAGCCGAGCAGGAACGAGGCGCGGAACTGCGTCTCGCAGCCCTCGGTGTCGCGGATGTCTCCATATGGGCCGTAGAAGGGCAGCGCGCCGACGGAGGTGCACGCATCGACCATGCGTGCGATCGAGTAGTGCCACGGGTCCTGCTGGTAGCTGGCGCGTGGCGCGTCGGGGTTCTCGGGGTCGGGGTCGGCGATGGTGCGGTAGCCGGGGTGCCCGCCGCCGACGCGGGTGGTCTTCATGCGCCGCGAGGCGGCGAGGTCGGCGGGTCCGAAGCTCATGCCCTGGATGCGCGGGGAGGCGCAGGCGATCTCCTCGAGGTTGGCGACGCCCTGCGCGGTCTCGAGGATCGCGTGCAGGAGGATCGGGCGCTCGATGCCGGCCTTGGCCTCCAACTGGGCAAGGAGGCGGTCGACGTAGTGGATGTCCCACGGGCCCTCGACCTTGGGGATCATGATGACGTCGAGCTTGTGCCCGATCTCGGCGACTAGTTCGCTCAGATCGTCGAGCACCCACGGCGAGGCGAGCTCGTTGACGCGGGTCCACAGCGCGGTGTCGCCGAGCTCCATCTCGCGGCCGACCTTGATCAGGCCGGCGCGCGCGGCGAGCTTGCGGTCGACGGGCACGGCGTCCTCGAGGTTGCCGAGCAGGATGTCGACGGTGGGTGCGATGTCGGGCACCTTGGCGACCATCTTCTCGTTGGAGAAGTCGAGGAAGTGGATCATCCTCGAGGGCTTGAAGGGGATCTCGCGGGCGGGCTCGGGGGCGCCGATGGCGAGGGGCTTGAGGAAGTCGCGGGGGTTGCGCAAGGGCACTCCTGGGTCAGCTGAAAAACAGCGGGTTGGACGATCTGCTGCTAGGAAGTATCGATGATGCGTTCGCGTTGGCGTTCTCTGGCGGGGCTCACGGTATGTGGAGCGCTGGCTCTCGGAGCCTCCGCCGCAGGCGCCGTCCACGAGGCTGGCTCCAAGAAAGCGGCGGCGCGCGCGAGTCGAGCGCGCCCCCTCACCCGTACCTGGAACCTGACGCTGTCGCCGGCCCCGAACGACATCGCGCTGGCGGAGATCAGCTTCCACCGAGCGCATCTGGGGGCGAGGATCTCGGGGCGCATGCTGCGGGTGTCGGTCAGCGGCCCCTTTGGTGCCGACTACATGGCGCTCGCGACCCCGATCGTGGGCACGCCCGGCGATCTGCGGGCGGTGGTGGTGGTCGTCAACCGGCCATCGCCGCTGATGGACCCGGCGAACGTGCACCTGCGGATCACGGCGCGACAGGGGCTCGGCACGCCGGTCGTGTGGAAGCTGGCGAACCCGTTCTCGCAGCCGCATCCGGGGCTGACTCCTGCGTTGTGCGACATGCCGATGCACGGCTCGGCGGTGAGCGGGTCTGAACTGCTCGCCCTCGGCTCCCGAGGCGCTCCGCCCGCAGGATTCGGCGTCGCGACGACGGTCGCGCAGGCGTATGACGTGGCGTGCGGGCTGCCCTACGAAGGCTCGTTCGCGCAGGCGGTGACGGGCTCGCCGGCGCCCCGTCCGCCCGTGTGCACGCCGTGCGATCCGCGGCCCGGGTTCGCGTGTCCGCTGGTGCAGCCGAACGTCTGCGCGGTGCCGGTGGCGGTCGCCGCGAGACGGGCTTCGGCGAGCGCCCATTAGAGTTTCCAGCCTCCTGCTCCATCCGACCACTGCCCTAGGAGAACTGCAAGACCCATGAGCGAGACCCATTCCGTAGAGACCGATCAGGCCGTTCGCGAGGCGAGCGGCGCGCACCCCTATGGCCGCTACCTGGAGGAGTTCGAGGTCGGCGCTGTCTACAAGCACTGGCCCGCGAAGACGGTGACCGAGTCCGACGACCACCTGTTCTGCCTGATCACGATGAACCACCACCCGTTGCACCTCAACGACGTGTACGCGGGCAAATCCCAGCAGGGGCGCAACGTGGTGGTGGGCCCGCTGGTCTACTCGCTGGCGCTGGGGATGTCGGTGAGCGACGTGAGCGGAAAGGCGATCGCGAACCTGGCGACCGAAGAGCTCAAGCACCCGGCGCCGGTGTTCCACGGCGACACGCTGTTCTGCGAGTCGGAGGTGCTGGAGAAGCGGGAGTCCCAGTCCAAGCCCGACCGCGGCACGGTGAAGGTGCACACGCGCGTGCTCAACCAGGACGGCGTGCTGGTGGCGGAGTTCAAGCGCCTGGTGCTCGTGCCGCGCAGGAACCCCGGCGGAGGCTCGGCGGAGGGAAACGTCGAGTAGCGCCGAGTTGTCGGGGCTATGGCCGTGCGATACGCTTTCGATCCGCCCACGGATGGGCGTTTTCTGTTTCCCGGAGCCATACCCCGGCTCGGAAGCAGCGTCGCCGATCGTTGATCGCGTAGCACCGATCATGCCCGAGAACTGAGGAGCCGCTTGGACCCCATGAACACCACCGTTCCCGCACCCACCACGAACGAGCGCCTCCTCGCCTGGGTCGAGGAGACCGCTGCGCTGACCGAACCGGACCAGATCTACTGGTGCGACGGCTCGGCGGAGGAGTACGACCGGCTCGCTCAGGAGCTCGTCGACGCGGGGACCTTCGAGCGGCTGTCGGACGCGAAGCGGCCGAACTCCTACCTGGCGCTCTCAGATCCCGGGGACGTGGCGAGGGTGGAGGACCGCACGTTCATCTGCTCGGCCACCGAGCAGGAGGCGGGCCCGACGAACAACTGGGCCGATCCGGCGGAGATGCGGGGCACGCTGACGGACCTGTTCTCCGGCTCGATGCGGGGACGCACGATGTACGTGGTGCCGTTCTCGATGGGGCCGCTCGGCTCGGACAAGAGCTACGTGGGCGTGCAGCTGACCGACTCGCAGTACGTGGTGGTGAACATGCGGATCATGACCCGCATGGGCCAGGGCGCCCTCGATGCGCTCGGCGCGGGCGAGTTCGTCCCGTGTCTGCACTCGGTGGGCATGCCGCTCGAGGACGGCGTGGAGGACGTGCCGTGGCCGTGCAACGCGGATAACAAGTACATCGTGCACTTCCCCGACACGCGCGAAATCTGGTCCTACGGCTCGGGCTACGGCGGCAACGCGCTGCTGGGCAAGAAGTGCTTCGCGCTGCGGATCGCGTCGGTGATGGCGCGCGACGAGGGCTGGATGGCGGAGCACATGCTGATCCTCAAGCTGACCTCGCCGGAGGGCGACGTGAAGTTCATCACGGGCGCGTTCCCGAGCGCGTGCGGCAAGACGAACCTGGCGATGCTGATCCCGACGCTTGAGGGCTGGACGGTGGAGACGATCGGCGACGACATCGCGTGGATGAAGTTCCACGACGACGGGCGCCTTTACGCGATCAACCCCGAGGCGGGCTTCTTCGGCGTGGCGCCGGGCACCGGCGAGGAGACGAACGCGAACGCGATCCGCACGATCGAGAGCAACTCGATCTTCACGAACTGCGCGAAGACCGACGACGGCGACATCTGGTGGGAGGGTCTGACGAAGGACATCCCCGAGCACCTGATCGACTGGCACGGCAACGACTGGACCCCCGAGTCGGGAACACCGTCGGCGCACCCGAACGCGCGTTTCACGACCCCGGCGGCGCAGGATCCGGCGATCGCGCCCGAGTGGGAGGACCCGGCGGGCGTGCCGATCGACGCGATGCTGTTCGGCGGGCGCCGCTCGACGGTGGTGCCGCTGGTGACGGAGGCGCTGGACTGGGAGCACGGCGTGTTCCTCGGCTCGGTGATGAGCTCGGAGAAGACGGCGGCGGCGGCGGGCACGGTGGGCGAGCTGCGCTTCGACCCGTTCGCGATGCTGCCGTTCTGCGGCTACAACATGGCCGACTACTTCGCCCACTGGCTGGAGATGGGCCGTCGCGAGGGCGCGAAGCTGCCGAAGATCTTCTACGTGAACTGGTTCCGCAAGGACGAGGACGGCCGCTTCCTGTGGCCGGGCTACGGCGAGAACTCGCGCGTGCTGTCGTGGGTGTTCGCGCGCTGCGCGGGGCACGGCGAGGCGACGAAGACGCCGATCGGCTGGATGCCGCCGGTGGGCCCGGAGGGGATCGACACGCGCGGCGTGGACGTGACCGAAGAGGCGATGGCGCAGCTGCTGCGGGTCGACGCCGAGGAGTGGAAGACCCAGCTGCCCCAGTTCCGCGAGTACCTCTCCAAATTCCCCAACCTGCCGACTGAGATCACCGCCCAGCTGGACGCGCTCGAAGAGCGACTGGGCTGAACGCCTAGTCGTGGCTGTGGGACTCCCCCGCTGCGGCGGGGGGGCGTGACTCCTCGGCGAGCGAGGTGATGGTGAGCAGCCCGCGTGCGGAGGACTCGAGCACGTCGGTGGCCTCTTCGAGCGAGCGCGCGTAGAGCTCGACGAGCAGGTGCACGATGATGCGGGCGTCGTCTTCGTGCTTGTGGAAGCGCACGTGGGTGAAGAACTCGCGCACGCCGTGGTCGCCGAAGGCGGCGTAGGAGAGCGCGTCGCCGGCCTCGGGGCCTGAGCAGCTCTCGACATCCTTGGACTCGACGGTCACGGTGCACGAGGCAACCCAGGGGGTGCCGGCGATCATCCGTTCCCAGCGGTCCTCGATCGGCTCGACGCGCCCGTTGTTGAAGCCCAGGTGCGGCTGGTCGTGCATGCAGTCGAGGCACTGCACGACGGCCTCCTGCAGCTCGTCGACGACTTCGGCGCGCTCGCCGGTGTCGGGGTCGATCTTGTGGATGCCCTCGTAGTGGACCTGGACCTCCAGATCCTGCGACCAGCAGCGGTAGCAGCGCAGCCAGCTGCGAGCGCTCGTCTCGGCCATCGATCCCTCCATCGGGGACATTGTAGGCGCGCGGCGGCTGATGCCCGGTGGACAGCCGCCACGGCCGCTCAGATCACTTCTTGTGTTTGTGCTTGGCAGGTGTGATCGCGATGGTCCGTGTCGCCAGCTCGACGCCGCCGGCCGTCCTGTCGGAGACGAGGAGCTTTGCGCTCGAGCGCCCGTGGTGGACGGCGAGGAAGCGCTTGCCCGCCTTCGACAGGTGGATGGTCAGTTTGTGCGCGCCCTTGCTCGTGATCGTGAACTTGCCGACTCCGAGCGTCACGGTCCTCGTGTGTCGATGGCCTTTCCTGCGTGCGGCGGACGCTTTGCCGGTCGTTTCGGTCGCGGTGATGGTGATCGTGACGGTGCACGGGAGGACTTCGCAGGTGATGGTGACGGTCACGGTCGTGCCGGCGCTCGAGCCGCTGCCGCTGATCGTCGCTGGCGGTCCCACGGTCAGCACCTCCGAGCCGCAGGCGCTCGTGCTCGGGGCGTTGCCCCGCACGCCTTCGAGCGTGCCTGCGTTGCCGCTGTAGGACGCCTGCCAGTAGTAGGCGCCCGGTGTGAGGGCGGCGGTGACAGCGGCCGACGGAGCCGCCACGCCGGCGGTGACGGCGACCGCGCCACCGCTGAACACCTTGCTCGACGCAGCGCATGTCGGGGAGGAGTAGAGGCTGTAGGTGACGGTCCCGCCGGCGAAGGCGGCGTTCGCTCCTGAGACGGTCGCTCTGTCGGTCTCGCCGACCGTCCCGGCGGGCACGGCGATCGATGTGCCGGTCGTGGTGCCCGAGGTCTGGCTGGTGGTGATCGTGTCGGGTGCTGGCGGCGCGATCGAGTCGGCCGCGACGAACTGCTGCACGTAGACGGATTCGCCGGCTGTCCAGGTGGCCCAGCCCTGTCCGGCGGCGCCGACGGAGCTGGCCAACTCACTGGCGCCCGAGGCGTTCAGCGTCGCCGGGCCCGCCCAGGTGGCGCCACCGTTGGCGCTGTAGGCGAGCCGGGCTTCGCCGAGGCCGGCGCGATAGGTCGTGTAGACGCCACCGGCCCCGTCCTGTGAGACCGACGCCGACTGCTCGCCTTCCTGGGAGATCGTCACGTAGGGGGTGTCGAAGGAGTCGGTCGTCTGGTCGAAGCGGTGGTAGACCGTGGCGTTCCGCGTGAGATCGTCCTCGACCACGCCGAGCCCGCTCGGACCGCCGCCGACGGCTGGGTACTCGACTTCGCAGTCGCCGGGCGAGAGAGGCGCCCTCCAGGCGCTGTTCGGTTCGCCGGGAGAGATGTTGTAGCTGTTGCTCGCGCTCTGCGCTCCGCTGCCGTAGACGAAGGCGGTGTCGAACGTGCCGCTCGAGCAGCCGGGCTTGCCGAGCGTTTCGTAGACCCCGAGCACGCCCGGGTTGCTTCCGGACTGGGCGGCGATGGCGCCCGGCTCGTTGCTGAGCAGATGTTCGCTCGCTTCGGATTGAAGCGTCGCGAACGGGCAGGTGTGGCCTGCCTTGATCGAGCACTGGGTCGGCGAGGTGAGCGGGAACGCGGCGAACGTCGGGGGTCCAGCGGCGGTGACCCAGGCATAGCCGAGCACGTTGGTTCCAGGCACGATCACCGCGCCGAGGGGCACGGTGTCCGCGCTGAGGATTCCCTCGACCACGGACTTGCCGCCGTTCGTCGCGCTGAATGTCGCTCCGCCGTCGGTCGACGTCCACTCCTGCTCGGGCTCGTATTCTTCGCCGCCCCCGAAGACGTCGGCCAGCAGCACGACGGTCGAGCCGTCGACGAGGATCCTGACCCCGTCGATGTATTCGGTGCCGCCCGCCGGGTTGAGCACGCCGGAGTGCGAGCATCCGGTCGCGCCGGCCGGGATGACGCAGTAGTGGACGTTGTAGGGAGGACCGGCTTCGTCGGCGAAGGCGACGTACGCCGTGCCGGCGCTGTCGACGGCGATCGACGGAGGGCCGCCGTGCGCGAGTTCGGCGATTTTGATCGGGCTGCCACTGAGCGCCAGGGCGTTCGTCGCGGTCGCGAGCGTCAAGACACCCGCAAGGCACGCGCCCAGCAGGATGGCGGACAGGTTCCGTGCGCTGCTGCCCGTGGTGCCCATCTGGCGATCCCCCTTGTGCTCCACCGCAACGGGAGGTACCCGATGAGGACGGTTAGTGGCTTTTCCGTGAGTTGCGGGGAAACACTACCCAGCTTGGCTGACAATGCACGCACACGACGGGGCGCCCAATGGGCGCCCCGTCTGCCATGCGTGTGGTTGCGGCGTGTGAGCTAGTGGTGCCGCTTGCCTTTGACCTTCACGTGGAAGATCCGGACCGTCGGTTTGCCGCCGAGCGCCGAGGTGTAGGTCAGCGTCGCGGTGAGCGTGACCGTCTTGCCTTTCTTCAGCAGCCGCTTGACCTTGCTCGAGGGCTTGATCGTGATTTTGAGCGGGACGCCGGCCACGCCTTTGGCCGTCACCCTGCCCGAGACCGTGTTGGCCGGGCGGCACTTGCCCTTGATCCTCACCAGGCCTTTCTTGCACCGTTTGCTCTTGGCCGCGATCGCGTTGCTCGCGATGGAGGCCGTTGGCACCGTCACCACGACGTTCGCGGTGCCGGCCTGCGTGGGCACGAACACGATCGTGACCGTCCCGTCGGCGTTGGCGTGGATGCTCTGGACCGTGTAGCCGCTGTTGGCGGCGGGGAGCCAGGTGATCTGCGCCGCGGACGACGGGTCCTGCGGTGCCTGCACGCCGGTGCCGGCGAGGTCGAGGAACATCTGCATCGTGTCGAGTCCCGCGGCGGCTCCGACGTAGCTGATGCTCGCCACTCCGGACGCGTTGGTCGTCACGCTGCCGGATTTCGGGTTCGCGCCGCCGATCGAGTACACGAGCGGACGGTTGGCGTAGGGGGTGCCCACGTTGTCCGTGGCGGTCACCGTGACCGTGCCGGTCTGTCCGACCGTGAGCGTCTGGTTGACCGGCTGTACGCCGAGCGTGCTCGGCACCTGGGCGCGGCTCACGATCTTGAACGTGGCGTGCTGTTCGGCTTTGAGGCCTTCGGTCAGGAACTGATCCCAGCTGACGCCCGCGCCGTTGTCCATCAGGTTCGGGTCGATCGTGTCGTTGAAGACACCTTCACCGGGCTGCGGGGAGATGCGCACGGCGTTCCAGATCCCCTGGTCCTGCGGGATGAAGCCTTCGCCGGACACCGGACCGTCCCAGTAGCCCTCCTGCCAGTTGCTCCAGGGGGAGGACGGCACTTCGAGGAACCCGCCGAGCGTTCCCGTGTTTGGGTTCTGGCCGCCGATGAAGCGCGGCGGGCCTCCGAGGAACACGCCCGTGCCATGGTCGTCGTTGGCCACGAACAGGTCGCCTGCGACGATCGCGTGGAAGCGGATCGTCGCTGCCGGTTTCGCCGGTTTGAGACCGCCGGACACCGCCATGCCCGTGATGTTCTGCACGTCGTAGGTCGCCGTGAACTGCGGCTGGCCGTTGACGTACTGCGTCGTGACCGTCACCACCGCGAAGTCGGTTTTCGTTTCTTCTTCGCTCACCTTGAACTTGGTGACCTCGGTGTAGGGGTCCGCTTCCGTGCCGCTGCCCGTCACCGCGCCCTGTTCGATGGCGGTGTATTCCCTACCGCCCGTCGGGGCGGACGTGATGTGCGGTCCCGCTGCTCCCGAGAACCCGTACACGGTTCCTTCTTCGCCTTCGCCCAGCAGTGCTTTGGGGTTCGACGATTTGGCTGGGAAGGCGAGGAAGAAGCCGCAGTCTCCGAGCGTGCCGCTCGGCGGGTAGAAGTTCACTCCGACGTTTGCGTAGCTCGACTGGCACTCGCCGAGCGAGCCGACCGAGACGATCAACGGGCCTCCGGACAGCGTGACGGTGCCGTCGGCCGAGGCGCTCGCGGCGAACGCGCAGAGCCCGACGGTTGCGAGCACCAGAGCCGCGAAGGCTCGGGGTCGGCTTCTGCGTTGGCCCGCGGATCGCGAGCTCTCGACCGTCCTCGGTTCGATGAGGAGTGCGGGCGTGCGTGAGCCTCGCCCACTGCTTGCGTTGGTGCTCATCTCTCGGAACCTCCTTGTGTCGCGCGCTTTCTTGGAGACGACCGCGACACCCCAGTTGGTTGGATCAGTTCAGCAGCCTACAGCGTTACACGTCCCGTCCAGGCTGGCTTGGACGCGTGGCCGAGGTCACCGAAGCGGATATCTACCCAAACGTGAACGCGTAGCCGCTCACTCCCGGCGCGAAGCGAAGCGAGAGG
Source organism: uncultured Solirubrobacteraceae bacterium (assembly GCA_964588985.1). Classification (GTDB taxonomy): domain Bacteria; phylum Actinomycetota; class Thermoleophilia; order Solirubrobacterales; family Solirubrobacteraceae; genus Palsa-744. The sequence continues at coordinate 12,632 of CAZPQW010000022.1, forward strand.
TGGTGGCGCTCATCGCGGGGCAGTGAGACGAGCGAGTACAGCCGCTGCCGGCGGACGACGACCGTACCGTGGCGGACATCGGCGCCAGCGTCGGCGGATGAGATCGGGCGGCCGTCGAGCAGCACCTGCACCGGCAGCGGGCGTCCGCCGGGGGAGCTGAGCACGAGGTAGGCGTTCTTGGCCTCGAACTCCAGGTCGATGCCCGCGCCGGCGATCGCGGTGGCGGGCTGCTTGGCGATGCTCCACGTGCCGCTGTAGGCGAAGTCGTTGAGCTTCAGTTCGCCGGTGGCCGGCGGGCCGTAGTCGCGCTGGCCGGACCTCGGGCCGTCGATCCATCCCTGCGCGCGCTCGGTCCCGAGATAGGTCTCGGGGGTGGCGACTTCGGAGGGCACGACCACGTCCGTGGGGTGGCTCTTGCCGCCAAGCTGCGCGCCCGCTTCGGCGAGCAGCGCGCGGATGGCGGTTTCGGTCTTGTCGTAGTCGCCCTCGCCGATCGCGGTGTAGCGGACCTGGCCGTGGGCGTCGATGAGGTAGTCGGCGGGCCAGGCTTCGTTGGCGTAGGCGTTCCAGGTGCCCATGTCGTTGTCCTGGACGACGGGGTAGCGCAGGCCGAACTGCCCGATCGCGTCCTTGACGTTGCTCGCTTCGTGCTCGAACGCGAACTCGGGCGTGTGCACGCCGACGATCGTGAGGCCGTCGCGGCGATAGGCGGCGTCCCATGCCTTCAGGTAGGGGAGCGTGCGGATGCAGTTGATGCACGTGTAGGTCCAGAAGTCGACGAGCACCACCCGGCCGCGCAGCGAGGCGAGCGTCAGCGGCCGATCACCCGGCGTGTTGAACCAGTCCTGGGTGTCGGTGAACTCGGGCGCGGGGCCGAGGGCTTGAAGCGAGCGCGCGTCGGCGAGCAGCTCGGCCTGGGAGGCGTCGCGGGCGGCGACGTGGATCTTGGTGGAGGAGGAGCCGCAGGCGGAGGACCCGTTGGCGGGCGCGAACTTGGCGTGGCGGCCGGTGATCTGATGCAGCCTGCCGGTGACCGTGCCGGAGCACTCGAGCGCGGCCGTGAGGTTGACGTCGGGGATGTTCTTGGCGACGAACTGGTCGAAGGTGATGTCGAGGTTGCTGAGCATCGCGACCGCGGTGAGCACCATGATCGTGCCGAGCGCGCGTTGCAGCAGCGGTCCGCGCCCGGCGCTTCGGACGCGGTCGAAGATGCGTCGGCCGCCGAGGCAGAGCGCGAGCAGCACGATCGCCGAGCCGGCGGCGTAGGCGAGCGCGAGCGTGATCGTGCGGCCCGAGGCGGCGCTGACGGAGATCACCGCGGCGAGGATCGGGCTCGCGCACGGCGTGTAGACGAAGCCGAGCGCGCCGCCCACGAGCAGCCCGGAGGCGAACCCGTCCCCGCGGGTGCGCGGCCCGAAGCGCGCGAGCCGAGACAGCGGCGCCTCCAACCGCGCGGCCACGTCGGGAACGAACAGGACGGCGCCGAACGCGAGCAGCACGACGATCGCGACGTAGCGCAGCGGGTCGCTGCCCAGGCCGACGCCGTCGACGACGCTCGCGAGCCCGACGATCGTGACGGTGAACGTGATCGACAGGCCGAGCACGATGCCGAGCGGCCGCCGCCGTCCGCCGACGCCGCCGGCGGACAGCAGCGCGGGCAGCACCGGGAGCACGCAAGGCGAGAGCGCTGTACCGGCGCCCGCGAGCACGGCGAAGAGGAGGAGCACGATCATGGTCCTGGACCTACAGTCTGGCGAGCGCCGCCGGCGTTACGCGCCGATGCCGGCGCGCAGCGTGGCGTCGAAGTCCGACTTGGCGATCGGGCCGACGCACGGCGAGGTTGCGCCCGCGTCGCGGTAGCGCTCGATGCCGGCGGTGACCGCGGACTGATCGCCGACCGCGGTGAGCTCCCGCAGGAACTCCTCGGAGATCGCCGCCTGCATCGCGTCCATGTCTCCCGCCGCCGTGTCGTAGCGCTCGATGTCCGCGCCGAAGCCGGTGCGCTCGATCATCGCGCGGTAGAACGGCAGGCCGAAGTAGGGCATGAGGTCCTTGCGCATCGCCGCGTACGCGCTCTGCGGGTCGTCGGTCATGGCGGTTGGCACGGCGGGGACGATGTCGAAGCCGTCGAGCGTGAGGCCCGCGCGTTCGCGCCCCGCTCTCACCTCGGGGACGACCACGTCGCGGATGTAGCTGGGGTTGCACAGCCACAGCAGCACGCCGTCGGCGATCTCGCCGGCGAGGCGGAGCATCGCGGGGGAGAGCGCGGCGATGTAGATGGGGAGCGCCGGGCGCGGGTCGAGGCCGAAGAGGCGAAAGCCGGTCTGCCACTTCTCGCCCTGCGGCGGGTCCTCACCGCGCAGGATGGCGCGCACGATCTCGGTGTACTCGCGCATCTCCGCGACGGGGTGGTCGATCTTCTGCCCGTGCCAGCCCTCGACGACGGGGCGATGGGAGACCCCGAGCCCGAGCGTGAGGCGCCCGTCTGAGAGCTCGTCGATGGTGGCGGCGGTCTGGGCCATGGTGGCGGGCGTACGCGTGTAGATCGGCACGACGCCGGTGCCGACGCGAATGGTGCTGGTGGACATCGCGTAGGCGGTGAGCACGGTGAGCGACTCGCGCCCGGCGATGTGCGTGACGTAGACGGTCTCGTAGCCGAGTGACTCGGCGAGCCTGACCCGCTCGATCGCCTCCCCGAGCGAGCGCCCGGTCGATATGAAGCAGCCGGTAGCCATCCGGCGCAGCATATGCGTTCAGCGCGTGGTGCTCAGCGCTTGAGCAGCACGTACACGGTGCTGGCGGCGAACGCCATCTGCCCGAACGCGAGCGCGGTGCCGAGGTTGGGGGCGCCGAGCGCGCCGGCGAGGGCGCTGGCGAGCGCGAACGCTCCGACGACGATCGCGAGGTCGCGGAGCGTCTTCATCCGATCCTCCGCTCGAGCGCGGCGACGAGCGCGGGCACCTCGAGGCCGGGGTCCTCGGCGGCGAGCAGGCTCTGGGCGGCGCTGCGTCCGCCGAGGGCGCGCAGTCCGTGCTCGCCGTGCTCGACGACGAAGTCCGTTAGTGCGCTGGCGCGGCGGGTGCGCAGGCGCCGCTCGGCGATGTCGATCCCGGCGCGGTGCTCGTCGAGTGCCTCCACGAGCTCGTCGATGCCGCTCGCCGGTGGCAGCGAGGAGACGGCGAGCACGCGCGTGCGACTCGAGCCGAGGGAGCGCAGCGCGGCGCTCAGGTCGCGCCGGGTACGCATTGCGATCTGGCCGAGGTCGGCCTTGGTGACGACGAGCACGTCTGGAGTTTCCATGATCCCGGACTTGAGGAACTGCAGCACGTCCCCGCTTCCAGGCTGCACGACGACGGCGACCGTGTCGGCCACGTCGGCGACCTCCGTCTCGGCCTGACCGACGCCGACGGTCTCGATCACGACGACATCGAACGCGGCGGCGAGTGCGTGCGCGGCCGCGCGCGTCGCCCACGCAAGACCACCGAGCCGCTCGCCGGCGGCGGTCGAGCGGATCAGCACCCCGCGGTCGGCGGGGTCGAAGTCGATACGCGCGCGGTCGCCGAGCAACGAGCCGCCGGAGCGCCGCGAGCTGGGGTCGACGGCGAGCATCGCGACCGTCCTACCGCTGTCGCGCCAGGCACGCAGCAGCGCGGAGAGAAGCGTGGACTTGCCGGCGCCGGGAGGGCCGGTGATCCCGATCACGTGCCCGGGAGCCTCGCCGCCGAGCGTCGCGGGCGAGACCTCGGCGAGCAGCGCGGCGGCCTGCTCGCGGTCGGCGGCGGCGGTGCTCTCCAGCAGGTTGAGCGTCGCGGGCGCCGCGCTCAGGTCGCGCTTGCGCAGGCGCGCCCCCAGGGCGGCTCCGGCTTCGCTCACGCCGAGCCGTTGACGGAGGAGCCGCCGACGGCGATCGGGGTCAGCTGCGCGTCCGCTCCGACGAGCGCGACGATGTCGCGCATGATGCGGTTGATGTCGAAGTCCTTGGGGGTGTAAACCGCGGCGACGCCCGCGCTCTTCAGCCCCGCGACGTCCTGCTCGGGGATGATCCCGCCGACGACGACCGGAGCTGTGACGCCCGACTCGCGCAGCGCGTCGATCACGGCGGGGATCAGCTCGCGGTGCGAGCCGGAGAGGATCGACAGCCCGATCACGTGCACGCCCTCCTGCAGGGCGGAGGCGGCGATCTGGGCGGGGGTGAGGCGGATGCCTTCGTAGACGACGTCCATGCCGGCGTCGCGCGCGCGCATGGCGATCTGCTCGGCTCCGTTGGAGTGCCCGTCGAGGCCGGGCTTTCCGACGAGGATCTTGGGCCTGCGCCCGAGCCCCTGCTGCAGCCGCGAGACCTCGTCGCGCAGCTCGTTGAGGTCGGGGTCCGACGGTGCTGCTGCGGCCTCGCCGACGCCGGTGGGGGCGCGGTAGCTGCCGAACACCTCGCGCAGGGTGCGCGCCCACTCGCCGGTCGTGGCGCCTGCGCGCGCGGCGGCGATCGTGGGGACCATCAGGTTCTCGCTCGCCTTCGTGTCGCGGGCGATCTTGGCGAGCTGCGCGAGCGCCTCGTCCACCGCGGCCTGGTCGCGCGCCGAGCGCCAGGCGCGCACCGCGTCGGCCTGCTCGGCTTCGAGCGCGGGGTCGACGACGAGGATGCCGCCCTCGGCGTCGGCGGTGAGCGGCGAGATCTCCGACTCGGTGAAGCGGTTCTGGCCTACGACGATGTGCTCGCCGGTCTCGATGCGGCGGATGCGCTGGCGGTGGGAGTCGACGAGCGCGCCCTTCATGTAGGGGACCGCTTCGACCGCGCCGCCGTGCTCGGCGACGACCGCCATCTCGGCGCGCGCGCCGTCGAGCAGCTCCTCGACGAGCCCTTCCATGACCTTCGATCCCTCGAAGATGTCGGGGTACTCGAGGATGTCGGTCTCGTAGGCGAGCACCTGCTGGATGCGCAGCGACCACTGCTGGTCCCAGGGGCGCGGCAGTCCGAGCGCCTCGTTCCAGGCGGGCAGCTGGATGGCGCGTGCGCGCGCGTCGCGTCCGAGCGTGACGGCGAGCGCCTCGAGCACGATTCGCTGCACGTTGTTCTCCGGCTGGGCCTCGGTGAGGCCGAGCGAGTTGACCTGGACGCCGTAGCGGAAGCGCAGGTGGCGCTCGTCGGTGACGCCGTAGCGGTCGCGGCCGAGCTCTTCCCAGAGGATCGACATCGCGCGGAGCTTCGCGTGCTCCTCGACGAAGCGCACGCCGGCGTTGACGAAGAAGGAGATCCGTCCGAAGACCTTTTCGAGGCGCTCCGCCGGCACTCGCTCGCGCGCTGCGTCGAGCACGGCGATGGCGTTGCTCATCGCGTAGGCGATCTCCTGCACGGGCGTGGCGCCGGCCTCCTGCAGGTGATAGGAGCAGATGTTGATCGGGTTCCACTTCGGGACGTGCTCGACGGTGTAGGCGATCATGTCCGCGATCAGGCGCATCGAGGCCGCGGGCGGGAACGCGTAGGTGCCGCGCGCGAGGAACTCCTTGATGATGTCGTTCTGCGTGGTGCCCTGGAGCTGCTCCTGGCTGACGTCCTGCTCCTCGGCGGCGACGATGTAAAGCGCGAGCAGCCACGCGGCGGTCGCGTTGATCGTCATCGACGTGTTCATGTCTCCGAGCGGGATGCCGTCCATCAGCGCGGCCATGTCGCCACGGTGCGATACCGGCACGCCGACCTTGCCGACCTCGCCGCGCGCGAGCTCGTCGTCGGGGTCATAGCCGGTCTGGGTGGGCAGGTCGAAGGCGACCGACAGCCCCGTCTGGCCCTTCTGCAGGTTGCGCCTATACAGCTCGTTGGAGGCCTTGGCGGTGGAGTGGCCCGCGTAGGTGCGCATCATCCAGGGACGGTCGCGCTCCGGCAGGCGTACGGAATCGTGTTCGCTCATGCAGTCATTGTACGGTCGCGCCGCTAGCTTTATCCTGCTGCCATGGGTCAAACGATTGAGATTCCCCGCTCAGGCGCTCCTGGGACGGGCCTGGGGGGCGCGTGGAAGGTGATCGTCTGCAACGACGACCACAACACGTTCGAGCACGTCGCGCGCACGCTCGCGCGCTTCATCCCCGGGATCACGCACTCTCGCGGGATGGAGATCGCGAACGTGATCCACGGCTCGGGCAGGGCGGTCGTGTTCAGCGGCCAGCAGGAGCCGGCCGAGCACTACTGGGAGCAGCTGAAGGGCGCGGGGCTGACGATGGCCCCGCTCGAGAAAGCCTGAGAGCGCGGCTCAGCCGGCGTGGATACCGTTGCCGTGGCCGTTGCCGGCCGCGACGACCTCCTCGGCGATGCCGCCGCTGGCGGTGAGATCCCACCAGCCGTATAGAACCGGCACCTGGTACCAGCTGGAGTGCTTGGCGCGGAAGTACGTCATCTCCGGGCCTTCCCAGAAGCGTTCCCACTGGAGGTACTCCTCGAAGGCGGCGAGCTGCTGGAAGCGGTAGCGGTCGTCGCGCTGGCGGTAGACGGCGTAGGTGCTGGCGCCGTAGCGCAGCGCGGTCGCCGCGACCTCGCCGAGCGCCGTCTCGAAGTCGTCCGCGCGGAAGCCCGTGGCGTACCAGGGGACGATCACCGTGCCGGCCATCAGGCGCCGACCTCCGCGTGGATGGCGCCCGGTCCGTCCGCGGTCTTGCCCTGGCCCTCGGCGTCGGCGCCCACGAGGATCGAGATCTTCCCGAGATGCTTGTTTTCGAGCATCAGCTGGTGCGCTTCGGCGACGCCGTCGAAGCCGAGCGTGCGCCACAGCACCGGTCGGATCTGACCGCTTTCGATCAGCTCGTTGGCCTTCGTGCACTCGTACGCGTTGGCGAAGTGCGATCCGATGATCTCCTTCTGGCGCATCCACAGGTAGGCGACGTTGAAGTCGAGGTCGATGCCGGTGGTGCCGGCGCAGATGACGATTTTCCCGAACGTCTTGGCCGTGAACACGGATGTGGGGAACGTCGCTTTGCCGACGTGCTCGAAGACGATGTCGGGGGCGTCGCCGAGGATGCTCTGGACGCGCTTGGCGAAGGCGCGGGAGACGCCGAAGCGCTCCTTCTCCTCCTCGGGGGTCTCGCCGCCCTTGCGCATCATTCCGGCGAACTCGTCGCGGTTGATGTAGTCGACCGCGCCGAGGCGCTTGACGAGCTCGCCCTTCTCCTCGGAGGAGACCACGCCCACGCAGTTGGCGCCGGCGGCCGCGCAGATCTGCGTGGCGAACACGCCGAGGCCGCCCGCGGCGCCCCAGATCAGGACATTGGCGCCCGCCTGGAGGTTGCAGCGGGTGATGAGCATGCGGTAGGCGGTGAAGTACACGAGGCCGTAGGAGGCCGCCTCCTCCCAGTTCAGCGACTTGGGCTTGGGCAGCAGCTGCTGTGCCTGCACCTTGGTGAACTGCGCGAAGGAGCCCCAGGTGGTCTCATAGCCCCAGATCTTCTGGGAGGGCGCGGCCATCGGGTCGAGGCCGTGAACCTCGGGATCCTCGTAGGAGGCCTGGTTGCAGTGCACCACGACCTCGTCGCCGACCTTCCAGCGGGTCACGCCCGCGCCGACCTTCCACACGACGCCGGAAGCGTCGGAGCCGCCGATGTGGTGGCCGAACTCGGGGTGGTCGCCGTAGCGCATGACCGACACGGGCTTGCCCAGCGCGGCCCAGACGTTGTTGTAGTTGACGCCTGCGGCCATCACGCGGACGATCACCTCGAACGCGCCCGGCTCGGGCACCTCGATCTCCTCGAGTTGGAAGGCGTCCTTCGGCTCGCCGAAGCGCTCCTCGCGGATGACCCAGGCGGCCATCGTCTTGGGCAGCTCGCCGGGCTCGACGTCGACGGCGGAGACTTGTTGGAGATCGATAGCCACGTGCTCTGGAACCTCGTGTGTCGGGGTCAGGGAAGGAAGCCAATCCTACCCGAGCCCCGGGATCGCCGCCGCGCAGTGATCCTCAGGGCTCGGCTCCCACCCGATCTCGCTATTCGCTGTTTTTCACGGCTTCGGCGGTCGCGAACTTGCTGTTGCCGTTCATGATCGCGCTGCTGTGACCGGCCGCTGAAGGGAGGCCGTATTTCGAGTCGATGATGGGGTCGATCAGGAATTCGTTGATGCCTCCGCAGCCTTTCGCGCCCGGCACGGAGAACGCGTTTTCGACGAGCGAGTCGCCTTTGAAGACTTCGAGCGTGCCTTCTTCCTTGGATTCGAAGGTGCCTTTCGAGCCTTTGATCGGTTTGTTTGGCAGCGGCGGGCTGGTGGTGCCGGTGGTGAGGTTGAGCGTGATCGGCGACGTGCTCGAGCCGATGAAGCAGCTTTCCCCGAGGAACATGTTTTTGAGGTGCACCCTGACCGGCAGTTTGATTGCCGTGCCTTCGCCGGCGGAGAGGTTTTTGCGGCTGAGCGCGACCGTCCCGACGAGTTCGAGGGTCGCGGTGACGGTCGTTTTTTCGAAGCCGCCGGGTACTTCCTCGGCTGTTTTCGACAGCGTTTCGCCTTCGGTCGTGTTGACGAACGTTTCTTCTGTTCCGGTCACCTTCAGGCCGCCCTGCAGGACGATCGGGTTGACGATCGGCACGCTCATCGTGCCGAACACGAGTTCTCCGCCGGTGGTCTTCGAGTACACGCACCAGTTGACTCCGGCGGTGCCGAGGGGGCAGTCGTTGAAGACCGCGAATTCGCCTTTTGGTTTGCCGGCCATCGCCGCGGGTGCTGTGGCGAGAGCGGCGCACGTGACGATGAGCCACGCTGCGCTGGACATCGTGCGAAGTCGAAGCATGAAGATCCTCCTTACTCGCGGACGGCTCGGGGCCGCGTCTCGTGCATTCCTAACAGCACGAATTTGCGACGGCAAGGAGTGTTTCCCGCCTGTATGGGAATCCGCGTCGGGAAGCCCTGGGTCAGACGCGAACGGTCTCGGTGGCAGACCGCTCGGCTTGCGGGCTCGCCTCCGCCACGCGGTCGACCGCGCGTGCGTCGCGCCCCACGAGCGTCCACGCCAGCAGCGCCCCGAGCAGTGCGACCGCCGACCCGAGCCGCAGCCCATACTGCAGCGCATATACGAACGCCCGCTGGCTGGCATCGACGATCTGAGTGGGCATGCCGTGCAGGACACCGCCCGAGCCGAGCCCGCTCGCCAGCTCCGCGCGCTTGACCGCGGGCAGCGTCGGCAACAGCTGGTCGATCCTGGAGCGCCCGAGCGTGGCGACGAGAGCGCCGAGGATCGCGACGCCGAAAGTGCCGCCGACCATGCGGTTCATCGAGAGGATGCCGGAGGCGACCCCGGCCTTGGTCTGCTCGACGGCGTTCATCGCGGCGGTGCTCATCGGCGACATGACGAAGGCCATGCCGATGCCCATCAGCATGAAGCCGGGCAGCAGCGCGCCGTAGCCGCTCGAGACGGTGAGGTGCGACTGCCAGAACAGCGCGCCGGAGACGCACGTCAGTCCGAACACGATCAGCGGGCGCGAACCGACGCGATCGGCGAGCCGGCCCGCCCCGGGCGCGAGCAGCACGATCATCAGCGTGGAGGGCAGGAAGCGGACGCCGGCCTGCAGCGGCGTGTAGCGCAGCACGTTCTGCATGTAGAGGGCCATGAAGAAGAACATCGCGAGCATCGCGAAGGAGACGATGAACGCGACGATGTTGGTGCCGAGGAACGTGCGCGAGCGGAAGAAGCTGAAGTCGACCATCGGCGAGCTCTGACGACGCTCGACGACGGCGAAGCTCGCGAGCGCGACGGCGGCGAAGGCGAACAGCGCGAGCTCGCGGGTCGAGCCCCAGTGCCATTCGTTGCCCTCCACGAGCGCCAGCACGAGTGCGCCGAGGCCGCTGGTGAGCGTGAGCACGCCGGGCACGTCCACGCGCTGGGCGACGGTCTCGTCACGCGACTCGCGCACCGCGAACAGCGTCACGACGATCGCGCCGACGGCGACGGGCAGGTTGAGGAAGAAGATCGACTGCCAGCTGACGCTCTCCACGAGGAAGCCGCCGAGCACGGGGCCGATCGCGAGCGCCATCGCGGAGACGCCCGCCCAGGTGCCGATCGCCTTGCCGCGCTCGGCGGGCGGGAACGCGTTGGTGATGATCGAGAGGGTTGCGGGCATCATCATCGCCGAGCCGACGCCCTGGACCGCGCGCCAGCCGACGAGCCACGTGTCGCTGGGGGAGAAGCCGATCGCGCCGCTGGAGAGCGCGAAGACGATCACGCCGGCGAGGAACACACGGCGGCGGCCGAACAGGTCGCCGAGGCGCCCGCCGGTTACTAGCAGGACGGCGAAGGAGAGCGTGTAGGCGTTGACCGTCCACTCGAGCGACGCGGTGGAGGCGTGCAGGCTGCGCTGGATCGACGGCAGCGCGACGTTGACGACGGTGTTGTCGAGCATGATCATGAAGAGGGCGAAGCACATCGCCGCGAGCGCCCACCAGCGGCGGTTGTCCTCGTTCATCCGCAGCGATCGCATCCTGTCGCTCATTCGCGCTCCTCTCTCGGCCCTCGGCACGCAGCTTGCTTGCATCGACTGTAGAGGTCCGCAACGGCTGTCTGCGTGCTGTGCGGCACAGATTCGATCGCGCTACGCTCAACGTTCGGTGCCAGAGTCAGAGCCTCCAGAGGAGTCCGACCAGAGCCCTGCCGAGCAGGGGCCGAGCATCATGATGCCGCCGGAGGAGTTCGCCGGGAAATGGGCCAACGCGGCGGCGATCGCGCGCACTCCTCACGAGTTCACGCTCGATTTCATGCGCATCGGGCCGCAGGGTCAGCAGGGCATGGTCGTCTCGCGGGTGTCGTTCTCGCCGCTGCTTGCGAGTCAGCTGCTGGACCTGCTGGGCGAACAGTGGCAGGCGTACACCGAGGAGTCGGGAATACCGCCGGAAGGCGAGCGCGATGGGTGAATACGAGCCCTTCAAGGGGCGCGATCGGAAGCTCGAGCCCACCGAGGTGCCGCTGAAGGGCCCGAACGTGACCAGTACGCTCGACACTCCGCCGCATCCGGACGCGGTGAGAGCGCAGGATGCTGCGATTCGCAGGCATCTCAAGGATCGTCGCGCGCCACAGGATTCCCCGGAAGCGGAATAGACGAACAGTTTTCCGGGTACTCTTCAGTCTGACTCATTGTCCTTACGTAGTGAATTCCAACGGCTCCGGAGCACCACCACAGAGATTCGCGCGCTCCGGAGCCTAGGGATGTCCTCTCGTGGCCAACGTTGCCGCTCGCCGAAAGGGACAAGCATGGTCTAGCAAGACACATGCGCAGCTTGCAAGGGAATGTCAATCCGGGGACTGCGCGTACAAAAGCCCAGCCATCGGAATGTCCGTCGATAGGCGGATTTCTACTGATTCCACATACACGAGAAGTGGGAGACGATTTCCCAATTATTGGACTAAGGTGCGTTCACTCGTCGATCGGAAGCTCGAGTATCTCGGCGCTCGCACCGCTCTCACCCACGCTGACGGTGCTCCCCGGCTCCGCCTCGCGGCGCACGAGCGCGAGCGCGACCGGACCGAGTCGGGGCGAGATGGCGACGCTGCCCACGCGCCCCACCGCTCGCTCGCCCAGGAACAGCTCATCGCCGCCGGCGGCCGGGGCCGAGAGGCGCAGCCCGCGCAGATGGCGATTGGGCTTGCCCTTGTAGAACAGCCGCGCGACGGTCTCCTGGCCGACGTAGCAGCCCTTGGTGAAGCTGATCGCGCGCTCGTTCAGCCCCGCCTCCTGCGGGATGACGCTCTCGTCGAGGTCGATCCCGAAGCGCGGGCGACCGCGTTCGATGCGCAGGCACTCCGCCGCCTCTTCGCTCACCGGCGCCGCTCCACGCTCGCGCAACGCCGTCGCCAGTCGCTCGGTGTCGGCCGCCTCGCACAGAAGGTCGACGCCCACATCGGTGCGCACCGCGACGGCGGTGACGCCGTCGATCGCGAAGACAGCGTTCGAGTGCTCGGTCTCGCCGAGCGCGCCGGCGCCGGCGACCGTCGCAGCGTCGGGGCCGATCAGCGACAGCAGGCCGCGCTCGAGCGTGCGTTTGTGCAGCTCTACCTCGTACCCGACCTTGAAGCGACGGATCATGTCGAACAGCGCCTGCAGGGCCGAGCGCTCGGTGTCGAGCAGCAGCTCCGTGGGGCCGGCGCCGGGCTCGCCGACGGCGAGGATGCGCAGGTCACCGAGCATCTTGCCCTTGTGCGTGAGGAACGCCGCGTAGCATCCGTCGCCCGGGCGCAGGGTGGTCAGCTCGTTCGTTACCTGCCCGTTGAGGAACTCGACGGCGCCGGGGCCGCTCAGTGCGAGCTTGCCGCGCTCGGATCGGTCGAGCAGGCCGCAGCCCTCCAGCAGCGCAAGGTGCTCGGCGGCGAACGCGTGTGTGTCGGTGCTTGCCACTGCTCCGAGAATAGCCGCGGTAGGCTTCCACCCAGATGGCCTTCGCAGACACCTTCCAGCGCACGGTCGACTCGCTGCCCGAGGACTGGACCGATCTCGAGCTCGACCTGAGGATCGCTGACGAGTCGCGCTACGTCGAAGCCGCGCTGTATCTGGCGACGTGCAACGCCCGCCCGTACTCCCACCACGACTGGCACTGGCGGCTGCTCGTGGCGCACCGATTCGGTCACGCGGCCGCGGCGCAGACTGTGCACGGCGCGCTGAAGCTGCTCGACGACGCCGGCATCGAGGGCGAGATCGTGGTGCGCGAGACGCGCAGCGGGCGGGTGGAGGTCACGCAGATGTGGGGCCGTCCGCAGTCGGCGCGCGAGGAGTTCCGCCGCCTCCGGGCCCAGTAGCGGTGGCCCGCGTCGTATTGCTCACGGCCGACCTGCTGTTCGGCTCCAACGTGCAGGGCGCGCTCGCGGCGGCTGGGCACGAGGTCCAGTCGGTCGCGGACGAGGGCCGGCTGCGCGAGCGGCTGAGCGACGAGGCGCAGTCGGGCGTGGATGTGCTGGTCGTCGATTTGACTGACGAGGATCTCCAGGGGTCCGCGGTCGTGGAAGCTGTCGCGGAGGAACTGGGCCCCACGCGCACGCTCGGCTTCTACTCCCACGTGGACGTCGCCGCGCGCGAGCGCGCGGAGCAGGCGGGGTTCGATCTCGTGGTGCCCCGCTCGCGCATGGCGCGCGAGGGCGCGGAGATCGTCACGCGCCTGGCCGCGGGCTGAGCGCCCCCTACGCGGCGGCTTCTCGCGCCGACGCCGTGCGCTGACGCTCCGCCCGCCGCCGCAGCGGGTGATCCGGAGAGGCGCCCGGGCCGGCGTGGGCGACCACGTCGTGCGCCTGCAGCGGCGCTCCGCACTTGCCGCAGATCCGGTGCTCGTCGACCGCGCCGCCGCAGTTGCGGTGTTCGAGCAGCACCGGCGGCCCGGCTGGGGGGCTGGCGTAGCGGTCGCCCCACTGCAGGAGCGAGACAATCGTGGGCCACAGGTCGATGCCCTTCTCGGTGAGGCGGTATTCGTAGCGGGCGGGGCGCTCCTGGTATAGGCGCTTCTCGAGCACGCCGTTGTCGAGCAGTCGCGTGAGGCGGGTCTGCAGGACGTTGCGCGCGATGCCGAGGTTGCGCTGGATCTCGTCGAAGCGGCGCAGGCCGAGGAACACGTCGCGCACGATCAGCAGCGACCAGCGCTCGCCGACGACCTCGAGGGTCGCGGCGATGCTGCACGTTTGGCTCCCGTAGTCGTTGCCGAGCATCTCACCACCAGCATAGACGGTTTGAGTTGCATCATGCAACGGTTGTGGTAGGGTCCGTTGCATGATAAAACGCAAATGGCTGGTCTCCCTCATCGTGTGCGTAGGGGTGTTCATGTCGAGCCTCGACCTGTTCATCGTCAACATCGCCTTTCCGGCGATCGGCAAGCATTTCGGCGGCGCCTCGCTGTCGTCGCTGTCGTGGATCCTGAGCGGCTACGCGATCGTGTTCGCGGCGCTGCTCGTGCCGGCTGGTCGCTGGGCGGACGCATTCGGGCGCAAGCGCGCGTTCCTGCTCGGTCTCGGCGTGTTCGTGCTGGCGAGCACCGCGTGCGCGCTCGCGCCTTCGGTGGGCGTGCTGATCGCAGCGCGCGTGGTGCAGGCGGCGGGCGGCGCGCTGATGCTTCCGACCTCGCTGGGTCTGATGCTGCCGGAGTTCGGCCCGCACGAGCGCCACGTGGCGATCGGCGTGTGGGCGGCGACGGGCGGCATCGCCGCTGCCGCGGGCCCGCCCCTCGGCGGACTGCTCGTGCAGGCGGATTGGCGGCTGGTGTTCCTGGTGAACGTGCCGGTGGGCCTCGCGGGGCTGGTCTTCGGCCTGCGGACGCTCGTCGAGCGCCGTGAGGTCGGCGCGGGGCGCCCGGACGTGCTCGGGGCGTTCGCGCTGATCGCGGCGATCGGCTCGTTGGTGGTGGCGATCGTGAAGGGCCAGGAATGGGGTTGGGGCTCGCCGGGGATCCTCGCCCTGCTGGTCGCGACGGCGCTGCTGCTGCCGGCGATCTGGTGGCGCTCCGAACGCCACGCCGCTCCGGTGGTGGAGCCGGCGATGCTGCGCGTGCGGAGCTTCGGGCTGGCGGTCGGCGGCTCGGTGCTGTTCTTCGGCGGCTTCGGGGCGATGTTGCTCGGGGGCGTGCTGTTCCTGACGGGCGTGTGGCACGAGCAGGTGCTCACGGCCGGGCTGATGCTCTTCCCCGGCCCCGCGATGGCGACCGCGTTCAGCGTGCCCTCGGCGCGGCTGGGAGCGCGGATCGGCTACCGCATCCCGGGCGTGGTCGGCTCGCTGCTGTTCGCCGCCGGCTCGGTGTGGTTCATCGCGAGGACCGGCAACCATCCCGCGTACGCGTCCCAGTTCCTGCCGGGGCAGATCATCACCGGTGCGGGCGTCGGCCTCGTGATCCCGACGCTCACCGGCGCGGGCGCGTCCTCGCTCGCCCCGGAGCGCTTCGCGACAGGCGCCGCGGTGCTGACGATGGGTCGCCAGATCGGCGCCGCGCTGGGCGTGGCTGTACTCGTGGCGGTGCTCGGCACCTCGGCGAGCACCGCCGCGGACTTCCACTCCGCGTGGCTGATCACGGTCGCCGGCGGTCTCGCCACGGGCCTCGCGCTCGCTGCGATCGGGCCGCACACGCGTGGCTCAGAAGTTCCAGCCGCCGTAGTCGAAGATCAGAAGGCGCTGGCTGTCCCGAGCGCGATCTTGCGCTGAGCGGGCGCTCAGCTGGAGATCGTCGCGTCCCCGCCGCCGAACTCGGCGTGTTCCGCTGCGATCGGGTCGAGGGGCACGAGCGCGCCGTTGGGCACGCGCGTGACGCCCGCCATGTTGTGCCCCGAGCGCCGGTAGAGGGCGGCGCGGATGACCATGCCGTGGCACACCACCAGCGCGGGCAGCGCGCTGTCGCGTTCAATCTCCTCCAGCGCGGCGCTGACGCGCTCCTCCTGGTCGGTGAACGACTCCCCGCTGGGGAATGCGAACGTGGGGTCGCACGCTACGAAAGCGTCGAACAGCTCGGGCGTCTGCGCGCGCACGTCCTGGAAGCTGCGATCGGTCCACTCGCCCGCGTCGGTCTCCATCAGCCGCGGGTCCTCGAGGGGCTCCAGCCCCAGTCGGGCGCCGACCGCGTCGGCGGTTTCGCGGGCGCGCAGCAACGGGCTGCACCACAGCGCGCGGAAGCCATATGCGGCTGCACGCTCGGCGAGCTCCAGCGCCTGCTCGCGTCCGGTGTCGTCGAGCGGGATCGCCTGCTGCCCCTGGAAGCGGCCCTCGCGGTTGTAGGCGGTCTGGCCGTGACGGGCCAGGTAGACGCTGTTGATATGCCCGCCCACCCGCTCGGTCAGGACACGTCGAAGCGGTCGAGGCTCATGACCTTGTCCCATGCGGAGACGAAGTCGGCGACGAACTTCTCGCCGGCGTCGTCGCACGCGTGCACCTCGGCGAGCGCCCGCAGCTCCGAGTTCGAGCCGAACACGAGGTCGACGGAGGTCGCGGTCCACCTGACCTCGCCGGTGGCACGGTCGCGCCCCTCGAAGAGGTGCTCGTCCGACGGCTTCCACTCGGTGCCCATGTCGAGCAGGTTGACGAAGAAGTCGTTGCTGAGCGTCTCCGGACGGTCGGTGAACACGCCGTGCTTGGACTGCCCGAAGTTCGCGCCCAGAGCACGCATGCCGCCGATCAGCACGGTCATCTCGGGTGCGGTCAACGTCAGCATGTAGGACCGCTCCAGCAGCCCTTGCTCCAGCGGAAGCGGCTCTCCCTGGCGGACGTAGTTGCGGAAGCCGTCGACGGTGGGCTCGAGCACGGCGAAGGACTCCACGTCGGTCTGCTCCTGGGAGGCGTCGGTGCGACCCGGGGTGAATGGCACCGAGACCGCGTGCCCGGCGTTCCGCGCGGCCTGCTCGACGGCCGCGCATCCACCGAGCACGATCAGGTCGGCGAGCGAGACCTTCTTCCCTCCCGACTGCGAGGAGTTGAAGTCCTGCTGGATCTGCTCGAGAGTGGCGAGCGCCGCAGCGAGCTCGGTCGGTTCGTTGGCGTCCCAGTCCTTCTGCGGTGCGAGACGGACCCGCGCCCCGTTGGCCCCGCCGCGCTTGTCGGTGCCGCGGAACGTGGCGGCCGAGGACCAGGCGGTGGAGACGAGTCGCGAGATCGACAGGCCCGAGGCGAGGATCTTCTCCTTGAGTGCCGCGATGTCGGCCTCGCCGATCAGCTCGTGGTCGACCGCGGGGACGGGGTCCTGCCACAGCTGCTCCGCGGGGATCCACGGGCCGAGGTAGCGCGAGATGGGGCCCATGTCGCGGTGGAGGAGCTTGTACCAGGCCTTGGCGAACGCTGCGGCGAGCTGGTCGGGGTTCTCGTAGAAGCGCTTGGAGATCGGTCCGTAGATCGGGTCGAGCTTGAGCGCGAGGTCGGTCGTGAGCATCATCGGCGCGTGGCGCTTGGACGGGTCGTGGGCGTCCGGCACGGTGCCCTGGGCCTCGGGGTTCTTGGGGGTCCACTGCTGCGCTCCGGCGGGGCTCTTCGTCAGCTCCCAGTCGTAGGAGTAGAGGTTCTCGAGGAAGCCGTTGTCCCACCTCGTGGGCTCGTCCGTCCAGGCGCCCTCCAGTCCGCTGGTGAGCGTGTCGACGCCGTTGCCCTTGCCGGCGCTGTTCTTCCAGCCGAAGCCCTGCTCCTCGAGCGGGGCGGCCTCGGGCTCGGGGCCGAGGTTGCTGGGGTCGACGGCGCCGTGGGTCTTGCCGAACGTGTGGCCGCCGACGATCAGCGCGACGGTCTCCTCGTCGTTCATCGCCATGCGGGCGAAGGTCTCGCGGATGTCGTTGGCGGCCGCGAGCGGGTCGGGGTTGCCGCCCGGGCCCTCGGGGTTGACGTAGATGAGGCCCATCTGCACGGCGCCTAGGGGTTTGGCGAGCTGGCGCGCTCCGCTGTAGCGCTGGTCTCCGAGCCAGGTGTCCTCCGTGCCCCAGTTGATCTCCTCGGCCTCCCAGATGTCCTCGCGCCCGAAGCCGAAGCCGAAGGTCTGGAAGCCCATCGACTCCATCGCGACGTTGCCGGTGAAGACGAGCAGGTCGGCCCACGAGATCTTGCGGCCGTACTTCCGCTTGATCGGCCACAGCAGCCGGCGTGCCTTGTCGAGGTTCCCGTTGTCGGGCCAGCTGTTGAGCGGCGCGAAGCGCTGGGCGCCCTGACCCCCCCCGCCGCGACCGTCGGCGATGCGATAGGTGCCGGCGGCGTGCCAGCTCATGCGGATGAAGAGCGGCCCGTAGTGGCCGTAGTCGGATGGCCACCAGTCCTGCGAGGTGCTCATCAGCTCGATCAGGTCGCGCTTCAGCGCGTCGAGGTCGACGGTCGCGAGCTCCTTGGCGTAGTCGAAGCCCTCGCCCATCGGGTCCGAGAGTGGCGAGTTCCGGTGCAGCACGCTCAGGTCCAGCTGGTTCGGCCACCAGTCGTGGTTGGTCCTGGGACGGGGCACCTCGGAAGTGGGGCTCGGGATCGCCGGGTTCTCGCTCTCGCTGACACTCTCAGTCATCTTGCTCCTGTCCGTTTTCTGGTCGAAGGTGCGTCTGGTGGACCGCTGCTCTACGTCGAGAGACCGGCGCCCTCGGCAAGCAACGAGGGTATCGAGGCAAGCGGGATCGCTGCAGCTTGCCTAGTTCATGTCGGTTGTTAGCGGGATGAACAGCGCACGAGTTGAAACGTACGCACATCGGGTGTACAATCCCAGTCGTGGCTACCGAAAGCAAGACCCAGCGTTGGAACATGCGGGTGGCAGAGGATGTCGATGCGATCGTGCGGCTGGCAGCCGAGCAGAACGATCAGCCGTTGACCGACTTCGTAGTCCAGGCGGCACGTGTGGTTGCCGAGGACACGCTTGCTGATCGGCGAGTGTTTCGTCTCGACGAGGCTGCCTGGGATGAGTTCGTCGAGATACTCGATCGGCCGGCCCGGCCGGTTCCTGAGTTTGCCCGGCTGCTGTCATCCGCCAGCGTGTTCGACGACTAGCTTCTGTGAGCTTTCACAAGCCGGTCCCGCTCGAGGCGCGTCATCGTGCCGAGCACTTCCAGAGTGGAGTCGCGTCGCTCGACGAGTGGCTCCGCAGGCACGCTCTTCAGAGTCATCGCAGCGGAGCGTCGCGCGTGTTCGTCACGACCGAGACGGAGCCGGATGTCGCCGGGTACTACGCGCTCGCGGCTGGTGCGGTCATGCCCCGCGAAGCGACCGCGAGGCTCGCACGTGGCCTGGCAGCGAACCAGCCGGTGCCTGTCGTCCTCCTGGGTCGCCTTGCCGTCGATGTGCGCCACCAGGGCCGACACCTTGGACGCTCGCTGCTACTGGACGCGATGACCCGCGTCCTGCAGGCCGGCGAGCTGATCGGGGTTCGTGCCCTGCTCGTCCACGCGATCGATGAGCGGGCACGGGACTGGTATGCGCAGTTCGGCTTTGAACGCTCACCGACGCACCCGCTCCACCTGCTCCTCTTGACCAAGGATCTTCGGGCAACAATCGAGTAGTCCTAGACTCCACCCATGCGCCGGCGCGTCACGTTCTCCCGCAACCTGACGCTGTCGCTGTCGCGCACCTGCCAGTGCTACTGCAAGTACTGCGCGTTCGCCACCCACCAGGCCCACCTGTACAGCCCCGACGAGGTCATCGAGATCCTGGACGGCGCGTCCAAGCGCCAGGTCAAGGAGCTGCTTGTCCTGACCGGCGAGAAACCTGAGGTCAACCCGCAGGTGGCGGGGAAACTGGCGGAGTACGGGCACGAGGACTTCACGGCGTACGTGGTGTGGGTGTGCGAGCGGGCGCTCGAGCGGGGCCTTCTGCCGCACACGAACCTGGGCGTGCTCGCACGCTCTGACCTGGCTCGTCTGCGCGAGGTGACGGCGTCGCAGGGGCTGATGCTGGAGTCGATCTCCGAGCGGCTGATGGAGACGGTGCATGCGGGCTCGCCGACGAAGCACCCGGCGCGGCGCCTGGAGACGATCGCGGCGGCGGGCGAGCTGAAGATCCCGTTCACGAGCGGCATTCTGGTGGGCATCGGCGAGACCGAGCAGGAGCGCGTCGAATCGCTCGAAGCGCTCGCGCGCGTGCACGAGCGCCACGGCCACATCCAGGAGGTGATCCTGCAGAACTTCGTGCCCCACCAGCGCTACTACGGCCAGGAGCCCGCGCAGATCGCGGACGCGGCGGCGCGCGACTATTGGCGCACGGGCGTGGCCGACCATCGCCCGGACCTGCCGCTGCCCGCGTGGGCGTGTCCTGTCGACATCGGTGACATGAAGCGCCTGATCGCGGAGGCGCGCAGGCTGATGCCGGATGTGGGTATCCAGATCCCGCCGAACCTGGCGGATTGGTGGGGCGAGCTGGTGGCGGCGGGCGCGACCGACCTGGGAGGGCTGAGCGCGAACGGCGACCACATCTCTCCGGAGCACCCGTTCCCCTCGCCGCACCAGGTGCGCAAGCAACTGCAGGCGGATGGTGTGGCGTTGACGGAGCGGCTGTGCGTTTACCCGCGGTACATCGACCCGGAGTGGATCGCCCCGGCGGTGATGGACACGATCAAGGTGAAGTACTGGAGCTTCATCCCGAGGCGCGGCTCCGGCCGCACCGAGCCGCCGGCGCCGATCCGCCCGGACCTGGTGGCGGGCGCGATCGAGAAGGGCCGCGACGGGCGCGCGCTGAGTGCGGAGGAGCTGACGGCGATGTTCGCGGAGACGCGCGCGGAGGTGATCGAGGATATGCGCCAGGCGGCGGACGATCTGCGCGCGGAGCTGGCGGGGGAGACGGTGACGTTCGTGGTGAACCGCAACATCAACGTGTCGAACGTGTGCACGGTTGGATGCGCGTTCTGCGGCTTCGGCCAGGGCAAGCGCTCGCCGGACGCCTACGAGCACGACGAGCGCGAGTTCGTTTCGCGCATCCACGCGGCGATCGACTACGGCGCGAGCGAGCTGTGCATCCAATCGGGCATCCACCCCGACTGGCAGCTGGAGGACTACCTCGGCTGGCTGCGCCTGGCGAAGAGGACGGCGCAGGAGGCGGGTACGGAACTGCACCTACACGCCTACAGCCCGATGGAGATCGCGCACATGTGCGACATCTCCGGACTGCCACCGTCGGAGGTGTTCGCGCGGCTGCGCGACGCGGGCCTCGGCTCGACGCCGGGCACCGCTGCGGAGGTGCTCCACGACGGGGTGCGCGAGCGGATCTCGCCGAACAAGCTGCCGGTGGCGCGCTGGGTGGAGATAATCGAGGCGTCGCACAACGCGGGTCTGCGCTCGACGGCGACGGTGATGTTCGGCCACATCGAGGAGCCGTGGGAGCTGGCGGAGCACATGCGCGTGGTGCGCGAGCTGCAGGAGCGCACGGGTGGGATCACGGAGTTCGTGCCGCTGTCGTTCATCCCGTTCCAGACGCTGTTGGGGCGCACGCACGGGGTGGAGGAGATCGCGCGCGAGGAGAACCTCAAGCACACGGCGGTGTTCCGCCTGGCGCTCGGCCGCACGATTCCGAGCCTGCAGGCGAGCTGGGTGAAGATGGGCCTGGAGGCGGCGACGGAGTCGCTGCGCTGGGGGGTGAACGACCTGGGCGGGACGCTGATGGAGGAGTCGATCAGTCGCCTTGCGGGCAGCTACCACGGCACGAAGCTCGACCCCGACCAGCTGGTGGCGGCGGCCCACGACGCGGGACGCCCGGCTGCGGAGCGCACGACGCTGTATGAGATCCGCCGTCGCTACGAGCTGTCCGTGGCGGCCTGAGACCCGGCCTGGAGCTCGATCACGAGCGGCACGCCGTGCTCGAACCAGCTGCGGTGCAGCTCTTCGATCTTCGCCCGGGTCGGGCGTCCGGAGCGGTGGAACATGCACTCGACGTAGTCGAACGGGTTGACGGTCCGGCAGTAGATCTCCTCGGCGTGTGCGATGTCCGCCGGCTCGGTGAGCTCGCGTGCGAGGCCGGTGAAGGACCCGTCGCGTAGTCGCAGCTCGACTGTTGGGTTGGCGCGGATGTTCAGCACCCACGCCGATATGTGGCGTGTGCGGATCGCGCTCTCGGTCGGGCGGATCATCACGATGTAAACCCTGTCGCCTCGCCGGATCGCGTGGATGCATTTGCGGCGTCGCTTGCCCGTCTTGCGTCCGGTCGTGGTCAGCACGCCGAACCCTCGTGGCGGAAGGACGACGAAGAACGGCAGCATCACCGCGCTGATGGTGCGACCGCCTGACGCCGATTTGGTGAACGGATTGCCCGCGCGCTCGGGTAGTTGCATGCTCCGGCCTCCTAGCCGTTCAGGCTCCGCACCGCCGCGGCGATGGCGTCTGGGTGGGTGTAGGGCGCCATGTGCCCGCCGCTGACCATCACGAGCCGCGCGTGGGGGAGGGTGGCGGCGAGGCGTCGGCCGTGGATCGGCTTGACGAGCTCGTCGTGGTCGCCCTGGATCACGACGGCGGGCGCGGCTATCGTGCCGAGCCCCGCGTCGATGTCCGCGATGACGCCGTTGGCAGCCAGCTGCTCGCCGGCGAGCGCTTCGAGGTTGCCGTGCGTCATGTTGATGGCGAGGACGCGCCGGTGATGGGCGGGAGCGACGGGCTGCGGATGGAAGGCTTCGGCTTCGGCACGGTTGACGGACACGGTGAGGAGCAGCTGGCCGAACGTGGCGTTGGCGACCTGCCTGATGACGGGCAGCTGCAGGGCCTGTACGAAATGCGCCTGCACCTGGGCGAACGTGCCGAGGCGCTGGCCGGCGGCGGCGGCGTCGACGAGCACGAGCCCCTGCACCTCGCTGGAGTGGCGCTCGGCGAACCCGAGCGCGATGGTGCCGCCGTATGAGTGTCCGACGAGGATGACTCGCGGGATGTGCAGGCGGTGGAGCAATTCGTCGATCGTCTGTATCTGCGTGTCGAAGGGCACGTAGCCGCCGCTGGAGTAGCCGAAGCCGGGCCGGTCGATGGCGATGGTGCGATGGCCGGCGAGCATTGGCACTACGTCTTCGA
Source organism: uncultured Solirubrobacteraceae bacterium (assembly GCA_964588985.1). Lineage (GTDB taxonomy): Bacteria > Actinomycetota > Thermoleophilia > Solirubrobacterales > Solirubrobacteraceae > Palsa-744. Next base: position 35,032 of record CAZPQW010000022.1, read on the forward strand.
AGTCTTCGGCGGTGCCGGGCAGGCCGTGGATCAGCAGGATGGGCGTGCCGGTCCCGGGGCGTTCGAGGTAGCGGATCCGCAGCTTGCCGATCTGGATGAACGAGCCCGTCGGCCTGGGCTCGGCGGGCAGCCTGCCGTAGGTCCAGTTGAGCGCGACGACCGCGAGCAGGAGCACGAGGGCGATGAGGCGCAGCAATTTGCGGGGCCGAATCAATCCGAACATCGCGCGCAGCCTATTCCAGTGGGCGCGTCAGTCCTGAAGCGCGAGCGACGCGGGCACTGAAGCGGCGAGGTAGCCGGGGATGGCGAGGATCGCGAGCGCGGCGGCGGCGACGAGCATGAGGCTGACCAGCGGGCGCAGGAGCGTGATGGAGTAGACGACGGGGAAGTTGACGGCGCCGACGAGCGCGCGGTCGGCGAGCTGCTGGCCGTAGAGGCCGAACAGCGCCCCGGTGAGGCAGCCGACGCCCACCAGCACGAGGCTCTCGAAAAGCATCGTGCGCCACAGTTCGCCTCGACTGAGTCCCTCGATCCTGAGCTTGGCCAGGCGCGGGCGGCGCTGCCAGACCATCGCGCCGGTGGCGGTGGCCATCGCGAGGATCGCGACGATCAGGATCAGCGTCGCGATTTCGCCGAGCCGAGCGAGCGCGGTGCGGCTGAGGGAGTCCTGCTGTTCGGCGCGCTGTTCGGAGGTGTGCACGGCCAGCCCCGAGGTGGGGCCGAGGGCTCGTCGGATCTCCGCTGCGCCTCGGGCGGGGGAGATACCGGCGTCGAAGAGGATGCCGTAGGCGCTCGCGTCGGTGCTTCCCCACACGCTTTCGTAGTCGGTCGCGTTCATGACGATCGCGCCGGGCGCCCAGCCGAGGTTGGTGGAGGTGCCCGCGAGGCGGAAGGGAACAGGATTGGCGGTCGGCAGCGTGAGGGCCTGGCCGACGTGGAGGTGGTGTTCGTCGGCGAGCGCCCGCGAGAGCACGAGCCAGCCGCCGGCGCGCACGCGTTCGTCGATCAGTTGCGTGTCGCTCTGCAACAGCTGTCCGTCGGGGAGCAGCGGCGTGGACTGGCGCGGAGGCGCGTCGACCAACACACGTCGGTTGCCGTAGTCGAGCAGGCCGCCGCGATAGACGCGCACGGCGCGGATTCCGGGCAGCCGTTCGAGCATGGTCTGCCGGTCGGGCGTAAACGACGCGGTGTCGAGTGTGTTGTAGGAGCCGGCGGGGGAGACCCACACCTGGGCGGAGGCGTTCGTTTCGCGCGCCGAGTCTTCGAGGCCGCTGAGCAGGTTGGCGTGTGCGCCCTGGAGCGTGACGCTGCCGAAGACCGCGATCGCGCCGGTGCCGGCGATGGCGACGGCTCGGCCACGGATCGCTCCCAGCTCCATCGCGGCGACGTGGGGGATGGGGCTGGCGATCCGCGACGCGATCCGTTTGACGAGCGCGAGCGTGGCGGCGAGCGCTATCGGGAGCTCCAACAGGAGCGCGCCGACGAGCAGGACCATGGCCGCGATCGCCGCCCACGGCGCGGTGAGGAGGATCGCGGTGGCGAGCGCCGCGCAGCCGATGCCTGCGAGCGCGAGACGCCCGGCCCCGAGAGCCGCCGCGCGTGTTTCGCGAGGCCGGATCGCGGCGAGCGGGTCGCGCGAGAGGATGTCGCGAAGCGGGGTTAGCATCGCGGCGATCGTGGCCAGCATCCCCGCTCCACCCGCGACCCCGATGCTGTGGAGGCTCACGACCCGCTGGGAGCCGAGCGCGAAGGCGAGCGAGAGGAACGCGGGGTTGGGGTGGAACAGGTGGATGGAGAGCTCGTCGCCGAGTACGAGCCCGAGCGCGCATGCGAGCAGGCCGAGGACGATGGCGTCGAGGAGCAGCAGCGCGATGACGGTTGCGGGGGTGTATCCGTCGCGGCGCAGGCCGGCGACTAGCCGTCGTCGCTGGGGCACGCTGAGCAGCATGGCGTTGAACGCGAACAGGAAGCCGACGATGGCGCTGACCGCGGCGAACAGCTCGGTGGCGCGGTTGTTGGCGGAAGCGGCGGTGGAGAACAGGCGCTCGTCATAGCCGGTGCTCTCGACGTTCAGGCGCCCTCGGGCGATGGCGAGCAGCGAGGCGCGAACCAGCGCTTCGGCGCCCGCGGCCGGCTGGACGAGGATGCGGCTGATGTATCCGGGCCGTCCGCCGATTTCCTGCAGGGAGGAGAGCGGCGCGAGCGCGACGGGGCTCTCGATGAGCGGACCGATCTGGTGCTTCGAGAGCTGCGCGTAGAGCGGCAGCTCGGCCGAGCGCCCGGCGAGCTGGAGGTGGACTTCCTGGCCGAAGCGGCTCACGCCGACGGTCTGCGCGACGGGTGTGGGCAGCACCAGCGCCCCGATGCCCCCGAAGGGAGCTAGCGAGGTGTCGCGCACGAGCGCGCCGCCGAGCTTAGACAGTTGAGCGTCGGCTCCGATCAGCTCCACGGACTCCCTGCCCCGCGGCCCGATCGCGTCGGCCTCGGTTTCGAGCAGCGGCGCCGCGAGGAGCACTCCTGGGATGCCGCGAACGCGGGCGAGCGTGCTTTCGGGGAAGCCCTGCGGGCCGCGCGCGAGCAGCTGCAGGGTGGCGTTGCCGACGATGCCGTGCGAGAGCGTCGCCACAGAGCTCTGCAGGCTGGAGCTGGCGATCTGGGAGGCGAGGAGCAGCGCGACCCCCGCGGCGATCCCGACGAGCGCGAAGCACTCCTGCCAGAAACGCGCGCGCAGCCGCACCGTGTAGAGGCGCAGCGCGTTGGCGGGTCTCACATCAGCCCTGACGCGTAGGCGGTGAAGCGCCCGTCGCGCAGCTCGAGCACGCGGTCGGCGTACTGGGCGGCCATGGGATCGTGGCTGACGAGCACGACGGCGATCTCGCGTTCGCTGCAAAGCTCGCGCAGCAGCTCGAGCACTTCGCGCCCGCGCTGGCTGTCGAGGCTGCCGGTGGGCTCGTCGGCGAGCAGCACCCTCGGGCTGGTGGAGAGCGCGCGGGCGATCATCACGCGCTGGCGCTCGCCCATCGAGAGCGTGTCGGCGCGGTGGTGAAGGCGCTCGCCCAGCCCGAGTCGTTCGAGCAGGGGCGTGACCGCGCGCTGCGCCTCGCGCCAGCGGAGCGTCCCGAGCAGCTTCAGGACGGCGTTGTCGAGCGCGCTGGCTCCGGGCAGCAGGTCGAAGCTCTGGTGGATGAAGCCGAGCTCGGAGAGCCTGAAGCGCGACGCCTCTCGCTCGGAGAGACTCGAGACGTCGCGCCGGTCGATCGTGATCGTCCCGGTGGTGGGGGCGAGCAGCATGGCGATCATCAGCAGCAGCGTGCTCTTGCCGGACCCGCTCGGGCCGAACAGCGCGAGCACTTCGCCGGGAGCAACATCGAGCGACACGCCGTCGATCGCGCGCACGGGCTCTCCCCCGACGGCGGGGTAGTGCTTCACCAGATCGCGCAGCTCGAGCACGTTCAGTCCGAGACGGCGCCGTTTACGTGGACGGTGATGGCGTCCTTGTTGGATTCCTGGATGACGCCGTTGAAGCCGAGCCCGGTACCGCGGATGTGGGCGTAGCTCCCCGATCCACGGGTGATGGACAGCGTGCCGGAGAACGAGGCGGTGCTTCCGTGTCGCCGGTAGCTCGCGGTGGCGTATCCGGTGATCGAGCCGCCGCCGGTTGGATAGATGTTCAGTTCGGCCTTCGCGCGGCTGCTCGAGACGAGCGTGAGATGGACGTAGATGGCGCCGCGGGCGGTGCCGGTGGCGGTGCCCTGCTCGTTGAGTGTGAAGTTGTGTTTGCTCGTCAGGTGAAGATGCCCGGTCTCGTTCAGCGAGCTCGTCCGTGCGGCGCGTGCTGAGGACGCGCTTGCCGGTGCGATCGCGGAGCCGACGGTCGATGAGATCAGCAGCGCCGCGGCGAGAAGCCTCGATCCGGCGCGCAGGCGGTGGATGTGCCCTGGCGCGCTCATGACGGGCATCGAACGGTCGTGGATGTGGCGCTGTGCGATCCGTCGGCGTATGTGAATTCGGCGGCGAACGGGAAGCCTCCGGCCGGACACGATCGCGGTACCACGATCGCGGGGGCGGTGCGCGCGTGTCGGCGCCCGACAGTGAGCGAGAGGGTGACGATCGAGGCGTCCGGCTCGAGCGGCACGGTGTGAATCGCGGGGGTGGTCATGGTGATCCCTTCTCCGTATGGCGGGTCGCTTTGGGTCACGGCGCCGGTGAGCACGGTGCGTTGGTCGTAGGGGGTGTATCCCTGCCCGAGAACCTCGAAGGCCGGCTGGAGGTTGTGCGGGGAGCCGAGGAACGCGGACAGGGCGATGGTCTCGGTGATGATCTGCGAGCCGGCTCGCCCCTCGAGGAGCGCGTGGCCGCCGCCGAGCCTCGCCTGTGCCGGGCAGCCGCCGGCGCCGTCGGTGCGAAGGCGTCGAGTGCTGCAGCTGTGCAGCGTTGGTACCGAGATGCTCATCCCGGCGGGAAATCTCAGTACCGAGCGACGGACGGGGGCGGGCACTCCGAGCTCGCCTCCCGAGTAGTGGATGGTGAGCGTGAGAGCCGCGTGTGCGCCGAGCCTGTCGGGCGACAGCGACGGGACGATGGTCGCGGTCGTGGGGTCCGCCAGGGCGGCGGAGGGGAGCGCTGTGAGGGTGAGGAGCGCGAGTGTGACGGTCGAGAGACGCATCCGCGATTCAGCTCCTGGGGCAGGGGATGAGTGCGTTTGCGGTGGTTGTGGTGCCGTCGGCGAAATCGAAGGCGCTTTGGAAGGGGAACCCACCGGGCGGGCACGTCTTCGGCGAGATCAGGCCTCTGAGGCGCTGCAACGCTCGCTTTCCGTGAACCGTCTCGTAGTAGGCCACGTTGGGAGAGCCGAGCGTGATGAAGGCGCTTTCGACGGATGCGTCGGAGGCGCCGGGGATCGTCGGTATGAGCGGCACTTCGACGCTGAACCCGAGCCCGTAGGGCTTTGGCGCTTTGATTTCCCTGGCCGTGAGGACGAGTTCGATCGACGCGGGGTTGGTGGCGCGCACATACGCCAGGAGCGCGAGGTGTCCCGCTTCCCGCGGTGCGAGGAACAGGTCGACGGTGAACTGCTCCCGGATTGTTTCCCCGGCCAGCTGGAACAGCCCGACTCCGCCGCCGAATCCGGCGCGCGAGTTGGCGGGGCAGGCGCTCGGGCCGACCCGTTCGAGCTTGACGGCGGTGCAGGTGCCGGCGCCGCGGAGGTCGATCCTCGCTCCGGCGGGCGTGTAGAAGGCGACTTTGGTGACGGGCGAGGGGATGCCGCCGTCGGCGGAGGCGAGCTGGCCGGTTGCGGAGAGGTTGGTCGGAACGCCGAGCCTGTCGGGGGTGAAGCGCGCGTGAAGCGCGATCGACTGCGTGCTCGAGGCGACGGTCGCGGTGGCCAGCAAACCACCGATCAATGTCCGTGTGACGAGATGGTGTGTGATGGTGTGATAGAACACTGTTGAATGCATCCAAGCAGACAGGTGATAGAAACGCAAGGGACCTCGTGGGACCGGTTCTGGAGGACCGATCGGGCGGCGCGATGCGCCTGAAATCGACCGCGTATCTGCTGCTGGGGATGCTCCGGATGGGGGTGAGCTCCGGCTATGCGATCAAGCGCACGGCCGATGCGTCGACGCATTTCTTCTGGCCGACGTCCCTGGCGCAGGTGTACCCACAGCTGGCCGAGTTGGAGGGGCGCGGGCTGGTCAGCCGGCGCGACGACCACCATGGCGCCCGCGTGCGGTCGGCGTATGAGCTGACATCAGAGGGCGAGGCGATGCTGCAGACGTGGTTGCGCTCGGACCGTGAAGTGGCGCCGCAGATGCGCGACGAGGGCCTGCTGCGGATGTTCTTCGCGGACGCTCTACCGGAGGAGGAGCAGCTGGCGCTGGTGGGCAGGCTGCGCCGACGCGCACAGCGCTTCGAGGCGGTGATGCGCCGCGAGGGTCTGGTGGCCGCGAAGGCGGTGCGCGAGCACCAGGGGCTACGCTTCCCGGAGATCGCGGCCCGCTTCGGCGCCGACCTGTGGTCGTTCTGCGACGACTGGCTGGCGAACCTGGAATCGGAGCTGGAAGCCGACGCCTAGCGGAACATGTCCTCCTCGAGCGGGCGCAGCAGCGCGGCCGCTCCGGGACCGTCCTCGACGGTGACGAAGCGCTCGAGGCCGTCGATGACGACGACGGGTTCGCGGGAGTCCTTGGCGCGCGCGAGGTCGGCGGTCGCGGCGGCGGCGTCGGCGATGGCGAGCCATGTGGCTTTGAGCTCCATGCCGCTCGCGTCGGTGCGCCCGCGCCAGTCGTCGAGCGGCGCGAGGCCGGCGAGCCCGATGGCGACGTCGACCTGTCCGTGGCGCCATGCTCGGCCGAAGCTGTCGGTGACGAGCACCGCTGGCGGTGGCGCTCCGGTCAGCTCGCGCAGGCGCGCACGAATCATCCGGGCGGAGGCGTCGGGGTCTCGCGGGAGCAGGAGCAGCGTTTCGCTCCCGCCGTCGGGCGAGGCGTTGGAGGCGTCGACGCCGGCGTTGGCGCAGACGAAGCCGTGGCGGGTGCGGCAGATGAGCACGCCGCGCTCTGCGCGCAGCACCTCGGTGGACTGGTCGAGCACGACCTGGATCGCGCGCGGGTCCCGGCCCTGCTCGGCGCCCAGCTCCCGCGCACGCTCGCTCGGGAGGATGCCGTCGAGCGCGACGATCGCGCCCTCGGCCTTCGAGACGACCGTGTGGGCGATCGCGAGGACCTGGCCGGCGTGCGGTGTGTCGTCGCCGAGCGCGGCGAGGATCAGGGCGGCGAGGTCGTCGCCGGGGCGCACCTCGGGGATGCGTGGGATGCCACGTGCGGAGAGGCTCGACATCGAGCGGGGCGGCTCAGGCGGTGGTTGCGATTGTTATGACATCCGTGCGTGCGGGCTGGCCGAGAACGGAGCGGGTGCGCGAGGACCGGGCGGAGTGACCGCTCAGACGGTCTCGCAGGGCGGCGAGGTCGGCGCCGGTGTCGATGTCGAGCAGCAGCGAGGAGAGCCGCTCGACGCGTGGGTCGATGCCGGCGTCGCGCGCGAGCCGCTCGTGGCGCTCGCGGCTGTCGGGCCCGAAGCTCGGCGCGATCGCGTCGGGCGGCGCGAGCAGCAAGCCGTTGGTGCCGGAGCCATGGCGGTCGGGGACGATCGTGACGGCGGGCGCCGGTGCGGGGGAGCCGAGCAGCGCGTCGAGCTCGGCGGGGTCGAGCGCGGGGCAGTCGCCAGGGACGCACAGCACGCGTTCGAAGCCATCGGCGAGCGCGCGCTCGATCCCGAGGCGCGCCGCTGCGGACTGGCCTTCCTCGGCGTGGTCGTCGATCACCAACGCCCCAAGCTCGGCTGCCGACTCCGCCACCGACTCCTCGCGGGTGACGACGATGGTGCGCTCGATCGACTCGGTCTGCGCGAGCGCGAGCAGCACGTCGGCGACCATCGCGCGCGCCAGCTCGAGACGCAGCGGGTCGGCGACGCTCTCGCCGAGGCGCTGCTTGGCGCGGGCGAAGCTCTTGACGGGGAGGATCGCTGCGGTGCGCATGTGCGCAGACGATAGTGATGGCGCGCCCGAGGACCGGCTCGCGGTGGCGCGCAGCTACGCGAGCGCCTGCGCGAACGACAGCGTCTGCTCGGCGACGCGCGCTCGCGCGGCGGCGTCGTCCATGCGGGTGTCGGTCTGAAGCGTGGGCAGCGTGGCGACGTTCTCGTCGGCGACGATCCCGTCGAGCAGCTCGCCGTAGAAGTCCGCGATGCCGGCGGCGCCGAGCTCGAGCGCGGCGAACGCCATGAACGCGGCGGTGGGCCCCTTGAGCACCTGCCCGCCGACGATCGGGCTGACGGCGACGACGGGCGCCTCGGCGGCGTGCAGCGCCTCGCGTATTCCGGGGACGGCGAGGATCGGTGCGATCGAGACGAGCGGGTTGGACGGCCCGATGACGATCGCACTCGCGCCGGCGATCGCGGCGAGCACGTCGGCGCTCGGCTTGGCCTGCTCGGCGCCGCGGTACTCGACGCCCTCGACGAGCCCCTCGGCGCGCTCGCGGATCATGAACTCCTGAAACGCGCACCAGCCGGCGGAGGCGGTGCGAACCCACGTGTGGACGGGGTCGTCGCTCATCGGCAGCACCGTGGAGCGAACGCCGATCGCGTCGTTGAGCCGTGCGAGCGCGGCGGTGGGGGAGAGCCCCTCGGCGATCATCCTGGCGCGCTCGACGCACCAGGCGAGGTCGCGGTCGCCGAGGTTGAACCACACGTCGACGCCGAGCGCGCGCAGGCCGTCCATGACGGCGAACGTGTCGTCGCGCAGGCCCCAGCCGCGCTCGTCGATGAGGTCGGCGAGCCAGAAGGACACGAGGTCGGGGTCGGGCGAGACGTAGGAGCCGTAGATCTCGACGTCGTCGCCGGTGTTGACGATCGTGGTGAGGTGCTCGGGGCCGACCGCGTCGGCCATGCCGCGCGCGAGCTTCGCTCCACCGGAGCCGCCGGAGAGGAGGACTACGTCCGTGGTGCTCACTCCCACAGCTTGTCGGGCAGGTTGGTGAGGCGGATGCCGGCGTGGGCCTTGTAGCGGGAGTTGACGGCGATCAGCATGGCGGTGAGCGACTCGGTGGTGCGAGCCATCTCCAGGCGCCCGCAGTCGACGCAGCGCAGGCCGTCGATCCGCTCGATCAGCGCGGCGGCCTCGCGCTTGTCGGCGCGCGAGTCGCCGCACACGAGCACGTCCTGTTCGAGCGGGTGCTCGAGGTTGGCGAGCGACGCGGCGCTGACGGTGTGCAGGGCTGAGACGACGCGCACGCCGTCGGGCGCCATCTCGAGCGCCTGCTGCGCGGCGGAGCCCTGCCAGACGCCGAGCATGCGCGTGGCCTTGCCGCTGACGGCGGCGGCGAGCGGGACGGTGGCGTCGATCAGCAGCTGGCCGGGCTGGAGCGCGTCCTTGAGGTTGGTGAGGGTCTCGGACTGGTTGCGGAACGGCACGCTGAGGATCACGGTGTTCGCGGCGCGGGCGGCGCCGGCGTTGTCGTGCGCTGTGAACGTGCCATCGGGGATGGCCTCACGCGCCCGCTCGGCGGTCTCCTCGGCGCGTGCGAGCTCGCGCGAGCCGATCGCGATCGGCACGCCGACGCGGGCGAGTCTGACGGCGAGACCGAAGCCGAGGGCGCCCGAGGCGCCGATGACGGCGACCGGATCGGAGTTGGCGGGAGTCACGGGCGCCGAGTATAGGCTTCGAGCCATGGTGGATCTGCCGAGCCGTGTGCGCATCAGGGAGGTGGGTCCGCGCGACGGCTTCCAGAACGAGCCGGAGATCCTGCCGACGGAGCGCAAGGTGGAGCTGATCGACGCGCTCGCGCGAACTGGTCTGAAGCGGCTGGAGGTGACGAGCTTCGTGCGGGCGGACGTGATCCCGCAGCTGGCGGACGCGGCGGAGGTGCTGGAGCGCGTGACCATCCCCGAGGGGGTGGCGGTGAGCGTGCTGATCCCCAACGAGCGCGGCCTCGACGCGGCGCTCGAACACCGCGAGCGGATCGATGAGATCAACGTGTTCCTGTCGGCGTCGGAGACCCACAACCGCAAGAACGTGAACCGCTCGATCGCGGAGTCGCTGGCGGGCGTGGAGGCGGTGCTGGGACGCGCGCGGGAGGCGGGGCTGCGCTGCGAGGGAGTGATCTCGACGTCGTTCGGATGTCCTTACGAGGGCCACGTGCCGCCCGAGCGGGTGCTGGAGATCGCGGCGGCGATGCGCGACGCTGGCGCGCAGGAGATCGGCTTCGGCGACACGACCGGCATGGCCAACCCGCGCCAGGTGCGCGAGTTCTTCGCCGAGGCCGGCGCTCGGCTCGGCGATGAGGTGGAGCTGACAGCCCACTTCCACAACACGCGTGGACAGGGGCTCGCGAACGCGCTCGCGGCGCTGGAGGCGGGGGTGACGAGCTTCGAGTCGAGCTTCGGCGAGCTGGGCGGCTGCCCGGTGCCGGCGGGCGCGACCGGCAACATTGCCACCGAGGATCTCGTGTCGATGCTCCACGAGATGGGGATCGAGACGGGCATCGACCTCGACGCGTTGCTGGCGTGCGCGCGCCGCGCGCAGGAGATCCTCGGTCGTCCGCTCGGGAGCCACACGCTGGTGGCCGGCCCGGTGAGCTGGAGATCCTAGCCCGCGACCGGCTCCTGGGCCTCGTCGGCCTGGCGGATCTGCTCGCGCACGGCGGCTACGCAGTACTCCTGCACCGAGACCTCCATCTCGAGCGACTGCGCGAGCGTGGGGCGGGCGGAGGCGTCGATGACGCGCTTGGCGCGACCGACGGCGATGTGCGAGTTGGCGAGCAGTTCCTCGACGAGCGCGTCGGTGGCCTGCTCGAGCTCCTCGGCGGGCACGACGCGGTTTACGAGTCCGATGCGCTCGGCCTCGGCGGCGTCGATCAGGCGGGCGGTCATGATCAGCTCCTTGGCGCGCCCGAGTCCCACGACGGCGGGCAGGCGGGTGGAGCCGCCGACGTCGGGGATGATCCCGAATTTGACCTCGGGGAGCCCGAGCTTGGAGTCGCTCGACGCGATCCGCAGGTCACAGCCGAGCGCGACCTCGAGGGCTCCGCCGACGCACGCGCGGTGGATCTGGCAGATGACCGGCTTGGCCATCGATTCGCACAGGTTCGCGCACTCGAGGAATACGTTCCTGAACGGGCGCAGCACGGCGGGGTCGCCGGCGAACGAGCCGAGCTCCTCGAGGTCCACGCCCGCGGAGAACACGGGCCCCTCGCCGCGCAGGACGACGCAGTGCACGGAGCTGTCGTCCGCGGCGGCGCGCAGTTCCCGGCCGAGCGCGAGCAGCAGCACCTGGTTCATCGCGTTGCGCTTCTCCGGGCGGTTCAAGACGATGTGGCGGACCGCGCCGCGGTCCTCAGTGACGACGATGCTCATCGCGGGCTCCTCGAGTGGGTGGTGTGGTCCACCAGCCTAAACCGCGAGCGCCTCGTGTTCAGCTCAAATCCAACACCGGCGTCGGCGGCTCGATCGCTTCGTCGTAGCCCTCGCGCGGAACGATGGCGGTGCCGACGGCGAAGAACTCGATCGTGTGGCTGCCCCAGCCGTGGCTCTTCTCCTGCAGCTGGACGCCCACGATGCCCTCCGCGCCGAGCTCCTGCGCCTCGCTCTGCATCCGCTCCATCGCGAGCTCGCGCGCGTCGTAGAGGGCCTGGGTGAAGTTCGACAGCTCCACGTTGCGCCCCGTCTGGGCCATCGACTGCATCATCCCGCGGTGCGCGACGTGGTAGACGCAGCTGCCCATCACCATCCCCACCGGCCGGTGCCCGGTGCGCAGCAGCGTCCAGAAGTCCTGGCCTGAGAGATCGCTCGTGAACGGCCGCCCGTTGGGCGCGCGGTGAAGCACACCCTCGCTGTGCTTGACGGCGGTGCCGATCGCGATGAACTCCGCCATGTCCTGCCCCCACTCGTAGCGGCCGATGTCCAGGCGCACGCCGACCACTCCGTCGGCGCCGAGCTGGTCGGCCTCCTCCTCCATGCGCGTCATCGCGAGCTGGCGCGCGCCGTACATCGCCTCCGACAGGACCGTCATCTCCTGGCTTTTCTTCCACCCCGACATCTGGATGCCGATGTGGTAGATCGAGCTGCCCACCACCAGCCCCACGGGGTCGAAGCCGGCCTGCTTGACGAGCAGGAACTCGTTCACCGACAGGTCGGAGGTGAACAGCCCCTGGCGGTTCTGCTCCAGACGCGCGCGCCCCGCCTCGGGGACGCCCTCGAGGGAGGTGGGGTCATAGCTGGGCTCGGGCATGCTTCGGCTCCTCTAGATCGATAGGTCGACAGTGGTTTTCGGCGGGTTCTGCTGAATCTCGGTCGCCTCGCGCACGGCTGTGCCGATCGCGTCGAACGTCACCACCAGGCCGCCGCGCGAGCGATTGGCGCTGCCCACCTCCTGACGCTGCGCGGTGTGGCCGATGCGCACGCCCACGATCCCTGACGCGCCGAGCTGCTGCGCCTGCCAGTTCAAACGCTGCATCGTCTGCTCCCGCGCGGCGTAGATGCCCTGCGTGTAGGACGGGATCTCCCGGTTTTCGTTGAACAGCATCCGGCCGCCCAACCCGCCCATCATTTCCGCTTCGGGGCTCGCCACGAAGAACACCGACGTCCACGCCACGATCCCCGCCGGCTCGATGCCCGCGCGCGCGAGGTTCGCGTAGTCGGCGACCGACAGCTCCGTCATCACAGGCTGCTCGCTCGGCTGGGCGCCCTCGCGGCGAACAGCGGTGCCGACGACCACGTACTCGATAGCCCCCGCCGCCCAATCGTGCGCGCCGGTGCGCACTTCCACGCCCACCACCGCGTCCGCGCCCGCGTGCTTGGCCTCCAGTTCGAGCCGGTTCAGCGCCCTGCGACGCACCTCGTTCCACGCTTCGGAGATGGTGTCCAGTTCGGTCAGCACACCGCTGCCCATCGTCATTCCCCAGTTCGCGCCCTGGTAGCCCACCTGGTAGATCGAGCTGCCCATCACCTGCGACAGCGGGCGCAGTCCGAGCCGGTGGCATAGCGCCCAGCCGCTAACCGACAGGTCGGAGGTGAACGAGCCGCCGCCGGGCGAGGCGCCGGCAAGCTCGCGCAGACGCCGCTCGGCTGACAGCGGGATGCCACCCGCCTCCACCTGGCGCAGCGACTGCTCGAGCTCCGCCTCCGCCGCGGCGTCGATCGTGTCCGCTTCGCGCGGGGGCTCCTCGTCCCGCGGCCTCACAGCAGCAGCCTTTCGAGCGCGGTCCGCGCCTCCGCGCTACGCTCGGCCTCCGCGCGCAGGTCGGTCGTGAGGGCCGCGATCCACGCGCTCGGGTCGAGCGGCTCGCGCTTGATCGAGATGCCGCCCACCTGACGTTCGCGAAAGCCCTCCACGCGCCCGCCGTCGACCGCGAGCTGGTAGTGGCACGTGCCGAGTTGCACACGCACCTCGCGCACGCGCTTCTGGCCGCGGCCGAGCAGCCCGCCGCCGTGGCGCTCCACGCGCGCGATCCCCGGCAGCGCCTGCTCGAGCTTGGTCGCGAGCGCCTCCACCGACATCGACAGCTCCGCGCCGTCTCCGCGCAGGCCGGCCGCCGCGAGGTCGAACGTGTTCTCTGAGCTCACGCGGGTGAGGCTACCTGGAGGCGGAGGGGTTGGCGGCAGTGAACCGCGCCAACCCCTCGCCGGCTCCGTCACTCGTGTTCGGTCAGTGCGCGAGCCCCAGCGTGTTGGTGGCGTCGTCCACGAACAGCACGCCCTTTTGGTTGGGTGCGACGACGAGGCCGAACAGCCCTCCACCGCCGGCGCCTGTGTCGAACGGCTGGAACTCAGCCCCCGCGGGGGTCGTCTCGACGATGTTCCCGTCGTTCGCGTTCGCCGCGAGGATGTCGCCGTTCGGCGCGATCGTCAGGCCGAGCGGTCCCGCGAGGTAGCCGCCCGTCGCGATCGTGTTCCCGCCGCCGCCGAGCGGCGTCTGGCGGGTGAGCGCGTGAGGTACCGCCGCGATGCGGTTGCCCTGGGTGTCGGCCACGTACAGGGTTCCGTCGTTGCCGAGAGCCACGCCGGTCGGGCCGACGACCATCGCGGCTGGGTCGGTGCGCTCGGGGAAGCCGTTCGCGATCACGCTCATGTCGGTCACGCGCGGCGGGTGCAGCTCGCTGGTGTGCAGCCGGATGCGCACGACCGTGCCCTCGTCGACGGGCGTTTCGCCGGAGGCGACCGTGCCGTTCAGCACGTTCGTTACGAACAGCGTCGCGTTGGGCCCGTCCGCGACGGCTGTCATGTCCCACGGCCCGTTGATCGGCGATCCGGAGATCGTCTCCACCACCTTGCCCGTGCTGTCGAGCACGATCAGGCACCCCGCCTTCGCGGTGGCGGCCGAGCCGTCGCTCGTCGGCAGGCTGCCCACGACCACATAGCCGTGAGGCAGGATCGCGAGCGCGGTCGTGAGGCCCACGCCCCCTGGGCAGCGGCCGGGCAGGCTCCCGCGGTCGACGTGCGCGAACAGAGACTGGTGCCCGCTCGGAGACACCTGCACGATCGTCGTGCCCGTGCCCTGAAGGTTGGCGGCGTCGTTGAAGTTGCTGATCAACGTGTTGCCCGCCTCGAGCGAGCCGACGCTCATCTGGACGTTGACGATCCCGTAGGGGTTCACGTCGCCGTTCGCCGGGACCGTGCTGCCGATGGTGGTGACGGATTTGAAGTTCAGGAACGGCAGTTCGAACGCCTGAGCGCTCGCGGGTGCGGCGAGCGCGAGGGCCAGGAGCGCGACGAGCGTCGTGCGGCGGGCCGTGGAGCCGGCCCCGAGAAGTCGTGGGAAGTCGGGCATTGCGGTGCCTCCACTCGTAGATGGTCTTATCTGGTCGGACTCCGCAACATGTGGAATCTTCCCCTCGGATACGTGCGCGCGAGCGGCCCGTAATAGGCTGCGGTGACGGAATCGGAGAACTGGAGCGGAGGTCTCATGGCGCAGAAGATCAACAAGGTCGGGGTGCTGGGTGCGGGGCTGATGGGTCACGGCATCGCGCAGGTGGCAGCGGCGGCGGGCTACGAGGTGGTGCTGCGCGAGGTCGACGACGCGACGCTCGCGAAGGGCATCGGCAAGATCGAGAAGCAGCTCGCACGCGCGGTGGAGAAGGGCAAGCTCGACGAAACCGAGGCCGGCGAGACGCGTGCGCGCATCCAGGGCACCGTCCACTACCGCGACCTCGCCGACTGCGACCTGGTGATCGAGGCGATCACCGAGAACCTCGCGATGAAGCTCGAGATGTGGAAGGAGCTCGACGAGCTCGTCAAGGACGGCGCGGTGTTCGCGACCAACACCTCCTCGCTGTCGGTCATCGACCAGGCCGCCGCGACGAGCCGTCCCGGGCAGTTCGTGGGGCTGCACTACTTCAACCCCGCGCAGGTGATGAAGCTCGTCGAGGTGGTCCGCTGCATCACCACCACCGACGACGCGTTCGACACCGCGCTCGAGTTCGCGCGCTCCGAGCACAAGCTCGCGATCCCCACCAAGGACAAGGCCGGGTTCATCGTCAACCGCCTGCTCGTGCCGTACATGCTCGACGCGATGCGCGCCTACGAAGAGGGCGTCGGCTCGGTCGACGAGATCGACGAGGCGATGAAGGCCGGCGCGGGGCACCCGATGGGCCCGCTCACGCTCGCGGACTTCGTCGGGCTGGACACGCTCGGCTCGATCTGCGACGTGCTGTTCGACGAGTTCCGCGAGCGCCGCTTCGCGCGCCCGCCGACGCTGCGCAAGATGGTCGCCGCGGGCTGGTTCGGGCGCAAGTCGGGGATGGGCTTCTACGACTACTCGGGCGACGCCCCCAAGCCGAACCCCGCGTTCTGAGCGCAGTCCGCGAACTGCCCAGATGAGCGACTTCGAGCAGGCGGTCGGGCGCGCCCTCGCGGGCGGCCCGGAGCGCCATCACGACAAGGCACGCGAACAGGGCAAGCTCGGCGTGCGCGAGCGCGTCGCGCTGCTGCTCGACGACGGCTCCTTCGCGGAGGAGGCGCTGCTCGCGAACTGGGACGGCGACGGCCTCGGCGCCGACGGGGTGGTCACGGGCGTCGGGACGGTGGACGGCCGCACGGTCGCGCTGATGGCCAACGACCCGACCGTCAAGGCGGGCTCGTGGGGGCCGAAGACGGTAGAGAAGATCCTCCGCATCCAGGAGCGCGCGCTGTCGCTGAGCGTGCCGATGGTCTACCTCGTGGACTCCGCCGGCGCGCGCATCACCGAGCAGGTGCAGATGTTCCCCGGCCGCCGCGGCGCGGGGCGGATCTTCCACAACCAGGTGAAGCTCTCCGGCGTGGTGCCGCAGGTGTGCGTGCTGTTCGGCCCGAGCGCCGCCGGCGGCGCGTACATCCCCGCGTTCTGCGACATCGTGATCATGCGCGAGGGCAACGCATCGATGTACCTCGGCTCGCCGCGCATGGCCGAGATGGTGATCGGCGAGAAGGTCTCCCTCGAGGAGATGGGCGGGGCACGCATGCACACGGGCGTCTCCGGATGCGGCCACCAACTGGTCAAGACCGACGCCGACGGAATCCAGTGCGCACGCCGCTATCTCTCATATCTTCCAAGCGATTGGACGCAGGATCCGCCGATCGCCCACGCCGCGCCGCCGCGCGCGCAGCCGGACGGCCGCGCCATCGGGGAGCTGATCCCGGCCGATGAGAACAAGCCGTTCGACATCAAGACGCTGATCGAAGCCCTCGTCGACGAGGACTCGCTGATGGAGATCCATCCGCGCTGGGCGAAGGAGATCGTCGTCGGCTACGCGCGCCTGGACGGGAAGGCGATCGGGATCGTCGCGAACCAGCCGAAGCACAAGGGTGGCGTGCTGTTCTCCGACTCCGCCGACAAGGCCGCGCGCTTCATCTGGAACTGCAACGCGTTCAGCGTGCCGCTGCTGTTCCTCGCGGACGTGCCCGGGTTCATGATCGGCACGCAGGTCGAGCGCGACGGGATCATCCGCCACGGCGCGAAGATGATCAGCGCCGTCAGCGAGGCGACCGTGCCGAAGATCTCCGTCGTCGTGCGCAAGGCCTACGGCGCTGGCCTGTACGCGATGGCAGGCCCCGCGTTCGACCCCGACTGCTGCATCGCGCTGCCGACCGCGTCGATCGCCGTGATGGGCCCGCAGGCGGCGATCAACGCGGTCTACTACAACCAGCTGCAGGCGATCGACGACCCCGACGCGCGCGCCGCGAAAACCGAGGAGCTGCGCGGCGAGTACGCGCAGGACATCGACATCCTGCACCTCGCCTCCGAAATGGTCATCGACGCGGTGATAGAGCCCGAGGAGCTGCGCGAGGAGCTCGTGCGCCGTTTCGCGCACGCTTCGTCGAAGCGGCGCGACTGGCCGGCCAAGCGCAACGCGGTCACGCCAGTCTGAGCGGCGCCTAGCTCGCCCGCGGAACCCCCGCGGAGCGCGTCTGCTCGTCCTGGAACGGGGGATAGGTCTCCGTCAGCAGGAACAGGTAAGCGTCGCTGCGGGCGTTGTAGGAGTTCGCGAGCACCATCAGGTCGAACAGGCCGCGTGGCATCCTGCCCGTGATCACGATCACGACCCACGCGCCGAACGCACCGATCTCCAGCAGGATGCCCATCGCGTAGCGCACCACCACGATCGGGATCGCGATGATCCCGCGGAAGAACGTCTTCGCGCGGCTGTAGCGCTCGAGCGGCCCCGCGAAGTGCATGCGCACCGGGTAGTTCGGGTCGTCGGCGCCGCCGAACGCGGGGTAGGGGTCGGAGAGCAGCGCCGTGTAGGCGGTGAAGCGCGTCAGGAAACGCGTGAAGCTCGCCACGAAGTCGTAGAGCCCCTGCGGGTATCTGCCCGTGATCACGATCGCGAACCACGCGATCACGATCGCCACGTACGCCACGATCGCGTACACGTACAGCCAGATCATCAGCGGTATCGCGAGCAGCAGCCGGAAGAACGCCGTCAGGCGGCTGCGCTGCTCGACGTAGTCGGCTTCGAACGTCACTGGATATGACACGTGTGCTGTTCCCCCTCTTTGTGTGCCGGGCCCTCTCCCGCTGCGCATCGTAGGCGCGGGTGCGGCGGAGCGGGCGACGTTTCAATAGATTGCGGCGCGATGGATTCCGTCGATCTCGCCTACGCAGGAATCGCCCGCCAGGCGCAGCTGATCGCCGCCGGCGAGATCTCCTCACGTGAGCTGGTCGAGCTGTATCTCGCGCGGATCGAGCGGCTCGACCGCAGGCTGAACGCGTTTCGCGTGGTGCTCGGCGAGCGCGTGCGGATGGAAGCCGACCAGGCGGATGCGCGTCGTGGCGCCGGCGCGGAGCGCCCGCTGCTGGGCGTGCCGATCGCGATCAAGGACGACGTCGACGTCGCCGGCGAGGTGACCGCGTACGGCACCAACGCCCACGGCGACCCCGCGCGCGCCGATTCGGAGGTGGTGCGCCGCCTGCGCGAGGCGGGCGCGCTGATCATCGGCAAGACGAACGTCCCCGAGCTGACGCTGTGGCCGTTCACCGAGACGGCCACGTTCGGCACGACGCGCAACCCGTGGGACCTGCAGCGCGCCCCCGGCGGCTCCAGCGGCGGCAGCGGCGCGGCGGTCGCGGCCGGCCTGGTGGGCGCGGCGCTCGGCTCCGACGGCGCGGGCTCGATCCGCATCCCCTCCGCGTGGTGCGGGCTGTTCGGCTTGAAGCCCCAGCGCGGGCGCGTCTCGCTCGCCCCCCGCTCGCGGGCCTGGTATGGCCTATCGGTCAACGGCGTGCTCACCCGCGGCGTGGCCGACACGGCGCTGTTCCACGACGTCGCCTCCGGTGCGATCGACGCCGACAGCGACAGCGCGCCCACGCCACAGATCCCGTTCGCCCAGGCCGCCGCGACCCCGCCCGGGCGGCTGCGGATCGCGTACTCCACGGCTGTGCCGTTCGGCGTGATCTCGAAACTCGACAAGGATCAGGAGCGGGCGCTCGAGGACACGGTCGCGCTGCTGCGCTCGCTCGGACACGAGGTCTCAGAGCTTGACCCCGACTACGGCATGGACACGATCCCCGCGGTGCTCGTGCGCTACCTGCGCGGCGCCCACCAGGACGCCGCCGCACTGCCGCACCCCGAGCGCCTGGAACGCCGCACGCGCTCGATCGCTCGCCTCGGTGGGCTGATCCCGCAGGCTTTGCTCGAGCGCTCGCTCGCCGCCGAGAGCGCGCTCACCGCGAGGCTGAACCGCGTGCTGGAGAGTCACGACGTGCTGATCACGCCGGCCACCGCCTCGCCGCCGCCGCGGATCGGCCAGTTCCAGGGTCGCGGCGCGCTGTGGACGCTCAACATGGTCGCCGGCATGGTCCCCTACAACGGCGTGTGGAACGTCACCGGCCAGCCTGCCGCTTCGGTGCCCGCGGGCTTCGGCGCGGACGGCCTCCCGCGCGCGGTCCAGCTGGTGGGACGTCCGAGCGACGAGGCGACGCTCCTGTCGCTCGCGGGGCAGATCGAGGCGGAGCGCCCGTGGGCTGTGAAGCGCCCGCCTGAGTTCGCGTGAGCGAAGCCGACGCGCTGCTGGAGGTGGCGGTCGAAGCCGCGCGCATGGCCGGCGCGCTGCTGCTCGAGCGTGTCGGGCGTGGGGCGGAGCGGGAGGTCGAGAGCAAGACCACGCCCACCGACCTCGTAAGCGAGGCGGACCTAGCGGCGGAGCGTGCGATCCGGGAGCTGCTGCGCGAGCGTCGCCCCGAGGACGGCTTCGTCGGCGAGGAGGGCGGCAGCGAGGAGGGCAGCAGTGGCCTCAGCTGGGTGGTCGACCCGCTCGACGGCACGGTGAACTTCCTATTCGGCATCCCGCAGTGGTGCGTGAGCGTGGCCGTGCGCGACGGCGAGCAGACGCTCGCGGGCGCGGTGTACGACCCCAACCGCGACGAGCTGTTCACCGCCACGCGCGAAGGGCCGGCGCTGCTCGCGGGGCCCGCCGGGACGGTCGAGCTGAAGGGGCCGGCGCGCGACTCGGATCTAGCTACGGCGATGGTCGCGACCGGGTTCGCATACGACGCGGACGTGCGTGCGGCGCAGGCGCGCGTGCTCGCGAGGCTCGTGCCGCGTGTGCGCGACATTCGCCGCATGGGCAGCGCCGCGCTGGACCTGGCGTGGACTGCCGCGGGTCGCTACGACGCTTACTTCGAGCGCACCGTCAAGCAGTGGGACATCGCGGCGGGTGCGCTGGTGTGCGAACGCGCGGGGTTGGAGGTACGTGAGCTGCCCGTCCACGAGAGCCTGCCGTGGGGGATCCTCGTGGCCACGGCCGCGCTGCTAGAGCCGCTGGGCGAGCTGGTCGCCGGCCCGTAGTTCCTGGTCGATCGATGCGGCGGGTGGGAGTCGAACCCACACGCCCTTGCGGACAGAGGCTTTTGAGGCCTCCGCGTCTACCGTTCCGCCACCGCCGCAGTCTGCTCGACCGCTTCGAGAATACCCGGCCGCCGCGGGGCCTGGTTCAGGCGGGGTGCGGCGGCGCGTCGGGGTAGTGCCCGGCTCCGCCCGTCGGGGCTGCTGCGCCGGCGTTCGGGTTGCGGCGCTCGAGCTCCACGTTCCAGCCCTGGTTGAAGCCGCGCATCGCGAACGCCACCAGCAGCATCTGTACGGGCACGATCAGCAGCGTGAGCAGCCCGAGGGCGCCCGCGTTGAGGTAGTCCGGCGCTTCGAAGCCCGTTTTGTCGCGGTTGAACCAGCCGGGGCCGGCGACGAGCGCGAAGATCGCGAGCAGGACCGCGAGCGCGGCCGCCACGGGCAGCACGCCGCGGTTCCAGCGCGCGGCGAAGAAAGCGAGAGTGAGATACACCGCGATGTACCCGATCTGTACCGGGATGGCGCCCTCGAGCACGTTCCAGCCGGCGATCGTCACGATCAGCGTGAGCGCGGCGGTGACGAGCAGTAGCAGCACCACCATCGCACGCGTGGCCTGCACGACCGGCTTGTCACGATTGGGGTGCGTGACGATTACGTCAGGCTGCCCCTCCCGGGCGGCGATCGAGGACATCACGAACGTCACGATACCGGCTCACGCGGCCAAGGTACGCTCTGGAGAGTCCCGCGGGCGTGGTGGAATTGGTAGACACGCCGGCCTTAGGAGCCGGTGGGCGCAAGCCCTTGGGAGTTCGAGTCTCCCCGCCCGCATAGACATAAAAACCCTGCAAATCAATGTATTTATGTGGACAACGTGCGCCCGAACTGATCTTTGGATCTGGCGTATGTCCCCAAAATATGTCCCCCAGATGCCTCGTAGCAACCCGGCGGCTCAACAAGGAGGGCGTTAGCCCGACGCCTCCGGTGCTCGTTGCGGCGGCCACCGCGCCGCAATCCGTCTCTTGGCGTGAGGGTTCCGCTGCGGTCTGGATCGGCGCTGGTGTGGGCTTGGTGGCTTCGCGTTCTCGCGCTCCTCGCTGCTGCCTGGACGCGATTGAGCCGCGCGGCTGGATCGCGCGGATTGGCAGGCGGGGTGGTCCTGCCTGACGTGCAGGCCGGGGGTGGTGTGGCTGCTGGTGAGCAAAGTCGTTGGATGCTTCTATGTTGTCAAGGGCGTTTTTGCGAAGTGTTGGTAGATGTC
>CAZPQW010000023.1:0-55908 GCA_964588985.1 uncultured Solirubrobacteraceae bacterium
GGCGAGGCGATCGTCACGAGCGACGTCGGCCAGCACCAGATGTGGGCGGCGCAGTACTACGACTTCCCCGAGCCGCGCCGCTGGATCAACTCGGGCGGGCTCGGCACGATGGGATTCGGGCTCCCAGCCGCGATGGGCGCCGCGGTCGGCTCGCCCGATCGGCTCGTTTGCTGCATCGCGGGCGACGGGTCGGTGCAGATGAACGCGCAGGAGCTCGCCACGTGCGCGCAGAACAACATCCCGATCAAGGTGTTCATCATGAACAACGGCTATCTCGGCATGGTCCGCCAGTGGCAGGAGCTATTCTGGGACGGCAAATACAGCCACGTCGACATGGGCGAGTTCCCCGACTTCGTGAAGCTCGCCGAGGCCTACGGAGTGACCGCGATGCGCCTGACCGACAAGACGACGCTGGTGGAGGACATGAAGCGCGCGATCGCAACCCCCGGCCCGGTTCTCGTCGACGTGCGCGTCACGCGCGAGGAGAACACCTACCCGATGATCCCCGCCGGCTCGGCCGCTCGGGAAATGGTGGGCTGAGCGATGGGTGAACCGGGAACCAAGGAGCCCCTGAGCCTCGAGGAGCTGCAGGCCGCGACGAGCCGGCGCACGGGCCGCAAGCACGTGCTGTCGATCCTCGTGGAAAACAAGTCCGGCGTCCTCACACGAATAGCCGGCCTGTTCGCGAGGCGAGGCTTCAACATCGACACGCTCACCGTCGGTCCGACCGAGGACGCGCAGATCTCGCGCGTCACGCTCACCGTCGACGGTGCGCTTCACCCGATCGACCAGGTCACCAAGCAGCTGCACAAGCTGATCAACGTGCTGAAGATCCGCGACCTCGAGCCGGCCGACACGGTCTCGCGCGAGCTCGCGCTGTTCAAGGTCTCAGCCGACGGCGTCCAGCGCGGCGAGCTGATGCAGATCGCGGAGATCTTCCGCGGCAAGGTCGTCGACGTGACCAAGCGCGCGATCATCATCGAGGTGACGGGCACGACGGACAAGATCGAGGCGTTCGAGACGATGGTCCGCCCGTTCGGCCTGATCGAGATGATGCGCACGGGCGAGATAGCCATTTCCAGAGGACGTAGCGAGACGTAGCCTGTTGCTGGAGACCGGCTCACGCGCCCCCTTCCAGCTGACCGACACCGATCGAGAGCGGCTGGCCGCACGACTGCGGCTGGCCGTGCGTCGGGCGCGGCGCACCGGGCGGGAGACGCTCGCGTCGCTGTCGCTGCCACTGCCGCGCGACGTCGACCCGTCGGCGGTCGTGTGCGCCTCGCGCAGGCCCGGCGAGCCGTGGTTCGTGTTCGAGCAGCCCGACCGTGGCCGCGCGGCGCTGGCGGCGCTGGGGGAGACGTTAACCCTCCAGGCGACCGGGCCGGAGCGCTTCGCGAACGTCGCTGACCGCTGGCGCGCGCTGTCCGCCGCCGCGGTGTCAGATCCGGCCGATGAGCCCGCGGGAGCCGGGGTGGGTGGGGGTCCGATCGCGGTCGGCGGGTTCGCGTTCGCCGGCGACGGCGGCGGGGCGCCGCACTGGCAGGGGTTCGAGCCGGCGTCGCTGGTCGTGCCCGAGGTCGCGCTCACACGCAGCCGGCACAGGGAGGAGACGAGAGTCGGTCTGACGCTGACGGCGCTCGCCTCGCCCGACGACCTGCCCGAAGAGCTGCTCGACCGCATCGAGCAGCGCCTCTCGGAGCTGCGCACGAGCGAGCTGCCGCTGCTCGACCCCGCCCCGACCGGACGCTTCCAGGTCGCGAGCGCGATGCCGCCCGAGCACTACGAACAGGCGGTCGCGCGGGCGGTCGAGCGAATCGCGGCGGGGGACCTGGAGAAGATCGTGCTCGCGCGCGAAGTGCAGGTGCATGCGCCGCAGGCGTATGACCCGGCGGCGGTGTTCGGGGTGCTGCGCGAGGAGTTCCCGTCGTGCTTCGTGTTCTGCGTCGGGCGCGGCGACGCCACCCTGATCGCCGCGAGCCCCGAGCTGCTGATCCGGCGCGAGGGCCACCGAGTGAGCACGCTCGCGCTCGCGGGCTCCACGCGCCGCAGCGCCGATCCGGCGGTCGACGAGCACCTCGGCGAGCGGCTGCTGCGCGACGAGAGCTACCGCGAGGAGCACGCGATCGTGGCGCGACGAATCGAGCGCACGCTGCGCCCCCACGCGATCTGGGTCGCCGCCGCCCCCGAGCCCGAGCTCGTGAGGATCGCCAACATCCAGCACCTCGCCACGCCAATCCGCGCGCAGCTCGCCGCGCCGATGGAGGCACTCGAACTGGCCGGCTTAATGCACCCCACGCCCGCAGTGGGAGGCGAGCCGCTGGAGCGCGCCGCGCCGCTGATCCCGGCGCTGGAGGGACTCGACCGCGGCTGGTACTCCGGCCCCGTCGGCTGGACCGACGCGACAGGCGACGGCGAATTCTGCGTGGCGCTGCGGTGTGCGCTGCTGCGCGGGAGCGTCGCCCGCTGCTACGCGGGCAACGGCATCGTGCGCGACTCCGACCCCGCGAGCGAGCTCGCCGAGACTGAGGTCAAGCTGCAGGCTCTCCTGCCTTTGCTCGCGGGTTGAGGGCTCCTCAGCCGCCGCTGCGCGGGTTGAGGGCGCGCGACACGGCCTGCCAGACAGTGCGATGCAGTTCGACATTGTCCGGCCGTGCGGTGCGCACTTCGACGATGCTCGACTCATCATGCGCCATCGCCCGCTCGAGCGCGGCCCGGAAGCCGGCGACATCCTGCGCCTGCTCGTGGGCTAGCCCGAACAGCGCGGCCGCCTGTGCGAAATCGAGGTCGGTGGGCGTCGCAACGTGTGTGGTGTAGATCTGCGCCTCGACGGTGTCGGCTTGCGCGACCGGAAGGAAGTCGAAGATCCCGCCGCCGTCGTTGTTGATCAGCACGATCGTCAGCTTCGATTGGGTGCGCCGCGCCGCGAGCAGGCCGCCGATGTCGTGGGCGAGCGCCACGTCGCCAATGAGGAGGACGACCGGGTCGTCGTCGGCCGCGGCCGCTCCGAAGGCGGAGGAGACGGTGCCGTCGATTCCGTTGGCGCCGCGGTTGCAGAGCGCGCGCGGCGGGTCCGAGCGCACGGGCCAGAACGTCTCGACATCGCGCACGGGCATCGAGGAGGCGACGAACAGCGTCGCGTCCTCGGGCAGCAGCACCCCGAGCTCAGCCGCGACGGCGGGCTCTGACAGGTCGCTGGCCGCTAGCACACTGTTCATCGCCTCCGCCGCGAGCTCGTCGGCGCTGCGCCAGCTGGAGAGCCAGTCCTCGTCGGCGGGCGCGAGCGCGTCGGTCGCTTGTGCGAGCGCGTGGACGGGGTCGACCGCGAGAGAGTCAGAGAGCACCGACGCGGGGTCCTGCCACGCGCCCTCCGGGTCGAGGGCCACCTGGCGCACCTCTGCGCCCGCGAGGCTCGCGAGCCATTCGCGCAGGGGCTTGGACACCGGCAGATCGCCGACTCGCAGCACGAGGTCGGGCACAGCCCATTGCGCGAAGGACTCCTCGCGCAGCAGCGCGTCGTAGTGGGCCACCGCCGCGAGTCCGCGCCTGGCGCCGGAGAGCGGGTCGGCGAGCAGCGGCCAGCCTGCCGTCTGCGCGAACTCGGCCGCGGCCTGGCCAAGCGGCGTGTTGCGCTCGTGCCGGCCGGCCACAATCACGCCTCGCTGTGCGCCGGACACGAGCTCGTCCAGCGCGCTGGGCTTGGATCGTGCGACGAGGCGGGTGTTTGGACGCGACAGGTACGGCGCTCCGTCAGGACGGCCGGTCTCGTCCTCGGGCAGCTGCTCCTCGGTGACGAGCGGCTCGCGCAGCGCGAAGTTGAGGTGGACGGCGCCGGGGCGCCCGTCGAGCGCGGTCCAGTAGGCGCGGCAGGCGAGCGTACGGATCCAGCGCAGGCGCTCCGGCGTCGCGTCGTGGATGCCGACGTCGAAGAACCACTTCGCGGCGTCGCCGAACAGCTTGAGCTGGTCGATCGCTTGTCCGGCGCCGTTCTCGCGCAGCTCCGGCGGCCGGTCGGCGGTGAGCACCAGCAGCGGAACCCGCGCCTCGTGTGCCTCGATCACTGCCGGCAGCAGATTCGCGACGGCGGTGCCCGACGTGCACGTGACCGCGACCGGCAGCCCCGACGCCTTGGCGAGTCCGAGCGCGAAGAACCCGGCGCAGCGCTCGTCGACGTGCGAGTGGCAGCGCAGGCGCTCCTCCCGCGCGAGCGAGAGCACGAGCGGCGTGTTGCGAGATCCCGGCGAGGTGCAAGCGGCGCGCATGCCGCAGCGCGCGAGCTCGTCCACGAACGCTCGCAGGAGGGTGTAGGTGTCGGTGGTGGGAGTCATACGATGGGCGCGTGCCGGAGAACCTTGTCCTACTCCACGGGTTCAGCGGAACCAGGCGTGCTTGGGACGGCGTGATCGAGCGGCTCGACCCCGAACGCTACCTGCCGCTGGCTCTCGACCTACCCGGGCACGGCGAGGCGGTGGACGCTGAGCGGCCGATCACGTTCGAGGGGTGCGCTGAAGCCGTGCTCGCGGAGGCTCCGGAGCGCTTCGCTCTGTGCGGCTACTCGATGGGTGGGCGGGTGGCGCTGCATGTCGCGCTGGCCGCTCCGGAGCGCGTGTCGCGGCTGGTGCTCGTGGCGAGTACGGCGGGGATCGAGGACGACGCGGAGCGCGCCGAGCGACGCCTGGCTGACGACGCGCTTGCCGATGAGCTTGAACGAGTGCCGTTCGAGGAGTTCGTCGAGCGCTGGCGCACTCAGCCACTGTTCGCCGAGGATCCGCCCGAGGTAGACGAGTTGGCGCGCGAGGATCAGCGCCGCAACAGGCCCGACGCGCTTGCCGCCGTCCTGCGCGGGATCGGCACAGGGGCGATGGAGCCGCTGTGGGGCAGGCTGGGGGAGCTGGGGATGACGGTGACGGTGGTGGCCGGGGATCGGGATGCGAAGTTCCAGGCGCTCGGGCGGCGGATGGTGGGGCTGGTGCCTGATGGTGAGTCGGTGGTCGTGCCCGGGGGGCACGGGTTGCCGTTGGAGAACCCGGGGGCGGTGGCTGATGTCTTGAGTCAGCTGTCTGTGCGACGCGCCGGCGCAGGTCGAGAGCGCTGTTCGGTGCCCGGCACATTCGATGCTGAGCTTGCTGATTCGCGGAAAGCGTTCGGACAGTGAAGCGGTGTTCCATATCGATCGTTACACGCGCAGGCGAGCGTCACTTGGGCAGTTTTGTCGTGATGGCTCCTCTGGACTCAAGCGCTGCATAACAGTCCTATTTCAACTGGGCACGCTCGTGCGACGACTCGGCATCGCATAGGATCCGTCACAATTCAAGCATGCTGACCATCTCTAGCCCGCCGGATCGTCGTGATGTGTTCGTATCGCACGCCAGCGAGGATAAGGACGTTATCGCCAGACCACTCGCCGATGAGCTACTGCGGCGAGGTCATAGCGTGTGGTTTGACGAGTACGAGCTCGTATTGGGCGATCCCTTGAGACAGAAGATTGATGAGGGCCTTGCAGAGAGCGTGATCGGTGTCGTGATCCTCAGCCATGCCTTTTTCGCCAAGCGCTGGCCGACGCGCGAGCTCGAAGGGTTCAACGCGAGGTTGATGGGCGGCGAGAAGAACGTGATCGTCCCGGTCTGGCACGAGCTTGATGAGCAGGATCTTCTGCGCTACTCGCCATTGTTGGCCGGACTGCTCGCCGGAAATTCGGCCAACGGCGTTTCTATGCTTGCCGATGACATTGAGCGAGTGCTTGCTCGGCGCACTGCGAGCAGTCACCGGTTAGAGCTAATCCCGCAGGCTATCCCGGGCGTGACCATGTCAGCCACGCACGCAACCCGCCCCACGGTGCTCACCCCGGCAGCGCCTCCCGAGGAGGACGGCGGGTCCGCCTTCGCAGACCCATATGAGGAGGAGAAGCCCCGCGACACTGCCGAAGTCGTCGTCACAGAGGAACTCGTCGATGCTGGTGAATATGCCAGACCCACCATGGCTGATCGGACGCAAGGGCCCGCGCCGGACCCTGAACCCGCTGCGCCCGCTCGGTGGCCGTGGCCGATCGCGGTGGGGCTCGTGGGTGCAGCGGCCGCGGCGCTCGTCCTCATCGCCCGGCTGGGGGGAGAATTGGGTGGCGCGCACGCCTCCACCTTCCGGAGCGGTCATCTTGTGCTCTATGCCGATCAGCAATGGCACACCGACAAGGTCGCAGCGCCCGGCATCTCCCTCATGGCTCCGGTTGCCATATCGAAGGGCCAGACACAGTTGCATGCGGGCACCATCAGCAAGCCGGGCAGTGTCGTCGCCGAATTGCCGCCCGCACTTCGGTCGATCTATGGTGCTCCTGCCCAATCGGGCGTCATCACCCTCCCGCTCGGTCGTGCAAGACGTTACCTCTGGCCGGACCCCGCCGAGCACCCACCACTCGCCTTGGTGATCGTGGCAACCGGCACCGGGGAAGTGGCAATCGATTGCAGTACGTCCTCCAACATCGCATTCAACAGCTCACTAGGTGTATGTATGGGTATCCTGGGCAAGGCACGGATAGTCGGGGCGTCGGTCGAATACCCGGGGCCCGATCCGAGCGTTGGGAGCAAGCTGTCAAGTGCGCTTCGTCCGGTCGAAGTCATAGCGCCAACAACCCTGACCGCGCTTTTGGCATCTCGGTTGACCATCAGGGCTCAAGCCCTCAAGAAGCTGGCGCTTGCATGGGCTACTGCGGCCAACGCTGTCCGGGCGATTACCTCGTCGCCACGATACGCTGAGGTGATCGCACAGTTGTCCGCGGCGCTGAAGAGTGAGGCCGCCATGGCTGCAAGGATCGCCGCAGCAGCACAGCAAGGCAGACGTGCCACATACGCGGCACTCTCGTCGCGTTTCCCGGGCGCCAGATCCCGCGTTGAGCTGAGCAGTCGGCGACTCGCGCTCATGGGCTTCAGGTTGCCGAGCTTGGCGCGCGTCAACATCGCCGCTCTTCCACACGTGGCGACCGTCCAGCACACGGCGGCGACCGTGGCTGCAACCTCCACGCTCCCGACACCGATTGTGACAACACCCAGCACTCCGGTCCCGGCCCCCAAACCCAAGCCGCGTGAAGAAACGATCGAAACGGAAGGGCGGTAGTACGCGCCGCTGCCGCTGACCTGCCTAATCGCTCGCGATACCTCTTATGCACTCATCCAACCCTCACCCCGTTTGGGCTCCGGGCGCTCCACGGCAATCCCCTGGCGCAATTCGCAATCTGCGGCGAACAGCCGCTCAAAAAGCGACCGCGTTGTGTCTGCTGCTCGCCGCCCTAGCGATTGCACCAAGCGCGTGGGCTGCACCAGCGCGCGTTCTGCAGTCGGCGCCAGTGGCGCGTTCGTCAAGCACATCGATCACGTGGGGCCCGGCCGCGCAGCAGTTCGTGGGCCCCTTTGACGTGTTCTTCCGCGAGGCGAGGAACTCGGCGAGGCCGAACCAGGTACGCATTACGCGGGTGAGGATCTTCGGTCTCAAGCCCGGCGACGATGTTGCGGTGTCGTGCGTCGCTTGCCGCGGCTCTCACCGGGTTGGGCCGATCACTGTAGACGCCGGCTGGGTGGACGTGACACCCCATCATCTGATCGCCACCTCCAGGTCGCTGGTTAGCGTGTTGGTCAGCGGACCATTGGGCAAGATCGGGCGCTTCAAGGAGTATGCCCTGAACCCCCACACCGGAACGGACCGTGTGGTCTCGGAAGGCTGTGAAAAGACACCAGCGCACGAATGCGCGCCAACGTCGCTGCTCGGACTTGGGTTCTCGCCGGAGAGTTTTCGCCGGCCCACCTGTCCGCAGGAATGCATCGCGATGAGTCGCACGACTGGCTTTCAGGAAACGATCGAAAACTACACCCCGATCCTCGGTGAAAGCGGCGTCGGGCGGGCACAGAAGGTGCCATATGAAGGCGCGATCGTAGCGTGGGAAGTCTATCTGGGCAAGCCCACCCGGCAGCAGACCTCCTTCTTCGATGCCCACGAGGATGGTCCGGCGGAGGCTGGCATCGCAGTGCTGCGCCCTCACGGTGGTTCACCCGATAGCTACGAACTGGTAGCAAGCTCACCCGTGGAGATCCTTGAACCATACTTCGGCCG
The DNA here is from genome assembly GCA_964588985.1 of uncultured Solirubrobacteraceae bacterium. Lineage (GTDB taxonomy): Bacteria > Actinomycetota > Thermoleophilia > Solirubrobacterales > Solirubrobacteraceae > Palsa-744. Next base: position 8,095 of record CAZPQW010000023.1, read on the forward strand.
GAGAGTCAGCTTTAGTCTAAAAGCTCGTCTTCCCGTGCTTCCAGGCGATGAGATCGCGCTCGTCGTACCCACCTGGGCTCCGGTACTCGGGGTGGGTTTCGGCAATGGCACCACCTGGCGCGCCAGCCGACCGCCGACACAGTGCACCGGCAGGACCGAACAGGCCGCGCAGAGAGCGGTGGGTAGCGTGATCGAGTACGCCTGCCAATATCAGGCGCACTTGATGTACAAGCCACTGCTGAGCCCAGAGACCTGACGGCAAGCACAGTGAGCCGCTCGGTTTGTGAGGTGAGGTGAAACCCAACCGCTCCATACCTCGATCCACCGTCATCCCGGTGCTGATCTACCCCGACGTGCGCGAGGCCGTGAACTGGCTGGGGGCGGCATTCGGGTTCGCGGAGCGCGTCCGGATCGGCGAGAACCACCGCGCGCAGCTCAGCTTCGGAGATGGCGCGGTGATCGTGGGCGACGTGCGAGGAGAGCGCCGGCCGCCCCGTCCGGGCGAGGTGACGCATTCGGTGATGGTGCGCGTCGAGGATGCTCGCGCTCATTGTGAGCGCGCTCGAGCACATGGTGCGAGCATCGTCATGGAGCCGACGGACTTCGAGTACGGTGAGCGGCAGTACACCGTCGAGGATCCGGCAGGGCACCAGTGGACGTTCTCTGAGACGCTCGCCGACGTGGCGCCCGAGGGGTGGGGCGGGACGTCGGTCGTGAATGACTGACTCGGCGCCCAGCCCCACCGGTTACGCTCACCCGAAACCAGCAACGGAGGAGCCAGATGCCCGAGAACCCGACGTTGTACGTGTGCCACGGCGATGACGGCGGCCCGAAGATCCACCCGTGTCGGCGCGTGCAGGAGGCGCTCCGCGAGGCGGGGATCGAGTACGAGAAGGTGATCGCGGCCCACGGCAGCCCGATCCCGTTTCTGCGCAAAGGCTCGCGCGAGGATCTGCGCACGGCGACCGGCGACACGAAACTGCCGGCGCTGAAGCTGGCCGACGGAGCGGTCATCTCGCCGTCGAAGGCGATCCTCTCCTGGATCGGCGAGCAGAGGTCGGCGTGAGGCTCCGCGCCGGCTGAGAGCCTAAAACGGCTCGACTCCGAGCCCCGGCTTGGTGGGCAGCGCGATTGCGCCCTCTCGCACCGGCAAGGGGTTCTGGAGGTCGGCGAACATGCCGAGCGTGGCGAGTCCGCAGTGCGGCATCGGCCCGCGCGTTGCGAGCGCCGCGGCTGCGTGCAGGGCGGCGGCGACCCCGAGCGGCCCGTCGAGCGTGGACGCGAGGTAGACCTCCGCGCCGGTGGAGCGAACGAGCGCTGCAGCGGCCACGAGCCGCCCGATCCCGCCGCAGCGGGAGATCTTCAAACACACTGCGTCGGCGACCCCCGCTGTGAGCGCTCCCAGCTCGCCTGCGGTCTCGTCGATCGACACGCGCACCGCGACGCGCTCGCGCACTTCGCGCACCTCGTGCAGGCCGTGCGTGGGCTCCTCCACGAGCTCGAGGCCGGCGGGGGAGAGCGCGTCGATCGCGCGGACCGCCTCCTCGACGCTCCACGCGCCGTTCGCGTCCAGGCGCAGCATCGCCCGCGGGCCGGCTCCGGCGCGCACAGCGGCGACGCGCCCGGCGTCGTCGCCGACGCCGACCTTGACCTTCAGGCAGGTGAAGCCTTCCTGCACGGCGTTCGCCGCCTGCTCTGCCGCGCCGGCGCGATCGAGCGCGGAGAGGGTGGCGTTGACCGGTACGTGCATCGCGTGGTCGTCGCTCAGCAGCGCGGCGACGGGCTTGCCGATGCGCCGGCCGGCGCGGTCCCACAGCGCCATGTCGACCGCTGCGAGCGCCTGCGGGAGCGGGTCGCGCTCCTGGCAGGCTTCGACGAGCCGCGCGCCGCTGATCTCCTCGGCGTGCTCGACCAACGGCCGATAGAGCGCGAGCGCTTGCTCGACGCGCTCGATGCTGACGCCGTCGTATGCCTCCAGCGGCGCCGCTTCGCCGTAGCCGGCGAGCCCGTCGTCTCCGGTCAGCGTGACGAGCAGCAGCTCGCGCTCCCGCACCGCGCCGTATGAGCTCTGAAGCGGCGTGGTGAGCCGCAGTGCCCGCCGCTCGACCGCGAGCTTCACGCGCCGATGCCGCCGCTGGCGAGGATGCCGGCGGAGTACAGCAGGCAGAACACCAGCTGCATCGCTCCGGTCTTCGCGAGCGCGCCGTTCAGCGCGGGGCCGTCGGTGCGGGTGCGCACGACGCCCACCACGCCGACCGCGAGCGGGATCGCGATCCACGGGAGCAGCAGCCACGCGGTCATCGAGCCGAACGCCCACGGCAACGGTGCCGCGACGAACGCTCCCGCGACCATCGCCGTGTATAGCCCGCGGGTGCGCTCCCGCCCGAGGCGCACGGCGAGCGTGCGCTTGCCCGCACGTCGGTCGGTCTCGAGGTCGCGCACGTTGTTGACGACGAGGATCGCGCTCGCGAGCAGCCCCACCGGCACGGCGCACACGAAAGCCTCCCACGGCAACTGCTGCACCTGCACGAAGTAGGAGCCGGCGACGGCGACGACGCCGAAGAACAGGAACACGAAGATCTCGCCGAGGCCCTCATAGCCGTAGGGGCGCGGCCCGCCGGTATAGAGGACGCCCGCGAGGATCGACGCGGCGCCGACCGCGAGCAGCTCCGGTCCGGCGACGGCGACGAGATACGCGCCGCATGCGACCGCGAGGCCGAACGTGACGTACGTCGCGAGCAGGACCTGGCTGGGGGGCACGAGGCCGCCGGCGGTCACCCGCACCGGTCCGAGACGATCCTCGGTGTCGGCGCCACGGCGGGCGTCGGAGTAGTCGTTCGACAGGTTCGTTCCGACCTGGATGAAGACCGCGCCGAGCAGCGCGGCGACGAACGCGAGCGGGTGGAAGTGGTTGGCCCCCAAAGCGAGCGAGGTGCCGACGAGCACAGGCGCCACAGCGGCGGGCAGCGTGCGCACGCGCGCCGCCATCACCCAGATGCGAACCGCGCTCATCTGCCCGCGCTCATCTCGCTAGGCCCGCTTGGGGAAGCGCGAGAAGTCGGGCCGGCGCTTCTCCTTGTAGGCGTCGCGGCCCTCCTGCGCCTCCTCGCTGCCGTAGAACAGCAGGTTGGCGTCGTGCGCAAGCTGCTGGATCCCCGACAGGCCGTCCTCGGCCGCGTTGAAGCTCGCCTTCAGCAGCCGCAGCGAGAAGGGGGAGAGGGCGAGCATCTCGCGGCACCACCGCACGGTCTCCTCCTCGAGGCGCTCGAGCGGCACGACCGTGTTGACCATGCCCATCTCGCGGGCCTCCTCGGCGGAGTACTGGCGGCACAAAAACCAGATCTCCTTGGCCTTCTTCGGCCCGACGAGGTTCGCGAGCAGCCCCGCGCCGAAGCCGCCGTCGAACGAGCCGACCTTCGGGCCGACCTGGCCGAAGCGGGCGTTGTCCGCGGCGATCGTCAGATCGCAAACGAGGTGCAGCACGTGCCCGCCGCCGATCGCGTAGCCCGCGACCATCGCGACGACCGGCTTGGGCATGCGGCGGATCTGGATGTGCAGGTCGGTGACGTGGAAGCGGCCCGGGCGGGTGGGATCCGGATCGCCGGCCTCGTCGTCGCCCAGGTAGCCGGAGTCGCCGCGCACGCGCTGGTCGCCTCCCGAGCAGAACGCGTCGGGGCCCTCGCCGGTGAGGACGATGACGCCGATGCCGGTGTCCTCGCGCGCGTCTTCGAGGGCGCGTGAGATCTCGATGATGGTGCGTGGGCGAAAAGCGTTTCTCACCTCTGGACGGGCGATGGTGATCTTCGCGATCCCCTGATCTGGAGCGGAGGACTTCTCGTAGCGGATGTCTGTGAAGGCGTCGTCGGCGGCGCCGGTGGCTGGAATCCAAGTGGTGCTCATCGCGCGAAGGCTAGCCTGTGCGCCATGGAGGTCGAGGGATGGCTCGCGCGCGCCGCCGCGTCGCGGCCGCACAGCACGGCGATCGAGACGCCGACGGGGAGCTGGTCTTACGAGCAGCTGGACCTCGCCGCGCGCTTCGGCGCGGGCGAGCTGAGCGTGCGCGGCGCCGTCGCGGGAGCGCGCGTGGCGATCGCGCTGCCGGCGGGGCTGGAGTTCGCGCAGGCGCTGCACGCGTGCCTGCTGCTGGGCGCGGCCGCGGTGCCGATCGACCCGCGTCTGACCGACGGCGAGCGCGAGCGGATCGCGTCGGGATGCGCGGTGCTGGTGGACGAGCCGCTCGGCGAGGGGCCGGCGCCGGCAGGCTCGTTGCGTGTCGCGGACGGGGAGAGCCACGACCTGGACGCGACGGCGGTGGTGATCCACACGTCGGGCACGACATCCGAGCCGCGCCCGGTGGAGCTGACGTATGGCAACGTGCTGTGGAGCGCGCTCGGCTCGGCGGTCGCGCTCGGCAGCGACCCGCGGGAGCGCTGGCTGTGCGCGCTGCCGCTGTCGCACGTGGGCGGCCTGTCGATCCTGCTGCGCTCGGCGATCTACGCGACCACGGCGGTGGTGCACGAGCGCTTCGAGACCGACCGCGTGCTGCACGCGCTGCGCGAGGAGCGGATCACGCTGGTGAGCCTCGTCGCGACGACGCTCTCCCGTCTACTCGACGCGGGGCTCGTCGATCCGCCGAAGCTGCGCTGCGCGCTCACGGGCGGTGGCCCCGTGCCGGCTGCCCTCGTGCGCCGCGCCCAGGATGCGGGGGTGCCGGTGGGGCTGACGTATGGGCTGAGTGAGACCTGCTCGCAGGTCACCACGACGCCGGCCGCCGAGATCCACCCACGCGGTGCGGCCGGAAGGGGTGGCGAGCGCGATGACACCACACGCCTGACCGCGGGACCGCCGCTGTTTTGCACTCGAGTGCAAATTAATTCTTATGAAGAGATTCTCGTGCAGGGACCCACCGTCGCCCCGGGTGCCGTGTCACCGGACGGATGGCTTCACACGGGCGATCTCGGCGCGCTTGACGAGCGTGGGCGTTTGCAGGTGACGGGGCGCAGGGCGGACACGATCGTGAGCGGTGGGGAGAACGTCGCGCCGGCGGAGGTCGAGGCGGTGCTCGAGGCGTACCCGGCTGTGATGGAGGCGGCGGTGCTCGGTCGCAGTGACCCGCAGTGGGGCGAGGCGGTGACCGCGATCGTGCTCGCGCGGCCGGGCGAGGAGCTGGACGTGGAGCGGCTGCGCGCGCACTGCGCCGACGCGCTCGCGCCTTACAAGGTGCCGAAGCGTTTCGAGCTGATCACCGAGCCGCTGCCGCGTACACGTTCGGGCAAGCTGTTGAGGAGGGAGCTGCGATGAGCTTCGACGCGAACGCGCACCGCGAGGCGAGCCTCGAGAACTGGGAAGAGGCGGCGTCCGGCTGGATCCACCGCCAGGAGCTGCTGCGCGAGCTGGGCGCGCCGGTGTCGCACTGGATGCTCGACGCGATCGAGCCGCAGCCGGGGCAGCGGGTGCTCGAACTGGCGGCCGGCCTGGGGGAGACGGCGATGCTCGCGGCGGAACTCGTCGCGCCGATGGGCGGCGTCGTGATCTCCGACCAGGCCGAGGCGATGCTCGCGGGCGCCCGTGCCCGTGCGATCGAGCTGGGGTTGAGCAACGTCGAGTTCCAGGTGCTGAACGCCGAATGGATCGACCTGCCGGTGGCGAGCGTGGACGCGGTGCTGTGTAGATGGGGCTACATGCTGATGGTCGACCCCGCGGCGGCGCTGGGGGAGACGCGGCGCGTGCTGCGCTCGGGCGGGCGCGTCGCGCTCGCGGTGTGGGACACGCTGGAGCGCAACCCGTGGGCGCTGCTGCCGGCGCAGGAGCTGATCGCGCAGGGTCTAGCGCCGCCGCCGGACCCCGCCGCCGACCCCCCGCCCGGTCCGTTCGCGCTGGGCGACGAGCCGCGCGTGCGCGAGCTGCTGGAGCAGGCGGGCTTCGAAGAGATCCGCGTCGAGGCGATCGACCTCGTGCGCCGTCACGAGAGCTTCGAGGACCTGTGGGACTCGACGCTCGACCTGTCGCGCAACTTCCACGACGCGGTGCTCTCGCAGCCCGCCGCCGAGGCTGAGCGGGTCAAGGTCGCGCTGGCCGAGCGCTTCGCGCCCTACACCACGTCCGACGGCGCCCTGGAGATACCCGGCCGCACGCTCGTGGCATCGGCGAGCGCGTGACCAGCCGAGCCGCGCCGTCGGAGGCGCCGCGGTTTGGATAGCCTGCGGGCAATGATCTACGACGACGACGCAGACCTCACGCTCCTCGACGGCAAGACCGTCGCAATCATCGGCTACGGCTCGCAGGGACACGCCCACGCCCTCAACCTGAAGGACTCCGGCGTGAAAGTCGTGGTCGGCCTGCGCGAGGACTCCGCGTCGGTCGCGGCGGCGCGCGGGGAGGGCCTGGAGGTGCTGCCGGTCGTGGAGGCGGCGAGCCGCGGCGACCTGGTGATGATCCTGCTGCCGGACGAGCGCCACCACGACATCTGGGAGCAGGAGATCCGCGACGGGATCGCGGAGGGCAACATGATCCTGTTCGGCCACGGCTTCTCGATCCACTACGGCGAGATCGAGCCGCCGGCGGGAGTGGACGTGGCGATGTGCGCTCCGAAGGGCCCCGGCCACCTGGTGCGCCGCCAGTACACCGAAGGCAGCGGCGTCCCCGGCCTGATCGCGGTCGAGCAGGACGCGACCGGCAACGCGCGCGCGCTCGCCCTGGCGTATGCGAAGGGCATCGGCTGCACGCGCGGCGGCGTGATCGAGACGACGTTCAAGGACGAGACGGAGACGGACCTGTTCGGCGAGCAGGCGGTGTTGTGCGGCGGCGCGTCGGAGCTGGTGCAGGCCGGTTTCGAGACGCTCGTCGAGGCGGGCTATGACCCCGAGATGGCGTACTTCGAGTGCCTGCACGAGCTGAAGCTGATCGTGGACCTGATGCACGAGAAGGGTCTCGCGGGGATGCGCTTCTCGATCTCCAATACCGCGGAGTACGGCGACTACACGCGCGGCAAGCGCGTGATCACCGACGAGACGCGTGCGGCGATGCGCCAGATCCTCAAGGAGATCCAGGACGGCGACTTCGCTCGCGAGTGGATCGCGGAGAACCGTGCCGGACAGGAGAACTTCAAGCGCATGCGAGCCGAGCAGGCCGACACCCAGGTCGAGCACGTGGGCAGCGAGCTGCGCTCGCACATGGACTGGATCAAGCCCGCTTTCTGAGCGCGGCGGTCGATCGGTGCTGGCCTACGTCTTCTGGCACCGCCCGCGCGACCCCGACGCAGTCGAGGCCTACGAGCACGCGAATCTGGCCTTCCATCGCTCGCTCGCCCACAGCCGCCCCGTGGGGATGTGCTCCTCGGCGGCGTTCCGTGTGACGCAGAAGCCGTGGCCGACCCACAAGGCGAGCACGGGCGCCTCCTATGAGGACTGGTATCTGCTCGAGGACTTCGCCGCGCTGGGTGTCCTGAACGAGGCGGCCGTCGGTCGTGGGCACCGCACCAGCCACGACGACGTGGCCAAGCGCTACGGCGGCGGGACCGCGGGTCTTTACGGTCTCATAGAGGGCGAGGCCGGAAGCGACCTGCTCGAGCGGGCATCGGTTGCGGTATGGGTCGCACGTCCCGCAGGTGCTCTTCACCGCGGGCTGGGCGAGCTGCTGGGAGACGGGATCGAGCCCGGCCACGCGAGCCTGTGGCGCCGTCAGCTCGTGCTGGGGCCGGCGCCTGAGTTCTGCCTGCTGGCGGAGGATCGCTCGCGTTTGGAGGGGGCGTCGGGTGTGGCTGAGGGGCGTCTGCCCGAGGGCTGGAGCTCGACGGTGATCGAGCGCGAGTCGCTTTGGCACGGTTAGCGGCGGGTTTCGACACAAGCGCCGCGTTCGCTAAACTCGCCCACGTCGTCGCGACTGGCGCTCGGGTGGAGTACACCACCGGGAAGTGACGACACAGGACCGCCGCGCGCCTGGGCACCCTCAGATCACCGACCATCCCCCCAAGGTCAGACCGAGCGAGGAGCCCCAATGACGACGAGCCCCCTGACAGAGCCGCAGCAACTTGTGATCCCGGAGCAGCTGAAGCCCGCCGACGGGCGATTCGGCTGCGGACCGTCGAAGGTGCGTCCGGAGGCGCTCGCGCGCCTCGCGGCCGATGGCGCGGCGCTGATGGGCACCTCCCACCGCCAGAAGCCGGTGAAGGCGCTCGTGGGTGAGATCCGCGCGGGACTGACCGAGCTGTTCTCCGCGCCCGACGGCTATGAGGTGGCGCTCGGCAACGGCGGCGCGACCGCGTTCTGGGACGCGGCGGCGTTCGGTCTCGTGCGCGAGCGCTCGCTTCACCTGACGTTCGGCGAGTTCTCGCAGAAGTTCGCCTCCGTGACGAAGGGCGCGCCCTTCCTCGGCGAGCCGATCGTGGTTTCGGCCGAAGTGGGAAACGCTCCCGACCCTTCCACGGTCGGGCCGGCGGCCACAGAGGGCGGCGTTGACCTGCTGGCGTGGGCGCACAACGAGACCTCAACCGGAGTGATGGCGCCGGTCGTGAGACCCGAAGGCGTGCCGGACGGCGCGCTCGTCGCGATCGACGCAACCTCCGGCGCCGGCGGGCTGCCGGTGGACCTCTCCCAGACGGACGTCTACTACTTCGCGCCGCAGAAGAGCTTCGCCGCCGACGGCGGGTTGTGGATCGCGATGCTCAGCCCCGCCGCGCAGGAGCGGATCGCCGACCTGCACGCCTCCGATCGCTGGATCCCCGACTTCCTGTCGCTGCACACGGCGCTCGATAACTCGGTGAAGGACCAGACCTACAACACGCCCGCGGTGGCGACGCTGTTCCTACTCGCCGACCAGGTGCGCTGGATGCTCGACGGCGGCGGCCTGGACTTCTGCGTGGGCCGCACGCGCGCGTCATCGGAGCACCTCTACGGCTGGGCGGAGCGGACGTCCTACACGACGCCGTTCGTGGTCGACCCGGCGAAGCGCTCGCTGGTGGTGGGGACGATCGACTTCGACGAGTCGGTGGACGCGGCGGCGGTGGCGAAGACGCTGCGCGCGAACGGGATCGTGGACGTGGAGCCGTATCGCAAGCTCGGCCGCAACCAGCTGCGGATCGGGATGTTCCCCGCGATCGACAGCGCCGACGTGGAGGCGCTCACCAACTGCATCGACTGGGTAGTGGAGAGGATTGCCTGATGAGTGAGCGTTTGAAGGTCCTGGTGAAGGAGAAGATCGGCGACTCGGGCGTGGCGCTGCTCGAAGAGCACTTCGACGTGGAGCTGGGCGCGGACTGGGACGACGCGCAGCTGGCGGAGCGGATCGGCGAGTACGACGGCATCCTGATCCGCTCGGCGACGAAGCTGACGGCGGAGCTGATCGAGCGCGGCACGCGCCTGCGCGTGATCGGTCGCGCCGGCGTGGGCGTGGACAACGTGGACGTGGACGCGGCGACGAAACGCGGGATCGTGGTGGCGAACGCGCCGCAGTCGAACGTGGTGACGGCGGCGGAGCACACGATGGCGCTGCTGCTGGCGCTGGCGCGCAACATCCCGCAGGCCTACGCGTCGCTGACGGCGGGGAAGTGGGAGCGGTCGAAATTCTCCGGCGTGGAGCTTTACGACAAGAAGCTCGGGATCCTCGGCTTCGGGCGCATCGGCCAACTGGTGGCGCAGCGCGCGCGCGGCTTCGGCATGCACGTGATCGCGTTCGACCCGTTCGTGAGCGCGGAGCTGTATCTCGAGCACCGGGTGGAGAAGGCGGACAGCCCGGAGGACGTGTACGCGCAGGCGGACTTCATCACGATCCACCTGCCGAAGACCCCGGAGACCGAAGGGTTCCTCGACGCGGACGCGTTCGCGAAGATGCGCGACGGCGTGCGCGTGCTGAACGTCGCGCGCGGCGGGCTGATCGACGAAGCGGCGCTCAAGGACGCGCTCGACTCGGGCAAGGTGGCGGGCGCGGCGCTGGATGTGTTCCCGAGCGAGCCGATGACGGAGAACCCGTTGTTCGGCTACCCCAACGTGGTCGTGACGCCGCACCTCGGCGCGTCGACCGCGGAGGCGACCGACCGTGCGGGCTACCAGTCGGCGGAGCAGGTCGTGGCGGCGCTGACCGACGGCGTGGTCTCGACGGCGGTGAACATCCCGGCGATCGGCGCGGAGGACATGGAGATGCTGGGGCCGTTCCTGCCGCTGGCGACGCAGCTGGGCCGTTTGGCGATGGAGCTCGCGGAGGGCAGCTCGGTGGAGCGGATCGAGGCGGCGTTCCTCGGGCGGATCGCGGACTTCGACACGCGCCTGCTGGGCCTCGCGGTGATCATGGGGGCGCTGCAGGGCCGCACGGAGGAGCAGGTGAACCTGGTGAACGCGCCCACGATGGCGCAGCAGCGCGGGATCGTGTTCGAGGCGAAGGCGGTGTCCGAGGCGGAGGACTTCAACGAGCTGATCCGCGTGACGGTGATCGCGGGCGGCGAGCGCGTGGCGGTGGCGGGCACGGGCATCGGCCCGAACCGCGTGCCGCACCTGGTGGAGGTACAGCGCCGGCGGCTGACGATCGAGCTGGCGCCGTACGTGACGATCTTCAGCTACGAGGACCTGCCGGGGATGATCGGCACGGTGGGCACGATCTTCGGCGCGCACGGGATCAACATCTCCTCGGCCGCGGTGGGGCACACCCCCGACGGCGACGACGGCGAGGACCGTCGCCTGGCGGCGATGGTGGTGACGACGGACGCTCCGGTGCCGGCCGGGGTGCTGGCGGAGATCCTCGCGCAGGAGGGGTTCGTGAACGGCTGGTCGGTGAATCTCGATTAGCCACTAGCCAGCCGAACGCGGATCGGTTAGTGTGCGCTAAGTAATGCGCGCGGTGGTGATAACCAAGCACGGCGGACCCGGTGTCTTGCAGGTCCAGGAGAAAGCGGACCCGACGGCGGGGCCGGGCGAGGTGCGGATCGCGGTGGCGGCGGCGGGCGTGAACTTCGCCGACGTGATGGCGCGGATGGGCATGTACGCCGACGCGCCCGACACGCCGTGCGTGGTGGGCTACGAGGTCGCGGGAACGATCCTCGAGCTGGGGGAGGGCGTTGCGGAGTCCCACCCATCGCTCAGCCCGGGCCAGCGCGTGCTCGCGGGCACGAAATTCGGCGGCTACGCCTCGCAGGTGGTGGCGGGGGCGAGCGACGTGATGGCGCTGCCCGACGAGCTCACGTTCGAGCAGGGCGCGGCGATCCCCGTCAACTACGGCACGGCGTGGGCGGCGCTGCTCGGCTACGGCAGCCTGCAGGCGGGCGACCGCGTGCTGGTTCACTCCGCCGGCGGTGGCGTGGGCATCGCGGCGACGCAGATCGCGAAGCACGTGGGCGCTGAGGTGTACGGCACCGCCTCGCCCGGCAAGCACGCGCGGATCCTCGAGCTGGGCGTGGACCATGCGCTCGACTACACGAAGGCGGGGTGGGAGACGGGCCTGCCGAAGTTCGACGTGATCCTCGACGCGGTCGGCGGCAAGAGTTTCCGGACGAGCTACAACCTGCTGCGCCCGGGTGGCCGGCTGGTCGCGTTCGGCGCCTCCTCGGTGGTCTCGGGCGAGCGCAAAAACGTGGTGACGGCGCTGCGCGCGGTGGCGCGGATGCCGCGCTTCAACATGATCAAGCAGATGTCCGAATCGAAGGCTGTGATCGGACTGAACATGCTGAGCCTGTGGAAGGACCGCGGGACGCTCGAGCCGTGGATCGGCCCGATGCGCGAGCTGCTGGCGAACGGCACGGTCAAACCGGTCGTGTCGGGAGCGTTCGGATTCGAGGAGACCGGCGCGGCGCAGACGACGATCGTCGAGCGGCGCAACGTTGGGAAGGTCGTCCTGACCCCCTGAGCCGGGCGCTTGCGCTCGCCGTAGACGGTGCTAGCCTTGTCGGTCCAGATGTCGTTCCAGATCTCGCTTCTGCAGCTTCTCCTCCTCCCCCCTCGGGGGGAATAGCGCGTGGCGGCCGCGTAGCCGCATACCCAGCAGAGAGGAAGCCAAAGCGAGATATAGAAGGAGAACGAACGGCATGAGCAACTCAACGACTGAACGAGACGCGAAAGACCGCGTCCTGATCTTCGACACGACCCTGCGCGACGGCGAGCAGTCGCCTGGGATATCCCTGAACAAGCAGGAAAAGCTGGAGATTGCCCACCAGCTGGCGCGTCTGGGTGTGGACGTGATCGAGGCGGGGTTCCCGATCACCTCACCGGGCGACTTCGAGTCGGTGCAGGCGATCGCGCGGGAGGTGGAAGGCCCGGTGATCTGCGGGCTGGCGCGCACGTCGAGCCAGGACATCGAGGCGGCGTGGAACGCGGTGAAGGACTCCGAGCGCCCGCGGATCCACACGTTCATCGCGACGAGCGACATCCACATCGAGCGCAAGCTGCAGACGACGCGCGAGGACGTGAAGGGCCAGGTGCGCGCGGCGGTGGCGCAGGCGCGCGAATACACCGACGACGTGGAGTTCTCGCCGGAGGACGGCTCGCGCTCGGACGTGCAGTACATGGCGGAGGTGATCCAGATCGCGCTGGAGGAGGGCGCGACGACGATCAACGTGCCCGACACGGTCGGCTACACGATGCCGCGCGAGTACGCGGCGATGTTCGAGGAGCTGTATCGCTTGGTGCCGGGCCTGCGCGACGTGGTGGTGTCGGTGCACTGCCACGACGACCTGGGTTTGGCGGTGGCGAACTCGCTGGCGGGCGTGGAAGCGGGCTGTCGCCAGGTGGAGTGTGCGATCAACGGCATCGGCGAGCGGGCGGGCAACGCGTCGCTGGAGGAGATCGTGATGCTGCTGCACACGCGCGAGCCGAGCCTGGGCCTGTGGACGGGCGTGGACACGACGGAGATCGCGCGCACGAGCCGGCTGGTGTCGCGTCTGACCGGCTACCAGGTGCAGCCGAACAAGGCGATCGTGGGCCGCAACGCGTTCGCGCACGAGGCGGGCATCCACCAGGACGGCGTGCTGAAGGAGCGCACGACGTACGAGATCATGGATGCGACGACGGTGGGGCTGCGCAGCAACTCGATCGTGCTGGGCAAGCACTCGGGCCGCCATGCGCTGAGCAAAGCGCTGGAGGAGATGGGCTTCGAGCTGGACGGCCAGGCTTTGAACACGGCGTTCAAGCGCTTCAAGGAGATCGCGGACCGCAAGAAGCAGGTCACGGCGATGGACCTGGAGGCGCTGGTGACGGACGAACTGCGCGAGGAGATCCCGGGCTACACGCTGGAGTGGTTCGAAGTGGACGCCTCGTCGCTGCGCCCGCCGTTGGCGAAGGTCTCGGTGACGCTGCCGGACGGCAGCTCGGCGAAGGGCTCGTTCACCGGGGACGGTCCGATCGACGCGGTATTCCAGGCCCTGAACCACGCGACGGGCTTGGCGGCGAAGCTGAACGACTTCACGATCGGGGCTGTCACCGAGGGCCAGGACGCCCTGGGCGAGGTGTCGATCGTGGTGGAGATCGACGGATTCACGGGCGCCGGGCAGGGCGTGTCGACGGACATCATCGACGCGGCGGCGCGGGCGTATGTGCGGGCGCTGTCGGTGGCGATCGCGCGCTCGCAGGTGGATGAGACGATCGGGCTGCCGGAGGCCACGGCGGGCTGATCTCGTTTCTATACGAGGCCCCCTACCGGGGTCGGGCTGGGTCGCGTGTTGCCGTCGCCTCGCGTTTAGGCGAAGAAGTCGGCGACCGCGACCACCCAGCGGCGGCCAGATGACGCATTGGAGCTCCGGCGAAGCGCGATACGGTTTCGGTCGCATGGTCGCCGTGGTCGAAGATCTCCAGCCGGGCCAGCGGGTGCGCGTCGCGGCGGAAGGCATTCCGGAGTTCGCGTCGGTCCGCTTCGTTACGCCGGTGAACGCCGCCGGGGTTGCAACGGTGTTCTTGGCTGACGACGCTGGCGGCGTCTACGAGGTCGAGGTCGGCCCGGGCCTGGAAGCGATAGTGCGCGCCGTAGTCTCGGACGGCTCCGGTGACTCGGCCAGGGTCCTCGCCGGCATGTGGACACGCTGGATGGCTGCGGCCGCCACGAACGCGGAGTCGAGCGCGATCGCCACAACGCAGCTCCGGCCCTACGCCCACCAGACGACCGCCGTCTACGGGGCGATGCTGCCGCAGCCGCTCCTCCGCTTCTTGCTGGCGGACGAGCCTGGCACGGGCAAGACGATCATGGCCGGGCTCTACCTGCGTGAGATGCAGCGGCTCGGCTTGGTGCAGCGCGCCATCGTCGTCTGCCCCGCCAACCTCACGTCCAAGTGGGTCGCGGACTTTGATCGCTTCTTCGGAGGCGGTCTGCGCCATCTCACCGCGAACACGATCCGGGAGGACGCGGTCGGCGCGCACAACCTCTGGGTCGTGTCGCTCGAGCTCGCTGCGGTGAACCCTGTCGTCCAGGATGCGATCCGGCCTGACCTTGCAGGCTGGGACCTCGTGATCTTCGACGAGGCGCATCGCCTCACCCCGACCGCGACGTCGTTCCATCAGGTCGGCCGACTGCTCGCGAAGAACACGCCGCGCGCGCTCCTGATGACCGCGACGCCGCACCGCGGCAAGGAGTGGCTGTTCCGCCATCTGCTTCACTTGGTCGACCCGGAGGTCTACCCGGATCCGGGCGACAACTCGGATGTCTCGCTGCCAGCTCTGCGCCCGGGACCCATCCACTTTCTTCGCCGGATGAAGGAGGATCTCGTCGACTACGACGGCAAGACTCGCCTGTTTAAGAACCGCACGGCCGACAACATCGCGGTACCACTGTCGTCGTTCGAGTTCGGCTTCTACAAGGTCGCGCTCGAGATGGTCGACAAGTTCTTCCCGCCCGTCGCCCAGCCTTTGGCGCGGATGGTCTACGGCAAGCGTGCGGCGTCGACGCTCGAAGCTCTGAAGCGGACTCTTCAGCGTCGTCTTGAGCACATGGGCGAGAAGAGTGAGGCCGAGGCCGTCCTCGATGCCGATCGGGAGTTCTCCGGCGATGAGACCGAGGTCGACGAGGCCAAGGTTATCCACGCCGGTTCGACGGCGACGCGCGCCGAGCGCGCCGAGCTGAAGAAGCTGATCAGCCAGCTCGACGAGATCGGCTCTGCGTGGCGTCCGTCGAAGTGGAAGCGCCTCATCGAGGACTGCTTGGCCGCCAACGGCATCGTGCCCGGCAACTCCGAACAGGCGGTCATCTTCAGTGAGTATGCCGACTCGGCGGAGTGGATCGCCGATCGCCTCGACGCCGAGGGCTTCACCGTACGCGTCTACTCGGGACGTCAGACCCATCGCGAGCGCGACGAGGTCCGGCTGGCGTTCATGCGTGGCGAGTTTCAGATCATCGTTACCACCGACGCCGGCAACGAGGGCATCGACCTGCAAGCAGCACACGTCCTCGTGAACTACGACATACCGTGGTCGCTCGTTCGCCTTGAGCAGCGCATGGGCCGAATCCACCGGGTTGGGCAGCACCGCGACGTCTTTCTCTACAACCTCGTCGCGTCCGATACTCGAGAGGGCGGGACACTGCTCACGTTGCTCAACAACTTCGTCATCGCCGCGAACGAGCTGCACGGTCAGATGTTCGACAGCTTGTCGGCGGTTGCGGAGATCACAGGCGTCGACTACGACAAGTGGCTCACTGACCTCTACGGCAACGACGAGGACCGCAAGGCAGCTGCGGCCCACGCGGCAGCGCAAGTGCAGGCACGGGACCTGGAGCGCGTCGCGCGACAGGTGAAGGACACTGAGCGCCGCCTCGCAAGTCAGGTCGACGCCGTCGCCGCGCTGACCTTGCTCCAGCGCGACCTGTTCGCCCGCATCAACCCCGCGATCGTCGAGGCCTATCTCGATCGTCTCAACGGCGCCGGCATCGTCACGGTCCAGAAGACCGCCGCCGGCGACGGCTTCCGCCGGATCTCACGGGAGGCCGGCCTGCCGAAGAGCCTCGGCGGAGGAGCGGAAGCGCTAGTGGCGACCAGCGGCGAAGCCGTCCGGGGCGCAACAACAATTGATCTCGGCGGCCTGGTCACTCTCGGCCCTGGTGAGCCGGCGTTCACCGAGTTGATTGAGATCGCCGACTCCGAGTTGGCGGAAGACGTGTTCCAGTCGGGCGCCGTCGATGACCCCACGAGCCTCACTCCCTACGACCTTTACGCCTTTGAAGCGGAGATGACCGAGTCCAGCGGCCAGCGCAACAGCGTGTGGGCCACCCTGGTCAAGGTCGACGACGGTGGGAGTGCCCGTGCTGTGCGCTGGGAGACGCTCGCGAACCTCGTGCCGAGCAAGGCTCAGGGCACCCAGGCTCATCCCGCGCGCCTCCAGGCAGCGGAGGCAGCATCTGCACAGGTGGCGCAGTCAACCCTCGTCGAGCACCGCAAGGTCCGCCGCGAGTGGTTCGCCCAAGCCCGCAAGGACCTGAACAACCTTCCTTTGGAGATCACCGACTCGATCCAGGACCGCGAAGAGCGCATCAACTTGCGCCAGCAGCTCCAGCAGCAAACGGCGCATCGCCTTGAGCAGCTCCAGCAGCTTGCCCAGGTCGAGCTGACGACACCGCGACTCCTCGGCCGGCTGCGCGTTCTTCCCACCGCAACGCCCGAGCTGGCCGAGGCGGCCGAGTCAGAGTGGATCGCCATGAAGTACGTCCAGCAGTTCCTTGAAGCGGACGGGTGGCGTGTCGAGGACGTGCACACGGAGGGTCGCGGCTACGACCTGGAGGCACGCCGCCAGTCGCAGGTGCGCCAGGTCGAGGTCAAGGGCGTCGCCGACGACGCCTCCAGCGCCGGCATCCGCATGACCGGCAACGAGGTTCTCATCGCGACCCAGTACCGAACGAGCTACTGGCTCTACGTCGTCGACCAGTGCGCCGACGGCACCGGCCGACTTTTCGGCGCCTACGAGGATCCGGCGACCCTATTCAGTGGCGACATGGTCGGAGATGCGATCTTTCGCGTGCCCGGCTCAACTCTCAAGAACGCACCCGGGAGCACGCAATGACCCGGATGATCGAGCGGTGGTTCCCTGGCCCCGAGGTCAGCGCGAACAGCAGGTCCGGCTGGGGGTCGGGCAACATGGAGGTCGGGCTGATGACGTGGTTCGCGAAGCGCCCTACCGCTCAGGCCAGGGCGGCGGTCCTCTGCTCGTTGTTGCCCTGGCCGGACGATTCCGTGGAGCAGGCTCGGCTGCAACAACTCGTCCACGACGCGATGACTGACCGGTTCGCCGACTCGAAAGAAGTCCGTGCAGAGATCGAACGGCAGCTCGGCGACCGCGTCGCCATGCTCGATCCGTTCAGTGGTCGAGGGATGATCCCTCTCGAGGCCGCGCGGCTTGGCCTGCCCGCCTATGCGTTGGACTACAGCTGGGTTGCGGTTCTGGCATCGCGGCTCCTTGCGGAGTACACCAATCGCAACTGGGATCACGAGCCGGCACTAGATCTTCACGATCCGTCAGGGTCACTGACAGGCGCAAGGCCGCGGCTTGTCGGGGATGCTTCCGCGTTCATCGACGAAGTGGGCCGTCGCCACGCAGAAGCCATGGCGGAGTTCTACCCGGCAGTCGACGGTCGGCGGCCATGGGGTTACTTGTGGGCCTTGGCAATCCCATGCCGGGAGTGTGGTCGCACGTTCCCGCTTGTCGGATCGCTCGAACTGCGGAAGGGGACAACCAAGAAGTCTCGATCCGGCACGCTCACCGCTGACGAGGGCCAGTCGTTTGCCATCGAGACGGATCGTGCGGTGGGTACTTGGAGCGTGCGTGTTCATGACGGTCCGCCTCTTGGAACACCCACGCGGCAAGTCCCGCCTGGGAAGAGCAGATACGACAGCGGCGGGAAGCTCGCGGTCTGTCCCTTCTGTGGATTTGGCCACGACCGAGCGGCGCAAATGGAACTTCTCTCGGGTGGCTACGCGGCAGATACCCCACTTCTTGCCGCCGATATCGACTCGGCAGTGGGGAAGCGCTATCGGCAGCTTCAGCCTGAGGAGCTCGAAGCGGCGATTGCGGCAACGGATGCCCTACGTACTGAGGCGAGCTTCAGCCCGTTGCTGCCCGCCCGCCCTGACGAGCCGATCCCGGACGGCAACACATGGACGGTGCAGGCGACTGTTTACGGCGCGGTCACCTACGGAGACATGATGAATGACAGACAGACCCTGTCGTTCATCCGACTAGCCCGAACGATCGCCGTACTTGGCGACGAGGTGCGCCGCCAGGGAGCCAGCGATGACTACGTGCGAGCGCTTACGGGGTACGCTGCTGCGGCACTCGCTCGCAAGTTGCGCAGGGCCACTCGCGGGTGTGTGCTGGCGGTTAGCCGAGATGGCGTGAGCGACATCTTCCAGACCGAGTCGAGCCTCAACTTCTCGTTCGACTACTTCGAGGTTGGGGTAGGCGGCGGACCTGGGAGCTGGGAGTCGGTATCCGGAGGCACCCTCCGATCCCTGGAGGCGATCCTCCCGCCCCCCGGCGTCCACGGCCGTCCCGTTGAGGTAAGTCAAGGTAGCGCGACATCGCTCCCATTCAGGGACGGAGAACTCGCCGCAGTGGTGACGGACCCGCCGTACGACGCGATGATCGACTACAGCGACGCCAGCGACCTCTTCTACGTGTGGCTCAAGCGGGCGCTTGTGCGGAGCTGGCCCGAGCTCGCGATCACGGCACACCCAAACGGTGTGCAGGAGAAGGATCTCGAGATCATCGTCAAGAAGGGCGGGACGAGCAACAACGACCATCGAGATCGGCGTCACTACGACACCAAGATCGCCGAGGCGTTCTCCGAGATGCGTCGAGTCGTTGCAGACGATGGCGTCGTCACGATCGTCTTCGGGCACGGCGAGCCCGAGGTTTGGCAGCGGCTTCTCGCGGCAATCGACGCCGCAGGTCTGGTCCTCACAGGGGCGTGGCCGGCGAAGACGGAGGCCGGAGGCAAGGTCGGTTTCTCGAACATCGTGTCCACCCTGACGATGGCCTGTCGGCCGGCGCCCGTCAACCGACCTGTCGGTCGGAAGGGCTCCGTCGAGTCTGAGATCCGGAAGGAAATTCGTCGCCGGTACCCGGACTGGGAACGATGGGGTCTGGCTCCCGCTGACATGCTGATGGCTGCGGCGGGACCGGCCATGGAGGTCGTAGGCCGCTACAGCGAGGTTCGAGACTCGCGGGGTGAACGCGTCGACATCCACACGTTCCTGCCGCTCGCTCGTGCGGCTGTCCAGGAGGCTATGGCCGTCGAGATCGACGATCGCCCGCTAGAGGCGTTCGATGCCAGAACACGGTTCGCGCTGTGGTGGGTGCGCCTGTACGAGCGCGAGCCACAGGCCAAGTCCGAGCTTCGCTGGCAAGCACTCGCCTCCTCACTCGACATGGAGCGTGTGAAGGATCTGGTGCCTGGAGACAAGAGCGCTGCGCTTGTGACCTCGGACAGGTTCGAGGCGCGGATCACCCCCGACTCGGCTGTGATCGACGTCGCACTCGCACTTGCTGCGGCATCGGAGCAAGGCCTTGCCGCGATGGGGGAAGTGCTCGCGTCGTCCTCGCTCGACTGCGACGACCAGCTCTTGTGGGCGGCGATCCAGTTCCTGGCCGATCGTCTGCCCGACTCCGATCCGGACGCGATCGCGTTTCACCGCGTTCTCCGTGCGCGGGGGGGAATCGGCAGCGCGGCGGAGAACGTTGCTGAGGTGGCGCGCGCTGAACGTGCCCAGCAGGACACCGAAGATCGTCAGATCAAGCTACTGTGATCACTGAACCAGACCCCATGGAGGCTAGCGCTGTATGAGCGCCCCGACGCCATGGTGGAAGGCCCTCAAGCTGCGGCAGGAGATCCTCGACGCGTCGGGCCAGATCGACGACGTTCAAATGTCGCTGTTTCAGGCCGTGCACGGCTCCGGAGCGTCGAAGCCGCCGTACGCCGACGCCAGCTACTACGGCGAGATCACGCATCCGACCGATCGCCTTGTCGACCTCCTCACGGAGATCGCGGTACGGGTCGGAGGCGAGGACGACTATCTTCATACACGCGCCGTCACGCGTCTCGACCAGGGGATGGGCGGCGGCAAGTCTCACGCGTGTATTGGCGCCTATCACCTGGCCGCCAACCCTGACGGGCTCTTAAGCACACAGCTCGGAGTCGCGATTCGCGAGCGGGCGAAGGAGAAGCTCGGGCGCGATCTGCCTGCCGATCTGTCCTCGCCGCACGTAGTGGTGCTGCCGTGCGACAACATGACGCCGAGTGCTCCGATCCAGGAGTTCGACGGCCCGGCGACGAGCCTCTACGAGCGGTTCCTGTGGCGGTTGTTCTCCAAGGATTACACGCTCTACGAGCGCTATCAGCCGTACTTCAGTGACAAGAGCAAGATCGCCGAAGCGCTGAAAGCGCTCAACCGGCCGGTTCTCATCATCATCGACGAGGTCCTTGATTACGTCGGCAACGGGCTGGACGGGGCAAACAGACCCGAGCTCACCGCGCAGGACATGGGCTTCCTGCGTGCGCTGCTCGACGTCGCCAACGACGTGCCGCGCGTGGCGTTGCTGGTGGTGATGATCGCCTCGGATCGCGACACCACCTCGCTGTCGCCGGCTGCGAAGGAGCGGCGCGACGACCTCAACTCGCTGCTCGAGCGTAACGGCACGCCGGCGACCGTGACCGAGGTCGGCGACTTCGCGGACATCCTGCGGCGCCGGCTCTTCGACGGCGAGCCACCGGCCGAGGTGCTCAGCGCAACGGCAGCGCAGTACGAGCCGATCCACTCCGACCCGGCGTGGACGAAGAGCGTCTGGGGCCAGATCGGCGCGAGCTGGTGCGAGGACTGGGCACAGCAAGTCGCCGCGTGCTACCCGTTTCACCCATACCTCATGGCGATCGCCCGGGAGGAGTGGAGCCAGGTCACCGGGTTCCAGCGCGTCCGTTCGACGATCCGGATCTTCGCGGCGACCGTCTACGCCCAGCAGCAGCGCGGCAACGCCGGCAATTGGGCGCCGGCCTTGATCGGGCCTGGCGACCTCCCGCTTGGTGACTCGGCTGTTCGCGAGGCGTTGCTGGGCTCGGGTCTCCTCGAGGACGACAGGACGATCGCGAACTACCGCAGCCTGGCCGAGCTGGAGGTTGTCAACAATGACGAGACCGGTGGGACCGCGCGCCGGCTCGATCTTGAGCGCGAGTCGCTGTTGTGGGGCTACGCGAATCCTCGGGCGTCCGAGCGGGCAGCGACGTTCGTGTTCCTCGCGAGCATCGTCGGTACGTTGCGCCCCGGTCGTGGGCGCGGTGCCAGTGCCCCGGAGGTCAAGGCTGCGTGCAGCGTGCCCGACCTAGCCTTCACGGTGACCGACGCTGATACGGTCGTCGACGAGCTGGTCGGCCCGGACACCGGCATGTCTGCGATCGAGGTGGTCCCGGGCCAGGGGCACAACAAGCCCGCGCGCTACTTCCTCTCGACGCGGCTGACCCATCGGATGCTGGTCAACAACATCCGCCACACGATCACCGAGCCCGAGCGCGACGAGGTGATCTGGGAGTTCGCGCAGCGCCTGTCGAACGGTGGGCCTTTCCGTGAGTGTCTCTTCGTCGCGGCAGACGGCGCTCGCACGCCGGCCGAGGTTCTGTCCACGGCCGGGATCGACAAGGCGCACACGACGCGACTGGTCGTGCTCGATCCAGCCCAGTTCAGCCTTCGCAATGGCAGCGAGGCGCCGACGATCGAGGGGCTCACGGTGGCGATGGGGCTCGGCGCCGGCACGGCGCAGCTTCCGGTTCAGTGGGCGTCGAGCTGTGTGTTCGCGGTGGCGAACACACAACGCCGATCGCACGCGCGCGGCGTCGCTGTCGAGTACCTCACGCGACAGCGAGCACTGGCAGCGCCGGAGGTGCAGAACGACGACGACCTCAAGGCGACCGGCACGAAGGAGCTCGCGGAGGCCAAGGACCAGCTTGAGAAGGCCGTCAAGCGCGCCTATCAGCACATCGCCTACCTCGCCCAGCCCGACCCCGACGGCGAGCGTCGCCTGGGGCAGCACACCTTCGATGCGGAGAACAGTACGAGCCTTGATGGGACGATCGTGTGGAAGGCGCTCGCCGAGCGGGACAAGGTATTCGACACCGGCGCGTTCAACGGGAAAGCGCTCGTCCACAACCTGCGCGACAGCGACTACGGGCGCACGCTGTCGGACTTGCGGGCGGCGTTCTACTCGGCGCCGAGGCTGCCGCTGCTCTTCGGCGGTGATCACGACTTGCAGCAGGCGATCTACGACGCGGTCACAGAGGGAAGAGTCGACATCATCGATGGCGCCGGCGATCCGGTGGTCGTGACAGCACCCAACCAGGTGAATCTCACGAGCGCCGGGCTTCGGCTCGCCAAACCGAAGGCTGCCGAGGTGAGCGCGGGGGCTGGCGGCGGTGCGCCCGAGGAGTCGTTGGCGCCGGCCGCGCCTAGTGCGCCTGGGGGCTCGCGGGCTGGCGACGGCGGCGGCAGCCCGACGCTCGCTCCGACGCAGGAGCAGCAGGTGGCGTTCTCGTTCACGAAGAACCTGCTCGGCGATGATGCATCCGCCGACGATCTGGCCGCGCTGTTCAAGGCCCTCTACCAGGCGCTCGACGAGCGCACGATCTCGTACGGCCAAGGCACACTCCAGCTAGTCATCAGCGGCGATGTGGCCGATCGACTCTCTGAATGCCTGCAGGCGCTCGGGATCACTGCCACCGTCAAGCCGGTGTGAGGAGATCAAGCCCCGTCCCAACCGGCCATCCTCGGTTTCCACGCGCAGCGATGAAGGCGCCGTTCCGCAGCCATGCCATTCCAGTTCCACCCGCGGACCCGTCTCCGCCGGGGCTTGATCCGGGCGTCTCCGAGTCGCTGCTGGGTCGGTGGGAGTTCAGCGATGCGCAGCTAAACGAGGCGGCACGCCAGATAGGCGCCTGTGAGCCGCTCGCTGGGCTGTGTGCGTCGGCAAGTGCGTAGGGCTCGACTGTTGGCCGGACCTGCGCGTCAGGCGAAGAAGTCGGCGACCGCGACCACCCAGCCGGGTACTGCGTCGCTGAGGTCGATGTCGCCGTCGGTGTAGGTGCGCACGTTGTCGAGCGCTCTGTAGGCGGTCGCGGTTCGCTCGGCGGGGTCAAGCACAAGGATTGCCAACGTCCCGGCCGCCAGCCAGTCCAGCGTCTTGGAGTGCACCTCGGGTCGGCTGTCGTGAGGCGCATCGGCCCCGGAGGGGGAGATGACCTCGATAGCGAAATCTGGCGGGCCGGGCCAGAAGTGCTCCGTCCTGCCCACGGCCTCCACTCGGTCGCGACGGACGAAGGCGACATCCGGCGCGCGGACGGTGTCCGGATCGCTGGCCAGGATGAATCCGGTCCCGGCGGCGACCGCCACGCCGATCTCGGTCTCGTGCACATGGTTGCCCAAAAGCCAGCTCGCGGTGGACGTGACACGACCGTGAGCGACGCACGCGAGAGGCATGACCCTCAGCTGTCCTTCGACCAGTTCATGACGCACACCGTCGTCGTGGAGCTTCAAGAGTTCCTCTACGGTGACTGTGGTCATGTGCGTGCTCACGTTCAAGAGGCTAGCGATGAGCAGGGCGTCGCTCATCACGATCGGCTGCGTGTCTGGCTTTGCTTGCGTGGCGAGCGGTAGGGGAGTTGGCGTCTGAGGTATTGGTCGAAGCGTGGCACGGTGAAGTCGATGTGGCCGTAGTCCTCGGTGGCGTAGATGAGGCCCTTCTCGAGCAGGCTTTGGCGGACGGGGGAGAACGCGGTGGTCGGCTTGCCGGCCGCGCGGGCGACGTCGCCGGAGCGGTAGGGGCCGGGTCCGAGCTCGGCCATCGCGCGCATGTAGTGTCGCTCGGCGTTGGTGGAGCGCTGCATTCTGACCTCGTACATGGTCTGGTTGAGCGCCGCCTGGGCGGCGGGCTTGGCGCTTTCGATCACCGCGAGTGAGATCGGCGAGGCTGAGGCGAGGTTCCACGCGTGCTTGCCGAGTTGCTGGATGTAGAAGGGGTAGCCGGCGGTCCAGACGAGTGCTGCGGCAATCGCGTCCTCTTCGAACGCGACGTCGTGGGCATATGCGGGCTCCACGAGCGCTGCTTCGGCGTCCTGCTGTGAGAGGTTGCCGATGACGGGGAACGTGAAGAGTCGCTCGGCGTAGCTGCGAGCCTCGCCGGTGAGCTTCGGGATCTGGGGCAGGCCGGCCGCCGCGAGCGTTACTGGCAGGTTGCGCTGTGTCGCTCGGTGCAGTGCGCTGATCATCGCGCGAAACTGGGCGGGCTCGGCGAACTGGACCTCGTCGAGCAGGAACACAATCCCGCTCTTGGCCGCGCGCGCGGCTTGCCCGAGCTGGAGGAAGAGCTGTGTGAGGTCGCTCGCGAGCGTCGCTTCGTCGGCGCGGCGTAGGTCGATCGACAGGCCGATCCCTTCTGGGCCGGAGAGTTTGATCGACTGCAGCTGTCCGAGCGCGCCTCGGATCGTGGCGAGCATCTTCGCGGTGAGCTTCAGGCGCGCGAGCGCGAGCTGAGTGTCTCGGGCCAGTTCGCCGGCGAGTCCGGCGTGTGGTGTCAGCTCGTGGTAGAAGGTCAGGAAGCCTGCGTTCTCGGCCTGGTCCTCGAAGATGTTCAGCAGTGCGGTCTTGCCGACTCCTCGCAGGCCGCGGATGATCATGCTCTGCTCGGTCGCACCACGGGCCATACGGCCGACCAGGACGCGGAACTGCTCGAGCTCCGCGTGGCGGCCGGCGAGCGCGGGCGGCCGGGAGCCGGCGTTGGGGGTGTAGGGATTGTTGAGCGGGTCCATGGGCTATACAAAGTTATATGGACTTATAGGATAATCACTATAAGTGTCCATAGCTCGCTAGAACTCACGATGACGCGCGCTTGAGACGAAACGCTCGGCCGCACAGTGCGTCTGTGATAGCGTACGCTTGTATGGCGGCTGACACCCCCTCTGGAGACCAGTTCGACTCGGCCGTGATCGGCGCGCGCGTGAAGGCGCTGCGCGAGGCCTCGGGCTTCTCCCTGCGCGACCTGGCGGAGCGCAGCGGCGTGAGCGCGCCGATGCTCTCGCAGGTCGAGCGCGGGGAGACGAGCCCCACGCTGACCGTCGCGTCGCGCATCGCCTCGGGCCTCGAGCTGCGCCTCTCGCAACTGCTACGCCTCGACGAGGGCGGCACGGTGACGATCGTCCGCGCCAAGGGGCGCCAGCACGGCGGCAACCGCAAGCGCGGGCACAGCTTCGAGGTGCTCACATCCGCCCAGCCGGGCCAGCGTGCCGAGCTGTCTCGACACACGCTCGCCCCGGGCGGCGCCACGGGCGCGTCTGATGACCCGCCGATGCACGAGCCGGGCAGCCGCGAGACGGCGCTGGTCGAGCACGGCGCGATCGCGCTGATCTGCGACGGGCAGCGCCACGAGCTGAAGGCGGGGGACTGCGTGACGTTCGACGCGGACCTGCCGCACCACTTCGAGAACCCCACCGACGAGGACGCCGCCTTCCTGGCGGTCGTCTCCGCCGGGTTGAGACGCAGCTAGACGACCCCCGACCACGAGGACCGATGACGATGCCAAAGACGCTGTTCGACAAGATCTGGGAGGCCCACGAGGTTACGCCGGGGATCCTGTACATCGACCTGCACCTGGTGCACGAGGTGACGAGCCCGCAGGCGTTCGACGGGCTGCGCTTGGCGGGGCGCACGGTGCGTCGCCCCGACCGCACGCTCGCGACCGCGGACCACAACACGCCCACCGACGGCACGCCGGTGGCGGCGCGCATCAAGGACGAGCTGTCGCGCGTGCAGGTTGAAACCCTGGAGCGCAACTGCGCGGAGTTCGGGATCCCGGTGTACTCGCTCGGCTCGGACCGCCAGGGCATCGTGCACGTGATCGGCCCGGAGCTGGGCGTGACGCAGCCGGGGATGACGATCGTGTGCGGCGACTCGCACACCTCCACGCACGGCGCGTTCGGCGCACTGGCGTTCGGGATCGGCACGAGCGAGGTGGAGCACGTGCTGGCGACGCAGTGCATGGTGCAGAACAAGCCGCGCTCGATGCGCGTGCGCTACGAGGGTGAGCTGGGCTTCGGCGTGACCGCCAAGGACCTGATCCTGGCGACGCTCGGCCAGGTCGGCGTGGGCGGGCTGACGGGCCACGTGGTCGAGTACGCGGGCCCAGCGATCGAGGCGCTGTCGATGGAGGGCCGCATGACGGTGTGCAACATGACGATCGAGGGCGGCGGACGCGCGGGGATGATCGCGCCCGACGACACCACGTTCGCGTGGTTCACCGACTCCGAGCGCCCCGGAGCGCCGAAGGGCGCGGAGCTGGACGCGGCGATCGCGAGCTGGCGCGAGCTGAAGACCGATGACGGCGCGAGCTTCGACACCGAAGTGGTCGTCGACGCCTCCGCGATCTCCCCGCAGGTGACGTGGGGCACGAACCCCGGGATGGTGCGCGCGGTCACCGAGAGGGTCCCGGCACCGGAGGAGTTCGACACCCCAGCCGAGCGTGACGCGACCGAGCGCGCGCTCGCCTACATGGCGCTGACGGCTGGAACTCCTATTGATGAGATCGCGATCGACCGGGTGTTCATCGGCTCGTGCACCAACTCGAGGATCGGTGACCTGCGCGCGGCCGCCGAGGTGGTCGCGGGGCGCAGGGTGTCCCCGAACGTGAGCGCGATGGTCGTGCCGGGGTCCCAGCAGGTGAAGAAACAGGCCGAGGCCGAGGGGCTGGACCGGGTGTTCCGCGACGCGGGCTTCGACTGGCGCGTCGCGGGGTGCTCGATGTGCCTCGGCATGAACCCCGACACCCTGCAGCCGGGCGAGCGCTGCGCGTCGACCTCGAACCGCAACTTCGAGGGGCGCCAGGGCCGCGGCGGGCGCACCCACCTCGTATCCCCGCAGATGGCAGCCGCGGCCGCCATCGAGGGTCACTTTGTCGATATCCGGACCTGGAACTAGGAGGCCACGATGGAGCCAATAACCGTGATCACAGGACCCGTGAGCCATCTCGACCGTGCCGATGTGGACACCGATCAAATAATGCCCAAGCAGTTTTTGAAGCGGGTGCAGCGTACGGGCTTCGGGGAGTTCCTGTTCTACGACTGGGCCAAGGAGCCGGGCTGGGACCTGCCGGCCAACCCGATTCTCGTCGCGGGCGAGAACTTCGGCTGCGGCTCCTCGCGCGAGCACGCGCCGTGGGGGCTTCAGGACTACGGCTTCCAGGCGATCGTCGCGCCGTCGTTCGCAGACATCTTCTACTCCAACTGCACCAAGATCGGGCTGCTGCCGGTGGTGATGAGCGACGAGGACTGCAAAGCGCTCGCGCGCGCGGGGGAGGGCGAGGTCGACCTGCAGGAGCAGGAGGTTCGCTTCGACGGACGGCAGGTGGCGTTCGAGATCGACCACGAGATCAGGCACCGCCTGCTCGGCGGACTCGACGACATCGCGCTCACGCTGCAGCAGGGCGATGCGATCGCGGCTTTCGAGCGCGACCGCGAGCGCACCGGTCCGATGACGACGGCGCTCTAGGGAGGGGACAGATATGGCACATCGCATCGTGACCCTTCCCGGCGACGGGATCGGCCCGGAGATCATGGCCCCGACGCTCGAGCTGCTCGGACGGCTGGGCGACTTCGAGTTCGAGGAGCACCTGTTCGGCGGCGCGTCGATCGACGCGCACGGAACCGCGCTGACCGACGAGACGCTCGCGGCGTGCAGGAGCGCCGACGCGGTGCTGCTCGCGGCCGTGGGCGGGCCGAAGTGGGACACCACCGACCCGAACAAGCCGCGCCCCGAGCAGGGACTGCTGGGGCTGCGCAAGGGGCTCGGGCTGTACGCGAACCTGCGGCCCGTCAAGCCGATCCCCGCGCTGTATGACGCCTCGCCGTTGCGGCGCGAGCGGATCGAGGGGACCGACCTGCTCGTCGTGCGCGAGCTCACCGGCGGGATCTACTTCGGCGAGAAGACACGCACCGCGACATCCGCATCCGACGTGTGCTCCTACACGACCGAGGAGATCGAGCGGATCGGCCGCTCGGCGTTCAACGCGGCGCTCGCGAGGTCGTCGAGCCCGAAGGTCACGAGCGTCGACAAGGCCAACGTGTTGGAGACCTCGCGGTTGTGGCGGGAGGTGATCGTGGGCCTGCGCGAGCGCGAGTTCCCGCAGGTCGAGCTGGAGCACGTGCTGGTGGACAACGCGGCGATGCAGCTCGTCTCGACGCCGACGCGCTTCGACACGATCGTGACGGAGAACATGTTCGGAGACATCCTCTCCGACGAGGCGGCGATGATCACCGGCTCGATCGGCATGCTCCCGAGCGCTTCCCTGAGCGGCGACGGCCCCGGCATGTTCGAGCCGGTTCATGGCTCCGCGCCGGACATCGCGGGCACCGGCGTGGCGAACCCGCTGGCGATGTTCCTCTCCGCGGCGATGCTGCTGCAGCACGGACTGGGCTTGGCAAGCGAGGCCGCGGCTGTAGAATCGGCCGTGCAGAGCGCACTGGCCGCCGGCCTTCGCACCCCCGATCTGGGCGGTGACGCGGGTACCGAGCAGGCAACAAGGGCAGTAATGGGAAACCTCGAATAGGAGCATTGGTGAACGTGGACCCGACCGACCTCATCTGGATGAACGGAGAATTCGTCGCCTGGGAGGATGCGAAGGTCCACGTCCTGACGCACGGCCTGCACTACGGCACGGGCGTGTTCGAGGGCGTGCGCTGCTACGACACGGTGCTCGGCCCGGCGGTGTTCCGCAACGCCGAGCACGTCGAGCGCCTGTTCAAGTCCGCCGAGCTTTACTACATGGAGATCCCGTTCTCCGCCGAGGAGCTGCGCAACGCCACGACCGAGCTGGTGGCGCGCAACGGGATGAGCTCCTGCTACATCCGCCCGATCGTCTACCGCGGCTACGGCACGATGGGCCTCAACCCGATCGACGCGCCCGTGGACGTGACGATCGCGTGCTGGGAGTGGGGCGTGTACCTCGGCGAGGAGGGCCAGCGCGACGGCGTGCGCGCGAAGGTGTCCTCGTGGCGGCGGATCAGCCCCGACTCCTCGATCCCGCACGCAAAGGCCGCCGGACAGTACCTCAACAACGTGCTTGCGAAGGTCGAGTCGGTGAAGTCGGGCTATGAGGAGGCGATCCTCCTCGACGACCACGGCTACGTGTGCGAGGGCACCGGCGAGAACATCTATCTCGTGCGCGACGGGGCGATCGTCACGCCTGGCCAGTCCAACTCGATCCTCGACGGAATCACGCGCAAATCGGTGATCCAGATCGCCCGCGATCTCGGCTACACGGTGATCGAACGCGACATCGGCCGTGCGGAGATGTACCTCGCGGAGGAGATCTTCATGTCCGGGACCGCCGCCGAACTGGTGCCGGTGCGCGAAGTCGACGACCACAGGATCGGCACCGGCAAACCCGGCGAGATCACGCGCGTGCTGCAGAAGGAATTCGACGATGCGATCCACGGGCGCACCGAGCGCTACCGCGAGTGGCTCGACGTGGTGCGCCCGCGCGCCCTGGAGACGCCCAGCGGCGACGATGCCGCGGCGAGTGCGCAGCAGCCCGCAACCGCAGGCTAGGAGCCCCTTTGCCCGACATACAGCTATACGACGCCACCCTCCGCGACGGGATGGGTGGCGGCGGTCTGACCCTCACGGCGGATGAGAAGCTGCGCGTGGTGCGGGCCCTGGACGCGCTCGGGGTGCACATGATCGAGGCGGGCTTCCCGTCGTCGAACCCGAAGGAGCAGGAGCTGTTCGAGCTGCTCGCTGGCGAGCGGCTGAGCGTCGCGGAGATCGTCGCGTTCGGCATGACCCGCAGGCGCGAAGTCGCCGCGGAGGAGGACGAGGGCCTGCGGATCCTCGCGGGCTCGTTCGCGCCGGTGTGCACGATCGTGGGCAAGGCGTCGGTGCTGCACGTGGAGAAGGTGGTGCGAGCGACGCGCGAGGAGAACCTCGCGATGATCGCCGACTCGGTGCGCTTCCTGGTGGGCGCGGGCAAGCGCGTGCTGCTCGACGCGGAGCACTTCTTCGACGGTTTCTCCCTGGATCCCGGCTACGCCCTGGACTGCCTGCGTGCGGCCGCGGACGCGGGCGCCGAGCGGCTGGTGCTGTGCGACACGAACGGCGGCTCGCTGCCGCCGCAGATCCGCACCGCGTTCGCGGTCGTCACCGAAGCGCTCCCCGGCGTGGCGCTTGGGATCCACACCCACGACGACTCCGGATGCGCGGTCGCGAACACGCTCACCGCTGTGGAAGCGGGTGCTACACAGGTGCAGGGGACGATCAACGGGATCGGTGAGCGCACCGGCAACGCGAACCTCGTGACGATCATCGCCGACCTGCAGCTGAAGATGAACTGCGAAGTGCTCGCGCCCGAACGCCTCGCGCGATTGACCGAGACGGCGCACTTCCTCGACGAGCTGCTCAACCGCACGCCCAACCCCGCTCAGCCGTACGTCGGTAAACACGCGTTCGCGCACAAGGCGGGGCTGCACGCGGCGGGCGTGAGCGCGGACTCGCAGACGTTCGAGCACATCGACCCGACGGTGGTGGGCAACGAGAGTGACGTGCTGATCTCCGAGCTCTCCGGCCGTGCGACGATCGCGGAGAAGGCCCGCCAGGCAGGCATCTCCGGCGACGAGGGGTTCGCCCAGCGGGTGGTCGAGCGCGTGAAGGAGCTAGAGCACGAGGGCTTCCAGTTCGAAGCCGCGGACGGCTCGTTCGAGCTCCTGATGCGCAGGGAGGCGGGCGTGTACGAGCCGCTGTTCCGTCTGGAGTCCTGGCGCGTGACCGTCGAGAAACGCGCCGACGGCAAGGCCGAGACGGAAGCGACCGTCAAGATTTGGACCCCCCCGCCCGATGGCGAGCGCTACGTCTCGAGCGCCGAGGGCGACGGTCCGGTGCACGCGCTCGACAAGGCGCTGCGCGCGGCGATCGGCGAGCTGTACCCGCACCTGCACGACATCGAGCTGGTCAACTTCAAGGTGCGGATCCTCGACGAGGACAAGGGCACCGATGCGATCACACGCGTGCTGATCGACGCGTCCGACAAGCACGGCGTGTGGGGGTCGATCGGGGTCTCGGAGAACCTGATCGCGGCGTCGTGGGACGCGCTGGTGGACTCGCTCGAGTACGGCATGCAGCCCGGCGGGCGCGGCGGCGAGGATGCCGCCGGAGCGGCGGCGAGCCCGGCCGGCACGGCCGACAGGACGTAGATGGAGGAGGTGATCCCGCTCGCGCGCCCGGTGTTGGGGGAGGCGGAGGAGCGCGCGGTGATCGACGTGCTGCGTTCGGGGCAGCTGTCGCTCGGCCCGCGGGTCCCCGAGTTCGAGCGTCTGTTCGCCGAGCGCGTGGCCGCGCCGCTGGCGTGCGCGGTGAGCAGCGGGACGGCGGGGCTTCACCTCGCGCTGCGCGCGGTGGGCGTGGGGGAGGGCGATGAGGTGATCACGAGCCCGTTCTCGTTCGTGGCATCCGCGAACGCGGCGCTGTACGAGCGCGCGCGTCCTGTGTTCGCTGACATCGACCCGATCACGCTCAACCTCGACCCGCAGGCGGCCGCCGCGGCGGTGAGCGAGCGCACCCGGGCGGTGCTACCGGTTCACATCTTCGGCTACCCAGCCGACATGCCTGCGTTTGAGGGGCTGGCCGGCAAGCACGACCTGGGGATCGTGGAGGACGCGTGTGAGGCGCTCGGCGCGACACATGCGGACGGGACGCCGGTGGGCGGTCGCGGGCACCCCGCGGTGTTCGGCTTCTACGCAAACAAGCAGCTCACCACCGGTGAGGGGGGGATGGTGACACTCGCGGACGCTGCGCTGAAGGAGCGGATCGACTCTGAGCGCAACCAGGGCCGTGCACCGGACATGGGCTGGCTCGACCACGACAGGCTGGGGTTCAACTATCGCCTGTCGGACATCGCGTGCGCGCTCGGGATCGCGCAACTGCGGCGGCTGGAGGAGATGCTCGCCGCGCGTGCTCGGGTCGCGCAGCTCTACCGCGAGGCGCTCTCCGGGATCGAGGGGCTGGAGGTGCCGTGTCTCGACAGAGACGGAGACACTCGCGGCTGGTTCGTGTTCGTCGTGCAGCTGCCCCACGGCGTCGATCGTGATGAGACCGTGCGCGCGCTCGGACACGTCGGCATCCAGAGCAAGCCATACCTGCCTGCGATTCACCTGATGAGCTTCTATCGCGAGCGTTTCGGTTACCGCGATGGCCAGTTCCCTGTCTGCGAGGATGTTGCCAGGCGCTCTGTTGCGCTGCCGTTCTTCCCCGGGATGGGGGAGGAGCAGGTTGCTCGAGTATCCGAGCAGCTCGCTCGCATCGTGCCGACCGCTTGAAGCTCTTTCCACTGTTCTGCGCTTCCGGGATGTCGAACGTCGAGCGCCGGCCGACGTGTAGTCAGACGAGTGCGACTGCATAGGCCTATCGTTGTGGGCCAGATAGTAAGAAACATCAGCTATTCATTTCCTTGACATAGATCAAAGGTTGTGCTGCAGTGCGAGTGCTGTTCCATCCGTCGGCAAGCGGGCATCGCATGTCGGCCGGTGGTGGGATCGGCGTGAGGGGCATCCGATCTGAGATGACGAGCACCTCTAGGTCGATCGAACCCAACCCTCCATGGGAGCACGACGACAATGAGACTCATGAAAATGATCGGGCTGTGCCTTGCGGCGATGTTCGCGGTCAGCGGACTGACTGCTACCGGGGCGTTCGCGGCGCCGGAATTCTTACACGAAGGCAAAGAACTCGTCAAAAAAGGATTCACGGTAAAAAGCAAAACCGGGGCGACGTTAGTGGAACTCGGCGAAACGAAATACAAAATTGTCTGCACCAGCAGCATCTCGTCGGGAAAGGTCACCGGCAAGACCGAAGTCGAAGGGGTGGTCGCGAGGTTCAAAGGATGCAGGGCCAAAGAAGAATCAGAATCGACTGAATGCGAAGTGAACAGTACGAGCCCTTTGGGGGGTCCGGAAGAAATCATCACGAAGACGCTCAAAGGCCGACTCGGGTTAGTGGGCAGTGCCGAAGCGGTCACCGAACGCGGGCTGCTGCTGTTACCGGCGAGCGGCTCGGTGTACGTCACGATCACGGGGTCCACGGTCTGCCTTCCGGCGGAAACCTCGGAAGTCAAAGGAGGCCTGATCGGGGAAATCAAGCCGATCCGCACTCTGAAACTCAAAGGCGAACTGATCTACAAGGCCAAGGAACAGAAAACACAGTTAATCAAAAAATTCGTCGGCGAAAGCGCGATGCACGAACTGGAAATCTTCGGCGTCAAAACGCCGCTCGAATCCACTGACATGGTGGACTACGAAGAAGCCGTCGAAGTGACCTAGGTGGCGATCGCCGGACGAACGAGTCGCAAGCTGCGTGGGGCCCGCAGGGGCCTCGCGCAGCGCTGATGGGGAGGCGATGAGGGTCGCGGCGTTGCTCGCACGGCGTAGCGGGAGGCGCGTCGGCATGGCGATGCAGCCGCCAGAATCCAGCCTACAGAGCTGTTTTTAGGGCTCGGATGAAGCCGACGCATCGGCCATCAGAAACATGATCTATTCTTCCCGGCGCAGTTGTCGCGTTGAACAACGTCCGGGGGAGGATGATGAGGATGATACGGCCAAAGACGATCGGCCTTGGTCTCGTGGCTGCGCTCGCGATGAGCGGGCTCGGATCCACGTCGGCTCTAGCGGTGCCCGAATTCCTGCACGAAGGCAAAGAAGTCGTCAAAACGGGTTTTACGACCAAAAGCAGCACTGGGACGATATATGTCGAAGTGGGGGAAACGAAATACAAAATCGTCTGCAAATCGAGCACGGCATCGGGAAAAATCAAGGGGACGAAAGAAGTCGAAGGCGTAGTCATCAAGTTCAAAGGATGCAAGGCGAAAGAAGAAGGAGAATCAACCGAATGTGAAGTGAACAGCACGAACCCTCTTGGGGGTACGGAAGAAATCATCACGAAAACACTCAAGGGCAGGCTCGGCACGGTGGCGGCGGGCGAAGCTGCATCCGAACGAGGGCTGACTCTAGAAGCGACCACGGGGTCCGTGTTCGCGGCGATCGTGGGGTCGACGGTCTGCCTGCCAGCGGAAACCTCCGAAATCAAAGGAGTCTTGATCGGCGAAATCAAGCCGGTGAAAACTCTGAAACTCAAAGGCGAACTGGTTTTCAAAACGAAAGAAATGAAAACCCAGCTGATCAAACATCTCGTTGGAGAACTTGGAAATCATGAACTGGAAGTGTTCGGAGTCAAAACGCCGCTCGAAACGACGACTGTCGCCGAATACGCCGAAGCCGTCGAAGTGACATAGGCTGATAGTGCTTTGACGAAGGAACGAGTGGTGCTGCGCGGAGCGAGGAACGGCTCCGCGCAGCCGCTTGGGCGAGGTGTTGCGCCGTGCGTTGGTGCTGGACACGACGATCGGAATCTCGCTAGCATGCGGGCGCGTGAACATGGGGGTCGCCACGTGGCCATAGGCGGGGAGAGGCGGATGCGGTTGCGAGCGCAAGCCAAGCGCCGGATGACAGGTCGGGGGCTGGTCGCGGCGCTGGTCGCAATCGTGGCTCTGCCATGCGTCGGCGCTCGCGCGGAATGCCATGCCAACAGCGCCTTCGGTGGGGTGCGCTCGTTTCTTCCGGATTGCCGCGAGTACGAGCTCGTTACGCCTCCCTACAAAGACGGCTCGCCGCCCGAAGAGCTACCCAGCGGCCTGTCGATGATCTCGAGCGACGGCAACCACGTGCTCGCATCCGACACGGGAGGCTTCGTCGGGACGGAAAACGACGAATTGAACGGCAGGCAGAAGGGCGCGATCTACGAAATGACGCGTATCGCGGGCGGGTGGACAGCCGAAGCCATCTCGCCGTCCGCCGAAACCGCGGCTCACAGCGACTTCATCGCCGAGAGCTCCGATTTCGCCCGCTCGCTGTGGGAGATCGGCGCACAGAGCGAACCGGGCGAAGAAGTCACGTCGACGAACGTGCCTTTCAGCCTGGCCCTGCGCGAAAAGCGCTCGGGCGCAGCCGCTGCGATGGTCGAAGTTGGCCCAGAGGACCTGCCGGGGGCTCCCGCTCACAGCTTCGTCTTCGAAGGGGCGTCCAGCGATCTGGGCACGATCGTGTTCACGACCGTCGGTAAAAAAACGCACTGGCCGGGCGATCTGACCCGAGCGAGCGGCAATTCGCTGTACGCGTACACAGGCACGCACAACCGTGAACCGGTTCTCGTGGGTGTGAAGAACGAAGGGCCGCTGGTCGGCGCGGCGGAGCGCAACGAACACGCCGAACTGGTCAGCGAATGCGGCACGGTGCTCGGGGCGGGATTCGCGGGACATGGAAACACGCGCAACGCGATCTCGGCCGATGGCTCGACGATCTACTTCACCGCGCTGCGTGGGAGCTGCGAAGCGCCGGCGGTCAACGAACTGTATGCACGCATCGACGGCGACAGCACGGTGGCGATCTCCGAGCCGGCGATGGAGGGGTCACGTTTGGAAGAATGCACGGAAATCTGCCGTGAAGACGAGCTCTCGTTGGAAGGGCACGGTCCCAGCCCGGCCACCTTCCGAGGAGCCTCGAGGGACGGCAGGAAGGTGTTCTTCACGACCGAACAGCCGCTGCTGAATGTCGACCGAGACAC
This sequence comes from uncultured Solirubrobacteraceae bacterium, assembly GCA_964588985.1. Classification (GTDB taxonomy): domain Bacteria; phylum Actinomycetota; class Thermoleophilia; order Solirubrobacterales; family Solirubrobacteraceae; genus Palsa-744. The sequence goes on from CAZPQW010000023.1 coordinate 43,673, forward strand.
GAGCAACGACATCTACGAGGCGGAACTGGAAGGCGGCGCGCTCACACGTCTGACCATGGTTTCACGTGGTCTCGCGAACGGCGGGCCCGCAGTGGAAGATCCGGCTCCCGGCGAAAACGCGGACGTGTATGCGGTCGTCCGCGTCTCGGACAACGGGGCGCATGTGTACTTCATCGCGCGCGGCGTCCTGACGCAAGCGCCGAACGGCGTGAAAGAAATGGCGCAGGCCGGCGCATACAACCTGTACGACTACGACAGCACGACCGGCACGACGAGGCTCGTGGCCGTGCTGCTCTCGGCGGGAGAACTGCAGAGCATCGAAGAAGCGGTCACCACGAGAATCGAAACACCGGCGTTGGTACTGCAGGCGCGTTGCGAAGCATTCGTGGAACTCAAAGGCTCGCCTGAAGAAGTCGAAGAATGCGAAGCCGAACTGGCTCTCTTGCGAGAAGCGATCCCAGCCGAAATCGCTGCGGCGCTCGAAGCCGAAGTGAATGCGACTCTGGAGCTCGGGCCGAAAGAAAAGGTGTTCTCCACGTCGGCCGGCGGCCGATACCTGATCTTCGAGAGCCTCAGGCACCTCACCGGAGCGGAGGACACGAGCACCGTGGGTCAGCTGTTCGAGTACGACGCGGCGACTGGAGAACTTGCGAGAGCGTCGATCGGACAGAGCGGCTACAACAACAACGGCAACACGGAAAACGCCGAATACGTGCCACGGATCGTCGTTCCCGAAGACGCCTCCGGTGGAGAACCCACATCGGCGTCCGCCTCGCTGTCGGTCTCCGAAGTGGGCGGCGTGTTCTTCACGAGCCGCGACCGGCTCACGCCGAGCGCGATCGAAGGGCATGAAAACGTATACGAGTACGAGCCGCCCGCGACGGGAAGCTGCGGAGCGGAAGTCCTCGGCGGGTGCATCGAGCTGATCTCGCCTGGCGACGAAGCGTCGCCCGCCGAAGTGCGCAACAAACCGAGGCTGCTGGGAGCGGACATCTCTGGCAATGACGTCTTCTTCGTGTCGGCGAACAGCCTCCTCACGCGGGACACCGACACCCAGCTCGACTGGTATGACGCGCGGGTGGAAGGCGGCTTCGAAGAAGTCGCCGCAGCCGAAGGCTGCAGCGAAGTCGCCTGCCAGGGCCCAGCGCCCCTTGCGCCTGTCCTCCCGTCACTCGGCGGGAGCGCGACGCTAGGTGGCGAACCCCCGGCTGGCGCTCCCGGACCGCTCCCGAAGGCGCCGAAGTCGAAGGCGTCTGCGCTGAAGCTCGCTAAGGCTCTGAAGGCGTGTCGCAGGGGTCCTCGCAGGCAGCGCCGCACCTGCGAAGCCCGCGCGCGGAGACGATTTGCCAAGAAGGCCGTCGTCGGCAAGAGCGCACGCAGGGGGACGCGATGAGCGGGAAGTGTCGCCGAACGGCCTCGAGGTGGGCGACGGTTCTGACCGCGGCGCTCTCGCTCGGGCTGCTGTCACTCGGTGCTGGCGTGGCACCTGCGGGAGCGGTGGGGGTCGCCCCCGGGTGGGCGATCAGCTCGTTGCCTCAGCCGAGCAACTTCTCCAACGCCGAAAACGCGCTATGCGAACAGGCGAGCGAAATCTGCGACGCCTACGTCGTGACCGTCACGAACGTGGGGGAAGCTCCGTCGGATGGCACGCCGATCGTGATCACCGACAAGCTGCCGCCGGGCCTCGTGGTCAACAACGCGGTGGCGGAAGACATGGAAACCAGCGAACTCCTGGAATGTGTGCTGGAACCGGTTCATCCGCCTGAAGAAGAAGGCGAAGAACTGCCGCCGCCCCCTCCGTACACCGAAGTCACCTGCAGGGACACCGGTGTTCTGCGGCCTGGTGACGTGATCTACCTCAAAGTCAACGCTCTCGTCGCCACCAACGCGACCATCCCGCTCGTCACGAATGTCGTGAAAGTCACAGGCGGCGGCGCCGCGAGCGCGACGGCCTTGGATCCGTCCGCGTCGGCGTCGTCGAACAGCGTGAACTCCGAAACTCCGGCATTCGGGCCGCAGATCTTCAGCGCACGCGCGTTCGGCTCGGATGGGTCACCCGACACACAGGCCGGCGACCATCCGGGCATACTCATCACAACGCTCGACTACAACACGTTCAACTTCGCGTTCACGCACCCCGGATCGTCCACCGCGGAGGACTCGATCCAGGCTCCCAAGACGATCATCGTCAACCTCCCCGTGGGGCTGGTCGGCAATCCGCTTGCGGCGGCGCAGTGCCCAGAGGCCGACCTCCGCGAAAGCGGCCCCGGCTGCCCGGCCGACAGCCAGGTTGGGACGGTCATAGCGGACGAGCACGGCCTCCTGACCGACAGCGAGAGCACCCTGGGAGGCACCTCAAGCAGCATCTACAACATGGTGCCGCAGGACGGAAATCCGATGGAGTTCGCGTTCAACGTGGCCAATGAGGGCGAGATCGCGATGTACCCCCGGTTCATCCCGACCCCGTCGGGCTATGCCCTCAGCATCCCCGTCCCGGCCCAGCCGCGGTCGGGGCTGACGCCTGTCGGCACCACGCTGATGTTCTTCGGCGATCCGGCGCTGCGCGATGCGGAACTGCACCAGCGTGCGGCAGAACGTGAAACGGGCCACCCTGTCGCACTGGAAGCGATCGCGCCCGCGGCGATGTTCACCAACCCGACCGACTGCAGCGCCGAACCGGCGGTTGCGAGAGTTGAAATGAACTCCTGGGTCCAGCCGCACAACTGGGTTACGCAGACCTCGCCGCTATACGAAGCCAACCCCCTGCAGCAGCTGACCGAGTGCAGCGGCCTCCAGTTCGACCCGCAGATCGAAGTCAAGCCCGAAGCAACTCAGACCGACACCCCATCCGGGTACACGGTCGACATCAAGGTGCCGCAGACCCCGAACTTCGCCCCGGATCTCGCCAGCTCGGACCTGAAGGACGCAGAACTGCGCCTACCCGCCGGGGTGGCCATCTCTCCGGCCGCGGGAACTGGGCTCGTGGGCTGTCCTGCGACCGGTCCCGAAGGGATCAACATCACGCACGGCTGGACGCCCACAGGCGCGCAGCCGCTCGATCCAGCGGATCCGGAGGCCATGGAAATAGGCGCGGACGGCCTGCCGCGCATCGCCCCGGGCCACTGTCCGTCGGCTTCACAGGTCGGCACGGTCGAAATCACGACCCCACTGCTCGCCCAGCCGCTGGCCGGTGACGTGTACATCGCAGAACCGGACTGTGGGCGGCCCGCGTGCACCCTCGAAGACGCCGAAAAGGGGCGCCTGTTCGGGCTGTACGCGGAAGCCAAGGGCTCGGGCTTGATCATCAAGCTCGAAGGTCGGATCACGGTCGACGGAGCGGGGAACATGACGGTGAGCTTCAACGAAGCACCTCAGCTTCCGTTCACCGATCTGCAGATGAAGCTCAAGGGTGGCGACAGAGGGCTGTTGGCGAACCCGCAGGGCTGCGCCGTCGCCCAGACCACGAGCACGATGACGCCGTGGGGTGCTCCGGAAGCCAAGATCGCCGAACCCACCTCGTCGTTCTCGCCGACAGGCTGTCCGGCCTCCGAGCCCTTCGCCCCGGGGTTCCTGGCGCAGACGTCGATACCGAGCGCTGGGGGCACGAGCCCGCTCACGGTCCTCCTCACGAGACACGATGGCGAACAGGGCCTCTACGGATTCGAGTTGAAGACCCCGCCCGGAGTGCTCGGGATGCTCTCGCAGGTGACGCCGTGCTCCGAGCCGCAGGCCTCGCTCGGCACCTGCCCTCCCGAAAGCCAGATCGGTCACGTGGTGGTGGCTGTCGGCGCCGGTACGCAACCGGTGTGGGAGTCCGGAGCGGTCTACCTGACCGTGGGTTACGAAGGAGCGCCCTTCGGGCTTTCGATCGTCACGCCCGCGAACGTCGGACCGTTCCACCTCGGGAACGTGATCACGAGGGCGGCGATCCACATCGATCCGCACACCGCGGCGCTCACGGTCGATGCGAAGCTGCCATCGGCCGTCGACGGCGTTCAGCTACGCCTCCAGGCGATCGACATGACGATCGACAGGCCCGGGTTCATGCTCAACCCGACGAACTGCGGTCCGCAGCAGGTGACGGCGACCGTCACGGGCGCCCTTCCGGACGAGAGCCAGGGGGCAGCTGTCGCAGCATCGACTCCATTCGCGGTGGCCGGCTGCAAGAGCCTGCCGTTCACGCCGAAGATGACCGCGGTCGCGCACGCGAAGACGAGCAAAGCGAGCGGCGCCTACCTGCAGGTGAACATCGCGGCCACGCCCGGACAGGACGACCTCGCCAAGATCAAGGTGGTGCTGCCCAAGCAGCTGCCGTCGCGACTGACGACGCTGCAGAAAGCGTGTGTCGCGGCCGTCTTCGAAGCCAATCCCGCGAGTTGCCCGCCCGGATCCGTGGTGGGGTCGGGCACCGTAGTGACGCCGCTGCTGAAGAGCCCGCTCACCGGCCCCGCCTACCTGGTCTCTCACGGCGGCGCGGCATTCCCCGACCTCGAGATCGTGCTCCAGGGCGAAGGCGTGACGGTGATATTCGATGGAAGCACCCAGATCGCGAAAGGCACGACCTCGGATGCGTTCAAAGCGCTACCAGACGCGCCCTTCAGCAGCTTCAAGCTGACCCTGCCGGATGGACCCAACGGGCTGCTCGGCGCGAACGCGAGCCTCTGCGGCGTGAAGCTCTCGATGCCGACCGCGCTCGTCGCTCAGAACGGCGCGACAATCAAGCAGAGCACGAAGATCGCGGTCTCGGGCTGTCCGAAGCACAGAGCCAAGACCAGTGCGCACATGGGCCACGGGGGGAGACGCGCGACCAAGAAGCACTGAGCGCGCCGCCCGGTTCGGGTCTTCGGACAGGGCTCAGTCCAGGCGCTCTGTCGCGAGCCTTCCGGCCTCCTCCGCGCCCACGAATGGGGCGAGCGCGAAGTAGGTCGCGCGCGGCACCAGCTCCGAGAGAGCCTCGGCGCGGTTCTGCAGCGTGTAGCTCAGGCAGAGCTCGAAGATGCCGCCGATGATCGCCTCGACGGCGACGGACGGGGGACCGCTCCTGCCGCGGCCGCGTTCGAAGCCGGGCAGGAGCATCTGCGCGTATGCGCTCACGCCCCTGCTGGCCCGTTCGGCCGTGCGGTCGGTCGCGATGCGCGCGTCCACGAGCGAGAGATGCGCGAACGCGGGCTCGGAGGCGAGGAAGTCGAATAACGCCGCGATCGCGGCGCGAATCGCCGCGCGCCAATCAGGCGCGGAGTCGTACGCGTGCTCCACGATCGTGAGGCCCTTCGCGTGACCCACCTCGTAGGCGACCAGGAACGCGTCCTCCTTGCCCGCGTAGTGCTCGTAGAAGGCGTCCAGCGAAACGGCGGCCTGTTCGGCGATGTCCTTGACGGTCACCGCGGTGTAGCCCTTGCTCGCGCTGAGGTTCGCGACGGCGTCGAGGATCCGCTCGCGCTGGCTGTGCACCACGAAGCTGTGCGAGCCGATGTGCTCGCCGCGCAGGCCGCGGCGTTTCGTCGAGGACGGCGTCGGCGGCGAGAGGCTCCCCGGCGCGCGGCCGCCGACGAGACCGGCGAACGGGCGCTTCGGCTGGGGGTCGCGCAGCGTCAACATCGCTTCAGGCGCCGGGTAGTAGGACGTGAACCAATCCACCAGATCGGGCACGAGCTTCTTCAATCGCCGCTCACGACCGATGCTCACCCATGAGTGCAGCACGTGGGTCACGCCTCCCACGAGCGCTCGAAGGATCGGGTTCGGGATCGTGCCGGAGCCGCGCTCGAGTTTGATGCCTTCGCGCAGCAGCTGTTCGTAGGCGCTCATGAGGAGCTCTCGCCGCTCGGCGCCGGCGCTGCCGGCCGCGCCGATCTCGACGAGCACGATGCGCACCTCCAGTGGGTTCTGGATCGCTCTCGTGAACAGCGCTTCGATCCCCGACGCGATCGCCTCTTTGCGCGAGCCGGCGGAGCGGTAGGCGCTCGCCACTCGCTGCACGCCTTCGGCGATGATCGTGTCGTAGGTCTCCAGGAAGCACTCCTCGCGATTGGCGAAATGTTCGTAGAACGCCTTGCGCGAGACGCCCGCTATCGCGATCACGTCCGCCACCGTCGTCTTCGCGTAGCCCTGTTCGCCGACCGCGGTGGTCATCGCCGCGATGAGTCGTTGGCGTTGATTGCTGAGCACCTCTTCGCGCGAGAGCGAGTGCGGCCCACGGGGCAGCTCGCGGTCCGAAGGGACACGAGGACGTTCCGGCGGCGGTACCACAATGTGGAATTATGGCGCTCCGGGCGTCGCGACGTAGACTGACGCGCATGTCGCGCTTCCACGAGCCTCAACACCCCGATTTCTACCGCCTCAACGCGTCCATCGATATCGATCGGCGTCTCTGGCCGCAGGATATTGCGCAGTCGCGGGCGCACGCGAACATGCTCGCCGCGCAGGGGATCGTCGAGGAGGCCGACCGCGACGCGCTGCTCGCGGGTCTCGACGCGGTCGAACGCGAGCTGGCCGAGGAGCGCTTTCCGTTCAGCGCGCAGGACGAAGACATCCACATGGCGATCGAGCGGCGGCTGACCGAGATCGTGGGCCCGGTCGGCGGTAGGCTGCACACCGCGCGCTCGCGCAACGACCAGGTGGTGACCGACCTTGCGATGTATACGCGCGAGCGTGCCGCGGTCGCGCAGGACGCGCTCACGAAGGTCATGGCGGTGCTGCTGGAGCGGGCCGAGGAGCACCTCGACTGGCCGATGCCCGGCTACACCCACCTGCAGCGAGCCCAGCCCGTCTACCTGAGCCATCACCTGCTCGCGTACTTCTGGATGCTCGCCCGCGACCGCTCGCGCTTTGCGTTCGCGCAGCGCGAGTCCGGGAGGCTGCCGCTCGGCTCGGGCGCGCTCGCGGGGGTCAACTTCGACACCGACCGCGCGATGCTCGCGCGCGAGCTCGGATTCGACGAGGTGGCGCCGAACTCGATCGATGCGGTCTCCGGGCGGGACTTCGTCCTGGACTACCTCGGCGCGGCCGCGACCTGTTCCACCCACCTCTCTCGGCTGGGCGCCGAGCTGGTGCTGTGGTCGAGCGCGGAGTTCGGGTTCTGCGAGCTGCCCGACGCGTGGAGCTCAGGCTCTTCGATCATGCCGCAGAAGAAGAACCCCGACGCGGCCGAGCTGCTGCGCGCGAAGGCGCCTCGCGTGGTGGGCCACCTGGCGGCCTTCCACGGCGTGATGCACGCCCTGCCGCTCACGTACAACAAGGATCTGCAGGAGGACAAGGAGCACCTGTTCGACGCGGTCGACACGCTCGAGCTGACGCTCGCCGCGGCGAGCGGGATGATCGCCGGGGCGAGCTTCGACCGTCAGCGTCTGGCGGATGCGGCGTCCGACGAGATGATCGCGGCGACGGACGTGGCGGACCTGCTCGTGCGGCTGGGGATGCCGTTCCGCGAGGCTCACGGCGTCGTTGCTGGCCTGGTGCGCACCGCAGTGGACGGCGGGAAGCAGCTGTCGGAGCTGACGGTCGCCGAGCTCGGCGAGCACAGCGAGACGCTCGCGGCGCACGACACGGAGTATCGAGCCGTGCTCGAACAGAGTTCGTGGCTCGAGTCGAAGCTCTCCGAGGGCGGGACGGCGCTCGCGCGCGTGCGCGAGCAGCTGGCTTTGGCACGATCCTTGCTCGCATCGGGGGATGCAGGCGCTGCGGGCTGACTTCTACGACCGCCCCGTGCTCGAGGTCGCACGCGAGCTGATCGGCTGCACGGTCGAGCATCGCGGCGTAGCGGGCGTGATCGTCGAGACCGAGGCCTACCACGAGAGCGAGCCCGCGTGTCACGCGTTCGTGGGGCTCACGCCTCGCACGAGCACCCTGTTCGGCGAGCCGGGGCGCGCATACGTGTACCTCTCCTACGGCATCCACTCGCTCTTCAACGCCGTGTGCGAGCCCGAAGGAGTCGGCGCGGCGGTGTTGATCCGCGCGCTCGCGCCGACCGTGGGCATAGAGACGATGCGCTCGCGCCGTGGGCAGGTGCGCGACCGCGACCTCTGCTCCGGCCCGGGCAAGCTCACCCAGGCGCTGGGCATCTCGCTCGCCGAGAACGGCGTGGACCTGAGCGACGGCGAGATCCGAATCCGACCACGGGAAGAGGGGTGGCTCGAGCCGGATGTGGTCGAGGGAACCCGCATCGGGATCACCCGTGCGGTCGACCTGCGCTGGCGCTTCTGCGCGGCCGGCGACCCGAACGTGTCGCGACCCCGCACGACGCAGGGAGCAGCCGTGCTCAGCGGCTCAGCAGCTAGCCCCCGGGACTGACGCCGCCCGTCGGCGACGGCGATGCGGGCGGCGTGGAGGGGGGAGTCGCGCTCGGGGTTTCGTGAGAGGGAGAGGGCGTCGCCGGCGTGCTCGAGTGTTCGGGGCTGGGCGTCCCGGCGCCGGCTTTCGATTCCCCGCTCGTGCCGCCGGGAGTGCTCGACTTGCCGGTGCCTGTCGGTTTCGAGTTCTGGTTCGGAGTTGTCGCGGTGGACGACGTCGAGCTTGATTCCGAGGATTCGGTCGTCGTCGTGTTGGCGCCCGCGTGGGCGCCGGCGGCTTCGGCGACGTGTTCGGCTCGTTCTTTTTCGATCTGCAGCGCGGAGGTCATGAAGCTGTGCCAGATCAGCGCGGGGAAGGTCCCGCCGAGCACCGGCTTGCCGCCGAACGCGGTCGTCATCGGCACGAGCTTGTTGGGGTAGCCGACCCACACGGCGACGGTGTACTTGGAGTCCCAGCCGACGAACCACGCATCGCCGTAGTTCGAGGTGGTGCCCGTCTTGCCGGCCGCGAACTGGCCGATCGCGGCGGCCTTGCCGGTGCCGTACTGCAGCACCGTCTCGAGTACCGAGGTCTCGGTGGCGGCGATGCTCGCCGGCAGCACGCGCTTGGTGAGGACGCGGTTGGTGTCGTGGCGCGCGCCGTCCTGGAGGCGTTCGTGGCCGGCGGTGACTTCCTGGATGCCGACGGGCCCTTCGTCTTCGACCATGCTGCCGCTGACGCGCAGGCCGCCGTGGGCGATCGTCTCGTAGGCGTGCGCCATGTCCAGCGGCGTGACGCCGACGGTGAGCCCGCCGATCGTCATCGCGGGGTTCGTCGACAGCGGCGTGGTGATGCCCATCTTGTGGGCGAGGAGGGCGATGCGGCGTGTGCCGACCTTCAAGCCGACTTCCGCATAGATCGAGTTGTCTGAGAACGCGGTGGCGGCGGTCAGTGTGTTCGAGCCTGAGTAGGCGCCTTCGTCGTTGTGCACGACGAACTTTTCCAAACCGTGGGAGCTGTGAACGAAGAACACCTTCTGCTTGGAGGTCCACACCGAGTCGGGCGAGATGCCGGCCTCGAGCGCGGCCGCGAGGTCGAACGCCTTGAACGAGGAGCCTGGCTGGCGCTCGCCCTGGGTGGCGAGGTTGAATGGGCTTTCGTCGTAGTTGCGTCCGCCGACCATCGCGCGCACCTCGCCGGTGGAGTTTTCGATCGCTACGAGCGACGCGGTCGGGCCTTCGGGGCTGGCGAGGTAGCCGTTGACGGCCTGTTCGGCGGAGCGCTGCAGGCCGAGGTCGAGCGTCGTCTTGATCCGCAGGCCGCCGTTGAACGCGCGCGGCGCGCCATAGCGTTCGATGATCTGCTGCTGCACCCAGCTGGTGAAGTAGCCGGCGTTGACGCCTTCGACCGTCTGCTCGTGCGGGGCCTGGATCTCGCTTGGCGCGGGGAGCGACTCGTTGACGCTCGCTTCGTACAGCGGTCTGGTCAGGTAGCCCTGTTGGAGCATCTGTTCGAGCACGACATCGCGTCGCCGTTTGGCGGCCATCGGGTGGTTCGCGGGGTCGTATCCGGTTGGCGAGCGGATTATTCCCGCGAGCAGCGCCGCCTCCCACGGCTGGAGCTCTTCGACGCACAGCTGCTTCCCGGGCATGCCGCAGCCGAGGTGGTTGACGTCGTGGCCGAAGTAGGTCTGCGCCGCGGCCTCGATGCCGTAGGCGCCGTTGCCGAAGTAGATCGTGTTGAGGTACGCCGTGATGATCTTGTCCTTCGACCACTTGTGCGAGAGCTGGTAGGCGAGCGCGGCCTCCCTGAGCTTCTCGAAGATCGTGCGGTGCGACTGGGCCTGCAGCGCGTTCTTGATGAACTGCTGCTCGATGGTGGAGGCGCCCTGGACGCCGCCTTTGTGGCGGATGTCGGCGTAGAACGCGCGTGCGATGCCGCGGATGTCGATGCCGCTGTTGCCGTAGAAGCGCTTGTCCTCGATCGAGATCACCGCCTCCTTGACGATCCGCGGGATCTGGCTGGGCGTCACGATCACGCGGTTCTGCTGGCTGAGCACGCCGATCGGGTGGCCGAGGTCGTCGGTCAGAACCGAGCTCTGCTCTTCCTTGAACTGGGAGAAGCGTGTCAGCGAGGGCAGGTCCGAGGCGACCGACACGAAGATCCCGAACACGAACGAGACGAGGCCGAGGAGCAGGAGGGAGGAGAGGATCGCGAAGAAGCGCAGCCGCTTCAGCCGCGGCTTGCTCGTCGATCTCAGATCGGAAGGCGTTATGTCGGGGCGATCGTCATCGCTCATCGGCTGCAGCGGAGCAGAGCCCTCCGCGTTTCGGGAGGCGTCGGTTTCGAGAACGCGAGCCGCCTGATTGCACGGCGCGGTGGGACCCCTCCGGATCGCGAGAGTCTAGCATTGGCATCCCATGCCGAATCCCTCCGACGCGGCCGCGCGGGAAGCTGCACAGCTCGCCCGCAACGCCGTCGACAGCCTGCCCGCCGGGGCGCTCGCGGACAAGCTCCGCAAGGCCCGCGCCGAGGGACGCCAGCTGCGCGTGAAGCTCGGCATCGACCCGACCGCGCCCGATATCCACCTGGGGCACGCGGTCGTGCTGGGGAAGCTGCGCGAGTTCCAGGACGCGGGCCACCGCGTGGTGCTGATCGTCGGCGACTACACCGCGCGCGTGGGCGACCCCTCGGGGCGCTCGAGCCTGCGGCCGATGCTCAGCGAGGAGGAGATCGACGCCAACGCCGCCACCTTCCAGGAGCAGGCGCTGAAGATCCTCGACGAGGATCCGGAGCGGCTGGAGGTGCGGTGCAACAGCGAGTGGCTGGACATGTCGATGATCGACATCCTGGGGCTGCTGCGCACGACGACGGTCGCGCAGCTGCTCGAGCGCGACGACTTCGCCAAACGGTTCTCGGCGCGCGAGCCGATCTCGATGCTCGAGCTGCTCTATCCGCTGCTGCAGGGCTATGACTCGGTCGCGATCCGCTCCGACGTGGAGATCGGCGGCACCGACCAGAAGTTCAACCTGCTGCTCGGGCGCGACATCCAGCGCGCCTACGGCCAGCCCGAGCAGGCGGTGCTGACGATGCCGATTCTCGTGGGGATCGACGGGCAGCGCAAGATGTCCAAGTCGCTCGGCAACCACATCGGGATCACCGACGAGCCGCGGGAGATGTACGGCAAGACGATGGCGATCCCCGACGAGGCGATGGCCGAGTACCGCCGGCTGCTGCTGGGAGGCGAGCCCGCTCAGCCCGAGGGCGCCGAGCGCTCGCCGCGGGACGCCAAGCACGCGCTTGCGCTCGCCCTCGTGTCGTGGCTGCACGGCGAGCAGGCGGCGCGCGCGGCGGCCGAGCACTTCGATCGTGTGCATGTGCAGCGCGAAGCGCCGCAGCAGATCGACGAGGCGAGCTTCGAGGCCGAGGACGGGATGCTGCACCTCCCTGGATTGATCGCGAGCGAGTTCGAGATGTCGCGCTCGGACGCGCGCCGTCTGATCGACCAGGGCGCGGTGACGCTGGGCGAGGAGCCGCTTGCGGCGGGCGAGCACGACGTCTCGAGCGAGCGCGCGGACGGCCAGGTCCTGAAGGTCGGCAGGCGCCGTTTTCGTCGTCTGCGGGCAGGCTGACCGCACGCCGCCGCGAGAGCGCTATACTCCCCGGTCGGCTCGCAGGCGCCCCTGGGCGTGAGTCGGATCGGTCTCCTCCAGAAGGAACCCCTTTCGGTGAGGCTTGGCGGTCTTTGAAAACTCAACAGCATGCGCATCTACGATCATTCGTGATCGTGGTGTGCGTCCAGGTTCGACCCGCCGACGGGAGCGCTTCGTGCGCGACCGGGTGGCGGTCAAGAGTCAAGTAGAAGCAGTACCCCGTCATGGATGCGGGACCACGGTGTATAGGTCCCGCGGTAGTGCCATGACAGCTTTTCGTGAAGTTCTTCACGGAGAGTTTGATCCTGGCTCAGGACG
>CAZPQW010000024.1:0-49081 GCA_964588985.1 uncultured Solirubrobacteraceae bacterium
ATCGGGGCCGCCAAGGGCGGCGGGTACGCGCGCTACTTGGAGTCCAAGACGATCGTTCCTGAGCGCGGCGACTACTACCTGACCCCCGACGGGGAGCCCGCCCAGGCACCGGGCCGGTGGCTGGCTTCCCCGGACACGCTGGCGCGTCTCGGGATCGAGGGGGAGACCGTGGAGGGCCGAGAGTTCATTGCGCTGATGGAAGGCAAACACCCGCGCACTGGCCGGTGGCTGCGACAGCAGGGCGCGAACGGGTTGCGCGGTGGCGGGATCGACTTGACGTTCAGTGCCCCGAAGTCCGTGTCCGTCGTGTGGGCGTTGGGTGATGAGCGGGAGCGTCGTGCGGTCGAGGCCGCGCACGCCGCCGCCGTCACCGAAGCGATGGCGCACCTCACCGAGACCGTGCCCACGGTCCGCCGCTCTTACAACGGGCAGATCGTGGAGGAGTGCGCCGTCGATCTACTCGCCGCGGAGTACCGGCACACCACCGCCCGCGGGGTGATGGAGAGCGACGCGCCCGACCCGCAACTGCACAGTCATGTCGTGGTCACGAGCGCGATCCGCGACGACGGCCGGATCGTCGCGGTTGCGTCGCGGCCGATCTTTCGCAGCGCGCGGGAGCTCGGCGCGTTCTACCGCTCCGCGCTCGCGCACCAACTCCAGCAGCGCGGGTACAAGATCGAGCGGGGCACAGGGAAGCAGGATCGGTACTTCGAGATCGCTGGTGTCCCGAGGGGCATGTTGGACGCGTTCTCCGCGCGCACCCGAGAGGTCGCGAGGGCAGCGGAGAGGTTCCGTGCGCAGTGGGGCCGCGCCCCGGAGCGCGGCGAGCTCCGAGCGCTGAAGCTCGAGAACCGCAAGGCCAAGGTTTTGGTCACGCACGCGGATCTGCAGGTGGTGTGGAACGAGACGGCGGGGCGGTTTGAGTTCGCTCGCGACGAGGCCGGGCGACCCCTCTGGGGAGCTGAGGAGGTGGCGCGTGAGGGGTCGCTTGCTGACCGGGTTGAAGAGCGTTTGACTGAGCGTGCGGCGACGTTCGAGCCGGGCGAGTTTCGGGCCGTCTTGTTGGAGCGGTCGGTGGGTGAGCTGTCTCCGCGTGAGGCGCTCGCGTTCTCGAGGACGTTGATCGCCGACCGGCACGTCCTGCCGTTGGAGGGTGGGGTGATGACGACGCTCGCCATGAGGGCGCGTGAGCAGGCGATCGAGCGACGGTTCAGCGAGCTCGCGGAGCCGGGCGGGAGGGATGTGGGGGAGAGCGCTCGCGCTATCGCCGGCGAAGAGATCGCCGAGCGGATCGGCGGGCAGCTCTCTGAGGAGCAGACCCGAGCGCTCGCGGTGATTACCGGCCCGGAGCGCAGCGCAATCCTGATCGGACCCGCCGGGACCGGGAAGGGCGTCGTGATCGACGCAGCCGCACGCGCCGAGCAATACACCGGCCACGACACACTCGGGATCGCCGTGTCCGGGTCGACCGCCCAACGCCTCGGGCAAGACAGCCCGGGGCTCGCTGGGCAGACGTTGACGCTTGACGCGCTCGTCTCGCGGGTAGAGCGCGGCCGGCTCCACATAGATGAGGACACGACGATCTTCTTCGATGAGGCGGGGATGGCCGACACGGATCGTCTCGAGCGGCTCACCGAGACCGTGGAGCGCACGGGGGCGAAGCTGGTCGCGATCGGTGATGGGGCGCAGCTTCCCTCGATTGGCGCGGGTGGCATGTTCGACCGGCTCGCCCGCCTGGCGCCGAGCGCTGAGCTGTCAAACATCCGGCGCACCCTCGACCGTGCCGAACAGCGCGCGTGGGCGCACCTGCGCGCTGGGCGCTCGGATAAGGCGATGGCGCACTACCAAGCACGCGGGCAGCTACACATGAGCGACACGCGAGATGAAGCGGTCGAGCACGCCGCTCGCGCGTGGGCGAAGCTCACCGAGACCCACGACGCCCGTGAGGTCGCGCTGATCTCTGATGCCTCAAACCAAGAGATCGCACGCCTGAACGCACGCGCGCAGCACTTCCGCGCCGAGCGAGGCGAACTCGGCGAGCTGGAGGTCCAGGTGCCCGGCGTCCACTACGGGGTCCGGCAAGGCGACCGTGTAGCGCTCATCGACCAACACCACGAGCCCGGCCAAGAACGCATCGAGAACGGCACCCGTGGCGAAGTGCTCGAGATCACCCCCAACGGAGGAGTCCACGTCGAGTTCGACATCACCGGCCGACAACGAACCATCAAAGGTGAGGACCTCGCACGGCTGCGTCTCGGGTATGCGCAGCACATCCACCGCGCGCAAGGCGCGACCGTCACCCGCACCCTCGTCGTCACCGGGGGATGGCAGACCAGCAAGGAGCCCGCCTATGTCGAGGCGTCACGCGCCCGCAAGGGCACGAGCTGGTTCGTCTCCCGTGAGGACCTCGGCACCACAGGGCAAGACAGCGACCGCATCCAGCGCCTCGCTCAGAACATGAGCCGAAGCCACGCGCAAACACCATCCCTCGCGCACCCCGAGCTACCGGACCTCGACTACGGGACGGGATACCACCCGAAGCTCGCGCCGAGCCGAACCAGGCTCCCAGGGGTCGCTCGATCGATCTACCGAATCGTCCATCCCAAGCAAACCCAGGAGCGAACACGAACACGATGAGCAAGAAGATCCAAGTCGTACCACGCGCGCCTACGCCCAAGCTCACTGCCCATCGCGCCCGCCCCGCTTTCCCTTCGGCGGCTCTGCGAGACTCGCGATCAACGCTGCCTGCGTAGAACGCCTAAACCGGGCACGCTGCGCACCCGGCGTCCGTGCAGTCGTCCCGCCGATCCCGCGACCCGGTGTCGTGGAGATTTGGACTGCGAGCCACTCTTCGAGCATTGCCCGCGTGAAGCGCAGGTGACGCCCGACCCTCAGACACGGCAGATGACCCAGCCGCGTCGCATCGCGCACCCACGACACCCGCACGTTCAACAGCTCCGCCGCTGCCTCGCAATCCAGCAGAGGCTCCGACAACAGCACCAGCTCGTTCTCATCCGGCGTACCGGACTCCTTTCCTCGCGCCCGACCTGACCGACCCCCACCGGGATCGGCCGGCTCAGACCTCTCACTCGCGCTAGCCATTACGGATCTCCTTCGCCTACGTCAGGATTCGGGACGCGATCCCCCAACAAGTTCGGGCGAGAACACGTCCCCCTACTGGTAATGACCGTGAGAAGGCAAAAACGGCCACTCAATTTCGGCGAAGCGCAGCGCTAGCATTCGCCTGTGGCTCACCCACACGCCTCTGTGACTTGGAAAACATGGCGCGTATCAGCACCAGTGCCGCTACACGTGCTGGCTGCCGTGGACAGCTTTCTCATCGCAGCCGCGACGATCACGGCAGCGATTCCGCTACCGGCATGGATCTACTTGCTGGCCCTCATACCCGGCGCCGCCGTGATCATCGTCTACGGCCATCGGGCTGCGGCTATGCGAGGCATCCGCTCCGTTGAGGAAACGCCACGAACCCAGCTCATGGTGATGGCCCTACCCAGCGGACTCATTAGCGTCACAGCCCTACACACCGGCCGATACGCAGGACTCGTAATCACTGCATACCTCCTACTCCTCCAAGGCTGGGAACGAGCTGTCTGGCGACGCTTCGAAAGCACACGCCCGACCCCACCCACGACCGCTGCGGATAGCCAGGTCGCCAGCTCCTAGCAGTCCGGTCGCAAACCGCAGAGCACCGAGGGGCGAGAACGCCAAGCGCCAAGCCCACGCCAGCGCCAGTCCAGGCCGCAGCGAACCCTCAGACAACGCGACGGATTGCGGCGCGGTGGCCGCCGCAACGAGCACCGGAGGCGTCTGGCTAACGCCCTCCTTGTCGAGCCGGACCGCGACTCCAGACCATCAATCGGGGCGAAAACACGCCGGGGAAGCGCGATTTCCCCACGCTCAAACCGAGCAACAGTGGCGCATCTCGGGAGAAAAACCTGGGAGAAAAACGAACTTCGAAGAACCAGCTCCTGCTAAAAAGTAAGGCTTAGCAGGGTCTTTGTGACGCGCCCGAGAGGATTCGAACCTCTGACCTTCGGTTCCGTAGACCGACGCTCTATCCAGCTGAGCTACGGGCGCAGAGGGCGTAGTCTAGTTGGCCGAGCCGATGCGCCACGCCCTGCTGCTTCTCGCGATCATCTGTCTGGCGCCCCCGGCCGCCAGCGCCGACGTGCTGCTGCCGCCCGCCGGCGGTGTGTTCACGGGCCTCACGGACGGCTCCTACAGCGCGTTCGAAAGCCAGGTCGGCAAGCATCCCGCGGTGCAGGGGGTGTTCGTGACGTGGGGCAGGACGCTGGGCTCGGCGTTCGGGCAGGCACGCGCGAACCACGCGCGGCTGATGCTCCACATCTCGAGCACCCAGGGCTACGGCGCGCCCGAGGAAATCACGCCGCACGGCGTCGCGCAGGGTCAGGGCGATGGCTACCTGCTGACGCTCGACGAAGCGATCGCGCAGAGCGGCCAGCCGGTCTACATCCGGCTGTTCCCCGAGATGGACCAGGCGAACAACGCCTACTGCGCGTTCAACAACGACGGCTCCTCGCGCGGCCCGTCGCATTCCGCCGCGAACTTCCGCCAGGCCTGGCGGCGAGTCGCGATCGTCCTGCGCGGGGGCACCGTCGCGAGCATCGACTCACGCCTGCGCACCCTCGACATGCCCGCGCTGCACGGCGCCGGCGCGACCGCGACGCTGCCCCATCTGCCCGTCGCGATGCTGTGGGTCCCGCAAACCGAAGGCTCGCCCAACACCCAGGCCAACAGCCCCGGCGCGTACTACCCGGGCAACCAGTACGTGGACTGGGTGGGCACCGACTTCTACAGCCTCTTCCCCAACTTCGGCGGCCTCGAACGCCTCTACACCGCACACCCGGGCAAGCCGTTCGTGTTCGGCGAGTGGGCGCTGTGGAACGGCGACGCACCCGACTGGGTCAGGCAGCTCTTCGCGTTCGTCAACTCACACAGGCGCGTGCGCATGCTGATCTACAACCAGGGTGAACGCACCAACGGGCCGTTCCGGCTCTCGCGCTACCCCAACTCGCGCCGCGAAATCCACCGGTTGATCGCCGCGCCGCGGTTCCTCGCCTACGCGCCCGAGTGGCTTCACTAGCCGGCCGTCAGCCGTGCAGCGCGTTGGCGATGCGCACGACCATCAGGATCGCGAACGCCGCGCCGAGCAGGCGACGAAACCAGTTGACGCCCTGCGTGAGCTCTTCGTAGGCCCACACGCCGATCGCCAGGTAGGAGATCGCGACGGCGTAGTCGTGCCCTCTGCCGTGCACCGCTCCGCCGATCGCGCCCGCGAGCAGACCCACGATGAGCGGCGGGTTGGGGAACTGGACCAGCGGGAAGCCGCGCGGAAAGCCAGTCTCGGTCAGACGCTTGTAGTCGGAGCGGAGGGCGTGCACGCCGCCCAGTGTATGGGCGCTCTACGCCTCACCCGCCGCTCGCACGTCCAGGCCCAGGGCGAGCGCGAGCGCCATCGTCTGGTCGGGGTCGACGATCATCCCCTGCAGCTTCGCCGCGGCCGGGTCGAGCGTGGAGATGTCCGACCCGCGCACGTCGGCGCGCTCGAGGTCGATGCCGTGCAGCGAGGCGCCCGAGAGGTCGAGCTCGCGCAACGTCGCGCCCGTGCACCGCGCGCCCGTGAGATCGGCCTCGCGCATGCGCACGCCGGTGAAGCTCGCGCTGCGCAGGTCCGCGCCGCGCAGGCTCACGAACGACCAGTCGCCGCGCTCGCACACCAACGGCCCGAACCTGCAGCTGTAGAACGTGCTCCCCACGAGCTTGCAGTCCACGAACGACGCGTCGAAGAACACGCAGCTCGTGAACGTGCAGTTGAGGAACGCCGCGTCCACGTGGCGAGACGAGTTCAGGCGGCAGTCGCGGAACGTGCATTCGGTGAACAGCGCCCCGCGCCCGTGGGACTCGATCATGTCAACGTCCACGAACGCCACGCGCGTGTGCTCACTCGCGGACAGGTCCTTGCCGTACCAATCCGTCTTCGCCACCTCCGTCTCGGTCGCTGGTTGCGACGCGCCGTGCTGCCGGTCGGCCATACGCGTGAGTATCGGCGATCATCCGGTGGGACATGCTGCTCTACAATTCCCAGGTCTCGGGCAACTGCTACAAGGTGCGGCTGCTGCTGGCGCACCTCGGCCGCGACTACGAGCGCCGCGAGCTCGACGTGATCGACCGCTCCGATCGCGCGGAGATCCTCGGAGACCTCAACCCCGCACTGCGCGTGCCCACGCTCGTGTTCGACGACGGGCGTGCGCTGGCGGAGTCCAACGCGATCGTCTGGTTTCTCGGCGACGGCACGCGGATCGAGCGCCACCTCGCCACGCGCACGTTCCTCGTCGGCGAGCGCTACACGATCGCCGACATCGCGCTGTACGCGTACACGCACGTCGCGCACGAGGGCGGCTTCGATCTCGCCCCATATGACGCGATCCACGCGTGGCTCGAGCGCGTCGCGACACAGCCGCGCCACGTGCCGATCACCGCCTGAGCGACCCTCACGTCGAGGAGGTGCTGCGAAAGCGCCGGACAGCGTAGGCGAGCGCGAGCACCTTCATCCCCCATTCGGGCGCCTTCCACAGCGCGCGCAGGCCCAAGATCAGCTCGATGTCGACGGATGTCAGATGGGGCCACATGGGGCGACTCAACCCTCGGCGGGACTTCCCGGCCGCCGCACATCCTCCCCATGCGGCAAGAATTTCGATAGTCCACGTTTCTCTCTAAGACAGACGTCTGCATTTATGCCCGGTTTTGCTGACTTCTCGCCAGGACCTCACGTTTTCGTGATCTCAGCCGTTAGTCGAGCGTGAACCGCCAAGACCTGCGCTTCCCCTCAGGCGCCGACTCCTGCGCGGCCTGGCTCTACACGCCCTCCGACGACGCACCGTCCACCCCGATCGTGGTCATGGCGCACGGCCTGTCGGGCACGCGACGCGACGGGCTCGGCCCGTTCGCCGAGCGCTTCGCCGCCGCGGGGATCGCCGCGCTCGTGTTCGACCATCGCGGCTTCGGCGACAGCGGCGGCGAGCCCGACCTCTTCCACCCCGCTCGCCAGCTCGAGGACTGGCGCGCCGCGATCGCCTTCGCCCGCGCCCAGCCCGGCATCGACGGTGACCGCGTGGCGACGTTCGGGTCCTCGATGGGCGCGGGCAACGCGCTCGCCGCCGCAGCGCAGGACCCTCGCGTGGCCGCCTCCATCGGGCAGGTTCCCTTCCTCGACATGTGGCGCCAGGCGCACCGCTCCTCTCCGCTCGTGAGCGCCCGGATGGTGCTCGCCGCGGTGCTCCGGCGCCACCTGCCGGCCGTGGGACAGCCCAACGAGGCAGCATTCATAAACGCTCCAAACGCCGAGGAAGGCTGGCGGCACGTCGTCGCGACAGGCGAGGACTCGCGCTGGCGCGACCGCGTGTCCGCGCGCTGGCTGCTCGGACGCCCCTACCGCCCGGTGCGTCACGCCGCACGGCTCCACTGCCCATGGCTCGTGTGCGTCGGCGAGGCCGACCGTGTCGCGAAGCCCGGCCCCGCGATCGCCGCGGCGCGCCGTGCGCCGCTCGGCGAGCTGCGCACGTATCCCGGCGTCGATCACTTCGACATCTACGACGGCCCGCACCACGAGGCGCTCGTCGCCGATCAGCTCGCGTTCCTGCGGCGACATCTGCTCGGCGATGCCGCGCAGCCCCGCGAGGCTCAGCTGTAGGTGAATTCGTCGCCCGGCCTGGCGACCGCGCTGGTCGCTTTGTTGGCCTGAGCGGTCACGTCCACAGTTCCCGCCGGGTTGGCCGGCACCACGACCGTGCAGCTCGTGGTGGTCGCGCAGCTCACGGAACTCGACTTCCTCGCGCCGAACTTCAGCGTCGTGCCGGTCGTGCCCACGACGAACCCCTCCCCGGTGACCGTCACGGTCGCGCCCCCCGCCACCGGTCCGCCGTTCGGGCTGACGCCGGTCACCACGGGGAGGTACTTGAAGCGGTCCTTGGTGGAGACCGCGCTGACCCCGCCGGCGGCCGTCACGGTCACGTCCGTCAGGCCGGCGGCTCCAGGGGGAGAGACCGCGGTTATGGACGTCGCGGAGTTGACGGTGAAGCTCGTCGCGGGATTGCCCCCGAAGCTCACCGCGGTCGCGCCGGTCAGTTCCTTGCCGGTGATCGTCACGCTCGTGCCGCCCGCCGCGGAGCCCGTCTTTACCGAGAGCTTCGTCACGACCGGCGCGACCATGTAGGTGTAGCGGTCCGCGGGGCTCGCCGGGCTGATGCCCGCGGCGGTCGCGATCGTGACGTCGACGATGCCTTTGCCGGCGGGAGCGACGGCCGTCGCGGTGGTCGGCGAGGTGACGGTGAAGCTCGTCGCCGCGACCGTCCCGAAGCGCACCGCCGTGGCGCCCGTGAAGTTGACGCCCGTGAGCGACACCGTGTTCCCGCCGCCGGCGGGGCCGAGCCTGGGGCTCACGCCAGCGATCGCGGGGATCGGTTCGCTGTCGGCGAGCACCTGCGAGCCGCCCGCGGAGATGCCCACGACCGAGCCGAGTCCGCTCACCGCCACCGGGAGGTCGCTCGGAGCGCCGGTGAGGCCGTCGCCCAGGGTGCCCCATTCGTCGATGCCCCACGCCATCGCCGAGCCGTTGCCCAGCAGGGCCACGCTGTCGCCCGTGCCGGCGGAGATCGCCGTGACTCCCGACAGGCCGCTCACCGCGACGGGCGTTTCCTGGCGCGGCTCGATCGCGCCGTCGCCGATCTCGCCGTAGCTGTCTTCGCCCCACGCCATCACCGTGTGGTCGCCCATCAGCGCGAGCCCGTGTTCGGCTCCCGCCGCGATCGCCGTCACGCCCGTCAGCGCGCCCACCTGCACCGGCACGTCGCTGAGTTCCTGTTCTTCGCCGAGCGAGCCATTCGCGAGCTGACCGTATTCGTCGCTGCCCCACGCCATCACCGTGCCGTTGGAGAGCAGCGCGAGGCTGAAGTTGGCGCCCGCGGCGACAGCGGTCACGCCCGTCAGGCCTTTGACCGCGACCGGCACCGTGCTCGATTTGAGGTTGCCCGTGCCGAGCTGTCCGCTTTCGTCATTGCCCCACGCCATCACCGTGCCGTTCGCGAGCAGCGCGAGGCTGTGAGCGGCTCCCGCGGATACCGCCTTCACGCCGGTGAGACCTTTGACGGCGGTCGGGACTTCTTCGCCTTCCCTGATCGCGCCGATGCCCAGCTGTCCGCTTTCGTCGCCTCCCCACGCCATCACGGTGCCGTTCGCCAGCAGCGCGAGGCTGTGGTTGGCGCCGGCGGAGATCGCCTTCACGCCGGTGAGGCCGGGCACGGGAACCGGCACGTTGCTCGTGATGACGCTCTTCGGCGCGCCCAGCTGGCCGTATTCGTTGTCGCCCCACGCGTCCACCGTTCCGCCCGCGAGCAGCGCGAGGCTGTGACGGCCGCCCGCGGCGACCGACGCGACGAAGTGCAGGCCGCTCACGGTCACGGGCACGTCGCTGAACGCGTTGGTCGTGCCGTCGCCGAGCTGGCGGAACAGGTTCTGCCCCCACGCGACCGCTTTGTAGTGGTAGGTCGCGACCGTCAGCGTCGCCGCTTCGCTTGTCGCTTTGCCCACGATGTTGGTGAACGTCGCGCGATACTCGCGACCGCTTTCGGCGAGTTCGACGGCGGCGATCGTGAGCTGGCTAGACGTGGCGCCTTCGATCGCGGTCCACGTGGAGCCACCGTTGGTGGAGAGTTCCCACTGCACGGTCGGAGTAGGAGAGCCCGAGGCGAGCGCTTCGAACGTGACGCCCTGGCCCGCTTCGACCGTTTCGCCAGCGGGCTGCCTGGTCACGGCGGGGGGCGAGCGGACGGTCAGCGACACGGCGCTCGTGACCGCTTCGCCCGCCGCGTTCCTGAACACCGCTCGGAGCAGCTCGCCGCTTTCCGACGTCGTCGCGGCGACGATCGTGAGGGCGGCCGAGGTGGCGCCTTCGATCGCGCTCCACGACGCGCCGCCGTCGATCGAGCGCTGCCACTGCACGGTCGGCGCGGGGAATCCCGAGGCGGCCGCTTCGAACACCGCGTTCTGGCCCGCCTGCACGGTCAGCGCGACGGGCTGCTTGGTCACCACGGGGAGGATCCTGACGGTGAGCGTGACCGCTTCGGTGACCGCCCTGCCGGAGGCGTTTTTGAACGTCACGCGGTACTGGTGGCCGCTTTCGGTCGTCTTCACGCTCGCGATCGTCAGCTGGTTTGAGGTGGCGCCGGAGATCGCGCTGAAGGTGATGCCGTTGTTCGTCGACAGTTCCCACTGCACGGTCGGCGCGGGCAGCCCCGAGGCGCTCGCTTCGAGCACCGTGCTCTGGCCAGCTTCGAGCGTCACGTTCGCCGGCTGTTTGGTGATCGCGGGCGCCACGTGAACGGTGAGCGCTCCCGCGGAGCTGGTCGCTTCGCCGGCCACGTTCTTGAACACCACCCGCAGCAGCTCGCCGTTTTCCGACGCTTTCGCCGCGACAATCGTCACCGAGGTCGAGGTCGCGCCTTCGATCGCGCTCCACGACGCGCCGCCGTTGCTGGAGAGCTCCCACTGCGCCGTGGGCGTCGGAGTGCCGGAGGCGACCGCCGTGAACGTCCCGTTCTGGCCTTCTTCGACCGTGACGCCCGCCGGCTGTTTGGTGATTTTGGGGGCTTTGGCTGTTTCCGCCGCCGCCACGAAGCTCTGCAGGGGCGAGCCGAGGCCCGCCGCCGACGCCGACGCGCTCGGCAGGACGCCGGCGAGCACGACGACCGCGAGCAGCGCGGACCGCCGGACGTGCACAGCTCTCCCCCATCCAGCCCAGGTCACCCTTGGCATCCTGCCTCCCTCATCGTTCCCCGCAGTCAAGCCTACAGCACCTCCGATTCGGCGGATGGCGCTCGGTCCCGATGCTTGATATCCGACTGCCGGGATGGCGATGTTCTCAAGCAGATAAGCGAGCTCGCCCAGTGCGAAGCACCGGCGACGCGGCGTGTCATTTCGTCTGGATTCGAGCGGGCGCGCTACAGCACGGATTTCATCTGATCGAAAATGTTCGCGATACCGGAAACCTCTGTTCACTTCGAACACGGGAGCAGCCGCATGAGCCTCTTCTACATCTCCGACGGCGCGCCGACCGGCCAGCCATACGACCCGGACGTGGCCGTGCTCGTCGTCAGCGGCGAGCTGGACTACTCGGCGAGCCCCCACCTCGACAAGCGCATCCTCGATCGCATCAAGGTCGGCAAGCGACGATTGGCGATCGACCTCTCGGCGGTGACATTCATCGACTCGATGGCGATCGGCGTGCTCGTGAGGTCAGCCACGCGGCTGCGGGAGAAAGGCGGATCGCTGCGGGTCGTGTGCGCCGAGGAGAACGAGCGGGTGCTGCGCATCTTCGACATCGCCGGGGTGGCCAGCTCGATCCCGCTCGATCGCTCGCGGGAGGAGGCCCTCTCCTGGCCCGTCGCGAGCCAGTCGACCGGGCTGCCTGCGTGGGTGGAGCAGGCGACGGCCGTCACGGCCGCAGACGGACGACGTCCGCCCGTCCGGCAATCGGGTCTGGCCGCGGCGCGGAAATACGCAGTCGAGGCTTTCGCCGGATCGGGAGACCATCCTGGCGCCAGTCGCCGCCACCTGGGTGGTGAGATCGACAGGCTGGCGTGAGTGACGGGGCTTCGGTATACAGCTCCACGAGGAGCGATTTGGGATCTAGATAGGTCGGAAATCCTCGACCCGGCAAGGGCAATCCGGGAGATCGATGATCTCAGGATCTCCGGTGAGGAGGGGTAGATCATGGGCCGAGGCGGTCGTAACCGCGAAGCAGTCCCCAAGCGCAATCGTGGCTCGGGCCTTAAGGCGCGTGGCCTCGATCATCCGGGCGGTCCCCGGAAGGTCAAGCACCCCGAGGAACCCTTGACGCCTACGCCGGGTATGACTAGAATAGTGGTCATGTCCGAGACTTTGCCTCTCTCCTCCGTGAAGGCCCACCTCTCTGAACTGGTGGACCGCGTGGAGGATCAGCACGACCGCGTGGTGCTCACCCGTAACGGCAAGCCCGCCGCAGTCTTGATCAGCCACGACGACCTGGAGAGCCTCGAGGAAACCCTCTCGATCCTCTCCGACCCGTCGATCATGGCGCAGATCCACGAGAGCAAACAAGCGCTCGCGGATGGAGCGCAGGGCGCCACACTCGCCGAGCTTCGGGCTGGGCTCGAGAGCCGCCGCAACGCCGCGGCGTGAGCGAGCCACCATGGGATGTGCTGGTGATGGCACCCGCGCGTCGCCAGATCGACCGCCTGCCCATCTCGGTCGCAGCAGCAGTCATAGAGACTCTCGACACGATCGCAACCAACCCCCACCGTCTCGGTAAGCCTCTGCGCTTCGAGCTCGACGGATGCCACTCTGCGCGCCGCGGGCCATACCGCATCATCTATCGCATAGACGATGCGACTCGCTCGATCAAGGTTCTTGCCGTGGCGCATCGCGCCGACGCCTACCGCCCACGCTGACCGGTCAGCCGATACACCGACCCGACAAAGCCAAGAATCCGGCGGGATTTCGAACAACGGCCTCGTACCGGTCAAAAACGGGGATGGCGGGAAGACCTGTAGGGGTCGAAACCCCTGATTCGGCGCTCGCGGTGCGTGGGTCTGGTCGGCGGGGTGCGTTTCGGTGGGGGTTAGTGACGCTGACGGCGACGGTTGAGCGAGGGGGCGCTTGCATCCGGCGCGTTGCTGGCCGTTGGCGTGGCCACGTGGTGCGGTTTTCTCGAGCTACCGTTCACACCCACGAGCGAGGAGATTCAGGCTGCTTTGGCGTGGTACTCGTGGATGATGCCGCCGAGGACGTCGCGGCGTCGGATCTCGACGGGCTGGCCGCGGGCGGCTGGTGTCTCGCCGGCTGGGGTGGCGAGCGCAAGCCCGCGATGCGGGCGCTCGTTGTTGTAGTGGGTGGTGTAGTCGCGCATGGTGCGTTCGAGATGCCGGCGGCCGGTGATCATCACGTGGTCGAGGCAGTCTTCGCGGATGGTGCGTACCCATCGCTCCGCGAACGCGTTAGCCTTCGGCGCACGAACCGGTGTTTTGAGGACCTGTGCGTCCTCGGTGTGGAAGATCTCGTCGAACGAGCTGGTGAACTTGCCGTCGCGGTCGCGGATCAGGAACCGCACGTTCTCGAGCTGTTCGTCGGCGGCGAGGCTGCGGGCTTGCTGGGTCACCCACGCAGAGTCCGGGTTCGCGGTCACGCCGGCGAGGTGCACGCGGCGGGAGTGCAGCTCGATGAAGAACAGCACGTAGACCCTGCGCAGCCAGACCGTGTCGACGGTGAAGAAGTCGCAGGCCATGATTCCGTTTGCTTGGGAGCGCAGGAACTCGTTCCAGGACGGCCCATTACGCCGTGGCGCGGGTCCGAGGCCTGCTCGTCTGAGGAGCGAGCGGATCGTCGTCGCGCCGATGTGGATTCCGAGCTTGCGTAGCTCGCCTTGGATGCGCATGCAGCCCCAGCGTGGGTTCTCTCGCGCGAGGCGCAGTACCAGCTCACGAACCGCTGGGTCGACGCGGGGTCTGCCGGGCTGGCGGTGCTGGTAGGTCCACTTTCGGCGTACCAGCTCGCGGTGCCAGCGAAGCAGCGTCTGCGGTGAGACGAGGAACAGCGACCATCGCTCCCGAGGGAGCAGCCTGCTGGCGGCGGCAAACAGCACGCGATCACGCCTACGCAGGGCTGGCCGCCGCGTGGTCCGGCGTAGCACTGCGAGCTGGTGGCGGAGCACCGCGTTCTCGACAGCCAGGCTGCGGTCATCGCTGCCAGCGACCATCTTCAGCAGCCGCCTGAGCAGCGCGTATAGGACGAACCACAACACGGCCATAGATCCTATGGATCAGGGCGAAATCGAAGCGCGAACAGCATTTTCGCGCCCTTCAGGCTCTGCAGTGCGAGCGAGGCATCAATCGCAGCACTCCGTGGCTCGCGGGTCTCACCCGCGACGTAGCGGAACATCGCGGTGTAGCTCTCGACACGCAGTGCTAGGGAGTCGAGAGTGTGCGCAGCCTGCAGTGCCTTGGTAAAGACCTGAGCCGTTACCTCCTCCGGGACCCGGAAGCGGTGGCCGCTAGCGCTGCTGGTAGCGTCGGGCATCATGCCCAGCCGGATTGGCTTAGAGCACGTGCGCAGCGTGTCAGGGGCAGTTCGGCATACGCACACAGGCCAATCCGGTCGTGAGACAACCGAGCAAGCATCAGCTCTAAAGCAATAACGAGTATCCCCCTTCGCTGGTCAATAGCACGACTTTGTTAGCGCCTCAGGTCACTGGCCAGGAGCGCCGGCCTGCTCGCGGCACCTTCTGGCCAACTCAAGCCGACGGCTCGCTCGACTGGCAGACTAACGCCTGTAATCGGACTCTGGGCGTGTGTTGCTGACGTTCGCCGAACCACCCACAAACCCTACAACAAAACTAACAAAGCACTACTAAGCAAAGCAGGCGTGAAATAGGGATGGTGACCACCGAGGAGGCGATCACCATCCCGTATACTAACAGTAAATACTACATGATGTAATAATGCAACAACATGACTGTCTTGTGCTTACAAGAGACTATGCGTCCCAGCTTAGGGTGCCGCCGGCTTTGAGGCCTACGTCGAAGTTACCTGTGTACGTTCCATTGCTTTCTGAGGCGTAGCCGCACCCGGTCCCTTCACCTTGTGACGTGATGCCTTTGACTTCGAAGTCTAGTCTCATCCCCGCACCCATGGTGTCTAAGTATTTGACCGTGGCCAGTAATTGATTGCTCGCTCCTAATACTCGCACTAGACAGAGCGTTGCTGTGATGGTGAAATTGCTGAGGAGCTTAACCATGCCGTTGGCGTTGAATTCATATTCGGCCGCCGAGATCGACGCTGACAAGCCAAAGGCTTTGCAGCCGCTGTAGTTGACAGTAGCTACCTGCGTTTCGGATTTCGTCGTTTTCACTGTACCACTGACTGCAATTGTCGTACATACGACTTCGCCCGCTTTAAACACGAACTTCTGGTTTTGTAATGCTTTGCCGGTGAGTGCGCCGGTAGCAGATGCTAAGAAATTACTTGCTCCCGCGCTCGCAACCGACGTGACGCTGATCGCGCACACGGCTACGAGGGCTAGCCCTACGAGCTTGATACGTTGCATTTTGCTGCTCCTTTGTATGAGGAGCACGAGGACGCGCGAAATGCCTATCTCACCGAGAGTAGTGGATGAGTCCCTTCCTATCGGAACCGATTACTGGTTCGCGTTGCGATAATCGTCCGATCGCGAATACAGACATACCGGTACCTGTCGGGTAGAACTCCATAGGGACTACCTCCACTCCTGCCCGGCCGTAGGCCACTTGCGCATCGTGCATGCTCCTGTTGTTGTGATCTGTGGCCGGATGGTCACCCGACTGTGAACTACCAGTCCCCCGTGGCCGGTTTTTAGATCCGGGCCAACTGGGAACACGTGTTATCTAGCAGAGATACCCAGGGCTTGCAAGGCGTGTCAATAGCAAACATGGTCTACACAGATAAACGGACACCCTCCTACGCAAAGTAACTGGACTGAGAATGCGGCTTAGTCTAGGCGGCATCGTTGATGCGAATAGCGAGAGCGAGAACGCGCGGCCCCCGCGCTTTGTGGCTCCCAGTAAGAGAAACGGGTAAGGGGGGCAGCCGATTTAACTTCGCGTGGCTGACCCCCTGTGCGACGGGGTGGCGAGTTGTTCACCCGCGTACCCCGTCGCGTGTTCGACATTGGGTTTAGGCTGCGGCGGGCTCCTTAGCCGTCCATCCGCGGCCCTGCTTCTCGACCTTGCCTCGTCGCGGCGCTGGCCGCCGACGGGATGAAGTACGCGCCGGTCTCGCAGCACAACGACAACTTCACGCTCTCATTCCCGATCTTCGGGCCTACCAGCCTCGTCGCCGTCGGCATGGTCGAGAGCGGCGTGATCCTCGCCCGAGCCAATCTGCCGCCGGGTCAGCTCAAGCTGTCCAACCCCCAATCGGGAACATACAACGCCCGGATCCCGCTGATCCCGAACCCGCTCGACCCTGACCCCCCGCATGGATTCGTCATCACCAACAGCTGGCAGTCGATCGACGCCAAGGTGCACGGGAGGAAGCTCCGGTTCATCACCACGCATCTCGACGCCCTGGCACCCGGCGGCGTGGTGTCCGGTCCGCAGGCGAAGGAACTTCTCGCCGGCCCGGCGAGCACCTCGCTTCCCGTGATCGTCGCGGGCGACATGAACTCCGGCCCCAGCTTCGCCCCGGCCGCCTATGAAGCGCTCATCGCCGGGGGGCTCTCGGACAGCTCGACCGCTGCCGGGCTGGGCACCACGCCGCTCACGTGTTGTCACCTCGCGCCCAATGCTCTCGCGAGCGATCCGACCGCGATCTACACTGAGGATCTCGATCACGTGCTCACCCGCGGACGCTTCCGCGTACTCAATGAGCGCCTGGTCGGCAACATAGCTCCGAGTCCGGCCCCGAAATCGTTCATCTGGCCCTCCGATCACGCGGGTGTGGTCGCGACGCTGGCGATCGGACCGTGAGGGTGAGCGTGCATGCTGCTCTCGCGTGCACGGGACGTCTCGCGTAGCGGTGAAGGCAACCGCGCCGGGCTGACGGGCGGGTGAGCATCACGGCAACGGCGACGGTGTCGGTGCTGATGACCGATCTGGTGGGGTCGACGGCGATGGCTGACCGGGTCGGCCCGACCGCGGCGGAGGTGTTGCGCCTGGAGCATTTCGGGCTGCTGCGGGGTGCGCTCGAGCGAACGGGGGGGGCGAGAGGTCAAGACCCTCGGCGATGGGCTGATGGTCGTATTCCAGAGCGCAGTTCAATCGTTGACGTGCGCGGTTGACATGCAACAGGCGGTCGAGGCGCGCAACCGCCGCTCGGGGGAGCGCCTCGAGGTGCGGATCGGCGTGAGTCTCGGGGATACCACGATCGAGGACGGCGACTACTTCGGCGAGGCGGTGGTCGAGTCCTCGCGACTGTGCGCGATCGCGCAGGGCGGACAGATCGTGGTAAATGCCCTGGTGAGCCAGGGCGCGCGAGCTCACGATGCTCACCGCTTCCACCCGCTCGGCGACGTCGAGCTGAAGGGCATCTCAACGCCAGTGCAGGCGTTCGAGCTTCACTGGGAGCCGGTGCTCGCAACCGGCATCGCGCTGCCGGAGCGACTGCGTGAGCTGCCGGCGACCTCCTATGTCGGGCGAGTGGCTGAGCGCGCCCAGCTGAGCGAGCAGTGGAGTGCGACGTGCGAAGGGTCGCTGCGACTCGCGCTGATCAGCGGGGAGGCGGGTGTCGGTAAGACGCGGCTGTCCACGCACCTGGCGCTGGACGCGCATGCACAGGGCGCGACCGTTCTCTACGGGCGCTGCGACGAGGATCTCGGCGTGCCCCTATCAGCCGTGGGCGCAGGCGCTAGCGCACTTCGTCAACGAGGCGCCGCAGCCGGTGCTGGATTCATATGTGGAGCGTCACGGCGGCGACCTCGCACGTCTCGTCCCCGACCTCGGTGAGCGTGTGGCTGAACTGTCCCCTTCACGGCAGAGCGATCCCGAGACAGAGCGCTATCTGCTCTACGCCGCCGCCGCGGGCCTCCTTGGAAGTGCCGGCGAGCAGGAGCCGCTGCTGTTGATCCTCGACGACCTGCAGTGGGCCGACGGGCCGACGCTGTCGCTGCTCCGCTACGTGGTCACCGTGAGCGCGTCGATCCCGGCGATGGTGGTTGGGACCTATCGCGACTCCGACCTATCCCGCGATCACCCTCTCACCGCGCTGCTGGCCGACCTGCACCGCGAGCAACGCGTTGAGCGCATCAGGCTGACGGGTCTTCCGGCCGGCGATGTGCTCGCGCTGATGGAAGCGACGAGCGGGCAGGAGCTGGGCGAGGATGGGCGTGAGCTCGCGGGGGCGATCACGCGCGAGACGTCGGGTAACCCGTTCTTTGCCGGCGAGCTGCTGCGTCACCTCACAGAGTGCGGCGCGATCGCGCAAGACGACCGCGGGCGCTGGCAGCTGGCGGGGGAGGTGGTAGAGCTGTGCCTGCCCCAGAGCGTGCGGGAGGTCATCGTGTGCGGCGTGTGGCGCGTCTCGGCCCCGACGCCCGCACGGCTCTCAGCGTCGCCGCGGTGATCGGCCGCGACTTCGAGATCGAGCTCCTCGTCGCGGTGCTCGAGATCGCGGAGGCGCGGCTGCTCGACCTGCTGGAGGGGGCGGTCTCGGCGTCGCTCCTGCAGGAGAGCACCGCGCGTGCGGGCCGCTTCACATTCACGCACGCGCCTCTCGGAGGCTAGTTCCTGCATCTCTCAGCATGTCGTGCTCGTTCGGTGAGCTCCTCTGGTCGCCCACAATCTGACCGCAAGCCCGGTAATAGGTCTTATGACACCGGTGCCGTCGGCATCGGGGCTCAGCTATTGGCTGGGCGTGCGCAGTCGGGGCACTCCTGGGCCGGCTTGTAGTACGTCGTCTTCCGTGTCGTCTTGATAGTCCCTTCGAGGCTGCTTCTGGGCTTGTCCAGCTCGCCTAGTCTCCATTCGAGAACGCGCTGTTCGTTACTCTGGAAGGCACATAGGACCTCATAGATTGGCTGTGCTTTGCCCATGATGGCGTCGTACGGGTCGGCTGGCGCCGTCTCGTTGTCGAGCGTGAGCACGACGTCAGAACCCGACGTTTTGGTGAGCAGGAGTCGTGGGCTCGGCATCGGCACGTAGGCGAAGATCGGCTTGTCTGACTCGGGCCCCACGATGGGGGGAAGTGTGTCTGCGCCACGGCCTTCGCGGGCGCGTGTTTCGATGATCGTGCAGACGCCGTCTATGAGAATGTCGAACTTGTACTCTGGGCCGTCCGCGTGGAGTTCGCGCAGCCTGCTTTCGACGGTCTGCCTCAGCCCTCGCTTTGCCGTCCTATATGCGTCCACTCTTTGGTTCCAGTCCGTAAGCTGCTTGTCGAGTGGGGGGAAGTGGCTGGCGAATATCCTGGCGTCCTTGTCGGGAAATTGGCAGATGTCGTCGTTCTTGACTGCCGTCCCTGCGGCGTCGAGCAGTTGTCGGAGTCGCCCGGCGTGGGCGTCGTCTACGGCGCCTTCGCTTCGGCTTCTGATCAGGGCGATGGTGGTACCGATGGCAAGGGAGATAGCTCCGGTGAGGATGCGTATCCAGAGGGCGACGGAGACCAAGAGGCCCATGGCCTCGAGTAGGCAGACCACAAAGAGGGCGAGGAGTATGCGCCTGCTACGTTCGCGTGTCACGCGAACGTAGGTCAGGGCTACTGCTAGAACGGCGAGGACGAAGGCGGCAAAGCCGATCACATCGGTCCCGGCGACTTCCGACTTGGCTAGGACTGCGTGAAGCGCCTCCATCGACGTGAGCGTACTTGATCTCGGCGGTTCCGGTTGGACGTGGATGGCACCTGGGAGGGCGCATAACTGTCAACGCAGCGTCTTACGCCGTCGTCGCCGGTGTATGTGTTTCGGCGCCAACATCCAGCTACATATCGGTCGATTGGCGCCACTCTCCGAGATTGACACTCGAAATTACACGTGAGCTTTGTGTGAGGTAATCTGCGACTGTAGGACGTGTCACGTATGCAAGCATCACGCGAGCACGAGTGGTAGCCGCATATCGGCCAAGCCGGCCCGAAGTGACAAGCACACGAGGAAATCTAGCTGTTGTAGCTTGAGGGTCCACTATAACGACTGCTGTAGTCTCTAGCCCGAGAAACTCGCGAAACTGGCAGCAAGCCATCAAGTCCTGGGGAGCGAGCCCCATATTCTGGAGAACTTTGCGAATAGCCGGGAGCTCGGCCGTGTCCATTGCGAGAATCGCGACCTCAGAAAGCGGAATGCCTTCTCGTCGCAGATGATCGACAATATTGGCCACAAGACTGGCGCGAGTGGCCCGACTTTCAGCGCCACAGATCAGTGGCAGCGGTCCGGGGATCTCGGTAGTGACTTGCTTAAACGTCGCGAACGCAGACGCAATCTGCGCCACGGGAGCGGAGTTACGGCAGTTGTCCGTAAGTTGAATAAAGTCTCGGCCGCCTCGATATAGCTCTAGAGTGCTCATCTCATAGTAAAGGCGCTGAAGATTGCGTCTCCCGGTTTGGTCAGGGTCACCGAAGATATAGACCAGGGGAATGTGACGCATAGCCATACGCAGCAACCGAAGTTGACGCAGCGAGAATTGCTGAAACTCGTCAAATATGACAGCGTCGACCGGCTCGTCGGAGTCCAGTCGCGC
This sequence comes from uncultured Solirubrobacteraceae bacterium, assembly GCA_964588985.1. Lineage (GTDB taxonomy): Bacteria > Actinomycetota > Thermoleophilia > Solirubrobacterales > Solirubrobacteraceae > Palsa-744. The sequence goes on from CAZPQW010000024.1 coordinate 20,270, forward strand.
GACTGCTGCTTGACCGCGAAGTACCTCGACACCAACGCGGCGCATATCAAAAGCTGCATTGAGCCGTTTCTCTAGCATGGGTCCGGCGCCGAGCGCGAACACGACCGAATGTCCACTCCGAGCGAGCTGCGTCGCCCGCTCAACCGCGATCAAGGTCTTTCCTGTTCCGGCGGCTCCAACGATAGTCCCAGTCCGAGAGCCACTGAGGATAGCCATCGCCTTGGCTTGGGTATCCGTGAGGCGTACTACGCGCATCGCCTTATGGGCGATCGCGGTGTCACTTTTGGCCGACTCGATCTCCAGAGGCAGAAGAGTCGCGTATCCTGGTCGCAGAAGACCGGCGATTTGAGATGCTGCCGAATTATCAACTGAGCCACCAGATGCCATGGCTTCCGAAAGGCGATCCAAGATAATCTCGGTGAGTACGGGAAGATCCTCACGTGTCAATATGCACCCGGCCGGGATGGGCAAGGGAGAAGCTTGAATGCGGGACATGGTTACGAATGCGACGAGCGGCACGGTTGTAACAGCGACCCCGTAGAGCGAGAGAAATCTCTCAAGTTGGTGGCGCGCGATCGTGACCTGATCCCACGGGTTACGAGTTACATGCGCATCGCCGTCATGCCAGCGACCGGCACCATCTACCGTATGAAGCCCGGCCTTAACCTCAACGATGACGACACCCGAGCCGGGTACAAGAACGAGGGCGTCTGTCTCACCTCGCAGTTGACGCCCCGACACTGCGCTAATCCAGCGCACGCCCGAGAGGACTTGCCACGAGCTGGGACCGGGTCGTAGAGCGTCGAGGAAGAGTCGCTCCCCTGCGTTAGGCGGGGTGCTGATGTTGAGTAGACGGGTCAAGTCTCCGAAGGATAGGAGTTTTGCGAGATATTGATTGTCGCCGCTTTCCCGACTAGGGCGCCTGAACGTCGCCCGAGAGCCGGCCGCAAGGCGAGCTCGTGCATCGAGGGCCCGCTGCTGGACGTGCTGTCCAGACGGAGCAGATCCTTTCATGCCCAGGGCGTGAACTCGACCGCCGGTGCGGATCGCTCACGATAGGCCGAGCTCCCCCGGCGGCCCGTTCCACGGCTGGCCTCCGCGACCGCGTTGCGCTCCTCCTCCGTCTCGGGTTTATCGCCGAGCGGCGCGTGCGCGAGCATCCACGTGATGGGCTCGCCCGAGACGTCCGCGAGAGCGCGCAGCATTACGTGCGCCCCTCGGTCATGGCGTCGACGCCTAGTGCAGTTGCTCCTCTGCCATCATCATCCAAGCGTAGAGGCCAAGCCCCACCCGCGCCACTGGCCGAGCGGCAGGCTGAACCGCCCCGGGATTTTTGGAGCCGCCTCGTGACGGCGTGACTGTGTTGGCTGAAGCCTGGGCGTTTCTAGCTAGCATCAGCCGGCCGACAGACAAGAGGATTCAGGATGTTGGGTTTTTTTATATGGCCGCGGGGCCAGCGGGGACGCCCATGCCGCTGCCGCGGAGGCGCAGGCCGCACCAGCGGCGAGCCACTCCGGGGTGAGGCTGACTGAGGGCATGTGATCCAGTATGCCAAGCAATCCTACTCCGCACCAGGCCAGTTCCTTATTATCGCAGCACGGCTCAGCGAGGCTCGTTATCCGGCGGGGTCTGCTGGGCCTTCTGTGTGGCGCCTAGCGGCTGGCCGAATGCCTGGTCGCTGGGCGTGCAGCTCCCGAATGCGCTCCCAGGCGGGGGCAGGTTTCGAGAGAGTCGTCCCATGCCAGCCCCATAGAGCGCTCTTTGCTCTGGAGAAGATCATACGTAGGCCAGATAGCTATGTAGGATAAGGCTGCCAAGTATGTAGAATAAGGATTCAGATGCCAGAGCGGATCACCGAACAGCTACTTGATGCTTTGGAAGTTTTGCTGGCCGATCCCGGTCGCGAGTGGTACGGCCTGGAGATCATGGAGCGATCGGAACTGAGCAGCGGGACGCTGTACCCGATCCTTCATCGACTGGTTCTCGATGGCTGGCTCCTGAGAACTCGCGACGTGGAATCCGAGTCTGGCGGACCGGCTCGTCGTCTCTATCGCTTGTCGGGGTCTGGCGAACAGGCTGCCGAACAGTTGCTCGCCGACAGACGGAGGTCCTCGACGTCAGTGCCCGTTCGACCTAGAGCTCAGCCGGCATGGTAGTCCTGCTCATCTCGGCGATTGGCGCCTTTCTCGGCGGCGTTGCGCGCAACCTCTTCTCGCGAGCGATAGAAGGGGAAATGGAAGCTGCGTTGCGAACTTGGGCCAAATGGTGCATCGGTCGAGCTGTTTCGCCGCTGTCTCCAGAAGTGGCCGCTGACCAGGAAGACGAGTGGCTCGCAGAGCTCGGCACGGTGTGGGCTCGTCCGATCCTGGTGATTCGGTTCGTATGGGGTCTCGCGGGAGCAGCGGACGAGATCGCGACGGGTCTCAGATCGTCGGCTATTGCTGTGCGGCGTCGGCGTGTGCTGCTTTGGCTCGCCAACGTGGACCCGAGAGACGTTGTATGCCGGCCTGACCGGACGCGGTTTGAACTTGTTGGTGCCTTCTTTCTCGTTGAGTTCGCCCTCGTAGCTTTCGCCGCGTACGTCACTGCGGGCGTGGTGTTCCCCGCATTTTTCGGAGGACACAAACTTCTTGCCTTTGTGGTGGCCGTGATGGCTGGCACCGTGACCACGGGACTTGATCGTCCATTGGCTGCGATGGCAATCGCCTCTTCAAATCGGCGGACAGCACTCTGCCGCACTTTGCTTCGATTCTCGCTAAGCGTCATCGTCGCGGCGGTTGTTGTGCAGCCCGTGGCGCTGCGTCTGCTGACGCCCGGTGAGTTCAAGCCGATTTCTGCCGTTACTGCAACCCGTCTCGCCGGCGATCCCTCAAGAGGTCGGAGGTCAATGGCGACGATCACAGGGTCCGAGCGGATCGGACTAATCGAACGTTCACGGCGCCTTGATGACCTCATTGAGGCGGACTCGGCAGCGCTCGCTGTCTTCATTGGTCTGATGCTCGGCGTGATCGCAATCGACTTCGGCAGCACACTGCTGATGTGGACCGGGCGAAACTCGCTTTATGCGCGCCGGCAGGCGATCCGGTCAGAGGCCATCGCCGGGCGACTCGAGCCCCGATAAGACGAACGGAACACCAGCCCACCTGGCCGGACTACCGCGGCCGCCGCGCGAGACGGCACTGGGGCGGCACTCCTGTAGGGCTTTGACGCGGGCTGTGATGAGTCCGTCGCTTGCGGTTCCCGACATCCCGTGTGTCCGCTCCGTCGAGACGCGGCACAGTCCAGTCGGCAGTGGGCACCAGACGTGTCGCGTCACGTGTGGCTGAGGGTGGCGGCGTTCCTCCATGCCCTTCGCGGAATAGAGCTTGCGCGCCTCGTGCGCTAGCTATCGCCGCTCGCCCTCGCCTATGCCCAGAACAAAAAGCGCCCCGGCGAGGGACCTAAGCCCTGCTCGAGCCGCTAGCCCGTAGTCGTGCTAGTACCTACGAGATACGGCGTCCGAGGAATGTTACTTCTCGATAGCTGGGCTTGCTTACGCAAAAGCCCGCAGAGTAGATATGCCTACCAAGTCGTATTGGACGGGTCCCGCCTTGGCCCCAGCGGCAGTACCAGGTATGCGACTTGAAATAACCGATGTTGCTTTCGATAGTCCTCAGCGCAGCTTTTCCGGCCGCGCTGCACCCCAGACTGATCGACAGGTGGCGCACCTCCGCGTGGGCGCCGTGAATTGGCGTGCAGTACGTTCCCTTTGCGTCGTTGGTCGCAGGTATCACAAGCATGAGCGCGATGGTCGCCGCTGTGGCAATCACAAGCTCCGCAAGCACGCTCGATAGATGAGCACTGGACACTGTGGGTCTGTGGGTACGCTCCACGATCTAAAAACCTAGTCGTACCACCCGGACTGCGCAAGATGACACTAGAGAACTGGCGTGTTACGCGATCAAGAGGGGACTGTCAGTTTTTCTGTGTAAATGGCTTTGTTGGTTGTGGTTGGCTGGCTGGTTATTGCGTGGCGTCGAGTCTGTCGCCGTAGTGGATGGTCAGGATGTTGAGGGCTTGCTTCCAGTTGCTGATTCTGCCGGTCAGGTTCTCGCGGTTGCGCCGCTTCGTCGTCGCGACGAGGTAGAGGACCTTCATCGCGGGTTGCTCGTTGGGGAAATGACCGCGGTGGCGGACAGCCCGACGGAATCTAGCGTTCAGCGACTCAATCGCGTTTGTCGTGTAGACGATCCTGCGGAGCTCGACGGGGAACTCGAGGAATGGCACGAACTCCTCCCACGCATTCTCCCAGGAGCGGATCATCGCTGGGTAGAGCGGCCTCCAGGTCTCAGCGAACTCGCCGAAGCGTGCTTCTGCGGCCTCGACGGTCGGCGCTGTGTAGATCTCTCTGAGGCTCTTGGCGATCTGCCCCCAGTACTTCTTCGAGGCGTAGCGCAGACTGTTGCGCACGAGGTGCACGACACACGTCTGGACGGTCGCGTGGGGCTACGTCACACGGATCGCTTCCGGGAGGCCCTTCAGCCCATCGCAGCACACGATCAGCGCGTCCACGAGGCCGCGGTTGCGTAGCTCTGTGAGCATGCTCATCCACTGCTTGGCGCCCTCCCCTCCCGAGGGGCCGAGCCAGAGGCCGAGGACATCTCGTTCGCCGTCGAGGTTCACGCCGATCGCGACATAAACTGGCCGGTTAGCGACCTGGGTATCGTGGACCTTCACGACGATCGCGTCGATCAACAACACCGGGTAGACGCGGTCCAATGGCCGGCTCTGCCATGCCGCCATGTCAGGCAGCACCTGGTCGGTGATCTTCGAGATCGTCTCGCGGGAGACCTCGGTGTCATAGATCTCAGCCAGATGCGCTTGGATCTCCCCGGTCGTCAATCCCTTCGCGTAGAGGCTGATCACGTTCGCACCGAGCCCCTCCAGGCGCCGCACGTGCTTCGGGACTGTGACCGGCTCAAAAGTGCCCTCACGATCTCGGGGTATCCGCAGCTCCACCGGGCCGACATCCGTCCTGACCGTCTTCGCATAGGCGCCGTTACGGCTGTTCCCGCTCCCGCGGCCGATCGCCTCGTAGGGCTCATAGCCCAGGTGGTCAGCCATCTCCACATCCAAACCGGTCTGAAGGACTTCCCGAACCATCGACGTCAACAGACCGCCCTCGCCCGTTAGGGCGACTCCTTCGCTGCGGGCGCGGCCCACGAGCGCTTCCGCCCAGCCCCGCAGCCCGTCTCCCTCAAACGCCACCGCAGCTGGCGCTCCTATCTCCTCACCGCCGTCGACCGGCGCCGCCGTCGTCTCATTGCTCATCAGCACGATCCTCCATTCACGGGCCCGCCGATACGAACCCTCAGATCACGCCAATACACAAACTTCCGGACAGACCCGTACCGCGGAAACCCTCGCCGAAACAGTCGACGGAAGCGACACTCTCATCGCCGCACAAACAATCGGGAAGGCACATTCGTCATGACCGGCGACTCCAACCTCTTCACCCCATAAACACCGCACCAGCAAGCGGACGAGGACATCAACTCTGATCGGGTAGGGTCGCTGCTGACCGCTCGCCGCTGTGTCCGCAGCTTGCTGTTGTGCGCGCCGACCGGGCGGCCGCGCTTGGCGGCGGATGCTTATCAGGCGTATCATTCGCGCTGGCCACATGACAGATGATCTCTACGAAGCCGACGTTGAGTTCGCGCCGGCCGACGAACTCGGAGAGGCGGAAGCCGCCGAGCTGATCGCCGAACTCGAACGGGAGGGCGCCAGCGCCGAGATTCTTGAGAGGCACTCCGCTAGCGGCGCGCTGCCGGTCGTCGCGATAGTCGCGCTGATCGGCGTGTCGGCGAGCACGGTCGCCGGCCTCGTGGTCACGGTGGCCTTCATTTACCGCGTCTTCAAATGCGGGGTGCTGATAGACATGACGGGGAAGAAGCCGCGGGTGAAGAAGGAAAAGCAGCTGCCGCTCGGGTCGCTGTTGCTCCTCTACGCCGATGGTCGCCAGGAGTACCGCGAGGCGGCCTCAACGGAGCAGATCACAGCGCTGCTGCGGACGATCCTCGGTCGCGGCGCCGGGCGCGGGTGACGCGACGGGGTCGATCGGCGGGCGCGCAACGGACATGGCCTCGGAAACCTGGGAGTGCAGCGAGAGCCAGATACAGGCGATGGCGCGCAGGGTAATTGACCTGCTTGAGCGCAAGTCGCGCGTGTCTGCGGCGCCCTTCCGGGCGCTGGGCCTGCGCGTCGCTGTGAGCAGACGGCCCGAGCGCGTCAACGCGTTTACCGTGCACACTGACAGCGGCCCGGAAATCGTCGTCGGCGGAGGTCTCTGCGGGTTCCTGAGCCACTACACGCGCGCGGCCGCGACGTACTTCCTGGCCTCGCCGGAGGGCACGCGCCCGTCGGAGCTGTGGCCTGATGCGCGCTCGTCGCTGGCGAGTGCTATCGAGTGGCTGTCCTCGCCTTCGCGCTCGCCGCGCATGCCAGCGTTCGAGATGACCGAGCGTCAGGCGGCAGTCAGCGAGGCGTTCGGCGCCTACGCGATGCGCTTCGCGCTCTGTCACGAGATCGCGCACGTGGCGCTCGAACACGAACCCGTCCACGACTTCGAGCTGGAGGCCGGCGCGGCGCAGCGCTCGATCGTCGAGTTCAGCCAGAACCAGGAGCGCGAGGCGGATCGCTACGGGCTGCAGCTGCAGATCGCCTCGTTGCCGCAGCGCGACCAGCTCGTGAACGCGATCGCGAGCGCCGCCTACATGATCCACGCGGTCGAGCTGCTCAACCTGCGTCTTATGCTGCTCGCGAGGCTGATCGACTCGACACGCTGGCGCGCGCGTGTCACGCACCCGCCTTTGCTCGAGCGGACGTTCCGCCAGATGGGCGCTGCAGAGAGCGTCGTGCCCGGCGGCGGCGCCGGGCTCGAGAGCCTTCACGATCAGCTCGCGGCGCTGAACGGCGAGGTGATCGGCGAGGCGAGTTCACAGCAGGACAGCGTCACCGACTCGGCGCGCAAGCTCATCGACGATGAGAGCACCAGGGCCGCGGGCGCGCTGGGCTCGGATTGTCGCAGCGTAGCTGCGGCCACACAGACGCTGAGCCTGGACGCCGGCGACCCGCAGCCGGCCCTTGCGCCGCAGATCCTGGAGCTGTTCGGGCGTAGCCCGCTAGGAGTGCTCGCGGTGTTGGATGTCTCAGCGGCAGCTCCAGAGCGCGATCTCGCGCCGCGCGATCTCGCGCCGCGCGATCTCGCGCTGTTGGCGCTCGTCGAGCGCCTGAAGCTAGAGCTGCCCGAAGAGTTCGCGTCCTTCCTGGCGTGCTCGCCGCAGCAGCGAACGGACGCGATTCTGGGGCTGGCGCCGACGTGATCGCGCACAGCCAGCGACGAATCAGTAGCCAGCCGTTTTGTCGCTGGCCCGCCGACTCGCGCCAAATCTGCGCCAGTGCAAGCGCGGATCGTGCGGTTTCGGGCGGTTTCAAGCGGCAAACGGGGCGCAGGCACAACCCGCGCGCTCGGCGCTGAATCCCGCTCAACCATGCGGAAAACCGTTCAAGCAAGCCAAAAATCTGCCGCGAACCAAAGACCCCCGGAATCTGGACGGGTGGATTCAAGACCTTTGCGCTTCCAGCGGCTTCCTGCGGTCTCCAGCGGTTTCAGGCGGTTGATCGAAAGGTCGCGCCACAGTGGGCGCCACAGCCTCTGGACCGATGTCGTTTGAGCTGCGGGTCCACTCCACTGCAGATGACATCCTGCCAGTTGGGACGCGCTGTGAGTCGAGACCGCTGTCGGCTACTGCAACGCGAAGAAATCGGGCGGCGCCGCTATCGAGTCATGCAACACAAAGATCTCATTGCGGATACTGCGCGCTGGACAGAGTTCGTAGACCTGATGGTCAAGGCGATGGGTTGCGATGCGTTTAAGACTTTGGTGTTTGCGCTGTCCGTGCTGACGCGCCGACCGCGAGACAGCTTCGCCTGTCGGACGGCGGCAGGGGCACCATCGCCCCGGCGGCTTCCTACGGCTTCAGGCGGATGTCGAAGCACACGCCACAGCCGCTCGGACCGATGGCGCTTGAACATGCATCCTTCCAACAGGCGCACGACGCGCGCCCGCAGCGCGGATGCGACCGCTAGCACCGCCTTCCACTGCTCCTGAGCGTCCTGTTTGTCACGGGCGTCTATTGGTCACGCTCGGACCGGCTTGATCGGGAGTCTCAGCCCGATCGGGAACTTCGGATGACCCGTTCGTGTTCTCAGCGACATCGCCGGATCCTCCGAGCGGTACTTCGTATGCGGTATGCCTCCTCGCTAGTTCTGCCCGAACGGTCAGCTCACGCCGTCGAAAACGGCCCAGTTCGACTTTTGGTTCTCCCGTTCTCGGTCGTCCAGCCTTGGCCCAGGCGTACCAGAAGGCCCGTTCGAGCAGGGCACGGTCGGCGGCGAAGTCCGGAGGCTCGAACAGCACCAGCACGATCGACAGGGGCGGTGGCGCCTCCTCTGCCTCGGCCCGGCGCTTACACGCCAGCAAGTCGAGATGCTCAACAGCCACGTCCGAGAACACCCGCGACCACTGCGAGAGTGAGATCGATGCTGGCCCACTGCCGATGGCTGCAACGCCGATCGACTCACACTGATGCTCGCCGGCAAGCTCAAAAGCCGCTGCCAGGCACTCACGCATGGCCTCGACCTTCGCCTCGCCATTGCGGTTCATCGATGCAACGTGAACGATCCCCTGCATCTGCTGGATGGCGCCCGCGGAGGTCCACCAGGCATGCCCCAACTTGAACGGCTTGCCCTCTTGCGCGAGTCGCTCCACACCCTCGCCCGCAGCCAGCTTGATTGCGCGCGCCACCTGCGCCCACATCTGGCCGTCGACGTCGTCATCGCTGATGACGGTGTCGACATTGAGCTGGGATACATCGCCTTCGATTACCCATACGCCGCCATGCTCGTTGGCCGTGTAGAGCTGATCGGCGGGGGCGTTGGCCTGTTCTTCCCCCTCTCTCCAGCGAAGCAGACTCGCGCGCTCGACGCCCGCGCGCCGCTCACTCGCCCACGGCTGAGGCAGACCGCAGAAGTGACATAGGTCGGCCAGCGGGGTGACTATGTCGCGATGGCAGCGAACACAAGATCGAGCGAGTCGTGCCCCACACTTCGGGCAGTTCGTGGTCTCAAAGCTGTACGCAACATGAGTTGCCGCCCTACCTGATAGGCGCGTGCGCGCTACCAGCTCACGGCGAGCCTGCTTGTGGTAGTCACACCCACGCGGACAAACTTGGATCGGCGTCCTATCACCTTGTAGGTCTTCGTTGCGACGGAACTCGAACATCTGCCAACGAACTCTTGGCAGCGCTCTCCACAGCACCCGAACTCGCCTGTAGAGCCTTCGGGTCCCGGCTCTCAGTCCTCTGATCCTGGACTTCATCTCATTCGGCCTCTTTGTCCAAGTGACCGTGCGTGACGATCTCGCGGATCTCCCGCTTGAATTCCTCCTGGCTGATGTTACGTCGCTGGATCTGGCTGAAAACGGTGACGCCCCCCTGACGCAGCTGCCCAACTGCTTCCTGGGCCTGACGGGAGGCGTGCAGAACCTGTCGCCGCTCGGAGGTCGCCTTCTCGCCCTCACGTTCATGAAGCCCGAACAGACGCACGTGGCAGATGAGCAGGCTCTCCTGCAGGGAGGCGAGGGTACGCCGCTCGTGCAGCTCGCCGACCAGATCGTGGGCGAGGTGCTCGGCCTTGTCAAACGCCGCGTCGGCTCGCTTTCGCTTGCCCAGCTTGAAGAGGCATTCGGCGAGCGCAAATTCGACGTCGAAGTCGCGCTCGGTCTGCTCTTCACATACTCGGCGTGCCTGTGTCAGCGCCCAAGCCCGGACGATCTCTGGATCCTCCACGTCGCTCGCGCTGAACTCGTGCAGATCGGGCACCGACCCATCGTGGCGCTTTACGGCCGCGATGGCCTTCTGGGGAAGCGGATCGTCGAGGTGGTCCGCGTCGTAAGCAACCCACTCGAAGATGTCAGCGCGTACCCGGGCGATATCGAGCTGGGTGTCTGCCTTAGCGTGCTCGTCAACGCTCTCATCGAGTTTCGACTTGATGTCCGCAAGCTGGTCGAGGGTCTCCACAACAGCGGCGAGTCGCTCCCGGGGGCTGCGAGGGTCTGAGGCAGAGCCATCTTCGTTCTTGAACCTCGGCTTGGCGCGTGCGAAGAACTGCGCCTCGGCGATGATGCGCTCGAGTTGAAAGTACTCTGGATGTTTGTGATCGAGATCGAGCTCGTCGTGTTTGAAGCGGCTTACGGCCTCCTCGTACTCGCCGATGGTCGTGAGCATGTAGCCGAGCCAGTACTCGGTGAAGCGCTGCAGCTCACCGACGGCACCCGTCTGGGAGAGCAGCTCCAACGTCGCGATCGCTCCCTCGGTGTCGTCCTGGACAAATTTGTCGATCGCACTGACAAATCGTGTGTAGGGATGCAACTCGACGTCCTGCACGCTCAAATAGCCCTCGATCGCGTTCAGTTCGTCCACCACTGCCTCCAAGGCGCGGAGCCTGTCGGGGTTCTTGATGATCACCTCGAACTCACGTTCGTGGAACACCTCAAACATCAACCGCTGCGCGCGCTCCTCGATCTCGCTCACACGCGCCTGCGCCTTGCTCTTCATCGTGCGCTCGGCCTCTTCGGTGGCCTCCTTGGCGAGCTTGAGCGTGTCGTTGACGAGCGATAGGGTCGTCTGGCTCTGTTCGAAGAAGGACGCATAGCCCTGCTCGGTCCGTCGCTGCGTCGCGACCTCACCTTGAACGGTCAACTCGTGTAGCTGGCTCGTGCGTCGCTGGTCGCGGAAGCTGAACACCACCCCTATCGCACCGCCAGCCGCGAGGATCCCTATCAGGACCGTAATGGGGGTGAAGACGCTGTTGGTCGTTTTCTGCACCTGTTTGAGTTCAAATGCCAGTTCGTGCACTTGGCCGGTCAGCGCAGCGAGTTCTTTCGTCTGAGTCGCCGCAGATGCGCTGGAGACGATCACCGTGAGCCCGAGGACGATGAGCGCCACAAGGGCCCACACCACGCCCGACTGGGCCGGCGATGGCTTTTGCTTCGCATCCGTTGACTCGTCGGCACCGCTTGCACGCCGGATCGGCGCCCGTAGTCCGTCATCGTGTTTTGAGGCCACTTTCGTGAAGCACGCCCGCATACATCCACCCCCCGAAAAGCGCATACCCTACTAGTACGAGCATCTGGGATGGAACAAAGCACGCGCATCGCTCCGGTCCATCACCGATGACGGACGGTTGATCTGTCTAAATATGTGGCATGGAGCAACCAGATGGTACGCCTGGCCCATCGGCGACCGGTCGGGCGCCTGCCCAGGAAGGCGCCGGTCTGGCGCTGATATCCCCCGAGCGCTTCGAAGCGCCCACCACGACGCCGGAGCTGGACCGGCTGAGCATGCTCATTGCCAGCCCGAGCTTCGTGTTTGCGCGAATGGGGCTAGTTGCGGCCATCTACCAGGACGTGCTGCTTGGCGCGCGCAACATCGACGGAGCGCTCGCCGAGATCAATGCGGCCGCGACAGCCGCGACAGCGCCGCCGGAGTACTGTCTGCGCCTGGGCGTCCTCGCGGTCATGCTGATCGCGAACGGACGTCCCCGAGACGCGATGACACTCACGCGACTGCTGCTCGCCGCGACAGAACGCGCGCATGGTGAGCACAGCCATTCGTGGATCCAGGCGGCGACCGTATGGATCCAGGCCTCGTTGGCCGTCGGACTGACGCCCGGCTCGTCACAGCTACACGGGCTCACCTCCGTGAGCGACCAGTTGGTCGATCGAGCACGCGAGCTCGCCGACGGCGGACAGCTGCCCGCAGTCCTGTCGATCGTCGGGCAGCTCTGGCATCGCATCGCAGCCGACGACCCGGACGCCGACGGCGGCCAAGCCCTCGGGCGGGCGGTGAGGACGCTCGAAGAGGCGGCTTGCCTGGCGAGCCCGGCCGAGGCGCCCCGTATCAAGCTCGCGCTCGCGCAAGCGCAGGCGAGCGGCAGCGACGCACAGATAGAGGCAGCACGCACCGCCCGCGAGGCGATGTCGTCGATCGATCGCACGCAAAACCTCCACGAGTGGCTACAGGCACGCCGTCTCGTGCACGAGCTTGATCCCGACGCCAATGAATACGCTCCGGTGAGCATCGTCGAGCTGACCGAAGTTCGCGACAGCGCAGGCGTGAAGGCCGCACGCGAGCTCCTGCACGCCGAAGCACGCGATCTCGCCGATCACGGCCGCCACGCCGAAGCGGGACGTCTGCTGTGTGAGGCTTGGGAGCCGCTCGAACTCCACACGACCAAGGACGAGCTGGCCCGCGAGGCGCTGCTCAGCACCGCGATGCACATGATCGACGAGGGCGCGATCCCGTGCCGCGCGCTGGACGCCGAGGAGGCGGCACGTTATGCGCTTGCGAGCGAGTCGCTCCCGCACGAGCAACGGCTGGCCGCCCGTGTGCACCTCGCGCTTCACAGCCCGATTACCACTGATGACGCGTCGGCGTGGCCGATCCGCGAGGCGCATCTGCTGGGAACACTCAACACGCGCATCTACCGCGAAGCGCTGGGCTTCGGCAGCGGTGTCGTGCACGCCACGCACGCGAGTCGATCCCCGCTCGCGCTGCCAGCAGTCGCCTTTCGCCTCGAGGTGCTCGCGAGCTCCCTTTTCGCGGAGGTTCGGATCACGACGCTGGCGCACGGGGCGCTCGCGAGCGCTCTGCAAAGGTTGCAGAGCTGGCGGACCACAGCCGAATCGGCCGCCGACCCCGGCTCGCTGGAGGAGGCGCGCAAAGAACTTGAGGTGATGCTCGCCACGTGCGCCCAAGCAGCCCCGATGCTTGAGGTCAATCTGGGCGACTCCTGCCGGGAGTGGCAGCTCGAGGCTGGCCGACTGCTGTCCGCGCCGGCGCGCACCGCGCAGACCTCGTCGGTGATCCTCGCGGTAGAGCACAGCGCTGCCTTCAAGGGAGCCCTAACAACAGAGCTGCTCGACCGGGCCGGTCCCTGGCACGAGGGCGATGACGGCCGCAGCTATCGCAGGCAGATCGGTGAAATCGAAGCGAGCGAGCGACCCGTGCCACCGACCGCCGGTGTGGATGAGGACCTCAACGAAGAAGCGAGACGTTGCGCGTGGCTAGTCGCCGGCGAGCGTTTCTCTGGCGACTTGCAGAGCCACAGCCGTCGAAATCTGCAGGCGGACTATGACGAAATGCTCCTGAGGAAAGTGACAGCCGAGAAGGTGGCTACGCCTCGACAGGCCGATCCGGTGCTGACCATCGACGGGCTGTTCGAACAGCTAGGGCCGCGCACCGTACTCGTCGACATGTTCCTCGGACGGAACGCCGATGGGCGCTACACGTGCTTCTCCACGCTCGTCTCAAAGGACATCCGCGCGCCGTTCTCCGCCCCGAGCGCCGCGGAGGAGCTCGTCACCTATCGAGATCCTCAGGATGCCAACCGACACGTCGCGCTGGACGGCATGGCGCAGCTGGTCGCCCATGTCCGCCACTACGTGCGTGCTCTCGCCGGCCAGCGCCGTGTCAGCCGCGAGGGTGAGCAGGCGCTCGCGGCGGCGCGGTCGATGCTGCCGATTCCAGATGGCGCGCTTCGGGAGCTGAGAGAGCTGGGCTATGAGCACCTTCTGCTGTGCCCGCACGGACCGCTGGCGTTGATGCCCTTCCAGCTGCTGCCCATCGACGGAGGGACGCTCGCCGATGAGTGGACGATCACGACGATCCCGACGGTCGGCGGGCTGCTCGCCCCACCTGCGCCGGCGCCCAATCGAAGGGAGTCTCTCGGTCTGGTCGTCTCAGCGGACGGCGGGACGCCTTTCGGCCTCCAGCCCGAACCACGCCTGTGGGAGCAGGCCGCAGCCCTGCGGGAGCTGCCGATCGAGACGGAGATGCTCCCTCTCGGCCAGTCCACCCCACGGGCCGCGATTGAAGCGCTCGAGCTCCACAGGTATGTGCATATTGCGGCACACGGCTCGGCGCTCGACCAGGTGCCCTCGTATCACTGCCTGTTCCTCGACCCTCCCAGTGGCACGACTAACGACGGGCGCCTGTTCGCGCACACGGTCCTGGGCGCTGATCTGCGCGGTGTCGAGCTAGTGACGCTGTGCGCCTGCGAGACCGCCGTGGGCCGCTCCGATCGGGCGGGCAACCTCAGAGGACTACCGCTGGCGTTCATGATGGCCGGGGCGCGGACCGTGATCGCGACGCTCTGGCCGGTGGCGACGGAGCCAGCGATGGAGTTCTTTGTGGCGCTCTATCGTGAGCTGGCGGGGGGCGCAGCCAAGCGGGACGCGTTCGGTGTGGCGCAACGCGAGTGTCGCGCGAGCTTCCCACGCTTTGCGGATTGGGGCGCGTTCACGTACATAGGCGATTGGAGGTGATGAGATGGCCGACGCACTGGTGCCGATGCCGGCGGTAAGTCACGGGGCGGACGTCGAGCTGACCGCGCAGGAGACGCTCGGGTGGGGTGGGCCGGTCCAAAGCCGTCTCGTGCTCGGTCGCTCTGATGTGGTGCCGATGGTCGCAGCGGAGGCGGTCGAGGACCAGCCGCTCGCCGCCTATCTCAAGAGCATCGCGCAGGAGTTCTCGCTTGTGCGCCTAACGCTGCGCCTCACCCTGCAACCAGCTCTCGGGGAGAGCATCGAGGAAGCGCTGTTCTCGCTGTCACTAGCGGCGCCGCAGGCCGACGCCGCGGACCAGCCTTTCGTTCGCGCGCTCGCGCCGGAACGACTCGAGTCCGGGCCTTGTCGTGTGGACCGGGGAATCAAGCTCGGCTTCAAGGCGGGCGTGCCCGGGCTACCTGTCGAGGTCGAGGCGGGCTGGTCCAACGCCACGGCTGCGGAGAAGCGCTCCTTCTACTTGGTCGCGTACGGGCTCGGCACGACGTTGGTCGAGTGGCGCTTCAAGCGCACCCCGACAGTCGAGCTTGACGGCAGCTACGAGGTGGGTGCAATCGTCCAGCTCAAGCGCCACGTCGCAGCTGAGGCCGGCCTCTCCATTGGCGGTGAGGTGCGGGCGCATCATCGACGGCGGCAGCTCGAGGGAGTTGTGGGAGAGGGCTTCTCGCCTGTGGCGCTCAGCCCTGGTTGAGACGCACGCATGACCGCGTCTCGCGATGAGTCAGGATGCCCAAGGTTCTGACGGCTGGGCTAGTCCCGCTCGATGCAGGACCCTCAACCAGCTTCGCCCGACTCGCGCCAAATCTGCGCCAGTTCAAGCGCGGATCGTGCGGTTTCAGGCGGTTAACAGCGGTTTCGCGGCGCCGCGCACCCGTGGCGACCGACCGGCGGAATCCCGCTCAACGGTGCGGAAAACGGCTCAGGAAAGCCAAGAATCCGCGCACCCCGGCGAGACGCGACTTTCCGGACGTCCGGATTTCAAGACCGTTGCGGCGTTCTGCGGCTTCTAGCGGTCTCCAGCGGTTTCAGGAGGTTTGGTTTGCCCGCTCGTGGCTGGCTCTGATAGTGGATATCACGGTCCAGTAGCGAGGTGCTACGCCACGGCTGAGAAGAGCCTGGCTTGGTCCGCTCATGGTTATCTCCGTGGGCTTCGCGCCACAACGTGCGCCACGTATTGGCGCGACATAGACGCCGCGGCACACGCATGCATTCCAGACGCGCTCTACATGCTGAAGGTCAGCTGATCTAGAGGGCGGTCAGTGGTTAGGTGCTCGTCAAGCCGGCGGTATATGTGCCGCCTGATGACGGCGAGAGCGGCTCCTCTGACCCCGAGATATCGATGTGGCTGGTCCCGCGCCGCGGTTTGCACACTGACGGCGTCTCCAAACACGTGACGGAGCATCTCCTGCTCCGTTTCGAGGCCCTTGCGAACCTGCTCCACTGCGAACGAGCCGGTAAGCGTGATCGAGTGCGGATCCAAGAGCAAGGTTGGGGCGGTTAGCGCGCGGCCAATCAACCGTCCGATGTCTTCGAGCGCATAGACCATACGTGGGTCTTTAACCCTGTCCAGGGTTGCGCCCGTTTCGCTGACAGCACCGCGGAGCACACCCTCGTGCAGAGGCTCCACAGGAATGCCGGAAGCTGCCATCCGTCGGAACCACGCCGTACCGGTGGCAAGCGCTCCGAGATGGCCGGTTTGGCCACAGCTGCAAGTCCAGCTCATGGATAAGGGTGCGAGGCCGTCGCTCCAGGACGATCGGTCGTTCAGTTCTTCCACGACCGCCTGATCGACTGGGAGATGCGCGAGCTCTCCGGCGAGGTTGCGTGCGCCGCCGAGCAGCGAGGAGTCGATGAACGACAGGCGGGCCCGCCTGTGCTCCGCGCCGATCATCGTTGCGGCTCCCAATTTGCCGCCCAAGCGGATGATCAGTTCGATTCGGCCCGCGTTGTCGTCGCGGTCGAGTGCACGTTCACGAGCGCGGTCGAACACGACTGCCATCGCGTGGGCATTTGCATCGTTCAGCGCGTGCGTGCGCTCGGGTGGGAAGTTCACGGCCTGCGCGACGGCGGCGGGCAGCGTTGGTTGGTCGTGTTTGGCCCAGTCAGGATGGAGGATCGTCCCGGCCGTGCGCATGCTTCCCCGTACTGGCGAAGGCCAGGCGGTAGCCAGGCCGATCACGGGCAGGTGTCCGTCGTGCAGCAGCTTTGGGTTCCTCTTTGCGCGGTTGAGCACGTCCCAAGTTATGTGGCTTATGCGCTGCAGGAGCATGCTGGGCGGCTGCTTGGTCTGCTCGGGGAGCGGCTCGTGCTCGGTCTCTTCGAACAGCTGGCCGTTGGCGTCGATCCAGCCGGCGCGGCAGGACTCCGTACCGAGGGCGACGGATACGACGCCGCCCCACGCTGGGCCAAGTCGCTTAGGGCCGTTCGCCACGAGCGCTCGCTTGCGCAGATCGCCCATCACGGTGGCGACCGTCCGGCGCGACAGTCTCGTCACCTGCGCGATGTTCTCGTACTTAGATCCGATCGCGCCCTGCGCGAGTAGTGCGTGGACGACCGCGATCGTGGAGTCCGTTCGCCGGGAGTTGTGCGCCACGGCAAACACGATAGAGCCTGCCTGCATCGTTTCAAACCATCCTGAGTGCATTTTTAGCCGTTCTTTGCACGATTTTGCGAGCGCGAAGATGAAGGATTAGCCTGATACAGTTCGAAATCCACTCCTCAGAACCCGGCGCAAGGACGCTTCGAAGCCACTCAGGGACGGGTCTAGCAGAACTGACCGAATGCGAGAAAGGGGATCTCAAATGGACTTTGGAACCTCCCAGCCCGTTGTCAGCGTCTCGTCTGGCCTCGCCCAGCCGTATGAGACCGGGCCTGCCGCCGTCCCGCTTTGCGCCCGCACGCTCAAGACTCTGGTGATGGTCTCGATCGTGTTTGCGGCTATGGCCTTCTTCGATTGCGCCGGCGCGAGGGCCCTGATCGTCGCCGAACCAACAATCTCCGGTCCGCTTGGACCGGTGCATCATGTCGAAACGGGTGGCTTTGAAACCGGCTACTACTGGCTGCTCGCGCGCGGGCTAAACGAACCCGAAGTCGACGGCGGCGACTGGGAACCGACTTCGCTGCCTGCTGGGGATTACGCCGTGGAAGCTTGGCAGCCGCTGGAAGCGGGCTACGCCTATGCCCGCTACCAGGTGCTGCACAGCGGCATCAGCACCGAAGTGAGGCTACGACAGGCCAACTTCGGGGCCACATGGGTCACCCTCGGCTCCTGGGAATTCAATGGCACGCGTGCAGCTGTCCATGCGACCGACGCTGCCGGCTATCTCGGAGAACAGCTCACTTGGGCCGACATGCGCTGGACGCGCCTTGCGGCGATGCCGGCGAACATCGAAACGGCGGGCGAAACCACCACCGTCGGGGAACCGACGATCACAGGCCCCGAACAGTTCGTGGTGCGCTTCGCGGGAAGCGGTTACGGAGGCTCGCTGCTTCGCGCATTCGCCCAAGGACCGGCGGGCCCAGCGCTCAACACGGCCACTTGGAGCGCGCCGCTCCCTGAAGGCGAATACCAAGTGGAAGTGTATGTCCCAAGTGAACACGCCGAAGCGGAAACCGGGTTCACTGTCCACGCGATCAGCGGTGAGGTGCCTGTTGAGATTCAAGAGAAAGCTTACAACAACGCATGGGTCGGTTTGGGGCGCTTCAGGTTCGGCGCGTCAGGACCGAGCGTCACCTCCTCGGACGCCACCGGCGTGAAGGAACAGGAGATCGCGTGGAGCGCCGTTCGCTTCGTACGGGTCAGCACAGCCAGCGCGGTAAACAACCTGACGCCGGCAGTATCTCTGCAACCAGAAGGCGGTACGCCATCTCCCACTCCGCAGGCGCACGTACCGCAGCCTGCCCCCGGGTCTCTGGTTCCGGCACAACCTGGGCTGCTGGGCCTCCGCTTCTTTCGGGTCACGTCATCGGCGGCCGGCCGTCGCGGTCGAGAGGACGGCTATGCGATATCGAGCCTGTTTCCCAGCGGGCAGGGAATCGCCTTTCACTACCGGTGCCTGCCATGCCTCTTCACCAAGGGATCGCAAAGACCGGGCCCTGGGAGATCGGCCTCGCGCATCACATCCAGCAGGGGCGGCGGCCTGCTGCGAATCATCCTGAAGCGCAAGTTTTACAAGGGTACGAGAATCGCAATCGAAGCGAGCGCGCTAGGATATCTGCCGCGACGCTTCGTCTACCTGTTTCCAGGGGACACGAAGGTGATCGGCCCGGTCAACTGTGCTGCTCAGCGGCTGCAGGAGTGCCGATCATGAGGAAACTCGCTGAGAAGCTGGGCGCCCTCGGGCTCGAACGACGGGTTGCGGCTGTACTCTGTGTGGCAGTGCTGGCCGCAGTTCCAGGGCTTCTGTATGGGATGCGGACGCAAGCTGCGGGACGGAACACGTTTACGACCGTCACGGAAGCGCACACAGCGATCATCTCTCAACCGGCGTATGTGCGCGGCCTTCCCCGGTGGCCGAACCCGCCGCGCCAAACTCCTGTACACGTGGAAGCGCCTCAGGAAACCCGGCGGGAAGTCTCACCGGTCGGGTCTTCGCCGCCGCCAAAGCGAGCAAAAGAGGCCAAGAAACAACCTCCTGCACCGGCGTCGGGTTATGAATGGACCGGGACGGAACGAAAGTGACCGGCGATTC
The DNA here is from genome assembly GCA_964588985.1 of uncultured Solirubrobacteraceae bacterium. GTDB lineage: Bacteria > Actinomycetota > Thermoleophilia > Solirubrobacterales > Solirubrobacteraceae > Palsa-744. The sequence goes on from CAZPQW010000024.1 coordinate 39,404, forward strand.
CGATGGCCATGAAGCCGGCGAAACGGGTGCCCCGTCATTGGGCACCTGGATCGCGGTCCTCACACTCTGGATCGCTGTGATTCCATCGAGTGTGATCGTGGGCGAATGGGCTCGGACCTCCACCGTGGCGAGCATGAGCACCCCCGGCGGAATCACCTTTGTGCCCCCGCACGGCTTCGCGCCCACACAGAGTCCGCCGACCGAACTGCTGAATTTGCTAGAGGTGGCTAAATCACTGGCGCTCACCTCGGCAAACAATGCTCGCCTACTTGTCGGTAGCGGCGTCGGCGAAGGGCCTACGCAGCTGACGCATGAAGCTCGCATAAACGTTCACTTGACCGCAGTACCCCAGGTGCTGGCTCTTGGTCAGACTGCGTTTGGCCTAGTCGACCGCGGAACCGTCAAGGTGGAAGGGACGACCGTGCCCGTGACGATCATCGCGATTCCACTAGCCAGCCGGACAGTGTATGTGGTGTGTGCGTGGAGGCGTCACGCTGTGGCGGGATCTGGTTCGACTTGTGAGGAAACCGCGGCAACTGTGAAGCTCCCCAGTTCGATGGAAGGCGAGGCAGTCGAAGTCCGCGTACTTTCGCTATACCGCAAACGGTTCACGAATCTAATAGCCAGCTACGTGAAGATGCGAGCGGCCTTCAGGCGTGAACTCGACCGGGCTGCGAGTCCCGTAGCGATGGCCAAGGTAGCCGGCAAGCTGGAGATCTTGGCTAGCCGCACCGCCAGCGGGGTCGGCGAACTTCCACACGATCCGGTTGCAGCGCTGGCTCAACAGACCCTCTGGCGGCTACTGCGAGCCGAAGCGCGTGCATACACACAACTTGAAAAGGCGCTTTCGACGGGCACGGGGACCGAGTATCACAGAGCTTGTGAAGCGATAGGTCGCGATGAAACGAGCATCCACGAGGCAGCCGATGCGATTCTTGCGACTTAATACAGAAAGCGCGCGTATCCCGGTCGCGCTGTGCATAACAATGGCGGGCTTGATTTGGCCGGCAAGCACAATGGCGCTCACCATCGATGAACCGCTGATCACCGGGCCGCCGGGCTACGTGCATCACGACAGCACCGGGGGTTTCGATGGCGGCTATGACTGGGTGTACGGTCGTGGTTGTGGGGAGCCGGAAATCAACGGTGCCGTGTGGGAAGCGTCTGACCTCCCAGCCGGGATCTACGAGGTCGAAGCGTGGCTTCCAAACGAAGCTGGTAAGGCTGACGCCCGGTATCAGATCGTGCACTCGGGCATCACCAGCGAAGTTCTCATGAGCCAGTATGAACTCATATCCGGTGAATGGGTTGCGCTGGGCGCCTATGAATTCAAGGGGTCGACGGCGGTAGTGCGATCGTCGGACGCGGCTGGCGAACCGGGCGATCGTATTGATTGGTCAGACATGCGATGGACGCGCGTGTCGTCATTGCCGGCCAACGTGGAAACAGCGGGAGCAGTCACGACAATACGCGAGCCGGAAGTCAGCGGTCCGGAAGAATTCGTGTCGCGCTTCGCTGCCGTCGGCTATGGGGGCGATTCGCTCTTGGTCGGTACTGCGCTAGGTGTAGCTTCTCCGACATACGACGTCGCGTCTTGGGGTGCTTCGTTGTCCGCGGGCGAATATACGGTCGAAGTGTACGTGCCGGAAACACACCATGAGGCGCTCGTCGAATACGCTGTGGATTCCTCGGAAGGCGATAAGACGATCCCCGTCGACCAGCCGAACTACCGAGATGTGTGGGTGAACATTGGACGCTTTCCGTTTTCTGGGGGAACAATCACTGTGAGCTCTTCGGACGCTACCGGCGTCGCGGGTCAAGACATCGCCTGGAGCGCCCTGCGTCTCACCAAGGATGCCGGGATGAGCGGCCAGTTGCCGTCGATCGCGCCGGTCGATGTCAGCTCAGTGACCGATGCCGAGCTGCAGAGCGCCGGCATCCAGCCTTTGGCGCTGAAGATCCCGTATCAAAACGGACTTCTGGAAGTCCGTCGATCGCGCCCGAGGGACGCTGGTGGCGGCCGTGCCCCGTACGATGAATACGAAATACGCAAGCTATTCCCAAGTTCGTCGGCCTTTGCGTTGAGATTTCACTGCGACCCGTGTCTGTTCATCACTCGCCCCAAGCGAGGTCGCCCACCTAGGCGCGTGCCGCATACAAGACGCAGCCATGCAAGTGGAGAACTACACGACCTGCTGCACCACAAGCTGTACAAGGGCACTGTGCTCGCTGTCGAAGTGTCGCAGGAAGGCTACCAGCCGCTCCGTGACGTTTACACCTTTGGGAGGAACGGTGTACACGGTCCGACCCATTGCGAACGAGCTACGCTCAACGATTGTCGCTAGCGGCCCTCGGTGCAGTACTCCGTGGCTAAATACTGACGAGCTTAGACGGCGCAACCAACGTCTACGACCGCCTTGGCGAATTCCTCGCTGTCCAGAGCTTGGAGTGTCGAGTAAAAGCTACTGAGCGCCGCCCGGTAGCGTGGTTCGGGCAGGACGAGTCCAACCACCTTCTTTTCGAGTCCCTTTTCGATTTCGTCCTCAGACGGGAGCGTGACGTGTCCCGTCTTTTCGTCATAAGTCGCTTTTTCAGCCGCGAAACAGAGCCACTCCTTCTCGGTATCGGCGTGCGTCCGGACCGCTGTCTCGAGCCGGACCGCGTTCTCATGGAGCACGATCGGTGCGGCGAGTCGCACGTTTTTCGCGTATCGGCTGGCTAGACTCGCGATCTCGGGATCGCCGCATCCCGCCAATCCCAAGCAAGCGACCGACGCCAAGAGGGCCGGTGCAATCTGGCGCTTGCGTGCCTGTGTCAACCGAGGACACCAAGACACGCAACGCTTCCGGGCTCCCGAACGTGCTACTCGACGTGCCCATCGATTTGCTTGTTCTGAGTCAGGCAAGTCCACGTTTATCCGGTGGCCCATGTCGGCTCAGATGCGTTCCAGCTGGGTGGCGTGAGGTCGATCTCCGTGCTTGCTTGCGGTCGGGCTACGTCACCGATGTAGATGCACGTCGACCCGGTGTTGTCGCAGCGTTCTGTACCGTAGGCGATATAGGCGCTGTCGGGTGACCAGGAGGCGTACGTCTCGTCTGTGCGCGGGCCGGAGGGCCAGTGCGTGATGTCGATGGGGCTCGTACCATCGGCCTTTGCGACGTAGATGTCGGAGTTGCTTGTGAGGAAGCCTTCGAAGTTCCGTTCCGAGAAGCTGTTGTACGCGAGGGCGGATCCGTCTGGGGATGGCGCGGGGCTATAGGCATCCTGGTCGTTGAATGTGATCTGAGTGGGATTGCTCCCGTCGGCGTTCATTCGCCAGAGGCTGTAGTAGCCGCTATCGGTGCTGAAGTAGATCGCGTTGCCGTCGGGGCTGTAGTGGGGGAAAGTTGGGTTCGAGCCATGCGTAAGGACCACAAAGCCGCTACCGTCTGCGTTGATCCGATCGATCGTGGTCCCGCCGGGCTCCGCAAATACGATTTTCGACCCGTCCGGTGACCACGACGGTCCGTAGCCCGCTGGGGCGTTAGGGACTTCGTGGGCGCTACTGCCGTCGATGTTGACGACCCACAGCTTGCTGGTGGTGGCCTGACGGACTTCGTAGGCGACTTGTTTGCCGTCCGGCGAGAGGGCTGGATGGTAGTCGGCTCCGTCAGTGGTGAGCTGTCTGAGTGACGTCCCGTCGGCTTTCTCGGCCCACAGATTCGACTGGCCGCCTTCGGAGCGAATGAATACGAGGGTGCCACTCAAGGCACCTGATGCCGGGATAGTTATCCCCACGGTATTCATGAGGCCATTGCTGTCTTCAACGGTGAGCTGCACTTTGTAGGTCCCGGTGCTTGCGTAGACGTGGCTCGCGGTAGCCCCTTTACCGCTTGTGCCGTCACCGAAAGTCCAAGTGTAGTTGACGATGTGGCCAACGACAGCCGCGGAGGTGGTGGCGTCGAGGCTGATACTTTCGCCAGCGGAGGTTCCGAGGCGCTGGTCGGTAAAAGTTGCCGTCGGAGGCTGGCCAGCGCATTCGCCGGTCTTGTTGCTCCACTCCTGCTGGAGGTAGTAGGCGGTACTGTTGATCTGCTGGTTGTACAAAGCACCTTCGACTTCGCCGAGCGCCGGTCCAAAAGTGAGATTGCATTTGTCGGCGGTCTCTCCCGACGGCGAGTACCAGCCCCGATTTGTCGGGTCGGTGATCGCCTCGTTCTGCTCATGACTCAAGGCCGTGACCGTCTCATTTACTATTTCATTACTGCCGACCGCTTCACGGTGTGGTTCGCATCCTTTGATGTCGTAGGGCACGACGACGTAGACGATTGTCGCAGTGCCCGTCCCGGTCCACTCGTGATAGGCACACGCGTCCTGTGCAGATTTGAAGTTGCACGTGCGAAGCGTAAAACTGTTACAAGCGGCAACATTGGCAGGCAGGATCACCGCGTATAGGCCCCCCAAGCCCGTTGTCAGGCCATTGGCCTGGGTAAGTCGCCGCAGCTCAGCTTTGATCTGCGTATCCTTAAGGCATACGGTGCCAGATGGCGCAGCGCAGCCCCTCTTCGGGTAAGGCTGAGTGTCGAGCGTTGTCCCCGCGTAGGTCTCTTGGTACGAGATCGGCCCGGCCTTGTCGCAGTATTGCGTGTCGAGAGCGAACACGTTCGAACTCTGACCACTTGCCGCGGCAACGTTCCCCAGAAAGCTGCTGATCGCGGTGTCATAGCTCGGTGGGTTGTCGCGGCCGACTGGCTCCCAGTAGACTAGGTGCGTCGTAACGGAGTGCATCACTGGACCTCCGTGGTATTCGACGTTCTGAGCGCCGGGGGTCGCCGTGCACGAGGACACTTTCGAGCGCTTGGCAGCGAGCGTCCGCACCGAACGTTCCTTTCCAGGCACGTCTGAACCAGAGCTCCTTGACGTGACCTTCTTTGGGATCGTGACGGCATGTGCGGATGTAGCGAGCCCGACGCTCAGCACGAGCACAAAGATCGTGGCTGTCAGTACTAACAAACGCGCTCGACCAGCTAACACATCTCCCCGCGAATAACGCATCCAACGCCCCTATCGATCGTTGCCGGAGCCCTCCGTGGCCACTCTCCTATGACTTTCACACAGCACTTGGCCGAAGTCAAGCTGGTCGAACTTCGTTTACCGGTCCGTAACGAACCCGCGCTCAGCTCCGGCTGCGGCGCTCCGGTCGGGCATATCCTCCTGAGAGTGCCGAGCAGCGAGGAGGTGCAGAGCGCGCTGACAGCCCTTGTGGCCTTCATCGACAATGGCGAGCTGACAAGTACCATGGCCGTTGGAGACGCGACTACTAGCGTGACCAGTCAGACCCCGGCGAAGAGACTCAACTGGTGGCGAGGGGAGCGTCTTGGGCAACAGGAGCGATAGAAAGCGGGACAAACCCTGGGTGATCTTCCCGTACGATCGTCACGGCCTGGAATGCGCAGTCCGAGGCAGACCCACTCCAAGGCTTCTTTCGGCCGAGACTCGACGCGCGGAGCATCTGATAGACGGCGCGGAAGAGGTTCTGTGCCGACCCACACACCCCACGCGGGTAGCTGGCGAGCTCATCGCTGACCGTGCTGTTGATCATGGCAAGCATCGCTGCAGCGTAGCGGCGACCCAAGACGCGATCCGCAGCACGATTTCCCAAGCTCGCGAGCAGCGCAGCCGTGAGCATGGTTTTCTGTTGAGAGTCGCCCTATGAAGCGCTCTTCGCTCGGCGCGACCGTCACTTCGAGCCCACGCGATCCGCTGTCGTTCTTGCCGGGAGTGGCCGAGAAGCTCGGGCACTATGTCTATGCACTCCGCGACCTCCTCGAAGACGGCGAGATCTTCTACATCGGCAAGGGAGTAGGCGAGCGGGCATACGCACATGCGAGACATGCGCAATGTGTCGATCCGTCAAAGACGAGCGCCCAGTTGAAGCTCACGCGCATCCGGGCCATTTACAACGCTGGACTTAAAGTCGGAGTCGAACTCATCAGGCACAACCTGACCAACGCTGCGGAAGCGCTCGAGGTGGAGAACGCAGCGATCGACGTGCTCAAGATCGCCGGCATTGAACTCGCCAACGTGGTCGCTGGCCAGGGCACCGACCACGGCTGGAGACCACTCGAGGAGATTATGGCGGAGTACGCCGCTAAGCCGGTCGAGATCCTGTCGGAGCATCGGGTGCTCCTGATCCGCCTGAACCGCGTGCAGCGGCTCGCCGCGGGGGACCTATACGAGAAGACTCGAGCATCGTGGAGGGTTGCGCCCGAGACGCACAAGCCTACATGGGTGTTTGCCGTGTTCGGCGGGATCGTGCGCGCCGTCTACCGAGTCGAGAGTTGGGACCGGCCACCGGAGGAGAAGCGTGCCGTCAACAGAGCTGGACGGTGGGACTTCAACGGTGTACGCGACCTTCCTATGGAGGATCTCTACCTCTGGCGCGATGTCAGCGGCTATCTACGCCGAGGGGCTCAGAATCCCATCACCTATGTCCACTGCTAAGAGTCAGGCGCGAAGGCTGTCTTTAGCGGGCGCTGCGACCCGCCGGTCTCGTTGATGGTACGCGTCGAGGAGCACAATGGCACAACCTCGGGCACGAGCCGCATTGAGGGCACGCGAGTCGCGATCGAGGCGACGCAGCCCTGAGCGTCATGTGAGGGCACTCTGCCGCTGCGGATACAACCGTTAGAGGCAGGGGCAACCTTGTCGGGCACAACGCTGCGGGAGCGACAAGAAGTTCGGCGCGTCGAGCGGCGCGGTCGCCGCGAACACGATGAAGCGGTACTCGTACTCTCTGTCCCAGTCGCCGAGCTTCGGTGACCACGAGCAGCGACCAAAGCGGGGGCCCGAAGTGTCGTGATGGGTGGGCGGCTGAGCGGCTAGAGCTCTTGGGCGTCGCAATCGACTTCCGTCTCGTGAACGTCAGTCTACGTTAACTCACCGAAGGCTCCACTTGTCCTTTGATTCTTGTGTCCAGCTCGCGACGCAGCGCGCGCTTCGAATGGGCTGCCTTTGGGATCACCGAACCGCGGTACCGTACTCCGCCAAATTGGGCACGCTGCAAAACCGCAAGCCACGCGCATATTCCTCGCTCAGCTATCCAGACCGGAGCCAGGAACGACGAGCTTACTGGGAATACTTGAGTTCCGCCCGCGCGACGCCGTCCGCGCTCCGCAAGGAGCATCGAGCCAACCGCACCAGTGAAAACTGGTGAGAGCTGCGTCCGCTTGGCTGCCGCTACGAGCGACGGCATCACCAGGAGCCAGCAAAGCATACGCACGGGGAATGCGAAGTCATCATAGGCTTGACGAGTGCGCTGACCCCAGAAATGAGATGCGGTTGGAGGCAAGCGACGCACGTACAAATCGAGCGGGGTAAATGTGCGGCCGCCGTGCACCTGGACGGTACGAATAAGCTCAAGGTTGTCGAACATGACATCCCGGTCGTAACCTCCCATCGCGATCATGGTTGAACGTCGAAGTCCGAGCGTACCTGAGTAGTCCCCACCTAGAGCCCGGTTGATGAGAGTACGCGCAGTGTCCCAGCGCGCGTGCCAGGGAAGTGGCTCGAAGAAGTTCTGGGGACTTATTAGGTCATACTCCGCCAAGAGCGTGACGACCCGCTGGAGGGGGGCACGCGCATATCGAACGTCGTCATCGGCGAGGACAATCTTGTCCTCGCGAGCCCGACGGATGCCCGTCTCGACACCTGCGCCCTTGCCCATCAAGCACGCAAAAGCGGGATCGGGTGCCACGTGGGTAGCAGACGTCTGCCATGCGAGGGCGTTGGCCGCAAATACGCTCATGGGCGATCCGTCCACCACGATCACATCACTGCATTCTGTTGCCAGCCATCTCAGATACCTCGTCATCTCGTCTCGGTGGGAGCCGTCCTCCCATCGCAGCGGCAACACGTACGAGAACCCGGGCCCGTCAGTCACTGTGGGGGGGCCTCCCTAGCGGAGCCCTGAGAGAGGTCGTCGCCTTATCCCAAGCCGTCAGAAGGTGGTTGGCCCATCGTGCTTCGAGCGCCAGCAACGCCCGAGCACCAAATAGGATATCGGGGGCCAAGTCGGGCTCCGCGATGGCGAGGCCAGCAGCGAGATCCCAGGCCGCGATGCTCTCATGCACCGCGTCAGCCTCCACATGCTCGTCGTAAAAGTCGGTCACAGGTGAGCCGTATCCTAGACGTCGCAGGGCGTTGCCATAGCGACGATTTGGAACCGCCGATGTCATCTCGAAAGCCGCGAGATGGCCCACCAACATTCCGCGGAGCCGGCGGTGCAGTCCGCACAGCGAAATCAGATTCACCGTCGCAAGCGTTATGCCGGGAAGCAGATCGACATACGCGCCGTACGCAGCGTTAAGTCCAAGGCCCTTCATAGTGTGCTCAAACAGGACCGAGTGCATTTGCTCAACGTACCCGCCCCCGTACTCATCGATTTGGATCTCCAGCAGGGCGGCCTTCGGTGCTCCTGTAAGCCGCGGTATAACCCAGGAGTGAGGATCGGCCTCCTTAAGCTGATAAGCGGAGCGGTGAACTACATGCTCTAGCATCTGAGTGAGAGTGCCTTGTGTCTCGAGATGTCGCGAAATTGGTGGGCCAGTGTCGTGACTGACGATCCATTGTAGAGCGTCCCCCACATTTGCAATATCGTCTTGCGTGTCGGGCGGAACGATGCTCGCCAAGGCTCGCTCCATCCAGCCCTCCAGGATTGCACGGAACTTCAAAAGCGACGGTGACCACTCCCAGCGCGGATCAGTACCCGCGACAGCTGCGTAGTGAAGCTCGTAGCAAACGTAGAGCGCTAGCTGGAGGTCGTCATCGGCTAGGGGATCTTGAGACTCCAGTAGGCACGGGGATGCGATCTCAAAGTCAGGCGACAGAGACAACGCGCTGAAAAGCCATTCTGTCAAGGGCCCTCTCGGCGCTGGCAGCGCGAAGCGACGCCCTCCCTCGGGTTCTCCGTTTAAGCTCACGGGATTGGTCATTTACTCGACCCGGTATTCGCGGCTGCGTCATTACGCTCTGTGCCGCTCGGTGCGCGAAACTCAACGAGACGGTGCGTGCCGTCACAAAAAGGGCGGACCCGTGACTTCCCACAGCGACACAGAGCCACGACGCGCCGAGTCGTCGTGATCTCCTGACCTCTTTGATCTCGCAGCTTGAAGGGACCCCGCAGCAGGTAGGGGCCGTCTTGGTAGGCGGTGATAGTCACGTCGCCTTGGCTGTCGCGACTCATGCTTTGATCACGAGGACGAGCGCGGAGCCGGCGCAATTGCCCCGGCAGCTATCGACGCAGGCGGCATCCCCAATCCTGGCCCTAGCCAGCGTGGCACGCCTGAGCAAGTCGAACCTCCCACGAGTTCGGGAGTAAGAAGTCCCACAGATCGGTCTCGCATGTAGTCCGATTGATGGACTTGCGACACCACGGCTATGATGACCGCTGCTCATGGCGACCTTCTGCCCCCGACGAGACGTCGCCGCACGAACGAGCGACTCAGCTCCCAACCCATGCCGAGCCGAACGAGGGCCGGATATACAACCCGAATGTCGCCCTCACGTAGTTCGCTCGTGTATCCCCTCCAGAGGGAGCACTGCTGGTCCGAGCTCTCGAGGCCGCGAGACGGTGCTCGCCCGTACTGCTCTAAACCGTCGGGCTTGGGTAGGCAAGCCGGAGCAAAGTTTCTACCCCCC
>CAZPQW010000025.1:0-46597 GCA_964588985.1 uncultured Solirubrobacteraceae bacterium
GCCAAGTGCGCCAAGATCGTCGGCGAGGTGATGGGCAACTATCACCCCCACGGCGACTCCGCGATCTACGACACGCTCGTGCGCATGGCGCAGGAGTTCTCGATGCGCAACGAGCTCGTCGACGGCCAGGGCAACTTCGGCTCCGTCGACGACGACCCCGCTGCTGCCATGAGGTACACGGAGGCCCGTCTCGCCCGTATCGCGACGGAGATGCTGCGCGACCTGGACATGGACACGGTCGACTTCGCGCCGAACTACGACGGCTCGCGCCGCGAACCGCTCGTCCTGCCCGCCCGCTTCCCCAACCTGCTCGTCAACGGCTCCTCCGGCATCGCCGTCGGCATGGCCACCAACATCCCGCCGCACAACCTGCGCGAGGTGATCGATGCGACCGTCGCCTACATCGACGACCCCGACATCGACACCGAGGGCCTGATGCGCCATGTCAAGGGCCCCGACTTCCCCACCGGCGGGATCATCCTCGGCCGCTCCGGCATCAAAGACGCTTACGAGACCGGCCGCGGGCGCGTGCGCCTGCAGGCCCGCGCGCACATCGAGCCGCTCACCCACGGCAAGGAGGCGATCGTCGTCACCGAGCTGCCCTTCATGGTGAAGAAGGGCGGCGAGGGCAACCTCATGACGAAGATCGCCGAACTCGTCAACGACAAACGCATCCCCGAGATCTCCGACCTACGTGACGAGTCCGACAAGCGCGGCATGCGCCTCGTGATCGAGCTCAAGCGCGACGCGCTCCCGAAGGTCGTGCTCAACAAGCTCTACAAGCACACCTCTATGCAGACCACCTTCGGCGTGAACATGGTCGCGCTCGTGGACAACGTCCCGCGCACGCTCAACCTGCGCGCCGTGATCCACAACTACGTCGCCCACCAGCGCGAAGTGATCGTGCGCCGCACCAAGCACGAGCTCTCCGAGAAGGAGGCGCGCGCGCACATCCTCGAGGGGCTGCTCACAGCGCTCGAGCACCTCGACGCGATCATCGAACTGATCCGCGCCTCGCGCGACCGCGACGCCGCCCGCGAGCAGCTCGTCGAGCGCTTCGACCTCAGCCCGATCCAGGCGACCGCGATCCTCGACCTGCGCCTCTCCCAGCTAACCGCGCTCGAGGCAGACGGCATCAAACAGGAGCACGCCGACGTGTCCGAGCGGATCGCCGAGCTGCGCGCGATCCTCGGCGACGAGACCCGCGTGCTGAGCGTGATCAAGGAGGAGCTCGCCGAGATCCGCGAGCGCTTCGGCGACGAGCGGCGGACCGACATCAGCCACTCCGAGGACGAGATCGACATCGAGGACCTGATCGCCGACCAGCAGATGGTGATCACCATCACCCAGACCGGCTACATCAAGTCGCTGCCGCTCGCCACCTACCGCCAGCAGCAGCGCGGCGGACGCGGCGTGACCGGCATGGACATGAAGGACGGCGACTTCATCGAGCACCTGTTCGTGTGCTCGTCCCACGACTACCTGCTGTTCTTCTCCAACCGCGGCAAGGTCTACCGCTCGAAGGTCTACGAGCTGCCCGAGGCCCAGCGCACCGCCAAGGGCCGCGCACTCGTCAACATCCTGCCGCTGGCCGAGGGCGAGCGCATCCAGGCCGTCGTCTCCACGCGCGACTTCTCCGAGACGGAGTTCGTCGTCTTCGCCACCCGCAACGGCACCGTCAAGAAGACCGAGCTCAAGGCCTACAACACGCCGATCAAAGCCGACGGCATCATCGCGATCAACATCCGCGACGACGACGAGCTGCTCGCCGTGCGCACCGTCGACCCCGGCGACGAGATCATCATGGTCTCCCGTGCCGGCCTCACCGTGCGCTTCGCCGAGTCCGACGTCCGCGCGATGGGCCGCGACACCACCGGCGTGCGCGGCATGGACGTCGGCAAGGACGGTCGCGTGATCGCGATGGACGTCGCCCGCGACGAAATGGACCTGCTCGTCGTGACCGAGAACGGCTACGGCAAGCGCACCCAGATAGCCCAATACCGCAAGACCAACCGCGGCGCCAAAGGCGTCAAGACGATCGGGCTCACCGAGCAGAAGGGCGGCCTCGCCGGCGCGCTCGTCGTCCGCGACCACCAGGAACTCGTCTTCATCAGCGTCGGCGGCATGGTGCAGCGAACCGCCGCCGGCGGGATCTCCCAGCAGGGACGCTCCGCGACCGGCGTGCGCGTGATGAACCTCAAGGACGACGACGCCGTCAGCGCCGTTGCCCTCGTGGTCGACACCGGCGAGGACGGCACCTCGCTGCCCGCCGCCGGCGAGGATGACGCCGCGGCGCCAGAGCCGCCTCCGCACGACTGAGCGCCCCGCGCCGCAAGACGGCGCCCGCAATTCACGCGGCGCGCTTCCACTCGTCCAAATTCCGCCAGCATCCTCAGATAGGCACGCCCACCAGTCGAAACGCTGGGTGTGCCCCTCCCCCGCAAACGTCTCCTCGCCGCTCTCACCGCACTCATCTGCCTGGCCCTCGTCGCGATAGCTCCGACGGCTGCGTCGGCCACGATGCGACACCACCACGCTCGCTCGAGCTGCGCACGCTCCGCCGCTGCCGGCCAGCGCGCCCACGGCGCGGTCCGCGGCTGCCGCACGAGCGTCCACAGGGTCCGCGGCGCCCACCATCCCAAGACGCCAACGGCGCACAAAACCCCTGCCAAAGCGCCCAGAACGAAGATCGCCAGCGGCCACGAAAGCTCCGCCAACGAATCCGCCGCGAAGATCGCCCAGGTCCTCGCCACGCCCTGTCAGAACACCGAACTGACCCCTGAAGCAGGCAACCTCCCGCTGGTGCGCGCCGCGGTGCTCTGTCTCGTGAACCAGGAGCGCGCCCAGAACGGCCGCAACCCGCTCGCGCTCAGCCCGTCTCTCGAACAGGCCGCCGAAGGCCACTGCACAGAACTCGTCGCCGACGACTACTTCGCGCACGTCTCGCCCAGTGGAGAGACACCCGTCCAGAGGATCGACGCCGCCGGTTACATACCGAGCCCCAGCGACGGGTACGCCATCGGCGAGAACCTCGCGTGGGGAACGCTCAGCCTCTCCACCCCCAAGGCGATCGTCGCCGCATGGATCGCCTCCCCGGGCCACCTCGCCAACATCCTCGAAAGCCAGTACACAGAAACTGGGATCGGCGTCACGCCCGCGGTGCCAGCATCGCTCGGCGAAGGCGAGCCCGGCGCAAGCTACGCGCAGGAGTTCGGCGTCATCATCCACTGATCGCCTTCGCGAATTTCGCCTCCTCGTCGTCGCGGTTCGCTACTCTGGCTGGACCAGAGAAAGGAGGTGGTCCAAACGTTGAGTGACAGTTTTTCCGGGACCCTGGAGGTGACCGGCCGTTAGGTCGGTAGGCTGGTCCGCCTAGCGGAATCCAACCCGGGACACCCCGAGACGACCGCCGGTACTGGTCCCTCCGGCCGCTGTTTCGTCGCTCTCGGTTCTTTCCAGTCAGCGCAGCAAACGAGGGGCGTCGTAGGGCAGGCGCCCCTCGTCCTTTCTCCTAGAGGCCGAACGCCGACTAAGCAGCTTGCGGCAGGTATTGGAGCCACGCCGCCGGGATCGTGGGGCTCGCCACGTGGATGAAGATCTCCGCCCGTGGCGTGCGGGGCGTGTGCCGCGGGTGCATCCCCGCCTGCTTCGGCAGCCGGTCGCCCTTGCGGCGGTTGCACGGCGCGCACGAAGCCACGATGTTCTCCCAGTTGGAGCCGCCACCCTTCGATCGCGGGATCACGTGGTCGACCGTGAGGTTCGAGCGCGACCCGCAGTACTGGCACGTCCAGCTGTCGCGCGCGAACACCGCCCGCCGCGTGATCTTGCGCCGGTGGGCGTCCCTCGGCACATTCACGTAGCTCACCAGACGGATCACCACCGGTCGCGCGAGCGTCGAGCTCTCCGAGTGCAGCTCCCAGCGCCCGCGCTCCAGCAGCTCGGCCTTTTCCTTCAGCAGGAGCACCACCGCGCGCTTGACCGTGCACACGTTGATCGGCTCATACGTGGCGTTCAAGACAAGCACCCGGCCACCCATCGCCCGGTGGGGCGATGCCTCAGGTCCGTGCCGCTGGTGCTCTGAAGGCGACACGAACCCCACCGGCTCGGGTGGGACTGTGCTCTCCATGTTCGCCGGAGAGTCTAGCGGGGGTTCTGGCCGATGGGGCGCAAACGCCGCGCCGGGCGTCAGCTCACCGCTACCCTGGGGCGCGCGGCCGAGTGGTACGAGCCCAGCACACGCACCTCCTCGCAGCGCTCTCGCAGCCCCGCGATCGCGTCCGCGACCGGCGCCTGCGAACTGCTGCCCGCAAGGTCGATGAAGAACATGTAGGTCCCCAACCGCCCGCGCAGGGGGCGCGACTCGATCCTCGTGAGGTTGATGTCCCTGCGCGCGAACTCCTCCAGGCAGCGCAGCAGCCAGCCGGGCTGCTCAGCACCAGGTCCCCAGAACACGAGCGATGTCTTCCACTCGCCGGTCGCATGAGCATCGGCGAGCGGCGCCCGCGCACTCTCTCCACGGCGGGCCAGCCACACGAAGCGCGTTTCGTTGTCGTCGCGATCCTCCACGCCCTCGCGCAGGATCGTGCCACCGTAGATCCTCGCCGCGAGCGCCGTCCCAAGCGCCGCCTGATCGGATCTGCCCTCACTCACCACCGTCCGCACCGCCTCCGCCGTCGAGCTCGCCGCCGCCACGCGGGCGTGCCCCAGCTCGCCGCGGAGGAAGCGCGTGCATTGTCCGGGCACCTGCGGGTGGGTCAGCACGGTCTGGATCTGCGCGAGATTGACGGGGCCCGCGGTGATCAGCGAGTGGCGCACGCGCACGAGCGCCTCGCCGACGATCTCCACGTCGTCCGGCTCGCCCGCGAGCAGGTCCAGCGTCACCACGATCGACCCCTCGAGCGAGTTCTCGATCGGCGCCACCGCCCAGTCGACCTCTCCGCTGCGCAGCGCAGCCACCGTCTCGTAGATGCCGGCGAGCCCCACCGGCTCGACCGCGCCCTCCGCCGCGCTCCCCAGCAGGGCCTCCTCCGTGAAGGTGCCCTCCGGTCCCAGGTACCCCACCCGCGCCCGGCCGGTAGGCGGCTCAGGCGGGATGCTCATCCCCGGCCGCCTCGCCGCCGCCCGCGATCGCCAGGCGCACCGCCTCGGCCTCCTCCGGGGACAGCTCCAGTTCGCCCCGCCCCGCGAGCACCTGCTTGCCGTAAACGCGCGCCTGGTCGCGATGGTGGATGCACGACAGCACGATCCCCGACTGCTGGTCGTCGAGCAGCGCGATCGACATCGACTGCTGCCCGGAGAGCTCGTTGTAGGCGTCGTAGCGCACGAGCGAGCGGTGGGCGATCGCCCCCCGCAGCGCCGCCTCCGCTCCCGCCAGGCGGCCGTCGAGGCGCAGCGCCATCTCCTCGACATAGTCGCGCAGCGCCTCGAACGCCTCCTGCATCGCTGCCGCGTGGGCCACCAGATCCTGGTCCTCGCGCTCGCCGAGCACCGTCCGCTGCGCGCGGCGCAGCCGGCGAACGGACATGCTCAGCGCGACGCACCCCAGCAGCGCTCCCAGCGCCAGCGCGACCGCCGCGATCGCGACGATGCCCTGGGTGTCGGTGATCGACGTGGCCATCGTCACAACTTAGCCGCTGGACTTAGACAGGTTCTTATTCGGCAAAGATCGCCAGGTAGGTGTTCTTGTTGTTTTCGAGGTCGTTCTCGCCCGGCACGCCCTCGACGTTCACCTGGATCTTCGCGGCCGCGCCGAGCGGCACGCCCGTCACGGGGATTTCCACGTTCACCGTCTTGCCCGGTTCGGTCTTGTCGACCACGTGCGTCGCCTTGTACTGCTTGCCGCCGGCCGAGATCGTGATGTCCACCTTCACGCTCGTCTCGTTGAATTCGCCGGAGTTTTCGACCTGGACCGCGAACGTCGGGCTGCTTCCCCCGCTGATGTGGTTGAGCGTCGGTTCCGGCGTGAGCGTGTTGGTCCCCACGCTCACCCCCTTCAGCGCGCTGCCGTGATTGCCGGTCACGGTCTGGCTCTGGCCCGAGCTCGAGGCCTGCCCCGTGATGCGCGACAGCGTCGTCGAAGCGTCGAGCCAGCCGAGGTTCGGCAGGAAGCGTTCTGCGGCGAGCGTCAGCCCCTGGATACCGTCGGCGCTCAGGGTCTGCTGGATGAGCGGAGCGGCGCGCTGGGAGTAGATCACGTCGGAGGCGAGGAACACCTCCATCTCGCCCGCGATCTGCGAGCTGATCTGGGTGCTCTGTCCGCTGAGCATCTTCGGCATCAGCAGCGCCACCTTCGCCATGCCTTCCGCGCGCAGGCCGAACGTCGTCAGCACGTTGCGCTGCGCGCTCACCATGTCGCCGGGCACGCTCATGTCCCTCGCGCGAGCCGCCAGTTCCTGGGCCACCTTGCTCAGCTGGTCGATCTGCAGCTCAACGTCGAGCGCCGACTTGCTCGTCGCGTTCGTCAGCGCACCGAACAGCGGGCGCGACACCTGCGAGCTCGATTCCTGCACCAGCCGGCCGACCGCGCTGTTGTAGTCCTTCAACGACTGCTGGCGTTTGCTTTTCACGCAGCCGTTGATCAACAGCACGATCACGATCAGCGCCACCACGCCGCCCACCAGCGCCGCGATGCGGCGGCGGATCAACAGCGTGTGCTGATCCAGTCCCCCGCTCGCGCCACCGCCGCCCTGCGGGCGCCGCGGTCGAGGCCGCTGCGCGGTCGCAGAGGCAGACGGTCGGGGCGCTCGGGGTGACGGTCGGGGCGCTGTGTCATCGCCATCGTCAAAGAACGACAAAAGCCAACCGCTCCTTTGCAGGGACTTCGGGAAGGGCCCAAGTATGACTGCACGCCACCTACGTGACGATTCTGCAAGTTCTCGGTCAAAGCGTCTTTTCCTGCCTTGGGCGGCAGGGAGAGGACCGCGCGGCGGCGAACGCGGGAGGTGGTGGAGTCGCAGCGCACCCTCCTTCAGCAGCGCACCCCGGTCGAGGACACGCTCGTGCTCGAGCGCTACCGGCTGCTCGAGGAGCTCGGAACGGGCGGCTTCGGCACCGTGTGGAGCGCCCACGACGAGCTGCTCAACCGCCCCGTCGCGCTCAAGCGCATCTGGCTCGGCCCGGACGGGGACCTCGAGCGGGCGACCCGCGAGGCGCACGCCGGCGCACGCCTCAAACACCCCGCGATCGTGAGCCTGTACGAGGTCGTCTCGGCCGACGACGCCTTCTACCTCATCTCCGAGCTCGTCGAGGGACACACGCTCGCGCGGCTGATCGCGGACGAGGAGCTCGACGACGAGGAGATCCTCGAGATCGGCCTCGCGCTCGCCGAAGCCCTCGCGCACGCGCACGCGCACGGGGTGATCCATCGCGACATCAAGCCGCACAACGTGCTCGTGCCCGACCGCGTGGACGAGCGAGGAGGAGTGGCGGCCAAGCTGACCGACTTCGGCGGCGCGAGCCTTGTCGGCGAGGACGCGCTCACCCGCCCCGGCGACGTGCTCGGCACGCTCGCCTACATGGCCCCCGAGCAGGCCGACGGCCGTGAGGTCGCCGAGGAGGCGGACCTCTACTCGCTCGCGCTCGTCCTCTACGAGGCGCTCAGCGGCGTGAACCCCGTGCGCGGGTCGACCCCCGCGGCCACCGCGCGGCGCATCGGGCGCCCGATCGAATCACTTGCACGCACACGACGCGACCTGCCCCGGGCGCTCACAAGCGCCCTCGACATAGCCCTCTCACCCGCGCCCGGCGACCGCGGCACCATCGACAGGCTCCGCCTGGTGCTCGCCGAAACGCTCGAGCGCGGCGTGCAGCGCCCACGCCGCGGCCGCGGCCGGACCCGCGTCGAGGAGCCGACCCACGCGGACCCGATCGAGGCAACGCGCCGCTCTGCCCTCCCCGAACCAGAGGATCGACCGCTCCGCGCGCGTCTGCCGCGGTCACTCGACAGCCAGCGCCCGCCCGCGCGCCAGCACCTGGACCCCGAGGAGCAGCCTGAGCCCACCCGTGCGCGAATCGCGCTGCCTCGCGCGATCTGGATCTCCGTCGCCGTGGCCGCCGTCGTGTGGCAGCTGATCGCCGGACGCTCCGGGGTCGCGCTGCTCGCCGCCGCCGCTCTGCTGCCGCTGCTCCTGCTGCCCGGCGAGCGGCACTCCCGACGCGTCGGCGCGGGCTGGCTCGTCGCGGCGCTCGCGCCGATACTCGGTGTCGTCGGTCTCGCCGGCGCGTTTCCCGCGATCGCCGGGCAGGCATCGCGCTGGCGCTGGCGGCTCGCGATCGGAGCGCTCGGCTACTGGTGGCTGACGCTCGCCGAGCCGCTCGTGAACCGGCGCCTGTGGCTCGGCGCCGCGCCCGGAACACCCGCGCACGCGGCCTGGGAGAGCTCGATCGGGACGACCGCGTCGCACGTCGTCGAGCCGATGCTCAGCCTCGGCGTGCTGCTCGGGGCGCTGCTGTGGGCGTGCGGCGCGCTCGCGCTGCCGTGGATCGTGCGCGGGCGCACAGCCGCCCTCGACCTCGTCGCCGTCGTGATGTGGTCGGCCGCCATCGCAGCATCCGCTCCCGCCCTCGACGCCGGCCTGTCACGACAGCCGACCCACCCCAGCCCGCACGGCGCCGTCCTCGGCGCCCTCGTCGGAGGGCTCGCCGCGCTCGCCGCAAGGGCTCTGCGCGGGCCCGTGTAAGAAACCCAGGCCCCGCCTGGAAACCTGCTCCTGACGCCAGGTGCGTAGCATGGCTAACACCTGGCCACCGATCTGCGATCGGCCCGCCAAGCCTATGCCGATGAACCTGCTCAAGAGCGTCGAGACCACGATCTCCAACCTCGTCGAGGGCGCTTTCGGACGGGTGTTCCGCTCCGAGGTCCGGCCGATGGAACTCGCGCGCAAGCTCACGCGCGAGATGGACGCGCACCGCACGGTGTCCGTGTCACGGGTGTACGTGCCAAACGAGTACTCGGTATGGCTCTCGCCCGAGGATCGCGCGCGCTACGAGGGCGTCGAGCACGAGGTGATCGACGAGCTATGCGGCTACCTGCTCGAGCACGCCCGTCGCGAGGAGCTGATCCTCGCCTCGCAGCCGCACATCACCTTCCACACCGACGAGCGGCTCTCGCTCGGCGAGTTCGGCATCCAGGCGCGGTTGGTCCGACCGGACGATCACAGTGATGGGCATACACCGCCACCCGTCGAGCAGGAAGAACACGGCCAGACGATGATCTACAGCACCTCCGCGCGAACCCGCGGAGCGCTCGAAGACGCACGCGACCGGCGCCGCAGCACGCGCGCGCTGCTCGTCGTCGGCTCGCGCCGGCTGCTCGTTCCGCCCACCGGCGGAGTCGTGGGCCGCAGTCGCGACTGCGAGATCGTCATCGACGACGCCGGCATCTCACGTCGTCACGCGGAGATCCGCCCGGATCTGGACGGCTGGACCGTCGAGGATCTCGGTTCCACCAACGGGGTGGCCGTCAACGGCCACGCGATTCGCGGCGCGGCCTCTCTGCAATCGGGCGACCGCATCGAGCTCGGCTCGACCGAGCTGCTCTTCGAAGTTGGATGAACGCGCTCGAGCCCGTATCGGTCGCGCTGAAGTTCGGCTTCCTCGCCGTCCTCTACCTGTTCCTGCTGTGGGTCGCGCGCAGCGCCCGCCGCGACCTGCGCACGGACCTCTCGCCGAGCCCGCAGCGCGGCGGCGAGGCGCACCCCATACCGCCCGACGCCACCGGCCTCTACTCGGCCTCCACGCTAGGCACGGTAGGCGCCTCCGCGCTCGCGCCGCGACTGGTCGTCGAGCGCGCGCCCGGGCACGAAGCGGGCATGATCTACGACCTCAACGGCGACCTCGCGCTCGGTCGCGGCGAGAACGCCGAGATCCGCCTCGAGGACCCCTTCGCCTCCTCTCGCCACGCGCGCATCTACGAGCAGGGCAACATCGTCGTGATCGAAGACCTCGACTCCACCAACGGCACCTACCTCAACGAGGAGCTGCTGCAGACGCCCAGGCCGCTGCACCCGGGCGATCGCGTGCGCATCGGCGACAGCGAATTCACCTTCGAGGTCGGCTGATGCTCCGCGTTGCCGAGCAATATGCCGGGAGCGACACCGGGCGTCAGCGACGCGCCAACGAGGACTCGATGCTCGCGCGCTCGCCGTTGTTCGTGATCGCCGACGGCATGGGCGGCGCGCAGGCGGGAGAGGTCGCCTCGAAACTCGCCGTCGACTCCTTCCAGTTTGGCCTGCCCGACACCGCCGAGCCCGAGCTCGCGCTCGCCTCGCTCGCCCACGCGGCCAACGCGCGCATCCACGAGCTCTCGCACGCGAGCGCCGAGCACGCCGGTATGGGCACGACGCTCACCGCCGTGTACGTCACAGCGGAGGAGGTCGCGATCGCCCACGTCGGCGACAGCCGCGCCTACTGCCTGCGCGACGGCGAGCTGCTGCGCCTGACCGACGACCATTCGCTCGTCGACGAGCTGATGCGCCAGGGCAGGCTCACGCCCGAGGAAGCCGTCGAGCACCCCCAGCGCTCGGTGATCACGCGCGCGCTCGGACCCGAAGGCATGGTGGAGGTCGACACGCGCTCGTTCCGCGCTCGTCCCGGCGACGTGTACCTGCTGTGCAGTGACGGGCTCACCACGATGATCTCCGAGGAGGAGGTCGCCGCCGTCCTGCTCGCACACCCGCGCCTGCACGACGCGGGGGAGGCGCTGATCGCGGCCGCCAACGACGCTGGCGGGCGCGACAACATCACCGTCGTGCTGTTCCGCCTGGAGGACGTGGAAGCGGGGCAGTACCTCGACCCGCAGGACCAGGCCACGATGACCGACCTCCCCGCCGTCGTCGCGCCGCCGCAGCAGAGCGCTCCCCCGCGGACGCTCGCCCCGCGTGCCGCCGTCCCCCAGCAGCCGTACTCAGGAGGCTCGCGCAGGCGCATGCGCCGTCTGGGCGCGTCGGTGGCGATCCTCGCGGTGCTGGCCCTGATCGGCTGCGCCGCCTACCTGGCCTTGCAGTCCGTGTACTTCATCGGCACCAACGACCGCGGGCTGGTCACGCTCTACCAGGGCGTCCCGTACCGACTGCCGGGCAACATCGCGCTCTACAGCAGCCGATACGTCTCCGGCGTGAGCGCGTCGACGCTCGCGCCACAGCGGCGCAAGACGCTGCTCGACCACTCGCTGCGTTCGGAAGCAAACGCCGCGTCGCTGATTCGCAGCCTCGAACTGGGTCAGCTCGAATGAACCGCCCGATCGTGCGCCTCTACGGCCTCGTCGCCATCCTGTTCGCGCTGCTCGTCGCGTTCACCTCGCGCTGGACCGTCTTCGAAGCCTCCTCGCTGCGCGAAAACAAACTCAACGCACGCACGGTGCTCGAGCAGCAGCGCATCGACCGCGGCCCGATCGTCGCCTCCGACGGAACCGTGCTCGCGCGCAGCGTCCCTCGTACGGAAGGCACCTACGCTCGCACCTACCCCACAGGCGAAGAGTTCGCGCACGCGATCGGCTACTACTACAACGCCGGTCTCGGCAGCACAGGCCTCGAGCAGTTCCGCAGCTCCGCGCTGAACGGGAAGACCGGCACCGATCTGCAGAGCGTCCTCGACCAGCTGCAGGGCAAGGAACCGCGCGGAGACAAGGTCATCACCACGCTCGACACGCGCGCCCAGAAGGTCGCCAACGCCGCGCTCGCCGGCCACCGCGGCGCCCTCGTCGCGCTCGACCCGCGCACCGGCGCGGTCACCGTGATGGCCTCCTCGCCGAGCTACAACCCCAACGCCCTGCGCTCGGCGAGCGGCTACAGGGCTATCCTGAGCGACACCACCGGCAAACCGCTCGTCAACCGAGCCACCCAGTTCGGCTACCCGCCCGGCTCCACGTTCAAGGTCGTCACCGCCACCGCCGCCATCGACACCGGGGCGTTCACGCCGTCGTCGGTGGTGAACGGCAGCAACGACATCCCGATCTCGGGCGTATCGCTGCGCAACGACCACGACGAGAGCTTCCCGCAGATCACCCTCACACAGGCGCTCGTGCACTCCGTCAACACCGCCTGGGCACAGGTCGCCGTGCGGCTCGGCAAGGCCACGCTCGCCCGCTACATGAACCGCTTCGGCTTCGACCGCAAGCCGCAGCTCGATTACCCCGCGGGGGAGATGTCCAGCAGCGGAGAGTACGGCCCGAAGGGCCTCCTGCAGCCCACCAGCCCACTCGTGGACGTCGGAAGGATGGGCATCGGCCAGGACAAACTCGAAGTGACCGCGCTGCAGATGGCGGAGGTCGCCTCCGCGGTCGCGAACCGCGGCCGCCTGATGGTGCCCCACCTCACGAGCCGCATCGTCGACTCCGAAGGGCAGACCGTGCAGACGATCTCCCCGCGGCTGCAATCGGAAGTGATGAAACCGTCGACCGCCACCGCCGTAACCTCGATGATGGAAGCCGTCGTCAACGAAGGCACCGGAACCGCCGCGCGGATCCCCGGCGTGCAGGTGGCCGGCAAGACGGGCACCGCGGAGACGCTGATCGGCAACACGATCAACAACGTGTGGTTCATCGCCTTCGCACCCGCAGCCAACCCCCGCGTCGCCCTCGCGGTGACGCTCCAGGGGGTGCCCGGCGAAGGCGCCTCGTTCGCCGCGCCGGTCGCCAGAGAAGTGATCGAAAGCCTGCTGAGCGCCCATGGTTGAACCGGACACGATCATCGACGGCCGCTACCGGGTGATCTCGCGCCTCGGCTCGGGCGGGATGGCCGACGTGTACCTCGCCAAGGACCAGCTCCTCGGCCGCGACGTCGCCGTCAAGATCCTGCACCACCACTTCGCCGAAGACCACGAGTTCGTCGAGCGCTTCCGCCGCGAGGCCTCGAGCGCCGCCGCGCTCTCGCACCCCAACATCGTCGCGATCTTCGACCGCGGGGAGTGGAACGGCACCTACTACATAGCGATGGAGTACGTGGCCGGCCGCTCGCTCAAGGCGATCGTGCGCGAGGACGGCGCGCTGCCGGCCGCCACCGCGATCGACATCGTCATCCAGATCCTGCGCGCCGCTCGCTTCGCCCACCGTCGCGGCGTCATCCACCGCGACCTCAAGCCGCACAACGTGATCATCGACGAAGAGGGTCGCGCCCGCGTCACCGACTTCGGGATCGCCCGCGCCGGAGCGTCGGACATGACGCTCACCGGCTCGATCATGGGCACCGCCCAGTACCTCTCGCCCGAGCAGGCGCAGGGCCATGCGGTCAGCGGCGCCTCCGATCTCTACTCGGTCGGCGTGATCCTCTACGAGCTGCTCACCGGCGTCGTTCCGTTCGAGGGCGAGACGGCCGTCGCGATCGCCTTCAAGCAGGTCTCCGCCGAACCTCGTCCGCCGAGCGAGCTGAACCCCGCCGTGCCGCCGTCGCTCGACGCGGTCGTGCTGCGCTCGCTCGCCAAGGACCCGGCCGCACGCTACGCCGACGCGGACGAGCTGATCGTCGCGCTCCAACACGAGCGCGACGCGCTGCCCGCGTTCGCCGGCGCCGACGCGCTCACCGCGGTCGAGGGGCACGTCCACCACGTGCAGCCGCACCCCGCGATGCCGGCCACCGGCTCGCTGCTGATGGCGCCGGCCGGCGGCTTCGGCCCCGACTACGCCCCGCCCGGTCCCGACGATCGCGCAGGGCGGCGACGCAGAGCGATGTGGTGGGGTCTGGCCGCGGTGGTCGTGGTCGCCGCCGCGGTGCTCGCGGTCCTGCTCCTGCAGTCCAAGCAGCAGACGGTGATCGTGCCGAACGTCGCCGCGCAGAGCGAACAGACCGCCGGCGCGACGCTGCGCAGCGCCGGGCTGAACCCCGTGCCGTCGCTCGCGCCGAGCACCACCGTCCCGGTCGGCCTCGTCATCAGCCAGTCCCCAGCGGCCGGCAGCCGTGTCGAAAAGGGCTCTCGCGTGAGCATTGTCGTCTCCGGCGGCCCGTCGAGCGCGGCACTCGTCAACGTCGCCGGGCTGACCACCGCGAAGGCGGCCGCGCAGCTGCGCAAAGCGGGCTTCAAGCCTGCCACCAGGGCGCAGTCGAGCGCCACTGTGAAGTCCGGTCTGGTGATCTCCACCGAACCGCCGGCGGGCACCGAGGTGCAGGTGGGGAGCGTCGTCACGATGCTCGTCTCCAGCGGCCCCGCGCCGGTGAACGTGCCCGACGTCACCGGCGAGACGCTGACCGCGGCCGAAGCGTCGCTCGCGGAAGCGAAGCTCGCGCTGGGCACGGTCACGCAGAAGGTCTCCGACACCGAACCGCCCGAAACGGTGCTCTCGCAGTCCCCCGCCGGCGGGCGCTCGGTGCGTGCGGGCAGCAAGGTGAACCTCACGGTCGCGCAGGAACCGAAGGAGGTGGCGGTGCCGGGGGTGGTCGGCCAGAGCGAAGTGCAGGCGGTGGCCACGCTTGAAAAAGCGGGCTTCGCGGTCAAAACCGTCAACGAAGCCACGAGCGACACCACGAAAGTGGGGGCCGTCTTGAGCCAGAGCCCTGTCGCCGGCGCGAAAGCCCGCAAAGGCTCCACCGTCACCGTCACGATCGGCGCGCTCAACCAGCAGACCACGCCAACCACCACCACGACCACGACCACCACAACCCCACCCCCAGCGTCGGGCTGATCGACCGGCATGAACCTGACGTCACAGCCAGACACGCGAGCGCTCACGGTCGTCGTGCTCGCCGGGGGCCGCTCCTCCGAGCATGAGGTCTCGCTCTCCTCGGCCGCCGCGGTCCGCGACGGGCTGCGCGCGAGCGGCCACGACGTCATCTGGGTCGAGGTCGGCCGCGACGGCGCATGGCGACGCGACGGCGAGCCGCTGAGCGTCACGCCCGGGGCCGGCCTGCTCGACGCGGATGTCGCGTTCCCCGTGCTGCATGGTCCGTTTGGAGAGGATGGGACCGTGCAGGGCTTGCTCGAGACCCTCGACGTGCCCTACGTCGGCGCCGGTGTCGCGGCCTCGGCGGTGTGCCTGGACAAGGTGCTCTTCAAGGAGCTGATGTCCGCGGTGGGCATCCCCCAGGTTGACTACGTCGGCGTACGCGCCGAGCGCTTCGACGCCGAGCGCGAACAGGTGCTCGAGGAGATCGCAGCGCTGGAGCTGCCGGTGTTCGTCAAGCCCGCCCACCTCGGCTCCTCCGTCGGGATCGTCAAGGTGCAGGAGCCCGACGCGCTCGCCGAGGCGCTGCTCGGAGCATTCGCCCACGACGACCTCGCGATCGTCGAGGCGATGTCCCACGGGATGGAGGTCGAGTGCGGCGTGCTGGACACGTTCGTCTCCGAGCCGGGGGAGATCGCGTTTCCCGGCGACTGGTACGACTACGAGGCGAAGTACACGCCCGGCGGCATGGAGCTGAGGATCCCCGCGGCGATCTCGCCGAGCGCCCGCGAGCGGGTGCGGGAGCTCGCGTCGAAGGCGTTCCTCGCCAGCGGCTGCCACGGCCTCGCACGCGTCGACTTCTTCGTCGACGGCGAGCATGTGCTCGTCAACGAGCTAAACACGATGCCCGGCTTCACGCCCACGAGCGTCTACGCAAAGCTGCTCGACGCCTCGGGCGTGCCCTACCCGCAGGTGGTCGACCGGCTCTGCCGTCTCGCGCTCGAGCGCCACGCCCGGCGCGTCACCTGAACAGCGCGATCTCCGAGATCGTCGCGGACTGGCTCTTCGGCGGCAACGACGTCAGCCACACGAGGTAGTAGCGGTAGGACTGGCCGAGCAGGCTCAGCTTGACGCGCGCGCCACTTCGAACGTGTGCGCTCGTGCCCACCGGCCCCTGCCAGCCGCGTTCGCTCAACGGCTCCGAGGAGCCGTATGGCAGCTGCAGGGCGACGTGGTCTGCGGCGTAGATCTGCACCGCGAACCCCGGGGTCGGCGTCTGGATCGCGATCGCCTTCGCTGTAACTCCGGGTGCCGCGTCGAGATACACGCCCAGGCCGACGCCGCCCGCCTTCTTCAGCGTCTCGTCGTAGTACTGCTCGGTGCTCCACGTCGTGTTGGGGTCGTTGTCGACCACGTTGCCCACCAGGTCGCGGTTTTCCGGCCCGGTGCCGAACGGGTTGTAGTCATGCGCGGCGCTGTCCGCGAGCTGCACCTGCACGAGCCCTGCGCGCGACTGCGCTTCGCCCGCCGTCCCGGTGCCGCGGTGGGCCTGCTGCGCCGCGAGCGCGAGCGCGAGCGCCACGCCCGCAACGAGCACCGCCAGCGACCCCGCCCAGCGCGCGGGGTGGCGCATCCGCCACGGCACGCGCCGCCGCGCTCTGCCCGGGAGCGTGCGCAGCACGGTCGTGGCCTCACCCGTAGCCTGCCCGGAGCGGGACGCCTCGAGCGCCAGCACCTCCTCCAGCGCCGCGACCATGCTCGCCGCGTCCGGATAGCGATGGGAGAGATCCTTCGCCACCGCGCGATCGACCACAGCGGCCGTCGACGCGGAGATTTCGGGGCGCATCAGCTGCACGTCGGGGATGTCCTCGCGCACGTGCTTCATCGCCACCGCCACCGGCGAGTCACCGTGAAAGGGGACGTCCCCCGTGAGCATCTCGTAGAGGACCACGCCTAGCGAGTACAGGTCCGACTGCCCGGTCACGGGTTGTCCCAGCGCCTGCTCGGGGGAGACGTAGTCGGTGGTCCCGAGCACCCGTCCGGCGAGCGTCAGGCCTTCCTCGGTGAGCGTGCGCGCGATCCCGAAGTCGGTGATCTTCGCCCCGCCCTCCTCGCTGATCAGCACGTTGTGTGGCTTGACGTCGCGGTGGACGATCTGGCGATCGTGCGCCGCCCCGAGGGCGCGCGCGATCTCGATCGCGTACGCGATCGCCTGCGGGATGTCCATCGGCCCTTCGCGACGGATCACCTGCTTGAGCGTCTCCCCGGCGACGTACTCGAGCACGATGTATGGCGTGCCCACCTCAGGCGCCGTGCCGCCGCCCTCGCCATGCTGCGCTCCCTCGCCGGACGGCTCCTCGCCGGCGTCGATCACGGTCACCACGTGCGGGTGGTTCAGCTGCGCCACCGAGCGGGCCTCCCGCCGAAAGCGCTCCAGCTGGTCGGAGTCGGCCGCGATCTCGCGGTGCATCAGCTTGATCGCCACCGGTCGTTCGAGCACCGTGTCGAACGCGCGGTACACCGTCGACATCCCGCCGCGCCCGATCTCCGCGTCGAGCCGGTAGCGCCCGCCGATGATTGTCCCGAGCGCCGTCATCCCTCCAAGCGCTCCCTGCGCAGGCGCGCCATCACGAGACCCGCGAGCAGACACCGATACAGCGAGTACCCCAGCAGCGAGCGCCGCTCACGACCGCGTTCACGAAGCGCCCCGACGCTCGCGAGGGTCGACAGGAAGGCGCTCGCGCCCCCCAGAGCCAGGCCTGCGCGCGCGCGGCGAGGCGCGCCGTGGGAGAGCAGCCGCCCGCCCTTCAACACGCTCGCGCCGAGGATCACCGGCAGCGCCACGTTCCACGACAGCGTGTGAGACGCCTCGCGGCCGAAGCCTCGCGCACGTGCCGCTGTCAGCGTGGCGCCGTTGCGCGACACCCCTGGGATCAACGCACTCGCCTGCGCGAGGCCGAGGGCGAGACCGTCAGCCGCGCTCGCGTCATCGCACGGACGCCCCTCGCCTCTCCCCGCGCGTGTGTCCGCGAGCGCCATCGCCAACCCCCCGGCCGCGAGGCCGAGCGCGATCGAGCGCGGCCCGCCGAGCAGCCGCTCGATGCGAGAGCGCAGCACCAAGCCCGCGAGTGCGGGCGGCGCGAGCGCGAGCGCGAGCACGGCGGCGCTTCGCCGGTCCATGCTCGTCACCTCGTCCAGCAGCTGGCCGCGCATGTCGATCGCCAGCGCCAGTCCCGCGCCGGCGTGCAGCGCGACCTCGAAGGACTTGCGCAGCTCGCCGTCCAGCTCCGCGTACGGCCAGCCCGCCAGCCAGGGCAGCAACGCGATGTGTCCGGAGGATGAGATCGGCAGCAGCTCGGTGGGTCCCTGCAGCAGACCGAGCGCCACCGCGTGGCGAAGCGCGAGCGTCTCAGTCGAGCGCATCGTGCGCCGGGTCGCGGCGTCCCTGCCGCCGACGCACGATCGCGTAGGCGATCCCGATCACCACCAACGCAACGATCGCGTAGTCGACGTACTCGAAGCCCTTGCGAACGCTCGTCCAGTCCCCGCCGAGCGCGTGACCGGCGATCGCCAGGCCGAGCACCCAGGGGACCGTGCCGATCAGTGAGAACACCGTGAAGCGCCCCACCGGCATCTTCGAGACGCCCGCCGGCAGCGACACGAACGCCCTCACCAGCGGCACCACGCGACCGAACAGCACGATCGCCTCGCCGTGACGCTGGAACAGTCGATCCGCGCGCTCGATCTGCGTGGGCCCCATGTGCAGCTTTGCGCCATGGCGTTCGAGCAGCTCCAGACGGCCGCCGCGCCCGACCGCGTACGCGACCCACGAGCCGACCATCGTGCCCACAAGTCCCGCGAGCACTATCCCCACCATCGTGAGGTGGTGATGGGAGGCGCTCTGGCCAGGGTCCGCCACGGCAAAACCCGCGAACAGCATCACGACCTCCGAGGGAATCGGGATGCACGCGCTCGAGATCGCCATCAGCGCGAAGATCCCCGGCAGGCCCGCTTCGCGGACGAAGTGCGAGGTTTCGTTGACCAGCGTTTCCGATATCGAGGCTAGGACGAGCACCGCGCGGGCAACGATACCTGCGAAGCGGGCGTCGCGATGAGCCTTCGCCGCCACGGAGCGTTACCGTCCGTCGCGAATGCGCGTCTGGATCGACCTGACCAACAGCCCCCACGTACTGGTGATGAGGCCGGTCGTCGAACTGCTGAGCGCCGAAGGCCACGAGGTCCGCGTGACAGCCCGCGACTTCGCCCAGACCGTCGAGCTGTGCGACCGCTTCGACATCGCCCACACGACCATCGGCCACCACCGCGGCGGGCGGCTCGCCGCCAAGGGCATCGGCCTGCTCTCGCGCTCGAGCGCCCTGCTGCGCTGGGCTCGCTCCCAGGCTCGCCAGCCCGGCGGCGCGCCGTTCGACATCGCGCTCGGCCACGGCTCCAATGACGTGACCGTCGCCGCGGCGCTGCTGCGAATACCCAGCTCCACGATGTTCGACTACGAGTGGGCCACCGTCCAGCACAACGTCAACTGCCGCCTCGCGTGCGCCGTCGTGGTGCCCGACGCGATCCCGCTCGAGCGCCTCGCGCGCTACGGCGCCAAGCGCAAGGTGCGCGCGTACGCGGGCCTGAAGGAGGAGTACTACCTCGCCGACTTCGAGCCTGACACGCGCGTGTTGGGAGAGCTGGCACTCGATCCGTCGCGCCCGATCGTGCTCGTGCGCACGCCGCCCGATGTCTCGCTCTACCACCGTTTCGAGAACGACCTGTTCGCGAACGTGCTGCGGCGGCTGAGCGCCGCGGCGGAGCGGGGCGTGCAGACGGTGGTGTTGCCGCGCGTGGACGCGCAGCGCGAGGAGCTCCGTCGCGCCGGCGGCTTCGTCGTCCCGGAGCACGCGATCGACGCCCAGTCGCTGATCGCCCACGCCGACCTCGTGATCTCCGCCGGGGGCACCATGAATCGCGAGGCCGTCGCGCTCGGCACGCCCGTCTACACCACCTTCCAGGGTCGTCTCGGCGCGGTCGACGAGCGCCTGATCTCCGACGGCCGCCTGCGCACGCTCGAGGACGCCGACACGCTCGATCTGACCAAGCGCGACCGTTCAAGCGCCGCGACCCGCGTGCGCCGCGACCCGCGCTCGCTCGTCGAGCTGCTGCTCTCCCCGCTGCAACAGTCCTCCCGGGCCTAACAGCCCGGTACGCCCCAGTCGGGGTGGGCCCTTACAATTCTCGCGATGCGCCGACGGATCCGCTCGGCGGCCCTTCCGCTGCACCGCCACTCGCTGCCTCAACTGGCAGTCGACGGCGCGCTGGTCGCGCTCGCTTACTACCTAGCGTTCCAGCTGCGCTTCGACAGCGGACCGCCCGCCCAATACGCGCACCTGCGCGAGGACACCATCTGGTGGGTGCTCGGCGGGAGCCTGCCGGTGCTGGTGCTCACGCGCGTCTACCAGCGCCGCTGGCGCTACGCCGGCCAGCGCGACTACGAGGCGGTAGTGCGCGCCGTCGCGATCGTCGTGCTCCTGACGGTCGTCGCGATCGAGGTGCTGCGCCCCGTGCACAGCTACCCGCTCGTGTTCGTCAACGGTGTCTCCACCCACCACCACAGCACCGTCGCGGTCGTGCTGCCCAACGGCGTGATCGTCCTGTTCGCACTGCTCGCGGGCGTGTTCCTCGTGGGCATCCGCGCGGTCGCCCGCAGCCTCTACGAGCGCCGCCCGCTGGCGGTGTTCCGCACCCCCGGCAAGAGCCAGCGCACGGTCATGATCGCCGGCGCTGGAGAGGGCGGTCGGATGGTGCTGCGCGAGATCCTGCGCAACCGCGAGCTGGGCCTGATCCCGGTGGGCTTCCTCGACGACGACCCCCGCAAGCGCAGGATGCGCATCGACGGCGTGCGCGTGCGCGGCAACACCGAAGCCGAGCTGCCGCGCATCCTCGACGAGGACGAACCGGACGAAGTGATCATCGCGATCCCCTCCGCGCCCGGCTCCACCCGCGCGCGGATCGTGCGCGAGTGCCGCGCGCGCGCGATCCCGGTGCGCACGCTGCCGACGGTGTTCGAGCTGCTGCAGACGCGTGGAGCGCTCGCGCGCCAGATGCGCGAGGTGCGCGTCGAGGACGTGCTCGGCCGCGAGCCGGTGCACATGGAGCTGGAGCGCGTCGGCGCGTACCTCGCCGGCGAGACCGTGCTCGTGACCGGCGCGGGCGGGTCGATCGGCTCGGAGCTGTGTCGTCAGATCGCGCGCGTGGAGCCGCACCGGATCGTGCTGCTGGACCACGCCGAGGACAACCTCTTCTCGATCCAGCGCGAGCTCGAGGACGAGCGCCACGTGCCGCCGTCGATGCTCGCCGCGGTCCTCGCGGACTGCAAGGAGGAGGAGCGGATGCGCGAGGTGTTCGCCGAGCACCGCCCGACGGTCGTCTTCCACGCGGCCGCCTACAAGCACGTGGGCCTGATGGAGGCAAACCCGGTGGAGGCGGTCCGCAACAACGCGATCGCCACCAGGGTCGTCGCGCACATAGCCGGGGAGCTGGGAGCGAGGCGCTTCGTGCTCGTCTCCACCGACAAGGCGGTGGCCCCCGCCACCGTGATGGGCGCCTCCAAGGCGCTCGCCGAGTTCGCGCTCGAGGCGGCCACCGCGCGCTTCCCCGACACGAGCTACGCGGCCGTGCGCTTCGGAAACGTGCTCGGCTCCTCCGGCAGCGTGGTGCCGATCTTCCGCCGCCAAATCGAGCGCGGCGGGCCGGTGACCGTCACCGACGAGCGCATGACCCGCTACTTCATGACCATCCCAGAGGCCGTCCAGCTGATCATCCGCTCCGGCTCGCTCGCCTCCGCGATCACCGACGACGAGGCCGCCGCGCAGGCCAACGGCTCCGTGCGCATCGGGGTGCGGGCGCGCGAGGAGCGTCGCAGGTCGGCGAAGGTGTTCGTGCTGGAGATGGGCGACCCCGTTCGGATCGTCGATCTCGCCCGCGCGATGATCGACCTGTCCGGCCTCGACCCCGACCGCGACATCGACGTGGAGATCGTCGGCGCGCGCCCCGGGGAGAAGCTCCACGAGGAGCTGTTCAACAGCTACGAGCGCGCGCGGCCCACCGAGGCCGAGAAGATCCTGCTCGCCGAGCGCAAGCCGATGGCTGTGGAGGCGGTCGAGTCGATGTTCGCCGAGATCGGCCTGCTGGTCCTCGAAGGCGACGCCGCCGGCCTCGCGGCAAAGGTCTCCGAGCTGTCCGCCGAGCGTCGCGAGGCGCCGGCGGACGGATCGGAGGGTACCGCCGAGGGCTCCGAGCCCGACCCGGCTCCAGCGGCCTCGCACGAGGCCAGCACGGGCGAGGACCTACGCGATGCGCCTGCGCCCCTCGTACACTCCCCCAATTCATGACGTCTCTGCCGCTCGCGCTCTCGCTTTCGAGCACGTTCACCCAGATCGGAGCGATCGCCGCATTCGCGGCGCTGGTCGGGATCGCGGTGCTGTCGCTGCTCGTGTTCTCGCAGGCCCGTGAGATCAAGCGTCTGCGCGAGTGGGCCGGCCGCGCCCCCGAGCGCGCCGCCGAGATGGAGCAGCGCGTGGCCGTCACCGCAGCCGCCCGTGTGCAGCAGGCCGCGGGCGTGCAGGCACAACCCGTCCCGCGCGCCGCACCCGTACAGCCGCGCGCCGCGGCCGCCACCGGCGCGGGCCCCGCCACCCGCGTCGTGGCCACGCCCCTCGCGCAACCCGCGCAGGCCGTGACCGCTACGGGCGCCCCGGCCCAGCCGGTGTCGCCCGCCGCTCCACCCGGCGTCCCCGGCGCTCCCGCTGTGCCCGGGGCGCAGCCCGGCGTGGGGGTGCCCGCCGCTCGTCCGCTCGTCCCCGGCCAAGCTCAACCAGTCGCGCAGACTCCGCCACCCGGAGCGCCACCGCCACCTCGGCCACCCGCACCCGCGGGCCAGGCGCCCATCCCCGGTCAGCCGCCGACGCCGTCCCCGCGTCTTCCCATTCCCGGCCAGGCGCCGCCGTCTCCACGCCCGCTCGCGCCTGGGTCTCCAGCTCAGCCTTCGCCCGCGTCTGCATCGGCGGCGTCAGCTCCGCCTGCTCCGCTCGGCAGACCCGCGTCTGCTGCAGCCAGCGCCGCCGCGCAGGGCGCCCCGCCGTCGGCTCCTCCCGCGCCGCCGTCACCGAACGGCCCGGGCTCCGCTGCGCCCCCAGCAGCACCCCCGCTGGCGCCCGCGACCGTCGCGGCGAGCGTCTCGCCGCGCGCTCCCAGTCCGCCCATGCCCCCGGCGCCTCGCCGTCCGCCGCCACCCCCTGGGGAGGTCAGGCGCCCAGACCCGCGTGCCGCCGCCCAGAGCGCTGCTCCGGCTCCGGCGCGTGCGCGCACCGCACCGGCCGAGCGCCGCCCAGGTGAGGGAGCGTCGTCCGAACGTCTCGCGCCGACACCCGAGCGCGGCTCCTCGCGCCGAACGGCCGTACTGATCGCCGGCGCCGCCGTGGCGATCGTCGCCGTGATCGTTCTCGCGATCGTGGTGCTCGGCGGGTCCTCGTCGAGCAAAAGCCCGAAATCCACGCCTGTGAGCACGGCCGTGAACACGGTCAAGAAATCGTCGAGCGCGCACGCGAAGAAATCGACCCAGAGCAGCACCAGCACCGCCACGCCTCCGGCCAACGCGGCGGAAACGACGGTCGCGGTGTTGAACGGCACAGAAACGACCGGCCTCGCGCACCGCGT
The DNA here is from genome assembly GCA_964588985.1 of uncultured Solirubrobacteraceae bacterium. GTDB lineage: Bacteria > Actinomycetota > Thermoleophilia > Solirubrobacterales > Solirubrobacteraceae > Palsa-744. Next base: position 23,309 of record CAZPQW010000025.1, read on the forward strand.
GTCGACCGCGCTGCAGCGGCGCGGCTACTCGCAGGCCAACGCCCTCAACGGGCGCCCGTCCGGCGCCGGCCAGGAAACCGTCGTGGAGTACGCCAGCGGACACCAGGCCGAAGCCGAAGGCGTCGCGCGCTCGCTCTCGGTCAAACAGGTGCAGCCACTGGATGCTGCCACCGCTGGTCTCGCCGGCTCGGCGCAGGTGGTGGTGATCGTCGGCGCCAACACGACGGTCCCATAGCCGACTTCCTCGACATCCCCGCTCGCACGGCCAAGCCGCGCGAGCGCGGCATCACCCATGTGATCGACAAGGGACTGTCGGTGGCGGAAGTCGACGGCCTGCTCGAGGTCGCGGGCGAGATCGTGGACATCGTCAAGCTCGGCTGGGGAACGGCGCTCGTGAGCGCCAACCTCGCGCCCAAGCTCGAGCTGTACGCGCGCCACGACATACCGGTGGTGCTCGGCGGAACGCTCACCGAGCTCGCGATCCGCCAGGGCCGGGTCGAGGGGCTCGTCGCGTGGCTGCGGGAGCTCGGCCTGCGCCACGTCGAGATATCCGACGGCACGATCGCCGTCGAGCCGCAGCTCAAGCACGAGCTCATCGAACGGCTCTCCCGCGAGTTCATCGTCCTCGCGGAGGTCGGCAGCAAGGACGCCGACTTCATCATGGCCCCATACGTGTGGGTCGAGCAGATCGAACGTGACCTCGAAGCGGGCGCGTGGAAGGTGATCGCCGAGGCCCGCGAGTCCGGAACCGCCGGTATCTACCGTGCCACCGGCGAGGTCCGCACCGGCCTGATCGACGAGATCGTGCATGCCGTCTCACCCGACCGCCTGATCTTCGAGGCGCCGCAGCGCGAGCAGCAGGTGTGGCTGCTGAAGAGCTTCGGAACGGAGTGCAATCTCGGCAACATCGCCCCCGCCGACGTGATCTCGCTCGAGACGCTGCGTCTCGGGCTGCGCTCGGACACTGTCGAGCGCTTCGCGTTGGGCGGCGGGGATTGACCGGGGACGGGTCCGACGGCGAGGACGCGCCCAAGCCGCTGGCGCTACTCGTCTTCGCCGTCCTGGTGGTCGCCTGCCTAGCGGCGTTCTTCGTCACCCAGCGCCTCAAGCACACACCCACCGCGGTGCAGAAATTCAAACTGCAGACGCGCTTCTCGCCGTATGGGCCGCCGGGTCACAACCAGGAGCAGTTCTCCTTCAAGCTCGCCAACGCGGACGAGGTCACCGTCACGATCATCAACGCGTCGGGCAACACGGTCGCCACGCTTCTGGTCGACCACCCGGTCGTCCGCTACAAACAGTTCACGCTGCGCTGGAACGGCCGTCGCGGGACCGCTCGCGGATACGCGCAGATCACGAGCCCCGGAGGGCGAACGATCCTCATCCCGAGGAACCACGGCGCGGTCGCGCCGCCGGGCGAATACCGCGTCGAAGTCGCGCTGCGCAAACAGGATCATCCGGTGATCTCGCCGTACAGCTTCACGCTGGTGGGCCGGTGAGCAGCGCGTGATCTACGTGCCCGCCACGAGCCTGCCCAGCGCCTCCACGGTCGCTCTCTATCTGGTCGCCGCCGCATTGGCGATCGCTGCGCTGGTGACCGTAATGCGCCGCTCGAGCCAGGCGTTCCCGCTGCTCGCGATCTTCGCGCTGCCGTTCAGGCTGCCGATCTCCGCCGACGGCAGGACCGTCAACCTGCTCATCCCCCTCTACCTCGTCGTCGCGGCAGGCACCTTCGCGCACCTGCTGCCGCGACTCGTGCGCGCACGCGCCAACGCGCCCGCCGAGCGTCCCGCCGGCCCGCGGCAGGGCTCACCGCGAGAGCTCTCGTTCTGGGGCACGCCCCGGGGCCTCGAATGGCTGCTGTTCGGGTCCGTCGCCCTGTACGCGCTGCAGGCGATCTACTCCAGCGACCACGCCCGCGCGGCGGAGAACGTCGCCTTCTTCTACATACCCTTCGCGCTGCTTTTCGTGCTGCTGCGCGAAGTGCACTGGACACGCGAGCTGCTGCTGCGCTGCCTCGGCGTGGTCGTCGGACTCGCGGTGATCTTCGCGGGGATCGGCTTCGTGGAGTACGCGCGCAAGTCGCTGTTCCTCAACCCCAAGGTGGTGGTGGCCAACCAGTACGACAACTACTTCCGCGTGAACTCGCTGTTCTTCGATCCGAGCATCTACGGCCGCTTCCTCGCGCTCGTGATGATCGCGCTCACCACCGTGGTGCTGTGGAGCGTGCGCCGACGCGACACGCTGATCGGCGCGGCGGTGCTCGCGTGGCTGCTCGCGGGGCTCGTGACGAGCTTCTCGCAGTCGAGCATCGCCGCGCTGCTGCTGGGCCTCGCCGTGCTCGCCGCCTGGCGCTGGGACGCGCGCACCACCGCCCTCGCCTCGATCGTGCTGCTCGCGCTCGCCGGCGCGGTCGTGTTGCTCGCGCCCACCAGCCTGCACTTCGGCCTGAAGGGAACGAAAGGCTCGACGAGCAACGCCACGAGCGGACGCACCAAGCTGATATCGGGCGGCCTCGAACTGTTCGCCGATCGACCGCTCGAGGGCTGGGGGTCGGGCTCCTTCGAAGCGCAGTACAAACGCCACGGCGGGGGAACCTCGGCGAACGCCACATCCGCGTCGCACACGATCCCCGTGACCGTCGCCGCCGAGCAGGGCGTCCTCGGCCTGGCGGTGTACGCGGCGCTGCTCCTCGCCGCGCTGCTCGTGCTGTGCCGCGGCGCTGGACGCTCGCCGCCCCGCATCGCACTCGCGGCGTGCTTCGCGGCGCTCGTGCTGCACACGTGGACGTACGCGGACTTCCTCGAGGACCCGTTCACGTGGGCGATCCTCGCCGTCGGGGTGGCCCTCGCACGCCAGGACGAGGGCTGGGCAAGCGAGGCACGGATCAAAGCCCGCCCACCCGCGTGGCGTGCATCGCACGCGAGCGACTGAGGACACCGCCTCGCGCCGCCCAGCACTCGTCCTGAGTAGCGTCTGAGCCGTGCTCGGCCACCTCAAGCGCCTCCTCAGCACGGGCGCGGCGTACCAGTTCGGGGACATCCTCGCGAAGGGCCTCGCGCTGCTCACGCTGCCGCTCTACACGCACCACCTGAACCCGAGTGCCTACGGCGCGGCGGAATCGCTGCTGACGGCGGTGATCCTGTCGAGCATCCTGCTGCGCGTGGGGGTGGGCGAGGCGTTCGTCCGCTTCTACTTCGACGACGAGGACGAGCAGCGACGCGTGCGGATCGCGCGCACCGCGACCGCGACGGTCGCGTGGACCACGACGCTCGCGGCGCTCCTCGCGGTGGCGTTCGCCGGACCGCTGTCGAAGCTGATCGTGGGCTTCCGCGACCCGCTGCTGCTCGACTGCGCGGTGCTCGGCCTGTGGGCGTTCACCAACCTCGAGATGGCCTACGCGCAGCTGCGCGTGGACGCCCGCGCGCGTGCCTACATCTACGCCTCCGGCGCGAATGTGGCGATGACCGTCGCGTTCACCATCTCCCTCGTGGTGTTCGCCCAACAGGGCGCGCGCGGCCTGCTGCTCGGCAACTTCGGCGCCTCCACGCTGGTCGTGCTGGGGCTGTGGTGGACGCTGCGCGCACGAGTGTCGCTGCGGGTAAGGACGGCGGACCTGCGCGCGATGCTGCGCTTCGGCCTGCCGACGGTTCCCGCGGACGCGAGCGTGTACGCGCTGCAGGTCGCCGACCGCTTCTACCTGTTCCGCGTGTTCTCGCAGTCCGCCGCGGGGCAGTACGCGGTCGCGATCAAGCTCGCGACGGTCGTGTTCGTGGCGGTGCGCGGCTTCCAGTACGCGTGGCCGCCGCTGGCGTACTCGATTGAGAGCGACGAGGAGGCCGCGCGGCTGTACTCGCTCGTGACGACCTACTACGCGCTAGCCACAGGTGTGGTGGTGTGCGCGGTGGCGCTGCTCGCGCGCTGGATCGTGCGCCTCCTCGCCGCCCCCGAATACTTCGGCGCCTACAGGGCGCTGCCGTGGCTCGCGCTGGGGTGGGCGCTGTATGGGCTGTACCTCGTGTTCGTCGCGATCTCCGGTCGCGCGCGCGTCACCACGCGCAACCTCCCCGCCGCGCTCGCTGGTCTCGCGATCAACGTCGCGCTGCTGCTGTTGCTCGTCCCCTCTGGCGGCGCCGGCCTCGGCATCGCCGGCGCGGGCATCGCGCTGTGCGGCGCCTACGCGGCGATGCTGGGCGTGATGTACGCGCTCACGCGCAGCCTGTTCAAGGTTGGCTTCGAATGGGCTCGTCTGGCGTGGCTCGTCGCGATCCTGGCCGGCGTGGCGGTCTCCGGCGAGCTGCTGCTGCCCACGCATGGGCTCGGGGGTCTCGCGGCGCGTCTGGCGTGGCTCGCGCTGGTCCCCGCGGCGCTGCTGCTGACGCGCTTCTTCCATCCCCACGAGTGGGCCGGGGCGAGGTCGCTGGTGGCGGATGGGCGCCGGCGTGTGGCCACGTTCCGGGCGGGGCACGGCGAGGTCGAGGCCTACGCGGAGGACCCGCTGAGGGACGTCTGAGGCGCGTAGGGTGTCCGATCGGATGGGCGTTCTCTCAAGTCATGCCCCGATTTGGCCGAAATCGCACCCATGCGTGAGCCTCCCGCAACCTCCGAGATCACCGCCGCGCGCCGCCCGACCAGCGCGCGCGAGCGCCGCAGACGCGAAGAGGCGCTGCGCATCCACCACGAGGATCGCCTCGCCCGCAGCGTCGCGCCCGCCGGCAAGGTCACGTATCTGCGCGCACAGCTGAGGCTCGCCGCGCGCCTCACGGCACGCCTGGCGGCCACGAACGACATCGAGGAGATGGTCACGCTCGTCGTGGACGAGCTGCAGGGGACGTTCGCCTTCTACCTCGCCGCGATCCAGCGGCTCGACGACGACGAGACGCTGCGTCTGGTCGCCGGCAGGGGCGCGCTCGCGGATGTGATGACGGAGTTCCTGCTCGTGGAGCAGTCGCTGCACCACGGCATCAACGGGCGCGTGGCGCGCACCGCCGCGACCGCTCTCGTGGCCGACACGCGTCAAGACGCCGACTACATCGTCCGCGACCCCGAGACCGACCCGCGCTCGGAGCTGGCGGTGCCGATCGTGCTCGACGGTGCGGTGTGGGGCGTGCTCAACCTCGAGGCGCCCGAGCCGGAAGCGTTCAGCGAGGCCGATGCCGTGCTCGTGGAGGCGATCGCCGCGAGCCTCGGCTCCTCGCTTCACCGCGCCAACCTCGTGCTCGACCTCGAGCGCACGTTCACCACCACCCTCAGCGCGCTGATGAGCGCGGTCGAGGCGAAGGACAGCTACACCGCCTCGCACGAGGAGGAAGTCGCCGCGCTCGCCGAACGCGTCGCCGTGCGCCTCGGCAACTCGTCCACGCGCGCGCACGATGTGCGCTACGCGGCGCTGCTCCACGACGTGGGCAAGGTCGCCGTGCCGAGCGAGATACTGCTGAAGCCAGGGCCGCTGAACGACGAGGAGTGGGTCGTGATGAAGCGCCACGCCGCCGTGGGAGGCGAGCTTGTCGCGCGGATAGACGCCTTCGCGCACCTCGCGCCCGCGGTGCGAGCAAGCCACGAGCGCTGGGACGGCGCCGGCTACCCCGACGGTCTCGCCGGCGAGGACATCCCGCTCGCCGCACGGATCATCTCCGCGTGCGACACCTACGAGGCGATCGTCACCGACCGCCCCTACCGCCCCGCCAACACGCCCGAGCAGGCGTGCGAGGAGCTGCGCCGCGTCGCCGGCGCCCAGCTCGACCCGCGCGTGGTCGACGCGCTGCTCGACGAGCTCGCGTCCGAGTAAGAGCGGGCTCTAGCTTCGGTTGTACTCCGCGGCCACCTCGCGCAGTCCCTCGCCTCGACCGGGCATCAGCGTTGCCGTCACATGGCGCCAGTAGCGCCGCGATGAATGCCCGGGAAGCAGCAGTGCCCCCACCGCACGCACCGCATAGCTCCACGCGGTGAGCCAGCGCACCGCTCGCGCCGCGCCCGGCGAGTGGTGCTTGCGCATGTACAGGTCTCGGTTGCGCGCCATTTCCACGATCCGCCGCTCCGGCACCGCGCCCGTGGAGAGCTGCTCGTGGTGGACGGCGAGCGCGGAGGGCACGTACACCGAGCTCCAGCCCGCGTCGCGCAGGCGCCAAGCGAAGTCCACCTCGTCTGAGTACACGAAGAAGGCCGGGTCGAGGTAGTCCACCTCCGCGGCCGCCTCGCGGCGTACGAGCAGCGCGGAGGACTGGCACCAGTCGACCTCACGGGTTTGAGTGCCGGTGCTCTGCACAGTGAATCGACGGTGCAGCATCAACGCGCCAGCGAGCGCCGTCCACGGCCTGGGAAACCGCCACGCGCACGCCTGGGGAGTCCTGTCGGGGCGTAGCAGTTGGGCGCCCGCGCACGCGGCTCGTGGGCGGTCCTGAAGCGCCTGCCACAGCGCGAGCGTCGCACCGGGCTGCAGCTCGGAGTCCTCGTTCAGCAGCAGCGCGTAGCGCCCCTGCGCGCGACGCAGCAGCTCGGAGTCGTTCTCGGCCTTGCCGCGGCGTTCCGTCAGCGCGATCGTCTCGTCCACGGTCGGGTGCGCGCGAGCAGCCTTGGCCGAGCCGTCGCGCGAGCCGTTGTCCAGCACGAGCACCTCGGTCGCGAACGGCAGCCCCGCGCGCTCCCGTGCGATCGCGTCGAGCCCTCGCAGCAGCAGCTCGCGCTGGGAGGTGTTCACCACGCAGTAGGTCAGCTCGATCTCTGCCATTGGGGGCACCCTACTTTCAAAGCCACTCAAAGCCACAGGCGCCTGTGGTAGATTCATACCATGATCGCAACCATCGACACCGCCGGTCGTATTGTCGTTCCAAAGCGACTTCGTGAGGAGCTCGGTTTCACGCCTGGGCAGCAGCTTGAGCTGAGCGCGGTGGATGGGAGGCTCGAGGTCGAGCATCCAACAACACCCATGCGCCTAGAGAAGCGCAAGGGTCGATTGGTGGCTGTCGCGGATCGTCCTATGCCTGAGCTCACGTCCGAGATCGTGCGTGAGACTCTCGAACAGATTCGCCGGTGACGCCCGACAGCAGCGTCGTGATTGCTGCCTTCGCTAGCTGGAACCAACACCATGAGGCAGCTGTAGAGGCGCTGAGCCAACACGGGGTCGTGGACCTTCTTGCCCACGCGGAGCTCGAGTCCTACTCCGTCCTCACCCGTCTGCCAGAGCCATTTAGGGCAGAGCCCACACTCGTCGCGGAGTATCTGCACAGCGACTATCCCGGCAGCCGTATGGTGCTCCCCGAGCGTGAGCGGCGGAGGCTGCTCAGGAGGCTGGCATCCCTCTCGATCTCTGGTGGTGCTGTCTACGACGCCATGGCGGCGGCCACCGCAACTCATCACGGGCATGGCCTCCTGAGCTGCGATCGTCGCGCTGCATCGGTTTACAGCCGACTCGACGCAGAGGTCACCTACCTCTGAGCATGCGCGTCCACGTAGTAGATCCCTCCGCCTTCACCCCGCCCTACGACCACGCCCTGTGCAGCGCCCTCGGCGCGGAGGGGGCGGACGTGGAGCTGTACACGAGCCGCTTCGCCTACGGCCCGGTCGCTCCCGCCTACGGCTACGTCCGCCGCGAGGCCTTCTACAGAATCGCCGCCCGCATCCACGACCCACGCGCCCGTCGCGCGGTGAAGCTCGCGGAGCACGTGCCCGACATGCTGCGCTATCGACGCGCGGCGCGCGCGGCCGACGTTGTGCACTTCCAGTGGCTCACGGTCCAGCACCTCGACGGGCGTCTGCTGCCCACCGACAGGCCGCTCGTCCTCACCGCGCACGACGTGCTCCCACGCGAGCCGCGCCCCGGCCAGCGCGCCGCGCAGAAGCGCCTCTACAGCCGCTTTGACGGGGTGATCGTGCACTCCGAGCACGGCCGCGCGCGGCTGATCGGCGAGCTGGGTATCGACGCGGCGCGCGTGCACGTGATCCCGCACGGGACGTTCGAGCACCTCGCCGTCGACACACCCACGCCCGCGGGTGTGCCGGCGCCGTTCCATACGGACAAGCCGGTGGTGCTGTGCTTCGGTCTGATGCGCCCCTACAAGGGCATCGACCTGCTGCTCGAAGCATGGGAGGGCATCGAGGACGCGGAGCTGTGGGTGGCGGGGATGCCGCGCATGGACATCTCCGCGCTGCGCGCCAGCGCGCCCGCGGGGGTGCGCTTCGTGCCGCGCTTCATCGGCGACGACGAGCTGCCGGCGTACTTCCGGCGCGCCGACCTCGTGGTGCTGCCGTACCGCGAGATCGACCAGTCCGGCGTGCTGTTCACAGCGCTCGCGTTCCGCAAGCCGCTGCTGCTCAGCGACGTGGGCGGCTTTCCCGAGGTGGCAGCCACGGGCGCCGCGCGCACCTTCCCCGCCGGCGACGCCGCGGCGCTCCACCGCGAGCTGCGCGAGCTGATCGGCGACCCCGCGGCGCTGGCCGAGCTGACCGAGCATGCGCGCGCCGCGGCTGAGGGCGCCTACTCGTGGCGCTCGATCGCTCGCCGGACACTCGAGCTGTACGACACGCTGATCGAGCAGCACGGCGCACGATGACCGTTGCGCTGGAGATCGTTTTTTGGATGGCGTGCGCGCTGGTCGTCTGGACGCAGCTCGGCTACGCGGCCGCTCTATCCCTGATCGCCCGTGCGCGGGCGGACACCCCTGAATCGCCGCCCGCACGCCCGAGCGAAGCTCCTAAAAAGCTTTCACCGCCCTTCCTGTCGCTGATCGTGGCTGCGCACGACGAGCAGTCGGTGATCGCCGCCAAGGTCGCCAACGCTCTCGCGCTCGACTATCCGCGCGAGCTGCTGCAGGTGATCGTCGCGTGCGACGGCTGCTCCGATGCGACCGCCGAGAGCGCGCGCGAGGCCGGCGCGGACCTCGTGCTCGACCTGCCGCGCGGCGGCAAGATCCGCGCGCAGGACGCCGCCGTCGAGCGGGCCACGGGCGAGATCGTCGCTTTCTCCGACGCCAACGCGCTGTGGGAGCCCGACGCCGCCCGCGTGCTCGTCGCCGCGTTCGAGGACCCGCGCGTGGGCTACGCCTGCGGGCAGGTGCGCTTCGTGCAGGCCGCAACCGGCGATGGCGCTCCCGCTCTCCCCAACCAGGAGGGCGTGTACTGGCGCTACGAGATGGCCGTGCGTTCGTACGAGTCGAAGCTCAGCTCGATCACCGCCGGCAACGGCGCCATCTACGCCACCCGCCGCGACTCCTACATCGTGGTCGACCCGATCATGGGCCACGACCTGTCGCTGCCGTTCAACATCGTCAAGCGCGGCCTGCGCGCCGTGTACGTTCCCGCCGCGCGCGCCAGCGAGAAGATGGTGCCCTCGATCGGCGGCGAGTTCGCTCGCAAGCGGCGCATGATGAGCCACACCTGGCCCATCCTCCTGCGCGGCGGCATGCTCGACCCGCGCGGCTACACGCCCGGCTACGCGCTCATGATCGTCTCCCACCGCCTGCTGCGCTACGCAGCCCCGTTCCTGCACGCGATCGCGATCGCCGCCAACGTGGTCCTCGTCGCACGCGGAGCCGGCGCGCTCTACACCGTCGCGCTCGCGCTCCAGCTCGCCCTGCTCGCCGCCGCCGCCCTCGCCGGCGTCGTTCGCTCACGTCCGCTGCTGATCGCTCGCTACTACGTGCTCACCACCGCCTCGCCCGCCGCCGGGCTGTGGGACTGGCTGACGCACGGGACGGAGGCGTCCTGGGAGGCCGCGGAGGGTACCCGCTGAGAAGTTGAAAACAAAATGCGCGGCCACGCGGCCGGGACAGCCCGCCGCAGACACGTTTCGTCCGCTATTTGCAGCATTAACGGCCAACTTCACAGGATCTTCACCCCATGACGCTTACATTCATGCCCGCACCCGCGCAGGCTGCGGGACGGGAAGGCAAGCGAGGGGGAGCACAGTGTCCCACCAATCTCACGGTCGTCGCAGCGAACCGCTGAGCCGGACGGTCGCCGAACGCGCCGAAGAGGCGCGGCTCGAAGACGCCCGCGAACACGAGGAGCGGATTCGCTCCAGGCGCGAACTGGGCCTCGAGCTGTCCCCGCCGTCGTGTCGCCTGCATGGCAACAACCCGGCCACGTGCCCGCTCTGCAGGGACTGGACGGTCGCGCGCCACGTGGGCGTAGACCTCCACACGCGTGCCGCGTAGCGGCCTCGGCTGAGAACCTGTTTTGACCCCGACGCGCCGTCCGGGGGGTGTCCCGCGTCGGCAAGCGGCACAATCCGCCCGGTGATCCGCCGCGCCGTCGACATCGTCGCCTCCTCGCTCGCGCTGCTCGTCAGCTCTCCCGTGCTTGCCCTCGCCGCACTGGTGATACGCCTCGAGAGTCCCGGAGGCGTCATCTACCGCCAGGGTCGCGTCGGCCTGGAAGGCCACCCGTTCGACGTGATCAAGCTGCGCACGATGGTCGACGGCGCCGAGCACAAAGGCGCCGGGCTGGCCGTCAACGTCAACGACTCCCGCATCACACGCGTGGGCGCGCTGCTGCGCAGGACGTCCCTGGACGAGCTGCCCAACCTGCTCAACGTGCTGCGCGGCGAGATGTCTCTGATCGGCCCGCGGCCGACGCTGCCGATCCAGGTGGAGCAGTACACCGAGCGCCAGCGCGGACGGCTCGCGATCAAGCCCGGGATCACCGGCTGGGCGCAGGTCAACGGGCGGGCGTCGCTGCCGTGGTCGGAGCGGATCGAGCTCGACCTCTGGTACATCGAGCACCGCTCGCTCGCCCTCGACCTGAAGATCCTGTGGCGCACCGTCGCGATGGTGCTCGGCGGCTCGGGCCTCTACAAGGGCGCCGCAGGCGGCTGGGAGGGGAAGCTGTGACCAGTCCTCCCGCCATCCTGCTGACCGGCGCGGGCAAGCGCTACGACATCGTCTCGTGCTTCGCGCGGCTCACCAACACGATCGTCGCCGACCCGTCGCCGCTCGCGCCAGCCCAGTACGCGGCGCACGTGCGGGTAGCGGTGCCGCTGATCGCGGACCCCGACTACATCCCTGCACTGGAAAGTCTGTGCGAGCAGCACGGCGTGGGCGCGGTGCTGCCGCTCACCGACCTCGACATCGAGGTGCTCGCTCGCGCTCGCGAGGAAGGCCGCCTGCCCGCGCTCGGGCCCTCCTCGGAGATCGCGCGCGCCACCTACGACAAGTACGAGACCCACCTGCTGCTGCAGCGCCACTCGCTGCCCTCGCCGCCCACCGTCCTGCCCGACGACGACCTCGACGCGCTCCACTACCCGGTCATGGTCAAGCCTCGGCGCGGCTCCGGCGCACGCTCCATCCACCTCGCCCACGACGCCCGGCAGGCGCGCTTCTTCGTCGACTACGTCGACGAGCCGACGATGGTGCAGCGCGCGATGAACGGCCCCGAGATCTCGATCGACTGCCTCGGCGACCGCGACGGGCGCTGCCTCAACGCGATCCCCAGGAGCATGCTCGAGTCGCGCGGAGGAGAGTCCATCAAGGGCCAGGTCATCCGCGACGAGGAGCTGATCGAGCTGGGCCGGCACACGATGGAGACCCTGCGCGTATACGGCCCCGCCACCATCCAGGTGTTCCGCGACCCCGAAGTCGGCCTCGGCATCACCGACGTGAACACGCGCTTCGGCGGCGCCTTTCCCGCTCCCGTATACGCCGCCCCGCCGGGGCGCACCTACCCCGAGCTGATCGTGCGCATGGCCGCCGGGGAGACCGTCGAGCCGCACGTCGGTGAGTTCCGGGAGGGCGTCACGTTCACCCGCTACTACTGGCAGTTGGAGCTGGACGAGCGCCACCGGCCCACCGGGCGAGACATCGTTCCCGGCGGGCCGCCCGCGCCTCGCTGAGCGGCTCTCGCGCACAAGTGGCTCGACCGCTTGCGTCGTAGGGCTAGAATTCCTCTCAGTGGCCACGCTGCTAGCCGATTCGCCGCCCGCGCAGTCCGACGAGCCGAAGGCACCGGACGCGCCCTCTGTCGCGCCGCAGGCGCCGCTCAACGGCAACGGCGCCGCCCCGGCATCCGCCGCGCCCGTCATGGTCGTCGCGGCGGAGTCCCCGCTCGCGTGCACCCGCTGCTCCGCGCCGATGGCGCCCGGGCAGGACTGGTGCCTGCAGTGCGGGGCCGGCGCGCCCGGTAGCATCGGCACGCCCGGCTGGCGCTCCGCCGCCACGCTCCTCACGGCCACCGCCGTCCTCGCCGTGGGCGCCGCCGCGGCCGCCTACGCGGCGCTCAGCAAAGGCACCCCCGCCACGCACATGGTGACAACCACCGTCGCCCAGGCCACGACGCCCGCGACCACCGTGCCGCCAGCCGGCACCGTCAACCCGCTCGGGGGCACGTCCACCGTCCAGCCGCTGATCCACTCCAAAGTCAAACCGCCCAAAATCCCCATCGTCGCCTCCAAAATCCCGCAGCAGACGACGACCACTCCCACCAACACCACCGGGTCGAAAACCACCACCACGCCCACGAGCACCAACAACGGCGGCGGCACCGAACCGAAACCCGTTGCGATCGTCCTCGACACCAACGCCGCGTCCACGTACAACCCCTACAACTACCCCGCGAGCGACTTCGGCGATCCGAGCCTCACGATCGACGGCGACACCTCCACCGCGTGGGACGCGCAGGTGGAGCCGGCGAAGGCGCCCAACATGGCCGAGGGCCTGCTCGTCGACCTGAAGGCGAGGGAGAAGCTCGGCTCGCTCAACATCGTCACCTCGACCCCCGGCATGGTCGTCCAGATCTACGGCACCAACAGCCAGACCGCGCCCACGTCGATCACCGACACCGCGTGGGTGCCCCTCAGCCACGCGCGAGTGCTCAAGAAGAAGCACGCGCACATCGTGCTCAAAGACTCCACCAAGGCGTTCAACTTCATCACCGTGTGGATCAGCAAGGCGCCCCCGACGTCCACCGCCGAAGCGCCCGGCCACGTGAGCGTCAACGAAGTCGAACTGTTCCCCGCCAAATAGGCGGCCTCGACGGCCAGAGCTAGCTGGCGCCGGTGCGCGTGCGCTTGGCCGCGGGGCGTTTCGTGCGTGCTTTGCGCGGCGTCTCCCACAGCTCGTCCAGGAACGCCGCGATCTCGTTCGTCAGCCGCTCCTTCTGGACGCGCAGCTCAACCAGCGAGTTCGCTTCCAAGAGGCGCGCGTTTGGCATCTCCTGCGCGAGCATGCCCGCGTCGGAGAACGGGTGCACGGGATCGCGCGGATGCCCGAGCACGAGCGCGGGCGTCTGAAACGTTTTGCGCTCGCTGCGCGGCGGCGCGATGCGCCCGAAGAACAAGCCCTGCAGCAGCGCCCCCCCCGGCCCCGGCTCCTGGCGCACGAGATCGAGCAGCACGTTTCCATAGTGGGGCAGCAGGCGACGCGGCACCGCTCGCGTGACGCGCGAGACGACCTTCATCACCGGCTCACCGAACGTCAACGCCACCAGCAGCGGCGTGAACGTGAGCGCGCTGCCGAGCAGGCCGTTGTCGAGCACCGGCATCTCGATCACCATGCCGCGCAGCCGCTCCGGCCTGCTCGAGGCCACCTCCAGCGCGGCGTTCGCGCCGAGCGAGGTGCCCATCACGGCCGCCTGCTCGATGTTCAGGTGGTCCATCAGCGCGACCACCTCCCTGCCGTAGGTCGCCATCGAGTAGCGCCACATGTCGCGCGGGCGGTCGGACTTGCCGTGCCCGAGCAGGTCGAGCGTGATCACGCGGTTGCCGCGCGCCGCCAGGTCTTCGGCCAGCGGACGGTGCATCTCCTGTGAGAGCAGCAGCCCGTGCAGCAGGATCAACGGCCGTGTGCTCGCCGGCGCGCTCTTCGCCGTCCGCCCGCGCACGCCGTTCTTCGTGACCGCGGCCGGGCCGCCACCGAACTCGGTGTAGGCGATGCGCTGCCCTTCGAACTCAAAGAACGGCATGAGATCAACACTACACCCACCGGCGTGCATTTCCAGCCCCGGCGCGCTAGCTTTGGCTGGCCAACTTAATTCCGCAGCCACCCAGGAGGGACCCATGGCCAAGCAGCCCCGCATCCTCGCCGGAGAGACCGCCGCCATCACCGGCGCAGCACGCGGGATCGGCCGCGCCACCGCCGAAGCGTTCCTGCGCCAGGGCATGAAGGTGGCGATCGGCGACGTCGACGTCGCCGCCGCCCGCCAGACCGCCTCCGAGCTCGGCGCCAGCACCATCGCCCTGCCGCTCGACGTCACCGACCGCGCCTCGTTCACCGCGTTCCTCGACGGCGCCGAGGAGCAGCTCGGGCCGATCGACGTGCTCGTCAACAACGCCGGGATCATGCAGATCGGGCGCTTCATCGACGAGGACGACCTCACCGCGCGGCGGATGGTCGACATCAACATCCACGGTGTGATCCTCGGGATGAAGATCGCGCTCGAGCGCATGATCCCCCGCGACCGCGGCCACATCGTCAACATCTCCTCGCAGGCCGGCAAGTACGGCTCGCCCGGCGGCGCCACCTACTCCGCCACCAAGCACGCCGTCGTCGGACTCACCGAGGCCGTGCGCGGCGAGCTGCACCTGATGGGCGCGCACGTCGACCTCAGCTACGTGATGCCGTTCGTCGTCAACACCGAGCTCGGCGGCGGTCTCGGCACCGCGCGCGGGATGAGCAACCTCGAGCCCTCCGACGTGGCCGACGCGATCGTCGAGGCGCTGCAGCTCCGCACGGTGGACGTGTGGGTGCCGAAGTCCGCCAAGCGCACCAACGCGCTCGGCGCGGTGCTCCCACGCGCTCTCTCCGAGGGCATGGCGCGGGCGATGAAGGCCGACCGCGTGCTCGCCGGCGCGGACCTCAACAGCCGTCGCGAGTACGAGCTGCGCGCCGCGCGCTCCGAGCCCGGCCTCGAGCCCGCACCCGAGCAGCCGCAGCTCGTGCCGGCGGCCGCTGGCGAGGACGGCGAGGAGTAGGGCTTACTCAGCCGGAGGTGAGCCAGTCTGCGATCAGGGCGCCGATCAGCGGCCCCTGATCCTCCTGCAGGAAGTGGCTCGCGTCCTCGATCGTGCGCGGCTTCTCGCGCCCGATCGACTCCGCGAACCGCTCGCCCGTCGCCAGCGGCAGCACAGGATCCGAGTCCGCCCACATCATCAGCGTGGGGCGCCTGTCCGCGCGCAGCGCGTCGATCACGCTCTGGCCCTCCTCA
The DNA here is from genome assembly GCA_964588985.1 of uncultured Solirubrobacteraceae bacterium. GTDB lineage: Bacteria > Actinomycetota > Thermoleophilia > Solirubrobacterales > Solirubrobacteraceae > Palsa-744. Next base: position 38,441 of record CAZPQW010000025.1, read on the forward strand.
GCGCCCGGGGCGTCCGGTGTCTGCGGGATCAGCAGCGGGAACGCTCGCGCGCCCGCCTTCGACGCGGAGTCCGGATACGGCGCTTCGTAGGCCGCGATCACGTCGTCGCCGGGGTCGTTCTTGCACGCGCCGCGCACGAGGAAGCCCACCGGCAGATCCTCCGTGCGCGCCACGAAGTCGCGGAACGCGAGCCACGCGTCGCTCATCTTCTGGTGGCCGTTGAACAGGCCCGTGTCCATGATCACGATCCGGTCGATCCGCTCCGCCTGCTCGATCGCGAGGCGCAGGCCGATCGGCCCGCCCCAGTCGTGGACCACGATCGTCGCGCCGCGCACGTCGAGGTCCTCCAGCAGCGAGCCCGCGAGCGCCACATGGCGGTCGTAGGAGTAGAAGTCGATGTCCGTCGGCTTGTCCGAGCGCCCGAAGCCAACCAGGTCGGGCGCCAGGCAGCGAAAGCCCGCGTCGCGCACCGGCGGGATCACCTTGCGCCACAGGAACGACCATGTGGGCTCGCCGTGCAGGAACACCACCGGCGCTCCCTCGCCCTCGTCCAGGTGAGCCAGACGCAGGCCGTCGACCTCACGGAAGTGGGACACGAACGGGAAGTCCGGCAGTCCCTCGAGCGCCTCCTCGGGCGTGCGAACCACGTCGGCCATCAGCTCACGCAGCATACCCGGCACCTCATCGGCTAGGCTCGCGCCCGATGCACACGATCGCAGTCCAGCTCGCGCCCATCCTCGCGGCGGAGAAGAGCAAGACCCCGTTCTACATCGCGGGCGGCCTGCTCGTGGCCTGGGCGCTGATCCTCTCGCTCGGAATCGGTACGCGCATGCCCGACTTCCCACGCAGCCTTCAGCAGCAGCGCGGGGTGATGGCGATCACCGCGGTGCTCGTGCTCGCAGCGCTCGTCACCGCGATCGCCACCTCGGGCGGCTCCAAAGCCACGAGCGAGGCGGCGCAGACGACCAGCACCAGCACGGAAAGCCCGACGCCGAGCGCCACATCCACTTCGACGAGCACCCCCACCGCCACCACCGGCACGCCCGCGCCATCCTCCTCGCCCGCCGCCGCGAGCACCTCGCTCAGCCTCGCCGCCGACCCCGCCGGCGCGCTCGCCTACAACACCAAGCAGCTGAGCGCGAAGGCAGGCACCGTGACGATCACGATGGCGAACGCGTCGCCCGTGGAACACGACGTCGCGATCGCCGAAGGCACCAAGGTGGTGGGCTCCATCCCCGGCTTCATCGGCGGCTCCAAGAAGCTCACGGTCACGCTCAAACCCGGCAAGTACACGTTCTACTGCACCATTCCCGGACACCGGGCGGCGGGCATGGAAGGCACGCTGACCGTCTCGTGAAGCTGTACGTCTGCTGGGGCACCTTCCCGACGCCGCGCCCCGGCGGCCACCCTTGCGCCAACGCGTTCCACGCGCTGAAGGATGCGGGGCACGACCCCGAGGTGATCAAGTCCTACGGCTTCGCGCCGCTGCCCGCCGCGCTCAACCAGACGCGCGGGCGCCGCGAGGTGCAGGAGCTGACCGGCAACCGCTGGGTGCCCACCCTGCTGCTCGACGACGGCACCGTCATCGACGACTCCAAGGCGATCGTCAAGTGGGCGCAGGCCAACCCCGCGTAGTCCAAGTTTCCAGCGCCGGCTGGCGAGTCCCGCCGGCGAGTACCGACAACACCCCACAGGAAGGGAGCGCGCAATGGACATCCTTGCAAGGCTCGACGAGACCCGGGCGGCCACGAACGTGCTCGAGCACCCGTTCTACCAGCGCTGGAGCGCCGGTGAGCTGAGTGCCGAGGAGCTGCGCCGCTACGCCGGCGAGTACCGCCACGCGGTGATCGCGCTCGCGGCCGCATCCACGCACGCGGCCGACGTCGCCGAGGAGCCCCTCCGCGCCGGCCTGCGCCGCCACGCCGAGGAGGAGACCACGCACGTGAAGCTGTGGGAAGAGTTCGAGCGCGCACTCGGCAAGCCCTCGGAGCCGCGCGAGCAGCAGGCGCCGGTGGAGCGCGAGCCGCTTCCGCAGACGCAGGCGTGCGCCGACGCGTGGGACGCGGGCGAGAGCCTGCTCGAGCGCCTCGCGATCCTCTACGCGATCGAGGCGAGCCAGCCGGAGATCTCGAAGACCAAGCTCGAGGGCCTCGCCGCCCACTACGGCTACACCGACGAAGGTCCCGCGACGGAGTACTTCGCGGTGCACGAGCTGCTCGACGTCGAGCACGCGCGTCAGGCGGGCGAGCTGATCGAGCGGCTGCTGGCCGAGTCGGAGAACCCCGACGAGCAGGCCGAGCGGATGGTCAGCCGTGCGCGCGCCGCGCTGCGCGGCAACTGGCTACTGCTCGACGGCGTCGAAGCTCCCGCCGGCGCGTAGGCGCCACGCGAACAGCACGGCCGCCACGGACGTCGCGAGGTTGAGGCTGGAGACGCCCGCGCGCATCGGGATGCTGATGCGCGCGTCGGCCATCTCCAGCAGCTCGTCGCTCAGTCCGTGGCGCTCGGTGCCGAACGCCAGCACCGCGCGCGGATCGAGCGTCGTCGGATCGAGGCGCTCGCCGTCGGGGTCGAGCGCGAGCAGCGGCCGGTCGATCCCGGCGAGCTCCTGCAGGCGATCGAGTCTGGACACCGGAAGGGCGAAGTGGAGTCCCGCGGCGCCGCGCAGTGCGTCGGGGTGCCACGGGTCGTGGCTGCCGCTCGTGAGCACCGCCGCGGCGTCCGCCGCCGCGGACACGCGCACGCACGCGCCCATGTTGCCCAGGTCGCGCGAGTCCTCCAGCAGGACCACCGGTGCGGCTCGCCGATCGGCCAGCACTGCCGCGGGATCGACCGCGGGGCGCTCCGCGAGCGCCATCACGGGCGTCGTCGGCGTGAGCGGCGCGAGCTGCTCGAACACCTCGCGCGCGACCGGTCGCGCGAGCGCGCGCATCTGCTCCCCCACGTCGGGCGCGAGCAGCGAGGCGAGCCGGTCGAGCTCCACGGGGTCGCTCGTCACCACCTCCAGCAGCGTCGCGCCGAAGCGCAGCGCGTGCTTGAGCGGGTGGAAGCCTTCGAGGACCGCCAGCGACGGGTCGCGGCGTGCGCGACCGAAGCGCGGGATGAGCGATCCGTCTTGCACGCGCCGATGATCGCACGGGGCCGCACGCCGGGAGCCCGCGGCGCCTGTGACCGCACTAAAGTGGGCGTCTGAGATGAAGCTCGAGGGGATCCACCACATCAGCGCGATCACCGGCGACGCGCGCGGGAACGTCGAGTTCTACTCCGGCGTGCTCGGCCTGCGGATGGTCAAGCGCACCGTCAACCAGGACGAACCGCGGGTCTACCACCTGTTCTACGGCGACGAGCTCGGCTCGCCCGGGATGGACCTCACGTTCTTCGAGTACCCCGGCGCCGATCGGGGCATCGCCGGCGCGGGCATGGTCCACCGCATCGTCTGGCGCGTCGCCTCGCCCGCGGCGCTCGAGTTCTGGCGCGAGCGGCTGCTCGCCCACGACGTGGCCGCGGAGCTGACCGACGGCAGCCTGCTGTTCAGCGACCCCGAGGGCCTCGAACACGAGCTCGTGCCGGTCTCGACCGAGGACGAGCCGCTGTGTGCAAAGTCCCCCGAGATCCCCGCCGAGCACGCCCTGCAGGGCTTCGACGGCGTGCGCGCATACAGCAACGCGCCCGTGCGCAGCGAGCGCCTGCTAAGCCGCGCGCTCGGCTTCACCAGGGGCGCGGGCGAGCACTGGGACGTGGTCGGCGAGAACCGCCGCGGCTTCTACGCGTATGACCCCGCTCCACCCGAGATCAATCGCCGTCAGGGGGCCGGGAGCGTGCACCACGTGGCGTTCGCGTCGCGGATCGACGAGCTCGAGGCCTGGCGTGAGAAGGTCGCCGAGGCGGGCTCCACGCCCACGCCCGTGGTCGAACGCTTCTACTTCAAATCGGTGTACTTCCGCGAGCCGAGCGGAGTGCTGTTCGAGCTGGCCACGATCGGCCCCGGCTTCGCCGTGGACGAGGACATCGAGCACCTGGGAGAGCGGCTGTCGCTGCCGCCTCCGTTCGAGCCGCTGCGCGAGGAGCTCGAAGGCGCGCTCACGCCGCTGCCCTACCCGCCGCCGTGGCGGGTGCAGTCCGACGCCTGACGCACGCTGCCGGTAGCGCCCGGATCTGCGTCGATCCGACGCAAGTTCGCTCAGGGATTCCCTGCAATCTTCCGATAGTCGGAGGATGAAGAGTAGTGGGGAGATTCATGGGATCGTCGATCAGTCGGCGCTGCGCATTCGCGAAGCGACGTTCTCGGCCGGGGTGTGGCTGACCTTCGTTGTGTGCGGGAGCAGCGCGGTGTACCTAGCCTTTACATGGCAACAGCCGAACCGCATCGTCATCTCGCTCGCGTTCGGCGGTGGCGCGCTCGGCGGCGCCATCGTGGGCCTGCTCCCGCGCGAGCGGATCGTGCGCAGCCGCTGGCGCGAGGCCTTCTTCCTCGCCTGGAGCTTGCTCGACCTCGCGTTGATCGTGCTCGGCACGGTCGAGGACGGCGGCACCCGCAGCCCGCTCGCGCTGATCTTCTTCCTCCCTGTTGTGTTCGCCGCGATGTCCTACCCGACGGCCTCCGTGATGACCGTCGGCGGCGTGTCCGTCGCCGCCTACCTCACGCTCGCCGTGCTCGTCGGCGGAGCCGGCTGGGGCTACCAGGCGCTGTTCGCCGTGATGCTCGCCTGCGCCGGCGTGCTCAGCGCGTGGCAGGCGCGCAGCCATGACGATCAGCGGCGTGTGCTGATCGAGGTCTCGCACGCCGACCCGCTGACCGGATGTCTCAACCGACGCGGCTTCGAGGAGCGCGCCCTGGCGGAGATCGGCGCCGCCGCGCGCTCCTCCGCGCCGGGCGCGGTGCTGCTGCTCGACGTCGACCGTCTCAAGCTCGTCAACGACCGCCAGGGCCACGAGGCGGGCGACGAAATGCTGCGCTGGGTCGTGCGCACGCTCCAGACGACCGTCCGGCCGACGGACGCGATCGGCCGGCTCGGCGGAGACGAGTTCGCGGTCCTGTTCGCCGACACAAGGGGCGCGGATGCGGCCGCGATCTCCTCGCGTGTGACCGTCGCGCTGAGCGAGCGCGCCCCGTGCTCGGTCGGGTTGGCCGAGTTCCCACTCGACGGCACGAGCCTCGACGAACTGCTGCGCGAGGCCGACAGGCGTCTGTACGCATCGCGCCACGGGCGCCCGGAGTACCCCCGCATGTCGATCACCGTCCTCGCGCCCGCTCGTCCCACAGCCTGATGTTGCGCCGTCCCGCGCGCAGCGCGCGTCGATCCGCCTGCTCGGCCTGATCCAGACCCGCTTCGGCGAGGTCGAGGTGCGTCTCGAGATCGGCGCGCGCGTCGTCGGGCTCGGACCACTCGCGCAGGCAGTAGCGCGCCGAGGCCAGCCGCCAGCATGCCCGTCGCAGGCGTTCTCCGAGCGCGAACACCGCGTCCGAGTCGGCCGGCGGCTCTACGTCGAGCAGCTGCTCGGCCTCGGCAAGGAGGGCACGCAGCCCGCGCTCGAACCGGTCGATCTCCTGCGCCGCCGCCAGGCGAGCGTTGCGCCACCTCCGATGCTGTGGAGACTCGGGTAGCGGCGGGACCCGCCCGGCGCGGCGCTCGCGTCGCAGGTGGCGCACGCCCGCGCTCGTCAGCCCCCAGGTCTGGATGCCGTGCACGCGCCCCAGAGCGATCCAGCCGGCGGCCTGCAGCACGTCCAGTCTGATCCGGACCTGCCGCGCGGCGGCCGAGCGCCTGGAGATGCCGAGGTGTTCGAAGATCGCCCACACGGGAACCGCCGCGGTGTCGCGGGCACGATGGCGGGCGGCGCGGTCGAGGGCCGCCAGCACGAGCTCGTCGGTCGGGTCCTCGGCGCGAGCGGCGCCTGAGCCTGGGGGGTCGGGGTTGAGCATCGCCGTCTCCTCTTCTCGGTCACGGTCCCGAGCGGCGCACGTGCGAGTTCCAGTCGAGTGTCAGCCAGGCATCGGGTGCGTGGTTGAGCGACAATCGACGGGCATCGAGGGTGAGCGACTCGGTGCCGGGCCCGGGGTGTTAGCGCACCGCCGGGCCACTATTTGCGGGATGTCGCGAGCATAGATCGGCTCGATTCTTCTCGTAACCGCGGTGCCAGAAAGTTCTCCATTTCGACACTGTTGGAGCGAGAATTGACACGAAGATGGGAACCGCTCCGATCGCCCGCTCCGTGGGCGGTGCCTGGACGGCGTAGCGTCCCGGACGAGATTGTCCAGATCGGATAGTTGTCCGTGCCTGGATGGCGCAATAGACTCGGGGCAGATGTCCTCGAGTGCGGGTACGACGATGGATGTGCCGGGCTCGCATCCTCCGCCGTCCGGGGACGTGGCCCCGGGTGTGGCAGTGCGCCTAAACGGCGTACGCAAGACATACGGTGACGTGGTCGCCGTGGAGCGGCTCTCGCTTGAGGTGCTCGCGGGCGAGTTCTTCACGATGCTCGGGCCGTCGGGGTCGGGGAAGACGACCACGCTGCGGGTGATAGCGGGCTTCGAGTTCGCCGACTCCGGGACGGTGGAGCTCCACGGCGAGGACGTCACCCGCAGCCCGCCCTACCAGCGCCCCGTCAACACCGTCTTCCAGGACTACGCGCTGTTCCCGCACATGAGCGTGCTGGAGAACGTCGCGTACGGCCTGCGCGTGTCGGGCGTGGGCAAGCGCGAGCGCGCCGAGCGCGCCGCGCAGGCGCTGGAGATGGTGCGCCTGCCGGGCGTCGAGGGCCGGCGTCCGATCCAGCTCTCGGGCGGGCAGCGCCAGCGCGTGGCGCTCGCCCGCGCGATCGTCAATCGCCCGCGCGTGCTGCTGCTCGACGAGCCGCTCGGGGCGCTCGACCTGAAGCTGCGCCAGGAGATGCAGTTCGAGCTGAAGTCGATCCAGCGCGAGCTGAGCGAGCGCATCACCTTCATCTACGTGACCCACGACCAGGACGAGGCGCTGACGATGAGCGACCGCATCGCGGTCTTCTCCGAGGGCCGGATCGAGCAGGTCGGCACGCCCGGCGACATCTACGAGCGTCCCGCCAACGAGTTCGTGGCGGGCTTCGTCGGCACGACGAACATCCTCGAGCGCGACGGACGCAGGTACATGGTGCGCCCTGAGAAGATCCGCCTGCTGGGCGCCGGCGAGGAGACTGCGCCCGCCGGCGAGCCCGCACCGCTTCGCGGCGTGGTGCGCGAGGTCGCGTATCTGGGCTCGGTCACGCGCTACGTGGTCGAGGCCGAGCACGGCGAGACGCTCGTCGTGATGCAGCAGAACCTCGACACCACAGCGGCACGGGCGATGGAAGAGCGGGGCCGAAACGTGAGGATCACCTGGCGTGCGGCGGACGAGTCGGTGCTTGACGAAAACCAACGGGAGGAAGCGAACTGATGAAGCTTGCGAAGATCGACTGGGCAATGGGAGCGGTGCTGGCGCTGATGGCCATCGGCGTCACCGCATGCGGCAGCTCCTCGAGCACCAGCACGTCGTCGAGCAATCTGCCGACGAGCGTCGGAGCGGGGGAGGGCCAGCTGAACCTGGTCGCGTGGGAAGGCTACGCGCAGCCGGAATGGGTGAAGCCGTTTGAAAAACAGAGCGGCTGCGTGGTGCACGCGAAGTACGCCGGCTCCTCCGACGAAATGGTGACGCTGATGCGCCAGGGCGGCGGTAGCCAGTACGACATGGTCTCCGCTTCCGGCGACGCGAGCCTGCGGCTGATCCGCGGCGGCGACGTGGCGGAGATGAACGTGGCGCTGGTGCCGGAATGGAAGAACTTCATCCCGCAGCTGCAGTCACCGCCGCACAACACGGTCGACGGCAAGCACTACGGGATCTCGCTGCAGTGGGGCCCGAACACGCTGCTCTACAGCACCAAGTCGGTGCAGCCGGCGCCCACGAGCTGGGCGGCGATCTACAGCTCGAAGTACAAGGGCGAGATCACCGTGCCGAACAACCCGATCCAGATCGCAGACGCGGCGCTGTACCTGTCGAAGACGCAGCCGAGCCTCGGCATCACCGACCCGTACGAGTTGACGGAAGCGCAGCTGAACGCGGCTGTGAGCTTGCTCAAACAGCAGCATCCGCTGATCAAGAAGTACTGGGCGCTCGCCTCGGATGAGATCGAACTGTTCAAGAACGG
>CAZPQW010000026.1:0-46358 GCA_964588985.1 uncultured Solirubrobacteraceae bacterium
CCGGCGCGCTCGTGATCATCGCCCAGAAGGCGCAGACGCGGACCGACAAGGCCAATGAGGAAGCTGCCGCCAAACATCGCGACGAGCTCGGGAATTACCAGACCGAACTGCTCAAGAAGAACACTGACCTGACCGAGCAGATCCACACGCTCAGCGAGCGGCTGAGCACGCTCACGCAGGAGGTTCACGAGGCGACGTGTCGGCACGGTGCGGCGCCAGCCTGACCGCACCGTCTGCGGGAGCGAGGTGTAACGCTTCGCCGCCAGCCGGCCATTACCCAGTTGTGGATCGACGTGTGCGCTTCGAGTTGCTGTACGCGAAACATGCCGTGGCCGTGAAGGCCTACGTGCTCCGCCGCGCGGATGCAGCGAGTGCCGATGACGTGGTGGCGGAGGTGTTCGTGGTGTGCTGGCGGCGCTTCGAGGAGGTGCCGTCCGATCCGCTGCCGTGGCTGCTGGGCGTGGCGCGACGCGTGTTGAGCACTCAGCGGCGCGGCGAGCGCAGGCGTGTGGCGCTGAGGGAGCGCCTCGGCGAGGTCTCCGAGCCGGAGTCGACGGCTCTTCAGGTCGTCGAGGACGGCGTGCTGGTCGCCGCGCTTGCACGGTTGAGCGATCGCGATCGCGAGCTACTGCTGTTGATCGCGTGGGACGGCATGTCGCCCACTCAGGCTGCCGCGATCCTTGGCGTGAAGCCCGCCACCGTTCGGGTGCGTCTGCTGCGCGCACGGCGGCGCTTGGCCCACGCGCTCGATCACGCCGAGTCCGTCCCGCTCCCCTGCACACCGCTGTCGATGGAGGTTTTGCCATGACCACCGATGTGATGAGTCGCCTCGCGGCGGCTGACCCGGTGACCGACACGCCGTCAGTCGAGCCTCCGGAGCGTTTGCGACGGCTGATCGAAGACGATGAGTCGTCGCCCATGCTGGGCATCGAGAGCTCGCGGCGGCCCGGCGGTTACGGCAGGCGGGCACTTGCAGGCCTCTTGCTTGCGGGCATCACGAGCGCGGCGGTGCTTCTGTTCGGCGGAGGCGCCTCCGATCGGGATCTGAACGTGGCCGCGGAGGCCTATGCGGCCACCTCACCGCAGCCGGGGATCGTGGAAGCCGTCTTCCTGGCCCGCAGCTTCAGGGAAGGCAGACTTGCGACGCTGCGCCAGCAGGAGTGGCTGGACGCGACGACGGGGCAGCGGCGGGAACTGAACACGCTCGACGAACCAAGCGGCCGAAAGCCGTTCCATCAGGTCACAGATTGGGCGTTCTCGCGACGACTCGTGGAGGAATGGGCCCCTTCGTCGCAGCAGGGCCTGCTGCAGGTGAAGCGCCTACCGACCGGTGCGCGGTTCAAGGAAGTGGTTCTTGTTCAGCACACGCTCGCCAACCTGAAGATGCACATCGCCTTCAGGGGCATAGGGATGGACGGGATCGAAGGCGTCGCATACTTCCGCAGCCTCTATCGCGAAGGTCACATGAGGCTCGCCGGGCGCGTGCGCCATGGCACGAAGAACCTGTGGAAGCTGGAAAGCCCCGTGATCGTCAAACGCTTCGACGGCCGCTCCGGTGGCTGGTCGACCGGCGAAGCCCACACTCGTCTGATTGTGCTCGTGGATCCGAAGACATTCCTACCGGTCACCGAGATGCAGATCGACGTGGGCGAGCGTGGGCACCCGCGCGTGCTCGTCGAAAGCAACCTCCTGAGCTATCGCCAGCTCCCCGTCGGCGGACCCGGGCTCGAGATCTTCGATCTTGTCGCCCAGCATCCCGGCGCTCGCGTGATCGAGGTGCCACCGAGGTTCCCGAAGTTCATGCGCATGAAGAGGAGGTCCCGGCACGCTGCGCGCAGATCCGTGCAGGTTGGTGGTCGCGGGTGAGCCGGCTCGCTCACTCCCACCGCATCGACTGAGGCGCCTCGCGCATCCGAATGACACGCGCCGGCACCCCGCCGACGACCGCGTTGGCGGGCACATCCTTCGGCACAACCGCGCTCGTGCCGATGATGCTGTTCTCGCCGACGGTGACGCCGCGCAGGATGCAGGCGCCGTAGCCGATCCAGACGTTGTGTCCGACGCGGACGTCGCGCTTGTAGATGCCCTGCTGGCGGATCGGACGGTCGACTTCGGTGACGCCGTGGTCGAAGTCGATGAGCATGACGCGGTCGGCGACGATGCACTCGCGCCCGATGGAGACGTGCTGGAAGGCGGAGATGGTGCACTCCTGGCCCATGACGGTCTTCGCGCCGATGGAGACTTCGCCCTCGTGGACGCGGAGCTTGGTGCCGTGTCCGATCCACGCCCAGCGCCCGATGCGCAGCGTGGCGCCCCGGCCGATCTCGAGCTTGACGTGCGGGCAGATGAAGCACAGCCCGTCGGTCTGCAGCCGTCCGCGGTAGCGGAGCTTGAGCCAGACGTAGCGCGCGAGCAGGTGCGCATACTGGCGTCTGAGCATGTGGTTGTCGCGCATGAAGCGCGCCAGCGCGAGCGGGCCGCCGTGCAGCGGCTCGGGCGCGCGCCTGATCGCGTCCGCGATCTGCTCCGTGGAGGTGGCGGCGGCGGGGTCGGCGAGGAGCTCCATGGGGGTCGAATCGTATGGGACCGCCGGGTCGGCGTACTGCGGAGACGGCCCCTGCGATGATGCCGCTCGATGACCGAGCTCTCACTCGCACAGCGCCTGCTCGACGGCGACCGCCGCGCGCTGGCGCGCGCGATCACGTGGGTGGAGAACGACCGGCCGGAGGGCTGGGAGCTGGTGCGCGAGATCTACCCGCACACGGGCAACGCGGAGGTGGTCGGCTTCACGGGGCCGCCAGGCGCGGGCAAGTCGACGCTGATCGGCGCGCTGACGAAGGCGCGACGCGAAGCGGGGCGCAGCGTTGGGGTGCTGTCGATCGATCCCTCCTCGCCGTTTACGCACGGCGCGCTGCTGGGGGATCGCATCCGTCTGACGGAGCACTTCCTCGACCAGGGCGTGTTCATCCGCTCGATGGCCAACCGCGGCGCGCTGGGCGGGCTGTCCGAGGCGGCGCTGCAGGCGGCGCTGCTGCTCGACGCGGCCGGTCGTCAGGACGTGTTCGTGGAGACGGTGGGGGTGGGGCAGGCGGAGATCGACATCATCGACCACGCGGACACGATCGTGCTCGTGCTGATGCCCGGCTCGGGCGACTCGATCCAGGCGCTGAAGGCGGGGGTGATGGAGATCCCGGACGTGATCGTGATCAACAAGGCCGACCACCCGTTGACCGACACGATGGTCCGCGAGATCCGCGGGGTGCTGTCGCTGGCGAACCTCGACCGCACTCCGGAGGAGGTGCGCGGCAGCTGGCGCGTGCCGATCGTGAAGACCGAGGCGCACCGCGGCCGGGGCGTCGACGAGCTCGTCACGGCCCTGTCAGAGCACCGCGAGCACATCCTCGCGAGCGGGCAGCTTGAGGTCCGCCGCGGGCGCAACCTGCGCAACGAGGTGCTCGCGATCGCGACGGCGCGCATGCGCAGGCGCCTGGAGGAGGAGCTGGGCGAGGACGCGGAGTTCCAGCGGCTGCTGGAGGAAGTGGTGCAGCGGCGGTTGGACCCGGCGAGCGCGGCGACGGAGTTGTTGGAGCGCCAGTCGGCTGCTCAGCGGTCGGTCACGTGAGCGAGCGGGCGGTGGGCGAGCGCGGCACCGATCGCTGGTCGGGCAGCGTGCCGATGACGCGGTCGCCGACGGTCGAGGTCACACCGAACCAGTAGCGCTCGTTCTTGTAGTGGTGCAGGCGGTGGTTGCGCCAGATCGCCTTGTAGTAGCGCCGTCGCGCATGGTGTGGGGTGTGGATGAGGAAGTGCGTCCACTCGTACGCCGCGAGGATCGCGAAGCTCGCGGCGATACCCGTCGTCGCACATGCCAGACGGGGGCCGCCGATCACGAGCTGTATCGGGAACGACATCGCCCAGTTGACGGCCGCGATCGCGGCAAGGAACACGAGCACGGCGTAGACAGGGATGAGGACCCCCTCGAGCACGGCGGGCGCCTCGTGATGAGCGCGGTGCTCGCGTGCGCTGATGAGCTCGATCCTGCGCCCGAGCAGTGTGAAGGGGCGAGCGTGCAGCAGGTACACGTGGATAGCCCACTCCACGAACGGCGTCACCGCGATCAGGCCGGCGACCATCACGAGGTCGCGCCAGCCGAACTGGCCCTGGACGGCGCGCCCGGCGAACGCGAGCACGACCGCGCCGAACAGGTAGGGGGGCGAGGGCTGGTGCACGAACACGCGGGCGCAGTCGAGCAGCGACGGGTCACCGGCGCGTCTGGTCGGCACCGCCTCCACGGGCGCTGTCAGAGCGTCGCCATCAACTGGTGCCACCAGTTCGGACATCGTGTATCGATGCTAACCGAGTAGGCTCGCGTGTCATGGACTATCTCAAGTGGGCCGATCGAAACTGGTCGCTGCTGCTGCGGCTGATGGGCGGGCACACGGCGGTCTACCGCGCGACCAACGGCCTGGTCGGGCATCGCTTTCCGGGTGCTCCACCGACGCTCTTGCTCGACCACGTGGGCGCCAAGACCGGCACGAAGCGCACGAGCCCGCTGGTGTATGGGGTCGACGGCGAGAACCTCATACTGGTGGCGTCCAAGGGCGGCTATCCGAAGAACCCCGGGTGGTTCCACAACCTGGCGGCGAACCCCGACACGACCGTGCAGGTCGGGTCTGAGAAGCGCAAAGTCCACGCGCGCGTCGCCGATGCCTCTGAGCGCGAGCGTGTGTGGGCGCTGATGGTGAAGGTCTACGGCGGCTACGAAAGCTATCGCCGCCGTACCGAGCGGGAGATCCCGCTGGTGGTGCTTGAGCCGCGCTGAGCACCGAATGAATCCGCTAGGGCATCCTAAGCGCACCGTACGGTCTTGGATGTGTTCGTCGAGCATCCTCAGGCCATCGATCCAGACGGTCGTCGCGTCGTCTTCGACACGGGTTCGTGGCGCCATCTGGCTCGACGCCGCCGCTGGCTGCTAGAGCACATCGGAGTGATTATGGGCACGGTGGCTCGGCCCGACTTCCACTCGCTGGATGCCACGCCAGGCCGGGAGCGTTTCTATCCTCAGCACATCGAGCCGAACCGCTGGCTGCGAGTAGTCGTAGACTTCAGCGAGGATCCAGGCTGGGTCGTTACGGCGGTTGTGCAGGACAATGATCCCCGGGGACTGTAGCTATGACAATCACCATCGCTGGCATCGTCTTTGACTATCACGACTACGACGAGCGTGGGGACGTGCTGTACCTGCATGTGGGTGAGCCAGAAGACCCTCCTGCGAGGGCTCTCGAGACGCCCGAGGGACACACGGTCGAGTACGACAAAGATGGCGAGATCGTCGGGCTCGAGCTGACCGGCGTCCGCGGAGCGCTAGAGCGTGAGGGAGATGTTCAACTCACGTGGCCTCCAGCCCATTTGGCAGCAAGCACTCTAGGTCCGGCGCTCGCCGCCTGAGCCTCGCGGCAAAAGCGGGTCATTGAGCCCTACGCCCCCAGCGCCCGCGCGATCACCATCTGCTGCACCTCGTCGGTGCCCTCGCCGATCGTGAGAATCTTGGCGTCGCGATAGAAACGGCAGACGGGGTACTCCTCGATGAAGCCGTAGCCGCCGTGTATCTGGACGGCCTCCTCGGCGCAGCGAACGGCGAGGCGGCCGGTCTTGAGCTTGGCCTGCGCGGCGGTGAGGGTGAAGTTGCGCCCGGCGTCCTTCTCGCGCGCGGCCTTGTACACCAGCAGTCGCGCGGCGGCGATCTCGGTGGACATGTCGGCGAGCTTGCCCTGTATGGCCTGGAACTTGGAGATCGCCTGGCCGAACGCCCTGCGCTCTTTGGCGTACTTGAGCGCCTCGTCGAGCGCGCCCTGCGCGAGCCCGACGCCCATCGCGGCGACGCCGATGCGGCCGATGTCGAGGATGTGCAGGAACTGCTTGAAGCCCGCGCCGCGCGGCCCCAGCAGGTTGGCCTCGGGCACACGGCAGCCGGTGAACGTGAGCGGGCGCGTGTCCGACGCGTTCCAGCCCATCTTCCGGTACGGCTCGCCCTGCTCGTAGCCGGGTGTGCCGTTGGCGACGATCAGGTTTGAGATCTCTCGGGTCGCGTCGCTGTTTGCGCCGTCGGCCGCGTCGGAGGTGACGGCCGTGATGCAGACGACGCCCGAGATGCGGGTACCGGCGTTGGTGATGAACTGCTTCGCTCCGTCGATCGACCATTCGCCGCCGTCGAGGCGTGCGCGGGTGCGCGTGTTGCCGGCGTCGGAGCCGGCCTCCGGCTCGGTGAGTCCGAACGCGCCGAGCTTTTCGCCCGAGCACAGCTGCGGCATCCACTCGCGCTTCTGCTCCTCGCTGCCGAACAGGTAGATCGGCTGGGTGCCGAGCGAGGTGTGCGCGCACAGGGTGATCGCGACTGATGAGTCCACACGCGTGAGTTCCTCGACCGCGAGCGCGTATGCGAGCGTGTCGCCTCCGCCACCGCCGTACTCCTCGGGGAAGGGGATGCCCATCAGGTTCAGCTTGCCGAGCTGCTCGACGATCTCGTACGGGAAGGACTTCGTGCGGTCGAGCTCCTCCGCGACGGGGGCGACCTCGCCCTCTGCGAATTCGCGCACCGTGCGTCTGATCAGCTCATGGTCTGGCGATAGGTCGAAATCCATGACGGGCATTCTCACAGGTCGCGTGATCTAGCATTGCCGCGCGTGAGCCGCCGGCGCCTGATCCTGGATGTGCTCAAGCGCGGACGCACGTTCAGCTACGGACCCGACCGCTCGCAGCGCGCCGATCTGCACCTGCCGTCAGGGCCGGGGCCGCACCCTGTGATGGTGGTCATCCACGGCGGCTCCTGGCAGGCACGCTATGGGCGGATCGTGATGAGAGCGGTGATCGGCGACTTGACGAGGCGCGGCTGGGCGGCGTGGAACATCGAGTACCGGCGGGTGGGAAACGGCGGGGGATGGCCGCACACGTTCGAAGACGTGGCCGCCGCGATCGATCACCTCGTCGAGCTGGACGCGCCGCTGGACCTCGACAGGGTGGAGGTGCTCGGCCACTCTGCCGGAGGGCACCTCGCGCTGTGGGCAGCCAGTCGCGAGAAGCTCGAGCTGGGCATGCCGGGGCATCTCACAGGCGCGCCGCGCGTGCGCCTGCGGCGGGCGATCTCTCAGGCCGGCGTGTGCGATCTCGAAGGTGCATACAGGCGCTGGCGGGGTGGCGCGGTGCTGGCGCTGATGGGGGACAGCCCCGAGCAGGCGCCCGGGCGCTACGGCTCAGCCGATCCGGTGCGTCTGGCGCCCGCGAACATGCCTGTGCTCCTCGTGCACGGCGTCGCCGATGAGACCGTCTCGGTCAAGCTGAGCCGCAGCTACGCGCGCGCCGCGCAGGCTGCCGGCGGTGAGGTCGAACTGGTGGAGATCGAGGGTGACGCGGGTCGCCACCGCGCGCATATCGACCCGCGCGGGGTCGCGTGGGCGGCCGTGACTGAGCGTCTCTAGGCGCAGTAGGACTTCGCGAGCTCGACAAGCAACCGCACGCCGTAGCCGGACGCGCCCTTGCCGACGTATGCGCGGTCGAGGTCCCACGCCGACCCGGCGATGTCCAGGTGCGCCCACGGGACCTCGCCGACGAAGTTGGAGAGGAAGCTCCCGCCGACGATCGTGCCCGCCTTGCGCGCTTCGGGCGCGTTGTCGAGGTCGCCGTATTTGCCCTTGATCAGCTCGCTGTACTCGTCGTGCAGCGGCAGCCGCCAGACGATCTCGCCCGTGCTCGAGCCCGCGGCGTCGATGCGCGCGGCGAGCTCGTCGTCGTTGCTCATCAGCCCCGCGTAGGTGGATCCGAGCGCGACGATCACCGCGCCGGTGAGCGTTGCCAGGTCGACGATCTGCTCCGCGCCCTGCGCGACCGCGTGGCAGAGGCAGTCCGCGAGCACCAGTCGACCCTCGGCATCGGTGTTGTTGACCTCGATCGTCTTGCCGTTGGAGGCGGTGACGATGTCGCCCGGCTTGATCGAGCGTCCGCTCGGGAGGTTCTCCGTGGCGCCCACCACAGCGACGAGCTTCACCGGCAGCTGCAGTTGCGCGATCGCCGCGACGGCCTCGATCACGGCGGCGCCGCCGGACATGTCGAACTTCATGTCGGCCATCTTCGCCCCGGGCTTCAGCGAGATGCCGCCGCTGTCGAACGTGACGGCCTTGCCGACCAGGCCGAGCGTGGGGCCCTGCGCGTTCGGTCCTTCGTATCTGATGGTGATCAGCGCCGGCTCCTGCTCGGAGCCTTGGGCGACCGCGGCGAAAGCGCCCATGCCGCGGTCCACGATGCCGCTGCGTCCCTCGACCTCGACGGACAGCGCGGCGTGCTCGCGGCCGAGCGCGGTTGCGTAATCGCCGAGCGCGGTGGGCGTGAGGTCGTTTCCGGGGCGGTTCTGCAGGTCGCGCGCTCGGTTGACGGCTTCGCCGACGATCGTCGCCTCCGCGATGGTGGCCGCGAGCCCCTCAGGGCCAGAGACGATCAGGCTCTCGAGGTGCTTCGGCGGCGCGTCCGCGGCGTCGGTGTCCGAATCGGACTTGTGGCGGTCGAAGCGGTAGTCGCCGAGCAGCGTGCCCTCCACGAGCGCCGTCGCGACCGCGGGCTCGCCGTCGGCGGGGAGGAGCCAGCAGAGCGTCCGTGCGGAGAGTTCGCGTGCGCGAGCGACGGCGATCGAGGCCGCCACGCGCGCTCGCTCCGGAGTGAAGTCCTTGTGCGCCCCCAGCCCCACGGTCAGCCAGCGCTTGCCGTCGGCGTGGGTGAGAGCGAGGGACTTGAAGGCGGGGCGCGCCTCTCCCGAGGCGATCAGATCTACGAGCTCCGCGGGCGTGTCGGCGGGAGCACTCTCGCCCTCGAAGAGACCCACGGCGACGGTGTCGGCGTCGCTCGTACCACCTGCTTGGACTGTCGCGGATACGTGCATTGCCCGGACGATATCCAGGTTGTGAGCGATTCGTCCCCCGACGCCTCACCGTGGGAATCGAACGGCCGTCCACTACCATTCTCGCTCTCCAGTCCCTTCGCATCGACCTACAGGAGAGTCCCGCTCACATGCCCAAGACAGTGATCCTCGGCGCCGCACGCACCCCCATCGGCAAGATGGGCGGCGGCCTGTCCACGGTGGACGCCACCGAGCTCGGCGCCCTGGCGATCGGCGCCGCGCTGGAGCGCTCCGGCGTCGAGCCCGAGCAGGTCGAGCACGTCGTGGTGGGCCAGGTCCTCCAGGCCGGTCAGGGACAGATCCCGTCGCGTCAGGCGCAGATCAAGGCCGGCATCCCCAAGGAGGTCTCCTCGGAGACGATCAACAAGGTCTGCGCGTCAGGTCTTCGTGCGAGCGTGATACTCGACCAGGCGATCCGTGCCGGGGATGTCCAGGTCGGCGTTGGCGCGGGCATGGAGTCGATGTCGAAGGCTCCGTACCTGCTTCCGCAGGCGCGCTTCGGCTATCGCATGGGCGACGCGAAGATGCTCGACGCGATGGTCCACGATGGCCTCACGAACCCGTTCTCGGGTAAGCAGATGTTCGTCGAGGCGACGGAGATCGGCGAGGAGTTGGAGATGACGCGCGCTGACCTCGACCGTTGGGCGCTGCGCTCGCACCAGCTGGCGCTGAAGGCGATCGACGAGGGCCGCATGTCTGAGGAGATCGTGTCGGTGACCGTGAAGGGTCGCAAGGGCGACACGGTCGTCGAGCTCGACGAGGGCCCGCGCCGCGAGACGTCGCTCGAGGCGCTCGCGAAGCTCCCCGGCCTGGTCAACAAGGAAGGCTCGCACACGGCCGGCAACTCGCCGGGCGTCAACGACGGCGGCGGCGCGCTCGTGCTGTCCTCCGACGAGTGGGCAGCGGCGAACGGCAAGGAGGCGCTCGCCGAGATCGTCGCGCACGCGCAGAGCGCGAACGACTTCGCCTATCTCGCCACGACGCCCGCGAGCGCCGCGAAGAAGGCGCTCGAGAAGGCCGGCCTGCAGCCTGGCGACATCGACATCTGGGAGATCAACGAGGCGTTCGCCTCGGTGACACTCAACTCGATCCGCATGCTCGGCATCGACGAGGACCGTGTGAACGTCAACGGCGGCGCCGTCGCGCTCGGGCACCCGATCGGTGCCTCCGGGGCGCGGATCCTCGGTGCGATCGTGCATGAGCTGCGCCGTCGCGGCGGCGGCTACGGCTGCGCCGCGATCTGCTCCGGTGGTGGGCAGGGCGACGCGGTGATCCTGAAGGTCTGAGATGAGCGAAAACGGCGGGAGCGGATCTCCAGCCGGACGGCCGCGCGGCGCGGCCTTCTTCGATCTGGACAAGACGTTGATGGCCGGATCGTCGGGCATCTTCTTCGCCCGCGCGGCGTATGAAACGGGCATGATCTCGCGCGGTCGGCTGGCCCGCGACGCGTATGAAAACTTCCGCTTCCGGCTGCTCGGCTCGACCGACGATCGCGCCGACGACGTGCGCAGGCGCGTGGGCGAGATGATCGCGGGAGTGCGTGTGCGCGATCTCGAGCGGCTCTCTCCGCGGGTGCTATCGGGCGTTCTGCCGCGTCTGTATCCGCAGATGCTCGAACGCGCCTACGCCCACCAGGACTCGGGCCTGCCGGTCTACATCCTCACTGCGGCCTCGCAGGAGATGGCCGACCTGCTCGCGCGTGTGCTCGCCTTCGACGGCGGGCTCGGGTCGCGCTCCGAGATCGTCGACGGACGCTACACGGGCCGGCCCGCGGGGCCGTTCAACTATCGCGACGGCAAGGTGCTCTCGATGCGCGATCTTGCCGAGCGCGAGCAGATCGCGCTCGATCAGTCCTACGCGTACTCGGACTCCGAGTCCGACCTGCCGATGCTGCGCGCGGTACGCCATGCGGTGGTCGTCAACCCCGACGCGGAGCTGCGTCGGATCGCCCTCGAAGAGGACTGGGAGGTTGTGGAGCTCGACCGTCTCGGAAGGCGTCTGAAGGTGCTCGCCGCGCTCGGCACGGCGGCCGTGGTGGGCGGCCTGGGGAACGCCGCGTGGGGGCGCGTGGGAGCGCGAATCGGCTCACGGGCATAATCTGCCGTCTCATGTCCTCAACTCAAACCCAGAGCAAGATCCGCGTGGTGGTGGCCAAGCCAGGTCTCGACGGCCACGATCGCGGTGCGAAGATCATCGCGCGAGCGCTGCGCGACGCGGGCATGGAGGTGATCTACACGGGCCTGCACCAGACGCCCGAACAGATCGTCGAGACGGTCATCCAGGAGGACGCCGACGCGGTCGGTCTGTCGATCCTGTCGGGCGCGCACATGACGCTCGTGCCGCGGGTCGTGGAGCTGCTGCGTGAGCAGGGCATCGACGACGTGGTGATCACGGTCGGCGGCACCATCCCGGCAGAGGACATACCGGAGTTGAAGAGCCTCGGCGTGGCCGAGGTGTTCACGCCCGGAGCGCCCACGCAGGCGATCGTGGATTTCATCCGCGGAGCTATCGATGCCCGTCCGCCCGCGCGTTCGTCAAGTAACTGATTGACTCGTCAGTCAACCGCTGGAAGCGGTACGATTGCACTCAACACACCCCCAAGGAGTTGCCTGAGAATGAAGATATGCGTCTTGGTGAAGGAGGTTCCGGACGCCGCCGTCGAGAAGAGGATCGATTCCTCGACGGGGCGCATGGACCGCAACGGCGAGAAGAACCTCAACCCGTATGACACGCACGCCATCGAGGCTGCGATGCAGATCAAGGAGGGCGGCGCGGTGGCGGTCGAGGAGATCGTCGCCGTGACGATGGGCCCCGAAAGCGCGGTGCGCGCGCTGCACAAGGCGGTCTCGCTGGGCGCCGATCGCTCGGTGCACCTCAGCGACGCGGCGGTGGCCGGCTCCGACGTGGCGGCAACCGGCTACGCGCTCGCGAAGACGCTTCAGCGCGAGAGCCCCGACCTGGTGCTGCTCGGCCAGCAGTCGGACGACGGCGAGTGCTACACGATCGGCGCGGTCGTCGCCGAGCACCTGGGCATGCCGTCGCTCACGCAGGTGATCAAGATGGACGTCGACTCGGAGAGCCTGCGCTGCGAGCGCCAGGCCGAGTACGGCTACGACACCGTCCAGATCAAGCTGCCCGCGGTGATCTCCGTCGGCGACGCGATCAACGAGCCGCGCTACCCGTCGCTGAAGGCGATCATGGGCGCGAAGAAGAAGCCCCTCGACACGGTCAGCGCGAGCGACGTGGAGATCGACGCGTCGAAAGTCGGCGGCGAGAACTCCGCGGCCCAGTGGGTCGCCGCGAAGGCGCCTCCGGCGAAGGCCGCCGGGGAGATCATCGAGGACGAGGACACCGGTGAAACCGTCGAAAAAATCGTCGCCTGGCTCGACGAGAGGAAGCTGATCTAGATGGCAAACATCCTGGTTTACGCGCTGCACTACAACGGCGCGATCAACAAGAACTCACTCGGCGCCGTCTCCGAGGGCGCGAAGCTCGCGGCCGAGCTCGGCGGCGAGGCGCACGCGATCCTGCTCGGCGAGAGCGTCCCGCAGGACCTGGCCGCCTCGCTCGGCAACTACGGCGCCAAGAAGGTGCTCGTGGCCGAGGGTCCCGAGGGGCTGGCACAGCCGCTGGTGGACGCGATGGCCGCGGCGATCACCGCGGGTGACTACAAGTACGCGCTGTTCGGCGGCGGCCTGCTCGGCTTCGAGATCGGAGCGGGCCTCGCGGCGCGCCTCGGCGCGGGCGTGGCGATGGAGGTCACCGCAGTGCGCGCCGAGGGCGGCGAGCTGATCGCCGAGCGTCCGATCCTGGGCGACTCCGCGATCTCCGAAATCAAGTACCGCTCGGGGGTCGGGATCATCATCGGCCGCCTCAACGCGTTCGAGATCAAGGAGACCGGAGCCGGCGCGGCGCCCGTGGAGCAGCTCTCCTTCGAGCTGAGCCCGCACGCATCGCAGGCGACGATGGTCACGCGCGGCGAACAGCGCGGCGCGGACGTCGACATCGAGGGTGCGAGCATCCTGATCGCCGGCGGTCGCGGTCTCGGCAAGGCCGAGGGCTTCCAGCTGGCCGAGGACCTCGCCGCGGCATTCGGCAACAACGCCGCCGTCGCGGCGACCCGCGCGGTGGTCGACGCCGGCTGGTACCCCTACGCGGCGCAGATCGGCCAGACGGGCAAGACCGTCTCGCCGAAGCTGTACCTCGCGGCGGGTATCTCGGGCGCGATCCAGCACAAGGTGGGCATGCAGAGCTCGGAGAACATCGTCGCGATCAACAAGGACGCGAACGCGCCGATCTTCGAATTCTCCGACCTCGGCATCGTGGGCGATCTGAACAAGATCCTGCCCAAGCTCACCGAGGCAGTGAAGGCAAAGAAGGGCTCCTGAGCATGTCCGGAAACGGCTCCAGCAACGGGAAGGTCGCACCCGCGGCCTTCCCACCGCCGGTCGACTCGCAGAAGGAGTTCGTCAAGCACGGCCTCGACGCGGAGGACGAGCTGATCGAGGTCGGCGTGGCGATCGTCGGCGGCGGCACCGCGGGCCTCGCGTGCGCGAACCGCCTGCTGCAACTGCTCGCGGATGATCCGGAGACAATGGAGCGCCTCGGCGAAGTGCCGGTGGCGGTCGTGGAGAAGGCGAAGACGTGCGGCGGGCACAACCTCTCCGGCGCGGTCATGCGCCCCGGCCCGCTGCAGGAGCTGTTCCCGGAGATGACGCGCGAGGACTGGCGCAAGGAGGGCTTCGCCTTCGGCGAGGTGACCAAGGAGTCGGTGTACATGCTCACCGGTCCGAAGAGCAAGCTTCCCGTGCCGGTTCTGGCGGTGCCGAACTTCAAGAACCACGGCAACGAGGTCGTCTCGGTTGCCGCACTCGCTCGCTATCAGCAGCGCCAGGCGGAGGACGCCGGTGCCTACATCCTGACCGAGACCTCCGCCACTCAGCTCATCGTCGAGGACGGGCGTGTGGTCGGCGTGCGCTCCGGCGACAAGGGGCGCGGTAAGGACGGCGAGCCGCTCGGGAACTTCGAGCCCGGCACGGACATCAAGGCCAAGGCGACCGTTCTTGCCGAGGGCTGCTGGGGCCATTTGACCGGCGCCGCGATCAAGGAGTTCGACCTCGCCGAGGGCCGCGAGCCACAGGTATGGGAGCTTGGCGTCAAGGAGGTCTGGAAGGTCCCCAAGCCGCTTGACCGTGTTATCCACACGTTCGTACAGCCCTGGCCGCTGAAAGTCGCGCCCAAGTACGGGCAGCTCGGCGGCACCTGGATCTACCCGATGAAGGACGAGAAGACCGGCGATGACCTCGTCTCGATCGGCTTCGTCGTGGACCTCAATTATCGCGACGCGACGACGTCCGCGCACGACCTGCTGCAGACGTTCAAGACGCATCCTCTGGTGAAGGGCATCCTCGAGGGCGGCGAACGCGTCGCCTGGGGAGCCAAGGCTCTCCCTGGTGGTGGTTACTGGTCGATGCCGAAGCTGTCGATGCCGGGCGCGGTGCTCGTCGGCGACGCTGGTGGGATGGTCGACACAGCGGCGCTGAAGGGCGTGCACCACTGCATCAAGTCCGGGATGCTCGCAGCGGAGTCGATCTACGCGGCCCTCACGCGCGGCAGCAGCGACTTCTCCGACTACGAGGACGCGATCGAGCGATCCACGGTCGGGACTGAGCTCTACCAGGTGCGCAACACGCGGCAGGCGTTCCAGAAAGGCTTCCTCGTCGGCAGTGCGCTCGCGGGCCCCTCGATCATGTCCAAGGGCAAGGTTCCTCCGGGTCGGCAGGCGTGGCACCGTGACGACGCCGAGCCGATGTTCATCGGTAAGACCAAGGACAAGTATCCCAAGCCCGACGGCAAATACACGTTCGACAAGCTCTCCTCGGTGTTCATCACGGGCAACGCGACCCGCGACGACGCTCCTAACCACATCCGCGTGCAGAAACACGTGCCGCGCGAGATCGCGGAGACCTGGAAGTGGATGTGTCCCGCCGGGGTCTACGAGATCCCCGAGGACGCTCCGGAGACAGGGGACGTGGACGTGATCGTCAACTACACCAACTGCGTGCAGTGCGGAGCGATCACCGCCAAGGGCGGTCGTCTGACGACCCCCGAGGGCGGCGACGGCCCGCTCTACCAGATCACCTGAGCGCTCCGAGACGGAAACGTCGCGCGCCCCACTGCGAAACCTAAGCGCATTTGCAGTGTTAGGAGGATGTAATGATCTTTGCGTCCCCGATGTCAACCCTTCTAGGTGTCGCTCGCCGGCTCTCGCTGGCGAGCGTCGCGTGTGCGGTGCTGCTCACGCTGACATGCCTTGGAGCCACGTCGAAGGCGATCGGGATCGCGGGCGTCTCGACCGCACGGACCGGCTCGAGCGAACCGAGCAAGCCGATCGCGTCAGCCACGCTGCAGCAGTGCCTCACCGCGGAAGCGCAGGCCGAACGCTCGGCGACGTTCGCGGGTGAAATCAACGCCATACCCGGCTCGACGCGGATGGAGATGCGGATCGAAGTCCTGGAGCGGACGCCGGCCGAACCCGCGTACCACGCGGTCAGCGCCCCCGGTCTGCGCGTGTGGAGCAGCTCCGCGCCCGGGGTGAAGACGTACAAGAACCTCAACAAGGTCACCAACCTCGCGGCGCCGGCCTTCTACCGGGCGGCCGTGCGCTTCCGCTGGTTCAACGCGAAGGGCAAGCTGCTCAAGACCGCGCTGCTGCGCACCCGTCGCTGCGAACAGCCGGCGCCCGCCGGCACGGAAACAGAAACGCCGCCAGCGAGCACCGGCAACCCAGTCACGACCGGCTGAGCCGGCCGTCCAGAGGACCATCGCCGCGGAGCCGGCGCACGGCCGGGTTGGGCGCCCCGCTAGAATGAAATGACGATGAAGACATCAATCCACCCCACCTACACAGCAGCCCACGTCCGTTGCACATGCGGCAACGAGTTCGTGACCCGTGCGACCAAGGACGAGCTGCATGTCGAGGTCTGCTCCAACTGCCATCCGTTCTACACCGGCAGGCAGAAGCTGATGGACACCGGCGGACGCGTCGAGCGCTTCCAGCGCCGCGTGGCCAAGGGTCGCCTGCACTCCGCGCAAGCCCGGTCCACCCAGTAGCGCGATGTCCACGCGTCTGGCCGCGGGTTCCCCGACGACGCCAGGCGCGGTGACAGCCACAGCCGCGGCCAGCGTGGATGCGCCCGCGGCGCCCGCGGCGGCTCCCCCAGCGCAGGACGTCTCCGGCACGGAGCCGAGCCTCGACGCGCTCGTCACGCGCGAGAGCGACGGTGAGCTGAGCGCACAGCGCGACGCGCCCGTCGGCGGGCAGGCGGTGCTCGAGGGCGTGATGATGCGCGGCGTGGCCAACTGGGCGGTGGCGGTGCGCAAGCCGACCGCCGAGCAGCTCAGCGAGGGCGAGATCTCTGCAGAGGAGGGCGCGAAGGGCGAGATCGAGGTCACGACCTATCCGCTCGACTCCGCGATGAAACGCCACCGCGCGCTCAGGCTGCCGATCGTGCGCGGTGTGGTCGCGCTCGGCGGATCGATGGTGATCGGGTTCAGGGCGCTGGAGATATCGGCGAACGCTCAGCTTCCGCCCGAAGAGGGCAAGGACGGAGAGGAGCAGGAGGTCCAGGAGATCCCCAAGGCGGTGTGGGCGGGCACCGTGGTGGTCGCTCTGCTGTTCGCGATCGTGCTGTTCTTCCTGATTCCCGTCGGCCTGACGAGCCTCGTCAAGCACCAGCTCGGCTCCTCGTTCCTGTTCTGGCTCGTCGAGGGCGTGATCCGCACGAGCATCTTCCTCGGCTACATGGCGCTGCTCTCGCGCGTGAAAGACCTACGGCGCGTGTTCGAGTACCACGGAGCGGAGCACAAGACGATCTCCTGCTACGAGGCGGGGCTGCCGCTCACGCCCGTCAATGCTCAGCGCTTCTCGCGGCTGCACCCGCGCTGCGGCACGAGCTTCCTGCTCGTGGTGATGATCGTGGCGATCTTCGTGTTCGCGCCGATCGGCCTGCCCGCGTGGTACTGGCTGATGGCCACGCGCATCCTCGGGGTGCCGATCATCGCGGGCATCTCCTTCGAGCTGATCAAGTTCGCCGGGCGCAATCGCAGCCGCGGCTGGGTGCGCGCGGTGATGTGGCCCGGCCTGAAGCTGCAGCTGCTCACCACGCGCGAGCCCGACCTCGACCAGCTGGCCGTGGCGATCGCCGCGCTGGACGCGGTGCTCGCGCTCGAGACCCCCGGCGAGCTGTCGGCCGCGGATCTCGTGGGCGTCGAGGTCGTGGCTTAGCACCCGAGCCGACGGTCGCGCGCGCTTCGCCGCGCGGGCTGACGAGCCACACGCCGTTGGGCTGAGACGCTAACGTGGGGGCACGATGACTCCCGCTCAACCGATGACCACACGCGGCGCCCACTACACGGCGCTGCTCGAGACGATCGACCACCAGGGCGTGACCAAGCTGCACGCCAAGGAGCGCGAGCAGCTGCTCGAAGCCGCCGACGCGCTGCTGTTCGGCGAGCCCGAGAGCGAGCAGCTGGTCAGGTCGGCCGAGGCGCTGATCGAGTCCCTGGAGACGAGCGAGCGCTGGTCCGCGGAGAGCTGCGATCAGCTGCGCGAGCACCTGTACGGCTGCGACGTTCCCGCCGAGGCTTCCTGAGCCCGCGGCGCGAGCAGCGCCCGAACACCTCCCCCTTAGACTGGCCCCATGATCGAAGAGCTCGTCAAGCAGATTGAGACGCGCTTCGCCGAGCTGGGCGAGCAGATGACCGACGCCGAGGTGATCTCCGACCGCGAGCGCTACGCGGAGGTAGGTCGTGCCTACAGCCAGCTCGAGCCGGCCGCCAAGCTGGCTGTGCAGTGGCGCCTCGCGCAGGACGACGCGGCCGGGGCGGAGGAGCTGCTTTCGGAGATGGGCGAGGACTCAGAGATGCGCGAGGAACTCGGCGCCGCGCGCAAGCGCATCGAGGACCTCGAGGAGGAGATCCGCCTGGCGATGGTCGAAAGCGACCCCAACGACGAGAAGAGCGTGATCGTCGAAATCCAGGGCGGCGCCGGGGGGGACGAGGCGAGCCTGTGGGCGGGCGACCTGTACCGGATGCTCGCCCGCTACGCCGAGCGCCGCGGCTGGCAGATCGAGCAGATGGACGTCGGCGAGGGGAAGTACACATTTGCCGTGAAGGGCGACGGGGCGTATTCGGTGTTCAAGTTCGAGGGCGGCACCCACCGCGTGCAGCGCGTTCCCGCGACCGAGTCCCAGGGGCGCATCCACACATCCACCGCGACCGTCGCGGTGCTCCCAGAGGCCGAAGACGTGGACGTGCACGTCGACCCGAACGACCTGCAGATCGACGTGTACCGCTCCTCAGGGCCCGGCGGGCAGTCGGTCAACACGACCGACTCGGCCGTGCGCGTGACGCACAAGCCATCGGGGATCGTGGTGTCGATGCAGGACGAGAAGTCCCAGCTGCAGAACCGCGAGAAGGCGCTGCGGGTGCTGCGCGCGCGGCTGTACGAGCGGGCGCTCGCCGAACAGCAGGCGGAGCTGGCCGCCGACCGCCGCTCGCAGGTCGGCACGGGCGACCGCGCGGAGAAGATCCGCACGTACAACTACGGCGAGCGGCGCGTCACCGACCACCGCATCAAGGTCACGGTGCACAACCTCGACCAGGTGCTCGAAGGGGAGCTCGACGAGCTGACGGCCGCACTTCAGGCCGACGAGAAGCGCAGGCGCCTGGAGGCGCAAGCGGCGGCCTGATCAGAGTCGCTGACTCCTCGATGGCTCTCCAACGCGGGACACCAGCCCGTGAGGCGCTCGACGGCGCGATCACAGCGATCACGGCCGCCGGATGCGAAACCCCGCGGCTGGACGCCGAAATACTGCTCGCACACGCGCTCGGCGTGCCCCGCGAGCGGCTGATCACGCACCCGGACACGAGCGTCGAAGGTCCAGCTGTGCGCGCGTTCCAGGACGCGGTGCGCCGCCGCGCGGTGCTGCGCGAGCCGGTCGCCTACATCCTCGGCAAGCGCGGGTTCAGGCGCCTGGAGCTCGCGGTGGACGCGCGCGCGCTCGTGCCGCGACCGGAGACGGAGCTGCTCGTCGAGGTCGGCCTGTCGTTGCCTGAGGGCGCGCGCGTGCTCGACCTCGGCACGGGCAGCGGCGCGGTGGCGCTCGCGCTGAAGGACGAGCGCCCGGACCTGGACGTGACGGGCAGCGACGTGAGCGAGGCCGCGCTCGAGCTCGCGCGGGCCAACGGCCGCACGCTCGATCTCGAGGTGAGCTGGCTTCACGCCGACCTGCTGACCGGTATGGCGGACGAGTTCGACGCGGTCCTCTCCAACCCGCCGTACGTCGCCGACGGCGACCGCGCGAGCCTCGCTCCGGAGATCGTGCGCCACGAGCCCGCCGGCGCGCTGTTCGCGGGCGTTGACGGGCTGGACGCGATCCGCGCGCTGGCCGAGCAGCTCGCCACACGTGGGCGGGTGGCGCTGGTGGCCCTGGAGATCGGTGCGGGCCAGACGCAGGCGGTGCAGGAGCTGATCCGCGGAGCCGGCTTCCCTAACGTGCGACCCGAGCGCGACCTCGCGGGGATCGAGCGTGTGATCGTCGGGGAGCGTTCCGCGCGATGAGCGCCGCGAAGCTCACGGCCGCGGACGCCGAGCGGCTGCGGGAATGCGCGTCGAGCGGCGGCGTGGCGGTGTTCCCCGCGGACACCGTGTACGGGGTCTGCTGCGACCCTGACGATGCGGCCGCTGCGGCGCGCCTGTACGAATTGAAGGGGCGCCCGCCCGAGCGCCCCGCGGCGGTCATGTTCTTCGCACTGTCGGCCGCGCTGGAGGCCCTGGCGGAGCTGGAGGGGGTCGAGCGTGCGGCTTTGGAAACGCTGCTGCCCGGCCCCGTGACGCTGTTGCTGCCCAACCGGCATCGCCGCTTCGCGCCTGCCTGTGGGCCCGACCCAGAGACCTTCGGGCTGCGAGTACCGCAGCTCCCGGACGCGCTCGCGGCATTGCGCTCGGTGGACGTGCCCGTGATGCAGTCGAGCGCCAACCTCTCCGGCGCATCCGACGCACGCACGCTCGCCGAGGTGCCCCTGTCGATACGCGAGGGCGCCGATCTGGTGCTCGACGGCGGCGAGCTGCCAGGCACGCCGTCGACCGTGATCGACCTGCGCGACTACGCCGCGACCGGCGGGTGGAGCGTGATACGCGAGGGCGCGCTGCCGAGCGAAGCGGTCGAGCGGATGCTCGCGAGTGCGTGCTGAGCTGCGGAGATCCTGCGCCCCTGCTAGCCTCGTGACAGCTGCCGCAACTGGCGCCCTGAGGTGGAAACGACCACCGGGAAGCGGTCAGCGCACCCGCCGCGCGCCTGGGCACCGAAGTCTTCGTCGCCTGCCAAGGAGAGCGCCGTGAACGAGCTGAGCCCCGACTACTTCAACCGCCCGCTTGCCGAGGTGGACCCCGAGATCGCCGCGGCTTTGAGCGGCGAGCTCGAGCGTCAGCAGAGCACGCTGGAGATGATCGCCTCCGAGAACTTCGTCCCGCGCGCGGTGCTCGAATGCCAGGGCTCGGTGCTGACGAACAAGTACGCCGAGGGATATCCCGGACGCCGCTACTACGGCGGCTGCGAGTGGGTGGACGTCTCCGAGCAACTCGCGATCGACCGCGCGAAGGCGCTGTTCGGCGCCGAGCACGCGAACGTACAGCCGCACTCGGGCGCGCAGGCCAACACCGCCGTCTACCACGCGCTGCTGCAGCCGGGCGACACGATCATGGGCCTGTCGCTCGCCCACGGCGGGCACCTCACGCACGGCATGAAGATCAACGTGTCCGGGCGCCTGTACGACATCGCCGCATACGAGGTCGACCGTGACAGCAGCCTGATCGACATGGACGAGGTCGCGCGCATCGCGCGCGAGCGCAAACCGAAGATGCTGCTCGCGGGCTGGTCGGCCTACCCGCGCCAGCTCGACTTCAAGCGCTTCCGCGAGATCGCCGACGAGGTCGGCGCGCTGCTGATGGTCGACATGGCCCACTTCGCCGGCCTGGTCGCCGCGGGACTGCACCCCAACCCGGTGGAGCACGGCGCCGACGTGGTCACCACGACCACGCACAAGACGCTCGGCGGCCCGCGCGCGGGAGTGATCCTCTGCAAGGAGGAGTACGCGAAGAAGATCGACTCGGCGGTATTCCCCGGCCAGCAGGGAGGCCCGCTCGAGCACGTGATCGCGGCGAAGGCGGTGGCGTTCAAGATCGCCGCGAGCGAGCTGTTCGCCGAGCGCCAGTGCCGCACCGTCGCGGGCGCCCAGGCGCTCGCGCAGGAGCTGTTGAAGGCCGGTCACGGCGTCAATGTCCTCACCGGCGGCACCGACGTGCACCTGACGCTCGTGGACCTACGCGACAGCGACCCCGCGCTGAGCGGCAAGCAGGCCGAGGACCGACTGCACGAGATCCAGATCACGGTCAACCGCAACGCCGTCCCGTTCGACCCGCGCCCGCCGATGGAGGCCTCCGGCCTGCGCATCGGCACGCCCGCGCTTGCGACCCGTGGCCTGCAGCAGGAGGACTTCGTGGAGGTCGGCGAGATCCTCGCGGTGGCGCTCACGCCCGAATACGAGGCGCGTCGCGACGAGCTGGCAGAGCGCGTGGGCGCGATTGTGGAGCGCTACCCGCTTTACGAGGGGCTCCCCGCGCCCACGCTCGCGTAAGAGTCTGTTCCCAGCATCTTTGACACGGCGACCTCGGCGCCTGCGATGCTGTGCCTGACTCGATGGCGCATCCAACCGAGCTCGACGCGCTTTATGCCTTCCTGGTCGCCGCGGCCGTGACCGCGCTGCTGACCCCACTGACCATGCGCTTTGCACGGAGCGTCGGCGCGATCGACGAGCCGCGCGCTCGCGGGCTGTCGAGCCGGCCCACGCCCTTGCTCGGGGGCCTTGCGATCTTCGCCGGCGCGCTCGTCGCCGGCCTGATCTGGCTGCCCGCCGGATATCCGGCCGGACCCGCCAGCACGGCGCCGCGGCTGTGGCACGGCGTGCTGCTCGGCGCGGGGATCATCACGCTCGTCGGCGCGCTCGACGACCGCTTCGACCTGCACCCCGCGATGAAGCTCGCGGGCCAGGTGATCGCGGCGGTCGTGGTGGTGCACTTCGGCGTGGCGGTGAAGGCGATCACGCTTCCGTTCGTCGGCCTGCTCTCGTTCCCCAACGCGGGCGTTACGAACGCCGGTCCGGTGCTGACGGTGATCGCGCTCGTGGCGATGATGAACGTGGTCAACTTCTCCGACGGCGTGGACGGTCTCGCGGCGGGCGTGTGCGCGATCATCGCCGCCGCGATGGCGGTTATCGCGTTCGACCTCGATCGCCAGCCCCCCGGCGTGCTCGCCGCGATCACGGCCGGCGCGGCGGTCGGCTTCCTCGTGTTCAACTTCCCGCCCGCGTCGAGCTTCATGGGCGACTGCGGCGCGAACCTGCTCGGGATGCTGATGGGCGTGATCACGATCGAGGCGGCGGTCAAGACGACCGCGGTGCTGTCGTTCGTGCTGCCGCTGATCCTGCTCGCGGTGCCATTCCTCGACACCACCTTCGTGGTGCTCAAGCGCCTGAAGTACAAGCAGGCGATCTACCGGCCGGACAACGAGCACTTCCACCACCGCATGGCGCGCATCGGCTTCTCCAGTAGGCGCACTATCGCCTATCTCTACACGTGGACGCTGATGCTCGCGGGGCTCGCGCTCGCGCTGCGCTTCGTCCCCTACAGCGACCACAAAGGGCACCTGCACACCGGCTGGGCGCTGGTGATGCTCGGCATCGGCCTGCTCGTGGCGGCCGCCAGCGTGTACCTCGTCTACGTGCTCGAGATCCTCAAGTTCAGGCGCCTGGATTCGATGCGGCTGCGGCGTCTAAGGCCGGAGGCCTCACCAGCGGAGATCGAGCTGGACGTGACGAAGAATCTGGAAACCGGTGAATTTGACGCGGTGGCGTACGCCGGGGACCTTGAGGTGCAGGTGCGTGACGACACGGTGGTTGGCGGGGCTGAGCAGCGGATCGGCGAGCGACAGGTGGATGAGGACGGCGTACGCGCAGAACAGGAGCGTGGCGGCGAGCAGGCGCCGATCGCCGCTGACGGCCGCTAGCGGCAACAGCCAGATCGCATACCACGGCAGCAGCCACGCGGTGGACAACAGCAGCGCAAGCGTCGTCCATCCCGCCGCCACACGCCAGTCCGCGCCGCGCGCTGTGCGCCACAGAGCGCCCGCCAGCACGATCAGGAAGCCCGCGACGAACAGATGGCGCCACCAGGTCGGCGTGCCGCTGAGGCCCACCAGGCGCGCGGTCTCCGCGGGGATGCTGTGGGTGGCCACCAGCTGCTGCTGCTCGCCGACCGCGTCGAGGAAGCCGAGAGCGTGCACGCCGAAGCCGACCACGCCGATCGCGAGCAGCGCGAGCATGCCGAGCGCGACGCTCGCCAGCGCCGCGAGGCGCTCGCGGCGAAGCGGCGACGCGAGCACGAGGAACGGCAGTACGAGACCCGCGGTCAGCTTCACCCCCACACCCACCGCGAGCACGCCCGCCGCGGCGCGTAGGCGTGGGCTCGTTCCAGCGCTGAGCGCGAGCGCGAGCGCGAGCAGGGCCATGACGAGCGTGTCGTTGTGCGCGCCTCCGACGGCCAGCACGAGCAGCACTGGGTTGAGCCCGACGAAGCTCGCCGCCCAGCGGCCGCTGCGTCCGAGCCTGTGCACCGTGCGCCCGATCAGAGCGACCGCCGCGAGGCTCGAGAGCGCCGCGACGGCCTTGAACGCCCACAGCCCGCTCGCGAGCCCGAGCGGCGCGGTCGCGTAGCTGGCGAGCGTGAACAGCGGGCCGTAGGGGGAGTGCTGAAACGGCCAGCCCACGAACGGGAAGACCCTGTCGGTGGGCGCTTCGGCGGCGAAGTGCGTGTAGGGGTCGAGGCCGTGCAGCGCGCCCATGCGCGCGAACGCGAGGTAGCCGAACACGTCCTGAGAGATCAGCGGCGGTCCGAGCAGCAGGATCGCGTGGGCGAGCACGATCGCTCCCGCGAGCGCGCCCACCGGCAGTCGCCGCGCGCTCGCCAGCACGAGCGCGTAGCTCGCGCACATGAGGAGCGTGAGGGTCTGGAAGCCTCCACTGCCGAGATCCACGCCGAGGCCGTGCCACGGGCCCGCGAGCCACGCCGGCCAGCCGCCGCTGCGCGCGGGCACATACTGCGTCGGCGCCGACGCCGCTCCCGCGCTGATCAGCAGCACGGTCGTGAGGATTCCGAGCAGCCCCACCGCTCCGATCGCCCCCGCGACACCCGCGGGCATGCGTGTGTCTCCCGCCGTGATCGGCGCGGTTGGCGTCCTCTCGGCGGTCTCGACCCGGGATGTGGGAGTGGCGGCGAGGATGAGAGCATTGTTACCTCTGCAGGCTGGCGGGTGTCCCCCGCGGCCGGTACCCTGTAGGCACAGCTGCGCCTGCCGGGGGCTCCCGTGCGTGGGCGCATGCCTGCGCTGAACCGCCCCGTCCGGGCGCGCTCAACCCCCTTATGCGACGTCGCCAACGCCAACGCAGCAACTCGCTCCGGACCCCCGGGCCGACGCGCGTTCTGATCCTGTCCGCCGACGTCGGCGAGGGTCACGCGGCGGCCGCACGCGCGCTGGCGCAGCAGATCGAGGCCTCGCCCGAGCCGGCGGAGGTGAACATCATCGACGGGCTCGCCGCGATGGGGCCGCTGCTGCGCCCCGTGGTCGAGGACGGATATCGCGTGCAGCTGCGCTTCTTTCCCTGGACGTACACCGTCGTCTACTGGCTGCTCGAGCACGTCATTCCGGTGCGCCTGCTCGCTCGCCGCCTGCTGTGCTCCCTCGGCGCGCGCCCGCTGGCGCGCACGATCGACGAATACGAGCCCGACGTGATCGTGTCCACCTACCCGGCTGTCACGGTCGTACTCTCGAAGCTGCGCCGCACCAGCGTCGTGCGCTGTCCCACGATCGCGACGATCACCGACCTCACCGGCCTGTTCTTCTGGGCTCAGCGAGGGATCGACATGCACCTGGTGATGTACGGCGAGTCGATGTCGCTGGTCGAGCAGATCGCGGGGGAGGGCAGCGTGCAGCTCGTGCGCCCGCTGATCTCGGCCGAGTTCCTGCAGCCGCGCTCCTCCGCCGAGGCCCGCCGCGCGCTCGATCTGCCCGAGGAGGGCCGCATGGTGGTCGTCTCCGGCGGAGGCTGGGGAGTTGGCGACGTGGTGGGCGCTGTGCGCGAGTTCACGAAGGTGCCCGAGATCACGAGCATCGTCTGCCTGGCCGGCCGCAACGAGCAGCTCGAGGAGAAGCTCACCTCGATGTTCGCCGAGGAGCCGCAGGTTCACGTGTACGGGTTCACCGACAGGATGCCCGACCTGCTCGCGGCCGCCGACGTGCTCGTCCACTCCACGGGCGGGGTCACCTGCCTGGAGGCGATGGCGGCCGGTACGCCGGTGGTCTCCTACGGCCTGCCCGTCGGGCACGCGCGGCTGAACACCCGGGCGATGGCGGACCTCGACCTGCTGCGGCTGGCCAACAACACCGACGAGCTGCGCGAACACGTCAAGGCGTGCTTCAAGGGAGAGCCGAGCACATCCGTCGGCTCCACAGACGAGCAGCCGGCTGCGACGTCCGGCCCCGCGGCGGTCGACGTCGTGCTGGAGGCGCCGCGACGCGTGCGTCCGATCCCGCGCTGGCAGCTGCGAGCCGCGGCGCTCGCCACGTGGGTGGCGCTGCTGTTCGCGGGCGGCTCTTGGATGATGTCCACCGACGAGGTGACCGCGGTGTGGGCCAAAGTCCTCCACGTCCACGAACTCGTGCACGTCTCGACCAGCCAGCCGGATGTCGCCTTGATCGTCCACGCTCCCTCGTCGGACATCGTGCCGATCGCGACCGAGCTGGCCGGACGGGGCATCCACGTGTCCTTCGCGGACGACTCCGGGGTGCCGTCGCTCACCCGCATCGAGCAGCTGCGCCAGCTCGGAGACGAGCTGCTGCCCGAAGTGCCCGAACCGGCGTTGCTGCGTTGGGTGCGCACGCGCGCGGCGCTGCGCTCACAGGCACGCGCGCTCGGCCTGCACCACCACTTCTACTACCTGCGTCCCCAGGGCGGCCTGTCGGTTGGGCAGCTCGTGCTGGCGCGCACCGACGGGGCGATACCGGTCAAGGGCGCGCTGCGTCTGAGCGCCACCAGCGCGCTGCCTCAGCGCTCGATGCGCGCCGGGGACGTGCTCGTGGTCGAACTGGACGGGTCCTCGGCGTCGGTGTCGGGCCTCGAACGCATCGTGGGTCGACTCGGGTCGGAGGGGCTCTCGGCGGAGTCGCTCGCGTCGCTCACGAGGTCCCCCGCCATCAAGGCGAGCAACAGCGGCGAGCGCGCCAGCAGGCCGGCTCCGACGACCAGCAGCGCGAGCGACGCGCACAGCGGGACGCCTCCGAGCGGAGTCGCGCCGAAGCGCTCGCCGAGCAGCAACGGCGCCAGCACCACCGGCACGACCGTCTGAGTCACGAACACCACCGGCGCCACCTGGATCGCGGGGCGCGACTGCAGCGCGCTCATCTCGCTCAGCAGGCCCACACCGGATGCGGCAGCGGTGCCAAGCGCCCACATGCTGGCGCTGAGCAGGTGGCCGCCGGACAGATCGTCGGAGGCGAGCTTCGTCGCCACCCCGCCCCAGCCGATAGCGAGGCCGGCGCCGAGCATCGTCAGCTCCGGGCGCGAGTGTCCGAACGCGCGCAGCATGTACGGCGCGAGGCTGGCAACTCCCAGGCCGACGAGCACGAGCGTGATCGTCAGCTCCTCGGCGGTGTGGCTGGTGGTGCGTGGCGGTGCGAGCAGCGCGGCTCCGATCACGCCGAGCACGATCGCGCTCACGGCGAGGTACTCGTAGCGTCCCGCTTTCTCGCCCAGCATCCGCTCGGCGAGCAGCATCAGCACGAGCAATCCCGCGGCCAACGCAGGCTGCACCACAGCCAACGGTGCGAGCAGCAGCGCCACCACCTGCAGCGGCCAGCCGACGATCGTCAGTCCAGTGCCGATCAGCCAGCGTGCTCGCCTGATCAGACTCCAGGCGAGCGCCAGACGCAGGTGCTCCTCGTGCGGGGCCTCCTTGGCATCGGTCGCCTGCAGCGCGATCCCTAGGCTGTAGAGCGTCGACGCCCCCACCGCCGCTCCGATTCCCAGCACCAGATCGATCATGTCCACCAACGATCATCGCACTCCCGGAGCTCCGATCACGGGAGTGCTCGTGGGTGCGACCGCGATCGGCTACATGTTCCCGGCGCTCGCCGGACAGTGGCGGGCGCTGCGCGCGCCGCTCGGGGTGGAGGACCAGACATCGAGCGGCGAGGGCTACGCGCTCACGTTCGACGACGGCCCGCACGCGCAGGGCACTCCGGCGGTGCTCGAGATCCTCGCCCGCGAGCAGGTGCCGGCTACGTTCTTCCTCGTCGGCGAGCAGGTTCGACGCAACCCCCAGCTGGCCCGCGAGATCGTCGACGCGGGGCACGAGATCGCGTTGCACTGCGACCGCCATCGCAACCTCCTGCGCCTGGCGCCCTGGCAGGTGCGCGATGACATCGCGCGCGCGCTCGACACGATCGAGACGACCACCGGCCGCTCGCCTCGGTTGTATCGCCCTCCCTACGGCGTGCTCAACGCGGCCGCGCTGCGCATCGCTCGCGCGCGCGGCTGGCGCACGATGCTGTGGAGCGACTGGGGCCGTGACTGGGAGGCGCGCGCGACGCCCGAGTCGATCGCGGCGCGACTCACCGACCGTGCGAGCGCGGGCGCGGTGTTGCTGCTGCACGACGCTGACGACTACTCCGCGCCGGGGTCGTGGAGGCGCACCGCCGCGGCGCTTCCAAGCGTGCTCCAGACGCTGCGCGAACGCGACCTGCAGCCGGCGGATCTCTGACGCCACAGCGGTTCGATACAGCGCTGCGCAGGCGTTCGGCGATCTGGCGCTGTGGATAACATCGGTCGCTTGTCCACCGCGGTTTCGATCGACACGAGCGCGCCTTCCGCAGAAATCGGCTCCGGGTCGGTGGGCACGATTGCGCCCATCCACATGCGGACGCGCTGGTGGGTCGAGATTGTCACGATCGCGTGGCTCGGGTGGATGTATGACGCGATCACCAACCTCGCGCCGCTGCGCCTGCACACTGCGCTCGCGCACGCCCAGGGCATCCTCGACCTGGAGCGGACGCTGCACATCGATCCGGAGCTCACGCTGGATCGCTGGCTGGCCGGACACCACACGCTCGGCCTGGCGGTGTCCTACTACTACGACAACGCGCACTTCGTGGTCACGCTCGGCCTGCTCGGCTGGTTGTGGTTTCGCAGGGTGGACCTGTACAGGCCGCTGCGCAACTCGCTCGTGCTCGTGAACGCGCTCGCGTTCGTCGTGTTCTGGCGCTATCCGGTTGCCCCTCCGCGGATGCTCGACGGGTTCACCGACGTGGTGCAAGCCACCCACGCGGTCGGCTCCTACCACACAGGTGCGCTCGCCTCCCACGCAAACGAGCTCGCGGCGATGCCGTCGCTGCACATCGCGTGGGCGGTGTGGTGCACGCTCGTGATCTGGCAGCTGAGCGCACGTCGATGGGCGCGCGCGGTCGCGGTCGCCTACCCGTGCACGACCGCGATGGCGGTGGTGTCGACCGGCAACCACTTCGTGCTCGACATCCTCGGCGGGCTGGCGGCGATCGCCGTGTCCGTTTTGCTGGTGGCGCTGGCGGAACGCGGACGTTCTCGATTGGCAGGCGATTTCCACCATCGCGAAATGCAGTTGTTCGCAAATTCCGAGAACGGCGCGTAGCGCATGTCACAAACTTGTTACGAAGTCCAAGACCAGCTAGACTAGCGCCGCCGCCGCAGATTGTTGAGGGACATTTCGACGGCCCCGCGGCGATACAGCGCGGGGGGTTTCTCGTCTGTAGGGTGGCCCTACGCACATGTCAGACTTCGATTCCAACGAGGACTTCGCGCGCCTGCCCGGCTCCAGCTCGGGAGGCTCGCCGGAACCCGCAGATACCGGGAAAACGGCCGCGCGACGTCGATTGAGGCGGAGCCGCCGGCCCTCGCACCGTGGCGTGCGCAAGCCGAGCGCTTCGCTCTTCTCCCCGGCACGACCGCGCTCGCATGTCTCTTCAACCTGCCGCGGGACGCTCCGCGCATGCGTCCCCGGCGCTCATCTCCGTCGACGTCGTCGTCGCAGCCCGTGGACCACAGGACACGGAACGCCCCCCGGATCGCCAAGCTGACGTGTTCTTCCTCCGCTACCTCGACGTGTGCCTGGTGCTCGCGACGGCCCCGTTCGTGCTGGCCGCGGGCCTGCCGACCTTCGGCTACCTGGTCGGTGCCGCCGCCTGGATCCTGACGCGGGCTGCGACCGCGATCGCTCACGCCAGAGCGCGGCGGGTTGGCGACGCGAAGCTCAGGGCGGGGCTGCAGGTGGGCGCGATGATGGGACGCATCTGGCTGGTCGCGCTCGCGCTGGTGCTGGCCCGCTATGAGGGCGGCAAGAGCGACGGGATCATGGCCGCCGCGCTGGTGCTGGCGGCGTTCACGGTGTACTTCCTGATGTCGTTCGTGACGCGCGAGGGGCCGCTTCAGGGCAGCGCCCACGCGCAGGGGAGGCCGAGCGTCTCATGAGCACGCCCGAGCAGACCAAGAGCGGCGGCATGAGCAAAAAGCAGATCCTGTTCGCGCTCGGCGGCGTGTGGATCGGCGGCATCGTGGTGCTGTTCGTGATCTTCGGCAGCGGCGGGCGCAACACCGCCTTCCAGCCGCAGAACGAGTTCAAGCTCGACAACTGGATCCACCTCGGGATCTTCTCGATCAACAAGGCGGTCCTCTACCTGTTCCTCGCGGCGATCGCGACGTGCGCGACCATGGTCTACATCGCACAGCGCATGCAGGCTCGCCCCAACAAGATGCAGACCGCCGTGGAGGCGCTCTACCAGCTGATGCATGACAACATCGCCGGCGGGAACCTCGATGAAAAGATGACCAAGCGCTGGTTCCCGTTCATCGGCACGCTGTTCCTGTTCATCATGTTCTCCAACCTCGTCGGCTACATCCCGCTGCCGACGAACACCGAGCACAAGATCGACGTGCTCGGGCTGCACATCCCGGCCTTCTCCCTGTACGCGGCGACCGCGAACCTCTCGATCCCGCTCGTGCTGGCGCTGCTCGTGTTCGGCTCCTACACCTTCGAAGGCGTCCGCGCGAAGGGCCCGATCGGCTATCTGAAAGGGCTCGTCCCCGGCGGTGTCACAGGAGGCATGGCGGTCTTCATCTTCGGCCTGGAGCTCCTCTCGAACTTCATGCGGCTGATGTCGCTGTCGATTCGTCTGTTCGCCAACATCCTCGCGGGGCACCTGATCATCCTGTTCATGGCGGGCGGTCTGGCCGTGATCCTCGGACTCTCCGCGCTGGCTTGGGCCACGATCCCTCTCGGGATCGCGCTGTTCGCCTTCGAGGTCGTCCTGGTGGCCGCTCTGCAGGCATTCATCTTTGCCACTCTCACAGCTATCTACCTCGGCGGCGCGGTCGCCGAAGATCACTAAAAGGAGCCAATCGCCGTGCATATTGCTTTCATCACCCTTCTGGCGGCAGTAACCGAAGAAACCGCCAAGGCAGGCAAGTCGATCGGTCTCGGCGTGGGCGGAGGCCTAGGCGCAGTGGGCGCCGGAGTAGGCATCGGCATGATCTTCG
Source organism: uncultured Solirubrobacteraceae bacterium (assembly GCA_964588985.1). Lineage (GTDB taxonomy): Bacteria > Actinomycetota > Thermoleophilia > Solirubrobacterales > Solirubrobacteraceae > Palsa-744. The sequence continues at coordinate 30,683 of CAZPQW010000026.1, forward strand.
GCAAGGCGATCGAGGCGATCACCCGTCAGCCGGAGATGCGCGACGAGATCACGCAGCTGCAGTGGCTGGGCTTCGCGCTTACCGAGGCATGCTTCTTCTACGGGCTCGTGGCCGGCCTGCTCGCCGCGTTCATCGTCTGAGCTCATGCTCGGCTCGCTCGCACAACCAATCGCCTCGGGCGTGTCCGTGATCGCCTCCAGCGGCGGCTTCCTGATCGAACCGGGGATCGGCCTGATGGTGTGGACGCTGCTCGTGTTCGGCGCGACGATGTTCCTGCTCTCAAAGCTTGCGTTCCCGCGCATCAGCGAGGCGCTGGGCCGCCGTCAGAAAGCGATCGAAGAATCGATCGACACGGCTGAGCGCACCCGCACCGAGGCCGACCAGATCCTGGCCGAGTATCGGGAGCGGCTGAAGGAGGCCCGCGCTCAGTCGGACGAGATCGTCAAGCGCGCTCGTGAAGCGGCCGACACGCACGAAGGCGAGGCGAAGGAGCGCGGACAGGAGCTGCTCGCCGAGGCCGCCAAGCGCGCCGAGCGCGACATCGAGGCTGCCAGCAAGCGAGCCCTCGACGACCTGCGCAAGGAGGTCGCCGACCTCACGATCATGGCCACCGAAAAGGTCACCCGCAAGACGCTGGGCGACGCCGACCAGCGCCGCCTCGTGGAGGAGGCGCTCGGCGAGCTCGACTTCTCCGGACTGTCCAAGGGCGCATCCAGCAACTGATGGAGGAGCTAGCCCAGGTATACGCCCGCTCGCTGTTCGAGGTCGCTCGCGAGCAGGGAAAGCTGGACGAGCTGCGTGAGCAGCTCGCCCAGTTCGCCGACGCGTTGAACGACAACCGCGAACTGGCGGTGTTCTTCTTCTCGCCGTACTTCTCCACCGCGGAGAAGCGCGAGTCGTTGCCTCGGCTGCTCGACGGGGCTGACGAGTCGCTCTTGAACTTCCTCTCGCTGTTGATCGAAAACCACCGTATGCCGGTGATCTTCCGCATCCGCGGGGAGTACGAGCGGCTGTGGGATGAGGAGAACAAGACTCTGCCGGTGGAGATCACCAGTGCAATCGAGCTGGACCAGGCGACCACCGAGAGCCTGGGCAAGACGATCGGCGAGCGCGCCGGACGCAAGGTCACGCTGTCCGCGCGCGTCGATCCCGACATCCTGGGCGGCATCGTGGTGAGGGTCGGCAACTCGATCCTCGATGCCTCTATTCGCAACCGACTGGAGCAGCTGCGCAGGCACGTTGCCCAAGGAGCCTAGAGGGTGGCGCAGGCGGCCGTAGGCCGGCCAGCCGGGCCCCTCTTCCTCAAATAGGAGAACGACATGCAGATCAATCCCGACGAGATCACAAGCATCCTCAAGAGCCGCATCGAGGGGCTCGACGGCGGCCGCGCCGAGCTGACCGAGGTCGGCACCGTGCTGTCCGTGGCAGACGGCATCGCGCGTCTGCACGGCCTGGAGAACTGCATGTCGTTCGAGATGCTGGAGTTCCCGCACGGCGTGACGGGCCTCGCGCTGAACCTCGAGTCCGACAACGTCGGCGCGGTGCTGTTCGGAGAGTGGGAGCACATCTCCGAGGGCGACACCGTCAGGCGCACCGGCTCGCTGCTCGAGATCCCCGTCGGTGAGCAGATGCTCGGACGGATCGTCGACCCGCTCGGGCGTCCTCTCGACGGCAAGGGCGACATCGCCGTCACGGAGACGCGCCCGGCCGAGTTCAAGGCCCCCGGCGTCGTCCAGCGCCAGCCCGTCACCCAGCCGATGCAGACGGGTCTGAAGGCGATCGACGCGATGATCCCGATCGGCCGCGGCCAGCGCGAGCTCATCATCGGCGACCGCCAGACCGGCAAGACGGCGATCGCGATCGACACGATCATCAACAACAAGGACACCGGCGTGGTGTCGGTGTACGTGGCGATCGGGCAGCGCATGTCGACCGTGGTGGCGCTCGCGCAGACGCTCGACGAGCACGGCGCGCTCGACAACACGATCATCGTCGCCGCGCCCGCCGACGAGGCCGCGCCGATCAAGTTCATGGCGCCGTACGCGGGCTGCGCGATGGGCGAGCACTTCCTCTACAAAGGCCAGCACGCGCTGTGCGTGTACGACGACCTCACCAAGCACGCGTACGCTTATCGGCAGATGTCGCTGCTGCTGCGCCGTCCGCCGGGGCGCGAGGCTTATCCCGGTGATGTGTTCTACCTGCACTCGAGGCTGCTGGAGCGCGCGGTCAAGCTCAACGACGACCTCGGCGGCGGCTCGCTGACGGCGCTGCCGATCATCGAGACGCAGGCGGGCGACGTCTCCGCGTACATCCCCACGAACGTGATCTCGATCACCGACGGGCAGATCTTCCTGGAGTCGAAACTCTTCAACTCCGGCGTGCGGCCCGCGATCAACGTCGGCATCTCCGTCTCGCGAGTCGGCGGTAACGCGCAGATCGGCCCGATGAAGAAGGTCGCCGGGCGCATCAAGCTCGAGCTCTCGCAGTACCGCGATCTCGAGGCGTTCGCGCAGTTCGGATCCGACCTCGACGCCGACACCCAGCGCACGCTCGCACGCGGCGAGCGTCTCGTGACGACGCTCAACCAGCACGAGCGCGCGCCGCTCGCGGTGGAGGACCAGACGGTGCAGATCTACGCCGCCACGAACGGCTACCTCGACCGTCTGAACGTCGAGCGCGTGACGGAGTTCCTGCTCGCGTTGACCGAACGGATGCACTCCCAGCACGGCGATGTGCGCGAGAAGATCGCGGGCGGGGACTGGTCGGAGGACACGCAGAAAGCGGTGAGCGACGCTGTCGCGGCGTTCGCGCAGGACTTCGGCTATGACCTCGACGAGGAGGGCCAGCCGCTGGAGGAGGTCGCGGCGGCCTAGCGCCAACCCGCCGCCCTTACTGCCATGGCCTCCCAGCGCGACGTCAAGAACAAGATCGCATCGGTGAAGAACATCCAGAAGATCACCCGTGCGATGGAGATGGTCGCCGCGGCGCGACTGCGCCGCGCCGAGCAGCGGATCGCCGCGCTGCGTCCCTACGCGGACGCACTGCGGCGAATGACACGCCAGGCGGCGCAGGCGGCCGGCGCGGAGGCGTCGCGTCTGCCGCTGCTCACCGAGCACGAGACAGAGAGCAACATCGGGCTGCTGCTCGTCACCGGAGACCGCGGCCTTGCGGGCGGCTTCAACTCGCAGATCGTCCGCGCGGGCATCCGCATCAACGGCGAGCTCACCGAGCAGGGGCTGCAGAGCGCGTGGTACGCCACCGGACGGCGGGGCGTGTCCTCGCTGGCCTTCCGCGGCCACGAGCTGAGCGGCAGCTACACAGGCTTCGCCGACAAACCCTCATACGCGGACGCTCGCACGATCGCGGACGACCTAATCCAGGCTTACATCGACGGACGCGTGGACCGCGTGGAGATGGTCTACAACGCATACATCTCGCCGCTCACCCAGACCGTCACCCACGAGCGGCTGCTGCCGATCTCCCACGCGACGATCGCGGGCGAGGACGACGGCGGCGAGGCCGCCGAGCAGCAGGGCCCGCGTGCGCTCGTGGACTACGAGCCCGACCCCGAGGAGATCCTCAAGCGCCTGGTTCCCGACTACGTCGAGATCTCGATCTACCGTGCGCTCGTCGAGTCCACCGCGGGCTTCTTCGGCGCGCAGATGACCGCGATGCGCAGCGCATCGGAGAACGCCGGCGAACTGATCACCGACTACACGCTGCAGATGAACCGCGCCCGCCAGGCGGAGATAACCCAAGAGATCATGGAGGTGGTGGCAGGCGCCGAGGGACTGAGCTAACCCGCGCCACAACCACCACCCCAACAAACTTGAAATAGATAAAGAGGAGAATCGAAAGACAATGGACGCCACCACCGCCACCGAGCCGACCGGCTCCACCACCGCCACGGCTGAGCGCAACGTCGGGCGCATCGAGGAGATCCAGGGCGTCGTGATCGAGGCCGTCTTCCCCGACCGCCTGCCGGAGATCAACCACGCCATCACCGTCGCCCGTCCCGCGGTCGGCGAGGTCGGCGCGAGCGTGCTCGTTTGCGAGGTCCAGCAGCACCTGGGCGATGACCGCGTGCGCGCGGTGGCGATGGACACGACCGACGGGCTCGCCCGCGGCGTGGAGGTCGTGGACACAGGCGGTCCGATCACGGTCCCCGTCGGCGAGGCGACGCTCGGTCGCATCTTCAACCTGCTCGGCGAGCCGATCGACCTCGGCGCGGACCTGCCCAAGGACGTGGAACGCCGCGGCATCCACCAGCCCGCCCCGCGCGTGGAGGACCTCACGCCGACGACGGAGATGTTCGAGACGGGCATCAAGGTCATCGACCTGCTCGCCCCGTACGCGAAGGGCGGAAAGGTCGGCCTGTTCGGCGGCGCCGGCGTGGGCAAGACGGTGCTGATCCAGGAGCTCATCCACAACCTCGCCAAGGAGCACGGCGGGCTGTCGGCGTTCTGTGGCGTGGGCGAGCGCTCGCGCGAGGGCAACGACCTGTGGCTGGAGATGAAGGAGTCGGGCGTGCTCGACAAGACGATGCTGGTGTTCGGTCAGATGAACGAGCCCCCCGGAGCGCGTATGCGCGTGGCGCTGTCGGGCCTGACGATGGCCGAACACTTCCGCGACCAGGGCCAGGACGTGCTGCTGTTCGTGGACAACATCTTCCGCTTCGTCCAGGCCGGCTCCGAGGTCTCGGCGCTGCTCGGTCGGATGCCCTCGCAGGTGGGCTACCAGCCGACGCTGGAGACGGAGATGGGCCAGCTGCAGGAGCGCATCACCTCCACCAAGCGCGGCTCGGTCACCTCGATCCAGGCGATCTACGTGCCGGCGGACGACTACACCGACCCGGCTCCCGCATCTGTGTTCGCGCACCTCAACGCGACCACCGCGTTGTCGCGCTCGATCTCCGAAAAAGGCATCTACCCGGCTGTGGACCCGCTGGACTCGACCTCGACGATCCTCAAGGCCGACATTCTCGGCGAGGACCACTTCCGTGTGGCCAACCGCGTCAAGGAGATCCTGCAGCGCTACAAGGAACTCCAGGACATCATCGCGATCCTCGGTATCGACGAGCTCTCCGACGAGGACAAGCTCACGGTGCAGCGCGCGCGCAAGATCGAGCGCTTCCTCTCGCAGCCGTTCTTCGTCGCCGAGCAGTTCACCGGCACCCCGGGCGCATACGTGCCGATCGCGGAGACGATCAGGGGCTTCGAGGAGATCATCGAAGGCAAGCACGACGAGATCCCCGAGAGCGCGTTCTTCCTCAAGGGCACGATCGAGGACGTCGTCGCCGCGGCGAAGAAGTAATGGCTCGTACGACGTTCCCAGTGGAAGTGCTGACGCCCGAGGGCGAGGTGTTCTCGGAGGAGATTGAGATGCTCTCCACGCGCACCGTGGTGGGCTCGATCGGAATCCTCGCCGGCCACGAGCCGGTGCTCGCGATGCTCGAGCCGACGGAGCTGCGGCTCTACCGCTCCGAGACGGACGTGGTGCGCTTCGCGCAGGCCGAGGGCTACCTGCAGTTCGCCGAGAACCGCGCGCTCGTGCTCGTGGAGGAGGCGATCGCGCCCGAGAAGCTGGACCGCGCGACGTTCGAGACGAAGCTCAGCGAAGCACGCGCCGCGGTCGAGCGCGCCGAGGAGGGCAGCGAGGAGAAGGCGCGCCGCCTGCGCGACGTACGTCGCTACGAGGCGTTCCTCGCGGTCGGAGCTTGATCCGCGCGACAGCGCCGACACGCCACCTCGCCAGCGCTCACCCAATAGCCTACGCCGCGTCATGAGCACAGCAAGAGAGCCAATCGGCGTGATCGGCACCGGCTACGTCGGGCTGGTGACCGCGGCTGGCTTCGCGGAGCTCGGCAGCGACGTGTATTGCGTCGACATCGACGCGGCGAAGATCGAGCGCCTGCGCGCGGGCGAGGTGCCGATCTACGAGCCGGGCCTGGAGGAGCTGCTCGCGCGCAACGCCGAGCGGCTGCACTTCTCCACCGAGATCGTGGATGCGCTGGAGAACGCGCGCCTGCTGTTCGTGGCCGTCGGAACCCCGCCGACGTACTCCGGTGACGCGGACCTCTCCGCTGTGCACGCGGTCGTGAACGCGATCCCCGCATCCAAGGACCACGCGCTCGTGATGAAGTCGACCGTCCCCTGCGGCACCGGCGCGTCGCTGCAGCGCGTGTTCGGCGAGCAGGGCAAGGACGGCCTCGGATACGTCTCCTGCCCGGAGTTCCTCAAGGAGGGCTCCGCGGTGGCGGACTTCATGAACCCCGACCGGGTGGTCGTGGGCGACGCGGGCGGGTGGGCCGGCGACGCCGTGGTGGAGCTGTACGCGCCGCTCGACGCTCCCGTCGTGCGCACGGACGTCGCCAGCGCGGAGATGGTCAAGCTGGCGTCCAACGCTTTCCTCGCGACGAAGATCTCGTTCATAAACGAGATCGCGAACGTGTGCGAGGAGACGGGCGCGGACGTGGTGGAGGTCGCGCGCGGTATGGGCCTCGACGATCGCATCGGCGCGAAGTTCCTGCAGGCGGGGATTGGATTCGGGGGAAGTTGCTTTCCCAAGGACGTGGACGCGCTCAAGCAGCTCGCGGGCAACTCCGGCTACCACTTCCAGCTGCTGACGGCGGTTATCGAGGTCAACGACCTGCAGAAGCGCCGCGTGATCGGCAAGCTGCAGAAGCACCTCGGCGCGCTCGCGGGCAAGCGGATCGCGCTGCTGGGGCTGGCGTTCAAGCCGAACACGGACGACATGCGCGAGGCCTCCTCGCTGGTGCTCTCAGCCCGCCTGAACGCGGACGGCGCATCGGTCAGCGCGTATGACCCCATCGCCGAGGAGCAGGCTCGCAAGCTGGTCTCGGGGATCGACTTCGCGTTCTCGCCACTCGATGCCGTCAAGGACGCCGACGCGGTGGTGCTGGTGACCGAGTGGCGCGAGTTCCTCGAGCTCGACTTCGAGAGGGTAGCGAGCGCGATGCGGGGCAACGTGGTGATCGACGGGCGCAACGCGCTCGACCCGGCGACGGTGCGCGCGGCGGGCCTCATCTACGAGGGCATCGGGCGCTAGCGATGCAGGCGGTGATCCTCGTCGGCGGACAGGGCACGCGCCTGCGCCCGCTCACCTCCACGATCCCCAAGCCGGTGGTGCGCCTCGTCGACCGTCCCTTCATCTCGTTCATGCTCGAGTGGCTGCGCGGCCACGGGGTGGACGACGTGATCATGTCGTGCGGCTTCCTGGCGGACGGCGTGCGCGACGTGCTCGGAGACGGCTCGGAGCTGGGGATCAGCCTGCGCTTCGTCGAGGAGCCCGAGCCGCTCGGCACCGCCGGAGCGCTGAAGCTGGCCGAGCCGATGCTCGACGAGCGCTTCCTGATGCTCAACGGCGACGTGCTCACCGACATCGACCTGACGGCGCAGATCGCCCAGCACGAGCAGACCGGGGCGCGCGCGACGCTGTCGCTGGTGGCGGTCGCGGACCCCTCGGCCTATGGGGTGGTGGTGCTCGAGGAGGACCGCTCGGTCCGCGACTTCATCGAGAAGCCGAGCTCCGACAACGTGCCGTCGAAGCTGATCAGCGCGGGCGCGTACGTGCTCGAGCGCGACATCCTCGAGCTGATACCCCCGGAGCGCAACGTATCGATCGAGCGCGAGGTGTGGCCGGTGCTGATCGGGGACGGCCTATATGGATATGAGTCCGACAGCTACTGGCTGGACATCGGCACGCCGGCGCGCTACCTGCAGGGCACCTTCGACATCATCGAGGGCAACGTGGAGACGGCTGTGCGCGAGCGTCTCGGCGAGAGCTGGCTGGCGATCGCGGACGGCGCGCAGGTGCACGGCCGTGCGATCCCGCCGGCCGTGATCGACAGCGGCGTGACCGTGGCGGCGGGCGCGCACGTGGGCAGCCTGGTCGTGCTCGGAGAGAACGTGACGGTCGGCGCGGGCGCCACGGTCGAGCGCGCGGTCGTGCTCGACGGCACCCACATCGGCGAGGGCTGCGAGCTGCGCGACTGCATCGTCGCGGCTGGCTGCACCATCGGCGCGGGCACCAGAATCACCGGCGGAGCGGTGCTCGGCGAGGGTGTGGTGATCGGGGCGCGCAACGTGATCACACGCGGGGCGCGTATCTTCCCTGGTGTGCAGTTGCCCGACGGCGCGATCGAGTTCTAGATCGATACCGCCGCAGGGGCCGCAACCCAACCTGAGAACACACCCGTACCCATTCGCATGACAACCCAAGGACCACAGGAGGCGAGCAGATGAGCGACGGCGGCGCGACAGCGGCACCGACAGCGGAGGAGCTCTCGCGCGCGGCGATCGCCCGGGTCGACCCCTCCGACCAGCTTGGCGACGTGCTCGCCCTTCCCGAGCACCTGCGCGACGCGCTGTGGCGCGTGGAGTCGGCGATCATGCAGGACTGGGACACCGCCGCGGGACTGGTCGTGGCGGGCATGGGCGGCTCGGCGATCGGCGGGGCGCTGGCGCGCGCGGCGCTCGGGGATCACGCCTCGCGACCGATCTTCGTCACCCGCGCCTACGGTCTCCCGACGTGGACGACGCCGGACACGATGGTGCTGTGCGCGAGCTACTCGGGCAACACCGAGGAGACCCTCGCGTGCTACGAGTCGGCGGGCGCGCTCGGCGCGAAGCGCACCGTGGTGACGACCGGCGGGCGCCTCGCGGAGATGGCGCGCGCGGATGGCGTGCCGGTGATCCCGCTGCCGGGCGGCTTCCAGCCGCGTGCGGCGGTCGCGTACATGATCGTGGCCGCGCTCGAGGTCGCCGCGCTGTGCGGCGCCGGGCCGAGGCTCACGTCCGAGATCGACGTGGCCGCCTCGCACATCGAGCAGCTCGTCGCCGAGTGGGGCCCGGACGCGCCGGAGGACTCGCTGGCGAAGGAAACGGCTCGCGGCCTGCTGGGCACCACGCCCGTGATCGCGGGCGCGGGGCTCACGAGCCCGATCGCGTACCGCTGGAAGACGCAGATCAACGAGAACGCCAAGCAGCCGGCGTTCTGGAACGAACTGCCCGAGCTCGACCACAACGAGATCTCCGGCTGGGAAGGAGCGGGCGATCTCGGCCGCTTCTCGGCGATCTTCCTCGACGACTCCGACGCCCACCCGCGGGTGAAGGAGCGGATGGATCTCACCGAGCGTCTGATCGCTGGCAACGCCGCGGCGAGCTTCAGGCTGGAGACACGCGGACAGACCGCGATCGAGCGCGTGATATCCCTAGTGCTGCTCGGCGACCTCGTCTCGATCTACCTCGCAGCGCTGCGTGGCGTGGATCCGGGGCCGGTGCTGCTGATCGACGAGCTGAAGGCCGCGCTCGCCAACCGCTGAGCGTCGAGCTACGACCATTTACCATTGGAGATCACGATGACCCCTTCCGCAACGCTCACCGACACCGACTTCAAGGTTGCCGACCTCTCGCTCGCGGAGTTCGGCCGCAAGGAGATCACGCTCGCCGAGCACGAGATGCCGGGCCTGATGGCGATCCGCCGCGAGTACGCCGACGCGCAGCCGCTGAAGGGCGCGCGCATCACCGGCTCGCTGCACATGACGATCCAGACCGCGGTGCTGATCGAGACGCTGGTGGCGCTCGGAGCAGAGGTGCGCTGGTGCAGCTGCAACATCTTCTCCACCCAGGACCACGCCGCGGCGGCGATCGCCGAGGCCGGCATTCCGGTGTACGCGTGGAAGGGCGAGACGCTCGAGGAGTACTGGTGGTGCACGGAGCAGGTCGTGCGCTGGCCAGACGGCGGCGGCCCGAACATGATCCTCGACGACGGCGGCGATGCGACGATGCTCGTGCACAAGGGCACCGAGTACGAGGCGGCGGGCTCGGTCCCCGACCCGGCGCAGGCGGAGTCGGAGGAGTTCACGGTTTTCCTCACGCTGCTGCAGCGCTCGCTCGAGGAGGACCCGCAGCGCTGGACGACGATCGGTCAGGGCGTCAAGGGCGTGACCGAGGAGACCACCACGGGCGTGCACCGGCTCTACGAGCTGGCGAAGAGCGGCGGGCTGCTGTTCCCGGCGATCAACGTGAACGACTCGGTGACGAAGTCCAAGTTCGACAACCTCTACGGCTGCCGCCACTCGCTCGTGGACGGCATCTTCCGCGCGACCGACGTGATGCTCGCGGGCAAGGAAGCGGTCGTGTGCGGCTACGGCGACGTGGGCAAGGGCTCGGCGGCGTCGCTGAAGGCGCAGGGCGCGCGTGTGGTGATCACCGAGATCGACCCGATCTGCGCGCTGCAGGCTCTGATGGAGGGCTACGACGTCAAAACTCTCGACGACGTCCTCGAGACGGCGGACGTGTTCATCACCACGACCGGCAACCGCGACATCATCACCGCGGCGGACATGGCGCGCATGAAGCACCAGGCGATCGTCGGCAACATCGGCCACTTCGACAACGAGATCGACGTGGCGGGCCTCGCGAAGGTCGCGACGCGCATGAACATCAAGCCGCAGGTCGACCAGTGGACGTTCCCCGACGGACACGGGATCATTCTGCTGAGCGAGGGACGCCTGCTGAACCTCGGCAACGCCACCGGGCACCCGTCGTTCGTGATGTCCAACTCCTTCTCCAACCAGACGATCGCCCAGATCGAGCTGTGGACGAAGAACGACGAGTACGACAGGCAGGTTTACGTGCTGCCGAAGCATCTCGACGAGAAGGTCGCGAGGCTGCACCTCGACGCGCTCGGCGCGAAGCTCACTAAGCTGCGTCCGGAGCAGGCCGCGTATATTGGCGTGCCTGTCGATGGCCCTTACAAGCCTGATCACTACCGCTACTAGCGACAGCCTGCTGACTGCATGAGAGCGATGGTCCTCGCGGCAGGCCTTGGCACGCGCCTGCGCCCGCTGACGTACGAGATCACGAAGCCGATGGTGCCGGTGCTGGACCGTCCGGTGATGGAGCACATCGTGGAGCTTCTCGAGCGTCACGGCTTCGAGGAGACGATCGCCAACCTGCACTACTTCCCGGAGACGATCAGCGACTACTTCGGCGATCGCCTCTCCTACCGCGTGGAGGAGGAGCTGCTCGGAACCGCGGGCGGCGTGCGCGCGTGCGCGGACTTCTTCGGCGAGGACTCGTTCCTGGTGATCTCCGGCGACGCGCTCACGGACATCGACCTGGGTGCGCTCGCGACACGCCATCGTGAGAGCGGCGGCGTGGCGACGCTGGCGGTGAAGAAGGTCCCCGACACGCGCGAGTACGGCGTGGTGCTGCACGACCGCGAGGGACGGATCACGGGTTTCCAGGAGAAGCCCGAGCCCGACGAGGCGCTGTCGGACCTCGGCAACTGCGGCATCTACGTGTTCAGCCCGCAGATCTTCGACTACTTCCCCGACCGCCCGTTCGCGGACTGGGCGCAGGACATCTTCCCGGTGCTGTTGGAGAACGACGTGCCGTTCCACATCCACGAGGTGCGCGAGTACTGGAACGACGTGGGCTCCCTCGCCGAGCTCAGGCAGGGAACGTTCGACGCGCTGCGCGGCGCGCTGCACCTGCAGATCGACGGCGACGAGGTGAGCCCCGGTGTGACCGTGGCTGGCGGCTCGTCATTGCCGGCGGATGCGGAGATCGAAGGCCCGGTGTGGATCGGGCGCGACGTGCGGATCGGCTCCGGCGTGCGCCTGATGGGGCCGATCGTGATCGGCGACGGCGCCGTGATCGGCGACGGCGCTCAGCTGCGCGAGAGCATCGTGTTCCCCGGCACGGAGATCGCGCGCGAGTCGATCCTGATCGGCGCGATCGCCGGGCACGGCGGCATCCTGCAGAGCCTGCGCCGCCACGGGTAGCTCTCGCGCTCAGACGACTTCGTAGCGCTCGCGCCGCTGCTGCGCGCGCTCGGACTCCGCGAGGGCGCGCACGAACAGCGTCACCAGCGCTACGCCCATCACCATCGACTGCTCCACCGCCATGATCAGGCCGGCGATCGACTGGTCGCTGATCGCGGAGATGCCCCACACGCGGGCGTGGTGGACGTAGTAGGGGTAGAGCGCGGAGGGCGCGAACGCGAGGCCCATGCCGAGCGCGCCGACGAACAGCTTGGTGGAGGCCATGTAGATGACCGGCCCCATGCCGTCGAGGCGCAGGCGCGCGCGGATGGGAGACAGCAGATGCCACCAGTAGAGGGAGCCGGCGAGCACGAAGCTGATGTGCTCGAGCACGTGCACCGCGTCGTGGCGGACGGCGAGGTCGTAGGCGGCGGGGATGTGCCAGGCCCAGATCGCGCTGACGTACAGCAGCACCGCGCAAGCGGGGTGCGCGAGCACGCCGGCGCGGCGCTCGAGGTCGTGCACGGCGCGCGTAACAGGGCGCAGGATCACCTTCGTGAGCCCGAGGATGGCGAGGATCGGCACGACGTCGAGCAGCAGCATGTGCTGGATCATGTGCCCGAAGAACAGCTGGTCGGCGAGCGCGTCGAGCGGGGAGACGAGCGAGATGAGGCTGATCGCGATCGAGGCGAGGAAGCTGCACAGCCGCCACACGGGCGCCTCGGCGGCACGCCTGGGCGACGCGCTGTGGCGCACCTGGCGCCAGCGGCGCACGTACACGCCGGCGACGAGCGCGGCGCCGACGAGCACTCCGGGACTGAACGACCAGTAGAGCTGCGGGGCCACGTGTGGAAGCGTATTCCCCCGCAGACATTGTGTGTCCACGACCATTTACATCCGCCGAACACAGGCGTAGCATCGTGCTCACAGCAACACCCAAAAAGGACGACCGAAGGAGCCTACGATGCAAATCGACATCAAGGGTCGAAACGTCCCGGTCACCGACGAGCTGCGCTCTCACGCGCAGCGCCGGCTGACCAAGGTCTCGCGCCAGGTCTCAGACCTGGCCCGCTTGGAGATAGAGATCTTCAAGGAGCCGAATCCACGTGTGGCCGACTGCCATGTGGCGGAGGGAACGCTGTACTTGAAGGGCGTTACGCTGCGCGCCCACGACGCGTCGCCGGAGCTGACGCACTCGATGAACCTGATGGTCGACGAGCTCGCCCGCCAGGTCAAGCGCCACCGCGACAAACTGCGCCACCGCCGCGAGGCGCACGCGGCCGCGGCACGCGCGGCGCGCGCCGCCGTGCGCAGCAACGGGCTGCCGTCGTTCTGAGCTTTTCCGTCCCCGCCCACGGTGGGCGGGCGCGAACGGCCGTGAGCCGGAGACGACATCCGGCTTGCGGCTGAACGCGCGAGCGGTGAGAGCTATCCTTGGCGCATGCCCTCCCTCCTCGATCGCGCGCTGAACGTCGGCGAGGCGAAGAAGTTCAAGGCCTACCAGAAGCGCGTGGCGCTGATCGGCGCGTTCGAGCCCGAGCTGGAACACGACAGCGACGCCGAGCTGCGCGCGCGGATGGACACGCTGCGGGAGCGCGCGGACGACGGCGAGGATCTGGACGCGCTGCTGCCGGAGTGCTTTGCGATCGTGAGAGAGACGGGCAAGCGCACGATGGGGATGCGCCACTTCGACGTGCAGCTGATCGGCGGGATGGCCCTGCACGAGGGGCAGATCGCGGAGATGAAGACGGGCGAGGGAAAGACGCTGACGGCGACGCTCGCGGTGGTGCTGAACTCGCTCGCGGTCAGGGACTCCGACCCGGACCCGGAGAATCCGGACGCTCCGCGCGAGCGCAGGGGCGTGCACGTGGTGACCGTGAACGACTACCTGGCGCGACGCGACGCGGAATGGATGAGCCCGATCTACGACGCGCTGGGCGTGACGGTGGGCGTGCTGCAGAACCAGCAGGACTACGACGAGAAGCAGCGCGCGTACGCGTGCGACGTGCTGTACGGCACGAACTCGGAGTTCGGCTTCGACTACCTGCGCGACAACATGGCGAAGGATCTGGCGGAAAAGGTCCAGCGCGGCCACTACTTCGCGGTGGTGGACGAGGTTGACAACATCCTGATCGACGAGGCGCGGACGCCGCTGATCATCTCGGGTGCTCCCGAACAGGCGGCGGACCTGTACGTGAAGTTCGCGCGCCTGGCGCCGCAGATGGTGGTGGGCAAGACCCCCGAAGGGATGGACCCGCGCACGAAGAAGCAGTTCACGGCGGACTTCGACTTCGAGATCGACGAGAAGCACAAGACGGTTTCGATCACCGAGCAGGGCGTGGCGAAGGCGGAGCGCTTCCTCGGCATCGACCACCTGTACCGCGCGGAGAACGGCCATCTGGTCAACCACCTGATCCAGGCGCTGCGCGCGCAGGCGCTTTACAAGCGCGACGTGGACTACGCGGTGATCGAGGGCGGGGTGGCGATCATCGACGAGTTCACCGGGCGCATCCTCGACGGCAGGCGCTGGTCTGAGGGCTTGCACCAGGCGATCGAGGCGAAGGAGAAAGTGGCGGTCCAGGAGGAGAACCAGACGCTCGCGACGATCACCTACCAGAACTTCTTCCGCCTCTACGAGAAGCTCTCCGGCATGACGGGCACGGCGCTGACTGAGGCGACGGAGTTCATGAAGATCTACGAGCTGCCCGTTGTGCAGATCCCGACGAACCGGGACATGGTGCGCGCGGACCGCAACGATCAGGTCTACAAGACCAAGGAGGGCAAGTGGAGCGCGGTGGTGCGGGAGATCGCATCGCGCCACGAGGCCGGCCAGCCGGTGCTGGTGGGGACGATCTCGGTGGAGGTCTCGGAGCTGTTGGGCGATCGGCTGACGAAGGCGGGGATCAAGCACACGGTGCTGAACGCGAAGCCGGAGCACGCGGCGCGCGAGGCAGACATCGTGGCCGAGGCGGGCCAGCCGGGCGCGGTGACGATCGCGACGAACATGGCGGGTCGTGGAGTGGACATCAAGCTCGGCGGCAACCCCGAGCACCTCGCCGAGCAGCAGCTGGCGCGCGAAGGCGTGAGCCGCGATGACCCGGTGGAGTACGAGCGGCGGCTGCACGAGATCCTGCCGGAGGTGGAAAGCAAGCTGGCTGACAGTCGCGAGCAGGTGATGGCGGCGGGCGGCCTGTTCATCTGCGGCACCGAGCGCCACGAGTCGCGGCGCATCGACAACCAGCTGCGTGGCCGCGCCGGCCGCCAGGGCGACCCGGGCGAATCTCGCTTCTTCCTGTCCGCGGAGGACGACCTGGTGCGCCTGTTCGCGGGCGACCGCATCTACCGGATCCTCGACAAATTGGGCGGCGTTGATGATGAGGGCAACGAGGAACCGATCGAGGCGGGGATGCTCTCGAAACAGATCGAGAAAGCGCAGAAGAAGGTCGAGGAGCAGAACTTCCTGATCCGCAAACGCGTGCTCGAGTACGACGACGTGATGAACGAGCAGCGCCGCGTGATCTACGCGTACCGCGACGAGGTGCTGGAAGGCAAGAGCATCGGCGAGGAGGCGCGCGGCGAGGTGGCGAAGGTGATCGAGCGCACGATCGACCAGTACACGCCGGGCGACTTCCTCGAGGACTGGGACCTCGACGGGCTGTTCGTCGCTCTCGGCCAGTTCTTCCCGCTCGACCTCGGCCGCGAGGAACTGAGCAGCGACACGGTCGACCGCAACTCGCTGAGCGACCGGATCGTGAACACCGCGATGGAGCTGTACGAGGCCCGCCAGCAGTCCCTCGGCGAGGAGCTGATGGGAGCGCTGGAGCGATTCCTGCTGCTGCAGATCATCGACGAACGCTGGCGCGAGCACCTGTTCGACATGGACTA
>CAZPQW010000027.1:0-41826 GCA_964588985.1 uncultured Solirubrobacteraceae bacterium
CCCGTAAACCCAGGGCCCCAACAGGCCCAAAAGAAATTACATGGCCGTTTTCGTGGGCCCACGGTCATTAACAAGAGAGGCGCATATCGCGCGACCCGATCAAGACGGAGATGACCCAATGAGCCAGCGACTGAAGATCACGCTTTCCGACACAGCAATGGCCGAGCTGAAGCAACGCGCCGAGCGCGCCGGCGAACCCGTCGCACGAATCGCCGCCCAGATGGTGAGCCAGCTCACCGAGCACAACCCCATCGCCGATCGTGGCGCTGCGGCCACGCCAGCGGCGATCGAGGACGACGACCTCGACTTCGACAGCCACGCGCCGTGGATCGAACCCGTCATGGGCGACTCGGAATGGCGCCAACGAATGTGGGGGTCGATCGTCGCCCTACACGGCCGCTATCCGAAGGCGCTCGCGCACCTCAAGGACGGCTGGTGGGAAGACGCATCCCACGTCGAGACACTGTGCGCTTTCGTCGTCTGGCGCGACTGGATCGACGTGGCCGCGGACGACCCACGCCACGAGCTGGCGTTCCACGCCCATCTCGCCGACTACGGACACGCACTCCGCCAGGAAGGCGGCAGCGTAATCGACGCTTGGACGCCAGGAGTGCCGCCGGACGAGTGGGCCTCTTGATGCCTCGTGATCGAGCGGACGCTCACCGGGACAGCGGCTAGCCTCAGCTTCACGTCGCGCACACCTCTAGAAACAGGGCTCAGGTCAGTGGGCCGGTCGCTAGGTGTCTCGCCGACGTCCGTCGATCTCGGAGCTGACGCTGTCACGCACCAAGCGACTTGTCCGACAGGCCATCGCCAGTGCCGCGACCCAGCCGATTAGCGTCCATCCGAGGAAGAAGTTGATCACCGCCACGCTGCCCTGGTTGGTGACCTTCCGAGAGATGGCGACGATTGTCGGCAAGAAGTAGGCGCCGATTACGATGATGCCTAGGAAGACAGCGGCTCCTCCGCCGCCGCTTGAGCTGGCTAGCACGTTGATCCTTTCGGTGTGGGATATCGCCCGGCTCGTTATCGGCACGCCCGACAAAGAACCCAAGACCCAGCATGATCCCATTCATTCGATCTGAGAAAGCGACTCGGCTCGCACCTATGCTTCATGGCGGGGGAGCGCAGCGACTCGCGGGTCCTGAGCGATATCCGCAGCCACACGCGCACTCATTTCGTATCTGGAGCCGTCGGCGACCTCGTGGTCTGGGACGAGTTTGTACGCCCGGAGTATCGCTCGCAAAGACCGTCCGTTCACACGGAGATCGCGGGCGAGATCCTCAGCGCTCTCGTAGCCGTCGCGTTTCAAGCGCTCCACCTACGCGAGTCTAATGGTCGGACTACGCGCGTACCAGCGGAGCCGGGCCGGCGATGAGCCAAGCCGAAGGACCACCGCGGGACCACAGATGCGTTTAGGTAGGTGTCACGTAAGATCTCCGGACGCGATGGCTGACGAGGGCGATCATGTCATCTCGCCTGAGGACGACGAGCTATACCGCCGAGTCCTAGACGAGATTTACAAACGAATCGAGCACGCGCGCACTCACCTGCCAAGTGCACACATGCGACCAGAGATCGAGTCCTGCGCCCTCCAGATCCGGATAGCCATCGAGCTGATTGTCATGGGCTCGCTCGTGACGAACCGGGACGCAATCGAAAGCATCGACCTCGCTCTGTCGAGCAAGAAGTCAGCGAGCGAAGCTGCGAAGATCGCGCGAGCCGCGAACCCGGATTACTGGCCCAAAGCGACGACGCCTTACAAAGCACCGGGACAACTGACAATAGACCTCCGCCCAGTGGAGGGCGCCCTCAGCGAGGAGAGCTGGGAGCGAGAATGGGGAAAGCTGAGCGCTTTCCTACACGCGCGTAATCCCTTCAAAGAGCACCTCTCCCTATCCGATGCGCGGGAACTCGTCGATCGGGTGACGCGCGAACTGATCCTGCTTATGAATCACCACGTCGTCCACTTGGCCGATCGAGATGGGATGCTAGTCGGCCAGATTGGTCCTGACGGCGTGAGTGTGACGCACTTCGGACTCTTGGCGCCTGCTTCCCAGGCTGGGTAGGCGTGTCGCGCGTAACGCTGTTGCCACCGGCTCTACTGCGGCGTTGTCGTCGGTACGGGAGCAGGGCTCGGCGTGCTGTCGCCGCCATGGCGTAATGACAGGACTGTGAGTGCGATCGTCAGCACAGCGGCGATAAGCAGGGCAAGCGTCAACGCACGGATCTGCCATTGCACCCGGACGTTCTGCGCGAGCCCCAACACCTCGGCACTGGTCGAGAGACGCTGGCGTTCGTCACGCTCGCTTCGAGCTACGTTCTCCGCGTTTTCTTTGAGTCTTGCTTGCCAGCTCTCGCGGAGGTCATAAGTACGATCGAACCGGTCATTGATCGTGAAGTCCAGGTTACGGAATAGCACAGCGGGGCCATAGTCGGGCGGCCATGTTTCCACGTCAACGCAGAGTGCTGATACGTCCGAGCCTCGCCTCAATACTGCCATTTCGTCGGTGGAAAGCCGGCCGGCGAACGCCCTGAGACTCTCGTTGCCGCCCCTTGCTCGGTCGCGTGTAGTCGAAAAATACGCTTGGAAGGCGTCGAGCAGCGACAATGTCGTCCACCCCGAAAGGAGTCCTAGAAGCTCCGAGCCGAAGTGCTGCATGAGCTGCCAACGGGTTTCCTCGACGCGACCGTTTATTCGCTCGACCGACTCGACGGCATCAATCGTCCGTGCCCCGAGCGACAAGACTCCGGGGCTGTCCCGGTCCGCCAGCGCGAGCGTCCACGCGGGGAATGACGGGCTAGTTCCCACCTCAAAGGGCTGCTCAATCCCGAGCACCTTTCGATAGTCCGAGATACCAGAGGCGTCTTCGGTGTAGGGACGACTGAGTGCCGCCGTGATCACGTCGAGAATTGGCACAGGAGCGTTCAAGTCAGCAAACGCGCCCGGAACCCGTTCTCGTAGCCATGACGCCACCTCTCGATGTGTTCGTCGCCGACAATTCTCGGCTTCGAGTTTCTTGTGGTACACGGGCGTATACATGCTGTATCCGTTGCCTGAGGGGACCGCGATTGATGGATAGTCAGATTTCGCGATCCGGTCCAAAGCCTCCCCTCGAGTCTCGTCCCATTCAACGCCCGCGACGAGCAGCGTCAACGAAGGGGTCGCCGACCACAGCCAGAGTTGAACTGCCGAGGCCCCGTCTGGCAACGTGTCAGCTTGACGATCTTGAAACACGTCAAAAGTAGGCACCACTGGCAGCAACGTCTTGAGCGTCGCCCAGCTCCCACCAAGCGTCCCCTGCCGCATCCGCAGGACGAGATCCTCGCTGCTAGCCGGCGACCATCGGCGCTGTGACCATCCGAGCTCCCTTAGCCTGCTACTCAGGTACGCAGAATGGGAAGGTAGGTATGCCTCCGCTGCGAACGTCAGATGCCATTCAATCGTCTCGGTTGAAGGCGGACGCGAGTCTCGCCGCTCTATCTCGTCCATCGGACGGTCGCGCTTCATCCAAGGGTTCGGCTCGAACCACGCAGGCCGCATCTGTTGCCAGTCCGTCACGCACGGTCCCACTCATGTGGCACTGGCTCGCTGTCGAGCTCGGCACGGCGCAACGCGATGGCGACCAGCTCTGCGTCACGGGCGGCCGGCGCGTAGTCGACATAGCGCTGCGTCGTCTCAATATCTCGGTGGCCTATCAGGGTCCGCATCCGGACACTCGCTGCAATCGACTGAGCCAAGCCATGCGGGGCAGCCTACCGACCGGTCTCCTGGTCCAACAACAGGTCCCCAGGGCACATGATTTCCACGCTGGCAGTCTGAGCCGGACAGGGTTTCAAGGAGGTCGGGCGATCGTGGACTCACACGCCAACCCCCTGCCTTACAAGCCGGAGCACGCGACGATCCGCGACAAAGCAACCCCCGGCGTGGTACTCATCGGCGGTACTCTCTGCCCAAAGCCGCTCCTAACCGAGTACCGCACCCGACTAAAAACCAGCCGATTTGCAGGACTTTCTTCCGATGGAGCCAACCGGGATCGAACCGGTGACCTCCTGCTTGCAAAGCAGGCGCTCTCCCAGCTGAGCTATGGCCCCTGGGGCCCCAACTATACGACCTGCAAAGCCGATTTCGGTTGGGCCCCAGAGGCTCGGCGCCTGATCAACCCTGCGCCGCGAACTCCTCAGCCGAGGGCACCACCATCGGCCCGTCCGGCGGCTGGGTGAAGCGGATCGAGTTGCCGAACGGGTCGCGCAGCGCGCAGTCGGTCCCGTAGAAGCGCTCCGTCGGCTCCTGCGTGAACTCCACGCCCGCCGCAAGCAGCCGCTCGTACGTCGCCTGGCAGTCGTCGGTCTCGAAGATCAGGCCGCCGCCCGCGGCCCCCTTCGCCACGAGCTCGCGGATCTCCGCTGTGGTCGCGTCGTCGTATGCGGGCGGGCCGGGGAGCATCAGGCCCAGCTCGACGTCGGGCTGGTCGGGGAGGTTGACCGTCAGGAAGCGCATCACTCCCAGGTCGGCGTCGGTGTTGACGACCATCCCGAGCTTGCCGACGTAGAAGTCGAGCGCCTCGTCCTGGTCGAGGACATGAATGAAGGTGTGGCTGATTCGTTTGAACATGGCCGCCACGTTAGACCGCGCCGCCACGGCTCGCTTCTCCAAAACTGCTCTCTATCCGGCCGGTCGCAGCCACGCCATCGCCCAGCACGCCGGCACCCGCAGGGCGTCCCCACCGGCGGCGAAGCGCGCGCGGTACGCCGACGGCGGCTCGCCCACGATCGCGCCGAACGTGCGCGTGAACGTGCCGAGGCTGTTGAACCCCACGTCGAGGCAGATCTCCGTCACCGAGCGGTCCGTTTCGCGCAGCAGCTCCATCGCGCGCTCCACCCGGCGACGCTGCAGGTAGCGGTGCGGCGTCTCGCTGAAGGTCGCCTGGAACTGGCGGCTGAAGTGCGCGGGCGACACGTGGGCCACACGCGCAAGCGCCGGCACGTCGAGCTTCTGCGCAAACGCCCGGTCCATCGTGTCCCGAGCCCGCAGCATTCGCCGGTTTCGGTCCTCGATTGCTCGCGACACCCGCCGCACTCTAGGACCGCAGGGGGCCGCACGTCCCGCCAGCCACTTGAGCCGACGGGGCGCGGGTCTCCCGTGTTCGAGCGGTCAGTGCGTCAGGAAGTCCGTTCCCACGACTCCCGCCATCACGCCGTAGCCGAGCTTCGTCGGATGGATGTCCGCGTTCGGGCTCGCCGGGTTGAACGTGCCACCCGGGCACATCGCCGTGAACGCGCAGATCGTCGGCAGGTCCGTCGCTTCCGGCGCGTGGGTCACGATCGACGTGTTGAACAGCGGCTCCGGGTTGGCGAAGCTCGCCCCGGGCACGGCCGCCGCGACTTTCGATAGCGCCGAGTTGAGCGCCGCGGTCGTCGCGTCCCCGCCCGGTGCCGGCAGCACCGTCGGATAGGGGTTGTAGAGGCCGATCAGCACGAGCTGCGCTTTCGGCGCCGCAGCGTGCAGCTGCGCCAGGATCGAGTACGCGTTCGCCGCGATGTGCCCGAACTCCGCTTCCACTTCCGCCGGCGTGCACGTGAACGTCGCCGGGAAGCCGCATTTGCTTCCCAGGAACTGGAGCACGTCGTTCGCCCCGATGTCGAGCGTGATCGGGCTCACGTTCGGGGTTGCTTTGAGCACCGCAAGCGCGTCCGCCAGCTGTGAGGAGTGAGCGCCATAGGAGTGGTGCAGGAACGCGTACGGGAACGGCGACCCGGTGGGTCCGCCGGCGCAGTATCCGGGGATGCCCGATCCGTTGATCAATGTTTCCGTCGTCTCTCCCGGGCAGCCGTCGTTGACGATCTGCAGTTTCGGGTTCGCGAGCTTCAGCGCCGCGCCGAAGTCGTCGACGTAGCCGTCGTTGAACGTCGCCGGTTCGACGAACCCTTTGCTTTCGAGCTCGCTCTTGAACTGCGCTGCGTGGTAGCCGTACGCGAGCGAGTCGCCCAGCGCCAGATACGTGCCGCCCACCTGAGCGGCGCCCGCGGCTGACGCGAACACGAGCGCTCCAAGCACGGCGATCGCCGCCACGCAGCAAACGAGCGCGCGTGCATGGACACGGTAGAGAACAGACACTTCACCCTCCTCGAGGTCAGGACGTTCCAGGCCGACCGCTCCCACAGCCAAAGCCTGGCTGGAGACCAAGCGTAACCCACATATGGAAATCCGCCAACCCGAACCGTTCGATTCATACGTCTGTCTGCGGTCGAGCGCCTGCACACCGGTTCGGTCCGCCGGGTGAGAGACAGCGCGGCTCGTCTCGCTACCGTACGCCGCGTGCGGATCGCCACCTGGAACGTCAACTCGGCCAAGCAGCGCGCCCCGCGTCTACTCGAGTGGCTGGAGCAGCGACAGCCGGACGTCGTGTGCCTGCAGGAGACGAAGCTCGCCGACGACGCCTTCGAGCAGCTGCTCGGCGAGGAGCTCGCCAGCCGCGGCTACGCCTTCGCCCTACACGGCGAAGCGCAGTGGAACGGGGTCGCGATCCTCTCCCGCGTCGGCCTCGACGATGTCGTCCCCGGGATCCCCGGCGCACCCGGCTTTCCGCACCAGGAGGCTCGCGCGGTGTCCGCCACGTGCGGGGGGATACGAGTGTGCTCGGTGTACGTGCCGAACGGGCGGACCCCCGACTCCGAGCACTACCAGTACAAGCTCACCTGGCTCGCCGCCCTCGAGGCGATGGTCGGCTCCGGCCCCGACGCCGCCGTCGTGTGCGGGGACGTGAACATCGCGCCCACCGACGCCGATGTGTTCGACCCCGCCGCCTACGCCGGCCACACCCACGTAACCCCACCCGAGCGCGCCGCGCTCGCCAAGCTGCAGGCGCTCGGCCTGCGCGACGTCGTGCGCGACCGCTGGCCCACCGAGCGGGTGTTCACCTACTGGGACTACCGCGCCGGGATGTTCCACCAGGACCTCGGAATGCGCATCGATCTCGTGCTCGCCAGCGCTCCCGTCGCCGCCAGGGTGCAGGCGGCGTGGGTCGACCGTCAGGCCCGCAAGGGCAAGGGCCCAAGCGACCACGCACCGGTGATCGTCGATCTCGACGAGGCGCCGGACGGGAACATCGGACCGGTCGTCCCGCCGCCGTCGGCACCCAGCGCCAAACGGCGCTCGACAAAGCTGCCTCAGTCGACCTGACGCGAGGCCTCGGCCTGCTGTCAAGCCTGTAGGCTCACAACCGTGATTTTCCGCAAACGCTGGACCGCCCTTGCGCTCGCCGGTGCAGTCGTGACGCTGCTCGCCGTCGCAGGCGCCCCCGCACTCGCCGCCGAGTTCACCGTCAACAGCACCGCCGACAGCACCAGTGGCGAATGCGCGAGCACTTGCACCCTGCGCGGCGCGATCGCAGCCGCCCGCCTCTCCGCCGACGCCAGCAACACGATCGACGTGCCCGCCGGCACCTACGAATTCGGTCCGGCCGACTCGGGACATCCGACCATCACCGGCGAGCTACGACTCACCAACACAGCCGGCACCACGCTCACGATCAAGGGCGCGGGAGTGGGAGTCACGATCATCGACGCCGCAAGCCACGATCGCGCGATCAGCGTCACCGGCGGTGGCTCCGACGTGCTCGAAGGCCTCACCGTCGAGAAGGGCTTCCAGCACGAAGACGAAGCGTTCACCCAACTCGACGACCGCGGCGCCGGGGTCCTCCAGAGCGGGGGCGAACTGACCATCGACCACGTCCGCTTCACCGAAGACATCGACAACGGCTACGGCGGCGGGATAGACGTCGAGGGCAACGGCACGCTCAAGATCCTCGACTCCGAATTCGACCACGACATCGGCAACAACGGCGGCGGAGGTGCGGTGAGCATGCAGGCCGGGACAACGCTCGGCGTGTCCGACACCACCTTCTACGGCGACACCTCCGGCACGGGCAGCGGCGGCGCGGTCTTCGCGATCAACGCCCACTCGTCGTTCTCCAACGTCACGTTCGCCGACGATGGCTGGGTCTCGCCGGGACTCACATACGAGGGCGGCGCCGCCTATCTCGAAGAAGGCACCGCGTCGTTCCTCAACGTCACCTTCTATGGCGACATCGCCGGCGGCAGCAAAGGCGGCGGCTCGGACATCAACGCCGGCGAAGGCGCTCAGGTGAGTCTCGCCAACGTCCTGCTCGGCCCCACCGGCGAAGGCGGTCTCGACCAGGCATGCGCCGGCTCCTCGGTCGGCGTCGCCCTCACCTGGAAGAACCTCGGCGGCAACCTCTCCACCGACGAAACCTGCGCGCTGGCCGGCGGGCAGATGGGGGTCGCGCTCGGCGTCGGGGAAATCGGCTCCAACGGCGGCCCCACGCAGACGGTGCCCCTGCTCGCGGGCAGCCCCGCGATAGACATCGGAGTGAGCGGCTGCCCCGCTACCGACCAGCGTGGCTACGGTCGCGCAGGACAGTGCGACAGCGGCGCGTTCGAGCTCGGCGGCGTCGCACCAGCTGTCGGCGGCGGCCCACTCTCCTCGGTCCCCGTCACGCCCATCACGCCACCGGCCGCCGGCCCAACCGTCGCCTCGACCCCCAAGGCGATCGAAGCGCTCCGCCTCGGGTGCGTGCCCGCCGAACTGACCCTCAACGACGCCTACATCCGCGGCTCGCGCGTGCTGCTCAGCGGCAGCGCCGCCAAGCGCCTCGTCGGCGAGAAGGTCAGGATCCTCTTCAACAAGGTCAAGCAGGTCGCAACCGCCACCGTCAAAGCCAGCGGCCAGTTCCTCACCACCGCGCCGCTGCCGCCCGCCAGGATCCGCAACGCCCTCACCACCCGCTACAGCGCCGCGATCGGCAAGCTCCGCTCGCTGCACCTGAAGCTCACCAGGCGCCTGCAGCTGGAACCGCCCACCGCCTCCGGCACGACCGTCACCCTCGCCGGCCACGTCGAGCTTCCGCTCACCAAGCCGATCGCTCCGATCGCAGTCGAAGAGCAGCTCGAATGCGGCAAGGTCGCGATCGTCAAGACCTTCACACCGCCGGCCAGCGGGCGGTTCCACATCCAGGTGAGCGTCCCCGCCGACGCCAGGGCCGCGGTCTTCCAGCTCAAGAGCACGGTCGCGGCCAACAGGCACGCCACCAAGCACGGCTTCACCACGTACAGCCTTCCGCTGCCGGTAGCGCTCGGCTGACACGCCGCAACCTGCCACGCGAAACTCCCGGCCGCGGACGCGCCCTGGGCTCAAGCGCCAGCGCTCCTATTCCGAAGAATAGGCAAACCGATGTACTCCGAATCATCTCAGTCCCTTTGGCAGGCGCTAGGCGCCACCGGTGAGGGGCTCGCCGTGGATGGGCCGCCGCGGACAGCAGCCGCGCCCACGCCACTGCGCGCGCTCGCACTGAGACTCGCCGACGGGCGCCCGCCGATCGCGTGGTCGCTCGCGCTGCTCTTCTTCTTCAAGGGCCTCATCTGCCTCGCCACCGTCGCCTTCCCGATCAGCGCCACCGAGCCCACCGGCCTCGTCGCGGCCATCGGCACGATGGGCGTACTCGTCGCATGCTGCGTCTGGCTGCTCGCCAACCGCATATCGCTCTTCGGCTTCGAGCTGCTCGCGGCGGGCGGATCGATCGTCACCAGCAGCCTGATCGCAAACGCCTCCACCCACGGCGGGATGATGATCGCCGCGTTCGCCTACCCCTGGATCGTGATCTACGCCGCGCACTTCTTCCCCCGCCGCGCCGTCAACCTGCAGGGGCTGTTGATCTCGGTCGGCTTCGGTGTAGCGCTGCTGATCGGGAGGCTCCCACACGTGGCGATCTACTGGGTCGTCGTCACCATCACCATCTGGTCCATCTGCATCCTGCTCGGCAACCTCAGCGAGAGCCTGCGGCGCCAGGCGGGCACCGACCATCTGACGGGTCTGCTCAACCGCAGCGGCTTCCTGACCGCGGCGCTGCGCGAGCGCGCGCTCGCGACCCGCACCAGATCTCCACTCACTCTCGCGGTGATCGACCTCGACGACTTCAAGCAGATCAACGATCGCGCCGGACACGCCGCTGGCGATCGGCTGCTCGCGGCGCTCGGCCGCCGCTGGCGCGAGTGCGTCCGCCCCAGCGACATCCTCGCCCGCTACGGCGGCGACGAGTTCGTGCTGCTGCTCCCCTGCACCACGCCCACCGGGGCGCAGGCCGCGCTCGGACGCCTGCGCGGCGGCGAGGATCCCATCGGTTGGTCGACCGGCGTAAGCGAGTGGCTGCCCGGGGAGGATCTCGACACCACGTTCGCGCGCGCCGACCGCAACCTCTACGAGTCCAAGCTGTCGAGGGGCCAAAGCCCAGGGCCCGCGACTCTGAGCGAGCCGCGGGCCTGAGCCTCGCCATTCACCGACGCGCGCGACGAAGCGCGCCGTCGCTCACTTCTCCTTCTGCCCCGTCGTCGGGTTCAGGTACAGCCTTCCGTTGCGCTTACCGGCGAATTCGAACATCCCCGCGAGGTCGAACGGAACGCCCTCGCTCGCGTTCGTACCAGCCAGCAGCTGATCGGCCGAGCCGGCGATGCCGGGAACGCCCCAGTTGTACTCGATGAAGTTGATCATCGAGGACTGATCGCTGAGGTTGTGGTCGACCGCGTTCTTCTTGGCGAACGGGGAGATCACCATCATCGGCAGACGCGGGCCGAAGCCGCAGCGGCCCTGTTCGCCCGACAGCGGCGTCGGGGTTTCGAGCGTCCCCTGCGGGTTGCCGCCGCACTGACCCGACGTGCCGAGCGTCGGCACGCTGAGCGACGTGTTCGTCAGGTTGTCCGCCGGCGACAGCGACGCGTTGGTCACACCGCTGTACACGTGGTCGTACCAGCCGTCGGAGTCGTCGTAGTTGACGATCACCGCCGTGCTCTTCCAGTCCGGCGAGCGCATCAGCTCGTTGATCGTGGTCGCGATGAACTGCTGCTCGTCCTCCGGCTCGGAGTACGCCGCGTGGCCGTCCTCGTACCCGGGGGCCTTGAGGAAGCTCACCGCCGGCAGCGCCGACGCCGGCAGTTCGTGCCTGCTCACCGCTTCCACGAGCTGGTTGAAGTCGCTCGTGTCGTACTGGTGGTTAGGCGTGTTGAACTGCGGCACGCCGTTCGCGTAGGACTGCGTGTCGTGGCCGATCGCCTGAAGCCCCGCCAGGGTGTCCTGCCCGGTCGAGCTCGTGGGGATCGTCAGGTGGTGCGGGTTGGCGGTCGAAGCGTAGTACTGGAACGGCTCGTGGTGCGGGATGTAGTCGTCCTTGTAGCCCCACTGGCCCGTGCCGCCGAGCGCCACGCCCACCGGGTGAACCGTCGAGCACAGGTTCTGGTTGCTCGAGTGCGCCGGCCGGTTCGCCGCGTTCCCGAAGTAGGAGGAGAACTCGTCCGGGATGAACGTGCTCGTCGGCTGACCCGTTTTGGCGTTCGCCGCGAGCGCTTCCTGGTAGCTGGCGCTCGGGCGCATGCCGCCCTCGAACCAGCCCCACGACACGCCTGCGGCGTTCAGCTCGTCGCCGATGTTCGTGCCCGACAGCGCCACCGCGTCGCGCGTCGAGCAGTCGTCCCAGTAGGGCTGCGCGTCGCTCGTCAGCGAGTAGCCGCCGAGGCCGTTCGCCGTGAGGTCCGCGTTGGGCGAGGTCGACGTCGCGATCGACGGGTTGTTCGCCTCGTGCGAGGTGTCCACGTTGCCGGTGTTGCCCGACACGAGGCTGATCGCGCCCGGCGCCGACGGTCCGAACGTGGTGTTGTAGGAGTTGTCGCTCATCGCGTAGTGCTGCGCGTAGTTCCACAGCGCGGGGAGCGTGTTGCCGTCGTAGTAGTCCATCACCGTCGCCGGCGTGCACGGCGTGCCGAACGGCGAGTTGCCGTTGCCCTGGCCGACGCTCTGGACGAAGTGGTCCATGTTCGCGCTGTCGAACGACTGCTGCTCGTCGCTGTAGTTGTGGTCCTGGTCGCACGTCAGCTGGCCGCCCGCGCTGCCGGGCAGCCCCGTCGGGCTGCTGTCCAGCCGCTGCGGCTGCGCCGTGTTGGGGTTGCTGTAGAGGAGGTTCGCGATGTGCCGCAGGCTCGGCGGAAGAGATTCGCTCGTCGCGGGGAGCAGGCCGTCGACGGCCGGCGTGTTCTTCGCCGCCTTGAACGACTGCCCGTCGGAGTTGGCCGAGTGCGGATAGGTCCCGAAGTAGTGGTCGAACGACACGTTCTCCTGGAAGATCACCACCACGTGCTTGATCGGAGTCATGCTCGACGGTTCACCGCTTTTCGCTTGAACACGGGAAGCGCGGGCCGGTGTCCCCGCGGTAGCCGACTGGGCAGCGACCACGCTCCCCCCTGAAATCGCCAGCGCAGCCAACAGCGCTGGAACAGCGCGCTTGTGTCGCATGCGTGCTCTCCTTGATTGGGTTTTGTCACAGGCAGCCGCCTCCGGCGCCGTGTGGACTCACCCTTTCTCGGGTCTAACGCTCGCGGGTTGCGCGGATGTGACGCAGGTGTGTCAGATTCGTGACCAGAACGCGGGTCGCGTGCACGTTCCCGTCACGACGCTTTCACAACAATTCCACACCCCAGCGCGTCGTGAGTGAATCGCCCGGCTCGAGCCTGATCAACCCGTCACCGCTCTGAAACGCGTTCGCCGCGCACGTCATCGGCTCCACCGCGAGGCCCGTGCGCCTGCGCGACGGGGCGAGGGAGTCCCCCGTGAAGAGCTGCAGGAAGCCGTGGCTCTCATCCACCCACAGCGCCACGCAGCCGCCGTCCGTGCCGGTCAGGCGCGTCACCGCCCTGCCCGAGTCCTCGCGCTCCAGATCGGTGAACGCCGCGTCCACGCTCGCGGCGCCGATCGTGCGTGCACGACGGAAGTCGAACTGAGTTCCCTCGACCGGCTCGCTGCCCGAGCGGGTCGCGCTCGCCTCGTCGGTGAGGATGCGCGTGCGGGCGGGCAGCTCCAGCACGCACCCGTCCACCGTTCCCTCGCCGGGGGAGAGGTAGGGGTGCTGGCCGGCCCCGTACGGGCACGCCGCATCCCCCACGTTCGTCGCCGTCGTGGACACCGTCAACCCTGCCTCGCCCAGCTCATAGGCCACGCTCAGCTCGAGCGCGAACGGGTATCCGGGCATCGGGTGGAGCGTCGCGGCCATCGACACCCGCTCGGGCGTGTGCTCCGCCGCGCTCCACGAGCGCCAGCGCATGAAGCCGTGGATCGCGTTGCCCCGCGCCGGCTCGCTCAACTCCACCCGGTAGTCGACACCGTCGAAGCTGTAGCGCCCGCCCCGCAGCCGGTTTGGCCACGGCAGCAGCGGCGCCCCGTGCCCGCCGTCGCACATCCGCTCCAGCGGGTAGGGCTCGAGCACCTGCCGATCGCCGACCGCGTACTCGCGGATCCCGCCGCCGACCTCGACGATCGTCGCGCGCTGATCCCCGCTCGTGATCTCGAACTGCCTGCCCGAGGGGGCGATCATCGTGCGCTCACCATATACCTCGGGCAAGCGATCCCGCGGTGTATGTTCTCCGCGATGGCACGCCTGCCCGTCCTCGACCCAGCCGACGCCGATCCGGCCGTGCGCGCCGCGCTCGAGCGCCTCCCGCCGCTCGCCATCTTCGCGACCGTCGCCAACGCGCAGGGGACGTTCGTCAACTGGCTGCGCTTCGGCGGCGACTGCCTCGACGCGCGCTGGTTCGACCCCGTGCTGCGCGAGCTCGCGATCCTCCGTGTCGCACGCCTCACACCCGGAGCCGAATACGAGTGGGTGCAGCACGTGCCGATCCTCCTCGCCGTCGGCGGCTCACAGGAGCAGGCCGACGCCCTCGCCGCCGACGACGTCGATGCCGATGTGCTGGGGGAGGACGGCCGGCTCGTCGTGCGCTTCACCACCCAGGTTGTGCGGGACGCCACGCCCGACGAGCCCACGTTCGCCGCCATGAGCGCGCGTTTCACACCCGCCGAGATCGTGCAGCTGCTGCTCGTCATCGGCCAGTACATGACCGTCGCGCGCGTCATGGCCACCGCGCAGCTGGAGGTCGACGCGGTGCTCGGCGCGGACGTGATCGCCGGCGTCCAGCGCGGCGAGACGCGAAGCTAGTTCGCCACCACCGCGAGGAAATCGCGGCTGTACGGTTCGAGCAGGTGCCCCGCGATTCCCAGCTGGCCCGGAACGAGCGGCACCGGCACCGGGCCGGTCGGATGATGCGGGTAGAGGTAGCCGGCCACCCAGTCGGGGTTGATGTCGAGCTCGATCGCCCGGAGCGCCCCGGCCGCGATCAGTGAGCTCGCCAGTTCGGCCGGCAGCAGGTTCTCGCCGGCGGCCCACACGAGCTGCCCGCTCGCCGTGATGCCCAGGCCCGAACGCGCCACCTGCGTGCGCGGGCCCACCGTCGCGCCCCAGCAGCTGGTGACGCAGCTGGAGACGTTCGCGGCCGCCACGCCGCGGTCGACCAGCAGCTGCTGGTTCTGCAGTACCGAGAAGACCTTCTCTCGCGCGCTCGGCACGCCCGCATCCCATGCTCCGATGTTGGTCTGCCCGTCGGTGTAGGTCACGATCGACGCCAGCCCGGGCTTCAGCGCAACCGCCACATGGCCCGCCGACACAAATCCCACATTGGAGTAGGTGAGCTTGAAGCCGCCGTTGAACGCCGCCACGAGCAGGTGAACCTCTCGCGGCGTGACGCGGTCGCCGTAGACCCATCCGACGGTGCCGCCGTCGCTCGAGCCGGCATGCAGCGTGAGATGCACGAGGCGCTGATCGAGGCGCATCAGCGTCACGCCCGAGCGCTGTGCGACCCACACCGCCGGCTGTCCATGGACGAGCGCCGCCGTCGTCCACGCGCTCGTCGCCCTCGTCGGCGGCGTCACCTGCAGATGTGGCACGACGTGGCCGGCTGTACGGGCTGCCGCAACGCGCTGTCGCGTGTGCGCTCGTCGGGTGTGCCCGCTCAGGCCCGCGTCGGCGATCGCGTGCCGCTCGTCGGAGCGGCCGACCGCCACGCTCATGTAGGCGCCGCTGGCCACCGCCAACACCACCAGAGCCAGGAGCGTGAAGCGACGGCGTGCGTACATCAGAACGCTGATGCTAGACCCATGGCGCCATGGCGTAGCTAAGCGTGAGAGCCATCTCACGGTCCTGTATCGTGGCCTCGAGGAGGGTGAACCGCGAGAGAGGGAGCGGGAGTCCATGTTCGACTACGTGATCGTGGGTGCCGGGTCAGCGGGGTGCGTGCTCGCGAGCCGTCTAAGCGAGGACCCGGACGCGCGGGTGCTTTTGCTCGAGGCCGGCCCGCCGGACGTCAACCAGAACATCCACGTTCCGCTCGGCTATCTCAAACTGGGCGCCACCGAGGTCGACTGGGATTACCACTCGGCGCCCGAGCAGGAGTGCAACGGCAGACGGATCACGCTCCCGCGCGGCAAGGTGCTCGGCGGGTCCTCCTCGATCAACGCGATGGTCTACATCCGCGGCAACCGCCGCGACTACGACGACTGGGGCGTCCCCGGCTGGTCGTGGGCCGACGTGCTGCCGTACTTCATCAAGGCCGAGGACAACGAGCGCGGCGCCTCCGAGTACCACGGCGTCGGCGGACCGCTGCCGGTCAGCGACGAGCGCTCCCACAACCGCATCTCGCACGCGTTCGCCGACGCGGGCGAGCAGTGCGGCCTCGGGCGCAACGAGGACTTCAACGGCGCCGAGCAGGACGGCCTCGGCCTCTACCAGGTGACCCAGCGCGCCGGGATGCGCGCGAGCACAGCCGTCGCCTATCTGCACCCCGCGATGCAGCGGCCCAACCTCACCGTGATGCCGTACATGCGGGTCGAGCGCGTGCTGTTCGAGGGCACGCGCGCTGTCGGCGTCCAGGCGAGCCGGCTCGGCGAGGTCCAGGAGCTGCGCGCCGAGCGCGAGGTGATCCTCTGCGGCGGCTCCTACAACACCCCGCAGCTGCTCATGCTCTCGGGCGTCGGCCCCGCCGAACACCTCACCATGCGCGAGGTCGAGGTGCTGCTCGACCGCCCCACCGTCGGGGAAAACCTCTCCGACCACGCCGCAACGCAGCTCGTGTGGACCACCCCCGAGCCCGAGAGCCTGCTGCTCGCGCTCGAGCCCGACGCGCTCGCGGAGTACGAAGCCACGCAGACCGGGCCGTTCGCGTCCAACCTCGCCGAGGCCGGCGGCTTCGCGCGCGTCGCCCCCGACGCGCCGGCGCCCGACGTGCAGTTTCATCTCGCGCCGGTGCACATCGTCGAAGAGGGGCTCGGCGACCCCCAGGCCCACGGCGTGTGGGTCTCGCCGTGCCTGCTCACGCCGCACAGCCGCGGCACCGTGCGGCTCGCGTCCAACGACCCCACCGCCAAGCCGATCGTGCACAACGCGTTCTACACCGCCGGTGACGACATGCAGCGGATGATCGCCGGGCTGCGCCTCACGCTCGACATCTGCGGCCAGCCCGCCATGAGGCCGTACTGCGCCGAGCCGTTCAACACCCCCGACGGCGACAGCGACGAGGCGCTCAGGGCGCACGCCGCGCGAACCACCTTCGCCGTCTACCACCCCGTCGGCACGTGCAGGATGGGCACCGACCCCGACGCGGTCGTCGACGAGCAGTTGCGCGTCAACGGCCTCGAGGGGCTGCGCGTCGTCGACGCGTCGGTGATGCCGACGGTCCCGCGCGGGAACACCAACGCGCCCGTCATCGCCGTCGCCGAGCGCGCCGCCGACCTGATCCGCCACGGCCGCGCGCTGGCCGTGCCGAGCGCCCCCACGGCCCACGAGCAGACCACCGCGTGAACGTCTCACCGAGCGCCATCCACCACCTCAACTGCGGCACCTTGTGCCCGCACGGCGCACGGCTGCTCACGGGCGAAGGCGGCCTGTTCGAGAACGCGCGGCTCGTCTGCCACTGCCTGCTGATCGAGGGCGCCGACGGCCTCGTGCTCGTCGATACGGGCTTCGGCCTCGACGACACGCGCCGGCCGCGCCAGCTCGGACGTCCGTTCACAACGCTCATCCGCCCCCGGCTGGACGCCTCGGAGACCGCCATCGCGCAGATCCGCGAGCTCGGCTTCGACCCGCACGACGTACGCCACATCATCACAACTCATCTCGACCTCGATCACGCCGGCGGCCTGCCGGACTTTCCCGAAGCCGAGGTTCACCTCATGGGACGCGAGCTCGACGCCGCGCTGCGCCCCCGCTGGAACGAAAAGCTCCGCTACGTCGCGGCGCACTGGGCGCACGGCCCGCGCTGGGTCCAGCACGAGGTCGAAGGCGATCGCTGGCTCGGCTTCGACAGCGTGCGCATCCTCCCCGGCAGCGACGCGGAGATCCTCCTGATCCCCCTGCACGGGCACACCTTCGGCCACACCGGCATCGCGATCAAGCGCGCGGACGACTGGCTGCTGCACTGCGGCGACGCGTACTTCCACCACCGCGAGGTGCAGACGCCCTCGCACACCCCCAGGGCGCTCGAGGCCTTCCAGCTGTTCGACGACGCCGATCGCTCCGCGCGTAGGGAGAACCGCGAGCGCCTGCGCGAGCTCGCCCAACGCCACTCCGGCGAGGTCGAGCTGATCTGCTCACACGACGCTACGACGCTCGATCGCTGCTCAGGCGTCGCCTGAGGCGCCCGCACGGGCGTCGCGCACGATCCGGCGCATGCCCTTCAGCCAGCGCTCCGGGTCCGAGCCCTTCAGCGCGAGGAAGCCCGCCACGTTCTCGTGCGGCAGGATCAGCAGCCGCTCCACGCGGATCCCCTCCACCACCGCGTCCGCCACGTCCTCCGGTTCGATCAGCCCGCCCGCCGTCAGCGCCGCCGCGCCCGCCGGCTCGTGCATCGCCAGTTCGAGCATCGGCGTGCGCACGCCCTGCGGGCAGATGCACGACACGCGCACGCCCTGTTCGGCGTATTCGATCGACATCCACTCCGCCAGCGACACCGCCGCGTGCTTCGTCACGCTGTACACCAGCGACGACACCTGCGTCAGCAGGCCCGCCGCCGAGGCTGTGTTGATCAGGTAGCCCTCGCCGCGCTCGAGCATCTCCGGCAGCAGCGCCCGCGACGCCCACACGTGCGCCATCACGTTCACCCGCCACGCCTCGTCCCACGCCTCGTCCGGCGCCTCCGGGCCGCCCATGCCGCCGGGCACGCCCGCGTTGGAGATGAAGACGTCGATCTGCCCGTTCGCCTCCGTGGCCTTCGCGATCAGCGCGCGCACGCTGTCCTCCTCGCCCGCGTCCAGCTCCACCGCCAGGCCGCCCACCTCCTCGGCGATCCGCTGCGCGCCCTCCAGCTCGCGGTCGGCCACCACCAGCGCTCGCGGGCGCTCCTCGGCGAACCTGCGGATCAGCGCCCGGCCGATGCCACCGGCCCCGCCGGTGACCACGATGTGCTTGTCGGCAAGCTCCACCCGGCGTACTCTATGTCAATGGCGCTCGCCGAGACCACGCTCCGGCGCAGCGCATAGCATCACCCTCCAAGATGCCCCACGCCGACGAGATGCTGAAGGAGGCCGACGCGCGCGCACCGCAGCTCGCCGCACCCGGCCTCAGCCCCAGACCGCGCGAGCGCGTCGCCGTGCTCGCATGCATGGACACGCGCATCGACCTCTTCCCGATGCTCGGCCTGCAGCGGGGAGACGCGCACATCATCCGCAACGCCGGCGGCCTCGCGACCGACGACGCGATCCGCTCGCTCAGCATCTCCCAGCGCCTGCTCGGCACCGAGGAGATCATCGTCGTGATGCACGACGGCTGCGGCCTGCACGGCGCCTCCGAGGACGAGTTCACGCAGGCCTTGGCTGCCGACGGCGCCCTGCCCAACTGGCGCCTCGGCGCGTTCGAGGATGTCGAGGCGACCCTCCGCCACAGCCTCGCGCGCCTGCGCTCCAGCCGCGAGCTGATCGCCCACGACCACATCAGGGGCTTCGTCTTCAACCCCGAGACGGGGGAGCTGCGCGAGGTTCAGCCGGCCGCGAGCGAGTAGCGCGGCCGCCTCAGGGGTTGCCGGTTTTGACGTACTCGTGCACCGACACGAGCCGGACCGGGCCTTTGATCACCCGGTAGCCGTGCGGGCGATCGGCGCGGAAGCTGATCAGATCGCCCTGGCTGACCACCTCCGAGAACGACTCGGTGGAGATCTCGACGGTCCCTTCCGTGATCGCGAGGTGCTCGAACAGCCCGCTCACGTGGGCGCCCGACTGGCGCACCGCGCCGTCTTCGAGCTCCATCGTGTAGATCTCGATCAGGTCGCCGCCGGTCCGTGTCAGCAGGTGGCGGATGACGAGGCCCTGCGTCTCCAACCCGGCCTGATCGACAGCCACCACCGGGGCTTCGTGCTGGCGCACGACCAGCACGTCGTCCGCCGCCGGCTCGTCGTGGAAGAGACTCGCGAACGGAACTCTCAGGGCCGTCGCGAGCGCCCAGACGGTGTCGATGGACGGGTTACCCTGCCCGCGTTCGATCAACGAAACGGTCGACTTGGCGATCCCGGCCTGTTCCGCGAGGGCCGTGAGCGTCAGTTCGCGCGTCATCCTCCAACGCCTCAGGTTGCGCGCGATCGGGGTCAGTGCTCCCTCGTCCACGGAGCAAGTTCTATCGCACCGACGCATGTGTGTATCTAGAACTTTGTCAGGAGCGCCCCACTCGATCTCCGCGAGTCAGCCGTCGGCCCCGCTATGACCGCTGTCTGAGCAGCATCTCGCGCCGGGCGAGCGTGCCCTGGACATCGACAGACAGCTGACTGCGCGACGCGTCCTGCGTGAGCACCACGCCGTAGACGTCGTGGGCGGCCTCCCTGCTGACCCAGCGATCGAGCACGTCCTCGAGGACCGCCCGCGGGTCGCGCTCCAGCGGGTCGCCATAGCCCCCGCCGCCCGCTTCGACCCCGCGAATCCACTCGCCCGGCCGCAGGTGGGAGTCGCCCACCGGCTCGACGCTCCGCTCGCCGCCATCGCCGTCGATCACCCTCACTGACGCCGCCACGCCGGCCGCGCCGCCGTCGACGCCCTGCGCCGGGTGGCGCGCGAAGTCTGCGAGGTAGAACACGCGCATCGGCGTCGCCCTCGGCCCGAAGACCAGTTCCGATGCCGGGCCGCCGCGCTGACGGCCCGCGCCGCCGGAGTCCGTCAGCAGCCGCAGCGCGCGGAACCGCAGCGGGTAGGTCCGCTCGAGCATCTCCACGCTGTCGATGTACACCGTCTTCGAGCAGTCCGGCATTGCATACGTCACCCACCCGTCGCAGTGCGTAGACGCCGGCCCGCCGTTGTTGCCGATCCCCAGCTCGCTCACATAAGGCTCGCCGCTGCCGGGATGGGTGCCCGAGAAGACCGCGAAGCCGACCCCGAGCGTCCCGCCGCCCTCCGCCAGGCCCTCGCCGTCGCCGAGCTCGCAGAACGCGCTCTGCGCGGAGTTGATGATCCGCTCGAGCACGTTGGTGGTCGCCGCCGAGGCCGAGTACGGCGCCACGAGGCCGCCCGCGATCGAGCCCTCGCGGATCAGCATCTCGACGCGGCGCATCGCGCCCGCGTTGCGCGGCACGTCGTCTTCGAGGCAGTTGAGCAGCGCGATCACGCAGCCGCTGCGCGCGCAGCTCTCCGACACGTTCAGCCCGAACGGGATGCAGTCGGGGTTCTCGCGCAGGTCGAAGCTCACACGACCCTCGTCCGGGTTCACCTCGAGCGTCACGCTCACCTCCACGCCATCGGGCAGGCCGGGTATCGGGTCGTGGCGGGAGCTCGCGCCCACGCGTCCCGCGGGTAGCCGGCCGATCGCGTGCGCCATGCGCCGCTCGGAGTAGTCCAGCCACTCCTCCACGAATGCCCCGATTGTCTCCATCCCGTAGCGCGCTATCACCTCGTGCAGGCGCCGCTCGCCCGTCCGCGCCGCGCCCACCGCGGCTAGGTAGTCGCCGTACCACACCTCCGGCACGCGGATCCGCCGGCGGCACGTGCGGATCACGTCCTCCACGTCCGCGTAGTCCTCCTGCACCTTCACGCACGGGAAGATCAGCCCGCCCTCCGCGTACACGTCCTCCACGTACGCCATGTACGTCGACGGCTCGGAATTCCCGCAGTCGGCCTGGTGGGCTTTCGCCGACGCCGTGAACACGTGCTTCCCGTCGGCGAACACCGGCACGAGGATCGCGTGGTCGGCGGTGTGCGTGTTCCCGAGCATCGGGTCGTTGTGCAGGAACGCGTCTCCCTCGCGCAGATCGCGGTGCAGCTCGCGCATCGCGCGGGCCTGCAGCCCCGCGCCGAGCACGTGCACCTGCAGCCCCTCGGCGGCCGCGAACAGCTCGTCCTCCGCGGTGATGATCGAGCACGAGAAGTCGCGCGCCATGTTCAGGATCGAGGAGCGCGACGTGCGAAACAGCGTGTTGCTCATGTCGCGCACGATCGCCTCGAAGCGGTTGGCGAGCACCGCCATCAGCGTGGGGTCCATGCGGATCATCCCAGCGCCAGCCTGTAGTTGCCAGCCGCGGTCACGTGGGCGCTCCACCCGGGGTAGACAACGATCGTGGTCTCAGGCTCGATCACGAGCGCCGGGCCGTCTATGCGCGAGCCCGGCGCGAGCCGCTCGCCGAGGTGCACCGGGATCTCGACCTCGCCCAGCCCGGGGAAGAACGCGGTCCGCCGCGCTGCCGCCTCCTCCGTTGTCGCGCCGACCCCGTCGCGGAGGGCGTCGAGCGGCGGCTTCCGAGTGCTCACCGTCACGCGCCCCTTCCACTGGCTCAGCTCGACCCGCTGTCCCGGCTCGCGCACCGCGAAGATGCGCTCGTGGGCGTCGTGGAAGCTCGCCACCAGGAGATCGAGCGCGTGCTTGTCGACCACGCCCTCTCCGGCGAGCGGGAGCGAGATGTCCCACACCTGGTGGGCGTAGCGGGCCTCCACGAACCAGCTGCGCCGCACCTCCCCGAGGAGCGTCTCCGGCAGCTCGTCCTCGAACGCGCGCATCTGCTCCCGCAAATCCTCGAGCGTCCGTCGGACCCCCGCGAAGTCGAACTCCCGCGAGTCGGTCACGAACGGCGCGGTGAAGTCCCGCACGATGTCGCTGTGCTGGCCGCCGAACGCCGACAGCACGCCCGCGGCGCGCGGGATCAGCACCTCGCGACAGCCGAGCTCCTGGGCGATCGGGAGGATCGTCAGGCCGGCCGCGCCACCGCCGGCCACGAGCGTGCTCTCGCGTGGGTCGATGCCCTCGTCGACTGTCATCTCGGCGATCGCCGAGATCATCCGCTCGTTCGCGATCGCGAGCACCGCGTGCGCGGCCTCGCGGAGCGGGATCTCGAGCGTCGCGGCGAGCTCGCCCAGCGCCTGCTCCGCCGCCCCCACGTCCAGCGCCATCGCGCCGCCGAGGAAGCGGTCGGGGTCGATGTAGCCGAGCGTCAGCGCCGCATCTGTCACCGTCGCTAGCGTCCCGCCGCGCCCGTAGCACGCGGGTCCCGGATCGGCCCCGGCGCTCTGCGGTCCCACGCGCAGCAGGCCGCCCGGGTCGATCCACGCGATCGAGCCGCCGCCCGCCCCGATGCTGCGGACGTCCACCGACGAGAGCCCCGTCAGATGGCCGCAGAACTGCTCGCCGAGCCATGTCTCGCCGGTGAACACCAGCTCGCCGCCGCGGACGAGGCCGACGTCGAAGCTCGTGCCGCCCGTGTCGCACACGATCGCCTCGCCACTGTCGTTCTCGGCCAGTGCGAGGGCTCGTCCCGCGACGGGCGCGAGCGAGGGACCCGAGCGCACCGACCACAGCGGCCGCTCCACGAGCTCGGACATCGGCACCACGCCGCCGGCCGCGCTCGCCGCGAGCAGCTCTCCGTCAAAGCCGCGCTCGCGCAGGCCACTCGCGATCTCCGGCAGGTGCCGCTGCATCAGCGGCTTCAGCGACGCGTCGATCGAGGTGCCCGACGCGCGGCGGTACTCGCGCACGATCGGGTTCAGCCGGTGCGAGAGCGAGTACGGAGTTCCGGGCAGCTCCCGCTCGATCAGCCTTCCGAGCGCGAGCTCGTGCTCGGGGTTGGCGATCGACCACAGCAGGCACACCGCCACCGCCTCCACCCCCAGCTCGCGCGCCTGCCCCAGCCGCTCGCGCGCCGCCGCTTCGTCGAGCGCTGTGACGACCTGGCCGTCGGCGTCGATCCGCTCGGGGATCTCGAACGTCAGCCGCCGCGGGACGTATGGATCGGGATACGGGCGCGTGTAGTCGTAGGGGCGCAGCGATCCGCCCTCGCGGCGCACGAGGATGTCGGGAAAGCCCTCCGTGCACAGGAGCGCCGTCCGCGCCGTCGTGCCCTCGAGGATCGCGTTGGTGGCCTGGGTGGTGGAGAAGACGAACAGCGACGTGCGCCCCAGCAGCCGCTCGACCGATTCCTCCAGCTGCGCCGCCGCGCGCTCGAGCGCCGACCCCAGCCCCGCGAACAGATCCCGCGGCTGGGTCAGCGCCTTGGCCACGTCCAGGCGCCCGTCGGCGTCGCTTACGACCACGTCGGTGAACGTCCCGCCCACGTCGCACGCGATGCGAGCGGTCGCTGGGTTTGGCGCGGTCATCTCTCCAGCTCTCCGGGGAAGTGGCAAGCGACCAAGTGTCCCTCCTCCGCGCTGCTCAGCGCGGGACGCTCGCCCTGGCAGATCGCGCGGCCGCGGCCGACCGGGCAGCGCGGCTCGAACGGGCACCCGGGCGGGCGCTCGGCGACCGAGCCCACCTCCCCGATCGGCTGGCGCCTGGCGGCGCGGCGGGCGCGTCCGCCAGCGCGCGGCACCGGGACGGAGGACAGCAGCGTGACCGAGTAGGGGTGAAGCGGGTCGTGAAACAGCGCGGTGCGGTCGGCGAGCTCCATCACCTGCCCCAGGTAGAGCACCGCGACGCGGTTGCAGAAGTACTCCGCCACGGTGAGGTCGTGACTGACGAACAGGTAGGTCAGGCCAAGCTCCCGCTGCATGTCGCGCAGGAGGTTGAGGACCTGCGCCTGGACCGACACGTCGAGCGCCGAGGTCGGCTCGTCGAGGATCACCAGCTCCGGGCGCAGCACGAACGCGCGGGCGATGCCGATGCGCTGGCGCTGCCCGCCCGAGAACGCGTGCGGGCGACGGGCGGCCTGCTCGGCGGTCAGCCCCACGCTCGCGAGCATCTCCAGGGCCGCCTGCGCCCGCTGCTCGCGGTCGCCGACCCGGTGGGCCAGCAACGGCTCTTCCACGATCGCGCCCGCGCTCATGCGCGGGTCCAGCGACGCGAACGGGTCCTGGAAGACGATCTGCATCCGCCGGCGCAGCGCGCGCAGCTCCTCGCGTTGGAGTGCCGCGAGGTCGACGCCGTCGAACAGCACCCGCCCGGCGCTCGGCTCGAGCAGCGCCAACAGGCAGCGCGCGAGCGTGGACTTGCCGCAGCCCGACTCGCCGACGATCCCGAACGTCTCGCCGCGACGCACCTCGAGCGAGACGTCGTCGAGCACCGTGATCGACCGGCGGCGCGCGAGCCGCTCGCCGTCGCTCACCCTGAAGGACTTCGACAACCCCTCCGCCTGGAGGATCGCCGTCGAGGCGGGAGTCGCGCTCACGCTCTTACCTCGGCGATTCGCTGCTCGGCGAAGTGGCACTCGACGCTCGCCTCGCCCGCCGGGCCGCTCACGCGGTGGAGCGCGGGCGCCTGCTCGTGGCAGAGCGCCAGCTCGCGACCGACCGGGCAGCGGGGGGCGAACGAGCAGCCGCCGGGGAGGCGTGCGAGATCGGGAGGCAGGCCGGCGATCGCGGGCAGCGGGCCGTCGGCGAGCCGCTCGGGGTCGGGCACGCACCTCAGCAGCGCCTCGCTGTAGGGGTGGGTGGGAGCGAGGAAGACGTGATCCACGTCCGAGCTCTCGACGAGCCGTCCCGCGTACATCACCGCTACCGAGTCGCAGAACTCGGACACCACGCCGAGGTTGTGCGTGATCAGGATCACCGCCGTGCGGTGCTCCTCGACGAGCCGGTCGAGCAGCGCGAGGATCTGCGCCTGCGTCGTCACGTCGAGCGCGGTCGTCGGCTCGTCGGCGATCAGCACGCTCGGGTCGTTCGCGATCGCGATCGCGATCGCCGCGCGCTGGCGCATCCCGCCGGAGTACTGGTGCGGGTAGTCGGCCGCGCGGCGCTCGGCGTGAGGGATCTCCACCTCGCGCAGCAGCTCCACCGCGCGCGTGCGGGCCGCCGCGCGGCTCAGGTCAGGCTGGTGGGCGGCGAGCGCCTCGACGATCTGAGCTCCGACCGTCTGGACCGGGTCGAGCGCCGTCGCGGGGTCCTGCAGCACGATCGAGATCTCCCTGCCACGGATCGCGCTCAGCTGACGGTCGGAGAGCTGCGAGATGTCGCGTCCCGCGAGCGCCACCTCGCCGCCGACGACGCGTCCGGGCGGCTCGAGCAGCCCCATGATCGCGAGCGCGAGCGCCGACTTCCCCGCCCCGGACTCGCCGACGATGCCGAGCCGCTCGGAGGGACGCAGGTCGAAGCTCACGTCGCGCACCGCCCGCACCGCTCCGTCGTCACCGTCGAACACGGCGCTGAGGCCGCGCACCGACAGCGCGAGATCCGTGGGGGAGGGCACGCTAGGCGGCCACCGCTGAGGGGACGCGGATGCGCGGGTCGATCGCGGCGTAAAGCAGGTCGACGGCGAGGTTCACGAGCACGAACATCACCGCGCTCAGCAGGATGAAGGTCTGCACGATCGCGTAGTCCTGCTTGACGATCGCGTCGAACACCAGCGAGCCCACCCCGGGCCAGTTGAACACGTGTTCTACGAGCACGCTGCCGGCGAGGAATTCGCCGAGCGTCAGCCCGCCCAGGGTGAGCGTCGGCAGGAACGCGTTCGGCAGGGCGTGGCGACGGAAGGCCGTCCAGCGGCGCAGGCCCTTTGCGCGAGCGACGGTCACGAACGGCTCGCGCGAGACCTCGAGCAGGTTCGCGCGCAGCAGGCGCACGATGAAGGAGAACGAGGACACCCCGAGCGCGACCGCGGGCAGGATCAGGTGTTCGAGCGTTTCCCAGAACGTGTCCAGGCGCCCGGCGAGCAGCGCGTCGAGCGTGTACATGCGCGTGACCGCGGGCGGCGGCGTGGCCTGCACGCCGAGGCGCCCCTCCGGGCCCGGGAGCACGTGCAGCGTGGTGAAGAACAGGATCAGCAGCAGCAGCGCGAGGAAGAACGGCGGCGTGCCGAAGCCGAGGTAGGAGACGCCCCGCACGATCCGGTCGGCGACCGGCCGGTGTCGGTAGGTGGACAGCAGCGCCAGCCCGACCGCGGCGCCCATCGTGAGCGCGAACGAGCACAGCGCCAGCTCGATCGTCGCCGGCGCGCGTTCGCCGATCAGCGTACGCACGCTCGCGTTGTCGCTGTAGGAGTAGCCCCAGTCGCCCTGGAAGAAGTCGGAGATGTAGCGCCAGTACTGCACGTAGAGCGGCCGGTCCAGACCGATCTGGTGGCTCAGCGCGCTCACCGACCCGTGCGTGGCGAACGGGCCGAGGATCAGCCTCGCGGGGTCGCCGGGCAGGGCGCGCATGATCAGGAACGCGAGCACCGTCGCGCCGAGGATCGCGCCGAGCGAGCCGAGCACCCTGAGTGCGATCACACGGCCCATCCGATCTAAAGCCTCGCGTAGCGCCCGCGCGGGTCGAGCACGTCGCGCATGCGGTCGGAGATCATGCTCACGGCCGTCACCGTGAGCAGCAGCGCCACGCCGGGGCAGATGGAGATCCACCACTGCCCGGTGAGCGAGTAGGTGAGCCCTTCGGTGATCATCGCGCCCCACTCCGGCGTGGGGACCTGCGCGCCGAGGCCGACGAAGCTGAGGCCCGCCAGCGCCAGCACCGCGTACCCGAACGCGGCCGCCATCTGGATGAACAGCACCGGCAGCATGTGCGGCACGACGTGGCGAGCGACGATCCGCCCACGCGTCGCTCCCAGCGCGTGCGCCGCTTCGACGAACGGCAGCGAGCTGACGCGCAGCGCCTCGCTGCGCAGCAGCCGCGCGTACCAGGGAACGGACACGAGCGCGACGCCGATCGCGGCGCTGTCGAGCCCGAT
This sequence comes from uncultured Solirubrobacteraceae bacterium, assembly GCA_964588985.1. Lineage (GTDB taxonomy): Bacteria > Actinomycetota > Thermoleophilia > Solirubrobacterales > Solirubrobacteraceae > Palsa-744. The sequence continues at coordinate 26,997 of CAZPQW010000027.1, forward strand.
GCCGAGGCCGACGGTCACCGCCATCGCGAGGATCAGCCAGGGGAACGCGAGGATCGCGTCCATCGCGCGCATCGCCACACCCCCGCCCACGCCCCCGACGGTCCCCGCGAGCAGCCCGACGAGGCCGCCCGCGAGCGCGCCCGCGAGCGTCACCAGGGTGGCCACCACGAGCGAGATGCGCGCACCGACGGCGACGCGCGCGAGCACGTCGCGACCTAGCTGGTCGGTGCCCAGCGGGTGGGGGAGCGACGGTCCCTGCAGCGACCCCAACAGGTTCTGCGCGTCGGGGCTGTAACTCTCCACGATCGGCACGAAGATCGCGAACAGCACGAGCAGGACGAGGACCGCGAGCGGCAGCGTCAGCTTGCGATCGGCGAGCAACGTGGCCACAGTCTCCCGATCATCGCGGTTCCACGCGCTTGACGCCAGGCCAGTGCGAGGATAGTTTTGGATAGCGGATGAGCGGCACGGAATAGAAACTTCGTGTCTAAGCACTTTCAACCCCCGCGCAGGGTGTCCCGAGTAGAAAGTGACCCACGATGAGCCGCTCGAACTCCACACAGCCGCCGAACCGATCTCGCAGCCTCCCGGCCGCGCGGGCTGCGCTCGGCGCGCTCGCGGGCGTCGTAGCGATGCTCGCTCTCCTCGCCTGCGGCGGCGGCTCCTCGAGCTCGACCTCCACCTCCGCCGCTCTCGGCAAGGCGGGCAACGCGAACGCGACGCTGATCGTCAACAACTCGGTGCCGGTCGCGACGCTCGACCCGGGCTTCACCACCAACGACCAGGACCCGGGCTTCGACGGGGCGCTGTACTCCACGCTCACCCAGGTCGAGCAGGTTCCAGGGCCGGTCGCCGGTACGACCGAGCAGAACCTCAGCATCACCGCGGTCAAGCCCTACATCGCGCAGTCCTACAGCTACAGCGACGGAAATCGCACGCTCACCTTCCACCTGCGGCCCGGCCTGAAGTTCCCGAGCGGCGACCCGCTCGACGCCCACGCCGTGGTGTGGTCGCTCGACCGCGTGATCACGGCGAAAGGCGGCGCGTACTCGAACCTCGAAGAAACCGACTACCACCCGCCGCTGGTCAAGTCGATCTCCGCGCCCGACCCGCTGACGGTGGTCATCCACTACAAGCGCCCCGCGCCCAACCAGCTGCAGGTTCTCTCCACGCCGTCCACCGGCGCGATCTACGACCCGCAGCTGGTCGAAGCGCACGGCGGGCAGAAGGGCTCCGCGCCGAACCAGTGGCTCGCCAGCCACGACGCCGGCTACGGACCGTACCTGCTGAAGAGCTACAGCCCCAACCACCAGGTCGTGCTGGAAGCGAACCCCGGCTTCTTCGAAGCGCCCAAGGCGAAGAAGATCATCCTCAACTTCATCCCCGACAACGAAACGCTGCTGCTCGACGCGCAGTCCGGCGCGGCGGATATCACGCTGGGGCTGACCAACCAGGCCGCGCACAGCCTCGTCGGCAACTCCTGCTGCACGGTCGCGTTGTTCAAGTCGCGCCAGGCGGAGACGCTGAACCTCCCGGAGAGCACGCGCAAGCCGTGGCTCACCGGCAAGAACCCGTTCTTCAACAACCAGGACTTCCGCCAGGCGCTGAGCTACGCGTTCCCCTACGAAGCCGTCCTGCAGAAGGTGGCCTACGGCTACGGCAAGCTCTACTTCGGCGAGTGGATGCCGTCCTACTCCTGGTATGACCCGAAGGTCGGCCCGCCCCGGCCGACGGACCTGACGAAGGCCAGGGAACTGCTGGCCAAGTCGGGGATCAAGACTCCGGTGAGCTTCACCATCTACGTCGGCCAGGGCGACAACATCGGCAAGGAAATCGCGACCGCCGCGGCGGGCGCCTGGCAGCCGCTGGGCGTCGACGCGAAGGTCCAGGTCGTATCGCCGGCGGCGTTCCTCGAAGTCGTCTACACCAACCACGACGGCGCCACGGTGTTCCTCGACGGCCCCCAGGTGGTCGCGCCCGACTACCACTGGGGATACGACCTGCAGTGCCCGCCCAACAACCAGTACAACGACACCAACGTGTGCGTCCCCGCGGCGGACAAGCTGATGAAACAGGTCCCCTACACGACCCAGGAACCGCAGCGCCAGCAGCTCCTGAACAAGGCGGACGAACTGTACATCGAAGCCACTCCGCGGCTGTGGGTCTACGACAGCGAACTGGTGGCGGTGCTCGGCAAGCACGTGACGGGCTACTACTCCAGCGACCTGCCGGACATGCGCTTCTGGGCGAAGGACTAGATCGGCCGACGACGGGCGCGTAGTAGGCTGCCGGCCAGCCATGAGAGCAGTCACCTTCCAAGCCCCCGGCGAGGTCAGCGTCGAGGAGCGCCCAGAGCCGGAGCTGCTCGACCCCGCCGACGCGATCGTGCGGATCGAGGCGACCGGCGTGTGCGGCTCGGACCTGCACATCTTCCACGGCCGGGTTCAGATCGAACCGGGCTTCACGATCGGCCACGAGTACGTCGGCACGGTCACCGCGGTCGGCGACGCGGTCACGCGCGTGGCGGTCGGCGACCGCGTGCTCGGCTGCTTCCAGACCGCGTGCGGCGTCTGCTGGTTCTGCCGTCGCGGCCTCTACCAGCGCTGCGAGCAGTCGCGCACATTCGGCCACGGCGCGACGCTCGGCTCGCTGCAGGGAACCCAGGCGGAGATGGCGCTCGTGCCGCACGCCGACCTCGTGCTGAGACGCGTCCCGGAGGGCATGAGCAGCGACGTCGCGCTGTTCGCGGGCGACGTGATGGGCACGGGCTTCCACGCGGTCGACGCCAGCGGCATGCGCCCCGGCGACGTGGTCGCGGTGCTCGGCCTCGGTCCTGTCGGCCTGTGCGCCGTGCAGGCCGCCCGCGCGTGCGGCGCCGCGCACGTGCTCGCGATCGACTCCGTCCCAGAGCGCCTGCAGGTCGCAGCCGCGTTCGGCGCCGAGCCCGTCCACCTCGGTGAGCAGGACGCCCGCGCGCTCGTGCGCGCCGCCACGGACGGCCGTGGCGTGGACGTGTGCATCGACGCGGTCGGCGACCCGAAGGTGCTCGAGAGCGCCATCCGCCTCACGCGCGCGTGCGGGTCGATCCAGTGCATCGGCGTGTACGCAGAGCGGGCCGAGGTGCACATGGGCCTGCTGTGGCTGAAGGCGATCACACTGCGCGGCGGGCACGCCAACGTGCTCGGCCACGTCGACCGCGTGCTCGCGATGATGGACGCGGGCGTGCTCGACCCGACGGCGCTCGTAACGCACCACATGAAGCTCGACCAGGCGCCGGAGGCCTACGCGATCTACGATCGCCGCGAGGCGCTGAAGATCGTCCTCACGCCCTGAGCGCTCGACCGCGGCGACGCGCTCGCCGGGTGGCGCGGGAGGAGGGTGAGCGGCGTATGGTGAACGGTCGTGCGCTCCCTCTCGGCGCTGATGCTTCTGCTGCCGCTCGTGGCGCCGCTCGCGGTCGCGCCAGCGCCGCCAACGACGCGCCCCACCCAGCCGCAGCTGTACCGGATCGTCGGCTGCCGTAGCCACGGCACGCTCGCCTACCTGCACGGGCCGAATCGTCGTGAGGTCGCGATCGGCTTCGACGACGGGCCGGCGCCCGACACGGGCGCGTTCCTGACGATGCTCGAGCGCAGCCGCGCGCAGGCGACGTTCTTCATGATCGGCAGGCAGCTCGGCGAGAGCTACGGGCCGACGCTGCTTCGTGAGCTGCGCGACGGCGACGTGCTCGGCGATCACACGTTCAGCCATCCCGACCTCACGCGCAGCCATGAAGTCCGCTCCCAGCTGCTGCGCACGCTCGGCGCCATCCGCTCCCTGAGCGGCTACACGCCGTGCGTGTTCCGACCCCCGTATGGGACCTATGACGCCTCGGTGGTGCGGACGGCGCGCAGCCTCGGCCTGGCCACGATCCTGTGGAACGTAGATCCCGCCGACTACACGCAGCCGGGTGTCGGCGCGATCGCGCAGCGCGTGCTCGCGCAGGTGCGACCCGGCTCGATCCTGATCTCCCACGACGGCGGCGGTCCGCGTGGTCAGACGCTGGCGGCCTATCCGCGGGTCATCGCCTCGCTGCGAGCGCGCGGCTATCGGATCGTCACGATCCCCGAGATGCTCGGCTTTCACCCGGTCTACGTGCCCTGCATCCGTCTGTGCGACGGCATCGGCGTGAGGCGCTCCGCGATGCCGCGGGACGCGATCGTCGAACGGGCGCCGTAGCCGCTCGGACTCTCGAGAGAGGGGAGCAGTGCGCCCGGAGGGAATCGAACCCTCGGCCTGCGGCTTGAAAGACCGCTGCTCTTTGGCTCCCCGAAGAGAACCGTTGACCACTGAGCTACGGGCGCGCGTTATGGATGTCTATCGACTCTATCGGCCGAACGCGCACCTTATCTAAGCAAGGCCGTTGCTTGCACCGCGATCACCGTGTCGGCCAAGCGGCCGATCGTTTCCGACTGAGGCGCCTTCGGCGACCCAGAATCCCAGTGGGTGCGGCATGAGCGGAATGTCATACACGAATGTTAAGTTGACATTCTGCGTAAAACGTGATTTATATGTCCTCAGCGGGAATGGCTCCCGACCATCTGGAGCGCTTTTTCAACCGGATGGGACGACAGTGCAAAGGGGACTGGAAGGTCTGATGACGGGCTTTAGGTCAAGCAAGATGCGAGACCAGCAGCACGACACACGCGGTGCCTGTGCGATTTATCGCACAGGATTCAGTGTCGTACCTGCGGCTGGGTCATTTGGAAAGAACTCGAGCGCTCCGGTTGTCCAGTTTGGACAACCGCCGATGCTCGGATCCATGCCTCGCGGCGGGTGCCGCGCTGGCCAAGGAATGGGGATGGAGGACCTATGGAAATGAGAGTGTTCGATTGCCACGAGCAACGGATGCTGCGTGGCCTGCACGGCCGTTGGCCGTATCGCCGCTCACACTGCCGCCACGACCTGCACTGGCTGGTGCGGGTGCAGGCGCATCAGAGCTGGTGCGCGAGCCCACGCACGCACTCCATGTCCGGCCTGCGCGTCCACAGCCGCCGGCCGTCTCGATAGCCGGCGAGTCTTCGGAGAGGGGAGAGCCCTACCCCTGCAGGCCCGACAGCGACGAGGGGCGCTGGGCCTGCGGGGGGAGGTGCTCGTCGTCGGGAGCGTCCGCCCGGCGCGCCTGCTCGACGATCGCGTCGATCAGGCGCGGCCAGATCGCGCGCGGGAGGTCGTGTCCCATGCCCTCGATGGTCATCAGCTGCGCGCCGGGTATCGCCTTGGCGGTCGCGCGCCCGCCCGAGGGGCTCACCAGCGGGTCGTCGGTGCCGTGGACGACGAGCGTCGGGATCGCGATCCGCCGCAGGTCGGCCGTACGGTCGCCGGACGCGATGATCGCGGCGAGCTGACGTCCCGGCCCCTGCGGATCGCGATCGCGGTCGAAGCTGATCGCGGCCAGCTCGCGAAGGTCCTCGAGATCCTGGGGCAGGCCCCGGGAGCCGATCGCCGTGAACAGGCGCTCCATGTGCGCGATGAAGGCCTCGCGCTCATGCGGCGGACGGCGTAGGAACACCGAGTAGATGCGCAACGACGGCTGTCCGCTGAGGCGGGCGCCCGTGTTGGACATGATCGACACCAGCGAGCGGACCAGGCTCGGGTGGTTGGCCGCGAGCGTCTGGGCGATCATCCCTCCCATCGACGCGCCGATCACGTGCGCGGGCGCGAGGTCCAGCTCACGCAGCAGCCCCGCGGCGTCGTCGGCCATGTCGGTGAGCGTGTAGCGGGCCGCGCGCTTGGAGCGCAGCAGCAGCTGCAGGATCGTCGGGGGCGAGCCGGTCATGTGCGTGGAGCGCCCGATGTCGCGGTTGTCGAAGCGCACCACGTGCAGACCGTGGCCGGCGAGCTCGCGGCAGAAGTCCTCGTGCCAAGCGACCATCTGGGTGCCGAGGCCCATCACCAGCAGGGCCGTCGGATCCGACGGCTCGCCGAAGGTCTCGTAGCAGAGCGTCACGCCCCGCCCGACGTCGCAGAACTGTTCAGACACGATCGTCCGATGCTAGCGGCCGGCGACTGTAGGATCGAGCGATGACACCCACCGACCAAGCCGAGATCCAGAAGCTATCGATCGACACGATCCGCGGCCTGTCGATGGACGCGGTGCAGAAGGCCAACGCGGGACACCCCGGGACAGCGATGGCGCTCGCGCCGCTGGGATACGTGCTCTTCAACCGCGTGCTGCGCGCGAACCCCGCCAGCACCGAGTGGCGCGACCGCGACCGCTTCGTGCTCAGCGCGGGCCACGCGTGCGTGCTGCAGTACTCGCTGCTGCATCTCACCGGCTACGGGGTCGGGCTCGAGGATCTCCAGCAGTTCCGCCAGTGGGGCTCGCTCACCCCGGGTCACCCCGAGCGCGGCCACACGCCCGGGGTGGAGGTGACCACGGGCCCGCTCGGGCAGGGATTCGGAAACGCGGTCGGGATGGCGATGGCCGAGCGCTTCCTCGCCGACCGCTACAACCGCCCCGGCCGCGAGATCGTCGACCACCACGTGTACGCGATCTGCTCCGACGGCGACATGATGGAGGGGATCAGCCAGGAAGCCGCCTCGATCGCGGGCCACTTCGGTCTCGGCAAGCTGGTCGTCTGCTACGACGACAACCACATCACGATCGACGGCAGCACGTCGATCTCCTTCGACGGCGAGAACCACACCGACAGGCTCGAGGCCGACGGCTGGCACGTTCAGCGCGTGTCCGACTCCGAGGACGTGGAGGCGCTGCACGCGGCGATCCTCGCGGGGCGCGAGGAAACCGAGCGCCCGTCGTTCATCGCGATCCGCTCGCACATCGGCTACCCCGCACCGAACGCGACCGACACCTCGAAGGCGCACGGCGCGCCGCTCGGCGAGGCGGAGGTGCGCGCGACGAAGGAGGTCATGGGCTTCGGCCCCGACCGCAGCTTCTGGGTCGACGACGCCGTCTACGAGCACATGTCGCTGAAGCAGCGCGGCGCGGACGCCGAGAGCGCATGGCGGGAGCGCTACGAGCGCTGGCGCGGGGCGTTTCCCGACATGGCCGAGGACTGGGATCGCGCGTGGGCGGGTGAGTTGCGAGCCGGCTGGCGCGAGGCGCTCGCGACGTTCGAGACGGGCGAGAAGATCGCGACACGCGCGGCCGGGCAGAAGGTGATGGCCTCCTTCTCGGAGTTCGCGCCCACGATGATGGGGGGCGCGGCGGACCTCGTCGAGTCGACCAAGACCGTGTTCGACGGCGCCGGCCAGTTCTCGAAGGTCCACGCGGGGCGCAACGTGCCGTTCGGCATCCGCGAGCACGCGATGGGAGCGATCGTCAACGGCGCGGCCGCGCACGGCGGGATCGTCAAGCCCTACGGCTCGACGTTCCTGATCTTCTCCGACTACATGCGTGGGTCCGTGCGCCTGTCGGCGCTGATGGAGCTGCCGGTGCTGTGGGTGTGGACGCACGACTCGGTGGCGGTCGGCGAGGACGGCCCGACTCACCAGCCGATCGAGCACTACGCGTCCCTGCGCGCGATCCCGCACCTGTGGGTGATCCGCCCGGGCGACGCGAACGAGACCTCGGTGGCGTGGCGCGTGGCGCTCGAACGCGCGGACGGCCCGGTCGCGCTGCTGCTCTCGCGCCAGAACATCGAGACGCTCGACCGCACGAAGTACGCGGCGGCGGACGGTCTCGAGCGTGGCGGCTACACGCTGTGGGACTCGCACGCCGACTCCGCGCCCGAGCTGATCCTGATCGCGACCGGCGCCGAGGTCGGCGAGACGCTCGCCGCGGCGGAGACGCTAGCGGCGGAGGGCACACATGTGCGCGTCGTTGCGATGCCGTGCATGGAGCTGTTCGAAGCGCAGCCGCAGGAGTACCGCGACGAGGTTCTGCCGCGCGCCGTCCGCGCGCGTCTGGCGGTCGAGCCGGGAGCGAGCATGAGCTGGTGGAAGTGGGTCGGCAGCGACGGCGACGTGCTCGGCATCGACCGCTTCGGAGCCTCTGCACCGGGTAATACCGTTCTCAAGGAACTGGGCTTCACCGCCGAGAACATCGCAACCCGCGCGCGCGCGGTGCTCGAGTCAAGACCCTAAGGAGACCAAACACATGTCCGCCGACGCACTCCAGCCCCTGCAAAGCCTCTCGGCCCTCGGGCAGAGCGTGTGGGTCGACTACCTCTCGCGCGACTCGATCCGCGGCGGTCACCTGCAGGAGCTGATCGACGACTACGCGGTCGTCGGCGCGACGTCCAACCCCACGATCTTCCAGAAGGCGATGAGCGCCGGCAGCGCCTACGACGAGCAGGTGCAGGAGCTGGCGAGCGAAGGCAGCGACGTGGAGCAGACGTTCTGGACGCTGGCGCAGCAGGACATCGCGGAGGCGTGCGACGTGTTCCGCCCGGTGTGGGAGCGCAGCGCCAAGCGCGACGGATATGTCTCGCTCGAGGTCGACCCGCGCCTGGCATACGACACGCTCCAGACCTTCCGCGAGGCGATCCGAATCCACGAGACGGTCGACCGCGAGAACCTGATGGTGAAGATCCCCGCCACCAAGCCCGGGCTCGCGGCGATCGAGGACGTGATCTCCAAGGGCCGCTCGATCAACGTCACGCTGATCTTCTCCCTGCAGCGCTACCGCGAGGTGGCGGAGTCCTACGTGCGCGGCCTCGAGCGGCTGATCGCCGAGGGCGGAGACCCCAGCCGCGTGGCGTCGGTCGCGAGCTTCTTCATCTCGCGGATCGACACCGAGGGGGACAAACGCCTCGATGCGATCGGCAGTCACGACGCCCTCAAGGGCAAGCTCGCGATCGCCAACGCAAAGCTCGCCTACAGCCACTACCGCGAGGTGTTCTCCGGGCCGCGCTGGGACTACCTCGCCGGCAAGGGCGCGGTGCCGCAGCGGGTGCTGTGGGCGTCGACGTCGACCAAGAACCCCGACTACGCGGACATCCTCTACGTGGAGGAGCTGCTCGGGCCGGACACCGTCAACACGATGCCCGAGGAGACGATCCTCGCCTACCAGGACCACGGCAGCCCGCAGCTGCGTCTAGAGGAGGGCCTCGACGACGCCGAGCGACTGCTGCGGGAACTGGCGCAGGCGGGCGTGGACTACGACGACCTCACCGACACGCTCGAGCGTGAGGGCGTCGAAAAATTCGCCGAGTCCTTCGACGAGCTGCTGGGGGCGTTGAGCGCCAAGCGCGAGTCGCTCGCGCCTGCCTGAGCAAAGAGCGTATCTCGTTGCAATCGTGATACATAATTGATACGCTGACCTTGTGTCATCCGCTGCTGTACTAGCTTCGCACCCACTCGTCCGAGAGGCGGTCTACCTACATGAGATCGCCAAACTGACCGACGCCGACATAGCTCGTGCGACGGGTGTAGCGCGCAGCACGGCGCGGGCCTGGCTCGCACATACGCGCTCTCCCACGGGTGAGAGGGCTGAGCGGCTGATCGAGCTTTCCGCCCTGGTCGAGCGACTCGCTCGTGTGATGGAGCCCTCCTATATCGCCGTATGGCTTCGCAAGCCGGTCCCGGCGCTTGCGGAGCACAAGCCGATCGATGTCATTGCAAGCGGCGATTACATGCGGGTGGCGGGGCTGGTCTCCGCCCTCGAAGAGTCCTCGTTTTCCTAGTCGCCAGACGTGGCTCCGGCGGTTCAGCGTGTGTCGGCTGCAGGTTCGTGGTGGCGGCATACACCCCATGGCGCAGACCCCCTGTGGCTGGCGACACCACCGTCCAGCGGCCGTTGGCAGCGTGGAGAAGCACTGGCTGCGATCTACCTTGCGGAGGACGAGCCCACCGCGTGGGCTGAGTGGTATCGGCTGCTCGCCGAGATCGCGCTGCCACCCACTCATGGCATGCCGCGAGATCTGTGGCGCTGGAAGATCGCGGTGAACGACATCGCCGACCTCTCCACGGAGGCAAAGCTCGCGCGCTTCGACCTGCCGGCGCCCAAGCCCGGCCGAAGTACCTGGCCGCAGTTCCAGGACGCCGGCGAAACCCTGCACGACAAGGGCTATCGCGGCGTCCTCTATCCAAGTGCCGCGCGACCAGGCCACCAGGCTCTGTGCCTGTTTCGCGACAGTGTTCTCATACCTGGCGCCGATCCGGTGCGGCCGCCTACCACTCATCGGGACCCGCCGCCGCCTCCGGTCGGGCTGCGAACCTGAACACGTGGCGCGCCGCCGTCAGGAGTAGGGGATCGGCACGAGCACGCGGATCGTGAGCGGCCCCGACGGGAACGCTCGGGCGTGGACGGTGAACACGTGGAAGGTGCTGCCGCGATATTGGTAGAGGCCGTTGGCGGGCACCGCTCCCGGTTCCGGGCCGAGGCTGTTCTTGACGAGCGTGAGGTGGGCGGGGTTCATGTACATCAGCACCCGCAGGTCGGCGAGGCGGCCGGCGAGTCGCTTATAGCCCTCGTCGTCCTGGATCGAGAGCTCGACGCGCCCGATCCTGTGCCCGCCCAGGCGCAGCGGTGCGGTTACCGGGGCAAGGACGTAGGGGCCGCCGACATCCGCGAGCAGCCGCCCGCCGGCGCTGACCCGCATCCGCACGACGTGCTGATGGAGCAGGACGTGGATCGCGGCTTCGGTGGCGACTGGGTCGCGACGCGCGACCGCTTCCAGCAGAGGGCGGTTGGCCTGGACGCGCTTGATCTGTTCCTCGCGGCGCGCGCCGGACTCGGCGGCGTAGATCAGGTTCGCGACGCGGTGCAGGGTGTTGACGAGCGTGTCTTCGCTCGTGCGCCCGCACAGCGCGGTGGTGGAGGGGATCGTCCTGAGCACGTAGACGCGAAGCGGGCCCGATGGAAACGACTCGGCGGGAAACGAGGTGAAGCGGTAGGAGACGCGGCCGCGCACGATCGTGCCTTCGCTCGGCAGCGAACCGGCTGGGAGCCCGAGCGATCCGCCGACGCTGCGTTCACCCGCGCGCAGCGAGACCTGGCCTTCGGTGACTCCACGAGCCTCGTCGAGAAAGCCTCGGTCGGCCCACACGCTGGTGGTGTAGGTGGCGATCGGCGCTCCGCCCGCGCCCGTGAGCGTGCCCTGCAGCGGCGCAATCGCGGCTCCACCGACATCCGCGAGCGTCCGGCCGGCGCGCACGATGCGAAGGTTCGTCATGTGTCCGCTCTTCAGCAGCGCGTGTGCCGCAACTGCGACGGCGGGCGCGGCGCCCCGTTCCACCGCTTCACGCAGTGCCACAGAGGACTCGATCAGGTGCTTCGCCGTGCGGGTCCTTTCGCTGGAGACGCCCTCGCGGTAGACGCGTTCGAGCACATGACCGACGGTCTGCAGGACCGTGGTCGGGCAGTCGAGGTTCGCGAGCGCGGTGTCCGCGTGTGCGCTTGGTCCGCCCTTGGTGCTCGTCCCGCATCCGACGAGCGCGGCCGCGAGGAGCAGCGCTATGCACGCGCGCGTAGCTGAGAAGTGCGCTCGCACGAGCAGAACCATCCCGGCAGATCCTAAGCGGGCGCTAATTGCACCGTGAGACTCCTCATACCCGCACGGTTTCAGTAACGTGACATCGTGCCCGTCGCGCTGATCACCGGCGCGTCCACCGGAATCGGACGCGCGACCACGCTGCGCCTCGCGGCCGCTGGCTGGACGGTGTTCGCCGGGGTACGCGACCCCGCGGCGGGGGAGAGTCTCGTGAAGGACGCGGGCGGCGGGCGGGTGATCGCGTTGAGCTTGGACGTGACCGATGCGGCTCAGATCGAGCAGGCGCGCGAGCGCCTCGATCGGGAGGCGGGCGCCGCCGGGCTCGACGCGCTCGTCAACAACGCGGGCATCGGCGGCGTCGCATGGCCGTTGGAGCTCGTCTCCGAGGAGGATCTGCGCAGGCAGTTCGAGGTGAACGTGTTCGGGCAGGTCGCGATCACGCGTGCGCTGCTCCCGGCGCTGCGCAGGGCGCACGGTCGACTCGTGCTCATGTCGTCGATCGGCGGGCGAGTGGCAATGGCTTTCAGCGCTCCGTACGCGGCCTCCAAGCACGCCCTGGAGGCGGTCGGCGACACGTTGCGTGTCGAGCTGCGCACCTCGGGTGTGCAGGTCGCGCTGATCGAGCCCGGGTCCGTTGCGACTCCTATCTGGGACAAGACGCGCGCGGAGTCGGACAAGCTCTCCATACCGACCGAGCTTCAGCAGCAGTACGGACAAGTGCCTGCGGCGATGGACAGGGCGCTCCTCAAAACCGGAAAGCGCGGCGTGCCCCCCGAGCAGGTCGCCGAGACGATCCATCGCGCTCTCACGGCTCGACGGATGAGGGCCCGCTACGTGGTCGGACGCGACGCGAAAGCGATGCTCCTGGCGAAGAGCGTGCTACCGGATCACTGGTTCGACGCCATGGCGCGTCGGGCCCTCGGGGTCTGAATCGCGAACGGGTCTCAGCCGGCCTGCGGTGGGGGATAAACCGCCAGCCACGCGAACACGCTCGTGGTGGCGGCCTGCGTCTGCAGCATCCCGGGCTGCGCGTTCGCACGCGACAGCGTCCCTCCGCCCCAGGAGCGCAGGTATAGACCTTCGCCGTTGAGCGCGTGTGTCTGGGCGCCGCGCGCGTTGTCCGCCGCGAGCGAGTACAGCGTGGGATCGCCGTCGAGGCCGTACAGCGCAAGCATCCACTGCAGGTAGATCGCGTCGTACTGGGGCGAGAAGTTCAGCAGGTGGCCGAAGCGGGCCAGGGCCCGCGCCTTCAGTCGCTCGGCGAGCGCACATTCGCCAGCGGCGCCGGTGAGGCGGCAGAGCGTCGCCTGTGCGTAGATGAGCGGCCCCTCGATGTAGTCGACGGGGGTCGCGTTGAGGCTGCTGCCGGCATACAGCCCGTCGGTGAGACTGAAGCCGGGGCCGTTGGCGTATTGGAGAAACCGGCGGGCCTGGGCGAGGTCGAAGCTTGACCCGGTGAGCTGGTAGAGCAGCGTCGCCAGCAGCGTGTCCGCCGCGAGAGCGGGTCCGGACTTGTAGGGGTGGTTGGTGTTCCACCAGATCCCGCCCCCGCTTTGGTCCCAGCCTGCGCGGGCGATGTAGGCGAGCGCACGCTGCGCGTCGGTGAGGTAGCGGCGGTTGCCGGTGGCGCGAAACGCGTCGACGAAGCCGAGTCCCCACCAGCCGTTGTCGTCGAACCACGTCTGCGTGTTCGCTTCGCGGTCGCCCGGGTAGGGCGAGTAGCCGGGCACGGGGCGCAGGCCGCGGTTCAGGTAGCGCTCCGCTCCGGTGGCGAAGCGCGCGACAGCGCGTCGATTGGAGGCCGTTGGAGAGGCGATCGCGATCGCGTCGAGCGACTGGAACAGCGGCGCGATGTCCCAGATCGTCGCGAGCGGATAGCGAGCGCGGTCGTTCAGCCGCGCGTCATACCAGCCGAGTCGCCGGTCGTGCCAGTGACGCTGCGCCTGCGCGACGCCCGCCTGGGCGAGTGTGAGGTAGCGCTGCTGGATGGGGCTGAGCGCGGCCACCCGTGCCGAGCCGGCGACGGACGACCCCAGTGCGAGCACCGATAGTGCCAGGGCGAGCTTGGGCATTGGGTACGTTGTATCGGTCGCCATGAGCACTACCCAAAGACACGTCCCCTTTGCGCAGCCGCCTGTTCCTCCCTCCGAACGGGGCGCGTGGCTGCTCGCGTGCTCGATCGCCGCGATCGGCGTGGCGGTGCTGGTGGCGGTTCTGAGCGGCGCCGTCGGGCAGACCCACACAACCGCCCCGCCCCAGGTGAAGATCGTGGCCGCCACTCCGACACCCGGATCGGCACCTGCGTTACGCCGGGCGGCGAGCGCGCCCGCGCCGATCCTCGCGCAGCCGTCCGTGGCGCAGCAGACCACCGACGCGAGGCGCTTCGTGGACGCGACCCAGACGCACATCCAGAGGCGCTGGATGGAAGGCTTCTACCCGATCTACGAAGCGGCGCAGATCACGTTCGGCGTGAACTGGCTGCTGATCGCGTCGATCCACATGCAGGAGAGCGCGTTCTCGACCGCGCCGAGCACCTACCACGGCCTGAACTTCGCGCACTGCTGCGGCGGGCCGATGCAGTTCAACGTGACGAATGGTCCGGTCACCACGTGGGCGCTCGTGGCGAACTCCTACACGTACGCGAAACGTCCCGCGTCGTATGACCACATGACCGCGAAGCATCCGTCGATCTACGACGACTTCGACGCGATCACCGCGGCGGCGCACCTGCTCTCGGCGGACGGTGCGGGCTACGCGCTGGACGACTCGGCGTGGATCGCCGCGTATGACTACTACGGCCACGACGCGACCGGCGTCACCTACGCCGACGAGGTGCTCGCGCGCGCGATCAGCTGGTCACAGCACGGCTTCTGCATCAACTGCGGCGTGCAGCCCGCGATGGTCGAAGCGGTCCACGCGGCATATGGCGCCCCGGTGCTGGCGGCGCTCGAAGAAGCCGAAGCTGCGCCCGCGGCCGTCCGTGCGAAGACGGCCGCGAGACGCGCTACGGGTAAACGCTAGGCGGCGTCCGCCTGTGCGATCAGCTCGCCGGCCACCCGGTCGGTGGCTTTGGCGGTGCCGCCGAGCAGCCGTCGCGAGAGCTGCGCGCGACGGAAGTACAGCGGCGCGTCGTGCTCCCACGTGGCGCCGATGCCGCCGTGCACGGAGATCATCGTGCGCGCCGCGGTGTCGAGCGCACGCCCCGCGACCGAGCGCACGGCGCTCGCCGCGAGCGGGAACTCGCTCGGCGATCCTCCGCGGGCCCAGCCGGCGTAGTAGAGCAGCGAGCGGCCGTTCTCCAGCTGGCGCAGCACCTCGGTGAGAGAGTGCTTGACCGCCTGGTAGGAGCCGATCGCACGCCCGAACGTGAAGCGCTCCTTGGCGTAGGCGAC
>CAZPQW010000028.1:0-39268 GCA_964588985.1 uncultured Solirubrobacteraceae bacterium
TACCAACACTTCGCAAAAACGCCCTTGACAACATAGAAGCATCCAACGAATTGCGGGGCCCGGTCGTGGCCCTGCTCGGACCCGTGCATCTGGTCTGTACGAGAACGGAGCAACGCGAAGGCGGATCAGCGTTGCCGTGTCAGGGACACATGAGGGTCAGCTACGGCGGTTCCATTTGGGCTCGTTCGAAAGTCGGATCACGAGCGGGAGCAACGCTGGCGAGGGTCGGCTGGGTTGAGGCGCTCAGAAATTCGTTGGCCGTTTTGCGGCTCTCAGGGTCAATACATAGAGAGGAGCCAATCTCTGCCGGAGATCAGATGCCGTCCGACGCCCGACCATCACACATACGCCCCCGCCTCACGCGCGAGGATGTTCTCGACTGCCGCGAGGTGGGGGAGCTGCTGCACCTGCCGGTGTCGACGGTGCTCGAATACGCTCGCCGCGGCTTGCTGCCCGGTCACAAGCTGGGTCGCCGGTGGATCTTCTTGCGCGATGAGATCGAGGCTGCCGTGCGCGGGCAGATGGGTGGCAGTGCTGCGGCGTAGCTTGGCTGGGCGAGCGTCTTGGTCAACGCCGGCTACGCGAGCGGTGGAGCGCAGCTACCCAGTTGGGTGCCGGGGTGCCATCGTCGCCTACGCGCCACTCCTCGGGCAGCTCTGACATCGCCCAGCTCAACCTCTCTACCGCTCGGCTTCGATGGCTGCTGCCAGCTCCGAGAGGGTCACGCCCAGCGCGTCGATGATCTGCATGACGGTGACCCATGCGCAGTTCGTCTGCCCCGTCTCGATCTTCGAGAGCGTGCCGGTGGTGATCCCCGCCATCGGGCCGAGCACTTCCTGGGTTAGGCCGCGCTGCTCGCGGAGCGCTTTCAAGACTGGGCCGAGCGCGGGATCAGGCACGGGATGAAACATCGCATCTCGCCAGTGCCTAAGTCCATGTGTTTTCTCGCTAGTGATCTGCCGCTAGACACTGTACGCTGGCCGTCCAGCAAAAAGTGCCCCCGCGCTGCTGAAACAGCCGGGGGCGTGGCACGGAAAGGCAGGACCTTCCCATGCAGCCGGAGGATACCCCGCGAGCTGCGCCCCCGGTCGTAGTGATCTACGGCCCGGAGAGCGACAACGAAGCGCTGGCCGATGAGCTGGCGCTCGATGACTTCGACGTGAGACTGGTCAGCGACCGCGCATTGCTGGGCGTGGCCGATGTGATCGTCTTTGCTCACGCGTCGAAGCGAGGCGCGGGGCTCAATGCCCTCCGCGCCCTGCGCCTGGGCGAGCTTGCGGGCTCCGGTGCCCGCGCCCTTTGGGTCAGCGCCGACACCATCGACGTGCTGCGCGCGTTCGAGGCTGGGGCTGATGACGTGATCCGCACGCCGTTCATCTATCCAGAGCTGCTTGCGCGCATCCGGGCGCTCCTACGCCGCGACGACGAGACTGCAGGCATCGTTCGCCACGGGCCACTCGTGATCGACAAGGCGACACGCAGCGTCACCTTCGACTCCGAGTGGGTCACGCTGCGCCCCCGCGAGTACATGCTGCTGGTGCATCTCGCGCGAGACCCGACACGGGTCTACACGAAGGCCGAGCTGCTGCGCGACCTGTGGGGCTACCGCTCCGAGGGCGTCACGCGCACCGTGGACACACATGCGGTTCGCGTGCGGCGTGCGCTCGCGCGAGCTGGGGCGCACGGCTGGATCGTCTCGACGTGGGGCGTCGGCTACCAGCTCGCGCCGTAGATGCGTTTTAGGCTTACGCTCCTGTGATGCCGAAGTCTGTCGCCGAGCTGTTGTCCGAGCGTGAGGGTACCCGTCTCGATTTCAAGCGAGACCTGTCTGGTATGCCGCGTGTCCTTGCGACTGTCTGCTCGTTCTTGAACACGGCTGGGGGCACGATCGTCGTGGGTGTCGAGGACAACACCAAGGATGTCCTCGGTGTGCGCGATGTAGAGAAGCAGGAGGAGAAGCTCGCGAACGCGGTCGCTGGCTCGATCGAGCCGCAGCCGACGGTGCAACTTGAGATCGTCACGCACGGAGGGCACGATCTGCTCTTGTTGCGCGCGTCGTATGCCGCGGGTCCGTTCTTTGTGAAGGCGAAGGGCAAGGACAAGGGCACGTTCGTTCGGATCGGCAGCAACTCGCTGCCGGCGAGCCCGGAGAAGATCGCTGAGCTTGAGCGGGCGCGTCAGATGGGTGCGTGGGATCAAGAGCCGCTGCCTGGGCTGACACCGGACGATCTCGACCATGAGGCGATCAAGCGCTGGCTTGACGCGGCTGGGGAGCGCTCGA
Organism: uncultured Solirubrobacteraceae bacterium; assembly: GCA_964588985.1. Lineage (GTDB taxonomy): Bacteria > Actinomycetota > Thermoleophilia > Solirubrobacterales > Solirubrobacteraceae > Palsa-744. The sequence goes on from CAZPQW010000028.1 coordinate 2,282, forward strand.
CGGACGCGAAGCTGCGAAGCCTCGGTGCGCTCGCCGATTATGGCGGCCGGCTGGTCCCCACTCGAGCAGGCGTCATCCTCTTCGGCCGTGAGCGTGAGATCCATTTCCCTGACGCGCAGATCCGCTGCGTGGCTTTTCGGGGCGTAGACAAGAGCCGGCCGGCGGTCCGAGGCGATGAGGACGACGAGACGGTTCTTGACGGCATCGAGACGGCGGTGCGATTCATCGAGCGCAACACCGATCGGCTCGTGGAGATCACGGGGCGTACGCGCCGGGAGGAGCGCGACCTCTATCCGAGCGTCGCTGTTCGTGAGGTGCTGAACAACGCGGTCGCTCACGCGGACTACGCTGTCGAGGGGGCGTCGATCTTCGTGGCGTTGTTCTCCGACCGTCTTGAGATATCGAGTCCTGGCACCTGGCCTCCGGGGTTCTCGCGCGAGGACTTCCAGTCGGGCGTGAGCCTGCGGCGCAACAAGGCAATCTCGCGGGTGCTGATGCGCGTTGGCGTGATCGAGGGCTACGGCAGCGGCTATGACCGGATCGTTGCTGCGTGCGCCGAGGAGGGCTATCCAGAGCCTGAGTGGATCGAGAACGGGCCTCAGATTAAGGTCGTTTTGAGACCTCACCTCGGCGCCGATCTAGCCGCGGGGGGTAGCCGGACGCCGACCGCCAGCACCCGGCCGGCGAATGGCCGCCTCACCGTCGAGGAGCGTAGTAACGCCATTCTGGCTGCCGTCGACGAGTTGAATCGTCCAAACGCGATTGCGATTCAAGGGCACACAGGGATCCCCACAAGGAGTCTCGAACGTGATCTCAAGCGACTCCGTGGTTCGGGAGTACTCGAGTTTGTGGGCTCGCCAAAGGCCGGCTTCTATCGCCGTCAGCAAGCGCACACCGCCAAATAGCGCCGTACACCGCCAATCACCGCCATACACCGCCATACACCGCCAACTCGTCTCCTAGCCTCACCGAGTGACCCTGCAGGGCACCGTGCTGCTCAGGCTCTGGCTTTATTCTGCTGAGCGCGCGGTGGGGCGAGGCTGTCGCGAACGCCAGGTTGACCCGCTCGAGATCCTCGGGCCGTGCCTCGGCGTGCATGTAGCGCTCTGTCGTGGTGATCCGCGAGTGACCGAGGATTCCTGGACCAAGCGCGCGGCCGCGTGCCGGGACGATGAGGCTCCCTGCAGCGTGGCGAAGAGCGTGGAAGCGCAGTGGGCGTAGACCGACTGCGTCGCGCGCTGCCTTTTAGCGGCGGCGCACGGCCGATGGGTCGAGGCGTCGGCCAAGCCGGAAGCAGAACACGTAAACATCGCACTCGGTGTAGTCGCCGCGCGCCTTGAGGCGCATGAGCGCTTCGGCTGCCGGGTCGGCGAGGGGAAGGAAGCCGGGCTGCCTCTCAGTATTGTTCCGCCGATGCGAATGCGGCTTCTCCAGGCGCTTATTCAGTCCGTCGCCAACCGTGCCAGCGTCCTAGCAGTCGCCGCCGGTGCCGCAGCCGCCGTCGGCCCGCTGTATTCGCGGTATACACACACAGGTCTCAGTCCGGGAGACGCCGCAGCGTGGGGCTTCATGTGGGGCTTCATCTATGGGATTATCTTGATCATGATCTTGCCGGCCGGGTCCCTAGCATGATGCTTCGTGCCTCCCTCCTCTCCCTTCTTATGGCATGCGCGGTTGCCTTTGGCGTCGCGCAAATCGTTTCGAGCCATCCTCTCGGTCACGAATGGGCATTCGGCGCCATAGCCCTTGGTGGCGTCGGCGTCTCTGTGCTCGCCGTTGCCATTCTTCGCCGCGAGCATCGAAGGCACCAAGCGCAGGCGTATTCGACGACCGTACGCTCGCGCACGCTCCGCGTCTGGAGGCACGGACATGTCGCTTGGAGCGACACGCAGTACTACTTCCCAGGCAGATCATCGACTAGCACACAACAGGAGGAGTCCTCCGTAGTGATACCACCGGTTAGTTCACATGTTATCGGGCGATTGCGTCCAGACATAACCAACACGCAGCCGGAACCGATCCATTGAGACCGGCCCGCTACGTCTGGCATCACGAGCTACACAGCCAAGCGGGCGAGACCCTCTTCTTTGTTCGGCTCTACTTCGAGCCCGTGTTTCCAGACGTGGTTGAACAATTGACGGCCCGCCTCGATGATCTTGATGTCAGTTCTGCGCATGTCTACGAGCTCATCGGGGCGCATGACTTGCTTATGCGAGTGTGGCTACCGTCGACCCTTGACGTGCGTAAGTTTGTCGAAGGTCTTGACCTCCCAGACCTCCGCCGCGCTGATTACATGCGCGTGAATCGCATACGGGAACATTGGGTAGTCAATGGCGATCAAGACACCCCTCCACAGCTCAGCGAGGTTGCGCCCGAAGCAATTCAGCGGGTCAACGAGGCTATATACGCCGAAATGCCCGTGCACCAAGCGACGGTTGACGACGCCCTTGCAAACGGTTGGCTTGCGCCGATACATGAGGACGACCAGATAGCCGACTTGGCGCCTGGCGTAAAGTTCTTTATTTATATCGTTGCGAGTGTCGGTAGTAGCCCGAGCATTAACTTCGAGGAAGTGCTGTTCCGTCGTGTGCGCAAAGTTCTCGACGACGCTAGTGATCTGATCGATAAACGGTCGGTGTATGCAGGAGATGGCTTCGCGCGGCTTCTCCTGATGGGAAGATTTCAGGGTGAGAAGTACTTCGACTTCATCAATCGTGTTGTCATTCGTCTTAATGATGAAGACATGCGCGAAATGTTTATTGCCAGGACGTATACTGCCCTCGGCTCGCGTCCCGAGCCCGTCGTTGCGAGGGAGCATCTCAAGCCACCCACGGTATCGGGATTTCGAAAAAGGGAGACCCAACCCCCGGACCTCGTTCGGCTTCTGGAACAGGGCGAGGGACAGTGCCTTGAGGTCAAGGCGTCCGCTTTTCTAAACTTTGATCGCCTCGTTACCAAAGGTGAACCTGACTGGTCCAATCTGCGACCAGAGTTCATAAAGGCCGTATGCGGCCTGCTGAATCAACTTAATGCACGCACTGCGACATTGATCGTCGGCGCAGTTGAGACTCCGAGGTACCGACAATGGCTTGATGCACACAACAGGAGATACGAGATCGGTCAATTCACCGTTCTTGGAGTTGAAGAAGATAACCCGAGTGGCGATTGGGACAAGTATCAGCGCCGTCTTATGGACTCACTTGCTAGCGCGATCGATCCGTCGCCGGTTCCCTTTATTGAGGCATTTCTTGAAGAGATTGACCACGACGGGACGAGTAGCACTCTTCTGCGTATCGAACTCACGCCTATCGGCACACCTTTCTACGCAAAGAATAGTGACGTGCTATGGGTTCGAAGCGGTGCCCAAGTCAACCCGCTCTCTCAAAGGACCCGAGATGACTTTGTTGGGCGCATGGCGGCGGCGCGACAGGCGACGACCCCTACCGCTAGCGAATAGTGCGCCACGATTCGTTGTCGGGAAGCATCACGTCCTGAATCTCAGGGCTAACTCAAGTACGATCGGGCCGTCGGCGGTGAGAGCGGTGGAGCGCGGCAACCCAGTAAGGCGCCAGGGTGCCGTCGTCGTTGACTCGCCACTCCTCGGGCAACTCAGACATTGGGTGCAACTCGTCCTCGATCACGCAGATCACGGTCGTCGAGCGCACTAGCGCCCACGCGGCGTGCCGGGAGGCGCAACACGCAGTACACCTCGAATGCTACGTAACCTCGCGGATCTCCTTGGAGGCGAACGCCATGTTGACCCGCTCAAGATCCTCTGGTCGAGCCTTGGCATGCATATAGCGCTCAGTGGTCGTGATCCGCGAGTGCCCGAGGAACTCCTGCACGAAGCGAGCGTCTGCGTGGCGCGCGATGAGGCTGCCGGCTGCATGTCGGAGCGCGTGGAATCGCAGCGGCCGCAGTCCAGCGGCGTCGCGCGCTGCCTTGTAGCGGCGTCGCACAGCGGAGGGATCAAGCCGCCGGCCGAGCCGGGAGCAGAACACGTAGTCATCGCGCGAGGTGTAGTCGACGCGAGCCCGTAGGTGCTCAAGGGCGTCGGCTGCTGGGTCAGCGAGGGGAAGAAAGCGTGCTTGCCAGCTCTTGGTCGGCCCCTCGATGCCCGCAGACACGGCGCGGTGGACGACCATGCGCCGCGTGCCGAAGTCCACGTCCTCCCAGCGCAGCGCGACCAGCTCTCCGAGCCGCAGCCCTGTGTAGGCAGCGAGGCGGAACAGCTCGCCGTCCTGTGCGTCCTCGCGCGCCCGCCACTCGATCTCGTCGGTGCTCAGGTTCTCGGGCTGCTTGCCGCGATGTGATCCTGCGGCGGCTGCGGCGGCGATCATCTCCACCTCCTCGGGCTCGTAGAAGTCGAGCACCGCTGCGGGCGGTTCGCGGCGTTTGGTTGTGCCCGCCACGGGGTTGGTGGGCAGGCTGTGGGTGTCCGCGCGACACGCGAAGGCGAACATCGCTGAGAGCACCTGGCGGTTCTTGTTGACCGACCGAGCGGACACGCCGTTGGCGTCCAGCTTGCGCAGGAACGTGGCGACCTCTTTGGTGGTCACCTTCGCCACCGGCCGCTCGCCGAACGCGGCCATGATCGTGCCTGGGCTCTTGCCGCTGCCTCTCCGATGGGGCGTTCCGGGCTCAGCGAGCATGTAGCGGTAGTCGCTCAGCGTGGACGGCTTCGCGCCGCGCTCGTGCTGCAGGTGCTCCAGCCACTCCGCCGCCAGCTCGCGGACCGTCACGCCGCGTTCGCGGCGCTCTCGCTCGCCTGCTTCGATCGCGCGCTCCTCCCGGTCGTGCGCGGCGATCGTCTCCGCCATTCGCACCGTCGCGCGCTTCTCGTCGAGGTAGCCATCTTGGACTCGCCCGCGTCGGGGCACCCAGCCGCTTCCGTCGGCTGCGCGTTCGAGCCATGCGGGTCCGATGCGGCGCTTCACCTGTCGCCCCGCGCGTCGCCACTTCGCCTCGTACACCGGCCCGTCCGGCCGCTCAGCGACCACGAGGGCGCCTGTCGGAGGGGCGCCGCTTTGATTACCCTCAAACGTCATTTCACCACAGAGTACCACCTGAGTACCATGTAGAGCTGAGTACCGCTTTCCGTACCACACTGGTCGTTTTCGCCAGCAATAACGCCACTGTCACCGACCTAGACTTCCCGTATCTACGGGCTCCAGCATGTCCGCCCCTGCTTTGCAAGCAGGAGGTCACCGGTTCGATCCCGGTTGGCTCCATAAGTGCGTGTCTTTCGAGGCCAATCTTGGGGGTGGTGATGGTACGAAGGGCGTCGGTACTGGCTCTGGTTCTGTTCGGGTCCGCAGGGCTCTTGGTGCCTACGGCGCCGGCGCTTGCGGACAGCACGCTCGGCAGCCACCTCGAACACTCCTACGAAGCGACGTTCGGGGGCGCCGGCACCATCGTCTACCAGGGCGCCGCTCCGGAAGAGCTGCTCGCCGCGCCCCAGAACGGCACGATCACCTCCTGGAGCGTGCGCTCGTGAGACATGGGTGCGGAATACAGGCTGCGGGTGCTGCGTGCGGCCGGAGGCGAATTCACCGCGGTCGGCACGAGCGTCGCGCAGACCGTGCCGGACGGCGAAGACAAGGTCCGGGGGCCGTTCGCCGTCAGCCTCGCGGTGAAGACCGGCGATCGCATCGCGCTCGAGGTGCTCAAAGGACTGGGCGCGCCGATCAACATTGCGCCGCTTGCAGGCGAACTCAACTACCTGCAGAGCCCGCTCGCCGACGGCTCATCGGAGGCTCCGGTGCTCGAACCGCCCCTCGGGAGCAACCAGGAGCTGCTGCTGAGCGCGAACCTGAAAGCGGGCCCGCCGGTCAACCTCACGCTCCCCACGATCAGCGGCGAAGCGCGTGCCGGGACGCCGCTGCAGGCGAGCGAAGGCAGCTGGGAAGGCGCTTCCTCCTACGCGTTTCAATGGCTGCGCTGTCTGGGAGCATGCAGCCCGATCGCCGGCGCGACAGGCCGGGAATACACGCCCACAGGCGCCGATGAAGGCCAGCAGCTGCGCGTCGATGTGACAGCGAGCGGCGGAGGAGGGTCCGCGACGGCATCATCGTCGCTGACCGCCGGCGTCAAGCCGGCGCCGCCCGCAGTGCCGGCGAACACGGCCCTGCCGTCCGTCAGCGGCGAAGCCCGTCAGACCGAGACGCTCATCGGCAGCAACGGAAGTTGGGCCGGCGCTCCGACGAGGTTCGAATATGAATGGCTGCGGTGCGCCTCTGCGACCGGGACCGAATGCGCACCGATCCCAGGAGCGACCGCGCTCACCTACGTGCCCGTGCGCGGCGACGTCGGCTCGACGCTGAGATTGCGGGTCAGCGCCGTCAACGGCGTCGGCCCCGGCAGCGCGGAATCCAGGCCCACGGGCATCGTGCAGCCGCTCGTCGTCAAGGCCGTTCTGACCGTCACGCCCCCGTACCCATGCACGGGCTATCCGGTGCAGCTCGACAGCACAGGCTCCAAGACGCCCAACCCGCCGATCGTGAAGTACACCTACACCTACATCGATCTTCTCTCGGTCACGCACCACACGATCTACAGCGGCACGAGCCCTTCCACCTCGACGGTGTTCACCTGGAACACGGTCAACGACAACCCGGCCTATGCCAAGCTCGGAAGCCCCCAGCGAGAGCCGGTGCTCATCACGCTGACGGTCACAGACCTGGCCGGCGACAGTGCATCGGCCAACTCGATCGTTCAGTTCTACCCGGCCTATGCAGAAGAGTTTGCCCCACAACCTCCATGCGGGCTCCCCGGCAGGCCGCTCACATCAGTGTTCGAAGCAACGCCCCGCTTCTTCGTCGTCGCGAAAGGAAGCGTGTCCCTCACAACACGCTGCGTGACGGCTGCGCCGTGCGCCAGCTCGCTCACGATCATGCGGGCGAGCTCTGGGGCGGGTCGGTTCGCGCGAGCGGGCAGGCCGACCGTGATCGCGTCGCTGCCGTTCTTCACAGTGCCCGCGCACAGCTCACTCAAGCTCCGCGCCAAGCTCACGAACGTCGGCAGGCATCTACTCGCACGGGGAGGTCCCGTGCATGCCACCGCACGCCTCACGACGATCGAGCCGTCGGGCGCTAAGAAGGTGCGGGTGAGGCCGGTACTGCTGAAGCGGCGCTAGTCCTGGTTCTATCCCCACTCCACTCACTCTCCAGCCGCGCCAGCTCATCCACCGTGGACCTGACTCAAGGCGAACCGCCGGTGGGCCGGAGGTCCGTTCGATCGGATTGTTCCCACTCGCGCTGGATCTGTCGCATCGCCGCGGGGTAGACGATCAGGTGCCGGAACGGTCTGATCGCAGCCATATAGAAGGTGCCGAGGAGTCCATTTGGCTTTACCAGGACGGCCATCTGGGCGCGGAAGCCATCCGTCCCGTCGGGGACCCAGCTGAGGTGCATCACTCCATGCATGGTGCTGTTGGCGGTCTCCGCGGCGAACTCGTTCTCGATGAGGTACAGCGAGGTGAATGGGAGCGCGTCGAAGCTGGGGCCCGGGGCATCCAGCAGGTCTTCCGGCAGGCGTTGGCGCAGCGTCGGAACCCTCTCCCCGAGTCCGGTGTCCTCATCGTCCCAACCGAGGAGCTCGCCGAGCCTCCAGCGGATGTTCCAGAGCGCGCGAGCGAGCAAAGGACCCTGCGAAGGATCGCCGGCCGCGAAGCGCTGAACCAACGAGGGGAAATCGCTCGCCTCGCCGCGAACGGGCAAGACCCAAACGTCCTCGAGCCGAAAGTCGGGGGCGATCTCATGGATTCGCCAAGGGTGGGCGGTGTGCGCGCTGCTCGGGAGTCTCCCTTGTCCCGTCATGCTTGGCGATGCAGCGTCTCTTGCTGCACGCGTATCGCGCCGCGCACCAGGGCGAGCGCCACCTGACGGTGGATGAGGGAAACGGGAGGCCAGACGAGCGCTGCGATCCGTCGCTCGTAACGGATAAACGATGCGAAGGACATCCGGCCGTGATCGACGTGCATGACCACGTGGCCGGTCAAGAACCAAGAGGCGGCCTCGATCCTTATCCAGTTCTCTCCGCGATCGGCGATCTTCCACCCGAGCAGGTGATCCGGGGAAGGCCGCAGCTTCAGGCGAAGGCCGAGGACGGCACGCTGGACAAACGGGATGAGGATGAGCAGTCCACGCGGTACACCCTTCAACGCCGCGTGGATCACCTGCTCGGGTTCTGCCGGCGTCTCGTTGATCGTCGCGGTGACGATGTCGGAGTAATCAGGGTTCGCGAGCGCGCTCAGTGAGCGAATTGGCGCGGGAACCTCACGCCGCCACCGGGCGGTCGCTGTGTCGGCGCTTTTGCCGCGGCGGGGAGAGAGAGGGTTGGAGTGCTGGGACGAAACAGTGGACATCTTCTGCTCGCCGCGATGGTAGCATACATACATGCATGTATGTAATAGCCCAGGAGGACGAGACCTGCAATGTCGATGAGCTCCGCCGGTGCGCCGACACTGCCCGCGCGCGGGCGCCCCACCCAGGCTGAGCGCCGCGCCCGCTCACGCAGCGCGTTGCTCGAATCCGCTGCCCGTGGTCTCTCACGCCACGGTTACGGCAACCTCGTGCTCGAGGAGGTGGCGCGCGACGCCGGCTACACGCGAGGCGCCCTGTACCACCAGTTCGACGACAAGGAGGACCTGGCACTGGCGGTCATCGAGTGGGTCAACGAGAGCTGGATGCGCGAGGTCGGCGAGCCGGCCGCACAACGTACCGACCCGGTCGCCGAGCTGCTCGCGCTGGCACGCGGCCATGCGGTCTTCTGCCGGCGCGACATCGCCCGCGTCGTGATGGCGCTTCGGCTCGAGTTCGCCGGTCAGGATCATCCGGTGGGGCACGAGATCGAACGGATCTGGGAGTCCGGCATCAAGCGCTGCGCCAGGCTCGTCAGCGCCGGACGCAAAGCCGGCTCAATCCCACCGGGACCCCCCGCACGGGCGACGGCGCTGGCGTTGCTCGGGGCGCTCGAGGGTGCCGTGATCGCACTCGCCGGAGATACGCCCCACGACGAGCTCCTGGCCGCACGTGCCGTCGCAGGCGTATTGGGCATCGAAAGCCTCAACAGCGATTAGGCAAAGGAGCCGCCTATCGCTCAATGCGCCATCGCCGGCGCCCCCACCGAGTCGTACTCCTGTACCTGCGCACCGGAGCGCAGCAGCGTCGCACTGAACAGCGCGCCGAAGAAGAAGATCCCCGCCGACCACCAGAACGCCGTGGTGTAGCCGTGAACCGCGGCCGCCGCGAGCGTGCTCGAGGTGGGACCGCCGTGCGAGGTGACGAAGCTCGTCGCCGCGGTCGCCGAGAACGTGCTGAGCAGCGCCACTCCGATCGAGCCGCCGACCTGCTGCATCGTGTTGACCAGCGCCGAGGCGACGCCCGCGTCCTCCGGGTCGACGGCGCCGGTAGCGGTCGCCATGGAGGGGGCGAAGATCATTCCCATGCCGACTCCCATCACGATCAACACGGGGAGGACGTGTGACGCGTATCCGGTGTGGACGCCGACTCGCGTGAGCGCGAGCATCGCGATGCCCGCCAGGAGCATCCCGGTCGGCACGAGCGGGCGAGGGCCTGTTCGCGGCAGGATCCGCGTGCTGATCAGCGTCGCCGAGGCCACCACGGCCCCCATCATCGGCAGGAAGGCAAGCCCGGTCTTGATCGGGCTGAAGCCGAGCGTGCGCTGCAGGTAGTAGGTCAGGAACAGGAACACTCCGAACGAGCCGGAGCCCGCGATCGCCATCGCGCCGAAGGACGCTCCGCGGTCACGGTCGAGCAATACCCGCAGCGGCAGCAGCGGATGAGTCCCACGCGCCTGCAGCACTACGAAGGCGACCAGCAGCACGGCTGCCGCGGCCAGCGAGCCGACCGTCAGCGCCGCGCCCCAGCCGTGGGTCTCGGCGTTGGAGAATCCGTAGACGAGCGCGAACAGGCCGGCCGTGGCGGTGGCGACGCCGGGGATGTCTAGCTTGGGACGGCTCACCGGAAGCTCGTTTACGAGCAGCACCACCGCGGCGGCCGCGGCGGGGACGGCGAAGAGAAGGTTCACGAACAGCGTCGAGCGCCAGTCGATGTACTGGGTCAGAACGCCCCCGAGCAGCAGGCCGATCGCCCCGCCGCCGCCCGCGATCGCCCCGTAGATGCCGAACGCCGTTCCGCGCTCCTGCGGATCGGTGAAGGAGGTCGTCAGGATCGAAAGCGCCGAAGGCGCCAGCAATGCGCCGAACGCCCCCTGCAGCGCCCGCGCGGCCACGAGCATGCCGAGGCTCTGTGCGAGGCCCGCCATCGCCGAGGCAAGCGCGAATCCGAGCAGCCCCGCGACCAGGGCGCGCTTGCGTCCGAAGTAGTCGCCGATCCGGCCGCCGATCAGGAGCAGGCTCCCGAACGCGAGCGCATAGGCCGTGACGACCCATTGCCTGCTGTCGTTGGAGAAGCCGAGGTCGCGCTGCGCCGAGGGCAGGGCGATGTTCACGATCGTCGCGTCGAGGACGACCATCAGCTGGGCTACGGCGACCATCGCCAGGATCAACCAGCGGCGCTCGTGCTGTCGGGAGGAGGTCTCAGTGCTCATGTTAATCTCGCGTTTCGTATGTGGAGGCCAGTTCTCAAAGTGGAGGGAAATCCTCAACTTCGGTCAGACTAGCACACAAACGGAGGCTTATCCTCCACTTGGAGCACCGTCCTCCACTTTGTTACAATCAGCGCATGACCACGAGCACCGAGCGACCGCTGAGAAGGGACGCCGAGCGCAACCGCCAGCGCATCCTCGACACCGCCGGCGCGCTGTTCGCCGAACGTGGCCTCGGCGTCTCCCTCGACGAGATCGCCCGACACGCCGGTGTCGGCGTAGGGACCGTCTACCGGCGCTTTCCCGACAAGGAGCAGCTGATCGACGCCCTGTTCGAGGATCGCCTCGCGGAGATCCTCGCGACCGCCACCGCCAGCTTCGAGATCGCCGACCCATGGGAGGGGCTCGAGCACTTCATCGAACGCTCGATGGAGCTGCAGGTCGCCGACCGGGCGCTCAAGGAGCTGCTGCTCAGCACGACCACCGCGCACGCCCGCATCGAGCAGGGGCGCAGTCAGATCCAGCCCGTCGTCGAGGCGCTCCTCGACCGCGCCCGCGAGGCCGGAGTCGTTCGCGAGGACCTCGACGTCTCCGACGTGCTCCTGCTGCAGCACGCGATCGGCGAAGCCGCCGACTACACCCACGATGTCGCACCCGAGGCGTGGCGGCGCATCCTCTGCATCGCCCTCGACGGGCTGCGCCCCGACCGACGCAGGCCGTCGCCCATGCCCGTGCCACCGCTCGACGACGAGCAGGTCGACTGCACGATGCGCGAGTGGGGCCAGCGCCGGCGGCGCTGAGTCGCGCGACACGACCCCATGCCGGAGCGGTCGCTCGTACGTCAGCGCCGCCTTCCACATGATGGCCCGATTCGCTGCAACGGCGTGCTGTACGCTGGGCGAAATGCGGTCTCGCCATCTGTGTGCGAGCGGCCTACCGACAGGGATCGTCACTTCGATGGGACACAGGCACTCCACATGGGCGTCGATCGTCGTCGTCGTGGCGGCGATGACGCTCGGACCGACGAGCGCGTATGCGGTTGTCGATCCGGTGCTTAGCGGCTCGGTGGCCGATTCCGTGACGCTGCCGGGAGTGACGGCGGTCGCGGTGTCGGGCCACTACGCATATGTGACTGGCTATTACGCCGGCAAGCTGGTGGCGGTCGACATCTCCAATCCCGCGGAACCGGTGATCGCGGGCGCGAGCGAATCTAGCGAAGCGTTGACCAACGCCACGACGGTCAACATCGTGGGCGGCTATGCGTACGTCGTCTCGAAGAACCGCAACGGCTCGAAAGTGTCGGAAACCAACGACGACGGGACGGGCAACAGCTTCACGATCCTCGACATCGCCACGCACCCCGCGTCACCGACTATCGTCGGCTCGTTGCACGACACAGAATCGCTTTTCGGAGGCTACGGGGTGGCGATATCCGGTAACTACGCCTACGTCGCCGCGCAGGGGTGCCTGAGCGGCCAACCCTGCCCAAACCCGGCTGTGGGCAACGCGTTCGCCGCGATCGACATCGGCAACCCAGCGGCTCCGACGCTCGTGGCGGCGCTTCACGACAGTTCGCTGCCATCCCCGTGGACGGGTGCGAACGCGTTCGGGCACGCCACGGCCGTTGCGATTTCCGGCAACTACGCGTATGTGACGGCCTCCTCTCAGAACCGCCTCACCGTGGTGAACATCGCCGACCCGCTGAACCCGGAAATCGTGGCTTCGCTGAAGGACAACGCGAACCTGAACGCACCGGTGGACGTGGCCGTGAGCGGCCAATACGCCTACGTGGCCGATCAGACCACGCCCGGTCGTCTGACCGTGGTGAATGTGAGCAACCCGCCCGAACCACAGGTGGTGGCTTCGCTGGCGAGCTCGAGCCTGAACGGCGCATACCGGGTACGGCTGCGCGGCGACTTCGCGTATGTGTCCGCGTTCTCGGGAGCAGATGCGGCGGCGCTCGACATCTCGAACCCCCTCGGCCCGCGGCTCGTGGCGGCCGTCGCGGACGGCACTCATCTGAACAAGACGTCGGGCTTGGACGTGGACCAGTCTGGGAGCTATCTGGTGACGAGCTCTCCGTTCCTCTCCAGCCAGACCCAGCCGGTCTACCCACCTTTCGCGCTGCAGCTGGGTGGCCCGACGTTGACCGGGACGGTATCCGTCATCACCCTCGACCCAGAACCGATCGCGGTGAGCATCGCCCCGGAATCCCAGCCGGCGAACCCCACCGCGCAAACCTCTGCCGCGTTCGGCTTCTCCGTCAACGACGCGGTCTCAGCGGTCCAGTGCCAGCTCGACAGCGGACCGTGGCTGCCGTGCACCACACCGACCAGCGAGAGCTACGGCGAACTCGGCGGCGGTTCGCACACGTTCGCGGTTCAGGCCGTCGACTCGGCCGGGAACACGAGCACCTCGAGCTACAGCTGGACGGTCACCGCGCCGGCGAACACCTCGCTCCCTTCGATCTCCGGGTCGGCGGCGGTCGGACAGACGTTGAGCGTCTCCACCGGCTCCTGGACGGGATCGCCGACTCCGACGTTCACCTACCGGTGGATGCGCTGCGACGCCATCGGAGTGGGCTGCGGCCCGATCGCCGGCGCGACCTCGTCGCAGTACTCCGCAGTGACGGCCGATGCGGGATCGGCGCTCGAGGCACAGGTGACCGCCACCACCGGCGCCGGCTCGAGCACGGTCGAAACCGACCCGACCACAGCCGTCACCGAACCCCCTGCGGGCATCTCGCCCCCGACGCTCTCCGGCAGCGCCGGCGAGGGCCACACCCTGACGGCGTCAGGTGGGTCGTGGTCCGGCTATCCGACGCCTTCGCTGGCATACCGGTGGGAGCGATGCGACATCCACGGTCAGGGTTGCGTGACTATCCCGGGGGCGACGAGTGCGAGCTACACAGCGCTCGCGGCCGACGTGGGATCCACCCTGCTCGTGGCCGTGACCGCCGCCAACAGCATCGGCTCCGCCCAGGCCAGCTCGCCCACGAGCGCCATCGTGGTCGGCGAAGGCACGGGAGGGCTCCCCGGCAACCAGATCGCAGCGCTCCTCGTCGGACAGCTGGTTCCCACGGGCAAATCCGCCGCGATCGGCGCCCTTTTGCGACACGACGGGCTGAGCGAGACGATCAAAGCCCCAGAGGCGGGACGACTCGTGGTCGACTGGTACGAGCTGCCGGCCGGGGCAAAGCTGGCCAAGGCAAAGCCCAAGCCGGTGCTCGTCGCCACAGGCCAAGCCAGCGCGACCGCTGCCGCCACGGTGCTTCTGAAGGTCAAGCTGACCACCGCCGGCAAGCGCCTGCTCAAGCGCTCGACGCGGATCAAGCTGACGGCCGTCTCGACGTTCACCCCGACCGACGGCAGCCCGGTGACGATCCGCAAGACGTTCCGTCTCGCGCACCGCTAGCGGGTAGCCGGTACTGAGCCCACGCTCAGCGGCTCGGGCTCAACACACCTTGACGGCCGCCGTGATCGACTTGGCTTGGCTCTTGCCGCCGCCCAGCTTGAGATAGGCCTTCGCGCTCAGCTTGATCGTGCTGCCCGAGATCGCTGTGGGCGAGACGGTGAGGCGCGCTCTGTATGGCGCGGAGCGCGTTGTCTTGACGGTCTTTCCCCCGATCGCGAAGACGACCTTCGTCACCTTGACGAGCACGATGCCCTTGGCCTTGCTCTTCGCGAGCTTCTTGACGTTCAGCGTCACGTTGACTGGCGTGCCCTGCCGTACACACGCGCTTGGCACAGCAAGGCCGAAAGCCGCGCCATCGCCGGATGAGCTGACCGTCGTGGTGCCTCCACTCGAAGGCGTCGAGGTGCCACTGGCCGTCGCCGTGACCACAGCGGTCGACTGGACCTGCGCCACCCCGTCCGAGACGGTCGCGACCACGGTGTACTCGCCGGGCGTCGCGTACACGTGCGAGGTCGCCGCACCGGTGCCGGTCGTTCCGTCCCCGAAGCTCCACGTGGTCGTCAGCGGGTCCTGGTTCGTGTCGGACTCCACGACGCTCAACGCCACCGGCTGCCCTGCCGCGACCGGTCCGGGCGACGCGATGGAGCTGACCTGTGGCACGACGTTGCTCGCGATGAGGCTCAGGTCGTTGCCGTCGCCGCCCGCGTAGCTCCCGGCGAGCGGGACACCCTCGAGGGTGCTCAACACCACGTTCGTCGGGAAATCGGCGAACTGGCCGGAGATGGCATCGGATCCGTCGTTGCCGATCAGCTGGAGGGTGGAGCCGTGGGGGATGGCGATCCCCGGGGGAAGGTCCATGATGAGGTTCAGCGAGGCGCTCGGGTCGATTGTCACGGTGCCCGTTACGAGCGTCGAGGGAACCAGGACGGGGGCGAGCGAGGTGACCGTGGCGTCGAGCCTGCCGGTCGGTCCGAAGCTGAGCGCGCCCGTGTGCAGACCGGGCGCTACCGGAGCGAGGACGCCCGCGACGGTCGTCGCGCCGACCGTCCCCGACCCGATCAAAGCGCCGTTTTCGCCCACCGAGAGGGCGCCGGACTGGCTGCCGTCGGCCACGAGCGTGCCGGCGGAGACGGTCGTCGTGCCGGTATAGGTGTTGGCGGCGCTCATCGACATCGTTCCCGCGCCGGCCTTGGTGATGCTCCGGGACCCGCCGAGCTCGCTCACGATGCCCGTGACGAGCAGCTCCGGCGCCAGACCCGGGGTCACTGTGACGGTCGGGTTGGCTTCTAGCCGCACCCCGGAGGCCACGGTCGCTGGCCCGGACGGCAGGGAGGTCGCCTGTACGTTGCCGGAGAGAGCGAGCTGGCCGGGGCCGCTGATCGTTCCGCCGGTCATGCTCAGCGAGCCGGCTGAGAGGGTGCCGCCGATCGAGATCGTCGCGTCTTTCTCCGTCAGCGCTCCGGTCATGTGCAGGCTCGCCCCCAGGACCTGGCCGCCGTTGACCGTCAGGCTCTGGGCGGAATCTACGTTCGACTGGAAGTTGAACACTCCGTCTTTTTCGACGGTGATCGCCGTTTCCGGGCTGATGTCGGACGACTGGTCGAGGACGAGTTGCGCGCCAGACCCGGAGCCGGTGCCGATCCTGATCGAGGAGCCGACGATCACCAGGCCGACGTTCGTGGCGATGTGCAACGCACCCGACTGGACCCACGTGGGACCGGTGTAGGTGTTGTTGCCGGTGAGCGAGAATTCGCCGCCGCCGCCGACGAACACCAGGCCCGGCACCCCGCTGACCGACCCCGCGATCCTCAGCGTGCCGGTACTGGACGTGACGAAGAGCGATGCCCCGCTGGTCGCGACCGGCAGGGTCGCGCCGAGCGTGTTTTCCGCGCCTTCGGAAACGATGTTGTCGAGCAGCGCCGCACCGGAGACCGTAAGCGTGGTGGTGCCGTTGATCGTGTTGTTCGCTCCGGTGAAGTGGATCTGGTCGACCACGAGACCCACGATGTCCATGGACGAAGAGGTGTTCGCGCCGAACTGGACGATCGTGCCGCCGGACTCGCCCGTCGTCGGCTTGCTGGCGCCGCTCCAGTTGGCGGCGTTTGACCACAACCCGTTCGTGGGACCGATCCAGATGTGCGTCGCTCCCAGCGCCGGAGCGGCACCGAACAGCGCGAGCGCGCAAACCACGGCGATTGAGATCCCCCAACTGCGGGTCGGCGTCATGTCTTGCCTTTCTTGGTCGATCCCGGGACGGCGAGAGCCGTCCCGCAGCGAGCGGGGCGGTCCACGCGGACGCGACCCTACCCCCCGCTTCAGACGGCGTTTTCCCAGCGTTCGGCGACCCCGCGGCTCGCAGCTGGAGGGGGGACGAAAAGGCATGGAACGGGTGGTCGAGACCGCGCCCGATCAGCAGTCAGGAGAGTGGACTCTTCCCACCCTGCGTAAACAAGAGTGTTTCCTTATCTCAAGTCTAGCTGGTAGCTGCCGATTAGCTGTCTACGTACAGTCGGCTATCGGAGGGTCAAGTGGCAACAGCTGTAACCCAGCTCGCACAACAACTCGTGGTGTTCTCCCTCGGCGAGGAAGACTACGCCCTGCCGATCACCCACGTACAGGAGATCATCCGCTACACAGAGCCCCGCACAGTCGCCTCTGACACCGAGTGGATCCGCGGCGTGATCAGCCTCCGCGGCAAGATCGTCCCCGTCTGCGACCTCGGCGCACGCCTCGGCCTCAGCTCCCAGCTCGCCGAGGACGCAAAGATCGTGATCGTCGAGACCGACACCGCCACAATCGGCGTGATCGTCGACGAAGTCGAGGAGGTACGCACCGTCGAAGCCGACCAACTCGAGACCATCCCAGGCGGCGACACAGCCACCTTCATCGACGCAATCGCCAAAACCGAAGACCGCCTCATCATCCTCCTCAACCCCGACGGACTCTTCAACAACACAGACGTCGCCGCGGTAGCGGGATGAGCACCTCGAAGCCAGTGCGGGTGGTGATCGCGGACGACTCCGCCTTCATGCGCCAGATCCTCACGGACGCGTTGACCAAGCACGGGTTCGACGTCGTCGCGACCGCCGAGGACGGCGACCGCGCGCTGGCCGCATGCGAGAAGTTCCGCCCCGATGTGCTCACGCTCGACCTAGCGATGCCCGGCCTCGACGGCATCGGCGTCCTGCGCGGCCTGCGCAAGACCGATCTGCCCGTGGCGGTGGTCGTCGTCTCGGCTTTCTCGCCCGCGCACGGCGCCCACGCGGTCGACGCGCTCGCCGAGGGCGCGGTCGAGCTGATCCCGAAGCCCGCCGTCGGCGAAAGCCTCGACGAGTTCGTCGCCGACCTCGACGCGAAGGTCCGCCTCGCCGCAACCTCCAGGCGCCGACGGCCGATCGCCACCGTCAAGCAGGCGATCGCGCGCCCCGCGCTTCGCTCCAGGAAGGCCCGCGCGGTGCTGATCGCCTGCTCCACCGGCGGTCCCCAGGCGCTCAGCGAGCTGCTCCCGAAGCTCCCCTCCCCGCTCGGTGCGGGAACGGTGATCGTGCAGCACATGCCCGCCGGCTTCACCGGCTCGCTCGCCGCGCGCCTCGACAAGGCGTCCTCGCTGAACGTCCGCGAGGCGAAGGCCGGCGACAGGCTCGACCCGCAGACCGCGCTCGTCGCTCCCGGCGGGCGCCACCTGCACCTCGCGAGCAGCCGCTCGACGACGCTCGACGACGAGCCCCCGGTGGGCGGCCTGCGGCCGCGGGCGGATCTCACGATCGTCGACTTCGTGCGCGCGTTCGGCAGCGACCTGCTGCTGGTCGTGCTCACGGGCATGGGCAAGGACGGACTCGAGGGCGCGCGCGAGGTGCGCGAGCGCGGCGGTCGCATCCTCGCCGAGGCCGAGTCGAGCTGCACCGTCTACGGGATGCCACGCGCGATCGTCGAGGCGGGACTCGCCGACGGCGTGCACGACCTCAGCAGCATGCCCGAAGCGATCGCGAGAGAGGCCGCGGCATGAGCATCGCCGCCGCACCCGCCGCCGGCAAGGACGAGTACGTGCGCTTCTGCGAAGGCATCCGCACGATCGCGGGACTCGACCTGCTGCAGTACAAGCGCGAGCAGATGGAGCGCCGGCTGCGCAGCTTCGCGCAGCGGCTCGGCATGGCTTCACTGGGCGACTACCTCGTGGTGCTGCGCCAGGATGCGGTCGAGCTGGATCGCTTCCTCGATCGCGTCACGATCAACGTCTCCCAGCTCTGGCGCAACCCGGAGCAGTGGGCGATGCTCGGCGCCGACGTGATACCGCGGCTCGCCGAGACGCGGCGCATCAGGATCTGGAGTGCGGGCTGCTCCCACGGCGCCGAGTGCTACACGATCGCGGCGGTGTGCCTGGAGAGCACGCACGGCGTGCGCGTGGAGGTCAAGGGCACCGACATCGACCCGCGGATGCTCGAGCGCGCCCGCGCCGGCGTGTTCTCCGAGGACGACACGCGTACAGTGCCGGCGGCGTCGCTGAGCCGCTGGTTCGAGGCGGCGGAGGGCGGCTGGCGCGCGAAGCCGGAGCTGCGCAGGGTCGTTTCGTTCGACCGCGGCGACCTGCTCTCGATGCCCGTGCCCACCGGCTCGTACGACCTCGTGCTGTGTCGCAACGTCGTCATCTACTTCAACGAGGAGGTCCGCGACGAGCTGCACCGTCGACTCGCGGCCTCGCTGCGCAGCGGCGGCTATCTCGTCGTCGGATCGACCGAGCGTGTGAGCGGGGCAGGCGAGCTCGGCCTGACGCTCAGCGGACCCTTCACCTACAGGAAGACCTGATGGACATCAGCGAGTACCTACCGATGTTCCTGGCGGAGAGCCGGGAACACCTCCAAGAGCTCAACCTGGCGGTCGTGCGCGTCGAGGAAACCCCCGACGACGCCACGACGATCGACGAGATCTTCCGTATCGCGCACTCGCTCAAGGGCATGAGCGCGACGATGGGTTTCGAGCGCATCGCCGCACTCACACACGCGATGGAGGACCTCTTCGAGGTGCTGCGCGTGCGCCGCGGCGGCCTCGACCGCGAGGCGATCGACGTCCTCCTGGAATGCCTCGACGCGCTCAGCGCGGCATTCGAGGCGATCGACACCGAAGGCGTGGAGACGCTCGACCAGGAGCCCCTGGTGGCCCGGCTCGAGGGACTCGTTCGCAGCCAGAGCGAACCGGGACCCGACGCGGGGACGCGCCCCGACCCGCGGGAGCTCGAGGCGGCGGCGGGCGGGCGGCGCGTGGTGCACGTCGTGGTGCGCTTCGACGAGGCGGTGCTGATGCCGTCGGTTCGCGCGTTCATGGCGCTCACCGCGGTCGCCGACCACGGCAAGGTCCTCGCATCGCTGCCGGCGGAGGAGGCGATCGAGGCCTTCGACGGCAAGACGTTCGAGGTGTGGGTCGCGAGCGATCACGACGACGACGTCATCGCGGCCGCGACGAGCGCGGTCCCCGACGTGGTCGAGGTGACGTGCGCGGAGGTGAACACCTCGCCCGCCGAGGCGCCCGCGCCCACGGTCGAGCCCGCGGCGCAGGCGGAGGCCGAGGTGTCGGCGCAGGCCACCGCGGGCGCTGAGCCCGAGGCCGCGGTCGAGCCGCCCGCGCCCGCCGCCGCGCCCCCGGCGGGCGCGCACGACAAGAAGACCGCCGCGACGAGCACGGTACGCGTCGACGCCGCGCGCCTGGACCAGCTGATGCACCTGATGGGCGAGCTGGTGGTCCACCGCACGCACGTGGAGTCGCTGCTCGGGCACTCCGAGGAGCCAGGCCTCCAGCACGCGATGAACGACCTCACGCGCAGCTCCCAGGCGCTTCAGGCGATGGTCATGCAGGTGCGGATGATCCCCGTCGAGGCGGTCTTCCTGCGCTTCCCGCGTCTCGTGCGCGACCTGTCGGGGAAGCTCGGCAAGAAGGTAGAGCTGCGCCTGTCGGGCTCGGAGACGGAGCTCGACCGCACGGTGATCGACGCTCTCGGCGACCCGCTGGTGCACCTCGTGCGCAACTCGCTCGACCACGGGCTCGAGCCCGCCGAGGAGCGCGAGGCGCTGGGCAAGCCCCCGACGGGGACGCTCGAGATCTCCGCCCACCACGCGGGCGGCAGCGTGCTGATCGCGGTGCGCGACGACGGCCGCGGCATCGACCCGGGGCGCGTGGCGCGCAAGGCCGTCGAGCGCGGGCTGATCGCGCCGGAGGCGGCCGACTCGGTCGACCTGGCGCAGGCGATCGAGCTGCTGTTCTCGCCGGGATTCTCCACCGCGGAGGAGATGAGCGACGTGTCCGGCCGCGGGGTCGGGCTCGACGCGGTGCGCACCACGATCCGCGAGCTCGGCGGCGAGGTCATCGTGCAGTCCGAGCTGGGCGGCGGGACGACCACGCAGATCAGGCTGCCGCTGACGCTAGCGATCGTCGCCACGCTGCTCGTCGAAGCCCAGGGGCAGCCGTTCGTGCTGCAGCTCGACCGCGTGGAGCTGACGGTCAAGCTCGAGGACTACCCCACGCGCAGCGTCGGCGGCCGGCGCATGCTCGTGTTGCGTGACGAAGTGCTGCCGATCCTCGACCTCGCCGGCTCGCTCGGCTACGGAGAGTCGGGGGCGCCGTCCTACGGCGTCGCGGTACGCGGCGCGGAAGGGCGCGTGGTGCTCGCGGTCGACCACCTTGTCGGCCAGCGCGAACTCGTCACACGTCCGCTACCGGACAGCCTCGGCGCGAGCTCCGCGCTGTCGGGAGGCGCGGTCCTCTCCGACGGGAAGATCGCGCTGATCGTCGACTGCGACGCACTGACCGCAACGCTCAAAAACGAGGCCGCGACGGCTGCGGCGACCGCGTAAGGGGAGGCCCTCAAATGCCCAAGTCATATCCCGACATGCAGCTCGACGCGCTGCGCGAGCTTGCGAACATCGGCTCCGGCACCGCCGCCACGGCGCTCTCGAGCATGATCGCGCGGTCGGTCGACATCTCCGTGCCGACGGCGCTCGCGCTGCCCCTCGCCGACATGGTCGACGCGCTCGGTGAGCCCGATGCGGTGGTCACCTCGGTGGTGCTCCCTGTCGTGGGCGATCTCGAGGCGATCGCGGTGCTGCTGTTCGCACCGGAGGACGCGGCGGCGCTGTGTGAGCTGCTCGGTGTCGAGGCCGACAGCGAGGTGGGGCTCTCGGCGCTCGCGGAGATCGGCAACATCCTCGGCACCGCCTACATCGGAGCGCTCGGCACGATGACGGCCCTGGAACTGGAACCGCGCCCGCCGATGACCACGACGGACATGCTCGGCGCGATCGTCTCCTCCGTGCTCGCCGCCGGCGCTCAGGAGAACGACACCGCGCTGCTGCTCGACTCGCAGCTGACGGTCGACGGCGCGGAGTGCTCGCTGACGTTCATGCTCGCTCCCAGCGGGGACGGGGTTGCCGAGATCCTCACCCGACTTGGGCTCGAAGGGTGACCGGGGAGTCTCGCGAGACGATGGTCAGGATGGGTGAGCTCTCGGTGTCGAAGACCCCGGGGCACGTGCTGTCCTCGATCGGGCTCGGCTCGTGCATCGGACTGGTGCTCGTCGACCATTCGCGCCCACTCGCGGGACTCGCGCACATCGTGCTGCCGTCCTCGGGCGCCGGGTCGGACGCGGCGGTGGGCAAGTTCGCAGACCGCGCCGTGCCGGCGCTGCTCGAGGAGATGGCGTCGATCGGCTCGTCCCGCTCGCGCCTGCACGCGGTTCTCGTGGGCGGCGCGCAGATGTTCTCGTTCGAGTCCGCGTCGACGTTCGACATCGGCCGCCGCAACGAGCAGGCGGTGCGCGAGGCGCTCGGCGCGATCGGGCTCGACGTGCGAGCGTCGGCCACCGGGGGCAACAAGGGGCGTACGGTGCGCGTTCACGTGGACACGGGACTCGTGACCGTGAGGGAGCCAGGCGCAACCGAGGTCGAGATCCACTCCAAAGCGGCCGCCGGAGCCTCGAAGTGAGCGACTCCCTCTCCGCGGAGCAGATCGCCCAGCTGTTCGCGGCCGCCAACGAGGGCGAGCTGCCCGAGGACCCGCACGCGCAGACGAACCGTCAGCGCATCATCCGCACGGTCAACTTCAGCCGCCCCGCGCCGCTGAGCGTCGCCGAACAGAGGCGCCTCGAGCAGGCTCACACGATCTTCTGCCGCGACACGTCGGTGCGCCTCTCCCACGAACTGTCCGCGCCGGTCGAGCTCGACGTGATCAACTCCTCGCAGCTCACCTGGGAGGCGGCGCTCGAAGAGGTGCCGCAACCGTCGATCATCTGCGTGACCGCGTGCACGCCGGGCGAGACCAGCATCCTGTTCTGCATCGAGAAGACGCTCGTGCTGCGGATGATCGAGCACCTGCTCGGCGGCCGCTACGCCGACACCCCTCCCCCCCGCACGCTGACCGCGATCGACACCGCGCTCGCGGAGATGATCTTCGAACGGATGCTCGCGACGCTGTCGCCGATCTGGAACGAGCTGCTGGGCTACGAGCTCAGCCTCGTGGAGATCGCCTCGCAGAACGTCGCGATCGAGCTGGAGCCGCCGTGGCGCCCGACGCTCGCGATCACGATCGAGGCCCACGACGAGAGCACCTCCTCGACGATGATGGTGCTCGTCCCGCACACGACCATCGAGACCTCCCGCAAGGGCCTCAGCGACGGCCCCGCCAGGTACATGGACGGGCGCGAGCCCGACGATGAGGAGGCCGAAGCCGTGCGGCGCACGCTGCGCCCGATCTCCGTCGAGGTGCGCGCGGAGCTCGAGCCGGTTGGCCTCACGATCGAGGAGGTCCTAGCGCTCGGCGAGGGAGACGTCGTGCGGCTCGGCATCGCAGGCAGGGCGTGCATCGCGGTCGGCGACAGCCGCCTGTATGCGGCGCGGCCGGGCCTCAGCGGCAACCGCCGCGCGGTGCAGATCGTGGAAGCGCTGGAGAGCGGCACGTGAGCGCCGAGGAGGCACTGATGACGTTGGGCGAGACGACCGGCGAGGTCGTCCTCGGCGTGCTCTCCTCGCTGTGCCCGGACGGCGTGGCCAAGGGCCAGGTGACGGCGGTGAGCTCAGGCGTGTCGCCCCTGGAGTCGCTCTCCTATCCGGTGATGGCGAGCGACGTCGCCTACACCGAAGGCGTCACCGGCGGCAACGTGTTCACGATCACGCGGCTCGGCGCGCGCAGGATGGCGGCGACGATGATGTTCCAGGAGCCGCCGACCGAGGACGACGGGCAGGATCTGGACGAACTGGAGATGTCCGCGCTCGGCGAGGCGATGAACCAGATGATGGCCGCGAGCGCCGCCGCGCTGGAGGGCGCGCTTGGGTACTCGGTGGACATCTCCGTCCCGACCACCAGGGTGCTCGCGTCCGCGGCGGAGGCGGAGGGCCTGTATCCGCAGACGCCGTATGCGACGAGCGTGCCGTTCACGGTGCTCGGCGAGCCCTGCCGGCTGATTCAGCTGATCCCCAACGCGTTCGTGGTGCGCATGACGCGCGCGCTGGAGACCGAGGCGGACGACGAGGCGGACCGCGATCGCGACGAGTACAGCGGCACGCGGATCTCCTCGAGGCTGCGTACGGTGCCGCTGCGGATCACGGCCGAGCTGGGGCGCGCGAGGATGAGCCTCGAACAGGTCGCCAACCCCGCGCCGGGCCTGATCGTGGAGCTCAACCGCTCCTCGGAGGACCCGATCGACCTCTACGTCAACGGCCAGCGCTTCGCGACCGGACGTTTGTTTCTTATCGACCAGACGGAGTGGGCGATGCGTATCGAGCGAGTGCTCGACGTGGACCCCGCTGACTACGCGTCACAAACAGGAGGGATCTGACATGGCCCGCATTCTCGTAGTGGACGATGCCGCATTCATGCGCAAGGTGCTGACGGACGCGCTCACGAAGGGCGGCCACGAGGTCGTCGGGGAGGCGGCCAACGGCAACGAGGCGGTGAGCCAGTTCCAGGAGATTCGCCCCGACCTGACGACCCTCGACATCACGATGCCCGAAGCCGACGGCCTGGAAGCACTCGGCCAGATCCTCGCGACGGACCCCGGGGCGAAGGTGATCATGTGCTCGGCGCTGGGCGCCGAAGCGAAGGTCCTCGAAGCGATCCGGATCGGCGCGAAGGACTTCGTCGTGAAGCCGTTTCAGCCCGAGCGCGTGCTCGAGGCGGTCGAGCGGGCGCTTGCATGAAAACCATCGCTTGATAATAAAGTTATTCACCGTTTCGCCGATACTTACCTCCCAGCAGTCGGCTATCGGAGGGTCAAGTGGCAACAGCTGTAACCCAGCTCGCACAACAACTCGTGGTGTTCTCCCTCGGCGAGGAAGACTACGCCCTGCCGATCACCCACGTACAGGAGATCATCCGCTACACAGAGCCCCGCACAGTCGCCTCTGACACCGAGTGGATCCGCGGCGTGATCAGCCTCCGCGGCAAGATCGTCCCCGTCTGCGACCTCGGCGCACGCCTCGGCCTCAGCTCCCAGCTCGCCGAGGACGCAAAGATCGTGATCGTCGAGACCGACACCGCCACAATCGGCGTGATCGTCGACGAAGTCGAGGAGGTACGCACCGTCGAAGCCGACCAACTCGAGACCATCCCAGGCGGCGACACAGCCACCTTCATCGACGCAATCGCCAAAACCGAAGACCGCCTCATCATCCTCCTCAACCCCGACGGACTCTTCAACAACACAGAGCTGACAAGCTCCCTCGCTTTTTCCTAACGCCCCGCAGCGAATCAGTAACTCGGGCGACTATTTTAACACTTTCGTGGCGCGCGTTTCACCACGCGTGCTGCGAATCGATGTCTGGCGACTCAGGGTTGACAACAATACGTGCAAGCGGACATTTGTCTCAAGTGAATGAGACGGTAAACCGATATCAGCCAGGAAGTAGTTAGTGGTAAATCGCAAGCCCTGACAAACCCTGAGCTATAGAGAAAGAGATCCCATGGTACTGAAGCGTCTTGTAACCTCGTCTGTGCGCAGCCAGCTGCTGGCAGGCTTTCTCGCAGTCATCGTCGCCTTCGGAATCGCCCTGGTGATCGCCATCAGTGGGATCTCGTCGGTTTCCTCGACCGTTCGCAAGGGCTACGGCGCCGCGGCGCAGGCCCAGGAAGCGAGCGCGTCGGCACGCAACATGGCCGGCTCGGCGCTCCTGAACGCCCTCACCGGCGGCAAGGAACAGGCCAACCACGAAAGCGACGTCGCGGGCTTTCGCACGGTGCTTGCCCAGTTGAGCAAGGATGCGACATCCAGCTCCGACAAGACGGCACGCTCGGGGATCGAAACCCAGTTCGCCGCCTGGACCGTGATCGACAAGCAGTCCGACCAGCTCGCCCACAAAGGCCTGACGCCCGCGCTGGTGACACTGGCGACCGGCAAGGCCAACGAAGCGGCCGACACGCTGTCGAAAGCGCTTGAAACCTACGCCGTGCAGCGTCAACGCGAGGCCAACAGCGCGTCGAGCTCGGCGACGACCTCGACGGTGTCGCTCGTCCTCGTGCTCGCCCTGCTTGCACTCGCGGCGGCAATCGCGGTCGCACTGCTGCTGTCGCGCGGCATCTCACGGGGGCTGAACGGCCTCTCGACTCGACTGCGCAGCCTCGACGAACACTGCCTGAACGACCTGCGCGACGGGTTGGGCGCGATCGCCAACGACTCCCTCACGGTCGAAGTGACGCCTGTCACCACACCGCTGGAGAGCACGCGCAACGACGAGATCGGCGAGCTGAGCGCGACGTTCAACGCGATGCTCGAGAAGGCTCAGGCCTCGGTCGCGAGCTATGAACAGATGCGCACGCACCTCCGCGAGGCGCTGGGCGATCACTCATGCCTGGAGGATCTCATCGACCGTATGGCATCGCTGCAGGGCCACTGCCTGACGGATCTGGAAACCGGCCTTCACTCGATGGCGGGTGGAGACCTCACGGTGACCGTTACGCCCGTCACCACTCCGGTGCCGGTCGAGGAGGGACACCAGGCAGGGACGCTCGCGGAGATCTTCAACAAGATGCTCGGCAGCGCCAAGTCGGCCATCGGCGGCTATGACGATATGCGTGTGAAGTTGACGGGGATGCTTGGTGAAATCACGGAGACCTCGACGACTGTGTCCGCTGCGTCGCAGCAGATGGCGTCCACCTCGGAGGAGGCGGGTCGTGCGGTGGGTGAGATCGCGGACGCTGTGTCCGGGGTCGCCTCCGGCGCGGAGCGTCAGGTGCGGATGGTCGAGGAGGCACGCACCAGCGCGGAGGACACCGCTTCACGGGCGAACGAGTCGCGTGAGGTCGCCGAGCAGGGCGTCACAGCCGCCCGGCAGGCATCGCAGGCGATGGAAAGCGTCCGCGAGTCGACGACATCGGTGACGGAGGCGACACGTGGCCTGGCCGCGAAATCAGAGCAGATCGGCGGGATCGTGGAGACGATCACCGGGATCGCGTCACAGACGAACCTGCTGGCGCTCAACGCGGCGATCGAGGCCGCCCGAGCAGGAGAGCAGGGCAAGGGGTTCGCGGTCGTCGCCGAAGAGGTCCGGCGGCTCGCGGAAGGCTCCCAGGACGCAGCCACGCAGATCGCGGCGCTGATCGAGGAGATCCAAACAGAGACCCAGAAGACGGTCGCGGTCGTCGAAGAGGGCGCCAAGCGCACCGAAGACGGCGTCGTGGTCGTCGATCAAGCCAGGGAAGCGTTCGAGACGATCGGCACGCAGGTCGACGAAATGGCGATGCGGATCGCCCAGGTCGTGAGCGCCACGACCGAGGTCGCCAGCGTAGCCGAGCAAACCAGCGCCTCGACCGAGCAAGTCTCGGCCAGCACACAACAGACGAGCGCCTCAGCACAAGAGATCGCCGGCTCAGCCCAAGGACTCGCAGGCACCGCCGAACAACTCCAAGCACTCGTCAACCAATTCACACTCACAGCGGCGTAAATCGGGGGCAGACGCACGAGCTGGGCTCCGGTGCTTGATGGATCGAGCATCGGAGCCGCTCGCGCCGCCGACAGGCAGCTTGTATCCACACCGTCACGAAAGCCAGAGATGACCACCACCACAGACTTCGAGCCCACCGCCGACAATCCAGGGCGCACGGGCTTCAGCCTCCCGCACCTGCCAGAGCTGACCGTGAAAGGCCGCCTGATCGCGATGGTCGCGACGCTGAGCTGTCTGTGGCTCGTATCGGTCGGAGTGGCGACTCAGGGTCTGCTCAGCGCGAAGTCAGACGCGAGCCCGGCGAGGTCGGGCTTTGCCTCCTACCAGACCGAGCACACCGCCTACGAGGGCTGGCTGACCGCGGACGACCAGACGAACATGGCCTCCGCGCTCGCCTCCCTGAGGGAGCCCTCTCAGAAGGCGCTGCTCGACACGACGCTGGAACAGATCGGCGATGGCCACAAGCAGGCAGTCGACGCCCTGACGGCGCTCGCCCGCACGGCGGCCGAGCCGTCGGTGCGCGCGCAGGCGCGGGCGACGCTCGCCGACATCGCTACCTACTCGGGATTCACCGATGAAGCCAGCAGGGCGATCGCCGCCGGCCAGCCGGTCCACGCGATCCACCTCATCACGGTCAGCAACGCGAGCATCTCCAACAGGACTCAGGCGGACTTCGACCAGATGAACAAGGTCCTGGCCGCAGCCGTGGACGCCGCGAGGGCCAAGATCTCAAGCTCTATCAGCCGGTCGCTGGTGATCCTGCTGCTCGTGGTCGGCGTCGGCCTGCTCGGAGCGGCGGTCGCCGTGACGCTCGTGATCCGCTCGATCGTGCGCCCGCTGCGCCAGCTGCAGAGCACCGCGCGGACGATCGCAGAGGGAGATGTCGAGCACGACGTCGCCATCGGCGGGCGGGACGAGATCGGCCAGGTCGGCGAGGCGTTCGGCGAGGTAACGGCCTACCTGCGGGAGATGTCCGCGGCCGCCGACCAGATTGCCGCCGGCGAGCTCGACGTCCAGGTGCACGCACGCTCGGAGCGCGACCGGCTCGCCCAAGCCTTCTCGACTATGGGCTCGACGCTGCGGGCGGAGCTCGGCGACCGGTCATGCCTGGACACGCTCGTCGCGCGGATGCAGTCGCTGCAGGGCAACTGCCTGAACGACCTGCGCGGCGGCCTGGAGGCCATGGCCGGCGGAGACCTCACCGTGGCCGTGACCCCTGTCACCCAGGAGATATCTGCCGAGGACGGGCGCAGCGCGGGACGGTTGGCGGAGATCTTCAACGCCATGCTCGCAACCACGAAGTCGGCGCTCGTGGGTTACGGAGATATGCGTGTGAAGTTGACGGGGATGCTTGGTGAAATCACGGAGACCTCGACGACTGTGTCCGCTGCGTCGCAGCAGATGGCGTCCACCTCGGAGGAGGCGGGTCGTGCGGTGGGTGAGATCGCGGACGCTGTGTCCGGGGTCGCCTCCGGCGCGGAGCGTCAGGTGCGGATGGTCGAGGAGGCACGCACCAGCGCGGAGGACACCGCTTCACGGGCGAACGAGTCGCGTGAGGTCGCCGAGCAGGGCGTCACAGCCGCCCGGCAGGCATCGCAGGCGATGGAAAGCGTCCGCGAGTCGACGACATCGGTGACGGAGGCGACACGTGGCCTGGCCGCGAAATCAGAGCAGATCGGCGGGATCGTGGAGACGATCACCGGGATCGCGTCACAGACGAACCTGCTGGCGCTCAACGCGGCGATCGAGGCCGCCCGAGCAGGAGAGCAGGGCAAGGGGTTCGCGGTCGTCGCCGAAGAGGTCCGGCGGCTCGCGGAAGGCTCCCAGGACGCAGCCACGCAGATCGCGGCGCTGATCGAGGAGATCCAAACAGAGACCCAGAAGACGGTCGCGGTCGTCGAAGAGGGCGCCAAGCGCACCGAAGACGGCGTCGTGGTCGTCGATCAAGCCAGGGAAGCGTTCGAGACGATCGGCACGCAGGTCGACGAAATGGCGATGCGGATCGCCCAGGTCGTGAGCGCCACGACCGAGGTCGCCAGCGTAGCCGAGCAAACCAGCGCCTCGACCGAGCAAGTCTCGGCCAGCACACAACAGACGAGCGCCTCAGCACAAGAGATCGCCGGCTCAGCCCAAGGACTCGCAGGCACCGCCGAACAACTCCAAGCACTCGTCAACCAATTCACACTCACAGCCGCATAGGCCGCGAGCGCGGGGCTACTCGAAGGAGAGGCGCTCCTGGCCGGGAATCTCCGGCTCGTGCGCATCGGCGGCGCGTCCCGCCACCTGCCACTCGAACGAGACCTCGGGCTCCGGCTGGATGATGCGCCCCGCACGAACGGGTGCAGCGGCCTCCCCGATGGGCGGCGCGTCGGCGAACGTGTAGTCGCCGCCGCCGAGCAGCTCGCTCATGTCGAACTCGACCGTCTCCTGTCCCACCGAGGAGAGATCAGCCTGCGGGGCGTAGGCGTCGTCGGCCTGAGGGGCGAAGAAGGCCTCCTGCTGGAGCTCGCTGGCAGGCAGAGCCTCCTTATTGCCGGCCTCTTCAGCCGACAGTGGCGTCGGGTCCTCCCAGCCTTCCAGCGGCGCGTCGAGCGCCGGCGAGGGCTCCTCGCCCCACGTCGCCGGCTCATCCGGCAGCACCGGCTCGAGAGCCTCGCGCTCCTTGCGGGCGATCTCACCGGGATCGGCGCCCTGGCGGCGCTTGAGGTCCAGGTGCTCACGTATGGCGTCGTCTAGCAATCCCATGCCGCCCCTAAACCATACCGACCCCGCCGACGTATCCCCCGTGCGACTACACTTCGCATGGCCGGCAGCCCTGCCGCCGGTCCCCACGCGGGGCTATAGCTCAGATGGGAGAGCGCCTGGATCGCACCCAGGAGGTCGGGGGTTCGAGTCCCCCTAGCTCCATCGTCTTGCAGAAGGTCGAACCCCGGTCTCCCAGGAGGCCGGGGTTTCAGCGTTTTGGGGGGCGCAGGAAGCGGGTGCGACAGCTAGTGGCGACCATGCTTGCCTCGTAGCTGTCGAAGAAGCGCCGTCATCGCAGCTTGAAGCCGACCACTACAGCAGCGGTCGGCTTCAAGCGCCTTTCGGATGGTTCGCGTTTAGTGACTGCCGGGAGCCGGCGACAGGGCGACCGGGCTGCTCAGCCCGGGTGCTGAGACCGATGTCGCCTGACTGTCGTCGTTGATCGCCCAGAGCCCATTCGTCACCGAGATCGTGGCGGTCGTGCCGTTCTTATCGGTCACTGTGGCGCTTGTCGCGCTGCCGGGCAGGACCCCGAAGTCCGTCACGGCGCCGCCCGACGATTTCAGGAGTCCATTGAGACCACCGGCAGCGGCTTCCTGATCGCTGGCACATGTGGTGCTGGTCGATGTCTTAGCCACTTCGGCGATACAGACTCCGCTAGCGCCTGGGATTAGCCATATCTGCATGGCACCACCAAGTGCAGCCGCGTCCACGCTACCGACGTAAGTCGCAAGGGCCGGGTTCGGAGCGATTCGACCTTGCGGAGTAGCGGATTGATCAAGCGTGGTGATCCGTTCCACCGTTTTCACGGGCAGAGCAACAGCAGCCGATGCCGCCCGTGCACGGGCCAGTATCGGGAATGTGCGTACCAGGCGCTGCTTATTCTGCGCACTTTGACGCAGTACGGACGCTGACAGCCGCGTGTTACCGCCCGGGACTGGCGCGCTTCGGCGGTGCCGTGGTGTGGAATTCGCTGACACACCAACCGCGAGGGCGATACCAATCACGCCGATGGCTATCAGGCTGCCGAGCGCAATGAGCATTTTCTTTCTTACGATTGGCTTTTTAAGCATGGCACGCTCCTATGCGGGTCTGGATAGCGAGGATGGCTGACACAGTTAGGCTCAGCGGGGAGGTCGAGTGCGGCCGCATCATTCGTATTCACCCCACGCCCAAATGAAGCCTTTGGAGCTCGAGTTGACCCAACCCTGGGCAGTAGAGCTGACTACCAGCACTTCTTCTTCGTCCCACTGCACGTGGCTGCCGCCGGCGGCGTGGCAGTACGTTCCCATACCTGTGAGCGTTTCCCCATTGCTGCGATAGGTATTCATGCACCAGGCTTGTTTACGCCCTTCAACCTCGTCCCTGACGATGTAGCTGAAGGTGTGCTTCGGTCCGGTCTCTCCGTTCCATTCCCCGTTGGAGTAGACGAGTGTGAACGCCGAAGCGCCAGCCGGTCCGATGAGCGCCGCGAGAGCCAGGCTGCTGGTGAGCGCTAGGCCGACCAACATCTTTCTAAGCATGGGCGATACCCCCCTTCAGTTGGGTGTCCATCCGTGCGCCAGCATGATGAGCGCACATCCAATGGCTGGGATCTATAGCAAGGTCGAATCACACGGATCAGCGCAACAGCGCTCCCCGATGTAATTCGAGATGTCGGAATCGGCTCTACGGCTAAGGAAACGCCCAAGATTCGAGATGTGCGAATTTGGGGCAAAATGTCTCTAGCTCTACCTACTCAAACGGCCGCGCGTCCGGCGCTCAAAGCTCATCGATTTATGCCCGGCTGCTCAAGACCCAATGTCCTGCGGCCTCTCTTCTCGGCGGCAGGACTCGTCACGGCTAGCAATGTAGCGAATTGTCTGCCAGCGTACTGTCTGCGTGGACCATCCCCTGGGCACGCCCCCGCACTGGCTGGCCGCGGGGCGCCTAGACTCCGCGCCGATGCCTGACGCGCCGGCTTCCAACCGCCTCCTCGTCCTCCAGCACATCGGCTGCGAGCGGCCCGCCGCCTACGAGGACGAGCTGCTCGCCCGCGGCCTCACCCTCGACCGCGTCCAGCTCGACGCCGGCGACGCTCTCCCCGACTGGCGCCTCTACGTGGGGATCGTCGCGATGGGTGGCCCGATGGGCACCTACGAAGCCAACCGCCACCCGTGGCTCACAGCCGAGATGGAGCTGGTCGCCGAGGCAGTCCATGCGGACAAGCCCTTCTGGGGCGTGTGCCTCGGTGCACAGCTGCTCGCCGCGAGCCTCGGCGCCACCGTCGCCCCCGGCCACGGGCCGGAGGTCGGCGTGCTCGGAGTCGAGCTCACCGCCGAGGCCGCCCAGGACCCGGTCTTCTCGCAAGCACCCGCGAGCTTCCCCGCGTTTCACTGGCACGGCGACACCTACACGCTTCCGCCTGGAGCCGTGCACCTCGCCCGCTCAGAGCTCTACGAGCAGCAGGTGTTCGCCTACCGCAACGCCTACGCGCTGCAGTTCCACCTCGAGGTCACGCCCCAGATGGTGGCCGAGTGGGGCCAGGTGGGCGCGTATGCGTCGAGCCTCGCCACGCTCCCCGGCGAGGACCCGCTCGCCGACCTGATCGCTCAGGTCAGCGCCGTCGAGGGCAGCGCGATCCCGCTTGCCCGCGAGCTGTTCGCGCGCTGGCTACTCGACGTCGTCGGCATCGCCTAACCGCGCTCCACGACCACGCGCACCGTGTGCAGCAGCCGGTCGCTCGCGCCGCGCACGCTGCCGCCCAGCTCGAGGGTGTTCTGCACGTACGCGAGCGTCTCCGCCGTCAGACGCTCGCCCGGCAGTACGTTCGGGATCCCCGGCGGGTACGTCGCGAGCGACTCCGCCGCGATCCGCCCCACCGCCTGCGCCGCGGGCACCACCTCCTGCGCGCCGAGGTAGGCCTCGCGCGGGGTCATCGCCAGCTCTCCCCACGGCGGAGCCGCCGCGAAGCTTTCCGTCGCTCCCGCCGGTTCCAGACCCACCCGCTCGACCGCTTCGCGCAGCGCCTGCACCAGCCGCGCCGCCTCCTCCAGGCCGCGCTCGCCCATCCCGAACACCGCCACGAGCACGTTCTGCCCGTACAGCTCCAGGTTGATGTCGCCGATCTCGCGCAGCATCGGCGCGAGCTCGTAGCCGTTCGCCGCAACGCCGCGCACGTCCACCGCGAGGCGCAGCGGGTCGTACGCGAACACGCCCGGGCGACCCGCCATCCGCTCGTCGAGCACGTCGAGACCGTCGATCGCGCGGATCTGCGCGCGCGTGTCGACCAGCACCGACATCGTGTGCCCCAGCAGCTCGCGACCGTGCACCGCCGCCTGGCGGCGCGCCGCGTCGAGCGACGCGAGCAGCAGCGCATTGGGGCTCGTGGACTCCGTCAGCGTCACCGCGCGGTCGACCGTGTCCTCGCCGATCATTCCCGTCGCGCCGTGGCCGTAGTGGAGCATCGCCGA
Organism: uncultured Solirubrobacteraceae bacterium; assembly: GCA_964588985.1. GTDB lineage: Bacteria > Actinomycetota > Thermoleophilia > Solirubrobacterales > Solirubrobacteraceae > Palsa-744. The sequence goes on from CAZPQW010000028.1 coordinate 35,379, forward strand.
CTGCGTCAGGCTGCCCACGATCTTGTGCGTGCTCGAGATCACCAGGTCCGCGCCCGCCGCGAGCGCGTGCTCGGGGAGGTCCTCGTGGAAGGCCATGTGCGCGCCCCACGCCTCGTCCACGATCAGCGGCACGCCGCGCGCGTGAGCCACCTCCGCGAGCGCCCTGATGTTCGCCACCGCGCCGAAGTACGTCGGCGAGATCACCCACGCGCCCACCGCTCCCGGCGTCGCCGCGAGCGCCTCATCGAGGCTCTCGGGCGCGAGGCAGTGCGCGATGCCCAGCTCGGCGTCGACCTCCGGCGCCACGAACGTCGGGCGCAGCCCCGACAGCACGAGCGAGTCGATCGTGCTCGAGTGCGCGTTGCGCTGCACCACCACCTCATCGCCGTGGTGGGCCAGCGAAAGCCCCGCCGCGAGGTTGCCCTGCGAGGCGCCGTTGATCAGGAACCACGCGCGCTTCGCCCCCCACGCCTGCGCCGCGAGCCGCTGTGCGCGCTCGAACGGCGTCGGATCGACGCCCACGTCGACGCCGTATGTGAGCGCGGGGATGTCCATGCTCAGGGCGCGCTCGCCGATCGCCTCCAGCAGCCCCGGGTCGGCGCCCTGCCCGCCCTTGTGCCCCGGCACGTGCAGACGCGCGGGCCTGCGCCCAGCGTACTCGCACAGCGCGTCCAGATACGGCGTCTCCTGTTGTCCTGGGTCGGTCGTGGGGCTCACACTATCGACCGCCGAGCAGCCCCTCGGACCGCAGCCATTCCTCGCAGCCGCGCATCCCCTGCTCCAGCCCCACCTTCGGCTCGAACGCCAGCAGCCGCCGCGCCTTCGCGATCGAGTACGTGCCCGTGCGGGTGAGGTAGCGGACCGAGTTGGGGTTGACGTCTCCGGGCGTCCCGCGCAGACGATCCACCGCCGCCAGGGCACCGGTCAGCACCACGAGCGCCGGCGTCGGCGCCGTGCGCACCCGCGAGCGACCGATCATCGCCGCGATCCGGCCGAAGTACTCGCCCGTGCTCACCCCGATCCCGCCCGACAGCGTGATCACCTCGCCCGCCGCCGGATTCGCGCCCGCCGCCGCGGCAATCCCGTCAATCAAATCGTCTATGTGCACCGGGCTGTGGATCCCGCGCCCGCCCATCGGCAGCACCAGGCGCCCGCGCTGGATCTCTTCGAGCGGCGTCAATATCCACGGGCGCGACCCGGGGCCGTACACGTCGCCCGGCCGCACCACCGTCACCGCGATCCTGCCCGCAGCGTGAGCCTGCAGCACCACCTGCTCGCCCGCGATCTTCGTGTCCACGTAGGGGACGCCCAGCAGGCGCACCGGGTGCTCCTCCTGCACGCCGTCGGGGAAATCGTTGCCGAACACCGTCACCGAGGAGAGCTGCACGAAACGGCTCGCCCCGCCCGTCACCGCCGCCTGCAGCGCGTTGTGCGTGCCGATCACGTTCACACGGTGAAAGTCCTCCAGGCCGGCGCGCAGCGACACGATCGCCGCGGTGTGAAAAACCGTATCGCAGCCCTGCGCGTGGCGCTGCCACTCACCCGCACTCGACACGTCCCCCGCGACCACGCCCAGCGCCGGGTCGGCGCGCACGTCCACCCCGCGAACCTCCACCCCCGCGGCGCGCAGCCTGCTCGCGAGCGCGCCGCCGATGAACCCGAGCGCCCCCGTGACGAAAGCGCGCTCCATCACACGCTCAGGAGGCCGCGTCCGCGACGGGCTTGGCCGTGCGGCGAAGGAGGCCCGTGTCACGGCTCAGCCGCTGCGCGAGTGTCACCGGAACGATCGTGATCGCGATCACCAGCAGCACCACCACGTTAACCTGCGGCAGCTGCTGGCCGAGGCGGATGTTGCCGAAGATCCAGATCGGCAGCGTGTTCTGCGCGCCAGCGGTGAAGATCGTCACCACGATCTCGTCGAACGACAGAGCGAACGCCAGCAGCCCGCCGGCGACGAGCGCGGTCGCGATCACCGGCAGCGTCACGAAGCGAAACGTCTGCCACCCGTCCGCCCCCAGGTCCATCGACGCCTCCACCAGCGAGGACTGCGTGCGGCGCAGGCGCGCGAGCACGTTGTTGTAGACCACCACGATGCAGAACGTCGCATGCCCGATCACGATCGTCGTCAGTGAGAAGTTCACCCCGGAGAAGGTGATAAAGGAGTTCAGCGCCATCCCAGTGATGATTCCCGGCAGCGCCAGCGGCAGCACGAATATGAAGGAGATCGCTTCGCGTCCGAAGAAGCGGAAGCGGTGAACCGCGAACGCTCCCATCGACCCGAGGAGGATCGCGATCGCGGTCGAGAACAGCCCCGCGCGCACCGACAGCCACAGCGCGTGGCGCATTTCTTCGTTGTGCCACGTCGAGGAGAACCACTTCGTCGACAGGCCGCTCAGCGGCCAGCTCTGCACGTTCGACGGGTTGAACGCGTACACCACGATGATCGCGATCGGCACGAACAGGAACAGCATGATCAGCGCCGTCCACACGGCGAACGCCACGCGACTGAGTCTCCCCGTGCCGATCACAGCGCTTCGAACGCTCCCAGCCGGCGTGCCGCCAGCAGGTAGATACCCATCACTACCAGCGGCACCGTCGCGAACGCCGCCGCGAACGGCACGTTGTTCGCGATCCCCACGCTCTGGTAGACGACGTTGCCGATGAAGTCGGAGCCCGCGCCACCGACGAGCGTCGGGGTGATGAAGTCACCGAGCGTGAGCGCGAAGGTGAAGATCGACCCGGCGGCGATCCCCGGCAGGATCAGCGGGAACAGCACCGTGCGGAACGTTCGCCAGCCGCGCGCGCCGAGGTCGGCGGATGCCTCGATGTAGGAGTCGGGCACCCGTTCGATCGCCGACCACACCGGCAGGATCATGAACGGCAGCCAGATGTAGCTGAACACGATCCAGATCGCCCAGTTTGAGTAGCCGATGTTCACCGCCCCCAGTCCGATGTTTTCGAGCGCCCAGTTCAGCACGCCGTCTTTGGCGAGAATCAGCCGCCACACGTACACCCTCACGAGGTAGCTCGACCACAGCGGTATCAGCACCGCCACGAACAGCGCCGCCTGCAGGCGCTTGGATGCGATCCGCACGGCGAAGAACGCGAACGGCAGCGCGAGGATCGCGTCCGTCACCGTCACCGCCGCCGCGATCCCGATCGTGCGCAGCGCGATCGTGCGATACACGGGAACGGTGAACAGCCTTTCGAAGTTCGCGAACGTCCAGTTGTGGACGAGCTTGCCGGTGAACGGTTCGACGCTCCACAGCGCGGAGATGAACAGCAGCGCGAGCGCCGCGATGTAGATCAGCACGAACCACGCTCCGGGCGCGGACAGCAGCAGGACGGCCCGCAGCCACGGCCGGCGGAAGAGCGCCGCCGACGTGCGGATGCGAGCCGTCCTGTTCACAGCGATGCCTAGCCGGTTACTTCTGTCCACTTCTGCTGCCAGGCGGTGTAGTCCATGCAGTCGCTCTGGCCGTTGCCGCATTCGGCCACGGGGGTCTTCCAGAACTTGATGCTGTTGAAGTAAGCCGCCGACGCGTTCGCGTGGTACTGGCTGCACGAGCCCTTGGAGATCTTTTCCATTTCCCCGCACGCCTTCGTGTTCGCCGGAGTCTCTCCGAAGGAGAGCGCCTGCTCGGCCTGCACCTTCGGGCTCGACACCCAGTTCACCCATTTGTAGGCGCAGTTGGGGTCTTTGGCGTGCGCCGAGAGCATCCACGTGTCCGCCCAGCCGGTCGCGCCCTCCGTCGGGATCAGGTCCTTGACGGCCACTTTGTCCGCCAGCAGCGTGTTCGTCTGGTACGGCCACGCCGCACCGACGACCGCGTCGCCGTTCTTGAACAGTTCGATCTCATCCGAGGCGAGCGCCCAGTACTTCTTGATCA
>CAZPQW010000029.1:0-38024 GCA_964588985.1 uncultured Solirubrobacteraceae bacterium
CAGACGCGCGAGCACATCCTGCTCGCCCGCCAGGTCGGCGTCCCCTACATCGTGGTGTTCCTCAACAAGGCCGACATGGTCGACGACGAGGAGCTGCTTGAGCTGGTCGAGGTCGAGGTTCGCGAGCTGCTCTCCGAGTACGACTTCCCCGGCGATGACATTCCGTTCATCATCGGCTCCGCGCTGAAGGCGCTGGAAGGCGAGGAGCCCTACAAGGAGAAGATCCTCGAGCTGGCCGCCGCACTGGACTCCTACATCCCGGAACCGGTCCGCGAGCTCGACAAGCCCTTCCTGATGCCGGTCGAGGACGTGTTCTCGATCACGGGTCGTGGCACGGTCGCGACCGGCCGCGTCGAGCAGGGCATCGTCAACACCGGCGACACGGTGGAAATCGTCGGCGTTCACGCGAGCACCAGCACGGTGGTCACGGGCGTCGAGATGTTCCGCAAGATCCTCGACCAGGGTCAGGCCGGCGACAACGTGGGCTGCCTGCTCCGTGGAACCAAGCGTGAGGAGATCGAGCGCGGCCAGGTGCTGTGCAAGCCCGGCTCGATCACCCCGCACACCAAGTACAAGGCCGAGGTTTACGTGTTGAAGAAGGAGGAGGGTGGACGTCACACCCCGTTCTTCACCGGCTACCGGCCGCAGTTCTACTTCCGTACCACCGACGTCACCGGCGTGGCCAAGCTGCCCGACGGCGTCGAGATGGTCATGCCGGGCGACAACGTCCAGATGGAGATCGAGCTGATCCAGCCGATCGCCATGGACCAGGGTCTGCGGTTCGCCATCCGAGAGGGTGGACGCACGGTGGGCTCGGGCGTGGTCACGGAGATCATCGAGTAGTACCTGCGCGCCCATCCGGAATTCGCCGGAGGCGACGCGCAAATTGGCATTCCGATACGACTGATTCAAGGCCCGCCGTCACAGGGTGAGGGCGAGGGAGCGGATTCCTCGGACAGAGGAGTCCGCTCTTTCTCTCGCCATCTGGCGGGGCCGCCGGCGGAGACGCTCGCCGCCGTAGAGGTGAAGTGACACACGCAGGACCCCGCAGCGACGCAGGACAAGCACGAGAACAGACCGAAGATCGAGCGACACAGAGAGCATTCCCATGGCAGCCGCAAACCAAAACAAGATCCGCATTCGCCTCAAGGCATACGACACGTCTGCCATCGAGTCAGCGGCCAAGGAGATCGTCGAGACAGCGACCCGCACAGGGGCGAGCGTCTCGGGACCGGTTCCCCTGCCGACTGAGAAGAACGTGTACTGCGTCATCCGTTCGCCGTTCAAGGACAAGGACTCGCGCGAGCACTTCGAGATCCGCACGCACAAGCGCCTCATCGACATCCACCAGCCGACTCCCAAGACGGTCGACTCGCTTCAGCGCCTCGACCACCTGCCCGCGGGCGTCGACATCGAGATTCGCCTCGCGACCTGAGCAATGGCTGCGATCCTCGCCAAGAAGCTCGGCATGACCCAGCTCTTCCAGGAAGACGGGAGCGTCGCTCGCGTGACCGTTCTCGAGGCCGGCCCGTGCCCCGTCACGGCCGTGCGCACCCCTGACCGCGACGGCTACGAAGCCGTGCAGCTGGCGTTCGGCCTGAGCAAGGAGAAGCACGTGAACAAGCCGGAGCTCGGCCACCTGAAGAAGGCCGACGCCCCGCCGATGCGTCGCCTGGTGGAGTTCCGTGGCGAGGCCGGCGAGCTGCAGCTCGGCGAGACCGTCACCGTCGAGTCGTTCGAGGTCGGCGCGCGCGTGAAGATCTCCGGCATCACCAAGGGCAAGGGCTTCCAGGGAACGATCAAGCGACACAACTTCGCCAGCGGTCCCAAGTCGCACGGCTCGCACAACGTCCGCGCTCCGGGCTCGATCGGCGCCTCGGCCTGGCCGGCGCGCGTGATGAAGGGCATCCGCGGACCCGGCCAGATGGGCAACAAGCGCGCGACCCAGAAGGGCATCGAGATCGTTCGCGTCGACCCCAAGCTGAACCTGCTGCTGGTGCGTGGCTCCGTCCCCGGACCGAAGGGCTCGATCGTGGAGGTACGAACAGATGCCTGACGCCCCCGTCCTCGGCGCATCGAAGAAGGTCAAGCTCGACGACGCCGCCTTCGGCGCGCGCTTCTCCGGGCCACTCGTCCACCAGAGCGTCCGCGCCGAGCAGGCCGCCCGTCGACGCGGAACCGCGGCGACGAAAACCCGTGGCATGGTCTCCGGCGGTGGCGCGAAGCCGTGGCGCCAGAAGGGCACCGGCCGTGCCCGCGCGGGCTCCAACCGCTCGCCGATCTGGACCGGCGGTGGCACCGTGTTCGGTCCCCAGCCCCGCTCCTACACCTTCAAGGTCAACCGCAAGGAGCAGCGCGCAGCGCTGCGCAGCGCCCTCTCCCTGCACGCCGAGCGCGGCTCGATCGCGATCCTCGACGCGAGCGTGTTCGACGCGCCCAAGACCCGTAGGGCGCTCGACCTCCTCGATGGCTGGGACCAGCCACGCCCGACGCTCGTGGTTCTCACCGCCGAGGAGTCGAACGCGGCGCTGTCCTTCCGCAACCTTGCGCGTGTGGCAGTGCTCACATCCGAGAGCGTCGGCGTGACCGACCTGCTCGGCGCCGCGTCGCTCGTCGTATCGGAGCCCGCGCTCGCGAGCCTGACCGCGCGCACTGCCAAGCCGCGCGCAGCCGAGGAGGCGATCGCCTGATGGAGCACACGCAGATACTCATCCGCCCGGTGGTCTCCGAGAAGAGCTACGTGCTCTCGGCGGCCGACCGCTACACCTTCCGCGTCCACCCCGACGCGCACAAGACGCACATCCGCCAGGCGGTCGAGGCGCTGTTCGACGTGCACGTCGTCGACGTGCGCACGATGAGCGTCAAGTCCAAGCCCAAGCGCCGCGGCAACACAAAGGGCCGCACGCGCAGCTGGAAGAAGGCCATCGTGCAGGTGCGCGCCGGCGAGTCCATTCCGATCTTCCAGGGCCTCGCAGCCCTCGACGGATAACAGGGGAAGACGATGCCGATTCGCAAGCCAAAGCCGACCAGCCCGGGGATGCGCTTCGTGTCCTACCCGGACTTCGCGGAGGTCACCAAGTCGAAGCCCGAGAAGACGCTCGTCGAAGGGCTCAAACGCAGCGGCGGACGCAACGCCCACGGACGCAAGACAGCACGTCACCGTGGTGGTGGCGCCAAGCGCGCGTATCGGCGCGTGGACTTCAAGCGTCGCAAGGACGGCGTCGACGCTCGCGTCGCGGCGATTGAGTACGACCCCAACCGCTCCGCATACATCGCGCTGCTGCACTACGTCGACGGCGAGAAGCGCTACATCCTCGCGCCGCAGCGCCTCACGGTCGGCATGACCGTGTCCTCCGGCGAGACGGCCGACATCGCGGTGGGAAACTGCATGGAGCTTGCCCGCATGCCCGTGGGTACGGTCGTGCACAACATCGAGCTGCAGCCGGGCCGCGGTGGGCAGATGGCCCGCTCAGCCGGAGCATCCGCGCAGCTGATGGCCAAGGACGGCGACATGGCGACGCTGCGCCTGCCCTCTGGCGAGATGCGGATGGTTCGCGCGGAGTGCCGCGCGACGGTCGGCACGATCGGCAACTCCGAGCACCAGAACGTCAAGGTCGGCAAGGCCGGACGCAAGCGTCACATGGGCGTGCGCCCGCAGACGCGTGGTGTGGCGATGAACCCGGTGGACCACCCGCACGGTGGTGGCGAGGGCTCGACGACCGCGGGACGCCACCCCGTCACCCCGTGGGGCGTGCCGACGCTCGGATACCGCACGCGTAAAAAGAACAAGACTTCCACCAAGTACATCGTGCGCGGCCGTCGCCGTGGGAAGGGCAAGCAAAGATGAGCCGCTCCAGCAAGAAGGGCCCCTGGGTCGAAGAGCGCCTGATGAATCGCATCGAAGCGCTCAACGCCGAGAACAACAAAAAAATGTTGAGGACGTGGTCGCGCGCCTCCACGATCTTCCCCGAGATGGTCGGCCACACGATCGCGGTGCACGACGGCAAGAAACACGTGCCGGTGTTCATCAGCGAGTCGATGGTCGGTCACAAGCTCGGCGAGTTCGCTCCCACGCGAGTCTTTCGCGGCCACGCGGGCTCAGGGAAGGTGCGATGAGCCCCGAGGAGACACCGCAGGAGGAGACGCCCGAGGCCGTCGAGCCAAAGGCAACCGAGGCCGCGAAGCCGAAAGCCGCCAAACCCGCTGCCAAAGCGAAAGCGGCCAAAGCAAGCGAGGACGCCGAGGCCACCAAAGCGCCTGCTGCGAAAAAAGCTGCTGCGAAAAAAGCGGCCGATGACGACGAGTCCGAGCCCGATGGTCAGCAGGACACGCTAAAAGCTCCCGCGAAAGGCAAACGCGCTGCCAAAAAAGCCACGGTGGCTAAAGCGGCGGCTCCTGGAGACCGTGCCGAGGCGCAGGACGCAGCCAAGGCCCAGGATGCGGCGAAGCCCACAAAAAAACTCTCTCGGCGAGCAGCGGCGAGCGTCAAAGCGAAGCCCACCCGCCGGGTCGTCAGCGCCCATGCCCGCTACGTGCGCACCTCTGCGCGCAAGGCGCGGATGGTGTGCGGGCACATCCGCGGGAAGTCGATCGAGGAGGCACGCGCTATCCTCGCGTTCACGCCTCGCGACGTGGCGCGAGACTGGAGCAAGCTGCTGGAGTCCGCGGTGGCAAACGCCGAGAGCAACCACGAGTTGCTCGAGGACGATCTGATCGTCCGTGAGGCGTACGCAGACGAAGGACCCACGATCAAGCGCTTCAGGCCGCGCGCGATGGGACGCGCAGCGCCGATCCGCAAGCGCACGAGCCACCTGACGATCACATTGACCCCGCGCCCCGAGCCCGGGAACCCCAAGAGACACGGCTGAGAGACTGAGATATGGGACAAAAGGTTCATCCAGAGGCCATGCGCGTGGGTTACATCCACGACTGGAAGTCCAACTGGTACAACGAGAAGCACTTCGCCGAGTACCTCGCTGAGGACGTGAAGGTGCGCGAGCACATCACCCGCAAGCTCGCCCACGCGGGCCTGTCGGACATCACGATCCGCAAGGACGCGAACGAGCTCGAGGTCAACATCCACACGGCCCGTCCCGGCATCGTGATCGGCAAGTCCGGTACCGAAGTGGACGCGCTGCGCCGCGATCTGCACAAGATGACCAACAAGCAGATCAAGGTGAACATCCTCGAGATCAAGCGGCCCGAGCTCGACGCGAAGCTCGTCGCGCAGTCGATCGCCGAGCAGCTCCAGAACCGTGTCGCCTTCCGGCGTGCGATGAAGCGCGCGCTCACCAGCGCGATGCGCTCGGGCGCGAAGGGCGTGAAGGTCCAGGTCGCCGGTCGTCTCGGCGGCGCGGAGATGGCGCGCACCGAAAGCTACTCCGACGGACGCGTGCCGCTGCACACGATGCGCGCCGACATCGACTACGGCTTCTACGAGGCGCGCACCACGTTCGGGCGCATCGGCGTGAAGTGCTGGGTGAACAAGGGCGAAATCATGCCCGAGGGCTACACCGGCGCGGACCTCACCGACATGACGGCGCCCGCTCCTCCGAGCAACGACCGCGACAGCCGCGGTGGACGCGACGGGCGTGACGGTCGCGGTCGCGGTCGCGGTGGACAGGGCGGACGCGGCGGCGGTCCCGGAGGACCGGGCGGCGGACGTGGGCCCGGCGGCGGTGGCGGACGTGGACGCGGTCCTGGTGGACCGGGTGGCGGGCGTGGCCCAGGCGGCGGCGGTCGTGGTCCTGGTGGCGGAGGGCCTCGCTGATGCTCTCCCCGAAGCGAGTCAAGCACCGCAAGCAGCACCGTGGACGCCGGCGCGGGAATTCGCGCGGCCAGCTGCACGTGCAGTTCGGCGAGTACGGCCTCAAGGCGCTCGAGCAGGGCTGGCTCACCAACCGCCAGATCGAGGCCGCTCGTGTCGCGATGACGCGCAAGATCAAGCGTGGCGGCAAGGTGTGGATCAACGTGTTCCCGGACAAGCCGGTGACGAAGAAGCCCGCCGAGACCCGCATGGGATCTGGAAAGGGCTCGCCCGAAGGCTGGGTCGCGGTGGTCAAGCCCGGACGCGTGATGTTCGAGCTTGCCGGCGTGTCCGAGCCGCTGGCGCGCGAAGCGATCAGGCTGGCCGCACACAAGCTGCCGGTGAAGACCAAGTTCGTCCTGCGTGAGGACTGAGGAAGACGATGAAGGCGAGAGAGCTACGCGATCTTGATGACAGCGAACTGACCAAGAAGGTCGCTGAGCTGGGCAAAGAGGTGTTCGGCCTGCGTTTTTCAAACGCCACGGGCGAACTGGACAACACAGCCGGTCTCGGTCACGCCAAGCGCGATCTCGCGCGGGCCCTGACCGTCGCCCGCGAGCGCGAGCTTGCCGCGGCGCCCAACCGGAACAACTAGAAGACTCACAGACGAAGACGAACGGAAGACATGGCTGACGAACCAGACAACGAGACGCAGGAGACTCCCCAGGACGACGCCCCCGCGCAGGCCCCCGAGGCCGAGGCGGAGACGACGGCCGTCGAGTCCGCGGACGCCCCCGAGAGCGAGCAGGCCGAGGCGAGCGAGCCCGTGGCCGAGGAGCCCGTGGCTGTCGAGGAGCCGGTGGCGCCCGCCGAGCCCGAGGTGGTGCTCCCACCGAAGGAGCGTCGCCGCGCCGCGCGCTCCAAGCACTCAGGTGAGACCCGCCCGTCACGCTCCCCCGAGGAGCGTCACGCCGAGCGCGTCGCCAAGCGCCGCGCGAAGGCGATCAGCCGCCGCGCCCGTCGTCTGAGCGAACGCGCCAAAGCGGCCGAGCGCCGCGCGGCCGCGCCCGCCGCCGAGCCGCTGGCACCCGTGCATGCCCCGGTCGAGGGCACGCGCCGCGTGCGCCAGGGAATCGTCGTCTCGAACAAGGCCGAGAAGACGATCACCGTCCGCATCGACGTGGCCCGCCGTCACCGCCGCTACGAGAAGATCGTCCGCAGCTCGAGCACCGTGCACGCGCACGACGAGAACAACGACGCCAACGAGGGCGACGTGGTGCGCGTGATCGAGAGCAGGCCGCTGTCGCGCACCAAGCGCTGGGCGCTCGTCGACGTGCTGGAGCGTGCGAAGTGATCCAGAACGAGACACGACTGCGCGTGGCCGACAACTCGGGCGCTCGCGAAATCCTGTGCATCCGCGTCAAGGGGGGCTCGAAGCGTCGCTACGCGTTCGTGGGCGACGTGATCACCGCGACCGTCAAGCAGGCCAACCCGCAGGGGGCGGTCAAGAAGGGCGAGGTCGTGACGGCTGTGATCGTCCGCACCAAGAAGCCGATCGGACGCGACGACGGCACGTACATCGCCTTCGACGAGAACGCGGCCGTGATCATCGACGACCAGAACAACCCGCGCGGCACGCGCGTGTTCGGCCCGGTGGCGCGCGAACTGCGCGAGCGCAACTTCATGAAGATCGTCTCGCTCGCGCCGGAGGTGCTGTGATGGCTCGCCGTCCCGCAGCTCCTCGCAAGCGTCGCGTTCTGAAGATCCGCTCCGGCGACAAAGTCCAGGTGATCTCCGGCAAGGACCGCGGCAAGACCGGTCGCGTGCTGCGCGTGCAGCCCGACCGCGAGCGCGTGTTCGTCGAGGGCCTGAACATGATCAAGCGCCACACCCGCCCCTCACAGGTCGCGGGCGCCCAGACCGACGCGGCGATGGGCGGCGTGATCGAGCGCGAGGGTCCGATTCACGTCTCCAACGTGATGCTGCTCGACGCCAAGGGCAAGCCCACGCGCGTGCGCATCGAGCGCGACGGCGGGCAGCGCGTGCGCGTCGCGAAGACCACCGGCGCGAGGCTCGACTGATCGACATGGCAACAGCAACAGACACAGCCCCCCCGGCGCGCCTGAAGGCCCGCTACCTCGAGGAGATCCGCCCCTCGCTGATGGAGAGCTTCGGCTACTCCTCGGTGATGCAGGCGCCGAAGCTCGAGAAGATCACCCTCAACATGGGTGTTGGCATCGCCAAGCAGGACAGCAAAATGCTGAAGGCCGCGACCGACCAGCTCGCCCAGATCGCCGGCCAGCAGCCGAATGTGCGTCGTGCGCGCAAGTCGATCGCCGCGTTCAAACTGCGCGAGGGCATGCCCGTGGGCGTGACCGTGACGCTGCGCGCCGAGCGCGCCTTCGAGTTCCTCGACCGGCTCGTGTCGATCGCGATCCCCCGGATCCGCGACTTCCGCGGGCTGAACCCGCGCTCGTTCGACGGCCGCGGCAACTACTCCATGGGCGTCAAGGAGCAGATCATCTTCCCGGAGATCGACTACGACGCGATCGACATGGTGCGCGGACTCGACATCACCATCACCACGAGCGCGAAAACCGACGTCGAGGCGTTCGCTCTGCTGATGGCGTTCGGCATGCCGTTCTCCCCGAAATGGCGCCCCAAGGGCTTCGACGAGGCGATTGGCGTGGTCTCGGAGCCGACCGACGAGGATGGCGCGAGGGTGAAGGCCGACGCGGAGCAGGAGAGCGCCCCGCCGGCCGCGAGCGCGGTCGTCGAGCAAGCCGAGGCGGAGCCAGAGGCCGCAGAGCCGCAGGACGCCGAGCCGGAGCAGGCGCAGCCAGCCGCGGTGGAGACTGAGGAGCCGGCCGCCGAGGAGCCTTCAGAGGCAGCGTCCGCGGAGACCGAGGATGCCGAGCCCGAGGCAGCCGAGGAGCCGCAGGCCGAGCAGGACGACGCTCCCGAGGACGGGGACGCCGCGGAGACCACTGAGAAAGAGAGCACCGACTGATGGCCAAGACTTCGATGCGCGTGAAGCAGGCGCGGACCCCAAAGTTCAAGACACGTGCATATACTCGCTGCACCCGTTGCGGTAGGCCGCGCGCGGTGTACAAGAAGTTCGGGGTGTGCCGCATCTGCCTTCGCGAGCTCGCCCACAACGGTCAGATCCCCGGGATGACCAAGTCCTCCTGGTAGAGGTCTGAAAGAGAGCCAGCAACCATGTCAATGACCGATCCGATAGCCGACTTCCTGACGCGCGTGCGCAATGCGATCCACGCTGCCCACGAGACCGTCGAGCTGCCCGCCTCCAAGCTCAAGGGCGAGCTGGCGCGCATCCTCGACGAGCAGGGCTACATCGACTCGTGGTCTGTCATCGACACGCCCGAGGGTCCGGGTCAGCTGATCCAGATCCGCCTGAAGTACACCGACGACCGCCGCTCGGCGATCTCGGGCCTGAAGCGCGTATCGCGGCCCGGCAGGCGCACGTACGTCGACGCCAAGCACATCCCCAAGGTGCTCGGCGGCATGGGCACCTCGATCATCTCCACCTCTCACGGCGTGATGACCGGCCACGACGCGCGCGCAGCGGGCGTCGGCGGCGAGGTTCTGGCGCAGGTCTGGTAGCGATGTCGAGAATCGGTAGACAGCCCATCCCCGTGCCCGCCGGCGTGACCGTCTCGATCGAGCCGGAGATCGTCCGCGTGAACGGACCCAAAGGCGAACTGAGCGAGCGCGTGCACAAGGACATCGCGGTCACCCAGGACGGCGACCAGCTGCTCGTGACCCGCCCCACAGACCGCGGCGAACACCGCGCGCTGCACGGTCTCACACGCACACTCGTGGCGAACATGGTCCAGGGCGTGACCGCGGGCTACGAGAAGCGCCTGGAGATCCAGGGCGTCGGCTATCGCGCCGCGCTGAAGGGCAAGAACCTTGAGCTCGCGGTGGGCTACTCGCACCCCGTGCCGATCCCCGCGCCCGACGGGATCGAATTCGAGGTTCCCCAGCCGACCCGCGTGGTCGTGAAGGGAATCTCCAAGCAGCTCGTCGGCGAGACCGCGGCGATCATCCGCAAGCAGCGCCCGCCGGAGCCCTACAAGGGCAAGGGCATCCGCTACGAGGGTGAGCACGTAGTGAGAAAGGTTGGAAAGCGCGCATGAGTGTGATCACCAAAGAGAACCGCCGCCTCAAACGGCGCAGGCGCGTGCGGGCGAAGGTGTCCGGCACCGCGACGCGTCCGCGCATCTCCGTGTTTCGTTCCAACCGTGGGCTCTCGGCTCAGCTGATCGACGACGTCGACGCGCGCACGCTCGCTGCGGTCAACTGGTTCGAGCCCGAGCTGAGCAAGCTGAACAAAGCCGATCGCACGAAGCGCTCCGGCGAGCTGCTGGCCGAGCGCGCCAAGGCCGCGGGCATCTCCGAGGCAGTGTTCGACCGCGGCGGCTACCGTTATCACGGCCACGTTCGCGCCTTTGCCGAAGCCATTCGCGAGTCGGGAATCACCGTTTAGCGTGCCCGAGCGCCCGCTACCGCTACCCTCTCCATCCTGCCTATGTCCATTTCAATAGATCGCTCAGTCAACTCCGCCGGCCTGGACCTCCAGGAGCGCGTCGTCGAGATCAACCGCGTCGCCAAGGTCGTCAAGGGTGGCCGGCGCTTCTCGTTCACCGCCCTCGTGGTCGTCGGCGACGAACGCGAAGTGGTGGGCGTTGGCTACGGCAAGGCCAACGAGGTACCGCTCGCGATCCAGAAGGGCGTGGAGCGCGCGAAGAAGGATCTCTTCCGCGTACCCAAGCACGGCAGCACGATCACCCACCAGACGACCGGCGTGTTCGGCGCGGGGCGCGTGTTCCTGAAGCCGGCCGCCCCCGGTACCGGCGTGATCGCCGGCGGTGGTGTGCGCGCGGTGCTCGAGCTCGCCGGCATCCACGACATCCTCTCCAAGAGCCTCGGCACGCAGAACCCGATCAACCTGGTCAAGGCCACGGTTGCCGGCCTGCGCGGCCTGCGCAAGCCCGAGGAGGTCGCCGCGCTGCGCGGACTGAGCGTCAACCAGGTGCTCGGGATCGGCGGCGGCGAGGCCGCGAACGGAACTTTGCAGGCGGAGGGTGGCGAGACGGAGACACAGCCGGCCGCCGATGAGGCGGTCGTGGCAGCCGAGGGAGCGTCGGCGTAGTGAGCTCGCTCACCGTCACCCAGCGCCGCTCCAAGAACGGCGCCAACGCCAAACAGCTGGACACTCTGCGTTCGCTCGGACTGCGTCGCATCGGCCACACGGTCGAGGTCAAGGACACCGACCAGGCACGCGGCATGCTGCACGCGGTGCGCCACCTGGTCGAGGTCGAGGAGGCCAAGTGAGCCCCGAGAAAGAGACCGAGCAGCGCATCGGGCTGCACAGCCTCGCGCCCGCTCCGGGCAGCCGCCGTCCGCGCAAGCGCATCGGCCGCGGCGAAGGCTCCGGCACCGGCAAGACATCGGGTCGTGGCCAGAAGGGCGCGGGCTCACGCTCGGGCTCCAAGAGCCGCGCGGCGTTCGAGGGTGGGCAGATGCCGATCCACATGCGCATGCGAAAGCTGCGCGGTCCGCACATGAAGAAGTCGATGCCCTTCGAGCCCTTCCGCACGCACACGCAGCCCGTGAACATCGACGCGCTCGACAGCCGCTTCGAGGCCGGCACGGAGGTCACGCTCGAGCTGATGAAGGCCAACGGCCTCGGCACGCGCAACGGCATCCCCGTCAAGGTGCTCGCCAAGGGCGAGATCACCAAGGCCCTCACGGTCCACGCCCACGCGTTCAGCGCCGGTGCGCGCGAGCGCATCGAGGCGGCCGGCGGGACCTGCACCATCGTCGAGGCCTGAGAGATCTCGCGCCGTGAAACCGGCGGCGCTCCCAAGCGCATCCACTAGAATCCGCCACTCCGCTAGCGCTCGGGCACCTCGCCCCCGTGCAGCGGCCTGACACCATGCTCTCGACGATTCTCAACGCCTTCCAGGTTGCGGACATCCGCAAGAAGATCGCCTTCACGGCGGGGATGCTGCTGATCTACCGCTTCGGCTCGCACGTCCCCGTGCCGGGCGTGAGCCTCACCGCGGTCGACAACCTCCAGAAGCAGTTCGGCGGCTCCAACATCCTCGGCCTGCTCAACCTGTTCTCCGGCGGAGGCCTCGCCAAACTCGCGATCTTCGCGCTGGGCATCATGCCCTACATCACCTCGTCGATCATCCTGCAGCTGCTGCAGGTCGCCGTCCCGTCGATCGAGAAGCTCTCCAAGGAAGGCGAGGTCGGGCAGGCGCGCATCACCCAGTACACGCGCTACCTCACCGTGGGCCTCGCGTTCGCGCAGTCGATCGGCTACGTGTTCCTGTTCCACTCGCTGCAGGCCAAAGCTGGCGAATCGGTGGTCAAGCACTTCGACGCGCCGCACATCTTCCTGATCGTCGTGTGCCTCACGGCCGGCTGCGTGATGCTGATGTGGATCGGCGAGATGATCACCCAGCGCGGCATCGGCAACGGGATCTCGCTGCTGATCTTCTCCTCGATCGTCTCGCGGCTGCCCTCCGGCATCCAGACGTGGTGGACGTCCAACGACCAGGTCTTCAAGGTGATGATGCCGTTCCTCGTGCTCGCCGTGGTGGCGGGGATCGTGTTCGTGCAGGAAGGCCAGCGCAGGATCCCCGTGCAGTACGCCAAGCGCGTGATCGGCAGGCGTATGTCCGAGGGCGGGCAGACCTACCTGCCGCTGCGGGTGAACATGGCGGGCGTGATCCCGGTGATCTTCGCCGCCAGCATCATGGCCTTCCCGCCGACCGTGGGGCAGCTCGTGAAAACCCACTGGGGCACGAAGCTCTCCGACTTCTTCTCGCCCAACGGCTGGCACTACGTGGTCGGCGAGTCCCTGTTCATCCTCGTGTTCACCTACTTCTACACCGCCGTCACGTTCAACCCGGTCGACCAGGCGGAGAACCTGAAGAAGTACGGCGGCTTCATCCCCGGCGTGCGCCCCGGACGCCCGACGGCCGAATTCCTCGACCGCATACTCGCGCGCCTGACCTTCCCCGGAGCGCTGTTCCTTGCCGCGGTGGCGGCGCTGCCGACGATCCTGATCGCGCGCACCCACCAGAACATCCCGCTCGGAGGAACGTCGATCCTGATCGTGATCGGTGTGGCGCTGGAAACGATGAAGCAGCTCGAGGCACAGCTGATGATGCGAAGTTACGAGGGTTTCCTCAAGTAGCGCTTCGCTGTTGGCGGACGCCTCGCGCGCGGCGTCACAAGGGTGGGGTTCTCCATGGTGGCAACAGCACCCTCGGACCGGATAGGCTGCCTCGATCTTGTCCGAGCTGAACCTGATCCTGTTGGGGCCGCCGGGGGCCGGTAAGGGCACCCAGGCCGATCGCCTGCGCGACGATTTCGTGCTGCCCCACATCTCCACGGGCGACATCCTGCGCGCCCAGGTCAGCGAGGGCACCGAGCTCGGACGCGAGGCCAAGCGCTTCATGGACGCGGGCGAGCTCGTGCCCGACGAGGTGATCGTGGGGATGATCACCGAGCGGGTCGCGGACGGAGACGCCCGCGACGGCTTCCTGCTCGATGGCTTCCCGCGCAACGAGCAGCAGGCGGACGCGCTCGCGGACGCGCTGAGCGGACTCGACCGCCACCTCACGGCGGCCCTCCTGATCGAAGTCCCCGACGAAGATCTCGTTCGCCGCCTGGCGGGGCGGCGCGTGTGCGTGAAGAACCCGAGCCACATCTACCACGTGGACTTCGACCCGCCCAAGCACGAGGGCGTGTGTGACCAGGACGGCTCGCGTCTGCTCCAGCGCGACGATGACAAGGAGGAGACGATTCGCCGCCGTCTGGAGGTCTACCACGCCCAGACAGAGCCGCTGATCGACTACTACGACGAGGCTGGGCTGCTGCGGCGCTTCGACGGCACACGCAGCGCGGACGAGGTTCACGCGCACGTGCGTGCGACCGTCGCGACGCTGCGCCTGGAGGAGAAGCTCTAGACAGCTGTAGGTTCTGCGGAGCCAATCCTTAGAGGTAAGCTCCAAAACGTGATCATCAAGAAGTCACCCGCGGAGATCGAGAAGATGGCGGCCGCGGGAGCGATCCTCGCGGCGACGCTCGACCTGATGCAGAGCAGCGTGCGCCCAGGCGCGAGCACTTTAGAGCTGGACGTGCTGGCGGAGCGCTTCATCCGCTCCCACGGCGCCGAACCGACCTTCAAGGGCTACCGCGGCTTCCCCGGCTCGATCTGCGCATCGCCCAACGCGATGATCGTGCACGGCATCCCCGGCCCCTACAAGCTCACGCGCGGGGACATCATCTCGATCGACGTGGGCGTGACCCTCGACGGCTGGGTGGCCGACGCGGCGCGCACGTTCCCGGTCCAGGAGATCGGCAAGACCGAGCGCAACCTGCTGAGCGCCACCGAGGAGTCCCTGCACGCGGGCATCGCGCAGTGCATCCCCGGCAACCGCATGGGAGACGTCTCCAGCACGATCCAGAAGGTCGCCGAGGGCGCCGGGCTGTCGGTGGTGCGCTCGCTCGTCGGACACGGCGTGGGGCGCTCGATGCACGAGGACCCGCAGGTGCCCAACTACGGCAAGCCCGGCAAGGGCCCGTTGCTCGAGGAGGGGATGGTCCTCGCGATCGAGCCGATGACCACCGCGGGGCGGCCCGGAGTGCGCATGGGCGGCGACGGCTGGGCGATCTACTCCCAGGACGGCTCGCCCGCGGCGCACTTCGAGTTCACCGTCGCGATCACCGGCTCGGGGCCGCGCGTGCTCACCCCGTGGCACCTATCCGCGGAGCAGCGCACCGCCGAGCCGCTGCTCGAGGGACTCGCCGGCGCCGGTTGACGTGCCCGCGGCGTGGAACTTGCTAACATCCGCAGCCTTGCCCGTGTGCAAGGCTTCTAGGCCTGCGCGAGGGCACATCCACGACCCGGTAGCGGCGGCCGTAACGGCAGCCAGAGCCGAGTCGCCGGAACCCAGCCGCCGAAAGGGATCATGAAGGTAAGACCGTCGGTCAAGCCGATGTGCGAGAAGTGCAAGATCATCCGCCGCCACGGCGTGGTGCTGGTCATTTGCCAGAACAAGCGCCACAAGCAGCGTCAGGGCTAGGCGTCGATGGCACGAATCGCCGGCGTCAACCTGCCCCTGAACAAGCGTTCGGAAATCGGGCTTACATATATCTACGGGATCGGACGCTCCACGTCCGCGAAGGTTCTCGCCCAGCTGGGGATCAACCCCGACACCTACATCCGCGACCTCACCGAGGACGAGGTGGTCAAGCTGCGCGACGCGATCGACGAGGGCCTGACCGTCGAGGGCGACCTGCGGCGCGAGCGCTCCCAGGACATCAAGCGCCTGCAGGAGATCGGCTGCTACCGCGGTATCCGCCACCGTCGCGGGCTCCCCGTGCGCGGGCAGAAGACCAAGACCAACGCTCGTACGCGCAAGGGTCCCAAGCGCATGCAGGTGGCGGGCAAGAAGAAAGCAGGTAAGAAGTAGTGCCCCCAGCACCCAAACGCGCACGCGGCCGCCGCAAGCCGAAAAAGAACATCCCCGTGGGCCAGGCCCACATCAAGACTTCTTTCAACAACACGATCGTCTCGCTGACCGACACCCAGGGCAACGTGATCGCGTGGGAGTCCGCCGGCGGCGCGGGCTTCAAGGGCTCGCGCAAGTCGACGCCGTTCGCCGCGCAGGTGACCGCCGACGCGGCCGCCCGCAAGGGGCTGGAACAGGGTTTGCAGAAGGTGGAGGTCTACGTCAAGGGTCCCGGCTCCGGCCGCGAGACCGCGATCCGCTCACTGCAGGCGGCGGGCCTGGAAGTGACGGGCGTCAAGGACGTGACCCCGCAGGCACACAACGGGTGTCGCCCCCGCAAGCGACGGAGGGTCTGAGCAATGGCCAGAGACACGAGTCCCCAGTGCAAGCAGTGCCGCCGCGAGGGACAGAAGCTGTTCCTCAAGGGCGAGCGCTGCCTGACGGACAAGTGCGGCGTCGAGCGCCGCGCATACCCGCCGGGAGAGCACGGGCGTGGGCGCATGAAACAGAGCGAGTACCGGGTGCAGCTGCGCGAGAAGCAGAAGGCGCGCCGCTACTATGGCGTGCTCGAGAAGCAGTTCCACGGCTACTACGTGAAGGCTTCGCGCCAGGCCGGCATCACCGGCGAGAACCTGCTCGCGCTGCTCGAGTGCCGCCTGGACAACGTGCTCGTGCGCCTCGGCTTCGCCGCGTCACGCCGCCAGTCGCGCCAGCTGATCCGCCACGGCCACTGGACCGTGAACGGTCGGCGCGTGAACATCCCCAGCTACCAGGTGCGCCCGGGCGATGTGATCACGATCAAGTCCGAGACACCCGCAACGCAGGTGGTCAGGGACGCGACCGAGCTGACCGGACAGATTCCCGCGTGGCTGCAGGCCGACCACGAGTCGCTGTCGGCCAAGGTGCTGCGCAGGCCGGAGCGGCGCGAGGTAGCCGCACCGGTGCAGGAGCAGCTCATCGTCGAGCTGTACTCGAAGTAGTAAGAGCTTTTCACGCATCGTGGCCCAGTCGGGCGGCGGTGCTCAAGAGCCGGCGTCCGTGCGACCCCGGTGCGACATCAAAACGACGTTAGGACTCTCATGCTCGACTTCCAAATCCCCCGGATCACTAGCGAGTCGGTGGAGCAGAACCGTGGCACGTTCACGATCGAGCCGCTCGACCGCGGGTTCGGCTACACGTTCGGCAACTCGCTTCGGCGCGTATTGCTCTCCTCCCTCGCGGGCGCCGCTGTGACAAGCGTTCGCATCGAGGGCGTGGCGCACGAGTTCTCGACCATCGAGGGCGTCAAGGAGGACGTGACCGACATCGTGCTCAACCTCAAGGGCGTGGTCTGCAGGATGCATTCCGACGCGAGCGAGGTCGAGGCTCCGCTGGTGATCACCGGACCGGGCGACATCACCGCGAAGGACATCGACCTGCCGGCGGGCGTGGAGATCCTCAACCCCGACCTGCACATCGCGACGCTCGAGAAGAAGACGAAGCTCGAGCTGTACATGACGATCGGCCGCGGCCGTGGCTACCGTCCTGCGGAGGAGAACAAGTCCGCCGACCAGCCGATCGGCGTGATCCCGATCGACTCGATCTTCTCTCCGGTGCGCCGTGTGGCCTATGCGGTCGAGCAGGCGCGCGTGGGTCAGAAGACGGACTTCGACAAGCTGACGCTCGACATCGAGACCGACGGCTCGATCGACCCGCAGGCCGCGCTGCGCGAGGCGGCCGAGCTGCTGATCAGCCAGCTGGCGATCTTCACCGACGCGGACCGCATCCAGGAGCTGCGCGCGACCCCCGGAGGACAGCTCGACGGCCACGGCCTGGCGGTCGCGGCGGGCGGCCCCCAGGCGGCGCTGCAGGGCGAGGAGTTCGGCATCCTGATCGAGGAGCTGGAGCTGGGCGTGCGCTCGTACAACTGCCTCAAGCGCGCGGGCATCCAGACGGTGGGCGACCTGATCTCGAAGTCCGAGGCGGAGCTCAACGCGATCCCGAACTTCGGCAAAAAGTCGATCGACGAGGTCATCGAAACTCTGCATGCTAGGGGCCTGAACCTCCGAGCCGACTGACGTAGAGCGCCGCGATTCTCGGCCGGAGGGAGTGTGGATGATCGATTCACGCCCGCCGCCGCAGGCTGCCGCGTGAATCGATCAACTACACTCCCGACCCATGCGCCACCAGAAGACCAAACACAAGCTCAGCCGCGACTCCGCGCACCGCAAGGCGCTGCTCATGAACCTGAGCAAGGAGATCATCGAGCACGAGCGGATCGAAACGACTCAGGCGAAGGCCAAGGCGGTCAAGCCCGAGATCGAGAAACTGATCACGCTGGCGAAGCGGGGAGACCTGCACGCCCGCCGTCAGGCGCTCTCGACGCTGTGCCAGGACGCCTCGGCGGTGCACAAGCTGTTCACCGACGTGGCGCCCCGCTACGCGGAGCGTCCGGGCGGCTACACGCGCATCCTCAAGCTCGGGCCGCGTCGCAGCGACTCGACCGAGATGGTCTTCATCGAGCTCGTCTGATCTCGCGCCGCCTGCGCGGGGATGGTCACCAAGCTCACGATCGAGTACGACGGGACGGGGTTCGCCGGCTGGGCACGCCAGCCGGACGAGCGCTCCGTGCAGCAGGAGCTTGAGAAGGCGCTGCGCACCGTGCTGGGCGAGACGGCGCAGGACGGCGGGCCGCTGAAGCTGACGGTCGCGGGCCGCACCGACAGGGGCGTGCACGCGTGGGAACAGGTCGCAAGCTACGCCCACGAGGCGGTCGACCCGCTGCGGCTCAACGGGCTGCTCGACGACGACGTGGCGGTGCTCGCCTCAGAGCCGGCGTCCGACACGTTCAACGCGCGCCACGACGCGACCAGCAGGACATACTGCTACCGGGTCCTCTCCAGACGCACGCGCAGCGTGTTCGAGCGCGGCCGTGCGTTCTGGTGGACCGGCAGGGTCGACCGCGACGCGCTGCACGAGTGCGCCGCCGCGATCCACGGCCGCCACGACTTCACCGCGTTCACGCCCACCGAAACCGAACACTCGCGCTTCCACCGCACGGTGATGAGCGCGGAGTGGCGCGAGTACGGAGACCTGCTCGAGTTCTGGATCGAGGCGGACACGTTCATGCGCCACATGAACCGCGTGCTCGTCGGCACGATGCTCGACGTGGGCGCGGGCGCGCGTACGGTCGATGAATTCAAGGAGCTGCTCGAGGGGCGCCCGCGCGCGGAGGCTGGCAGGACCGCGCCCGCGCACGGGCTGGCGCTCGCGCGGGTTTCCTACGACGGGCCGCGGCCGGCTTGGCACGAGGCCCCCGAAACCGACACCGACGAGTAGGGTCCCTCGCGGCTCAGCCTTCGACGTAGCCTTCGCAGAATTCGGCCGCTTCCTTGTCCTTGGCGACAAGGCTTTCCGTGTACACCGTCGACCCGTCGCTGCGGCGGACGATCAGTTCAGAGGGAAGGGCCGAGAACGCGCCGTACACGAGCGGGCCCTTCGCGTGGAGACGTGCTTCGGCCGGGACCACGTTCAGCGCGACGGCGCCTTGAGGGGTTTGCGCCGTCACCGACGTTCCCGGCGGCGCGAGGATTCCGTAGAGGATCGCGTAGGGGTGCGGGGCGCAGCCGATCGACAGCGACCAGGGGAACGCCTTGGGCGATTGGAGTTCTTCGAGCGTTAGTTCATTGAGTTCCGGGTTGACGCCAGCGTCGACGCTTAGGCCGGGCGCCCCGTTGAACTCGCCGAAAGCACTGATCGTGAAAGGTTCTCCGTCCGGGGTATGTCCAGTGGCGAGTTCCGCGACGTTCAGTGGGAATTCCTGTTGATGGCGTGGCTTGACGCAGCGGTATCGCGGCAGATGCAACGTGAGCACGACTTCATTGCCGGCATTCAGCTCGATGAGCGACACGGCGTGGCTGGAGCTGCCCCGAATCTCCTGAGCGTAGATCCCCGCGGGGCCGCCGTCTCTACGTGGTCCGTGAACCACACGCGATTCGATCGTGCGCCCATTGGCGAGCACCAGCCTGACCGAGCGCACCGAGGCGGGCACCGCGGTCTGGATCGTCTCGAGACCCACTTCGCAGAACAGCGCGGGGTGTCGCAAGTGTGGCGGGGAGAGGCAGATCGGGTTGTTGGGCCCGCCCACGATCAGCACTTCGGGCGAGCCGCCCAGTCGAGTGTAGGCGACCGTCGCCGACCGATGGCAGGAGCTCACGGAGCTGAAGAGGCCGCTGGACGAGCTGGAGTCCACGACGAAGCGCGTGCCCGCGGCGGTGCGCCCTCGGCCCAGCACGATCGGCTTCCTGGGTTCTTCGCCCGCGGTATGCGGGAACCCGACGATTCGACGCACCCGGAAGACCGTCTTAAGGGTGGCGAAGACTCCGGAAAACAGCTTCTTTGCGACCGCACGGGTCTTGCGGATCAGCGCTCGATCAGATGCGTTCTCGTAGGGCTTCAGCAGCGGTTCCAGGGGAGGTTCCTCGCGAGCGGTTCTCTTCCGTGCTTCGCGCGACGCCTCGAATTCCCGGCTGGCCGTCGACAGGGCGCGGTAGCCGCTCTGCGCCCACGCTCTCGCGTCGGCACAGAATGACAGCGCGGGGGTGGAGAGATCTTCGAGCCTGATCGCGGTGATGCCCTGCACGCGCGAGGCGGTCGTCGGGTCGCTCCAGGACAGCTGGCTTACTTCGGCGGCGTAGGTCTCCTCGGCTGGGCGATGCACGCTGTCGCCGGGTTGAGCGATCGCCGTGGCGAGCTCCGTCTCGATCGTTTGCTGCTGATTCGTCAGGCGGGCGTTTTCGCCCTTGGCGCGGGGCGTTGGCACAGTGATCGGGTTTAGGGATGGCTGTGGCATCCCCGACAGCACCCCGCGGCATTCTCGCGCGATCTGCGTAGCCGCGGCCCTTTCCGCGCCGCGCACCGCGGCGGCGTCATGTTGAAACGCCGTGAGAAGCCGGTACTGGGCAAGCAGGTAGGCGTGCGTGGCCTGCTCGTCGGCGCTCGACCCGGCAGCGATCGGTGCGCTGCCGCACAGAGCCGTGGAGGCGAGGACGAGCGCGGCAGCAGCCCGGCCGCTCCATCTCCCCGTCCATCGTTGCCGCCGTGCGCGCATCACGAGTCGACGACTCATCCTTTCACCCTTCAGCTTCGCCTTCGCACGTTTCGGTGTCGTCCTTCGCGGCTTCGGTGAGATTCACCCTGGCGACGGTGCTCCCGTGTGGGTTGCGGATGACGAGCTCGGTGGGCAGCGGCGAGAAGGATCCGTAGGCGAGCACGCCGCCGGCGTGCAGGCGCGCCGGGATAGCTCCCTTGCGCAGCGGGACGAGCGCGCCGGAGACTCGCGCGAGCACGGTGTCGCGCGGAGCTCTGAGGAGGCCGTAGACGATCGCGTGTGGCTGGGGTGTGCAGCCTCCCGACACTTTTGATTCGAACACACGCGTGCGGTCGCGCGGGGATCCTTCTTCGAGTTTTTCTTCGATGCGGTTCACGCCCCCGCCGTCGCTGAAGAACGATTCTTCGCTGGCTTCGTCGAGTTTCAGTTCGAAGTGGATGTGGCCGAGTTCGCGGTAGCGCTCCGCACGGATCGTGAACGCCGGTCCCTGCGGAGGGGTTTCGTGCACCAGGCGCACGATGCCGTGGGGGAAGACTTTGCGGAGCTTCTTGGCGCATTCCACGACGGCGGGCAGCTTCAACACGGTCAGCTGGTTGCCGTTCGCATCCAGCTCGGTGAGCGAGACCGGAATGGGCGAGGGGCCGCGCACCACCTGGTAGTAGAGGCCGGCCGGTCCTCCCAGGCGGGCGGGCACGCGGATGGCGGGCGAGGTGATGGTGCGGTTGTCGCTCAGCAGCAGGCGCACGCTGTGCGCGGCGGGGAGCAGGTTCGCCTCGACGGTGAGTAGTCCCGCGTTGCAGGTGACCTTCTGTTCAGGGGTGACGTGCGAGCGCGACAGGCATCTGTCGGTGCCGAATGAGGAGAGAAGGGTCAGCAGGCTTTCGGTGCTCGGACGGGAGGGTTCTTCGACCGTGATTTCCGCGGTGCAGGTTTCGTGCCTCACCGCGCGCGGGATCCGACCACCGATCGGCTTGAACGTTTCGGCTCGTTTTGCTCGCACGACGAACCGCCCGCCGGCGGCGGCTCTGCCACGGTAGATCACGACGGGCTTCCTGATCGGGTGCGGTGGTGGCGGCAGCAGTCGTTTTTTCCTCGCGGGTATGCCGATCGCGGCTTCGAGCTGCGTGAGGGTGTCTGCCTGCGCCTTGCGGTCCTTGCTCAGGACGGCGTCGAGCGATTTGGTGCGAACGGCGAGCGCCCTGTCGGCGGCGTTCTCGTATGGGACGAGACTCTGGGGGAGGGGCTTGACGTGGAGGCCAAGGTCGATGGCCAGCACTTCGAATACGTGCTCGATGGTCGCTTCGATCCGCTTGGTGAATTCCTTGGAGGCGGGGGACAGCGTCTTGTAGCCGCTCGCCACCCAGGAGCGCATGTCGGCGCACACGGGCGGCGTGGGGCTGTTGAGCTCTTCCTGCAGGATCGCGAGCGTCGCGTGCGAGAGAGCGTTGATCGCGGGGTCGCTCCATTGCAGCGGTGTGAGCGCGGCGATCAGCACTGTGGTCGCGTTGCGGTCCGAAATCTTCGACGCGCCTTCGAGCGCCTCGGCCAGCTCGAGCTGCAGATCCTCGCGCTGCCTGGACTCTCGCTGGCCTTCGCCCTGCGCCCGCGCGCTCGTCTGCGTCGAGGGACCGGGCCCGGAGGAGGCGACGCCTCCGAGTTCCGGTTCGGAGGGCGGCGCGCCGGTGAGGACGCCCGGGCATTCGCCTGAGATCTGAGCGGCGGCGGCGGCGACCGCGGCGTTGGATTGCGGCACGTTCGCGAGCTCCGCTTCGTCCCATGCCTCGGTCGCGACGAGGTACGCGTGCGTGGTCGCACGGTCCGCGGCCGTTGGCTTTGGCATGGCAGCGATGCTCGGCGGGGCGACGACGCCGGCCACCGTAAGTGCTGCAAACGCGGCGGCGGTCCCGATCGCTCGAACGTTCACGCCCGAGAGCATACGAACCGAGCCGGCCCCTATGCTGGACAGTAAGCGATGTTGAACGTGCTGCTGACAAACGACGACGGGATCGAGGCGGAGGGCCTGCAGGCGATGCGCCGCGCCCTTGAGGGCCTCGACGGCGTGCGTCTGGCGGTGATCGCGCCTGACGGCAACCGCTCGGCGATGGCGCGCTCGATCACGACGCGCAGGCCGCTGTGGGTGCAGGAGGTGCCGTTCTCGGACGGCACGGTGGGCTACGCGACGGACGGCACGCCGGTGGACTGCGTGCGCCTTGCGAGCCTCGGGCTGATCGAGGACTTCACCGCGGAGCTGGTGGTGGCGGGCATCAACCACGGCGCGAACCTGGGCGACGACATCACCTACTCGGGCACGGTGGCGGCGGCGCTTGAGGGCGTGGTGCTGAACCTGCCGGCGATCGCGGTGTCCCAGCAGTCGCGCGCGGGCGCGCTCGACTACCGCTTCGACGGCGGCTTCGGGTTCGAGGTGGCGGCGGCGTTCGTGGCGCGGCTGGTGGAGCGGATCGAGGACGTGCCGCTGCCGGCGAGGACGCTGCTGAACGTGAACGTGCCGGCGGGCGAGCCGAAGGGCGTGGAGGTGACGAGCCTCGGCAAGCGGATCTACAGGGACGAGCTGAAGCTGGTGGAGAGCGCGGAGGAGAACCGCAGCCGCTACTGGATCTACGGCTCCGACCCCGGCTTCCACGACGACCCCGGCACCGACCTGGCGGCGGTGGCCGCGGGACGTGTGGCGGTTACGCCGATCCACTTCGACCTGACCGATCGACCGAGCCTCGAGGCGCTGCGGCGCTTCGACCTGGAGGAGCTGCTCACGCCGGTCGTGCACGACGCGACGCCGTGAGCGAGGCGGAGTCGAAGCAGCTGGAGGATCGCGCGCGGGAGCTGCGCGCGCTGCTGGAGCACCACGCGCAGCGCTACTACGTGCTCGACGACCCGGAGATCGGCGACGACGAGTACGACCGTCTGCTGGACGAGCTGCGGGCGATCGAGCGCGACCACCCGGAGCTGGCGACGGCGGACTCGCCGACGCGCAGGGTGGGCGGCGAGCCGGTGGGGCGCCTGGAGAAGGTGGAGCACCCCGAGCCGATGCTGTCGCTGGCGAACGTGCGCTCGGCGGATGAGCTGCGCGCTTGGATCGAGCGGATGCGCGCGCACCTGGCGCGCGAGGGGATCGAGGCGCCGAGGTTCTCGTTCGTGGTGGAGCCGAAGATCGACGGTTTGGCGATCAGCCTGCTGTATCGCGACGGGGTGCTCGAGCGCGGCGCGACGCGCGGCAACGGGCTGGTGGGGGAGGACGTGACGCACAACCTGCGCACGATCCCCGCTGTCCCGCTGCAGTTTCCGGACGCGCCCGCGCTGGTGGAGGTGCGCGGCGAGGTTTACATGTCGCTGAGGGACTTCACGGCGCTGAACGAGCGCCGTGCGGAAGCGGGCGAGTCGACTTTCATGAACCCGCGCAACTCCGCGGCGGGGACGATCCGCCAGCTCGACCCGGCGGACGCGGCGAAGCGCCCGCTGTCGATCTGGTGCTACCAGGTGGGCGTGGCGGAGGGCCTGTCGTTCGAGCGCCACTCGCAGGCGCTGGAGTGGCTGAGGGAGCACGAGTTCCGGGTGAACGCGGACGTGAAGGTGCTCGACGGCGAGGATGAGGTGATCGCGCAGTGCGTGGAATGGGAGCGGCGCAGGGGCGAGCTGGACTTCGAGATCGACGGCGTGGTGGTGAAGGTGGACGACCTGGAGCTGCAGCGCCGCCTGGGCGCGGTGGGGCGCGACCCGCGCTGGGCGGTGGCGTGGAAGTTCCCGCCGACGACGGCGGTGACGACGCTGGAGAAGGTGCGGTGGAACGTGGGCAAGTTCGGTGACCTGCGCCCGTATGCGGAACTGGCGGCGGTGACGGTGGGCGGCGTGACGATCAGGATGGCGACGCTCCACAACGAGGAGGACATCGTCCGCAAGGACCTGCGCGAGGGCGAGGAGGTGATCGTGGTGCGCGCGGGCGACGTGATCCCGCAGGTGGTCTCCCCGGCGCCGCACGTGGCCGAGCGCAAGGATCGCCCCGAGCAGCCGCACCCGCCGGCGAAATGCCCGTTCTGCGACACGGACACGATCAAGCCCGAGGAGGGCGTGTTCACGAAGTGCCCCAACCCCGACTGCCCGGGGCGCGCGTGGCAGCTTATGAAGCACTTCGTCTCGCGCGGCGCGATGGACATCGACGGGCTCGGAGAGAAGCAGGTGGCGATGCTCCAGGAACGCGGCCTCGCGAGAACCGCGGCCGATTTTTACAGCCTTATTTATGAGGATCTCGTGCAGCTGGACGGCTTGGCGGAGCTGTCCGCGCGAAACATGCTGGCGGCGATCGAGGCGTCCAAGGAGCGCCCGTTCGGGCGCGTGCTGTTCGCGCTGGGGATCGAGGAGGTGGGCGAGGTGACGGGGCGCAACCTCGCACAGCGCTTCCGCGACGTCGAGACCCTGATGAACGCGACCCCGGAGGAGCTGGCGGAGACGCCGGGCGTGGGCGAGAAGATGGCGCACTCGATCCACGCGCAGCTGCACGAAGAGCGAATGCGGACGTTGATCACAGCTCTACGTGACAAGGGCCTGTGCTTCCACGAGGAGGGGCCGCCGCCGTCGGAGGGGCCGCTCGCCGGCAGGACGCTGGTGCTGACGGGGTCGCTGCCGGAGTGGTCGCGCGAGCAGGCGACCGAGCGGATCATGGCCGCGGGCGGGCGCGTGACGGGCTCGGTGTCGTCGAAGACGGACTTCCTGGTGGCGGGCGAGAGCGCCGGCTCGAAGCTCGAGAAGGCGGAGCGGCTCAAAGTGACGGTGCTCGACGAAGCGGGGCTGCGGGAGCTTTTGGGCTGGGTATAGGCCGGTGGCTTGGTGTGTAGAGCGTTTTGTGAAATCGTTTGAGTTCGCAACCCCTTACATAGGCGTTGCCGCGCACACATCAAGGCCGAGCCCGTGGGCTACCTCGTTGCCTAGTTCGTTGTCTTCGTTGTAGCCCTTTTCGCGTTCTTCCCTGCGGACGATTGCGAATTCCCTCTGAGCGGTAGCCCAACCTTGCAGTTCAGTGGCAGCATTGTCCCAGTCTCCGGCCATCTTCAGCATCCTCAGTTCATCCTGTGGTGGCGCTGTCGATGCCCTGATCTGTCTGTCGAGCGACAGCAGCCCTTCCGCCTTGATTTCCAGCTGCGCGGCATCGCCAGGCTTTACGTTCGCGGCTGCTTCACGGGCCTGTACGTTGAGGCCTTCTTCCCGGCACGTGGCGTTCAGCTCCGTGTCCCAGGTGTGCTGATCGGGAGGGGCCGTGGTGCTCGTGGTCGAATTCGTACCCGTGACCGTGGGCCCAGTTTTCGTCGACTGGTTCGGCGGACTGGCAGCTTGGCCCCCGCCACTGAACAGCGTCGCCAAGCCCGCCACTGCACTGAGAAGCGCGGCTAGGCCGGTCAATACGCGTGCCAACGACTTCCAAAATTTCCAAAAGCTGGTTTTGGGTTTGTCTGGTCGATCTGTCATGGATGTTGCACTCGAGGCAAGGGGGTTCAAACAGAAAGCGTCTTGGGATAGTTCGACGCACTGAACTCATGCCGTGAGCGGCGCAAGTAGCCGTTCGGCCTTCGACCCGGCCAGTGAGCTTGAGGAGCATAGGAATCGGTTTCAACTAGTCGGAGCTGGACAAGGGCGGGTCGAGTCGGCTCTAGGACCTGTTGGAAGGCGCTGGATCAGTAGTTCGCGAGGCTGATCGCGAGGTGGTCCTGGAAGGTGTGCGCCGCTTCGATGCCGATCCCGTCGTTGAAGATGGCGAACGCGAGCAGGTGCCCGTCGGCGGCCTGGCAGTAGCCGACGAGGTTCGACACGCCGGTGAGCGTGCCGGTCTTGCCCTGGCATTTGCCCGCGGCGGCGGTGTGACGCATGCGCCGTTCGAGCGTGCCGCTCCTGCCGGCGACGGCGAGGCTTTCGCGCAGCACCGCGCCGGTGGGCGTGGAGGCGAGCTCGACGAGCAGGTCGGCGACTTCGTAGGGGGAGGTGCGGTCGGCTTCGGAGAGGCCCGAGCCGTCGACTACGGAGGGGTGGAGCCCGAGCAGCGAGGTGATCGTCCGCGCGATGACCGCGGCGCCCGCTGCGGTGGTGCCGGCGCCGCCGAAGCGCGCGCCGAGGTCCTTGACGAGCGTCTCGGCGAAGAAGTTGTCCGACGGCGGCAGCGTGAGCTTGAGCAGCTGCGCGACGGTGGGGGACTGGACCTCGGCTAGCTGCGTTGCGCCGGCTGGCGCGGTGGCGGCGCCCCAGTGGCCGTGGATGCGGACGCCGTGCGCCTTGAGCGTGGCCCACAGCTCGCGCGCGGCATAGGCGGCGGGGGCGTGCGCGCTGTGTT
The DNA here is from genome assembly GCA_964588985.1 of uncultured Solirubrobacteraceae bacterium. GTDB lineage: Bacteria > Actinomycetota > Thermoleophilia > Solirubrobacterales > Solirubrobacteraceae > Palsa-744. Next base: position 26,721 of record CAZPQW010000029.1, read on the forward strand.
CGTGGCCGACGGCGCCGCGGTTGAACGCGAGCGCGGAGAGCGTGCCTTCGAGGAACGGGTCGGGGGCGTAGTTGCTGGAGGGCTCGCCGCGCTTGGAGTCGAACGCGGACTCGTCGCCGAGGACCCGGCCGGTGATGCTGTGGATGCCGGCGGTGCGCACGAGCTGGGTGGCGAGCGTGGAGACGCTCGAGCCGATTCCGCCGTAGTAGGCGCGGATGAAGCTGGTGGAGCCGAAGGTGGGGTCCCCTCCGCCGCGCAGGTAGAGGTTGCCTTCCCACATCCCGCCGGGCGCGAGGTGCCCGACGCCGTAGACGGTGGTGGCGAGGCGCGTGGTGGGGCCCATCTCGGCGAGCACGGCGGTGGCGGTGTAGAGCTTCTCCACCGATGCGGGCGGGCGCAGCGTGCCGGCGCGTTCGGAGAACAGCGCCTGCTTGTCGGTGAGGTCGTAGACGTAGGCGCCGTCGTGCGGGCCGGCGAGCGCGAGCTGATGGGCGAAGTCGGCCTGTAGTTCTGGCAGTCCGCTGACTGCGGCGGCGCTCGTTGCGGAGAACAACGGGGCGGCGAGGGCAAGTCCACACAGCAGAATCAGGGCTTTTGCGCGGGAATTCCGGGGCACCGACCGTAGAATGTGTAGTGCATGGGCAAGGTTGTCAAGCTGGAACCGACCGCCAAGGGCAAGCCGAGGAGTGCTCGCCTGGCCGCTCGCGGCGTCGGTCAGCCCGCGTCGGTGGAGCGCAGGCGCCGCTCCCGACGCGACAAGACGGCGCTGGTGCTCGGCGGCGGCGGCTTCACGGGCGGGGTGTACGAGATCGGCGCGCTGAGGGCGCTCGACCTGCTGGCAGTGAACAGCACGGTGAACAACTTCGACGTTTACGTGGGCACCTCCGCGGGCTCCTTCATCGCTGCGCTGTGCGCGAACGGCGTGACCCCGGAGGAGATGATGCGGGTGGTGACCCGTCAGGGCACGCCGGCGTTCAAGGACATCGGCCTCGGCGATCTGCTGCGCCCGAACCTGCTGGAGTTCGCGCGCAAGGGCGCGACGCTGCCGCTGCGTGCGATGGGGATCGCCCGCGATCTGCTCTCCCAGCCGGGCGGGATGTCGCTGATGGACGTGTTCATGGGTCTCGCGGACGCGCTGCCGTCGGGCCTCTACACGGGCGCGGGGATCGAGAAGTACCTGCAGACGGTGCTGAACGAGCCGGGGCGGACGGACAACTTCGGCGAGCTGGACTGCGAGCTGTACCTCACCGCCACGGACCTGGATACCTGCGAGCGCGTGGTGATGGGCGTGGACGGCTCGAAAGACGTGCCGATCTCCACAGCGGTGCGCGCCTCCGGGGCGCTGCCGATGGTGTACGCGCCGGTGCGCGTGCACGACCGCGAGCTGATCGACGGCGGGATCGTGTCGACGACGAACCTGGACATCGCGGTGCAGGCGGGCGCGAAGATGGTGGTGGTGATCAACCCGATCGTGCCGTTCGTGAACGACTTCTCGAGCACGGTGAACACGCTGCGCGGCAAGCGCCCGCGGCGGGTGTCGGACATGGGCTTCGCGCAGATCGGCTACCAGGTGTTCAAGCTCGTGGCCCACCAGCGCCTGCACGAACTGGCGAAGGGCTGGGAGGAGCGCTATCCGGGCGTTGACATCGTGTTGATCGAGCCGGAGCCGACGGACGAACTGATGTTCCAGACGTCGATGATGAGCTTCACCTCGCGCGTTGAGATCGCGCGCCACGGCTTCGAGTCGGTGACGAAGCAGCTGGCGGGCGAATACGACCGCTTCCAGGCGGTGGCCGAACGCCACGGCCTGACGATCTCGGCGAAGCGCGTGCGGCGGGTGGTGGAACACTTCGACGAGCGGGGCGAGGACGTGAGCGCTTGGCGCAAGATCCTCGAGGGCACCACGGGCGCGCTGCTACGTCAGTCTTCCGGCTCGGCCTCGGCCGGCTGAGCGACTTCCGCGTCCGTCACGAGCGCGCCTTCGAGCGCTTTGTCGATCGCGTTGATGAGGCGGTCTGTCGCCCGTGCGGAGGCGAGCGCGATCCGCACGTGCCCGGGCTCTCCGAGTGCGTCGCCTGCGGCTACGAGCACCCCGGCGCGCGACAGGCGCGTGGCTAGCTCGGCGCCCTCGATGGTGGGGTGCGCGGCCCAGAGGAAGTTGGCCTGGCTGTCGGTGACGTCGAACCCGCGCTCGCGCAGCGCGTCGGTGGCGCGCGGGCGCTCCTTGCAGATGGCGCGCACGCGGCGCTCGACGACGTCCGAGCAGGTGCGAAGCGCCTCCAGGGCGCCGCCCTGTGCGACCTCCGATACGCCGAGGTCGGGGTCGAGCTCGGCGAGCAGCTCCTCGGAGCCGGGGCCGCCGATGGCGTAGCCGATGCGCAGTCCCGCGAGGCCCCACGCCTTGGAGAAGCTGCGGAACACGAGCAGCCGCGGGTGGGTGGCGAGCAGCTCGAGCGATGAGCTGGAGGGTTGCGCGTCGGCGAAGTCGACGAGCGCCTCGTCGAGCAGCACCGCGACTCCCTCCGGTACGCCCTCGAGCAGTCGCCGCAGCTCGGCGGTGGGCACGAGCTCGCCGGTGGGGTCGTTGGGGCTGGCGAGCGCGATCACGCGCACGTCGGGATCCTGGGCTGCTGCGAGCAGCTCGTCGACCCCGCCGCTGACGCGTTTGGCGACGCCGTGCGCGCGGCGGGCCATGAGCGGGTAGAGCGGGTAGGAGGGCCAGAGCGTGAGCAGCTGCTGGCCGGGGGAGATGAGCGCGCGGGTGGCTGCGCTGAGCAGCTCGGCGGCGCCGTTGCCGAGGATCAGCCGCTGCGGCTCGACGCCATGGCGCTCGGCGAGCTCGCCGCGCAGGTCGGTGCTGGTGAGGTGCGGGTAGCGGTGCATCCCGCGGCGGGCGACGAAGGTGATCGCGTTGACGATCCGCGGGTGGGGCAGCTCGGGCCAGGTGGTCTGTGAGAGGTCGAGCGTGTCGACGCGGGTGAGCGCTTTGCGCTTGCGCTCGGCTGCTTCCTCGCGCAGCCCGGCGTTGACCTCCTCCTCGGACATCGCCTCGAACTGGCGGTAGTAGTCGGTCAGGCCCACGCGTTCGTCATGCCCCGTTGCCCGAGAACGTGCTCGAGCCGGGTCCGTGGATCAGCAGGAACCACACGGCGAACACGAGCGCGCAGACGGCGCACGTGATGGCGAAGACCCTGCCCATGATGCCGTTGCGCTGGTCGTGCCCGGCGGCGCGACGCACGAGGATCCACGCGTTGTCGAGTCGTTTGAGGACGGCGAGCGCGCCGAACAGCAGCCCGAACAGCCCGATGAACGAGACGAGGATGCCGAGGCTTACGCTGCCGGAGAGGTAGTCGGCCTGCGAGCCGAGCCACAGGCACGCGAGCGGGATCGGGCCCCAGCAGAGCAGGCTGAGCACGACGATCGAGGCGAGCAGGACGCTCGCGAGCGAGCCGTCGATGCGCTGGCGCATCGCGCTGCCGCGCTCGGGCAGCGCCCGGAAGCGGACCGGCGCGGTGCCGGGGCGCCTGCCGACGAACAGCCCGCCGTTATCGGATGGATCGCTGCGCATCGCTACCCATGTTCGCAGCTAAGGAGCCGGCTGCCGGTCAGCTGTTGTAGAGCGCGTCGAAGATGTCCGCGTATTTCTCGTTGACGACGTTGCGCTTGACCTTGAGCGTGGGCGTGAGCTCGCCCGTTGGCTGGGAGAGGTCGTGGTCGAGGATGGCGAACTTCTTCACCTGCTCGACCTGCGCGTATTTGGCGTTGGCGCGGTCGATCTCCTTCTGGATCAGCTCGTGGATGGCGGGGTCCTTGGCGAGCGTGGGGACGTCCTCGGGCAGCCCGTGCTCCTTGGCGTAGATCGGGATCTCTTCCTCGTCGAGCGTGATGAGGATCACGGGGTAGGGGCGCTGGTCGCCGTGCATGACGGCCTGTGAGATCCAGCGGCACTGCTTGAGGTCGTTCTCGATGTTGGCGGGCGTGAGGTTCTTGCCGCCGGCGGTGATGATGATGTCCTTCTTGCGCCCTGTGATGGAGAGGTAGCCGTCCTCGTCGAGCGAGCCGAGGTCGCCGGTGTGCAGCCAGCCGTTCTCGACCGCGCCGAAGCTGGTGGGCGCGTGGTTGTGGTAGCCGTCGAAGATGTTGGGGCCTTTGACGAGGATCTCGCCGTCCTCGGCGATCTTCAGCTCCACGCCCGGCAGCGCGCGCCCGACGGTGCCGAAGCGGTGGTTCTCGACGGTGGAGACGGTGGCGGCGGTGGCGGTCTCGGTCATGCCGTAGCCCTCGAGCACCGGGATGCCGCAGGCCCAGAAGAATTCGAGGATCTCTTTGGCGATCGGCGCGGCGCCGCTGGTGGCGTGGCGGATGTTGCCGCCGAAGATCCCGCGGACGAGTTTGAACAGCTCCGCGTCGGCTTCGTCGAAGGGCTTCTGCAGCTCCGGCGGGACCTCTTCGCCGCGGTTCATCATGTCCCTGACCTTCACGCCGAGCTCGATCGCGGCCTTGGCCTGGCGGCGCTCCTCGGGCGGCTTGGCGTCGATGGCGCCCTGGGCGAGCGTGTAGATCTTCTCGAACACGCGCGGCACGGACGGCAGGTAGGTCGGTTTGACCTCCATCAGCTCGGGGACGATCTGTTTGGTGTCGCCGCTGAAGTAGGCGAGGGTGCCGCCGAGGTCGAACACGGCGAGCTGGATGAGAAGCGCGAAGGAGTGCGCGAGCGGGAGGTAGAGGTAGATGACCTCGTCGCTCTGGATCTCGCCGGCCTCGCCGACCATGTCGATGATCGCGCGGTAGTTGCCGTGCGTGAGCACGCAGCCCTTGGGCGGGCCGGTGGTGCCGGAGGTGTAGATGAACGTGAAGGGGTCCTCGGGCTTGACGGCGGCGCGACGCGCTTCGAGCTCGTCGGCGGAACGAGTGCGCCCGCGCTCGCGGACCTCCTCGAGCGTGACGGGCTTGAGCTTTGCGATCGTCTGCGCGGAGGCCTCCTCGGACGGGGGGTCCATGACGACGAGCGTGCGCACGTTGGGGATCTGGTCGCGGATGGCGTCGATCTTGGCGAGCTGCTCGTCGTCCTCGCAGATGACCGCGCAGGCGCCCGAGTCGGAGATCACCCAGAGGCACTCCTCGGGGGAGTTGGTCTGGTAGATCGGCACGACGACCGCGCCGGCGGAGGTGGCGCCCATGTCGGCGTAGGACCAGTCGGGACGGGTGTTGGCGAGGATGCACACGCGGTCGCCGGCCTCGATGCCGAGGTCGATCAATCCGAGGCCGATCTCCTGGACCGTCTCGGCGAGCTGCGTGTAGTTGACGTCCTGCCACTCGCCGTCGCGCTTATAGCGCACGGCGACCGCGTCGGCGTGCTCGGCGCCCGCGCGCGGGATCAGAGTGGCGATAGTGCCCGTCTGCGACGCGGTGGTCGATGCCGTGGCCGTGGCCTCCATTGCGATTCCCTCCCTCGAAGAAAAGACGTCTGAGAGTGGGATGTTAGAGCCTGATGGAGGGTTTTGAACGGCTCGGATCAGACGGGGTTGGGCACGTCGAGGAAGACGTGCTTGAGGTCGAAGCGCTCGGCGAGATGATCTCCCAGAGATCTGACTCCGAATGTCTCCGTGGCGTAGTGCCCGGCGGCGATCACATGGATGCCGAGTTCGCGCGCCTGGCCCATCGTGCGCTCCGGTATTTCGCCCGTGAGGAAGGCGTCCGCGCTGGCGGCGTGCGCGTCGGGGAGGTAGTCCGCGCCGCCTCCCGAGACGATGCCGAGGCGGCGTATGCGCTCGGGGCCGGCGTCGTAGATCAGCGGCTCGCGCGAGGTGATCGCGTGGATGCGGGCGACCAGCTCGGCGGCGGTCACGCCGTCATCGGGGAGCGTCGCGACGAAGCCGATCGGCTGGCCCTTGTGGAGCGCGAACGGCTCGAGCTCGGTCGCGTCGAGGGCGCGGGCGATCAGCGCGTTGTTGCCGTGCTCGGGGTGCGCGTCGAGGGGGAGGTGGTAGGCGGCGAGCGCGATGTCCGCGTCGAACAGGGTCTTGAGGCGGCGCTTGAGCGTCGGGTCGATCGTGCGCACTCCGGGGGAGTCCCAGAACAGGCCGTGGTGGACAAGCAGCAGGTCCGCGTCCTCGCCGGCGGCGAGGTCGAACAGCTCAGCTTGGGCCGAGACGCCGGTCGCGATCGTGCTCACGGTCGCGGGCCCGGGGACCTGCAGGCCGTTCGCGCAGTAGTCGCTGAAGCGCGCAGGTTCGAGCAGGCGATCGAGCTCGGCGAGGATCTCGGTCGTGGGTGCGGGCATGGTCGCGACGATAGCGATCGCGCCGGTGTGTGATACTGGCGGGGCGTCGGGGCGTGGCGCAGCCTGGTAGCGCGCGCCGTTCGGGTCGGCGAGGTCCCCGGTTCGAATCCGGGCGCCCCGATTAGAAGCTGGTTGGAATCAGGGAAGTGCTGGGGGACTCTCTAGCTTCGGGATTTGGCTCTGGGGTTGGACCGCGGGGTGATGTGGCCGGGATCGGTCTCGATCCAACTACGCCTGTGTTCCGGGCTTTCCGCCCACGAACCGCCCACGTGCCCCGGGTTTGACCGCCCACGCTGAAGAACTGTGGACTCATAACCCGAAGGTCGCAGGTTCAAATCCTGCCCCCGCGCCGCTTGGCGTAACGCCTACCGCTTGACCCGGCTTCGGAGCGATAGCGCCCCAAGCCCGAGGAGGATCGGCGCGGCGAGCCTGAGGGCGATCTGGATCTCCTGCCCCGTCGCGGACAGGTGCGTTTCGGGCGGATGCAGGAGGCTGATGCCGCTCTGCAGTGCCAAGACCAACGCTTCATGGTAGGTGTGGCTGGGGTGCGCATGGCTGGGTGCAAAGCCGTGGCGGCCGAGCGGTATCGCAGCGAGCAGCGTGACGGCGGCCAACGCGATGAAGGCTCTGCTTGCCCGCAGGCCGTATCCGGCGAGTAGCCAGTAAGCGCGTATGACCGCCCTGTCGCAGTAGGCATGTATCCGGCCGCCCTTGCCTGCAAGTGGGATGCGTAGTCTCATCTCCATCTCGCCGTAGTACAGGTCGCCTGCGCCGGCTTGGTCGTTGCTGTCTTCGCCGGCCTTACGGAGTGCCCGGTAGAGCGCCGCAAGTTGTTCTGGCCTGAGGACGGGTTCCTCGGCGCCCGCATCCGAACCGTGCCCATCGTCGTTCGGTGTGCTCCAGGCAGGAGCGAGACGAAGCCACGGCTTGTATCTGCTTGCGCGGCGCTCCTTCTCGCGAACACGCCATGCCTGCTCCTCGAAGATCATCTCGCGGTCGACGCACAATCCTTTCTTTGGCGTGTGTGGCCATATGCAGCTCGGCTCGATCGTGAGCGACTGCAGCCCGTGCGCCCCGTAGAAGCGGCAGCGCGTGAGGTCGATACCGGAGATCGAGAGGCCCGCCACCTGGGCGTTTCGGAGTGTCGTAAGCCTTGGCTTCTCGCCGGCGTCGATCGTGGCGTGGAAAAGCGTCGAGGCGCGGCCGAAATCGGCGCAGTCCAGCCGTATGTCACGGGAGCTGAGGGAGAAGCTGACGCCGTCGGTGAAGATTGTCGAGCGGGCTGACACGTGTTTTGCGGTGGCGTCAACGGTGACGTGTTCCGTGAACAGACACTCATCGAGCACGAGCGTGTCCTTCGCGGTGAACGGGCCGAATTGGTGCGCGCCTTGAAAGGTGGCGCCGTTCATGTGCGCGTCGCTGTTGAACTTCGCGTCTTCGAAGTCCGCGTAGCTCCTGAACTTGGCGCCGTCGAACCGTGCGCTGCCGTCGAACGTTGCCCCCTGGAATCCTGCGTGATCCTCGAAGATTGCCTTGGTGAAATCGGCTCGCTCGGCGAACGTGACGCCGTCGAAGTCGGCGTGCTCGCGGAACGTCGCATCGCGGAAATCAGCAGAGCCCGCGAACGTCGCATGGTCGAAGCGCGCGCTGCCGGCGAACGTGGCCTCGTTGAAACTCGCGTCGCCCAAGAAGGTCGCTCGATCGAAACGCACCTGCCCACAGGCAGTTGCTCTAGGCCGCTCGCGTTCGCGGGTTGCGAGGGCCTGCTCAACGCTCTCGCTTTTCATCGCGCCGAGCAGACGCCGGAGGCAGTCGCTGTCGATCCTGGCATCACGCGCGTCAAGTAGGCGGCCCTCACTCCAGCGCTCGACGGCGACGCAGAGCTCCTTGTCACTCGCGTGTCCGACGCAGTTCGACCCCTCCATCCGCGCGCCGCGACACGCCTCATGCGAGCATCGCTCGATCGGCTCCTCCTGCTCGTCTGTGTGCTTGGGCGCGGTCAAGGTGGGAACCTGGCGTTCGGGAGCCTAGAAGGCACCGGGGACGACCAGCGCGCGGATCTGACGCACGCATCTCGGGTTCACCGGGCATCGTCGGAGGGTTTGCAATGATTGGGTGTGGATCTGAAGACGACAAGGAGACCTCTGATGCCTACCGCCACCGCACCTTCCGCCGTCGAGGCTCTTGGGCGTCTCGACGGACTGCTCGACCTGTCGAACATCCGCATGAAGCTCGCGGACCCCGAGGAGGGCAAGAGCTACGGAATGGATCGACTCGATCTGCTCGAGGCCGAGTACCGCAAGTTCCTTGCATTGCATCTCGCGTTTCCCGATATGGACGTGGTGCCTTGCAAGATCGTCGACGAGATGTGGCATCAGCACATCCTTGATACGGCCGCCTACCGCGCCGACTGCGAGGCGATCTTTGGTCGCTTCCTCGACCATTTTCCGTATTTCGGGATGCGGGGCGAGGACGACGCAAGGGATCTCCAAGACGCGTACGTCGAGACCATCGACCGTTACCGTCGTGCGTTCGGGGAGCCGCCGAAGGACACTTGGATTTCCGCGGACGCAGCCAAATGCAAGCGCACCGCGTGCAAGCCGCAGAAGTGCCGCTAGCCGAACCTGCGCCGCGGAATCTCACGTGGCGGGCTTACACGCGCAGGTTCTCGACGGCCTGTGCGAGGATCCTCTCACCGTAGGTCTCAATCAGCTCGCATGCGAGTGCGTTGAGCTTCACCTGTCCGTCCGAATCTCCCATCCCGGTGTTCTCCAGCAGCGCGACGCGCTCGGCGACCTTACCGAGCGAGGTGCTTGTCCTGGGTTTGCCGCTGATGTACAGGCATGCTGTGGACAGCGCGGTGGCGCGCGACCAGTCAAGGCCCCGCACTAGCTTGCGTGCTCGCTTGGCGTCGCGCGCCGCGATCTCCCGTGGTAGGTCGACCTTGATGAACTGTTCGCGGATCCGCGCGAGCTGCTGGGCGGGAACTCTGGCACCACTGTGCCCGATCGGGCCGCTGCGGAGCACCGCCCCGGCGCCCAGCCCGCATGCCAGCACGCGCGCGATGCTTTGGTGGGCGCCGAACTTCACGCCGAATCCGAGGACCAGCCCGAACGCGGCTGCCCCGCCGAGCGCGCTGAGCGCGAGGTACCATCGGCCTGCGCCGGTGGTGATAATCAGCCGTCCCGCGCGCGGCTGGCCGGCGGCGAGCTCAAGCGCTCCACCTCCGAGACCGATCAGCACGATGACCGCTAGTTCCGCGATCTCCCCGTTGGACACAGGCGGTTTAGCCGGCGGCCGCGATACCGACGGCGGTGAGGCTGATGAGGTCGCTGCCGCCCGTGTCGGCGTGCGAGACCATGCCGAGATCCTGCAGTCGAGCGAGTCCCGTGTTGACCTCTGAGGGGTCAAGCCCGGCGATCTCGCCGACCCGCTTCAACTCGAGCGGCCCGCGTTGGAGCAGCGCTCTGATCAGGGGGGCCGTGTCCACATAGACGACGTGCTGCTCGTCCAGGGCGCGCTGGACCTCGCTGAGGGCCCGCTCGAAGTCGGGGTCGTCGCGCAGCGTGTCGCTCTTTGCTGTGCTCGGGGTGTGTGCGTCGGGTGCCGCCATCGGTATCGTGATTGTAGTCGCGCCAGCACCATTCGTAAAGCGCGATGCGGGCCCGGATTGCTGCGAGCCGCGAACCAGCACCCGGTTCACGGAGCAAGCTCCCGGTCCCCAGCAGGCTGGCAGAAAAACGGACTAGATGCACGGGGTACCGATCGGTCCCTGTTCGGTACCTCCTGGATGCGTAAAGACCGGCCTCGTGTGGTGCGAACGGACACAGTGATCGCACAGCGATTGCTGGGCCGTGCATCTAGTCTGTTTGAGATTTTGTGCGTGGCGTGCGTTGTCGGATCTCGGCGGCGAGGTCGGCGATGTTGGCGTCGAGGGCGTTGAGGAGTCGGGTGATGGTGGACCAGCGGATGTCACGTCGTCCCGTCTCGACTTGGGAGATGTAGGTGTCGTCGGCGCCAGCTCGATCGGCGAGCTCCCTTTGGGTAAGTCCGGCCTGTTGGCGAAGTTGGCGGAGTGCTCGCCCGAGAGCGAGTTGGGAGGCCTGGATGGCGCTTGCGGGTTGATCGTCCATCGCTTGATGCAGATCGGCAGACTTTACGTCCCAGCCAAGTGCTAGGTTTGCTGCTAACCGCAAAATAGTGCCCGGGCGCGGCTGACACCGCCCCGGGCGTGGCACCGAGAGCGCGAACTCCCGGCGCATGGGCACCCTAGCGGGACCGGGGATGCCTCGTTCGCCCTGAGCAGTCCTCCCGGAGCCTCCGACAACAGGAGGAACCGATGAGTACCAGCCCCATCTCCGACGTGACGGTGTTGGCCGCGATCGATCGAGCCGTGCGGCACCGTGTCCGTCCGGTAGTGCCGATCTGGAGCATTTTCGAGCACCTCGGAATACCAAGGCGCTCTCGCCGTGTCCGGACCCAGATATTTGAGCTTGTGCAGGCAGGGGCGGTAGAGCGCTCGCGTGTTCGCAGCATTGAGCAGTTCTCGCTTACCTCTGCTGGTCGCAGGAGGCTGCGGCGGGCCGGTGAGGTTGAGCTGCCAGAGTCGCCGCAGCATCAGGAGTGGCGCAATGCCCAAGTTCTTGCTGCTCAGGAGATCGAGCGTTTCCGCGATGCTCTGTGTGAGTTGCTTGCCGACGCGAGCGCTCTGCTCGATAGCGGCGCGCCCTCTGATGTGTGGTTTGAGCTGGCCGAGCGACTGGAACGCACCGCACGGAGATTGGGCTCCGCGACGTACTGCCTATACGAGTGGGCTGAGCCCATCGACGGAGAGCCGGATGTCGATGACCGCTGCGAGCACGATGACGAGCAGCTCGATCCGCTCGACAGGCAGCGTCGCCGTGCGCGTCGGGCGGGTCGGCGCAACGTGGGACGCTGGAGCGCGGACTGGTGCTGACAGCGGTGACGCAATTCGTTGGATGCTTCTATGTTGTCAAGGGCGTTTTTGCGAAGTGTTGGTA
>CAZPQW010000030.1:0-35516 GCA_964588985.1 uncultured Solirubrobacteraceae bacterium
CCTGGTAGGAGCCGATCGCACGCCCGAACGTGAAGCGCTCCTTGGCGTAGGCGACAGACACGTCGAGCGCGGTCTCCACGCTGCCGAGCGACTCGGCGGCGATCAGCGACTGCGCCAAATACCACGCGCCCGCGAGCGACTCCTCGGGCGTGTCGAGCACCGTGGCGGGCGCGTCCTCGAGCGAGACGTGCCCGAGCGAGCGGGTGGAGTCATAGCGGGTGACCGCCTCCACCGAGACGCCCTGAGCGCCAGACTCGATCGCCACGCCGACGGGCCTGCCGTCGAGCAGCGCCACGCCCACGAGCAGGTCCGCGCCGGGCGCATCAGGGACGAACGCCACCTTGCCGCTGACTCGCGCTTTCCCATCCCCGTCGCTGACAGCAGCGGGGGCGGAGGGGCGCGCGGCGCCGTGTGCGGCGTCGACCGTCCAGCGCGCGTCGATGTCGTCGGGCGGGCTGACCGGCAGGTAGGCCGCACGGCGCTCGCCGGTGGCCAGCTCGTCCAGCATCGGCGCGTCACCCGACGCGTCGCTGAGGATCGCCGTCGCGGGGAGGTGGCCGAGCAGCGGGATGCCCGCGATCACGCGGCCGCACTCGCCCAGCACCAGCATCGCGTCGAACGCGTCGAGCTCGGCGCCGCCGTGAGCCTCGTCGATCAGCAGGCCGGGCCAGCCGGCCTCCTTGGCGGTCGGCCACAGGTCCGGCATCGCGTCCGCGTTGCCGTCGAGCGCCTCGCGCGCCGCCTCGAGCGTCTTGAAGCGCGAGAGCGCGCCGCGCGCGGCCTCGCGGAGGAACATCTGCTCGTCTGAGAGTGCGAGGTTCATGCCGCGGCTCCTTCCTTGGAACGCAGCTCCGAGAACGGGATGCCCTTGTCGAGTCGGGGCTCGGGGGGCAGGCCGAGGACGCGCTCGCCGATCGTGTTTCTGAGAATCTCTTCGGTTCCGCCGGCGGACTTCAGGCCGGGGAGGAACGAGATCATGTAGGACCACTCGCTGGACGGGTCGAGGGCGTCGGGGCCGAGCACGTCGGCGATCAGGTCGCCGGCCTTGATTGCTCCGGAGACGATCGTGACCTTCGCGAGGCCCGCCTCGGGGCCGGGGATCTGGCCCTTCTGCAGCGCGGTGAGCGTGCGATAGCCGGTGAACTTGACCGCGAGCAGCTCGCTCGCGATCTCGCCCAGCTGGTGGCGCACCTCGGGGTCGCGCCGCGCGTGCTCGTCACGCGCGATCGCGCCGGCGAAGCGGGTGGAATTGTAGCCCATCCCCTCGCTGCCGAGACCGATCGTCACGCGCTCGAACATCAGCGTGGTCAAAGCGGTGCCCCAGCCGTTTCCGACTCCGCCGACCACAGCGCTCGCGTCCACGTGGAGGTCGTCGAAGAAGACCTCGTTGAACTCGGCCTCGCCGGAGATCTGACGCAGGCCGCGGACGGTGACGCCCTCGCCGTCCATCGGCACGATGAACATCGTCATGCCCTTGTGCTTCGGCACGTCGGCGTCGGTGCGCGCGAGCAGCAGCCCGTAGGAGGCGAACTGCGCGTTGGTCGTCCACACCTTCTGGCCGGTGATCCGCCAGCTGCCGTCGTCCTGCAGGCGCGCGCGTGTCTGCACCGCCGCGAGGTCTGAGCCGGCGGCGGGCTCCGAGAACAGCTGGCACCACACCTCGTCGCCGTGGAGCATCGCGCCGAGGTAGCGCGTCTTCTGTTCATCGGCGCCGTGGGCGATGATCGTCGGCCCGAGCATGCCTACGCCGATCGCGTCGAGGATGCCGGGAACTTTGGCGCGGCCGATCTCCTGGTTGCAGATCACCTGCTCGATCGGGCCGAGGCCCTGTCCGCCGTACTCCTTCGGCCAGGTAACGCCCGCGAGGCCACCCTCGGCGAGCTTGCCCTGCCACGTGCGTCGGGCGGCGAGAATCTCCGCCTCGTCCTCCAGCGCGCCGGGTCCGGTGAGGACGGGCGCTTCAGCTTTGTGCTGCTCGAGCCAGGTGCGTACCTGGGTGCGGTATGCGGCCTGCTCCTGTGTGTCGTCGAGATCCACGGCTCTTTCTCCTTTGGCTGACTGGCCAGTCAATCCTCTCAGGGAACGGTACTCGACGGCGCGCGAGCGCGTCGAACGCGCCCCAAAAAGCGCGCCCGTGAGGCGTCGTCAGCGGCGGATCAGGCGCCGGGCGGGATCGGCGGCTGCTCGACGGCGGGCAGATGATAAACGTGCTCGAACGCGCTGTTGAGGAGCTTGCTCGCCTGCGTGGCCGGGGCGTTGGAGTTCAGCAGCACCACGCCGAGTCGCACCCCGCCGCGTTCGGCGGTCGCCACGAGACAGCGACCGGCGGCTTCGGTCCAGCCGGTCTTCAGGCCGGTCGTGCCGGGGTATTTGTAGATCAGCAGCGGGTTGTTGTTGTAGAGGTAGAGCTTGCCGCCCTTGATCGGGAACGGCAGGACCGCGGCGTAGGTGTGCGTGACGCGCGCGATGCGCGGCTGCGCCATGTCGACGTGGGCGAGCACCGCGAGGTCGGCGGCGCACGAGAAGTTGCCCGCGTCGTAGAAGCCAGAGGGCGATGAGTAGCGCGTGCAGCCCATGCCGAGCTGCGCGGCCTCGCTGTTCATACGTGCGACGAACGCCTTCGCGCTCCCCGCCACGCGCTGGGCGAGCGCCTCCGCGGCGTCGTTGCCGGACGGGAGCAGCAGCCCGTAGAGCATGCTCTCGAGGCGCACGTGGCGCCCGAGCGGCAGCACACCGACCTTCGAGCCGGACGTGTCGATCGCCTGTGGGGTGACGAGCACGAGCGCGCTCGATGGCTCGGACTGCACGGTGAGCAGCGCGGTCATCATCTTGGTGAGGCTCGCGATCGGCACGCGCAGGTGGGGGTTGCGCTCCCACAGCACCTGGCCGGTGGAGAGGTTGAACAGCATCCCCGCGCGCGGCGGCGTGTGGAACGGGACGTGAACGGGGTCCTGCGACGGAGCGGCGACCCCCGCGAGCGCGAGCGCGGGCTTGGCGAGCGGCAGGCCGATGGGGGAGAGCGTTGGCGCCTTGGCCGCTGTTGTGGAGCCGGCGGGTGATGACGCGTGCGAGGCGTGGTGCTGATGCCCCGCGGAGCGGTTGGCGAGCGCCATCGCGACGATCACAGCGCCGACGACGCCGACCGAGAGCGCCGCGGTCATCGTCCTGCGTGTGCGCCGTCGCTGTGCGGCGAGTTCGCGCCGCTGGCGGCTCTGGTCGGGTGTGAGGAACGGCGATTGGGTCATCTGGGCGGATTCAACAAAGCCCCCACGATTCCCACCCCGAGCAGCACGAGAATGAACACGGAGAGGGCTCCCGCGAGGGTAAACCCCTGTTCGGCCACCGCGACGAACGTCAGGAAGGCGAAGCCGGCGATGAACACGAGCGCGGTGGCGAGCACGAGCAGGCGTCTCATGTGGATGGACCCACGGTCACGGCTTCAGTACACCGGTAGCGGCGGCTCGGTGCGCCGGCGGGCGACGAACAGCCGGATCGCGAGCAGCCCGAACGCGAACCCGCCGATGTGCGCGAAGTAGGCGACGCCTTCGCCGCCTCCCAACGGGCTGGCGAGCCCTCCGAGGCCGAAGTAGAGCTGCTCGAGGAACCAGAACCCGAGCAGGAACACGGCGGGGACCTCGACGAGCGTGAAGAAGAACACGATGAACACGATCGTGAGCACGCGCGCCCGTGGATAGAGCAACAGGTAGCCGCCGAGCACGGCGGCGATCGCGCCGGAGGCGCCGAGCGTGGGGCCGGTGGAGCTGGGGTCGACTAGCACCTGCGCGGCGAGCGCGACGAGGCCGCCGAGCAGGTAGAAGGCGGCGTAGCGCAGCCGGCCGGTGGCGTCCTCGACGGTCGGCCCGAAGATGGCGAGGAAGAGCATGTTGCCGAGGATGTGCAGGAAGCTGCCGTGCAGGAACATCGACGTGAACACGGTCTCCCACGTGGCCGGCTGCGGCCCGGGGCCGCCGCTCACGCCGGGCTGGCCCTGGCAGGCGACCGTGGAGAGCAGCCCTTCGGGGCTCTGCACGCCGACGAGTTCGCAGTGGCTGCCGGGGTGGGTGAGCTCGTAGGGGATCGCGCCGTAGTGGACGGCGACGCCGTCGGGCGGTCCGCCGAAGAAGCTGCCGCCGTGGCGGATCTCGAGCAGGTAGGCGACGACGTTGATCGCGACCAGGAGGATGGTGACTACGGGGAGCTGCGTGAGCGGGATGTTGTCTCTGAGCGGGAAGATCTGGCGAGACTATCCGCTGGCTGCCAGCGGTCCGACGCCTGGGCGTGCCTGCGGCACGTGCTGATCTGCGTGGTAGGAGGAGCGCACGAGTGGGCCGGCGGCGACGTGGTCGAAGCCGAGCGCATACGCGGCCTCCTCGAGCGCGGCGAACTCGTCGGGGTGCCAGTAGCGGACGATCGGGAGGTGGCGCTCGGACGGGCGCAGGTACTGCCCGACGGTGAGCACCTGGACGCCGTTCTCGCGCAGCTTGGCGAACGTGTCGACCATCTCGTCGTGCGTCTCACCGAGGCCGACCATGAGACCTGACTTGGTTACGACCTCGCCCTCTCCGAGCTCCTTCGCGAGGCGCAGCACGCGGCAGGAGCGCTCGAATTCCGAGCCGCGGCGGGCGATCGAGTAGAGCCGCGGGACGACCTCGACGTTGTGGTTGAACACGTCGGGGCGCTCGGCGATGACCTTCGCGAGCGGCATCTCCTGACCCTGGAAGTCGGGTGTGAGCAGCTCGATCTGGCAGTCGGGCGCCTGGCGTCGGACCTGGCGCACGACGCCGACGAACGCGGAGGCGCCCTTGTCGGGGAGGT
Organism: uncultured Solirubrobacteraceae bacterium; assembly: GCA_964588985.1. GTDB lineage: Bacteria > Actinomycetota > Thermoleophilia > Solirubrobacterales > Solirubrobacteraceae > Palsa-744. The sequence goes on from CAZPQW010000030.1 coordinate 4,816, forward strand.
CGTCGCGGTCGACGGAGGTGATGACAGCGTGGCGCAGCCCCATGCGCGCGATCGAGCGCGCGACGCGGGCGGGCTCGAGCGGGTCGTTCCACGTGGGCTTGCCGGTCTTGACGTTGCAGAAGCCGCAGCGGCGCGTGCAGGTGTCGCCGAGGATCATGAACGTAGCGGTGCCACGCTCCCAGCACTCGCCGACGTTCGGGCACGCGGCCTCCTGGCAGACGGTGTGGAGGTTCTCCTCGTGGATCAGCGCGGTGAGCTCGCGGTAGCGCTGCCCGCCGGGCGCGGGCACCTTGAACCACGGCGGCTTGCGCTCGCGCAGCGGGCGCACGTCGGAGCCGAGCACCTTCAGCACGTCCATTCCCCCAGGATTCGCTCTGGAGCGCGTGGCACTCATGCGGGGACCGCCTCTGCGAAGGCGGGCGGGTTTGGATCTATGTGGGCTCGCGTGGGCGCTCGCTGCTCGGCGTGCGTTGCGGCGATCCCGAGGCGCTGCGGGGAGACGAGGCGCTGGCGCCTGGAGTGGGCGCTGCAGAAGCTGTGGGCGATGCGCTTGCGGAAACAGCTGAGCGACTCGCCGGCCTCCGGAGAAGCGGAATCATAATCCGCGTGTTGGGGGCCCTGGTCGAGCAGCTCCTCGCGGAGCGAAGTCATGCGCACGTCGGGCAGGCCACACGCGACGACCCACGAGAACGGGTCGAGGTCGTTGTGGACGTTGACGGCGAAGCCGTGCGTGGCGATCCCGCGCGAGACGTGCACGCCGATCGAGGCGATCTTGCGGCCCTGCACCCACACGCCGGTGTAGTCAGGGCCGTCCTGCGGGCGCGCGTGGGCTTCGACGCCAGCGTCGGCGAGCGCGGCGACGATCGCGTCCTCCATCGTGCGCAGGTACGTGACGACGTCGGTGACGGCCATGATCGGGTAGCCGACGAGCTGTCCGGGGCCGTGGTACGTGATGCGCCCACCGCGGTCGGTATCGATCACGTCGATGCCTTTGGCTCGGTAGAAGTCCTCGCCGAACGGCAGCTCGCCCGCGGCCGAGCGCCGTCCGCGTGTGTAGACGGGCGGATGCTCCAGCAGCAGCAGCGTGTCGGGAATCTCGCCCGTCTGGCGGCGAGCGCGGAGTGTCTCCTGGATGGCGAGTCCGTCGGAGTAGGGGACGAGGCCCACGTGGCACACCCACAGCTCGTCGGGAGGCATCTTTGCAGCGTTCATCCGCACCTCAGCCTAGCGCTCCGCCTAAGAGGCATCATGACAGCAAGCATGTTGATGTTATAATGCTTCCTGTGCGAACGACGGTGACACTCGACGAGGATGTCGCTGCGAAGCTGAAGCTGACGGCACGCGAGCGAGGGGTGTCATTCAAGGTGGCGCTCAACGATGCGGTACGAGCCGGCCTGAGTGGGCAATCCTCGTCGGCGCAGCCCTTTCGAATGAAGACCTTCCCGATGGGCGTGCGTCCGGGGATCAACCTCGACAAGGCGCTCCGTCTCGCGGGCGAACTCGAGGACGAGGAGATCCTGCGCAAGATGGCTTTGCGCAAGTGAAGCTCCCCGACGTCAACATCTTCCTGTACGCAGCCGACGAGTTCTCGCCTCGACACGACGCAGCGTTGGCATGGGTGAACGAGACGCTCTCGGGTGCGGAGACGGTCGCGTTGGCCTGGGCGACCATGATCGGCTTCGTCCGGATCAGCACCAACCCAGCTGCATTCTCAGGTGCGCTCGAGCCAAGCACGGCCCTCGATCTGGTCGACCGTTGGCTGGCGCAGCCATCCGTGACGGTCGTCAACCCCACGACGCGCCACGCCGCAGTCCTGCGCGATCTGATCGCCCCGCTCGGCACGGCCGGCAACCTGACGAGCGACGCGCACCTCGCCGCGCTGGCGATCGAGCACGGTGCGACGCTGTGCTCGTGCGACAACGACTTCTCGCGCTTCCCGGGATTGCGCTGGGAAGATCCCCTCACCTAACCCGACGGAGGAGACCAGATGACGCGTAGAGGAGCGGCCCGCATCGCCGTGTTCACCGCAACGCTGTGCTGTGTAACGATGGGCCCCGTCGCGGGCGCCTCGGCCAGCAGCAAGAGCATCAAGGCCGCGATCGTGGGCTACGGCTCGAAGATCGAAGCGTCCGAAGAAGCCGTCTCGAAGGCCGTAGAAGAATTCAAGACGAGCAGCGACCCGACGGGCGTGGAGGCGGCGCTCGGCGAAGCATCTGCCGTCCTCGGCGCCCTCCAGAGCAAGGTCGCTCACCAGTCGGCGCGTACGCTGCGCGTGAAGCGGGCGAAGGCGAAGATCGTGAAAGGCCTGCACCTGATCATCGCCGGCTACAGGGTGCTGTCGAAAGCCTACGAAGAGAAGGCCACCAATCAGGAAGCAGCCAACGCGGATGCAGCCCACTCGGTGGCCGTGGTGAAGAGCGGTAAAAAGGAACTGGACGCCGGAGTGAAGCTGCTGAGCTGAAGGCTAGAGCTGCCACCGTTTCAAGGCGGCTGATCTGTATAGACGCATGCGTGGGAAACAATCTGAAGGTAACGGCTTGTCGCGGGGCTCATGACGCGAGATTGCGTCATAGCCCCGCCCCGCGCCATTTGTTGGCCCTGACGGGTCTCTCCAGCTCCTCTCCCGTCTGCGGGCCGTGGTCGGTTGCCCGCGCGGTTCTGTAGACCCGAACAGTCCAACTGGTATAGCTACCGCCTCTGATGTTGGACTATGTCGATATCAACCGGCGCCTGACCGAGCAGCAGCGCCGACTCGGAGTCGTGACGCTGCAGCTGCTGGTGAGCCCCAACTGGGTACACCGCCGAGTGGAGAAGGCGGTCTACAGCGATCCTGTCACGGTTCGACGAACCAAGAGTATCGACTTCACTCTCCCGACCGACTTCGAGTCGCCGCTTGGGTGTATCGACGGGGAGCGCCTCGACTATGCGCCACTCGCCGTGATGACAAAGTGGCGGATCGCAAATGTCGATATTCGTGACGAAACCGGAGTGGCTCTTCCCCTCATCGACCGTCGGCAGCACACCCCGATAGTCGTCGCAATGCTTGTGGCGCTCGCCCACCTCACGCTCGGCTGTCCCATTCCGATGTCGCCCGATGAGAGCTCCATTCCCGCGTCGATAGAACACGAGTTCTGGAGTTTGGTCGGGTCCAGGGAAGAGCGGGCGCTCAATGTGTGCGAGGAGCTTGCCATCCGTCACGAAGGTGAGGATGCCGTGTTGAGTAATTGGCGGCGAGTGCTAACCACCGACTATGTGTTCATGAGCTTCGCATGGATGATGGCGCGTGGCTTTCCACTTCTGGTACCTCTATATGGCTCCGCCGGTAGAAGACGAATCATCAAGTTTGGATACGATGCCTACCGATATCGTCCCAGGACGCAATGGCGATCGATGGATCGCGCTGGCAAAGCTGTCGGCAGGATGATCGATGGTGCGATCAAGATGTCGGGCCTCGGATCGGCCGAGAGAGACTCCGCGAATTGTGCACAGTCTGGACGTCTCCTCCTGCGAATCGCGTGGAACGCTGGTAGCTCCAGCACGTTGACGGAACCTGCCGTCACACCAAAAGTGACCTTCGAGCTGGTAGGGCCGTCTGGGGAGACGGAATCCGTGGAGGTGATCGGTACCGAGAAGCTCGTCGGGGGTCTCGCGCCTGGGCTTTGGTATGTCACGGACCAACCCAAGATCGAGGGATATGGACCAGCGAATACCTCGCCTAAATGCGTGGAGGTCAACCCCGATGCGACGAGTGATCTCTGCCTGGCTTACCAAGAGGAGCCCAAGCGGGTCGTGTCATCGAAGCCCCCGATGGACTTCGGTCGTGACTCGCTGCTGTGGTGGTTGCTTGAGGAAATCGGAATGACGTCAAGACGTGCGTTGTTTGGCCTTCGACTGGAGCGGAGTGGGTCTTGTCACTTCGAGTTCGAGGCGCCAGACGGGTTTGTGGTGACACGCGTCAAGCTGTCGATGGCTGGCAGTGAAGGACGAGTTCTAGACATGTCGGCTCGTAGCTCGCACAGAGCGAGCGTCTACGCGCTCAGCGCCGACAAGCCGACGCGTGCGCTTGTATTGGCGAACATCAGGCCCAGATCGGACACGATGGTGGATCTCTCGTGGGTCACTGCGGTTGTGACCGCGGGTGTTCTGATCGCATATGCGACGTGGCACGTCCTCACCGGGCAGGCGCCGAGTGGCGCCACCACTGTTCTGCTCGCCGCGCCTGGAGCGCTCGCTGCCTTTGCCGCGCAGCCTCCCCGCGAGGTCATCGTGAGCAGGATGACCGCAGGGCTTCGCTATTTCTCGCTGCTGCCTGGGCTTGTGGCGTTCTCGGCCGCCGCGACGACGATGGCATGGCCGGAGGCCACTACGGGCAAGGTCATCGAGTGCTGCCTCGCCGGTCTCGCGGCAGGCATCGCGATGCTATGGACCGTCACACACTGGTGGACCCGCAGGCCCCCAGAGCGACGCTGGCCGCAAGGGCCGCCACGTTGGGTTTCGCAGAATGGCGAGTTGCGGACGATGGGCGGTGATTCGACGCTCGAGGCTTATCTCGAAGAGATCACGACCGAGATCGAGGATCTGTGCGGGGCGGATTCTCTGTGGTTAGCGTATGAGGTGCGCAATCGTCTTCGTAAGGAAACGCAGCCGATCGCCGACGATCTCGTCGATGAGTATCTGCTGCAGGAATATATGGGCCACGGTGTGAGACGTCCGCCGAGTGTCTTTGTTGAGAGTGGCGAGGTGGCGCCGACGTTCCTCGGCCTGTGGGAGAGACAGCGAGCCGTGTTGGACGAAGCGATGGGGAAGATTGTCCGCCGCGACGATGATGACGTCGGGGTGGGCGTGGCGGTGTAAGGCCGCGGCAGGTTAAAGCGTGAGCGCCGACGGCGTCTGCAGCAGCTCGCGCACCCGCGCGAGGAACTGGGCGGCGTCGGCGCCGTAGAGGATGCGGTGGTCGCACACGAGCGTGAGCGTCATCGTGTGGCGGACCACGATCTCGCCGTCGCGAACGACCGCACGCTGCTCGAGCGAGCCGACCGACAGGATCGCCGCCTGCGGCGGGTTGACGATCGCGCTGAAGCTGCGCACCCCGAACATCCCCAGGTTTGAAACCGTGAACGTCCCACCACCCAGCTCCGGAGGGGTGATCGTTCCCGCGCGGACGCGCTCGGCCAGCGCGCGCGTCTCGCGTGCGATCTCCCCGAGCGACTTCTCCTCCGCGTCGAACACGGTCGGCACCACGAGCGCTTCGTCGGCCGCGACCGCCACGCCGACGTTCACGCGCGAGTGCAGCTGCAGCCGCCCGTCACGGTAGCTGCCGTTCGCGCGCGGATGCTCGCGCAGCGCGAGCGCGCACGCCTTCACGATCATGTCGTTGTACGTCGGCACGACCGCCGGAGCGGCAGCGCCGGGCAGCGGCGGCGCGTCTGGGTGCGACAGCCGCTTGAGCTCCGAGCGGAGCTTCGCGCACTCCTCCATGTCGACGTCCATCTGCAGCGAGAAGTCCGGGATCGTCGCCTTCGACTCCGCCATCCGCCGCGCGATCGTCTGCTGCGTGCGCGACAGCTCCACCGTGCTCGTCTCGCCCTTGGCGGTCGCCACGCCGGCGAGCGGGCTTGGCGCATCCGTTGGGGTGGGGGCAGCGGTGCTCGCTCCGGCGGGCACGACCACGTCGGCCTTGACGATCCGCCCTCCTGGGCCGGTGCCGGTCACGTCGTGCAGATCGACGCCGGTCTCCTTCGCGATGCGCTTCGCCAGCGGCGAGGCCTTCACGCGCTCGTCGCCGTGAGCGGGCGGCGCGGGCGGGGATGGAGTCGCTGCCGCAGGGGTTGCGTTGGTGGCGGCGGGAGAGGCGGGTTGCGATGCGCTCTCAGCGGGGGTCGTCGCGGAGCCCTCGCTGGCAGCTCCTACGTGCGCGATCACCTCGCCCACCGCGTGGGTCGTTCCCTCGGGGGCATCGATCTGCAGCGTTCCCTCCTGGTCTGACTCGTAGACCATCGCGGCCTTGTCAGTCTCGATCTCCACGAGCTCCTCGCCACGGGCGACGTGATCGCCGTCGGCCTTCAGCCAGCGCAGGATCGTGCCCTCCTCCATCGTGTCCGACAGGCGCGGCATCACGATCTCGGCCATCACACGCCCCCCGCGGTGGGCACGCGCCCGAGCGTCGCGAGTGCCGCCTGCACGATCTGCGGCTCATGCGGGTAGGCGATGTCCTCGAGCGGCTTGGAGTAAGGCATCGGCACGTCCGCGCCCGTGACCCGCTGGATCGGGGCGTCGAGGTCGTCGAAGGCCTGTTCGCCGATCAGCGCGGCGAGGTTCGCGCCGACGCCGCCGTGCGGCCAGCCCTCCTCGACGATCACGCAGCGGTTGGTCTTCCGCACCGAGGAGAGGATCGTGTCGAGATCCAGCGGGCGCAGCGTGCGCGGGTCGACCACCTCCGCCTCGACGCCGTGCTCGGAGGAGAGCGTCGCCGCGGCGCGCTCGGCGGTGATCGCCATCCGCGAGATCCCCACGATCGTCACGTCCGAGCCCTCGCGCGCGATGCGCGCCTGCCCGAAGCGGACGAGGTGCTCCTCGTCGTCGGGCACCTCGCCGCGCACCCCATACAGCGACTCGTGCTCGATGAAGATCACCGGGTTTTCGTCGCGGATCGCGCTCTTGAGCAGTCCCTTCGCATCGGCCGCGGTGGCCGGCACCGCGACGAGCAGCCCCGGCACGTGCAGGAACATCGCCTCGAGGCAGTGCGAGTGTGTGGGCCCGAGCTGGTGCCCAGCGCCCTGGGGCATCCGCACGACGAGCGGCACCCTCGCCTGGCCGCCGAACATGTAGTGGATGTGCGCCGCGTGGTTGACGATCTGGTCGAGCGCGAGCAGCGCAAAGTTGATCGTCATCAACTCCACCACCGGACGCAGGCCGGTCATCGCCGAGCCCACGCCGACGCCCACGATCGTGTTCTCCGAGATCGGGGTGTCGCGCACCCGCTTCTCGCCGAACTCCTCCAGCAGGCCGTCGGTGACTTTGAACGCGCCGCCGAACACGCCGATGTCCTCGCCCATCAGGATCACCCGCTCGTCGCGCGCCATCTCCTCACGCAGCGCCGCGTTCAACGCTTCGCGGTAGCGCATCTCGGCCATCAGCCCGTCCGCACCGAGTAGAGGCCGCGGACCTCGCCGTCGAGCACGTACACGTCGTCGTACAGCGTCTCCGGGCCGGGGAACGGCGAGGCTTCGGCGAACGTCGTCGCCGCGTCCACCTTCGCGACCGCGTCCGCGTCGATCCGCTCCTGCTCGCCCGCGTCGATCGCGCCCGCGGCGACGAGCAGCTCCGCGAACGCGGGGATCGGGTCGCGCTCGCGCCAGTGCTCGACCTCCTCCTTCGTGCGGTACTGCTCCGGGTCGGCCATCGAGTGGCCGCGAAAGCGATACGTCACCGCCTCCACGAGCACCGGTCGCCGGTCTTCGCGCACACGACGCATCGCGTCCGCGACCACGCCGTGGGTGTCGAGGATGTCCATTCCGTCACAGCGCACGCCGGGCACCCCGAGGCTCTCGCCCTTGCGCTGCAGGTCGGTCACAGCCGAGTGGCGCCGCAACGCGGTCCCCATTCCAAACTGGTTGTTCGTCACCATGAACACCACCGGCAGCTTCCACAGCGCGGCCAGGTTGAGCGTCTCGCCGAACGTGCCCTGGTTGGACGCGCCGTCGCCGAACACGCACAACGTAACCTCGTCGGTGCCGGTGTAGTCGCTCGCGAGCGCGATCCCCGCGGCGATCGGCAGGTTGCCGCCGACGATTCCGTAGCCGCCCATGAAGCGCCGGGCGAGATCGAACATGTGCATCGAGCCGCCGCGGCCGCCCGAGCAGCCGTCGACGCGCCCGAGCAGCTCCGCCATGACGTTCTCCGGCGGCGTGCCGCGCACGAGCGCGTGGCCGTGCGAGCGGTACGTGGAGATCAGGTAGTCGCTGTCGCGCAGCGCCCGCGCGCTGCCCACGATCGTCGCCTCCTCGCCGATCGACAGGTGCAGGAAGCCGCCCACTTTCGCCCGCGCGTACATCTCGCCCGCGCGTTCCTCGAAGCGGCGGATCAGCGTCATCGTCGCGAGCCACTCGCGCGCGACGTCCGGCGCTGGAAGTGCGTGGGCGGCGGGCGGGGTGGACATCAATGCTCCACGGTACTCCAGCGGGCGATGAAGTCCTCCGCCTGCAACTGCGCGAGGTCCGCGCGCAGCCGGCGCGCGAGCTTGGACGCTTCGTGCGGCGCTCGATCGAAGAGCAGCACCGCTTCGCCGCTGTCGATCTCCACCACCTCGATGTGGTCCACGCGGCTGGCGTCCGCGAGCAGCGCGGGCGCGAGCCCGCCGCGGGTGACGATCAGCCGGTAGGCGTGACGGGCCCTCACCGCGATGTGCTCTCCAGCGCCTCGCTGTGCATGTGCGTGGCGGCTTCCTCCAGCGCGCGCTCACCTTGGAACACGTGCCCGCCGATGGTGATCGCGGGGACGTCCGTGACGCCGAGTGCGGCGGCTGCCGCTGTGGCGGCGCTCAGCTGCTCTCCCACCGAGCGCAGCTCCGCGCCGCGCAGCACGGCCGCGGGGTGCATCTCGCACGCCGCAGCCGCGATCAGCACGAAGTCGGGATCCTCGAGCGAGTGCCCGCCGGCGAACGCCTGACGGAACGCCGCCTGCGCGAACGGGACGGTCCGCCCGATCGACTTCGCGTACGTCGCGACGCGCATCGCGAGCGAGCTGTCGAACGGGAATGGGCTCGGCCAGCGCAGAGGCTGCAGATCCAGCTCCCGCGCACGGCGCGACACCTCCGCGCGGAACACCTCCTGCTCTTCAGCGCAGCGCCACGTGCCGAGCGTGTCGGCGCCGGGCAGCTCGCGCGCGAGCACCGGCTGCCACTCCGCGGGGGCGGGAAGGACGTGCAGCACGCGCTCCGCGGCGAGGTAAGCCAGCGGGCTCGCGAGGTCGAAGTAGAAGGCGGCCGTGGTGGGCACGTAGCCGAGATTAGTGGCCAAGCCAGAGGCGGCCGGTCCGTGGATGGCAGACGACGCACGCGAGCGCAGGCGTGCTGGTTGCACGTCGAGCATCGCGGGTGGCGTCTGACGCCGCGGCCCGGCCGCCCTCAGCCGTGGATCAGCCAGCCGTCGGCGGCGCGTCCTGCTTCCATCACGGCCTCCGACAGCGTGGGGTGCCCGTGGATCATGCGCGCCAGCTCCGCGTAGCCGCCCTCCAGCAGGCGCACGTTCACCAGCTCCTGGATCAGCTCGGTGGCGCGCGAGCCGACGATGTGCCCGCCGAGCAGCTCGCCGTACTTGCTCTCGCCCACGATCTTCACCAGGCCGGTGCGGTCGCCGTAGACGGTGCCGCCGCCGACCGCGCCGTAGGGCACCTTGCCCACGACCACGTCGTAGCCCTGCTCGCGCGCCTGCGCCTCGGTGAGCCCGAACGAGCCGACGTTGGGCGTGCAGAACGTCGCGCGGGGGATGTCCACGTAGGAGATCGGGTGCGTTGCGAGGCCCGCGATGTCCTCCGCGGCGATGATGCCCTCATCAGACGCCTTGTGCGCGAGCGCCGGTCCCGCGACCAGGTCGCCGATCGCCCACACGCCAGCCCGCGAGGTGCGAAGCGCGCCGTCGACCTTGATCAGGCCGCGCCCGTCCAGCTCCACTCCAGCCTCCGTGAGCTCCAGGCCGACGACATCCGCGCCTCGCCCGGCGGCGATCACCATGTAGTCCACCTCGGCGGAGTTGGCACCGTAGGAGAAGCTCACGCTTGAGTCGGTCGCGTTGACATCCGCGACGGGCGTGCCGGTATGCACGTCGATGCCCTGTTTCTTCAGGCCGCGCTCCACCAGCCGCGAGATGTCCGCGTCCTCGCTCGGAAGAACCCGATCGAGCGCCTCGAGCAGCAGCACCTCGCTACCCAGACGCGCAAACGCCGAGGCGATCTCCGCTCCTGATGCGCCGGCCCCGACGACCGCGAGGCGCGTGGGGAGCTCCTGCAACGCCCACGCCTCCTCGGTGCCGATCACCCGTCCGCCGAGCTCGACGCCGGGTATCGGACGCGGCACGGAGCCCGTCGCGAGGATCACGCTGCCGGCGCCGATCGTCGTGCCGCTCACGGTGACGTCGCCGTCCGCCGTGAGCGCCGCGTCGCCCTCGATCAGGTCGATCGCGTTTTTCTTGAACAGGCCGCTCACGCCCGAGGTGAGGGTGGAGACGACCTTCTCGCGACGCGCCTGGATCGCCGGGTAGTCGACCTCAACGCCGCTCACCTTCAGGCCGAACTCCTCGCTGTCGCGGATCTCGCTGAGCAGATCCGCGGAGCGCAGCACCGCCTTCGCGGGGATGCACGCGTAGTTCAGGCAGCGGCCGCCGACCTTGTCGCGCTCGACCACCGCGGTCTTCTTGCCCAGCTGCGCCGCGCGGATCGCGGCCACGTAGCCGCCCGGGCCGGAGCCGATCACTATGAGGTCGTATGAGTCCTCGGCCATCTGTTGTCTGAGCCTATCGAAGCGCTGGCCGCGTGGCCGGGCTCCCGCTCTCAGACGTCGCGATCGAGCCGTTCCCCTGTCTGGATGCGGCCCATCACGCGTACGAGCTTCCAGAACAGCCAGCCGCCGAGGCCGATCCCCACCAGGCACACGGCTGCGGCGAGGAGGGTGGATGCGACGATGAGCGCGAGCGACGTGACGAGGATCTGGAAGGCGAGCAGCGCCTCGAAGCCGAGCACCGCGAAGTAGCGGCGGCGGTACATGCCCTGGGCGAGGAGCGCGAGGATCACGGCGAGGAAGATCGCACCGGGTAGCGAGCCGCCTTTGCTCGAGAGGTCGTGGACGGTCAGGGCGCCGATCAGCACGGCGACCGCGAGCACCGCGCACACCGCTATCGCGACGAGCAGCGCACGGGGGCGCTCGTGCTCGGCGAGGGGTTGGAGGGCGGCGCGAGCCTGCTCCTCGCGCGCGACCCGCCGCGGCGTTCCGGAGATAGCCGCCGACTCCTCGCTCGCCCGCTGCCCGTCTCCGTCCGTCAACCTGGGCTCCCGGTCTCATCGAGCAGCTCGCGCAACGAGCGCGCTGAGCGCTCGGGATCCTCCGCGGCGGCGATCGCTCGCAGCACACAGGCGCGCGTCGCTCCTGCGGCAACAGTCTCCGCGATGTTGCTCGCGTCGAGGCCGCCGATCGCGAAGAACGGGACGGGCGAGTGGGCGGCCGCGTAGCGGACCAGCTCCAGTCCGACCGCCGGGCGACCGGGCTTGGTGGGAGTGGCGTGAACCGGGCCGACGCCGATGTAGTCCACCAGCGATGGGTCGACCGCGTCGATTTCCACGGGCGAGTGAGTGGACAGGCCGATCAGCATGTCGGGGCCAACCATCTCGCGGACCTCGGCCACGGGCATGTCGTCCTGGCCAACATGAACACCGTCCGCGCCCACCTCGCCCGCTACCGCCGCGCGGTCGTTGACGACGAACAGGACCCCCAGCCGCTCGCATAGCGCGCGCGTCGCATGCGCCACCGCGGCCAGCTCGTCGTCGGGGAGGTGCTTCTCCCGCAGCTGGAAGACGTCCACGCCGCCCGCCGCCGCACCGCGGATCAGGTCGGGCAGCTCGTGTCCGTCGGGATAGGCGCCACACACGAGATAGAGGCGGGCCTTCGCAAGGCGCTCTCGCCGCTCGGAGCCGCGGTCAGCGGGCGTCATCCCTGAGCCAGCGCAGTAAGTCGCCGTACGGATTGGTCATCTGGCCCGAGGGCCCTTTCGACCCACACGAGAGCCTCGGCCAGGTCTGCTGCGCCTGCGTCAGCCATAGCCTCGATGTCCGCCCAGTCCTTCGTTCGATCGAGCAGCGTCTTGAAGACCGCGAGGGCAGTGCACCCCACAACGGGTATGGAGCGGCCGGAGAACGGCACCATCCGTACGCCCGCCGCGACCTCCGCGTGGAAGGGATGGACGTCGAGGAACAGGTCGATCGGGGTGTCGTCCCACCACACGCGCACCTGACCGTCACGCTCGGCTGCCTCGATGTCGGCTGCGCTCACCGCTGTATCGGCCGGAAAGCCCGCGAGGATCTCTGCCGCCCGTCCGGGCGCGGCGAACACGTTCACGTCGATGTCTCGGGTACCGCGCGGCTCTTCCGTGCAGTACGCCAGTGCAATCGCGCCCCCGAAAGCGTGCGGAAGCTCAGCGGCCGACAGCGCATCGTGAATCGCCAGCAACTTCTCCGGAAGGCTCGTCACGCGCAGTCCCGAAGCGTCGTCGGGTATCCGAGCTTCCCCGGCTTGCGGTAGGGAAGCTCTGCCGCAAGGTCGAGCACCTGCTCGAGGATACGGCCCGCCCTGATCGGGTCGATCGCTTCGGGGGTCACCCGCAGGCGCATGCCGGTCGACTCGGCGATACGCGCGAGCGCATCCACCCCGGGCTGGCGGTGTCCGTGCTCGTATGCATTGACGACCGAACGCGTGAGGCCCACAGCGCGCGCAAGCTCGGCCTGGCTCAGGCCACGCTCTCTACGGATCTCACGGATGATTTCGCCGGCAGCGCCTTTGCTCTGCATGACAAGCATGTTAGCGGATGCGCTAACAGTCATCTCTCTCGTGTTCGGCAGTTCGTTGGTGCGGTGTGCGTACGAGTCGCCCACGCCAGGGCGCGGCTAGCATCATCCGCATGCCCCAGAGCCAGAACACGGACGTGCTCATCGTCGGTGGCGGCATCGTCGGGCTGGCCGTCGCCTGGCGCGCGAGCCAGCGGGGAATGTCCGTCACTGTGTTCGAGCGCGACGCCACCGGACACGGCACATCTCATGTCGCCGCCGGCATGCTCGCGCCCGTCGCCGAGGTCGAGTTCGGCGAGGCCGGCCGCCGGCTGCTGGACCTCGGGCTGCGCTCCGCGGAGATGTGGACCGGCTTCGCCGCAGAGCTCGAAGCTGCGGCCGAGATAGAAGTCGGACTCACGCGCACCGGCACGATGCTCGTAGCTCGGGACGACGACGACGCACGCGAGCTCGAGCGCCAGCTCGCCTTCCGGCACGAGCTCGGATTGGCCGTCGAGCGCCTGCGCCCCAGCGAGGCCCGAGACCGCGAGCCCGCACTCGCGCCCACCGTACGCCTCGCGCTCGAAGCGCCCGACGACCACTCGGTCGACCCCCGGCTCGTCATGTATGCGCTGCGCCGCGCATGCGACCAGGCCGGCGTGGACATCCGGGAGCACTCACCCGTTGCGAGCGTCGAGCTGGACGGCGCGTCCGAGCGCGTCACCGGCGTCACCCTCGCGAGCGGCGAGCGCATCTCCGCCACGCACGTCGTGCTCGCCGCCGGCCCGTGGACCGGCAGCGTCGACGGGCTGCCGGTCGAGGCCCGCGTCCCGGTCCGTCCCGTCAAGGGCCAGATCCTGCGCCTGCGCGATCCCGCCGGACCCGGCCTGCTGAGACGAGTCCTGCGCTACGACGGCGGCTACATCGTCCCGCGCGGCGACGGTCGCTACGTCCTCGGAGCCACCGTCGAGGAGCGCGGCTTCTCCCTGCAGCCCACCGTCGGCCCCATCTACGAGCTGCTGCGCGACGCCCACGAGCTCGTCCCCGGCATCAGCGAGCTCGACATCGAGGAGCTGTCCGTCGGCCTGCGCCCCGGCACCCCCGACAACGCCCCCGCGATCGGCCCCGGCGCCGTCGACGGTCTCGTCTGGGCCACCGGCCACTACCGCAACGGCATCCTCCTCGCCCCGCTCACCGCCGATCTCGTCGTGGGGGTGCTCGCCGGTGAGGAGATTCCAGACCACCTCCGTTCCGCGTGTGCCCCGGAGCGCTTCACGGCCTCGGCACACAGCTCTCCAGCGCACGCGATCCAATAATGATCGTCCTCAACGGGCAGGATTCCGACCTCAGTGCTGGCCAGACAGTCGCCGACGTGCTCGCACGCCTCGACCTCCGGCTCGACGCCCGCGGAGTCGCCGTCGCGGTCGACGGCGAGGTCGTACCGCGCGCCGCGTGGGCCACGTTCGCGCTGCCCGACGACGCCTGCGTGGAGGTCCTCACCGCCATGCAGGGAGGATGATCCGACGATGCTCGCCATCGCCGGCAAGACGCTCAACTCACGCCTGCTGCTCGGTACCGGCGGGTTCCCCTCGCTCGAGCTGCTCGCCGACGCCATCGTCGCCAGCGGCACCGAGCTCGTAACCGTCGCGCTGCGCCGTGTGGATCCGCACGCCCGCGGGTCGCTCATCGACGTGCTCGCCGACGCCGGCGTCGAGCTGCTGCCCAACACCGCCGGCTGCCACACCGCGCGCGACGCCGTCATCACCGCGCGGCTAGCCCGCGAGGCGTTCGACACCGACTGGATCAAGCTCGAGGTGATCGGCGACGAGGACACGCTGCTGCCCGACGCGCCCGAGCTGCTGCGCGCCGCCGAGGAGCTCGTCGACGAGGGCTTCGTCGTGCTCCCCTACACCACCGACGACCCCGTGCTCGCCAAGCGCCTCGCCGACATCGGCTGCGCCGCAGTCATGCCGCTCGGCTCGCCCATCGGCAGCGGCATGGGCATCCGCAACCCCTACAACATCGCCCTCATCCGCGAGGCCGTCGACGTGCCCGTCGTGCTCGACGCCGGCATCGGCACCGCCTCCGACGCCGCCCTCGCCATGGAGCTCGGCTGCGACGCCGTCATGGCCGCCTCCGCGGTCTCGCGCGCGCAGGACCCCGTCAGGATGGCCACCGCCATGCGCCACGCCGTCGAGGCCGGCCATCTCGCGCGCGGCGCCGGGCGCATACCCCGGCGCCTCTACGCCACCGCCTCCACCCCCAACGAGGGCCTGCCCGAGCTGGGCTGAGGCCAGGCCCTCGCGCGGGCGTGCGTCACTTCACGACTTCGATCGTCCCGTTCATCGACGCCGGGTGGATCGTGCACGTGTAGTGGATCACCCCGGGCTTCAGCGCCTTGACTTCGAACGTGCCGTTTTCGCCAAAGTCCTTCGATGCGAACTTCTGCGGCGCGCCCGCTGCACTCGTCACATTGTGTTCCACGGAGTCGAAGTTCGTCCACTTCAGCGTGCTGCCCACCTTGACCTTGATCGTGTCGGGGTCGATCGCGATGTTGCGGTAGGCGATCTGCACCACACCACTCTGCACCGGCGCAGACGCACTCGGAGAGGCGTATTTGGGCGTCGAGTACGGTTTGATGCCGCTGCTCGAGCTGGTCGTGGAGGTCGCCGTGCTCGGCGTGGTGGTGCTCGTCGAAGAGCTGCTCGACGAGCCACATCCGGCCACTAGAACCAGCGCGCAGCAGGCGGTCACGGCGGAGAATCCGCGTCTCATGTCTGGCGATCCTTTCTCTGCAAGTTCACGTATGCGGACCATCGCACACCGTCAGGTTCGCCGTCGTCTCTCCCGCTCCTCGCCGCACCTCCTACACTCACCGCTTCATGTCACCGCGCCATTTCCTCACCGGAGCCGAGCTCACAACCACAGAGTTGAACGCGCTGCTCGACCGCGCGCTCGAGCTCAAGCACGCGCCGCTCTCCTCACAGGCGCTCGCCGGCCAGAGCGTCGCGCTGATCTTCCAGAAGCCCTCCACCCGCACGCGCGTGTCCTTCGAGGTCGGCGTCCACGAGCTCGGCGGGCACCCGGTGGTGCTGCGCAGCGACGAGATGCAGCTCTCGCGCGGGGAGGCGCCCCGCGACACCGCGCTCGTGCTCTCACGCCACGTCGCCGCCATCGGACTGCGCACCGGACCCGACGCGGTCCTCGAGGAGCTCGCGGCCCACAGCGCCATCCCGGTCGTCAACATGCTCAGCGCCCGCCATCACCCCTGCCAGGCGCTCGCCGACCTGCTCACGCTGCGTGAGACCTACGGCGATCTTGACGGTCTGCGCCTCGCCTACGTCGGCGACGGCAACAACGTCGCCCGCTCGCTCGCCGTGCTCGGAACGCTCGCCGGAATCAACGTCGCCGTCGCCTCCCCCGCGCGCTACTCGCTCGAGGACGACCTCTCGCTCGCGCCCGGCGCCACCGGCCTCCTCACGCTGCACGAGGACCCCTACGAGGCGGTCAAGGGCGCCTGTGCTGTCTACACCGACGTGTGGGTCAGCATGGGCGACGAGGACGTCGCCGACGAGCGTCGCCGCGCCCTGCACGACTACCGCGTCGACGACGCGCTGCTCGACGCCGCCGCCCCCGGAGCCATCGCCATGCACGACCTTCCCGCGCACCCCGGCGAGGAGATCACCGCCGAGGTGCTCTACGGCTCGCGCCAGCGCATCTGGGACCAGGCCGAGAACCGCCGCCACGCGCAGAAGGCGCTGCTCGAGCTGCTCGTAGCTCCGCCGGCGAGCCAATGAGCGACACGGACACCCACGCGCCCGCCGGCGAGGTCGCGCTCGACGCCTCGCCATCGCCGTCCCCGCGTCCGCAGCGCGGCGACGAGCTCGAGCTGCGCATCGACTCGCTCGCGTTCGGCGGCGAGGGGGTCGCCCGTCTCGGCGACGGCGGTTACGTCGTGTTCGTCGCAGGCGCCATCCCCGGCGACCTCGTGCGCGCCGTCGTGCACAAGCGCAAGCGCAGCTACGCCCACGCGCGCACCATAGAGATCCTCGAGCCGGGACCCGAGCGGATCGCGCCCACAGCCGACCATCCGGGCGTGCCGTGGCAGGTGATCCCTTACGAGCGCCAGCTGCACATCAAGAGCGCGCAGGTTGAGGAGGCGCTGCGTCGCATCGGCCACCTCGACGGCTTCGAGCTGCAGGAGATAGTGCCCGCGCTGCAACCCTGGCGCTACCGCAACAAGCTCGAGTACTCCTTCGGGCAGGACGGCGAGGACGGAGAGCTCGAGTGCGGGTTCCACGCGCCCGCGGGCGGCAACAGCGTCACGCCGATCGAGGACTGCCTGCTCGCGTCGGAGCAGGGCAACCGCGCTCGCCTCGCCGCGCTGCGCTGGTGCCGCGAGCAGGGGCTCACCGCGTGGGACCGCGGCCGGGGACGGGGCGATCAGGGCTCGCGCGACGAGCGCATCGGCGCCGCCCCCGACGGACGTGCTCGGCTGCGCAACCTCGTCGTGCGCGAAGGACGCCACACCGGCAAGCTGCAGGTCCGGATCGTCACCACCAGCGGCGAGCTCGAGGCCGGAGCGCTCGCCGTCGCGCTCAGCGAGGAGCTCGGCGACAGCCTCTCCGGCGTGCTCTGGACCCGCACCCGCAGCCTCGCCGAGACCACCATGGGCGGTGAGACCGAGCTCGTGTGGGGCGACGCAGAGCTGCCCGAGCGCCTCGGCGAGCTCGACCTGCGGATCTCCGCCGAGGCGTTCTTCCAGACCAACACCGAGATGGCCGAGCTGCTCTACGGCATCGTCGTCGAATACGCCGCCCTGGAGGGCTGGGAGCGCGTGTACGACCTCTACTCCGGGATCGGCACCATCGCGCTCACGCTCGCCCCACGCGCCGGCGAGCTGTGGGGCATCGAGCTGATCGAGCCCGCCGTCGCCGACGCGATCGCCGCCGCCAAGCGCAACGTCGTCACCAACGCCAGCTTCTTTGCCGGCGACACGCGCCTCGCCCTGCCCGAGCTCGTCACTCGCGCCGGCAAACCCGACGTCATCGTCGTCGACCCGCCCCGCGCCGGCCTCTCCAAGAAGGTCGTCCACCGCATCGTCGACGCCGCCCCCAAACGCATCGTCTACGTCTCCTGCAACCCCACCACGCTCGCCCCCAACGCCGCCGAACTCGTCGAGGCCGGGTGGGTGCTGCGCAAGGTGAAGCCGGTCGACATGTTCCCCCAGACGCACCACATCGAGTGCGTCGCGCTGTTCGAGCGGCCGTAGCGACCGGCGCCGGTCACTAGCCTCGCTGCTGTGCACGCTCCCGGATGGTCGATCGCAGCGGCAAGCCACCGCGTGCGCGCTGCGGCCGGACCGGCGCTGCAGGCATCCGCCGCAGCCGGCGCCGCCTGGTACCTCGCCCACGACGTGGTCGGGCACGCCGACCCCTTCTTCGCGCCCGTCGCCGCGGCCGTCGCGCTCGGCACCAGCCACATTCAGCGCGCCCGGCGCACGCTTCAGATGGTCGTCGGGGTCCTGCTCGGGATCGGCGTCAGCGAGCTTCTGCATCCAGCTGTGGGTGCGGGCCCGATCGGCATCGCGTTCGTGGTCATGGCGGTCGTGGTGCTCGTCGTGGCTGTCAGCGGCGGGTTCGTGGGCGAGGGCATGATGTTCTTCAACCAGGCGGCCTCCGCCGCGGTGCTCGTCATCGCCCTGCACCGGACCGGCACCGGCGCCGAGCGCGCCACCGACGCGCTCATCGGCGGTGCGGTCGCGCTCTTTATCGGCGTCGGCCTGTTCCCCGCCGACCCGCTCAAGCTCCTCGCGCAGGCCGAGCGGCGCGTGCTGCGCTCGCTGCTCGCGATCCTCGAGCAGTGCCACCGGCTCGCTCCCGGCGTGCACGTCCACGACACCGACGTCGACTGGGAGCTCACCGCCAGCCACGACGTCCACGTCCAGCTCGCCCGCCTCGCGCTCGCGCGCAGCAGCGCCCGGGTCGCGGTCCGTGTGGCGCCGCGAAGGATACGGCTGCGCGCGACCGTCGATCGTGAGGAGGCGCGTGTGTCGCAGCTGCACCTGCTGGCCGGCTCCGTGCTGAGCCTCATGCGCACCATCGTCGACGTCAGGGAGTATGGCGAGCCACCCGCCGAGGGCTCAGCGGACGACATCGATCGGCTCGCGGGCGCGGTGCGCGTCCTGCAAGGCGCAAGCCTGCCGTGGGAGCCAACGGTCGTACAGGACGTCAACGGGAGGCTGGGCCACCTCGCCGCCGGATCGCTCGTGCGAACGCCCGCCGACGGCGCCGTCGTGCCGCTCGCGGCGAGACGTGTCGCGCGCGACGTGCTGCGCGTGCTTTCCCCGGCCGCCTGACGGGTAGTCTGCGGCTGATGCGCGCCGTCACCATCCGCGACAAGGAGATCGTGATCGAGGAGCACTCCGATCCCGTGCCCGGCGCCGGCGAGGTGCTCGTGCGGGTTCACGCCGCGGGTCTCAACGGGGCCGACATGATGCAGCGCCGCGGGCTCTACCCAGCGCCTCCCGGATCGCCGCAGGACATACCCGGGCTGGAGCTCGCCGGAGAGGTCGCGGCGCTCGGCGACGGCGCCACTCGCTTCGAGGTCGGCGAGCGCGTGATGGCGGTCGTCGGAGGCGGCGCGCAGGCGGAGCTCGCGGTCGTGCACGAGCGCCAGCTGATGCCCGTTCCCGACACGCTCGACTGGACAGCCGCGGGCGGGCTTCCCGAGGTCTTCACCACCGCCCACGACGCGGTGTTCGTGCAGGCGGGGCTACGCACGGGCGAGCGGCTGCTCGTGCACGGCGGCGCCGGTGGCGTCGGCACCGCCGCGATCCAGCTCGGCCGTGCAGCCGGCGCCAGGATCACCGCCACCGTGCGCAGCGAGGGCTCGCGCGAGCAGGTGGCCGCGCTCGGAGCGAACGTGATCGCGCCCGAGGGCTTCGCCGAGCATGGCCCGTTCGACGTGATCCTCGAGCTTGTCGGCGCCCCGAACCTGGCTGAGAACCTGCAGGCGCTCGCCACCGGCGGGCGCATAACCGTGATCGGCGTCGCCGCCGGCGCCAAGGCCGAGCTCAACCTGCTCGCGCTGATGGGCAAGCGCGCCCGCATCCACGGCTCCACGCTGCGCGCGCGCCCGCTCGAGGAGAAAGCCGTATCGGCGCGCCTGCTCGAGCACGAGGTGCTGCCGCTGTTCGACACGGGCGCGCTGCGCGTGCCGATCGCCGAGACCTTCCCGCTCGAGGAAGCGGCCGCGGCCTACGAGCGCTTCGCCGCCGGCGGCAAGCTCGGGAAGATCGTGCTGCTCGCTCAGTAAGGCGGCTGCGCCGCGTACCAGTCGCCGAGCACGCGGAACGCGGCCCAGAAGTCGCGCTTGGCGTCCTGCTCGTCGAGCGACTCGTCGATGTTCGGGACGTACAGCGCGTCGAGCATCGGGGTCAGCTGCTGGACCTCCCCGAGCTTGGGCTGCAGCGGACGCGCGAGCGGGATGTCCATCTCGCCGAGCGCCGCGAGCGCCTCGGAGCCCATCACCACCACGATCTTCGGCTGCACGATCGCGAGCTCTTCCACCACGCGCGACACGCACGCGAAGTCGGCCAGCGACGAGTCGCTCAGCGGGCACTTCACGCACAACGTGCCGTATACCGCCAGCGGATCGATCGACAGGCGCTTGAGTGACTTCATCAGCGCGCCGCCCGCCCGACCGTAGAACGCCACGCCCTCCTCGATCTCCGACGGCAGTGGCGCGTGCTTCAGCAGCATGATGTCCGCCTGCGGATGACCCGAGCCGAGCACCGGCATCAGGTTGCCGCGCGGGCAGTGCGGGCATGACTGCAGCTCGCGCGTGAGCGTGTTCAGCTCGCGGATTGCGCGCTCCAAATACTTCTCGCGGATCTCGTCATCGGTCACAGGCATCGACCCCGACAGATTTGACGGCAGGCCCTCTTGTCCTTGACCGTGCATCAGTCCTTGCGCCGGAGGCCGGCCTCTAGCGCCGCCCGCCGCCGCCGTGAGCGCGTCCGAGGCGCTTCAAACGCCGCGCCTTGCTGGCGCGACGGGCGGAGGAGGGAGTCGCTCTGGTCTGCAGGAACTTGAGCGCCTGCACGTACAGAAGCGAGGAGGGGCGGGTCACGATCTCGGCGTCGCGCAGCGACTGCTTGAACTCTGCCGGCCCGTCGAAGTCGCGCATCCGGATCCGCACCGAGCCGAGCCCCTGCGCCACGTGCGAGTCCGATCCGGCGCCGGCCACGATGCGGTACTTCGCCGCGAAGCGGGCCGCCTCGTCGTTGAACGCTCCGATCGCCACGCGCGGGTTGAACACCTCGATCGCGTCCACGTCCTCGATGATCTTCAGCAGGTGCTCGTAGTCGGGCACGGAGTGCATCCGGTCGAACGGGTGCGGCACGTACACCAGGCCGCCCTGGCGCTTGATCTCCGCGACCGTCTCCTCGAGGCTCAGCCCGCGCGGGATCTTCTCGCGGATGAACAGCCCGATCACCTCGCCCTGCCCGGCGGTCTTCACCTCCTCCGCCACGATCACTTTCAGGGGCGCGTGGGGACCGGGCCTGGCCGCCTGCCGCTCCGCCTCGAGCGCTCCCGAGATCTCGTTGTGGTCGGTCACCGCGATCGCCCCCAGCCCCTGCTCGCGGGCGCTCGCCAGCAGCACCTCCACGGGCGTCGCGCAGTCGTGGGAGTGGTCGGTGTGCATGTGCAGGTCCACGTCGATCAACGGCCTGCCTGCCAGACGCTGTGAGAGCTGCGCGTCGCCGTCGAGCGAGTGCCTGCGCGCGGCCAGGCCGCGGTAGATCTCCTCCAGCGCGTCGGCTGCGCCCGCGTCGTCGCCCACCAGCCGGTAGTCCGCCGGGAAATGGCGCTCCATCAGCTCCGCGGTCGCCGGCAGGCTCGCCGTGCGCGCGTCCAGGCGCCCGAAGAAGCTCTCGACGAAGCGGCGCGCCACAAGCGTCGAGAGCAGGCGCTCGGTCGACGCGTGAAACGAGCCCACGTTCAGCGCGCGCGAGTGGCGCAGCGCCGCGTTCGATGTGCTCGGCGCGAACGGCTCGTGCACGTGCACGAAGTCCAGCTCGATCGTGCCAAGCAGTTCCTCTACCGTGCGCGCCACGTCGATCGCGAGCGCCGGCGGGCGTCGCCGCGCTCCGCCGGGAAGATCGAGCACCTCGCCCACCGCGATCACCCGCGGGATGCCGTCGTCGGTGCCCTCGAGCAGGGACGAGGCCCCGCCCTCGCTCGCGCGCGCCGCGCGTAGCGCCTTGCGCGAGTCGCGCACCCGCTCCAGCGAGCGCGACGGCGCGAGCACCAGCACGCGGTGTCCCCGCCGCGAGAGCTCGCATGCGACTCGCGCCACGTGCGCGTTGACCTCGTTCTCGGCCTCCCACGGATACGGCGTCACGTGGGCTATCGAGAACGAGGTGCTCATCGCTTCGATGATTATCGCGCCCGCCGCAAGTGCGGCACGGGCGGGGACTACTTCGCTGCCGGCGCTTTTACCGCTCGTTTGCTTCGCGGGCTCGCCTTCGCGGCGGCTTTCGCTTTGGCCGTCGCTTTCGCCGTCTTGGTCGCGGCCGCCCCGGCCTTCGCGGTGGCGCGCGTCTTCGCGCGCGTGCCGGGCCGGCCGGTGTAGCGGGCGATGAACTTCTCCGTGTCCGCCCGCGCCTGCTCGTCCGGGCGCTGGTTGTGCGGCGACTTCATCAGGTAGGAGGACGGGCCGTCGAGTTGGCCGCCGAGTCCGTGGTTGAGCGCGAGCTTGCAGCAGCGCACAGCGTCGATCACGATGCCCGCCGAGTTCGGCGAGTCCCACACCTCGAGCTTCAGCTCCAGGTTCAGCGGCACGTCGCCGAAGGCCTGGCCCTCGACGCGGATGTGCGCCCACTTGCGGTCGGTCAGCCACGGCACGTAGTCGGACGGGCCCACGTGGATGTCGCTCGCCGGCAGCTCGTGGTCCATGATCGAGGTCACCGCGTTGGTCTTGGAGATCTTCTTCGACTCCAGCCGCTCGCGCTCGAGCATGTTGTAGAAGTCCATGTTGCCGCCCACGTTCAGCTGCGACGTGCGCTCGATCTCCACGCCGCGCTCGGCGAACAGGCGCGCGAGCGTGCGGTGCAC
Source organism: uncultured Solirubrobacteraceae bacterium (assembly GCA_964588985.1). Lineage (GTDB taxonomy): Bacteria > Actinomycetota > Thermoleophilia > Solirubrobacterales > Solirubrobacteraceae > Palsa-744. Next base: position 27,465 of record CAZPQW010000030.1, read on the forward strand.
GATCGTCGCTCCGACCTGCGACTTGATGTCGTCGCCCACGATCGGCAGGCGCGCCTTTTTGAAGCGCTTGTCCCAGTAGTCCTCGCGAGCGATGAACACCGGAATGCAGTTGACGAACCCGCAACCCGCCTCGAGCACCTGCTCGACGTACCACTTGGTCGCCTGCTCGGAGCCGACCGGCAGATATGAGACGACCACGTCGGTGTGCGTGTCCTTGAGGATCTTCACGATGTCCGCGGTCTCGCCCGGGGCCTTCGTGATCTTCTCCTTGAGGTACTTGCCGAGACCGTCGTGGGTCATGCCGCGATGCACCTGCACGCCGAGCTTCTTCGGCACCTTGGCGAACTTGATCGTGTTGTTCTGCCCCGACCAGATCGCTTCGCCGAGATCCTTGCCCACCTTCGACGCGTCGATGTCGAACGCCGCCGTGAATTCGATGTCGCGCACGTGGTAGCCGCCGAGGTCCACGTGCATCAGGCCGGGGACGCGCTGGTCAGGGTCGGCGTTGCGGTAGTACTCGATGCCCTGCACGAACGCCGAAGCGCAGTTGCCCACGCCGACGATCGCCACGCGCACCTTCTCGGATTGGTAGCGCGCCGCGCCGTTGGTTGCGGCTGCGCCGCCCGTGCGGGCGCTGCCGTTGCTTTGGATTGTGCTCAAGAGGTAATTCCTTCCGTAAGTTCGAGGTAACTAGTTACTCCGCCCGGCGCGCTAGGTCACACCGACAGCTCGCCGTGGACGTGCCAGATGCGTTGCGCAACTGTGATCACGCTCAGCGCCGCCAGCACGTAGACGGTCGGCTCGAGCAGCTGGAAGTTGCCCAGCGAGGCACCACGTGCGAACAGCAGTCCGACCGAGAGGATCACCACGCGCACCGGCCGCGTCGCGATTCCCACCTTGCACTCTACGCCCAGCGCCTCCGCGCGTGCACGGGTGTAGCTGACCATCAGCGACGCGAGCACCGCCACCACCACGCCCGCCGCCGCCGCGCGGTTGCCGTGAAGCGCGAAGTAGCCCGCCACCGCGGTCAGCACGATGCCCTCCTCGATGCGGTCGAGAGTCGAGTCCAGGAACGCGCCGAACGGGGTGCCCTTGCCCGACATGCGCGAGTAGCGCCCGTCGAGCGTGTCCATGATCGAGCCGATGATGAACGCGAGCCCGCCGAGGAAGAACAGCCGTTCCCACACCAGCACCGCGGCGAGCACGTTCAGCGCGAGGCCGGTGAGCGAGATCGCGTTGGGCGTCAGGCGCGACTCGATCAGCCGGTTGCGCACCAGCTCGCGCCGCTGCCCCGAGCCGATCGGCGCGCGCACGCGCCCTCTGCCGCGGCGGGGTGCGCCGCTGCGGGTGCGCCGCGTGGGGGCGTGTTGCCGGGGTGCCATCGTCGTCTACGCCGCGCTATCCGTTGGTCGTCAGCCGCGCGCCGGCCGGGCTGGCGGCGGAGCCGGGGACGGTCGAGAAGCGCCATGCGTTTGGCCGCGCACGTGCCAGCCAGCTCGCCCCGTACGCCGAGGCGCCCGCGGTGAGCGCGCCGAGCAGAGCGTCGACGATGAAGTGGTTGGCGGTCACCACGATCACGAACGCCATCAGGAACGGGTAGAGCAGCCACGCCGCTTTCACGACTCGCCTGCGCGTCAGGCGCGCCAGCGGCCAGCCGACCATCAGCGCGAACGCCACATGCATCGACGGCACAGCCGCGTAGGGGTTGAACAGCGCGCTCATCGAAGCGCTCGCATGGTTCACGCGCACGCCCGTGAAGTCCGACACGCTGTCGATGAAGCCCCACTCGGGCAGGAAGCGCGGCGGCGCGGTCGGGAACACCGTGTAGGCGACGAGCGCGATCGCCATCGCGATCATGAACATGTTGCGCACGAAGTAGAAGCTGCGGTTGTGGCGCAGGTACAGGTACAGCAAAGCCCCGAACGTGACCGACGTCTGCGCGTTCACGTACAGCCAGCTCGCCAGCACCATCACCACGTGGCTCCCCGAGGCCCACGCCTGGATCGACGGCTCCACGAACACGTGCAGCGTGCGCTCGATCGAGATCAGGTCGCTCGCGTGCGCGAACGCCGCGTTGGCGTGTCCCTCGACCAGCCCCCGCACGAGCCGGTACGCGAAATACGCGCACCCGAACAGCGATATCTGCCGTAGCGCGTCCAGCCAACCATGCGGCAGGACGCGCGCCTGCAGGAGACGAGCGCGGGCGACCATTCGCTCAGAAGCCTAGACGATGCTCAGTCGCAGCGAGGGCCGTGGCCGAAGATGCGCGCCGGCGAGAAGCGGATCGCGACGTGCAGCACGCCCGCGCGCCGCGCGTGCACCTGCGTCCAGTCTTCCGGCCCGCGCGCGACACATCCGCCGCCGCTCGCGAGCGCCCAGTAGGGCGTGAAGTGGACCCGCACCGTGTACGTGCCCGCGCGCGGAGCGGACAGCGTGAACGAGCTCGTGTCAAGCCCGCTCAGCAGCGCCGGCGGCTGCGCGAGGGGCTGCGCGCCGAGCACCGCGAACAGCCGCCAGTGAGCGGAGCGCCACACTTCGCGCAGGTAGGGAGGCGCGCTGCTCACCACCCTTTGCTCGGCGTGCGCGGAGTAGTCCAGCGGCGCGTCCGACAGGGCCACGTAGGAGACCGCCTCGCGGGCGAGCCACGCGTGGTAGCTCGCAGCAGTCAGCGAATTCGCGTCGACGTAGAAGAGGGAGTTGCGGTAGCCGTCGAGCTGGCGCTCCCAGCCGCGGGCGAGCATCACGTGGGGGCCGAGCCAGCGCGCCTCCCAGTGGTCGGCCGTCGCGACCACCTCGATGCGCGCGGGTCGGGCGGGTGGGCCTCCATACCCAACGTCGAGCGCGCGCAGCTCGCCGAGCAGCGGCGCGTAGTAGGAGGCGTGCACCGCCGGGTCGTTCGCGGCGGCCGCGAAGTCGGCCACCGGCGCGTTCGCCTGCCAGTACAGCAGCGCCGGTGCGAGCACGATCAGGGCGCGCGTGCGCCAGCTGCGCAGAGATCCTCCCGCGAGCACGCACGCGGCGATCGGCCCGGTCGCGAGCGCGCCGAGCCGGTCCACGTTGCCGCCCACCGCGGTCGACACCACGTAGGAGCCGAGCAGCGCGAGCGCATACAGCGCCGCGCCGATCTTCAGCACACGCAGGCTCTCGTCCTGCGGCCGCTCGGTCGCGATCAGCGCGCCCACGACGAGCACGCCCGCGAGCGCCGGGTAGAACGCCGAGGCGACAAACGGCTGCGAGCCGCCTTCCGGGAACACCGCCACGAGCAGCCCGATCGGCGCGAGCGTCGCGAGCATGAGCGCGGCCGGCCAGACGCGCGCGGGTCCCGCGAGGGCCCACGCGAGGAACGCCAGCGCGAGGAACGCGCCCGCCACCGGGCTCGCCACCGAGCACAGCACGCTCAGAGCCAGAGCACTCGACAGCCGCTCGCGCTTGGCCATCAGCACCGCGCCGAGACCGATCGCCAGGCCGAGGTCGAACGGCACGCGGCTGGAGAGCAGGCCGATCGCCGCGCCGAGCGCGAACCACGCGGCGGCGATGCGCGTCGAGCGCTCCGGGAAGCGTCCCTCGATCAGTGCCGCGAACAGCGCCGCCGCGGCCGTCATCGAGATCGCGGCCACCAACTGTGGCCCGATCAGCGCGCCGAGCGCGGGCGACAGCAGCGAGTACGCGAGCAGGTGGTGCCCGCCGTACCACGAGTTGTCCCATAGCGAGAAGCCAACGCGGGAGAACAGGTCGCTGCGGTAGCTCGCCGCCGCCAGGTCCGGGCTCGGCGGTGCGGCGATCAGGTAGACGACGCCGAGCGCGGCGGTGATCGTCCAGGCGGGCGCCCGGCGCGCGAGCCGGCTCACCGTGCGCCCAGGAACTCCACCAGCCGGTCGATCAGATCCGGGCGGTCGAGCCATGGCCAGTGACCGGCGTCCGGGAGCTCGACCAGCTCCGCGTGCGGCAGCGCGCGCGCGTACTCCCCGGCGAAACGCGCCGGGATGTAGGGGTCCTGCATCCCCCAAGCCACCAGCACGGGCATCGTCAGTGCCCCGAGCTGCTCGCCGGCGGCCTCGAGCACGTCCGGGGGCGAGCTGCGGTACAGGCGCAGGATCGCGCGCTGCGTGCCTTCGTCGAAGTGGTCCATCACGCTGTCCAGCCACGCGTCCGGCATCGGCCCGGGCGTCACGTTGGACTCCCTGGAGAGCAGCCGCAGCGTGCGCCGGAACGTGAAGCCCATCGACAGCTCGCCGAGCAGCGGGGTGCGCCAGATCCGCGCGGTGCGATGCCAGCTGTACCCCGGCAGGAACGGCACGGCGTTCATGACCACGAGCCGCTCCACGCGTTCGGGCAGCCGCTGCGCGAACGCGAGGCCCACCGCGCCCCAGTCGTGCACCACGAGCTGCACGCGCTCCACTTCGACCATGTCGAGGAAGCGCTCGATGAACGTGTCGAACTCCGCGATCGTGTAGCTCAGGTAGCCGGGCTTGCCCGAGCGGCCGAAGCCCGGCAGGTCGGGCGCGAGCCCGCCGCTGCGCGCGAGAAAGCCCGCCCATTCGTCGGAGTTGTTCGGCACCCCGTGGAGGTACAGCGGCACCGCCGTCCCCTCGCTGCCGGCGGGAGCGGGAGCGCTGCGCCAGAACACCGGCAGGCCGTCGAGCTCGCCGCTGTGGTCGCTCACCTCGGGCACCGCGCGAGGATATAGGGGTCGCGCCGGGGCGGGGTCGGACGGCTACCGTGATGCGCGTGCCGAGCGCCTCGCGAACATGGAAGCCGCCGACTCGCGCGCGGGTCGTGAGGGTCCGCGACCGTCTGCGCGAGGTCTACGGCGTGCCACTGATGCGCCCGCACGAAGACCCGATCGCGGAGCTGGTCCTCACGGTGCTCTCGCAGTCGACCAACGACCGCAACCGCGACGTCGCGTTCCTGCGGCTGCGCGAGCGCATGTCGACGTGGGAGCAGGTGCGCGACGCGCCGCTCGCCGAGGTCGAGGAGGCGATCCGCCCCGGCGGCATCTCGAAGGTGAAGTCCGCGCGCATCCAGGCGATCCTGCGCGCGATCACCGACGACCCCAGGGATCCGCCACACGAGCTCTCGCTCGACTGGCTCCCGCGTGCGCCACTGTCCGAGGCCCGCGACTACCTCACGGCCCTGCCCGGCGTCGGGCGCAAGACCGCCGCCTGCGTGCTGCTGTTCGCCTATAGCCTCCACGACGTGCCGGTCGACACGCACGTCTCGCGAGTCGGGATGCGCTTGGAGCTGCTGCGCCCCGGCGCTCCGTTCGAGGAGCTCCACGACGGGATGCTCGCGCTCACGCCGCCCGGGCAGGAGCTCGAGCTGCACGTCAACCTCCTGCGCCACGGCCGGCGCACCTGCCATGCGCGCTCACCAGCCTGCGGAGAGTGTGCGCTGGCGCGAATGTGCCCGAGCCGGGGAGACTTCGGCTAGAGATCGAGTCAGCCGCGGGGCAGGACGGCGAACGCGATGACCGCGTAGTGCAGCGCCGCCGCGGCGATCACGAGCGCGTGGAAGACCTCGTGGTAGCCGAACACACGCGGCGACGGGTTCGGGCGGCCGCTCGCGTAGACGATCGCGCCGAGCGTGTACAGCAGGCCGCCGGCCGCGAGACCCGCCACGCCGAGCCAGCCGATCGCCGCGGGCAGCTCGCCGAAGATCGCGATCGACACCCAGCCGAGCGCCACGTACACCGCCGCGAACAGCCACTTCGGCGCGTCGATCCACACGAGCTTGAACACCACGCCGCCGAGCGCTCCCGCCCACACCACGATCAGGATCGTGTTCGCGAGGCTGCCCTTCAACGCGAGCAGCGCCACGGGCGTGTAGGTGCCGGCGATCAGCACGAAGATCATCGAGTGGTCCAGACGCCGCATCCAGCGTCGCGCCGCCGGCCTCCACGTGACGCGGTGATACAGCGCGCTCGTGCCCAGGAGCGCCGACACGGCGACCGCGTAGATGGTCGCGGCGAGGCGGGCCTTGCCGTCGGAGGCCGCGAGGATCAACGCCACCCCGCAGCCGAGCGACACGAAGAACGCGTACTCGTGCGACACGCCCCGCAGGAGCGGCTTCACGGGCCCTGAGGGCGCCATGTCCATACACAGACGGTACCGCGCCCAGATGTCGCGAGTCAAAACTTCGGGTCGAGTCAGGCGACCAGCTTCGCGCGTGCCCGCTCGGGCGTGACCTTCACCACGTCCCACGCGAGCCCGATCCGCTCGAGTCCGAGGATCAGCCAACCAGAGGGGTCGAGCTCGTACCAGCGCAGGCCGTGGAACGCCGACTGGGGAAAGGCGTGGTGGTTGTGGTGCCAGGCCTCTCCTAACGAAGGCAGCGCGAGCCAGAAGACGTTCGTCGACTGGTCGTCGGTGTCGAAGCGCCGGCTGCCGAAGAAGTGGCAGATCGAGTTGATCGACCAGGTGACGTGGTGCACGAGGAAGATCCGCACCAGCCCGGCCCACAGCAGCGCGCTGAGGCCGCCGTCGACGAGCGAGCCGCCGCTCAGCGCGAGGCCGAGCAGGAACGGCAGCCCGAGGCTGCCGAGCGCGATCAGCGGAAAGCTCCTGTTGATGCGCCGCATCGTGGGGTCCTCCACGAGGTCGCGCGCGAACCGTTTCGAGGACGCCTGCCCGTGCGTCTCGAACAGCCAGCCCACGTGTGCGTGCCACAGGCCCGCAGCCATGCCGCGCAGCCCGGCGCCGTGGCCGGCGTGAGGGCTGTGCGGGTCGCCCTCTTCGTCGGTGAACGTGTGGTGCTTGCGGTGGTCTGCGACCCAGTCGATCACCGGGCCCTGCAGCGACATCGACCCGAGGATCGCGAGCAGGTAGCGCAGCCACGGGCGCGTCTGGAACGCCCGGTGGGTGAGCAGGCGGTGGAAGCCCACGGTGATGCCGATCGCGGTCGCGAGGTACATCACGGCGAAGATCGCCAGGTCGCGGGGCCCGAGGAAGCGGTTCCAGAGCACCGCCGCCGCCGCGATCACTCCCAGGAACGGGATCACGACCGCGGCGATGTTGACGTTGCGCTCCAGGCGGGTCACTTGTTGTCCACTACTCAGGCTCGCCACTGAGGTTACGGCCCTTTACGGATGTTTCCCCAGTCGAGGGCTGTGAGGCTCGAAAGGCCCTCAGCTCAGGGTGGCCCTTGAAGGCCAGCAGAAAATCTGCCACACTGGCACTCAGATTTATAAAGCGTCTTAGAAGGAGCATTTTCACATGGCCAAGACCATAGGCATCGACCTCGGTACGACGAACTCGTGCATGGCCGTGCTGGAGGGTGGCGAGCCCACCGTCATCGAGAACTCCGAGGGTGGCCGCACGACCCCGTCCGTGGTCGCGTTCGCCGCCTCGGGCGAGCGTCTCGTCGGCACCGTCGCCAAGCGCCAGGCCGTCACCAACCCGCAGAACACCGTCTTCTCGATCAAGCGCTTCATGGGCCGCAAGGAGGGCGAAGTCAAGGAGGAGGAGTCGATCGTCCCCTACAAGGTCGTCTCCGGCCCCAACGGCGACGCCCGCGTGGAAGCGGCCGGCGAGCAGCACTCCCCGCCGGAGATCTCCGCGATGATCCTGCAGAAGCTCAAGTCCGACGCGGAAGCATATTTGGGCGAGACGGTCGACTCGGCCGTGATCACCGTCCCCGCGTACTTCAACGACGACCAGCGTCAGGCGACCAAGGACGCCGGCAAGATCGCGGGGCTCGACGTCAAGCGCATCATCAACGAGCCGACCGCCGCGTCGCTCGCCTACGGCCTCGACAAGGAGTCCGACCAGACGATCCTCGTGTTCGACCTCGGCGGCGGCACGTTCGACGTGTCCGTGCTGGAGATCGGCGACGGCGTGTTCGAGGTCAAGTCCACCGCCGGCGACAACCACCTCGGCGGCGACAACTTCGACAAGGCGATCGTCGACTGGCTCGTGTCCGAGTTCAAGAAGAGCCAGGGCATCGACCTGTCGGCCGACCCGATGGCGCTGCAGCGTCTGTACGAGGCCGCGGAGAAGGCGAAGATCGAGCTCTCCACCACCCAGGAGACGCAGATCAACCTGCCGTTCATCACCG
>CAZPQW010000031.1:0-35316 GCA_964588985.1 uncultured Solirubrobacteraceae bacterium
CAACCCGGAGATCCCGTTCGCGAAGTCGATGCCCGACTACATCATGCGCTGGCTCGCCTCGCGCTTCCTCGACGTGGACGCCCAGGAGGAACTCGGCATCCTCACCCCCGAGGTCCGCGCACGCAAAGCCGCACAGGACGCCGCGATGGCGGTGAGCGTGTCCGACACCGCCGGTCCGTCCACCACCGCGGAGGACGCACCACAGGCATCGGCGGACGGCAATGGCAGCCCAGCGGCGGCGTCGTTCACCGAAACCCCGCCCGTGGTGCCCGCGCGACTGCAGGGCCTGGACCTCGGGCCCGCCTGCAGCCAGTGCGGCGGGATGATGCAGCGGACCGGCTCGTGCTACACGTGCGCGTCTTGCGGCAACAACACGGGATGTGGTTGAGAGCTGAGTAGGAGCTTTGCCCGGGTGACGGTTGGCGTGGCTGCGGCTGCGCTAGCCGCCACTCGGTTCTGACGACGCGGACTTAGCGCTGTCCACGGCCGAGCCGCTGCCGGTCTTTTCCCGTTCGGCTTCCTTCGCGTCGTCCGACCCTTCGGAGCCGTCGCCGGGCGGATCGTCTGATACCTCGCCACCGCCGCCGGATTTCTGTTTCGTGCCTTCCGAGCCGCCCGCGCCAGAGCCCGGCTGCTGGCCGCCTTCACCGCTGCCCGAGTCGCCGGACGAGAATTCGTCCCCACCGGCTCCGGTCGAGCTCGCGAGCGTGGCGGCAGGGGCACTCTGGGAGGTCGTGCTCCCGCTGGAAGGCGCGCCTGTGGCCGGCTGGCTCTCCGGCGCGCCCGCCGACCGTTGGGGAGCGGCGTGCGCGTGCTGGGTGTGGCTGCTCGAGCGCGGCTGGACGTTGTTGGCGTAGAGCCGCGTCCCACCGCTCTTGGGCGCTTGCCGCGCAACCGACTTGCGAGTCGTGACGCGCACGGCGTCGGCGGTCGTGGAACTCGACGCCTCGACGCCGACGCTCTTCAGGGCCTGGTGCGCAGGGCGCGAGGACGTCTTGGCGTGACGAGCGGCGTGGTGGTGCAGCGGAACCTCCGCGGCACCCGCCACCAGAACCACGGCCGTGACCGCGAGGGCCGCACCCCTGAAGAGCGTCCCGCCCGCGTTGGCTCCCGCCCCACCCTGCGTGGAGAGCTCCGCGATTCTCTGTGCGGTCGGGGCGACCTTCGCGGCGCCACCGTAGAGCCATGCGATCAGCGGCTGCGGCGTGAGCGCGGCGGCAGCCCCGCGCAGGGTCGCCCTGGCACGGTAGATCAAGCCGCGAACCGCGCCGTGGGTGATGCCCAGAGCGCTTGCGACCTCGTCGTGGGAACGGCCGTCAACGGCGGTGAGGAGAATCGCGTCTCGCTGCATCGGCGGCAGCGCGGCCACGTCGGTCAGCGCGTCACGCACCGCGATCGTGCGCTCGAGGTCGACCTCCGCGCCGGCCGCCGACTCGACGGCCGCGGCGTCGGTGAGCGGGCTGTGGTCTTCCGGCGCGCGGCGCATGATGTTGATGGCGGTGTTGTGGACGATCCGATACAGCCAAGCCCGCAGCTCGCGCACCTCGTCCCCGCGCTCGAGCGCGAGCCACGCCCGCAGCAGCCCCTGCTGCACGGCATCCTCCGAGCGCGACTCCGACAGCCCGAGACGCCGGCAGTAGCGGAGCAGCTCGCCGCGATAGCGCTGCACCAGCACCTCGAACGCGCGCTCGTGACCGGCCGCGACCAGCTCCAGCAGACGCCTGTCGGATTGGGCCGCGAGCAGGCGGATGGAGACCTTGGGGCTCACAGCAGCGACCGCCCAGCCGTGCGAGAGACGCCCGTCGAAGGCGTTGGAGACATCGGCATGGTTGACATTACTCTGCCCTCATAGTCGCCCTGATGCAACCGTATATCAACGATACCCCCGGACATACTGGACGAAAAGCCCCTCTCGCACTCGACCAACCCTTCAATGCAGTGTGGGGTGGGCTGACCTTAGTCACCCCACCCCACCGCGCTCTGCATGTGCCCGACGGCTCAGCCGATCAGGTTCACGTGGTCCCACACGGCGCCCGCGCCACTCACGCTGAGCTCCGCCTCGCGTACAACCGCGCCGGCCACCAGCGCCGCTGTGGTGCAGCTCTGGTCGCCCTCTCCGGGGCCGCCCATGCCGCCGTCGTCCTCGCCTCCGCTGAAGCCGGCGCTGTCGCCGTGAGAGGCGCCGTCGCCGTGCCCGCTCGTCGAGGGAGCCACGGCGCCGCCTTCGGAGCCAGCGCCGTCGTCATCGCCGCGATCTTCCCCTTCGGCTGGCGGCGGGGTGGCGGGCAGGCAGTGGATCTCGGTCCGTTCTGTGACCTGGCCGCTGACCGTCGAGCCGTTGCTCAGCGTGATCGTGAGCACGCCGCCGGTGAACGAGGTCACGGTTCCGGCCGTTGCGCCGCTGTCGGGAGCGGGCGTGACGGGCGTCGTGCTCGTTGTCGAGCTCGCGGGCAGCGGACTGCCGAACGTGCGCACCGTCGCGCGCTTGGCGTGATGGTGCGCGCGATGGTGGCGCTTGGCGTTGTGAGCGGACGCCACGCCCGGCGCTGCGATGGCGAGCATCGCGGACATGGCCGTCGTGAGAAGCATTCTGTTCATCTTTGAACCTCCTCGGCCGCCGAACGTCGGGCGGCCGCTTCGTGCTTCAGTTGCGTACACCCCATGAGACAACGCTCGGGGGGAAACCTCACGGTGCGTGGACGAATGTCACGCCGCATAGGATGAGAACGCCGATGTCCGACGCAGAGCACCCACCACTCCCAGAGCCGCCATCGGCGGCTCACCCGCTGCAGGGAGGCTGCCTGTGCGGAACGGTCAGATTCGAGCTCAGCGAGCCGTTCATCTCAGCCGGCTACTGCCACTGCACGCACTGCCAGCGGCGCACCGGGACGGGCTCGTCGGCCAACGGACGCGTCCCCCAGGACGGATTTCGGCTGCTGCAGGGCGCCGACTCGCTGCGCGCCTACCAGCCCGCGACCGGTGTGCCGAAGCTGTTCTGCACGCGGTGCGGCTCGGCGCTGTTCAGCGGCGAGCCGCTCTCAGACGAACAGGTCGCGGTGCGCCTCGGAGCGCTCGACCGCGATCCGGGCATCCGCCCCCAGTATCGGCAGTTCGTCGACTCGGCCGCGTCGTGGGAGTCGATTCCCGAGGACGGGCTGACGCGTCATCCGCGCTCGCGCGGCGGCTGAGCCGCGAGCCGCCCTCAGCCGCAGCCAGGAGAGCGAGCTGAGCTCGCCGCAGCGCTCACGCCAGCCCTCGAGCAGGCCTTCCATGCGGTCGCGGTCGGCGATGGTGGCGAGCACCTCCACGCGCCCGCCGCCGTCGGCCTCGGGGCCGAGGCGCACCAGATACAGCTCGCCCGTGTCGGCGATCCACGCCGCCCTGTGCAGCGGGTCATCCGCCCGATCGCGCCACCACAGACCCACGTCCAGCTCGCGCGAGTGGATGCGACGCTCGTCGGCGGTGTAGAAGTTGGCCAGCGACCGGTAGCCGCGCGATCGCGGGCTCACAGGCCTGGGGTCTTGTCGTCTCATGCGGCACCGCCCGACTTTCGAGGGAGGAAAGGTTCCGCGTCCAAGCGTGAACCCCGCCCCTAAACGACGGGTTACCGCGTTGTAAGGATTGGCCGCCGGCTGGGACCGCCGGCTGTCACCGGCCCGTTGGGGCCGGTGACACCGTGGTCACTCAGGCTCAGGTCAGCCGTTCAGGCGCTTCTTCAGTGCGCTCGCGGCCGAGAACTTCGCGGCCTTGGAGGCAGCGATTTTGATCGTCTCGCCCGTTGAGGGGTTACGCCCCTCGCGAGCGGCCCGTTGGCTGACGCTGAACTTGCCGAAGCCTGCAAGCGCGACCTCACCCCCACCGGCCAGCTCGTCGGAGACCACCTCGATCGCCGCCTCAACCACCTGCCGTGCCTGGCTGGCGGCCAGTCCAGTGCGCTCTGCGACCTGCTCGGCTAGCTCGTTCTTGGTCATGCCACTCCCTTCTCGAGTGTCGTTGCTGCCCGCAGGCTAACCGTTTGTGTGGACGACGGAACGAAAATATTGCCCCGCGGGGCTTCGTGGAGCCCCTAGTTTCCGGGGAACTTCAGCGGCGCGACCGTCCTCGGACCCATCTCGAGGGTCCGTTCCGGGCGTCCTTTCGCCCGGCTCGGCAGCAGCGCGCCGGTCGCGCACGCCGCCCACAGGACCGAGATCCACGCTCCGCAGGCCAGTCCCACGTGCACCCACACGAGCTGCGTGGGCAGGTGTGTCTCGTACTGATCGAGCCCCACAGCGCCCTGCAGGGCCAGCAGCACGCAGAGCACGTTCAAAGGCCGGCGCACCTTCTGGGGGGCCTCGCGGCGGCGGGCGATCCACCACGCGGCGACCGAGAGCAGGCTGAACACGAACGCGATCTCCGCGTGTCGGTGGATGACGAAGTCCATCGTGCCGCGCCCGTCGAAGCTCAGACGGTTGATCTTCTGCCCCGGCGAGCCGCCCGCGTGCGGGCCAGCGGCGGTGGCCGCGGTGCCGGCGAAGACCGTCAGCGCGCCGAGCGCCACCAGCCCGCGCAGCCACAGCACGAGCGTGCGGTCGCTCTCAGCCTCGACCGGAGCCGCCGCCTCGGCGTCCACCGTTCCCTCTGCCGGCTCGTGCGTCGCGCGCCACACGAGCAGCACCGCGGCCAGCACGATCAGCATCGACAGCGCGAAGTGGCCCATCACCCAGCCGTAGTCGAGCGCGCCTTTGACCGTGAAGCCGCCCAGCACCGCCTGGCCGACCACCCCGAGCGGCAGCAGCGCGCCCAGCCGCGCGAGATCGCGCCGGTAGGGGCGCCTGCGTACGGCGGCGAGCCACGCGCCGCCGGCGGCGATCGACACGGGGAAGGTGACCATCCGGTTTGCGAACTCGATCACCGCGTGGGTGTTCAGCGGCGGATAGACGTTGCCGTAGCACTTCGGCCACGTGGGGCAGCCGAGGCCCGAGCCGGTCAGCCGCACGGCCGCGCCCGTGAGCACGATCAGCGTGAGCGCGATCAGCCCGGCGTAGGCGAAGCGCACGTACTGCTCGGGCGTGACGGTGTAGCCGTTGGTGCGCTCGTCGGCGACAACCCGGTTGCGCAGGCTCTCTAGACGGGCGTGCATCACCGTCAAGGATGCCACTCGAACGGCAGCTCGGCGGCGATCTCGCGTAAGCGCGGCGCCACCGCGTCGCGCTCCGAGACCGTCAGCTCCGCCGTCGGCAGCGCCCACTCGATCGCGATGTCCGGATCGTTCCACGCGATCCCACGTTCGACCGCGGGGTCGTAGTAGGCGCTCTGCTTGTAGATCACGTCCGCCACGTCGCTGAGCGCGCAGAAGCCGTGCGCGAAGCCGATCGGCACGTACAGCTCGCGCATGTTCTCGTCGTCCAGCTCCACCCCCGCCCATTCCCCATACGTGGGCGAGCCCCTGCGCAGGTCGACCGCCACATCGAGGATGCGCCCGCGCGCGCAGCGCACCAGCTTGGCGACCCCGTCGCCGATCTGGAAGTGCAGGCCGCGCACCACCCCGCGCGTGGAGCGCGAGTGGTTGTCCTGCACGAACGCCTGCTCCGCGGGGATGCCGGCCTCAGCGTGCCACTCGCGCCTGTAGGTCTCGATGAAGAAGCCCCGCTCGTCGCCGTGGATCGCTGGCTCGATCGCGACGAGGCCGGGGATACGGGTCGGAAGGACGCGCATTGCCTGCAGAGACTAGCCATAGATCCTCGGATTTGACCTGTTGAGCGTTTGTCCAGCGTCTTCGAGTACGCGTGAGTACTTAACCCGGATCGATGTGAGAGCATGCGTCCCAGCGGGCCCTCGGGTTTGCAAGGCGGCGAGCCTCCTGGGACGTGTGCACGATCCGGCCCAGAGGTATGGCGACATTTTTCACTGACAAAATGGTCTTTTTCCACCTCCCGAAGACCGGAGGGTTGTGGATTGCGGAGGCCATCGAGGCGGCTGGCGTGTCGACACACAGGCCGGACCCACTCGGCGACCAGCCGTACTCGAGTCATGGGCACGCCGACCTGCAGGAGGTGGACGTCGGCGAGCGTTTCAGCGTCGCGTTCGTCCGCCACCCGTTGGAGTGGTGGCGCTCCTACTGGGGCCACCGTATGCGCACCGGCTGGCGGACAGACCACGGAGTAGACGTCGCCGCGGCGAGCGATGACTTCAACGAGTTCATCACGAGAGCCATCGCCCACCGCCCGGGCTACCTCGGCGAGATGGTCGAGTCGTTCGTGGGCTCCCCTCGACCGAAGGTCGACTTCGTCGGGCGCTTCGAGCACCTCGTCGATGACGCCTGTCTTGCTCTTCGGCTCGGCGGAGAGCCTTTCTCAGAGCCGGCTCTCAGAGCGCAACCACGCTGCAACGCAAGCGATCGCGAGGGATTTCCGGCGCTCTACCGACGCGACGTCGCACGGCGACTGGCCGAGGCAGAGCATCGCACCATCGAGCGCTTCTACGCCTATAACCCAATCCCCGCCCACCTGCTCGCAGATCAGCCGGTGCGAGGGCATGCGCCGCCTGCCCGCAGCCTCGAGCGACACACGTTGACAACCGTTCGCGGTCGGCTGCAGCGCGCAGAGGAACACGTGCGCAGCCTCGAGTTGGCACTCGAGCGCTCACGACGATCCGAGGCCCACAGCGAGGCGGCGCTGGAGCGGGCCAGAGTCGAGCGCGACCGGGCGATGAAGGACCTGGCATCGCTGCAGAACAGCCGCCTCGTACGCCGCTCCCGCGCCGTGCGCGTCGCTTACTATCGAGCCCGCGCGCGTTGACCCGCCGGCAGTCAGGCGGGAGCGGAGCGCCTTCCCCGAACGAATACGCCCACGAGCACCAGCGCGAGGACCAGCAGCGATGCGAACGTGCCGACCATCCCGAGGCGCAGAGCCCGCGACGACGTCGTGGAGAACGACAGGGTCTTGTGTTCTCCAGGCTTACCGGTAATCCGCACAACCATCACCGAACGACCGTACGCCCCGCCGGGTTCGAGCGGAGTGCGTCCGACCGGCACGGCGCCGCTGACGGTCACGAGATACGGCCCGGCGGTGACGTTGGTGGCAACGGTTCCCTCCTGCGAGACCACTATGGGATACCTGTAGGTCGCGTTGAACGGGCTCGCGGGTAGTTCTACCGCCGGCCGTGCCACCAGTGGGGTGCCACCCACGAGCTGGCTTATCGTCGGCTTGACCACAGGTGCCGAGCTGTCGGCGAAATCGGCTCCGCTGTAGTAGCTGCTCGGAGGATTGACGGCCGATGAGAACACTTCCGTGCGGTCCTTGAAGTAGAAGGATGGCGTATGCCACACCTGTCGTGTGGCCAGGGTCACGCTTACCAGCGCCACGAGCACGAGCGCCATCTCGGCCCAATGCCGTCGCCGTACAGGAGCCCGCTGGAGCATCAACAGCGCACACGTCACGAGCCCGCAACCCGCCAGGGTCACGTAGATCACGAGGCGGAATGGAAACTGAAGGTTGTTCCACGGCTTGGGTAGGGCCCCCAACACGCCAGGAGACAAGACCAGCCAGATCAGGAGGGCCAGAAGCGCGATCAAACCCACAGCCGCTCGCTTGATGGGACCGGGCACCACTCTCCACGTCGCCGCCACGACGACGAGCGCCCATGCAATCGCAAGCACCGGGGCCTGCGCCTGAACGTCACCCGTGATCCAACTCGGATCGACCGTATCGCGAAGTACACCAAACAACACTCCTGGCGTTGAGTACCACAATTGACTTATTGCGGTATCGGTGCCATGCAGGATACGATTGTGATAAGCCAGCGTGGGAATCAGGACCCACGAGTTCACACCGAGGCCGGCGACTCCCACGCCCCCGACCGCAGCCACGCGGCGCCATTTCACCCCAGCTACGCGCCAAGCACTCGACAGCGCGAGGCCCAGCAGGGCGAGAAACGTGGTACCCCAGACGAGCGTGAGGGGATGACTGCCCGTGAACAGCACAACGGCGATGACAAACACCGCCAGATGCGTTACACGCCAGCGCCTCGCGCGAACGAGGTACACCGCACAGGCCACCACGAGTGGGATCGCCGACGTGCTGACCGTCTCACCGAAATCCCCCCTCCCGTAGATGTTCGTGACATAGTAAGACGAGGTCACATAGAGGATCGCCGGAACGTGCGCGCGCCACTGAGACAAGCCGAGCTGACGGCAGATCCACAGCCAGCCCGCATAGGCGCCGACAATTGCCACGATGTAGGTGAAGACATACGCGGCGAGAGGATGCTCGCCGCTCACGGTGGCCAGGAAGCCAACGGCAGAAAAAAGCGTGCCTCCGTAGAACAGATACTGTGGAAAGAAGGCACCGATCCCCGACTGCACGAAATACGACGGGTGACCTAGCGTTCTGATGTTCAGGCCCTGCTCCCAAACCAGCCAGAGGTTGTTGGACCAGTCCGAGGCATAGGGCCGAGATGTGACGATCATCGGCGCGATGAGCAGTCCGATGACAACCACAGACAGCAATCCGTACATACCTCCTGATACGGATTGCATGTGGGCCTTGAGTCGCAAAGTGACGTTCAGCCCGACGTGGAGAGGCGGCGGACGAGCCGTCAGACTACCAGCAGCTGATGCGGCGAGTGCGTTGACGGCCTCGAATGAGACCAGGCGCCGGGGCGGCTAGAAGATCTTGACGAGGATCGTCTGGGTGATCGTGTTGCCGCCGACAGTCACGGCCAACGTCATGCGCAGACCGTGGTGCTTACGGATCAAGCTCACGATCCTCGGCGACACGCGCATCGGAAGATGGTTGGTCTTGTTGCCCGTGAGACTGAAGGTGCTCTGCCCGACGCTCGCGACCTTGCCCGCGAACGTCAGGGTTGCGACCCCGGAGCATCCCTGGACGGGCCTGCAGTAGACCGCGATCGAGACGGCTCGATGACTGTTGATGCCGTCAGTCTGCGGACTGACCCTGATCGGCGGCAGGACGGGAGGCAGGCCAGCGGTGCCGCCGGGGCAGATGTGCGTGGCATCGGGTCCCGTGCCGAGCGTCATCTGCATCATCAGTTCCTCGTTGCGCGCGGCGGCGAAGCCATCCATCGCGCTCGTGTCGGAGGCGGCCATGATGTCGCCGTTGTTGGTCCCATCGCCCCTGATGAACGAGGCGAGGGTGGATCCCTGCACCGGCCCGAGGACCTGATAGGGAACCCCGCTCTGGTAGGTGTGTTCGACGAAGCCGCCCTCGTCGTTGAGGTCGACGTAGTCGCCTGCTGACACGCACAGGTTGACCGGTTTGTAGGTCGTGACGGTGGAGCCGCTGGCTTCGTTCTGGCCACATACCGGGATGTCGTACGGCTGCGAGCTGAGATTGACCTTGGCGCCGCCGCCCGGAAGTGGGGAGATCGACTGGAAGTGGACCTGGGTCAGCGGTGGCGGGCCTCCTGGCGTCGGCTTGGCGCAGCCCTCCAGCTTGATGCTCAGAGCCTGACCCGTCGCCGGGGCCGCAGCTTGGGTGTCCCACAGGGCTGTATCAGCACCGTAGTGGTAGGTGTGGACCACGCCGTTTGGCGCTTCGGGGGAGGCCGGAACGTGTGTGTCCGTGCCCTGGTAGTTGAGGTTTTCTGCGGTGTTCAGGGTCGCCGGCACCGCGAGCGGGCTGCCGAAGGTCGTGATCGCGGCCGAGCTGAGCGCCGGCGTGAGGACCGCTGAGAGGCAACAGAGCAGGACCGCCGCGAGCGCGGCTCCCGCGGATAGGCGCTGCATACGGTGGACTGCGCGGAGGTTAGCGTGAGCGGTCATGGTGCGTGATTCGGCATCGGCGCCCTTGAGCCTTGACCGGATCGATCGCCAGCGGACGGGTATCCATGTCGGGGATGCGTTCGGCCATATCTACTAACTTTGAGGTGGTGCTCGTCGAAGACCGAGAGGCGCAAGGCGGCGATTTGGCGCTCCCCCCCGGACGGCCTTGGAGCAGACGAGGCCTGCCGTCGCGGCCACCGGCCAAGCGATCGCGACTGCTCCTGAACGCTG
The DNA here is from genome assembly GCA_964588985.1 of uncultured Solirubrobacteraceae bacterium. GTDB lineage: Bacteria > Actinomycetota > Thermoleophilia > Solirubrobacterales > Solirubrobacteraceae > Palsa-744. Next base: position 9,995 of record CAZPQW010000031.1, read on the forward strand.
TGACGATCCTCGTCACGCTGCTTTTCTCGTACGTCGCGTTGAGCAACATCAACCTGTCGCTTGCGTGGCGTGCGTTGCGCACGAGCAACTACTGGTGGCTTGCCGCGGCGCTGATCGCCTTCGGCTTGGGCAACGTCGCCCGCGCCCTGCGCTGGCGCGCGCTGTTCGCTCGCGGCCGCCGACCGCCCATCGGAGCGGTCGCGACCGCGATGATGATCGGCTACCTCTACAACAACATCCTGCCTGCCCGGGCCGGCGAAGCGGCACGGGTTGTGGTGCTCACCCAGCGCAGCGACTCGGCGCCTGTGGAGATCGTCGGCACCGTGGTGCTGGAGCGTTTGTATGACGTGCTCGCGATCCTCCTCATCTTCTTCGCCGCCGAGCCCTGGCTGCCGCACGTGAGCTGGTTCGGCGCGGCAGCCGTCGCAGCGCTCGTGCTCGCGCTGCTGATCGCTGCAGCCGCAACGGTCCTCGCGGTCTTCGGCGACCGCCCTCTACGGCTGCTGCTGAAGCCTCTGCGCCGGCTGTCGCTCTTCTCCGGAGAGCGGCTCGAGCGAACGATCGCCGAGCTGGTGCACGGCCTCAGTGGGCTGAGGCACGCGAGACTTGCGCTCGAAGCGTCCATGTGGACGATCGCCGCTTGGATCTTCACGGCGCTGTGCTCGTACCTCGTGAGCCTCGCCTTCCATCTGCATCTTCCGCTCGCCTGCGGCGTGCTCATCGCCGTGGCGGTCGGGCTGGGCATGATCCTGCCCTCCCCACCGGCCGCGGTCGGCGTATTCGAGGGCGCGGCGCTGATCGCATTGAGCGCATACGGCATCCCCCACTCCTCCGCCCTGCCATACGCCGTTGTGCTGCACCTCGTCAACTTCGTGCCATTCGTGCTCGTGGGAGCACTCACGCTGCATTACAGCTCACGCCATCCTCGACATCCTGGGATCGGCGAGGCCACATCTGCCGCGCCTTCGACGTGATGCGGGACATAGGCAGCACAACGAGCCCACCCGAGAGAACGACGCGGCAGCGGAGTTCCCCCACAGTTGCCTCAGCACGCGTCGTCAATCGCCGGTCTCTGGACCGTCTCGCTCCGCTGGCTTATGTGATCGTCCTGGTCGGTAGCGCGTTCGCCGCCTACTGGGCGATGTTCAGCGAGTTCGCGCCGTACGACGACTCCGGGTACTTCATCCACTCGATTCGTCTTTTCAGCCAAGGCCAGCCTCTGTATGACCGTGTGTTCACCGACTACGGCCCGTTCTCGTACGAGCTGTGGGCGGCGGTGTTCGCGATTGCCGGTCACACCGTCTCGACCGACTCTGGCCGTCTTGCCGTGGTGGGGCTATGGCTGCTGACGAGTCTCGTGCTGGGCATCAGCTGCCAGCGCCTCACCGGACGCCTTGCGCTTGGGGTCGTTGTCCAGGCGCTGAGCTTCACGGTGCTCATCGCATTGAACGCGGAGCCGATGCATGCAAGCGGCGTGGTGTGCGCACTGTTCGCCGCCACAATCGCACTCGTCAGCTTCGTGCTGCCGAGCCGTCCACGAGCCGCTTTCCTCACCCTCGGCGCGCTGGTCGCCGCCCTGGGCCTGACGAAGGTCAATATCGGCGGCTTTGCCGGCATTGCCGTCGCCTACGCCACCGTGATGGCGCTGCCAGCGCTGTGGCGACACGACCTGCTGCGCTGGCTCGCGGCTGCCGCGCTCGTCGCCGTCGGACCTGTGCTGATGTGGAGCAACCTCACTCAGCAATGGGCCCAGAACTACGCGATTCTGGCTGTCGCGGGGGGCACAGCGCTCATCCTCGTGAGCGACACCTCCGACGCGACCAATGACGTAAAGGAGGCTGCCAGCCAATGGGTGGTGTGGCTGCTGACCGGCTTCTTCGCATGCGCGGCAGTGGTCGTCGGGATCGTCTTGGCGCTTGGCACGTCGCTCGGGGCATTGGTTCGGGAGACCGTCGTGGTGCCCATGCATCAGGGCAATGCGTTCACACTGCCGATCAGTCTCACTGGAGATGTCATCTACTGGGCGGTGGGCGCCGTCGCCGTGGCGTGGGTGGTCCGGCGCATGCGAGCCAGGTCCGGGATCACCCATCGACCGGGGCTGGTCGGTGCGCTCGGTCGAGTGTTCGCGGCGCTCGGCATCTGGTTTTCGATCGTCGCCGCCGACCCGCTCAACATCTCGCCTGAGAACGCCAACTTCGCGCTCGCGATCGTCCTCGCCTGGGTGGCGGCGATTCCCTCGACCCGCGACGACGGCAGCCTGCAGGGCCGTTTTGCACGCCTGTTCATTCCGTCGCTCGCCGTTCTCCAGGCGCTCATGGCCTATCCGGTCGCCGGCACCCAGCTGATGTTCGGCTCGCTGCTGTTCCTCGTGTGTGGCGCGATCTGCTTCGCCGACGGTTGGAGCGATCTCGAAGCCTGGGGCTCCGCGCAAAGCATCCCGGACGGCGCGCTGGCTCCACGTACCGTCATGGTCGCGCTCGCCACCGCGTTGGCTGTCGCGTTCAGCTTCCAATACGTCGAGCGCCCGATGGAATTCTGGGGAGACGCCTACGCAACCAATCCGAGCCTGCGGATCGCCGGCGCGACGAGACTGCACCTGCCCGCCGCTCGAGCGTCGGCTCTCGAGCAAATCACCGCGCTGCTACGGGCCCGCTGTCGTAGCGTGATCACGCTGCCGGGCCTGCTTTCGTTCAATCTCTGGAGCGGCCTTCCCGCACCCAGCGGGCTCACCGCGGAGCCGTTCTGGCACCTGCTGAGCGCCTCGCAGGAACTGGCCGCCCTTGCGAGCGCGAGGGCGGCCACCGGACTCTGCGCGGTCCGTAACGACGAACTGGCGGCGAGCTGGGACAACGGCAAGCCGCCGCCACAGACTCCTCTGGTGCGGTTCATCGACGAGGAATTCACGCCGATCGCGCAATACGAAGGCTACGTGGTGAGCGTGCGCCGCTCGTGATGCACGCGACAGAAGCGACCCCGACTTAGGACCTGGTCTGCGCTAGCCGGCGACCGCACAGATGGTCAGCGCAGAGGAGGAGACGACCTGCGCGTACCACGGCTGTGGGGCTGTGTCGGGCGGGATCGTCAACCTCCCCGTCGAGCGCGGCCCAAGCGCCGATGCGATCGGGGCGAACGCGTCGCCGAAGCGCCTCAAGGCGAGCGTGGCCGGGGCTGTGCCGCCGTCACCGAGGACCACCCCACTGCGCGGCAGCAAGATCACGGCGCTCATCGTCGCCCCCGGCCCGGGCGAGAACTCCGTACAGCCGCCGAGCCGAGCCTGCGTGCCTCCGAGGAGTCCCAGCACCTGCGGGGCGGGCGCAGACGATCGCACCTTGGTCGCATACGGCGTGAGCTTGGGCGCCTCCAGCGCCAGCAGGACACCATCGGCCGCCCCGCGCGAGACGGCATCGGCCGAGGTGATCGTGGCTGGGCTGTCGGCCGGTGAGGAGCCGATTGCTCGGACGGTGTGCAGGTAGGTCCCCGCAGCGATCTGAGGCGCACGCTGCGAGTCCGGCTGATATCCCGGCGGTGCGTACGCCGCCGCGATTTCCAACGCTCCGAGCTCCGCCGCAACGACCTTCGAGGTCGACCGCAGGCCGCTCGCCCCGTTGTACAGCGGCGTCAGCCCGGTGATCGCGCAGAGGCCCACCAGCACCGCCGCCGACGCCATCGCTTGAGGCGTGATCGTGAGGCCGCGCAGCAGCTCGACGCCGACCAGCACGACCACCACCGCGCCGAGGTACACATAGCGGCTCGTTTCCGGGGCCGAGGTGGTGGAGCGCGCCGTCGCCGTGATCACCCACAGCGAGAGGCCCGTCGCCAGCAACCCGGCCAGCCGCGCCGATATCGGCGTCGATCCGGACAAGCGCCGGAGCAAGACCAGAAGTCCGACCAACGCAAGAGGGCGGCCCCAGTCGAGCCCTCGTCCCACGAGAGCACCAACCGCCGCAGCGGCCAGGTCCACGGCGAAGCCCGGCGCGTTGATCAAGCTGCCGCTGGTTACCTCGCTTTCGCCATGGCCCAGGTACCACGCGACATACAGGAGGGCCGGCACCGCGACCACAAAGCCCCGATTCCAATCGCGCCGCCACGCCAGCTCGACGGCCACACCCACTACAAGCGGTATGCCGAGGCTCGAGCTGCCAACGGCCAGCACCAGGCATCCCGTCGCAAGCAAGTCCCAGGCCCGATCGCGGCGTTCGAGTAGACACCACGCGGCCAGGCCACCGACAATCGAGAGCAGGTAGCCAATCTGAAAGGCCCAGAGCAGGTCTTCCCACGCTGCCCCGAGGAACAAGATCAAGGACGCGGCAAGCAGCGCTGGGAGATTGGCGATTCGTCGTCTGGCAAGCGTGAAGATCAGGCTGGCCGCGAATAGATGCAGCACGACGACCGCTAGACGAAAGACCGTGTAGTGGTCGAGCCCGACGAGGTGGAAGAGGACCTTGTAGGCCGCCACAGGGAACACCGAGATGTTGCCCACGTGCGCCGCCAGCAGGGAGTGCAGCCCTCCTCCGTAATCGTGGGTGACGAAATCCCAGTCGTCGTAGAAGAACGTGAGCTCGCGCCCCATGTGCAGCAGCAGGGCCGCCTCGATGAAGATCAACCCAGCCATCGCCCATCGGGCGTTCCGGTCGATCGCAGCGACGGTGCCCTCGAGCCATCTCGACGCGTGCGGCACTGTCGAAGAAGCCACCGTCTGACTCTCCTCGAGCAGCGGCGGATCGGCCAGAGGGCCCATCAGCGAGCTCCCGAGCCGTCGGTGAACCTCGATCGTGCTCGCCCGTGGCCGTTGGCGCTCACCAGGTCCGGGTTTGGGCGCTCGCGATCGCCGTCCGGCCGGTCTGGGCGATGGTAGTCCCCGCGACTGAGGTGATGCTCGAGGAACACGTACAGCACGATGAAGAGATACCGGCTCCCCATCTCTTGGAGCTTCAGCTTGGAGACTCCATATGCGCGGTTCGTCCACGAGATCGGCACCACCGCGTAGGAGTGCCCACGGACGATCGCCTTCAGCGGCATCTCCACCGTCAAGTTGAAGTGGTTCGAGAGCAGCGGCTGGATGTGCTCGATGACCTCGCGCCTATACGCCTTGAAAGCGTTCGTCGTGTCGTTGTAGCCGTGACGGAACAGAACGCGAATCCCCAGATTCACCAGCCGATTGAGAATCAGCTTGACTCTTGGATAGTCGTTCACCTTTCCACCGCGCACGAACCGTGAGCCAAATGCGCAGTCGTAACCTTCTTGAAGAACCTCGTAGTAGCGCACGAGATCCTTCGGCGAGTCAGACAGATCGGCCATCACGATCGCTACCGCGTCTCCTGTGAACTCGTCCAACCCGGCACGCACGGCCTGACCGAATCCCGGTGGGCGAGACGAGCGCACGCAGCGCACCGCCGGGTTGGCCCTCGCGATCTTCAGCACTGCAGCACTGGTGCCGTCACTGCTGGCATCGTCGACCACGACGATCTCGTAAGGGATCTCGCGGGCCTCCAGTTCCGCGACCAGCGCCTCGACGGTCACACCGATCGACTCCTGCTCGTTGTGAGCAGGGATCACGACCGACAGCTTCATACGCCGGCGACCCAGCGCTCGACGTTACGATCGTGTATCTGGCGAAGGATGTCCCGAACGTCGTGGTTGATGTCCCACCCCGGATAGTCCTGCTTGAAGGGCTCCAGGTCGCTGATCCACCAGCGGTGATCACCGATCCTGTTCTCCTCGCCGAGGCTCCACTCGAGCTCACGCCCGGCGATCTCCTGGCACAGCTCGATCGCCTCCAACATCGAGCAGTTGCTCTGCCGCCCGCCGCCGATGTTGTATACGGCGGCGCATCGCGGCTCGCGGTGAAAGGCATCGAACGCCGCCACCAGGTCAGCTGAGTGGATGTTGTCGCGCACCTGCTTTCCTCCGTAGCCGAACACCGTGTATGGCTCACCGGTCACCGTGCAGCGCATCAGGTAGGAGAGGAACCCGTGCAGCTGAGTCCCGGCGTGATTGGGGCCGGTGAGGCAACCTCCACGAAAGCAGACAGTCCGCATCCCGAAATAACGGCCGTACTCCTGCACCAGCAGGTCTGCGGAGACCTTCGAGACACCGAAGAGCGAGTGGGTCGAGAGGTCGATCGACATGGATGTGTCGATTCCCTGGTGATAGCGATGACCTGCGGGTAGCTCCAAGCGCTGCTCGAGCTCGACGAGCGGAAGGGCGTTGGGGGTGTCCCCGTAGACCTTGTTGGTGGAGCAGAAGATGAAGGTCGCGCCGGATGAGTGACGGCGGGTGGCCTCGAGCAGGTTGAGCGTGCCGTTGGCGTTGACCGCGAAGTCGGTCTGCGGATCCGATGCCGCCCAGTCGTGTGAAGGCTGCGCTGCCGTGTGGATCACCAGCTCGATCTCCCCGGCTCGATCCGCGAAGATCCGCGCGACGCCATCGGCGTCTCGTATGTCCACCTCGAGCGAGCGAAACTCGTCGGGGTGGCTTCGCGTCAGCGCATCGGTGGTGTGGGCCGTCGAGGCTCCCGCTCCGAAGAACCTCGCGCGCATGTCGTTCTCGAGACCGATCACGTCGTAGCCGGCCTCGATGAAGTGCCGCACGGACTCCGAGCCGATCAGGCCTCCGGATCCGGTGACGATTGCTACAGGCATTTGGTCCTTTCGCTAGAGCGCGGCGGCAAGCGCGACTTCGTGCTCGACAATCCATGCATGGATGTCCGCCAAGATCTCATCCGGGCCACGTCGTGGGCGCCACTCGGTCATCTCGTACAGGTGGGTGCAGTCCGAAATATAGATCGGGATGTCCCCGGGGCGATCCTCCCCGGCGGGGCGGATATCGACGATCCTACCCGTGATCTCGGCACACAAAGCGGTCGTCTCCTGGAGCGACAGGCTGCAGGCCCGGCCGCCCCCGACGTTGACCGTTACCCCAGCCCATCGCTCACGATCCCGAAGCTGCTCATGGACGAGGTCGAGTAGATCGTCCACGTGCAGCAGATCGCGCACCTGCTTGCCGGTCCCGCCAAAACCGATGTAGGAGAGAGGGCGACCGAACTGATGAGCGAGCATCCAATACGTGAAGACGCCCTGGTCGACCTTGCCCATCTGCCAGGGGCCGGCGACGACTCCGCAGCGGTTGATCACGGCCTCGAGCCCGTACGTCTCGGCGTACTCTTCGATCAGGTGCTCGGCGCAGAGCTTCGTGGCGCCGTATAGCGTGCGCGCACCCGCAAGTGGGAACGTCTCCCCGATCCCGCGCTTGGACACACCCGGTACCGCCTGCTCGTCGCTCAGCTCCAGGCGAGTGTCGAGCTCGTCATAGGCGAGCCCCTCGAGCGCAGCCACGGGATACACGCGACTCGTGGACAGGAAGATCAGTTGGGCATCGGTGCGCCGTGCGAGCTCGAGACAGTTGTAGGCGCCCTCGAGGTTCGTGCGCACCACGTACTCTGGGCTTCCGTTCACACCCGCCATGACCGAGGGCTCCGCGGAGCACTCGATGATCGCATCGACCGAGCCCGCCTCCAGCAGGTCGTCCAGCTCGCGTACGTCGCCATGGAGGAAGCCCACGTTCGCCTCGCGCAGCCGGGGCAGATTGAGCTCGGAGCCGCGGCGACGAAGGTTGTCCAGCGCGATCACCTCCCAGTCCGGATTGCCGGCGGCGAGACCCACGGCGAGACTCGCGCCGATGAAGCCTGCTCCGCCTGTGACGAGAACGCGAAGCTTCGTGGGGTTCGTGTCGGGAGGAGTGGAGGGCGGCGCGGGCATGTGGCGTGGTGTGTTGCTGGCGGGTCGCGTCGTGGCCGGACGGACGATTGCAACGCCGCGGACCGAGCCGGAGACTCTAGGACAACACCGCTACCCGGTGAGGCGAGCCAGTTGCGGCTGTGTGCACGCCGGACCGCCCGGCGCGACGGGCACCCTGACGCCGGGATGCTGCCCGGCATCGCGACGCAGAGCCAGCGCGCAACCCGTCGAGACGCCCGGGTAGGTCGCGAGTTCGATCTCCACCTGACCGGCTTCCACCGGGTCCCGACGACGTTCGTAGTCTTCGATGAGCGCCACGCCCGCCGCGAGCGAGTCGGCCACGTCGCCAGACTCCACGAAGTACCCACGGCGCCAACGGTCGAACGCGGGCGTGTGCCCGGCCCCCCGCGCGGCGAGGGCTGCGAACAGCGCTCGACCGGGAGGCTGGATCGAGCTCAGATTGGTGATCGCCTGAGGCCAGGTCGCGTGACGCATCGCGAGTGCGTAAACGGCCGCGGATGCCTCGGGCGTGCCCGCTTCCGCTGGTATGCGGTGCTCGATCCAGGCAGTCTGCGCCGCCAGCCGTTCGACATCCGAAGGCCACGCACGCGCGGCCAGGCCCGCCAGTCCAGTCGTGGCTCTCGCGGAGGGGTCGAGTGCGCGCAGCGCTCTGGCGAGGGGCTCGGGCGACAACGACAGCTCTTCGCGCGTCAGCGTATAGCCACCGAGAGCCGCCATCGCCAGGTCCGAGCCGCTGCTCGGAAGATGGCGCGCTTGAGCGCGTTCCAGCCTGACGATCGCCAGGGCGCCAGCCTGCGCCGGCTCACCCGCTTCCAGCCACCTTTCCCTGAGCCCTTCGAGGGTGTGATCGTCGAGCTGTTCGGGCAACTCGCATCGAGGCGTGTCGGGCAGAAGGATCCGATAGAAGCCCGCGAAGGCGCGAATCTCGTAGTTGATCGCGAGGAACTCGTCGAGCAGGCGCGAGCCAACGTAAGCCGACTTCCCCGCTGGATAGCGGTAGTCGCCGTCGGCCTGGACGACAGGTGCGCGATCGCGGCACAGTTCAGCGACCGTTCTCCGCTCGACGTCGGCCGCGTTGACCAGGCCGGGATCGTAGGTCAGCGGCCAGGCCGCCGGCGGCGCGTCGAGCAGGTACCCCACGATCGCGTCGTTGCTCCATGCGACGTCGTTGCGCAGCTCGACCGACAGCGTCGAGCGACCGTCCAGTCCAAGCGCGCGCCACTGGGCGACGAGCGCTGCCATCGATGCCGCACCGCCATCTTGCGCCATCGGGATCCTGTTGAACCCGGGAACCACGACGCGGTCATCAACCGGCGGTCGAGCGGTCCAGCTGTCATAGATCGTTCCCGGTGAGATCCCAGGCACGAACGGATATGCCACGAGGACGATCACCACAACCACCGCCCACGGAGAGAGGCGGCCGACGAGCAGCGCGCCGGCGACCCAGAACACGGGATTGCCGATCTTCCCGTATGTAGTACTGAACCGCGCCGCCTGACCGTAAAGCACCACCGCACAGACCAGCAGCATGAACGGGGTCAGATAGCTGCGATCGCGCTGGAGCAGCCGGCGGCGCCCGGATGGTATGAGCAACATCGCACCTGCAGCGAGCGTCACCAGCGCCGAGAGGCCGTAGGAGCCCACCACGGTGGCTCCTGTGGATTCTCCGAGTTGCAGATGCAGAAGCCGATTCAGCCGATCCGTGATCAGGTGCCATTCGATCGGCTGGCCCCGCTGGGCGTGAAAGCCCGACGACGACGAGGAGAGCGTGTAGCGGACGAACCACCACAGATGGCGCCAGCCCCCGGTGATCAACACGATCAGCGTGGGCAGAGCGGCCATCACGAGCGCGGCCAGGCACAGAACAGCACGACGGCGCCCGCGCGCAAGCACGACCAGGAGTACGACCGCCCACAGCACCGTGAAGATCGCGTACTCGGTGCGTGCCCAGCCAGCCAGCGAGCAGATGAAGGCGGCCAGCAGCAGCTGCCTCGGGTGCTCCGCCGCCGCCGCCTGAAGCGTGCCCTCCGACGAGCGTCGCACCGCGCGATCCACGATCAGCGCGAAGCCGAACAACGCCGCAAAGCCCATCGAATACCGCGGGGTGGCCGAGGTGATCGTGATCAACCCCACCAGCACACCGAGCGCCGGCCCGCACCGTCGCCACACCAGCGGCGTCACCAGGAGCGTGACTATCGCCGGAAACACGCCGTAGACGAGCCTCAGCGCGAACACCCCGTTCACTCCGAGAAGATGAGGAAGCACCCCCGGGATTCCCAGCCCGATGCCGTAGGGCTCGTAGAAATCCGTGTACGGAAGCTGCCCGTGCAGCAGGTAGGTGACGGTCGTGTACTCGATCCCGTCGTCGAAGCGCCCAAGCAGTTCCACACGGGCGGCGACCACCATGGTCACGTAACACCAGGTGGCCAACACTCCCCCAATGAGCCACGGCAGCCAGGACGGGCTCCTCCAGCGGGGCGGCACGCGAGCGATCATACTTGCCGATATCCCGGACTCTTCAAGGCACTCGACCCAGGCGCGATGAGCAAACGGCAGCTCTCCTCAACCGCCCGCCCATGACCGGTGCGACGCTCAGCGTATGCTGCCTGGCGAACTCTCCAGGCCCGTTCCTACGAGCGGCGTTGGAACCGTTGCGAGAGGTCGCAGACGAGATCGTCCTCGCCGCCGGAGGCCCGGTCGACGAGGAGGATCTGCGGTGCTACGGCGATGTCGCAGACCGGGTCTTCTCGATCGAGTTCGCTTTCGTCGAGCGGCACCTGGCCTGGCTGCACGCACAATGTCGCAGCGACTGGATCTTGCGGCTCGACGGGGATGAGGTCCCCTCCCCGGAGATGATCCAAGCGGTGCTCGCCGCGAGAGACGATCGTCGCCTGAGCAGCGTCCTGTTCGCACGCCGCACGCTGTTCCCCACGATCGAGCGCTACATAGTGCAGGAGCCCTGGTATCCGGACTTCCAAGTCAGGATGGTCCGCAACGACGGCTCGCTGCGGTTCTCCGGGCTGATGCATTCGGCGGCCGAGCGGACCATGCCCGCGCGCATGGTGGAGGCCCCCATCTACCATCTGCCGTTCATCGTGAGCAGCGTCGAGGAGCGCCGCGCGCGAGCAGGCCGCTACGAGCAACTACGGCCCGGGCTGGTCGCGCCCACCGGCCTGCGCGCCAACGACGCCCTACTGCCCGAGACCCTGAGCGAGCTGGCGACGGCCGCGGTGCCGATCGAGGACCAGCATCTACTGCAGAGCGTCCTCTCGGCCACCGGTCCAGCGCATGGAGGTACCGACGTGCTGCCGGTATCGCTTCCGGAGATGGACTCGCTGTGGGCAGGCCGAGAGCTGCCCGAGAGCTCCCTTCGCGCGCGCATCTCGATGCTCGGGACACCTGTTCCCTTCTATCCCGGCGAGCGACGACCGGCCTATTTCAGTGTCCACAATCTCGGCAGCGAGCTGTGGGGATGGGACCCCTCTGTGGGACCGTATCTGCACGTCGTGCACCGTTTGCTGCGATCCGACGGGACACCTCTGGACGACTGGCGTCCGTCGTTCTTCACCGAGTGGGTAAAGCCCGGTATGCAGACAATCGTACCCGGCCATATAGACGGCCCATCAGAGCCAGGCCGCTACAAGTTGGAGATGAGAGTGCGTCATGCCCCCGAACGACTCTTCGGCGAGGCGCAAGAGATCGAGCTGACGGTCACGACCGAGGGCGCCTGGAAGCGCCCGTAACCACTGAGTCAGAGGTTCTCGGCGATCAGCCGCGCGGAGCGGTTGAAGATCCAGAAGCCAAGAGCGAATACTGCCACCACTATCACCATGGTTGCCGCCAGCGCAGACCATCCGCCGAGCACCGCGCCTGCACTGGGGGTCCCGTGGGTGACCATCGCGTGGCGAAATTGCTGGAAGGCGACCGCGAGCGGATTGAGCATGTAAACGTGCACGAGCGTGTGACTGAGTTTTTCGCGCACCGTGTCCACCGAGATGATCACCGGCGATGCATAGAAGAGGATCTGCTGGAGAACGTCCCAGATCGGCTGAATGTCGCGCAGGGTCACGAACAGCGCCGAGAGAAGCATCGCGATCCCCGTGGCGAACACCGCAAGGAACGCGACGATCAACGGCAGCTCGAGCCAGCTGAGCATTGGAGTCACTCCTTCGATCAGCGCGAAGATCAAGACGACGATCAGGTTCAAACCCAGGTTGAAAGACGCAAGCAGGACGACGGAGAGCGGAATCACCAATCTGGGAAACTGGATCTTGCGCACCAGGTTCTCCCGGTCGACGACACTGCGCACGGCCCCGCCGGTCGCTTCGCCGAAGAAAGTGAACAACACGATCGAGCCGAGCAGCTGCGCGCCATAGAAATGACTTCCAGGGCCCGTCGAGCTGTTGACATGCGCGACCAGTGTGAAGAACACGTAGAGGACCCCGAATAGGAGGAACGGTCGCATCAGCTGCCAGAAGTAACCCAAGGCAGAGCCGAAGAACCGCAGCTTGAACTCGTTTCGCGCGATGTTGTAGGTGAGGTGCCAGAAGCGACCCCAGTCGTCGGTCAGCGCTCGCGGGCCGTGGATCGGCTGCCCGAGCGAAGCCGTGTCGATCGTGCTCAAGAGACCTCCGCCCCCACCTGTGCGTCCTTACCGACACGCTCTACGGCGGCCGTAAAGGGCAGATCGACGAATCCACCCGCGGCTGTTACGCCCCCGACCATGAAGTGCATCCCGCGGGGATAGCGGTCGATCACGTCCAGGTCCCGCCCGCGGCGCATCAGGCTCGCGACGGGGAAGTAGCGACCGGGCGCGAGGTGATTGTCGAAGCGCACCGAGAAGATCGCCTCTTCGCCCGCCTCGAAGCGCCCGCTCTGGGCGCATTCGCGACCAGTGCTGAGGACGAGTGCCGTGCGCCTGTCCTCGTTCTCGAAGGTCACGCGAAGCGCGGGGTCCTCGACCTGCTGCTCGAAGGCGACGCGCGCCTTGAACGCAACCGGATACCCCTGGTTGTAGACCGCCCAGCGATCGCCCGCACCGTCCTCGAGCCATGCATCCACGATCCGTGCAGAACCGTCGCCGACCCGTGCCAGCGTGCCGTCCGCGTCTTCGCGCACCTCACGGCCGAAGTTGAGCTCGAGGTAGCTTTCGGCAACCTTCTCAGGCTCGCCGAGCACGACAGGCGCGCCCCGCTCGAGCAGGATCGCGCGGTGACAGAAGCGGTTCACCGATCCCATGTCGTGCGTAACGAAGACGATCGTCATCCCTTCGTCGCGCATACGATTGAACACGTCGAAGCACTTCTGCTGGAAGGCGGCGTCACCCACCGCCAACACCTCGTCTATCAGGAGGATGTCGGCGTCGACCTGGATCGCGACCGAGAACGCCAGGCGCACGTACATCCCGGAGGAGTAGTTCTTGAGCTTGAGGTCCTGGAACTCCTCCAGTTCTGCGAACTCGATGATTCGCTCGTAGCGCGCCCGCGCCTCGCGTGGGCTGAGACCGAGCATGATCCCGTTCATCACCACGTTGTCAAGCGCGGCCAGGTCGGGGTTGAAACCCACGCCCAACTCGATGAACGTCGACAGGCGCCCGTTGCACCAGATCTGACCCTCATCCACCCCGTAGATACCGGCCATGCACTTCAGCAGCGTGCTCTTGCCGCTGCCGTTGCGTCCGACGATCCCGAAGAACTCGCCGCGCTCGACCGCGAACGAGATGTCCTTCAGCGCAGGGAACGCCTCGTGGCGGGAGCGACGCAGCGGATGGAGCACGCGCTCCTTGAGCGTATGGGTCCGTTCCTCTGGCACCCGAAAGGTCTTGCTGACCCGGTCGACCACTAGCGCAGGCGCGTCACCCATATGCCTCTAGGGTACCGGTGGGACTGTCGGGCACGGTTATAGTCCCGCCGGGTGCACGTCTGCACGGTGATCAACAAGGCCTGGCTGGCTCACGCCCGCGCGCTGGCCGAATCGCTCCGCGCCCACGAGCCGGACGCCCGCATGTCCGTGCTCGTAGTGGACGAGATCGCGGGCTTCATCGACCCGGCACAGGAGCCGTTCGAGGTCCTGAGGCCCGCGGATGTGGGCATCGCGGATTTCGCTGCGATGAGCGTCCGCTACAACGTCGTCGAGCTGTGCACGGCGCTGAAGCCGTGGGCGGTGCGCCACGTCCTCGCGAGCGGAGACACGGCGCTCTACCTGGACAGCGACATGCGCGTATACGCGCCGCTCGACGGATTGAGCGAGCTGCTGGAGCTGCACCCACTCGTGCTCACACCCCATCTGCTCGACCCACTGCCCGAAGACGGTCGCGTGCCGGACGAGCGTTCGATCCTGATGGCCGGCTCGTTCAACGCCGGTGTGATCGCCGCCCGCCCGGACGAGGCATCCGCCCGGCTGCTCGAGTGGTGGTCCGACCGCCTGCGCACACAGTCGCGCCTCGATGCTGCGAATGGCTTGGTCTACGACCAGCGCTGGGCCGACTTGGTCCCGGGCCTGCTCGGCTCGCTCGGGATCTGGCGCGATCCGGGTGTCAACGTCGGCTATTGGCGTCTGGGCTCGAGCGCCGTCCGCCGCAGTGAGGGACAGCTCCTGATCGACGGGCAGCCGCTGCGGTGCTTCCACTTCACCGGCTTCGACCCGAGGGCTCCCGACCGTCTGAGCAGCTACGAGAACCGCGTCTCGCTGGATCGCGAGCCGGCGCTCGCCGAGATGTGCGCCGAGTTTGCCCTGCGCCTCGATGAGTGCGGCCATGCCGAGAGCAGCCACTGGCCATACGACTTCGGCTCGCTTGCCAACGGCACGCCGATCACGGTCGAGTTGCGCGACCTATGGGATCGGGCGAACCGTGAAGGCGCGGTGCGCGAGACACCGTTTACTCCCAACGGACAGAGCGAATTTCTCGACTGGCTCGCCGAGCCCGAGGCAGGAATCAGCCGCGGCAGCCTCAACCGCTACATGGCAGCGATGATCGAGGCTCGCCCTGAGGTGCGCGAGCGCTTCCCCGACCCGCTCGGGGCAGATCTGGAGCGATACATGTCCTGGACACAGGAGCAGGCAGAGCGTCAGCCGACGAGCGTGCTGGGACTGCTCGGAGCCCGCCCCCAGGCCACCCGGCCGAGCGGCCTACGGGAGCTCGGCCCGGGCGAGACACTTGGCCTGGAGCGAGGCGAGGCGGTCGTGTGCATCCCCGTCTACGGAGCACCCGAGCTGTTCGCCGAGTGCCTCACGAGCGTTCTCGCCCACACGCCGCGGGACGTGCCGATCCTGATCGCCGACGACGCGAGCCCCGATCCGGCGATCCACTCGTTCGTGACCTCGCTCGGGGAGCTGCTCGAGCACGAGGTCGTCTACCTGAAACAGCCGAGCAACCTCGGATTTCCCGGCAACGTCAACAGCGCGTTCGCCGCGGCCGCGCCGGCGGACGTGATCGTGCTCAACAGCGACTGCATCGTGGCCGAGGGCTGGCTGGAGGGGCTCCGCCGGGCCGCGTATTCGGACGCGCTCGTGGCGACCGCCAGCGCGCTCACCAACCACGGCACGATCCTCTCCGTTCCCGAGCGCAACCGGCCTCGCGCGGGCATACCTCAAGAGCTCGACCTCGAGCGCGTCGCAGGCACGATCCTCGCCCAGTCGATGCGCATCCACCCGCATCTGCCCACCGCGATCGGGCACTGCATGTACGTGCGCCGCCAAGCACTGGACCTCATCGGCGACTTCGACCTGGCCTTCTCCCCCGGATATGGGGAGGAGGTGGACTTCTCGCAGCGCTGCCTGCTGCACGGGCTGGTACACGTGGCGGCAGACGACGTGTTCGTGCTCCATCGCGCAGGCGGCTCGTTCGGCGAAGACGGCGACGCGAGCCCGGTCCAGAAGGAGCACGACCGGATCGTGGCAGCCCGCTACCCCTATTACGACCGCGCTCAGACCGCCGCCTCAACCACGGACTTCGGGCGGCTGCCGCGAGCGATCGCGGCCGCCAAGCGGGCGATCAGCGGCCTATCCGTGACCATCGACGGGCGTTGCCTGGGGCCGTTCGTGACCGGGACGCAGGTGCACACACTGCAGCTGATCAAGGCCCTCGACGACACCGACGAAGTGCCCCTGCGCGTGATCGTTCCACCGGATCTGGGCGACTACGCCGCCCGCGAGCTTGCAACCCGCCCGCGGATCGGGCTCATTCCCCATACCGAGGTCCACCCCGGGATGGACAGGACCAGCATCGCCCATCGTCCGTTTCAGGTGAGCAGCACGGACGACCTGCGGGTACTGAGCTGCACCGGAGAACGTCAGGTGATCACCCACCAGGACCTGATCGCCTACCGCAACCCCGGCTACTTCCCCGGCTACCCCCAATGGGATCGCTTCCAGCGGCTCACCGCGCGGGCGCTCGCCGTAGCGGACATGGTCGTGTTCTTCTCCCATCACGCGGCCAGCGACGCGCTGAGCGAGGATCTCGTCGATCCGACAAGGGTGCGGGTGGTGTACATCGGCGTCGACCACGCCGACACGCCGTCGTCGGGCGCGGCGCGGCCGCCGCGGGATGCCGACGAGCTTTCGTGCAAGCCCTTCCTGCTCTGCCTCGGCACCGACTTCAGGCACAAGAACCGCGTGTTCGCGCTGCGCCTGCTCGAGGCGCTGCGCGACCAGCAGGGGCAGGATGTGGCGCTCGTGCTGGCAGGCCCACGCGTGGCCGAAGGCTCCTCCGCCGGCGAGGAGGCCGCCTACCTGGCCACACGCCCGGAGCTGGCGCGCGAGGTGAGGATCCTCCCCGCTGTCGACGACGACGAGAAGGAGTGGCTGCTGGAGCATTGCGCCGCGGTGCTCTACCCGACCACGTACGAGGGCTTCGGGCTGATGCCGTTCGAGGCCGCCGACCACGGTCGCCCGTGCATCTTCGCCTCACAGACCGCGCTCGCGGAGATCCTGCCGCGCGAGCTCGCAACGCTCGTGCCGTGGGATCCAAGCGCCAGCGCCAAGCGCGTCGGCGACCTGCTCTCGAGCCCTGACGCGATCGCAACGCACGTGCGCGAGATCCGTAGGGCGGGCGGACGCTTCACCTGGCAGGCGAGCGCGGAGTCGCTCGTGGACGTCTATCGCGCTGTGGCGGCGAGCCCAGCGAGAGAGGCGACCCGCCTCGCGGACGAGCTGGCCCTGGTCGAGTCCGAGCGCGACGAACTGGAGCGCAAGTACAACGAGCTGTGGCAGAGCCTCACTCCCGACGCGAGGACGCTCGTCCAGCCGGACGGGGCGCTCAGCCCGAGCGATCACCGCTCGCTCGCAGCGATCGTCAGGCGCCCACTCCTGCGCAGAACGCTCTTGGCGCCTGCTTTGCTCGCCCACCGCCTGTCCCGGCTGCGCGCACCCGCACCCGAGGCGCCGAGCTCCCCGCCCGAGAGCTTTGCTCTCCATTTCGCCTGGTCCAACACGCAGCACATGCGCGAGCAGCTCGCGGCCGGCGACGCCGATCAGGCGCCCGTCAGCGAACCGTAGAACGCCTCCAACGCGTCGATCCGACGCTCCCACGCGTAGTCCTGGGCCGTACTCATTCCCGCGCTGCCGAGGCGCTCGCGCAGCTCCGGATCCCCGAGCAGCCGTGAGAGCGCCGCGCTGACCGCAGCCACGTTCGGCTCGGGCATCAGGCAGTTCTCGCCGTCCACGCAGAAGTCCCGATTGCCGTGCGCGTCGGTGCACACGACCGCCGCACCGGTCGCCATCGCCTCCAGCGGCGGCAGTGCGAAGCCCTCGTGCGTGGAGGTCTGGATGAACACGGTCGCCTCGTTGAACAGCTCGTTCACCTGCTCGTCGCTGGGCGACTCCACGTAGCGCATCCGCTCCTCGACGGCCAGCTCCGGCTCGATGCCGAACATGCACAGCTCCGGCCGCGGATCGAGCGCTCGCCATCCGTCGATCGTCAGCGGCAGGTTCTTCAGCGGGTTGGTGCGACCGAGTGCGAGGACCATGTCAGCACGACGCCCGCTGCCCTCGAGCGGACGGAACGTGTCGAGGTCGATCCCCGGGGGAATCAGCTCGGCGTCGAGACCCAGCTCGCGCAAGCGATCCCGGTTCCACGAGGAGATCGTCATGTAACGGAACTCCGGCCGGTAGGAGTCGAGGACCGCGTGGCGGGTCCACTCGTCGTCCGGGTAGTAGGACGTCTCGATGTCCTGCACGAAGTACACCGGGATGCCGCGGAGCACGCTCGCCCGCCACACCGGCGCGGCGGTATTCCACCACGTCGCGACCTTGATCGCGTCGATCTCCGACAGCGCCTGCACGAGGTCGCCGTAATCCTCGAAGCTGTGGACCGGGACTCGCAGGTCGAACCAGTCGGGCTGCTCACCGAGCGTGTACAGCGCGACCTCGTGGCCGCGGTCGAGCAGGCGATTGAGGTGCTCGAAGATGTCCCGGTGCCCACCGCCGACGCCGGTGCCCTCAGTCACATAGGCGATCCGCAGAGCGCCTGAGTCGGTGCGAACGTCGCGTGCGTCGAAGAAGTCCCCCCAGAGCTCCCAGAAGCGACGCTGGGAGGCGAGCTCGCGCTCACCGACGTCGGTGCCGCGCGTCACCGACTCGTGGTGGACGAGCTTCGCCGCAGGGAAGTAGAGGACGCGGAAGCCCGCCTGCCACGCGCGCAGGCACCAGTCGACGTCCTCGTAGGCCATCGGATAGCCCTCGTCCAGCAGCCCGACGCGCTCGATCGTCTCGCGCCTGACGTACATGCACGCGCCCGTCACCGCCAGCGCCATGCCCGTCTGAGAGGCGGGGCCCCAGCCTTCCGGCTTGAAGCGATAGCGATGGTCGAACCACTCCGGCGCGTCGCGGTTGCGCACGGTGCCGCCGAATTGGATGCGGCCGTCGGGATAGAGCAGCTGTGCGCCGACGATGCCGATGTCGTCCTCCTGCGAGGCCGCGTACTGCAGGCACGCGAGCCACCCCGAGCGCGCCTCCACATCCGAGTTCAGCACGACCACGTCACGGTCCTCGCCGGTCGCGCGCAGGCCGCGATTGACGTTCGTCGCGAAGCCCGCGTTCTCGGCGCCCTCCACGATCTCGATCCCCGCGATTCGCCGCAGCAGCGCGAGGTGCTCCGCGCCGCTCGCGTCGTCGGCGACGATCACGCGAGCCATCCCGTCGGGCACGGTGCGACGGATGCTCGCCACGAGCGTCGCCACCCGCTCCGCATCCCGGTAGCTCGGCACCACCACGTCCACCGGCCTCCCGTGCTCTCGATACCAGGCGAGCGCGCGCCGCATCTGCACGTTGCGCGAGTGCGAGCGCAGCTGCAGGCGGTGGCGCAGCGGCGTGAAGCGCAGCGGCAGGGTGACCATTCGGAACAGCAGCGTGCGCCAGCCGTAGTAGCGGTAGGTGAGGTACACGCGCCTGCGCAGGCCGGCGAGCGGTCCGCTGAAGCTGCCGTCCAGCGCGTGTGCGGCGATCGCCTCCGGCTGGTCTATGGAGGGGCTGCTGTGAGGTGCGTTGCTGTCGTCGGTCACTCGGCTGGGTCCTGTGTGGAGGGTTGCGCGACTGGTGCGTCAAGGTCGAGCGCGGCAAAGCCGGCGCGCCGCTCGAGCGAGAGCCGGCGCCTCGCCGCGGGCGGAAGCAGATCTGCCCGCGAGCCGAGCACGGCCCCGACCAGACGCGCAACATGGTGACGACTCACGGTCGCGAACGTCGTCGCTGTCGTCGCGATGCCGGTCGGGGCGAGCTCGCGACGGGCCTGCCCAAGCTGGCCGCGCAGCTGGCGAAGCAGGTGCCCCGGCCCCGCCGGCTCGCGCCATCCGTACACCTCGCGCAGCCCGCGCCACTCGTCGAAGCAGCGGCGCAGCTCCTGCATCGTCGTGTAGTCGTGGGAGTGCAGCACCGCGGCCCGCGGAACGAACGCCTTGGCGTAGCCCGCGCGCAGCATGTCGATCGCCAGCACGCGGTCCTCGGCGTATGGGACCTCGCGGAACGGGACCCGCTCCCAGGCCTCGCGCGACATGCACGCGTTGGCGTCGGTGAAGAAGCCGCGCCTGCCGATCAGCTCCAGCGCAGGAAGTGCACGCTCGTCCGGGCGCAGGCGCTCCACCTGCGGCGTGCCATCGGGGGAGAGCGAGTCGAACCACCGTTCGAGCTCTATCCGCACCTGCGTCGCCGCGTCCGGGCGGGGGCGGTAGGGGCCGTACGCGATCCCGACGTCCGCCGCGAGGTCGAAGCCCGCGAGCAGGCTCTCCAGCCAGCGCTCGTCAGCGGGCTCCGCGTCCTGCGTCAGCAGCGCCACGTGGGCGCCCGTGGCTTCGCGCACGAGCAGGTTGCGCGTCCCCCCGTGGCTGAACTGCTCCGGCGCTATCTCGAGCACGCGCGCACCGTGCGCGCGCGCCAGATCCGCGGATCCGTCGCTCGATCCCGAGTCGCACACCAGCAGCTCGTGCTCGACGCTCTGGCGAGCGAGCGCTTTGAGCGTCCTCTCGAGCAGCGTCCCGCCGTTGCGCACGGGGATCGCGACCGTCACCGCGCTCATGCGTAATACCGCGAGATCGTGATGGCCTGCGCGAACAGGTCGTGGCCGACCGCCAGGACCACCAGCAGCGCGCCGAGCGCCGGCCCCCAGCGAGGACCGAGGAAGCGCACCGCCAGCGCGACGATCGCCCCGTACAGGCAAAGCAGCGGCAGCAGATAGCGCGCCTGCTCGAACACGCCCCCGTTCGCGACCAGGTACCGATAGGACTCGATGCCGATCTCCGCGCACAGGCCGCACAGCGCCACCACGTAGACGCCCAGCTCACCCGCGCGGCGGCGCAGCGCGTCGCGTCGTCGCACCAGCTCGGCAACCGCCAGCGCGCATACCGACAGCGATACGACCTCCGCCATACGGTAGAACCACGCGGGAAAGCCATAGTCGAGCCATCCGAGCCTGCCGACGAAGCCTTCGAACCAGGTCGACCACAGCGGCGAGTAGTTGAACTGCGGGCGCATCCACAGCCGCGGCAGGAACAGCTGCCACACGTGGCTGACCTCTTCGTTGACGTTGAACGGACGCAGGCCGATGGCCTTCACGCTGCCCACTCCACCCGGGATCGCACCGCGTCCCCAGACGAGATGGTCGAGCAGCACGTACGCAGCGATCGGTGTCGCCGAAAGCCCTACCGCCCAGAGCAGGCCGCGTGTGGCGCCACGTCGATCGTGCGACCACGCGCGCCTGGTGAGCAGCACGAGCGCCAGCGCGACCGCTGGGACGAAGCCGAGCAGCGTGAGCTTCGAGATCAGGCCCACGCCGAGACAGCCGCCGATCAGAATGCCGCCGGCAGGCGTGAAGCCACGACGAAACGCTCTCGCCACCGCCCACAGCACGCCCGCGGCGGTGAGATAGAGCAGGTCGTCGTTGTTGACCCCGCCCGACATGAACCCGAACAGCGGCTCGAAGGCGACGAGCAGCGCGCCTGTCGGCCAGGCCCAACGAGCGCCGGGCAGCAGCTCGCGCAGGAACATGAACACGAGCAGCACAGTCGCCGCCCCCATGAGCGCCGACAGCAGGCGCATCGCCGCGAGTTTGTCGAGCACCTTGCCACCCGGCACGAGCTTGTAGGGGATCGCCTGGAACGCGTAGTACAGGGGTGGGTTGTTGGTGGCGGTGAGCGCGGTGCCGCTGCCGACCGCGGGGAGGTTCTGCCTGACGATCTGGTCGATCACCTGCTGCTGAACCTCCGTATCGGGCGCCGGGTTGTTCGCACGTCCGACGACCCCGAACGTCAGCAGCGCGCTCAGCAGCTGGTCCTCACGCGGCGAGAGCGGCCCTTCGGGCTGGGTCTGACGCGGCAGCGTGCCGCGTTCTGCGACCTGCTGTACGTACGCATAGTGCGCGTTCTCGTCAGGCACCTGGAACGGCGGCACGATCAATGACCAGGCCACGCCGTTGGCGAGCGCCACGAGCGCACACATGCGGGCCGCCCGCGGCACCCGCCCCCA
The DNA here is from genome assembly GCA_964588985.1 of uncultured Solirubrobacteraceae bacterium. Taxonomy (GTDB): domain Bacteria; phylum Actinomycetota; class Thermoleophilia; order Solirubrobacterales; family Solirubrobacteraceae; genus Palsa-744. Next base: position 31,702 of record CAZPQW010000031.1, read on the forward strand.
CAGGCCGCGCAGCCTGCCCGCAGCGCCGCTCGTGACTCCCTTCGCCCCGCTCACCGGGCGGGATCCTCGTTCAGCATCGTCTTCGTCGCGAGCCCCACGGCGAGCAGCATCAGCACGAGCGCCGCGAAGGCCTCCCAATGACGCAGCAGATCGGACTTCGCGAGCGAGAAGCGATAGGCGAGCGTGGGCAGCAGTTGCAGCCACGATTCGCTGCCGGGGCGCATGTATTCGATCCGCAGGCGCCCGAGCAGCGGCCGTCCGGCGAGTTCGATCACGAAGTTCGCGTCCGGGACAGAGCCGCCGAGGGAGACCCGACGCGAGCCGCGATTGCTCACGCACACGGTCGCGCCGGGAGTCGTGTCGGGAACACGCGAAATGGGGATGCTCACCGCCCCCGGGCGCCAGCCGCCGGGCAACGTCCCCGTGCTGATCGTGCGGTTCGCGGAGCTGATCGCGACGGCGAGCGCCGGCGTGGGCGCTCCATCGCTCACCGCCTGAAGCGCTAGCGCGCCGGTGTCGCCCGGCAGCAGCTCCCCCGGCTCGCACAGCTTCTGCGAGGGGTCGAGCGACAGGACCGGCCCGACGTCTCCTGTGAGATTGGTTCCCGACCGGCGGGGTGCGCTCTGCAACAGGGTCACCACTGCGGCTATTGCGATCGACAGCAGCGCCGTCGCCACGAGCACTCGCACGAGCGTCATGGGCGCACCAACTCCACCCAGTCGAGCCGCACGCCACACAGGCTCCTCCAGCGCTTCAACGCAACCGTCTCGAGCCGCTCGGGCGCTTCACGCTGCAACGCCACCGCACCGATCGTGCCTATGCCCCATTCCCCGGGACCGAGGTGACGATGGCCGCCAGCCCGCGTGACGCTCAGTGTGTGGCCGCCGCGGCTCAGGCGCAGCGTGGCGACCTGCAGCCACTGCCCCGGCGTGTTCGAGCCCGAAGCCGCGCCGATCAGGCGTCCATCGAGGCGAACTTCGATCGGGCGCGGGAAGTCTCCCTGCACCCAGACCTCGTAGCGGCCATCTCCCTGCACGCTCAACGTACCGCTCGCGTGGCCCGGCCCATTGGGGAGCACCGCCCCGGCCTGGTCGGGATTCAACCCCCAGGCAAAGGAGCGATCGCGCGAGTAGAGCGGTTCGAACCAGGCGAGCTCAGGCGGAGTGGCGGCGACTAGCTCGCTGCCGGCGGGCGCCCCGGCGATCGTCTGACGCAACGCGGGGCACGACACCGATGCGGCCGGGGAGTAGCTCATCTGCTCTGGTAGGTGGCTCAGAACCTGCGGGCTGGACATCCGTCGCCAGCCGAGGTAGTACGGGTTCTCGTAGACGAGGCGGTAGTTGGCGGGCGGGCGGCTCGCCGCGGGCGAGCTGCGCGTGACGATGATCGGAAAGCCCTCCACGAACGACAGCAGCTCTTCGTCCAGATCGAAGTAGTGATCGGCAAAGAATTTCGAGTGTCGCAGTTTCGCCTGCTGCGGCGTCTGTGCCTCGAACGGGACGCTGATCTTCGCCTCACGCGCCAGGTACTTCGCGTACTCCTCGAACTCGTTCCACAGGACCGGGCCTTCGCCCTTGAAGTGGTTGCCGGTCTGCACGATCGCTTCGATGCGGCTCGTCGGGGCGACTCGATCGTGGCTGTAGGCGAGCAGATCCGATGCCCAGATCGCGCCCGCGAGCGCAGCGCCCACCGCGAAGCCGAGCGGGACGAAGCGTCCTCGCACCCATGTCAGGCCGACGAGCGCGACGAACACCACGGCGGGCCCGGCGATCGCCAGCAGCTTGCCCTGCGCATACGGGCTGACCCGTGGGTAGACGATCAGCAGCACGAGGCCCGTCACTCCGAACATCAGCAGGGGAGCGGGCTCTGCTCGCCTCAGCGCCCACGCGACTCCCGCGATGACCAACACGAGGATCGTCACCGCCGCGACGATCGTCAACGCCGCGGCCGGTTCGGGCACGACGGGGAGTCGGTATTCGCCGGCGAGCCACACGCCGCTGACCTGGCTGAACGGGAGCGCCCGCAGCAGCTGGCCGAACTGGGTGGCGCCCACTCCCGAGGAGCCCTGCCCCTGCTGAGCCACGTGGAAGAACGTCTGGAGCGTTTCGAGCGTGGGGATCGAGAGGACCGCCGTCAATCCCACGCCGGCCAGGGTCGGGCCGACCCAGCGGCGACTCGGCCGCACGTGCCTGAACAGCACCAGTGCGAGCGCGAGGAACAGCATCAGAGCGCCCAGGAACGGCACCGCCACCGCGTTGTAGGTCGCGAGCGCCGCGGCCGCTCCGACGGCGACGAGCGCCGCCCCGACATACGGGCGCTTCAACTCGATCGCCTCGCGCACGAGCGCGGTCGTCGCGCACAACGTGGCGAGCAGGCCGATCTCCTTGATGCCGCCCTGCAGCGCGTACTGGTAGGTGAGGTTCGCCGAGATCGCGACGAGGCCGATCAGCGCCGCGCGCCAAGACCCGAGCACTCGCGACATGAGGGTCGACAGCGCCATCGCGCCTGCGGCCGCGAGCCCGGCTATGTATCCCTGGTAGAGGACCACCACCGGCGTGTCCACCATGCCGCTGAACGTGCCGAGCAGCGCCTGGGTGCCGAGCGGGTAGCCGGTCGACAGGTAGGCGTTCAGGAACTCGCGCTCGCTGGTCTCCGGAATGTTGCCCAGCGTGGTTCCGTAGCCCTTGATGTGCTCGGCCAGCAGCATCTCGAAGCTCGAGTCGTTGACGAAGTCATAGCCCGACCACGTCCAGTGGCCGTGAGCGATAACCGGCAGCATGTACAGCACGTACACGGCCAGCCCCGCCGCGCCCGCCCAGCCCGGGTTCAGGCGTGCGCGCAGCCCGCCCTGGGCGAGCGCCAGGCCGGCGATCGCCACCGCGGTCAGCAGCGCGACCGCCACCACATCGCCGGCGCCAGCCGCGTAGACGGGCAGAACGAGCACGATCGACACGCACAGCCCGAGCACCGGCAGCAGCGCGTTGGCCAGCCGAACGCGCAGCGCGCGCTCGAGCGCGAGGCCGCAGCCGAGGCTGCTCGCCCACATCACGAGCAGCATCCCGACCATCGCCATCAGGTCGTAATGCACGATGCGGCTTCCGCCTGCCGGTTAGCGGCGGCGCAGACCGAGGATCGACAGCAGGAAGGAGGAGAAGAAGATCTGGATGCCCACGATCATCAGCGATGCGGACACCAGCGCGACGCGTTCGTCCGAGAGCGAGCCCAGCCCGTGCGAGATCCACGTCGCGACGACCACCGCTCCCATCGCGACGCCCACCAGGACGAACGCACCCCCCAGCAACAGCCCGTGCTCGAGGCGAAAGCGCGTCCGCATGCGATCGAACCATGGGTCTCGCTCGCCCATGAAGTAGGTGCCGTACGCGTGCGCGCAGAGGCCGAGGGCGAGTATCTGCGTGCCCACGATCATCAGCAGCGCCCCGCCGATCAGTGTGTGCAGTCCCCACGCGCGCCCGAAGAAGCTCAGCCCGGCGCCGACCAGGATCACGATCAGCGTGCCCAACCCGGCGAGGGTCGCTCCCGGCACGATGAACAGGTGGTTGGGGCTGTGCACGAGCAGGAAGCGCAGGTGGCGCCAGCCGTCGCGGAAGCTCGACA
>CAZPQW010000032.1:0-30903 GCA_964588985.1 uncultured Solirubrobacteraceae bacterium
CGGCTTCAACAACGTCGTGCCGGCACGCGGCGGGGACGTGATCAAGCTGTTCCTCACGCGCTCGTCGATCCCCGGTGCGCGCTATCCGACGGTCGCGGCGGCGTTCTTCGTGGAGTCGATCTTCGACGCCACCGTGGGCGTGCTGGTGCTGATCTTCGCGTTCACCCAGGGCGTGTTCCCCAAGCCGCCCGACTTCTCCAAACTGAGCTCGTTCGACATCTCCTACCTGGCCGAGCACTTCCGCCTGACGCTGTTCCTGATCACCCTGCTCGGCGTGCTCGGACTGGTCGCGTTCGCGCTGCTGTCCGTGCGGGTGAAGGCGTTCTGGGCGCGTGTGCGACAGGGCGTGACGATTCTCAGCGACCGCCCGCGCTATCTGCGCGAGGTCGCTTCGCTGCAGGTGATCGCGTGGCTGTGCCGCTTTGCCGCCTTCTGGTTCCTGCTGGACGCGTTTCGCGTGGGGGGCTCGGTGAAGAACGTGCTGCTCGTGTTCGCCGTCAACCAGGTCGCGGGCGCGGTGCCCTTCACGCCTGGTGGGGCGGGTGTGCAGCAGGCGCTGCTCGTGAAGGTGTTCGCCGCGAGCGCATCCACGGAGGTGGTGGCCGCCTACTCGGTCGGCCAGCAGATCGCGATCGCCGCTTTCACCGCGCTCGCGGGACTCGGCGCGGTCGTGTTCATCTTCCGCTTCCGCTCGTTCAAGGAGGTGCTCTACGCGGGGCGCGCGTCACGCGACGCGGAGCGAGCCGCCGAGCGGGCGGGCGTCTACTGAGTCGCGAGTTACTGCAAGCCCTCGCGGGCCTCGCGCACGAGCGCCACGGCCTCGGGGAAGACGTGCGCGATCACGGTCCTGATCTGCTCGGCCTGCGCGTCGGCGTTGCCCTGCACGTTGATCCGCTGCACGGCCGCCACCGTCATGTCCACGGCGAGCTTGATCGCGTTGTCCGCCCACGCCAGTCGCTGGTTGCCCTGCATTTGTTCGGCGAACTCAGCCAGCCGCCGCTGCAGCTCCTCAGGATCGCCGAACATGTCTCCGAGTCCGCCACTATCCATGCTCGCATCATAGACTGCGCTGCTCGTGCCCAACGCAGCTGAGATAGCCAAGCAGGTGGAGACCGAGTCCGAACGTCGGAGCGTGCTCTCGGTGCCCGCGTTCGCCGGCGGGTTCCTGTACGTATTGAGCGCGATCATCATCAGCGGCACGCTCAAAGGCGCGCCCACCGTGGGACTGGTCGAAGGCCTCGGGCCGGCGATCTCCGGCGTGGCAAACCCGACGGTCAGCCCGCGCGCATCGGAGGTCAAATTCATCAGCCACCACGCGTTCACGCTGATCGTCGGCAGCGTGCTCGCCGCGATCGCGGTCGCTGCGCTGACGCTGATCCTGTGGCTGCTCTTGGACGCCACACGCTTCCGTCGGCCGTCCACGTGGGTCGCCGCGCGACCGCTGGTGCTGTTCGGCGGCATCGCCGTCGCGGTCGTGAGCGTCGCCCACCAGGTGATCAGCGCGATCCAGACGCACAGCTTCGCCGTCGGGCACGACTTCTCCAACCACGCGGTCAACCACGCGCTCACCGAAGGCTCGGTCAACGTCACGATGGAGTACATCGACCTGCTCGCCGGGCTCGCGCTGGCGGCGGGCGTGATCGCGACGATGATCAACGCCCTGCGTACCGGGCTGCTGCCGCGCTGGATGGGAATCCTGGGGATCTTCAGCGGCCTGCTGATCTTCCTGCCGATCGGCGGTGCGGAGCTGCAGGTGGTGCCGGCGCTGTGGATGGTGATGATGGGCATCCTCTACGCCGGACGCTGGCCAAACGCCGAGCCGCCCGCGTGGGCCGCCGGCGAGGCCCGGCCGTGGCCGTCGGGCGCGCAGGCGAGGGCCGCGAAGAACGCCGGTGGCGACGTCGTGCCCGCCCCGTCTCCGCCCGTGCAGGCCGGCACCTCCCGCAAGCGTCGCAAGCGCGGCGCGCGCGGCTGAGAGCTCGCTAGCCGACTGTCCACCGCGCGCCCGCGGGGCGATAGAGTCGAACCATGGCCACAGACTCCGAGCAGGCTGGCAGCGACGCGCTCGATGAGAGACTGGCGTCGCTGCTCGAGGTCGAGAAGTTCGACCCGCCCGCCGAGTTTGTCCGCGATGCGCTGCTGAGCGATCCAGCTGTCTACGAGCAGGCCGCAGCCGACCCGCAGGCCTGGTGGGCCGGCCAGGCGGAGCGGCTGGACTGGTTCCAGAAGTGGACGAGGGTGCTCGACGACGACGAGCCGCCGTTCTACAAGTGGTTCACCGCCGGCACGCTCAACGTGTCCTACAACTGCCTCGACCGGCACGTGATCGCGGGCCGCGGCGAGCGAGTGGCGTTTCACTGGCGCGGGGAGGAGGGGCAGGAGCGAGACATCACCTATGCGCAGCTGCTCGCTGATGTCGAACGCTTCGCCAGCGCGCTGAAGGATTTGGGCGTGGCCGCGGGCGACGTGGTCGGGATCTACCTGCCGATGATCCCCGAGGTGGTCGTCGCGATGCTCGCGTGCGCGCGCATCGGCGCCCCGCACAACGTCGTCTTCGGCGGGTTCTCCGCGGAGGCTGTGCGCGAGCGGATGGAGTTCTCCGAGGCGAAGGTGCTGATCACAGTCGACGGCGCCGCGCGCAAGGGCAAGACCGCGGCGGTCAAGGATCGCGTCGACGAGGTGATGGGCGACCTGTGCACGCTCGAGAAGATCGTGGTGGTCCAGAGCAAGGGCACGCCGTGTCAGATGCAGGACGGTCGCGACGTCTTCTACGAGGACATCGTCGCGGCCGCTGACCCCACCTGCCCGGCCGAGGCGCTCGACGCCGAGCACCCACTGTTCATCCTCTACACCTCGGGATCGACCGCCAAGCCTAAGGGCATCCTGCACACGACGGGTGGCTATCTCACCGGCGTCGCGGCGACGCACCGCGCGGTGTTCGACCTCCAGCCGGAGAAGGACGTGTACTGGTGCGCCGCGGACGTCGGCTGGATAACCGGCCACTCCTACATCGTCTACGGACCGCTGTGCAACGGCGCCACGTCGGTGATGTGGGAGGGCGCCCCGGACTACCCCAACACGGGCATCTGGTGGGAGATCGTGGAGCGCTACGGCGTGACGATCCTCTACTGCGCTCCGACCGCGATTCGCGCGTGCATCAAGTGGGGCGCGCGGTGGCCGGAAAGCCACGACCTCTCCTCGCTGCGGCTGCTCGGATCGGTGGGGGAGCCGATCAACCCGAAGGCGTGGCTTTGGTACCACGAGGTGATCGGCGGCGGACGCTGCCCGATCGTGGACACGTGGTGGCAGACGGAGACCGGCGCGATCATGATCACGCCGCTGCCGGGCATCACCTCCACCAAGCCCGGCTCGGCCACACAGGCGTTCCCGGGCGTGTTCGCGGAAGTGCTCGATGAGTCGACCGGCGAACCGGTCGAGGAGGGCCAGGGCCTGCTCGTGCTGACCCATCCGTGGCCGTCGATGCTGCGCACCCTCTACAAGGAGGAGGAGCGCTTCGTCGAGACGTACTTCAAGCGTTTCGGCAACGGGACCTACCTCGTGGGCGACGCCGCTCGGCGCGACCGTGACGGCTACTTCTGGGTGATCGGGCGCATCGACGACGTCGTCAACGTGTCCGGCCATCGTCTGTCGACCGCGGAGGTGGAGTCGGCGATCGTGGCGCACGCCGACGTGGCCGAGGCCGCCGTGATCGGCCAGCACGACGAGGACACAGGGCAGGCGATCGTGGCGTTCGTGACGCTGCAGGGGCACGTCGAAGGCGACGACGGGACCGTCGACGGGATCCGCGCGACTGTTGCGGAGCGGATCGGCAAGTTCGCCCGTCCCAAGCGGATCATCTGGACCGACGATCTCCCCAAGACGCGCTCGGGGAAGATCATGCGCCGGCTGCTGCGCGACATCGCCGAGGGGCGGGCGCTCGGCGACGTGACAACGCTGCGCGACCCGGCCGTGATGGAGCAGCTGGAGGGACGCGTGAAGGAGATGCAGGCGCAGGAGGACTGACCGCCCTGTTTCGAGCGCCGGAGTTCGCGGCGCTTGTGTTTCTCATGAGATCTTTAGGCTGCTCTGAGAGGCTGCGCCGGTGAGCAGCGCAGACCTCTCCGGATCCGGCCTTGCGATCGAGACGAATGGCCTGACCAAGCGCTTTGGCGAGCGCACGGCGCTCGACGGCATCGACCTGCGCGTGCCGCGAGGAAGCGCCTTCGGCTTCCTCGGGCCCAACGGCGCGGGGAAGACCACGATCATCCGCACGCTGCTCGGGCTCACAGCGGCCGACGCGGGGACGATGCACGTTCTCGGGCACGCGGTGCCCCAGGAGCGGGCGCAGGCGCTGCAGCGCGTGGGCGCGATCGTGGAGGAGCCCCGCTTTCACATGCACCTGACCGGGCGAGAGAACCTGCGCATCGTCGCCGCGGTGCGCGGACCCGAGGCGGACGCACGGATCGATCCGGCGCTCGCACGCGTGGGCCTGTCCGAGCGCGCCGATCAGAAGGTCAAGAGCTACTCGATGGGCATGCGCCAGCGCCTCGGCGTGGCTCGCTGCCTGCTCGCCGACCCGCTGCTGCTGATCCTCGACGAGCCCACCAACGGTCTCGACCCCGGCGGCATCCAGGAGTTCCGCGAGATGATCCGCGCGATGGTCGAGCAGGAGGGACGCACGGTGTTCGTCTCCTCTCACCTCCTGGACGAGGTCGAAAAGACCTGCGACGCGGCCGCGATCGTCGACCGCGGCAAGATCATCACGCAGGGCACGATCGCCGATCTCGCCGGCGGCGGCGCCGCACGCCACGAGTTGATCCTGGGCGTGGACGATCCCGATCGCGCACTCGGCGCGCTCGAAGCAAGCGAGCTGGTGCTCGAGTCGCATCGCTCCGACGAGGGTCTGCGGGTCGTGCTGGCTGGCGAGCCCCAGAGCGCCGCACAGGTGAACGCCCTGCTCGTGAACGCGGGCATCGGCGTGGCGCGGCTGGAGCCGGTCCGCCACAGTCTCGAGCAGCGCTTCCTCGAGATCACATCCAGGCTCGATGCCGATCTCGTGCCCGAGGAGGTGAAGGCGTGAGCCCGACGATCGCCATGCGGATGTTCGGAGCGGACTTCCTCAAGATCCGCAAGAAGCGCGGCACGTTGATCTGGGCCTTGGTGCTGGCGCTCGCGCCCCTGCTGATCTTCTTCATCGTCGCAGCCGCCCAACACTCCTCCAACCCGAACAACGCCCCCGCGGGTGGGCTCAGTGGCTATCGCGACGCGATCAGGATCCTCGCGGCGTTCTTCGGTCCGCTCGCCGCGATCATGATCGGCACCGACAGCGGGGCCGGCGATGTGACGGCGGGGGTGTTCCGCGACCTCGTCGTCACGGGCCGCTCGCGGTTGGCGCTGTTCGCCTCGCGCGCGCCCGCCGCGCTCGCCCTGACATGGGCGGTGGTTTGCATCGGCTACGCGCTCACTCTGATCGGGACGTTCGCCTTCGCGTCCGGTACGCCGACGCCGGCTGCATCGCTGCTGGTCAACGGCTTTGCCTACTCGCTGCTCTCCACCGGCGTCGTCTGCGTGGTGGCGGTCGGCTTCGCCTCGCTGACGGCATCGCGCCCGGCCGCCCTGACCGTGCTGATCGGGTGGCAGCTCGTCGCCAGCCCGATCCTCGCCAACATCGAATCGCTCGGCAACTCGCGCAAGCTCGTGCTCAGCCAGGCGATCTCGCACTTCAGCCCCGTGAGGCTGGACGGCGGACGCGGCTCGGTCGTGACGATGTCGGGCGCCACCGCGGTGATCGTGCTGCTGGGCTGGCTCGCCGTGTTCCTCGCGCTCGGCGCGTGGCGCACGCGCACCATGGACGCCTGAACAGGCAGCCGCTGGGCGGCGCGATGCTACTTCCTCGCCGCTGAACGCGAAGTAACGCGTGCTTAACAATTCCTCATAAATTAGATCGAGATTATGCTATTTGTTGTGCTCCATCCAAAACCCAAGGAGGCAGCAACATGTCAATCCGCTTTCGTTCAACATCGAGACTCCGCTCGCTCGGGCGGGCTCTCGCGCTGATCGTGATCACGGTGCCGGGCGCGTTCTCCGCCGCGGCGGTCACGTCGGGCATCGCCGTCGCGCAGGCGAGCGGCCCGCCGCCGGTCTCGATCCTCACCTCGTCACCCGGTATCGGCCGGGGGGACATATTCATCTCTCCGTTCGGCGACCAGAGCACCTACGACAACGGACCTGAGATCCTCGACAGCCACGGCAACGTGGTGTGGTTCAAAGCAGTGCCGGCGGGCCAGGAGGCGAGTGACTTCCGCACCCAGACCTACCACGGTCAGCGCGTGCTGACCTGGTGGCAGGGCACGGGGCTCGGAGGCCTCGCCAAAGGCACCGACTACATCTACAACGACCACTACCAGCAGATCGCCACGGTGAACGCCGGCAACGGTCTCAGCGCCGACGGCCACGAGTTCCTGATTACACCGTGGAACACCGCGCTGATCCTGTCCTACACGACCGCCACCGCGGACCTCACGTCGATCGGCGGCCCGTCCAACCAGACGGTCATCGACGGCGTGGTGCAGGAGATCGACATCGCAACCGGCAAGGTGCTGTTCCAGTGGAACAGCCAGGACCACGTACCGTTCAGCCAGAGCGAGCAGCCGCTGCCCGCCTCGGCGAGCACGCCGTGGGACTGGTTCCACATCAACGCGGTGCACCTCGACACCAACGGCAACCTGCTCATCGACGCCCGCAACACGTGGACGACGTACGACGTGAGCCCGTTCAGCGGCAAGATCCTGTGGCAGCTGGGCGGCAAGGCCAGCAGCTTCACCGTGCAGGCTGGTCCGGGACAGTCATTGGACAGCGCGGGTGAGATCTTCGCCTGGCAGCACGACCCCGAGGCGCTCGGCAACGGCGTGTACACGTTCTTCGACAACGAGTCGTCGGGCGTAGCGTTGTTCCCAAGCACCCGTGCGGTCACGGTGAAGCTCAACCCGTGGAACCACACGGCCACGCTGCTCGCGTCGGTGGACCAGCCCGAGGGGCTCGTGGCGCCGTCGCAGGGCAACGCGCAGACGACGCGCGAGGGCAACCTGTTCGTCGGCTGGGGGTCTCTGCCGTACCTCTCGGAGTTCGACCGCTTCGGCCAGCTCGTGTTCAACGCGCAGTTCCCGGCTGGTGTGAACAGCTACCGCGCGTACCTGCTGCCGTGGGGCGAGGGCCACTCCGGATTCCCGGGGCACTCCTAGCGGCTCGCATCCGCGCCGGTCTCGAGAGTCGCCACGTGCGCTCTCGGGGCCGGCGGGTGCCGCTACACCTTGCGGTGCTCGGGCACCCAGCAGCCGTCCTCGCCGCGGGTGAAGTCCTGGAACAGGTCGGGCGCCTCGTCCTGCATCACGCGGGCGATCCTGTCGAACACGAGGCGCAGCTCCTCCTCGGCGCCCTCCGCGGTGCGCATCTCGATCACGTGGCGCAGGGTGCGCGCGTTGGCCGTCCACACGATGTCGGTGCTGAGGCCGATCGGCGCGAGCCGGCGCAGGGCCGAGGTGACCTCCTTCTTGACGTGGAACGGCACGCCGTCCCCGTCGATGCCGAGCTCCGTCGCCGCGCTCACCTGGAACTCCTCGAGCTGCTCCACGATCGAGAGCACCTGCTCGCGCACCGGCTCGAGAGCGGGGGGCACGCGGAAGCCGATGTCGGTGAGGCGCACGTAGCGCAGGCTCTCCTGGCTGAACGCCGAGCCGGCCCTATGCCTGACGAGCTCGTGGGTGAAGACGCGGCTGACATTTCTCAGCGCGAAGGAGTAGTTGGCGTGCTCGAGCACGCTGCCGTGCGCTGAGCGCAGGATGTTGGCGAAGTACTCGCGCCGGTCGGTGCGCACGCGCGTGACGTTCGGGTTCAGCCCCGGCTCCCAGCTGCGGTAGCAGGCGCGGCCGCCGAACTCCACGATCAGCTGGCCGCCGTTCGGTGCGCCCTCGGCCTCCTCCACGCGCCGATCCAGCCACGACTCGCCGCCGACGTCGCGCAGGTAGGCGCGCATGCCGTCGAGGTCGATCGAGGGGCGCGCGATCAGGTACACGCCTGGAGTGGTCTCGTGCATCGGGCGAGCGATCCTACCTCCCGCGTCGGGCGTCCCCGTACACTGCTTGGCAATGCACTCTGACGGCAGCGGCGCCGAGCCCGCACAGATCGTCGAAGCCCAGGATCTGCGCCGCGAATACGGCGAAGGCGAAGCGACCGTCAAGGCGCTCGACGGCGTCACGGTCGACTTCCCGAAGGCGCGCTTCACCGCGATCATGGGTCCGTCCGGGTCGGGCAAGTCGACGCTGATGCACGTGCTCGCGGGCCTCGATCGCCCGACCTCCGGCACCGTGCGCCTGGCGGGCGTCGAGCTGACGGGGCTCGGCGATCGCGAGCTGACGCAGCTGCGCCGTGACCGCATCGGGTTCATCTTCCAGACCTTCAACCTGCTGCCGGTGCTGAACGCCGAAGAGAACATCCTCCTGCCGCTGTCGATCGCGGGGCGCAAGCCCGACCAGGAGTGGCTCGATCGGCTGATCGACACGGTCGGGATCCGCGACCGGCTCACCCACCGTCCGGCGGAGATGTCCGGCGGCCAGCAGCAGCGCGTGGCGGTGGCGCGTGCGCTGATCTCGCGCCCGTCGGTGGTGTTCGCGGACGAGCCCTCAGGCAACCTCGACTCGAAATCCTCAGGCGACGTGCTCGACCTGCTGCGCCACGCGGTGGACGACTTCGGACAGACCGTCGTGATGGTCACCCACGACGCACACGCGGCCTCCTACGCCGACCGTCTGCTGCTGCTCGCCGACGGGAAGATCGTGCATGACGGTGAGGCGGTCACGGCCGAGCAGGCGCTCGACCTGATGAAGTCCGTGGGCTGATGATCGCGCTGGTGCTGAGAGGCTTCATGCAGCGCAAGCTGCGTGTCCTGCTCACCGGCATCTCGATCGCGCTCGGTGTGGCGCTGATGGCGGGCACGTACGTGCTCACCGACACCATCAACCGCTCCTTCGCGGGGATCTTCCAGGTCGCCAACAAGGGTCACGACGTGGTGATCACGCCCACGCAGGTGCTCGGGCGCCAGACGCGCGCGCAGACCTCGCCGATCACCGACCAGACGCTCGCGAAAGTGCGCGCGACCGCCGGCGTGGCGGAAGCGGCGGGCTCGATCTTCACGCCCGCCGCCTTTCTCGACACGCACCGCAAGCGCCTCACGACGGGCGGCGCTCCGGCGTTCGTCGGCTCGGAGACGCCGGCGCGCTTCGAGTCCTTCTCCGCCGTCCACGGCCGCTTCCCCTCCGACGCGAACGAGGTCGCGATCGACGAAGCGACCGCCGAACGCTCGCATCTCGCGGTGGGCGGCCAGCTGATCGTGGCCGGCTCCGCCACCGCGAAGCGCTACACGATCGTGGGCATCCTCAAGTTCGGCGGCGGCCAGTCCTTCGGCGGCGCCGGCGCCGCGATCCTCACCCTTTCCGAGGCCCAGCGGGTGGTCGGCGAGCAGGGCCACTTCGACCAGATCGACGTGGCGGCGGGGGTGGGTGTGACGCCGAGCGAACTGCGCGATCGCATTCGCGCGGCGCTGCCGAGCACCGTCGACGTGCGCACCGGAGCCGAACAGGCCTCGAAGGAGTCCTCGGACCTGGAAAGCAACCTCGGCTTTCTGCGCACCTTCCTGCTCGTGTTCGCCTACGTCTCGCTCGTCGTCGGCGCGTTCATCATCTTCAACACCTTCTCGATCACCGTCGCCCAGCGCACGCGCGAATTCGGGCTGCTGCGCACGCTCGGAGGCTCGCGTTCGCAGATCATGCGCTCGGTGGTCTACGAAGGGCTGCTGCTCGGCGTTGTGGGGGCGGTGCTCGGCCTGCTCGGCGGGATCGCGCTCGCTCCCGGCCTCGATCAGCTGTTCAAGTCCTTCGGCGCGGACCTGCCCGACAGCGGCACCGTGATCGAGACGCGCACGATCGTCATCTCGCTCGTCGTGGGCATCAGCGTGACGGTGCTCGCGGGGCTTGCGCCGGCGGTCCGCGCCACCCGTGTGCCGCCGCTCGCGGCGATGCGCGAGGGGGTCGAGATGTCGCATCGCAAACGCCTGTTCAGGCGGCGCTACCTGGTGATCCGGCCGCTCGCCCGCGCGATCGGCTCGCTGCTCGCCTGGCGCGGGATCACCGCGCGCCTCGCGCGCGAGAACTCGATCCGCCAGCCGGGGCGCACGCTGACGACCGCCGCGGCGCTCACCGTCGGTCTCGCGCTCGTGACGCTCGTTGCGGTGCTGGCTGCGGGGACGAAGGCGACGATCGACCAGGCCGTGAGCCGCTCCTTCGCGGGCGATCTGATCGTAGAGAACTCGCAGGTGAGCAACGAAGCGGCGATCCCGGCGCTCGTCGCACCGGCGCTTCGGAAGGTGCCGGGCGTGGCGACCGTCACGCCGATCGCGTTCACCGTGGGGCGGCTGCACGGCAGCTCGAGCAATGCGACGATCACCGCGATCGACCCGGAATCCTTCGAGCAGGCCTATCGGGTCGAATGGAAGCACGGCTCGAACGCCACGCTGCTCGCGCTGGACGGCGACGGCACGATCGTGACCGAAAGCTACGCGAGCTCGCAGCACCTGAAGGTCGGCCAGACGATCTCCGTGCTCACGCCGACCGCCCAGCACGTCTCGCTGACCGTGCGGGGCATCGCCGCCGACAAGGCGCGCCTGCTCGGCAACCTCACAATCGGCCTCTCCCTCGCGCGCTCCGCGTTCGGCCAGCGCGACGACGCCCTCGACTTCGTCTCCTACGCCAAGGGCGCCAGCAACGCCCAGGTCCAGCCGGCCGTCGACAGGCTGCTCTCGGCATCCTTCCCGCAGGCGCGCTCGCGCACCGCGGCGCAGTTCAAGCAGGACCAGTCGAACCAGATCAACACGCTGCTCGCGCTCATCTACGTGCTGCTCGCGCTGTCGGTGATCGTGTCGCTGTTCGGCATCGTCAACACGCTGATCCTCTCCATCTACGAGCGCACGCGCGAGCTGGGGATGATGCGAGCGATCGGCACCTCGCGCCGCCAGGTGCGCCAGATGATCCGCTACGAGTCTGTGATCACCGCGCTGATCGGCGGGGTCTTCGGGTTGGTGATCGGGGTTATCGGGTCGATCATCGTTACGACATGGGCCCTGTCGGGGTCGGGCTACGTCCAGTCTTACCCTGTCGGAACGCTCTTCATCCTGCTCGTCGTGGCGGCGTTGGCCGGTGTGCTCGCGGCGCAGTTGCCGGCGCGCAGGGCGGCGCGGCTGGACATGCTGCAGGCGCTGGCCAGCGAGTAGCGCGCGGGATCGCCCTGGCGGCGGGTGTCTAAGGCGACGTGGAGACCGTCGCGACGCTGTTGCCGGCAAGCACCAGCTTGATGCGGCCGTGCGTCGGGCTCGACCGCGTAGTCCGAACGCCGGCGCCCGTCGCGCTCAACGCTTCGATCTGCACGCTGCCCGCGACACGCAGCAGAACTGCCTGCGCCTGCGCGTGCTCGTTGTCGAGGATCAGCGTCGTGCCACCGGTCGGCGTGCCGATCCGCGTCGCCCGGAGCCGGCGAACGCCGGCGACGCTCTGCAGCGATGCGCCGACCGGAAGCCAGCGGTTGATGGCCTGCAGGGCGCTCTCCAGAGGGCGTTTTACGACTTCTTCGCCGTGCACTAAGAACGGGTCGTAGGGGCCGCCGCTGAAGTGAAAGCGCACCTCGCGGAAGCCCGTCTTCAGGGCGGAGAGCACGAACCGCACGGCCCACACCGCGGCGGCCGGACTGTCGGATGTCCCCGGCTCGCCGGCGCAGGAGGCGGAGTTCGCCTCCGAGATGATCGCGGGCAGGTGCGCGGCGTTCGCGTCCGCGACGACCCACGCGAGTCGGTGCGGGGCGTCGGCGGCGCTTTCGGAGAGCAGCCCGCCGACGGTGACCGCCCTGGGTGTGACGCACCCGCTCAACGGGTAGAGATGGACGCCCACGGTGTGCGCGTGGAGAGCTTCGATGACGTGCGGGAGCTGATGCTGCCAGTGCGTGGGCCTCGCGAGTTCCGGCCCGATCACGGGTGCGCCGCCGAGCGCCTGTTGCATGTAGGTGGCGATCTGCAGGTACAGCTGCACCGCCGCGGCTTCTTCGCCGGTCAGCGGCTTCGCCAGCGATGCGTAGTTGGGGAGGTTGTAGAGGTCCGGCTCGTTGCCGAGTGAGAAGTCGAGGCCGTTCGTCGCTGCGCCCGCTGCGCCCGCAGCCATCTGCTGTGCCCAGGCAAGCTCGCCCGTCTTCACGTTGATGCCGGCCGTGAGCGGATCTTTGGTGGCGCTCAACAGGCAGTGCAGCTGACTCCAGAAGCTCGTAGGGAGTGGATAGAGAGTGGCCGTCTGCCACGAGATCGGCAGTCCGGATAGCGCTTCGCTCGGCACGGTCATGTCCTGGCTGTCTCCAGCCAGCGCCAGCGGCGGAGATCCGAGCTGCAGCAGCTCAGTGGTCAGGGCGGGAGGAGGACACGGACCGGCGCCGAGATCCTGAGCCATCACCGAGTACTCCATCGACAGGCCGACCGGCGGCATGGCGACCTGTGCGCTCGGGCCGGTGAGGCTGCCCGTCAGCGTGACTTCCGGAGGGGGTGGAGCCTTGTGGCGCGGCTTCCCGTGCGTTGGGCTGTGCCGCTGTGGCACGTGGGATGCGGCGGCCATTAACGTGTCCGCGCTGCCGCCGAGCCCGAGCATCGACAGTCCGAGCGCGAGCGCGAGCAGCATCGGCCGGGGAGGCCCATGTCCCGTGTGCGTTCGTCGGCCGATGGAGATCATGCTCGGCACCGTAGCGCCCCGACCTTCCGCGGGACGGTCTAAGCTGGCGGCGATGGCCACCCCAGCCACCTCCCAGCCGAGCGACCCCGAGCTCGAGGCGACCGCCTGGGACCTCGAGCCGCTCGTCGACGGCGAGGGCCAGGCCGGTGTCGAGCCACGCATGGCCGCGGCGCTCGCGCGCTCGCAGGCATTCGCCGAGCGCCACGCGGGCAAGCTCGGAGAGCTGGACGGAGCGGGGCTTCGCGAGGCGATGCAGGAGCTGGCCGCGATCCACGAACTCGTGGGCCGCGCGGGCTACTACGCAGCGCTGCGCTTCTCCACCGACACCGCCGATCCGGCCAACGGCGCGTTGCTGCAGCGCGTGCAGGAGCAGGAGACGGCTATCCAGACGACACTGCTGTTCTTCGAGCTGGAGTGGGCTGCACTGGAGGACGAGCGCGCCGAGGAGCTGCTCGCCGCCGATGGCCTGGACTTCTGCCGCCACCATCTGCGCAACGTGCGTCGCTACCGCGAGCACCTGTTGAGCGAGCCCGAGGAGAAGATCCTCGCGGAGAAGGGGCTCACGGGGGCGAACGCGTGGACGCGCCTGTTCGAGGAGCTGACCTCCGCGATCGAGGTACAGCTGCCGGCGAGCGATGGCAGCGGCGAGGGCGAGAAGCTCGCGCTGGACGTGGCGCTCAGCCGCCTGTCGCTCGCCGACCGAGAGGCCCGCAGGACGACCGCCGAGGCTGTCAGCGGGGCTCTCGCCCCGGGGCTGCGCACGCGAGCCTTCCTCTTCAACACACTCCTCGCGGACAAGGCCACCGACGATCGGCTGCGCCACTACCCGCACTGGCTGGCAGCTCGTAACCTCGCCAACGAAGCGAGCGACGAGTCGGTGCAGGCGCTGATCGAGGCGGTGCGGGGACGCTACGAGATCGCGCGCCGCTGGTATCGACTGAAGGCGAAGCTGCTCGGCGTCGAGCGTCTCGCCGACTACGACCGTATGGCGTCGGTGACGGAGGACGAGGTCGAGTTCCCGTTCTCCCAGGCGCGCGAGATCGTGGTCGACTGCTACCACTCGTTCTCTCCAGTGCTGGGCGAGCTCGCGGCGCGCTTCTTCGCTCATCGACGGATCGACGCGCCGGTTCGCCCGGCCAAGCGCGGCGGCGCTTTCTGCGCGGCGGCGGTGCCGGCGGTGTTCCCGTACGTACTGCTCAACTACACCTCGCGCAGGCGCGACGTGCTGACGCTCGCGCACGAGCTCGGCCACGGCGTGCACTTCGCGCTCGCCGCCCGTCAGGGCGTCTTCCACCAGCACACGCCGCTGACGCTCGCCGAGACCGCGTCTGTGTTCGGCGAGACGATCGTGTTCGGGCGCCTGCTCGCCGAGGACTCAACGCCCGCCTCGCGTTTGGCGCTGCTCGCGGAGAACCTCGAGGACACCATCGCCACGGTCTTCCGCCAGGTCGCGATGAACCGCTTCGAGGACCTGGTCCACACCGCGCGGCGGGAGGAGGGCGAGCTGTCGGTCGAGCGCTTCGGCGAGCTGTGGGCGGAGAGCCAGGGCGAGATGCTCGGCGACTCGGTCGAGATCACCGACGGCTACCGCAGCTGGTGGTCCTACATCCCGCACTTCATCGGCAGCCCCGGCTACGTGTACGCGTACGCCTACGGGCAGCTGCTCGCGCTGTCGGTCTACCAGCGCTACGAGCAGACCGGCCCCGACCTCGTGCCGCGCTACCTGGAGATGCTCGCCGCCGGCGGCTCGCGCAGCCCCGAGGAGCTTGGCGCAATCGTCGGCGTGGACCTCTCAGACCCCGGCTTCTGGGACGCGGGGCTCGATCTGGTCGAGCGGCAGCTCGAGGACGCCGAAGCGGCGGCGGAGGCGGCTGGGCGGATCTAGTGGAAGTCAGGTTTCGAGTCGACTGACGCGTGGGGGGTGCCGCTGCTGTCGAGCAGTACCAGGTGAACCACGTAGTCGCCGCGTTCAGGCGGCACCGGCACCCAGAATGTCCCGGCGAGGGACTCGTGGCTGACGACTGGTTCTATGTGTGCCACGACAACGTCTCGCCACCAGGGCTTGGGCGGCGGGCGCCGTCCGCCCGTCGCGAACAACGACCACTCGAGCGTGGCTTTCTTGTGAGCGAAACCGTCGAGGTTGATCGTGTAGCTCACCATCGCCCCGATCGGATAGAGGCGCCGTCCGACAACTTCCGCGCGCGAGTCGTTGAAAATCGCCGCCACGGCTTCCGCGGCCGTCACTGGGTTTGGGTCGTATGTCAGCGCCTTGTCGATCTCCTGGGTGGCGCCGCAGAGGGAGCTGCAGGATTTCGGAAGCACCACCTGCCGTGGCACGGGGATCGGCTCCGGCAATGGTGCACCGGATTTCTCTTGTTTCGAGGTCGGTGGTGGCGTTGTTGTCGTCGAGGTGGTCGACGATCCTTCGCCTTCAGCGCCCTGCGACGGCGTCTCGGTTTCCGTGGTGCCGATGTTCGACAGTGCACCGAGGACTGCATTCACCGTGCTCTGTGAGGCGCCGGTGCCGTTGGTGACTCTTGCTCCCGCCACCTGGTGAAACGTCTGTTTGGGTGGCGAAGCGCTTGGGGTTTCCGGCACCGTATGCGTTTGCACGGGGAATGGGACCACGGATTTCGTCGTCACGATCCTGCCGCCCACGCGCCTGACTCCTACGTGCGGGAGGCGTTTCGCGGGCAGCTGTTTGGTGGTGGTAGGGCTTGCGGTGGTTGTGGCGGGCACTGAGATCGGCGGTGAAGCTTTGCTGCTGGCTTGAACGACGCTGTTCGATATCGGGGGCGCTTTGTTTGTGCTTGTGGGCGTGACCGGCTGCGATATCGACGAGGTGGTCTGCGCCGTCGTCGTGTCGGCTGTCAGCCGATAGGCGATCACCATTCCAGTCTTGACCGTGGAGGGAGCGCCCGTGAGGACACCTTCCGCTTTGACACGGGCGTCGTACTGTTCGAGGCTGAATTCCGGGTAGGCCTTCACGGCGCTGAAGCTGGCGTCGAGGGCTTCCGGCCCAGACGGTTTGTCAAAGAGCCCTGAGACCCCGCTGACCGCGCTTGTCAACGTCACGACAGCGGCCGCGGAGGTAAGGATGCGTCGCTGGGTGCCGAACAGGATCTCCTTGATCCTCTGTATGCGCGTCTGGTCACGCCGAGAGGAGTGCCCGTGTTGCGCGTTCGAACGGCGTGACCCACGTCCAGACCGCGGCTTTCGTGGTTTCCTGTGCGACGCCATGCCCCCAGATGCCCTCTTGACGGCTGGGCAGACCGATCAATTAGTGAACAAGATCAGCCTATAGGAACTTTTTCAGCGTGTCAATTGCTTCAGAGCAGCCCGAGTGTCGTCCCGACGTGCCGCACCAGGTTGAACAGCGGCTGCGGGAACACGCCGAAGAACAGCGTCGCTGCTCCCGCGAGCACCGCCACGAACACGACCTCGGGCTGGGCGCCCGTGAGTGGCTCTGCGTCGAGCTCCTGCGAACCTCCAGCAAGCGCGGGTAGGGGTGCGGCGCCGGTCGTGGGAGGTGCCTCGCGAGCAGCGGGCGCCTCGCGCATCCACATCGCGGCGATCACCGGCAGGTAGTAGCCGAGCGAGATCATCGAGCCTACGACGATCACGACGCCGAGCCACGTGTAGCCGCCCGAGACGGCGGCATCGATCAAGTAGAACTTGCCGATGAAGCCCGCGGTCGCCGGGATCCCGGCGAGGCCGAGCATCGAGAGGGTCATCGGCCACGCAAGCCACGGCCGCTCGCGTCCGAGCCCCGTCAGCGCCTGGATGCCGTCGCCGAGCCCTGTTTCGCGCTCGCGCGCGACGATCACCGCGAACGACGCCATGTTCATCATCAGATAGACGATCAGGTAGAGCACGGTCGCCTGCACGCCCAGCTGGCTCGCCACGACCACGCCAGCAAGCATGTAGCCAGCCTGCGCGACCGAGGAGTAGGCGAGCATCCGCTTCAGCGAGGACTGGCCGAGAGCGCCCAAGTTGCCCACGAGGATCGTGATCGTCGCGAGCGCCGCCACGGCCGGGCCCCAGCTGGCCTGCGCGCCGATCAACGCGACGTCGAAGAAGCGCAGGAACACGCCGAGCGCGGCGACCTTGGTCGTCACCGCCATGAACGCCGTCACGGGTGTGGGCGCGCCCTCGTAGACGTCGGGCGTCCACTGGTGAAACGGCGCCACGGACGCCTTGAAGCAGAGGCCCGCCACGCACAGCGCGATGCCCGTCAGCGTCAGCGGGTCGGTCGCGAGGCTGCCGCTCGAGAGCGAGGAGGCGATCGCGGAGAAGTCGGTCGAGCCGGCCGCGCCGTAGATCATCGCCAGGCCGTACAGCAGCGTTGCCGAGCCCACCGAGCCGACGATCAGGTACTTCAGCCCCGACTCGAGCGAGTGCTCGCGTTTGAGCTCCGTCGCGCACAGCACGTACAGCGGGATCGACAGGAGCTCGAGGCCAACGAACAGGATCACCATGTTCTGTGCGCTCGCCAGCAGCGACATGCCACCGATCGACGTCAAGAGCAGCGCATGGAACTCGCCGTGCGCTGCTTCGCGTGCCGCGAGCGAGCGCCATGCGAGCAGCACGGTGCACGCCCCGCCCGCGATTAGGATCAGGTTCAGCGCGAGCGCGAGGTCGTCGATCCGTAGGGCTCCCGAGACGATCGACTTCTGCGCGTTCCACTGCCAGATCGTCAGCCCCAGCGCCGCCGCGAGCGCCACCAGGCTGAGCGCGGGCACGACTTGCGAGCGGATCCAGCGCGAGCCGAGCAGGCCCACGAGCAGCACGATCGTCGCGCCGCCCAGCAGCGCGATCAGCGGCGAGAGGCCGGCGAAGTCGACGTGCGGGCCTTTGAGGTGGGCGGTGGCGAGGAGGAAGCTCACTTGATTACCAGCACCTTGGCGGTTTCTTCGTTACCGGCGACACATGGCAGCTGAGCGAAGATCGCCAGTCGCTCGCTGTCCGGCTGCACGCATCGCACCGCCGCCTTCACAGACCCCTCGCTGCGCTTCAGCGCGAACTGCGGGTAGAGCGCGAGGAACACGATCACCGCGAGCACCGGCACGAGCACCGCGCCGTCGCGAACGGAGATCTCACGCGAGTCGACGGACTTGCCGACACGGTTGTGCATCGCGCGGATGAACAGCCGCAGCGCGTAGACGCTGGCCATCACGACGCCGGTGAAGGCGATGATCGCGATCGCGAGCTTGGCCTTGAATACCCCGAGCAGGATCAGGAACTCGCCGACGAAGTTCGACGAGCCGGGGATCGCGAGCGTGGCGAGCGCGACGACGAGGAACAGCGTCGCGAGCACCGGCGCGCGGAAGGCGATGCCGCCCATCTCGCGCACGTCTTCCGAGCCGCCCGCCCGCTGCGCCAGCAGCGCGACGATGAACAGCAGCGGTGCGACGACGAGCCCGTGGTTGACCATCTGCAGCAGCGCCCCCTGGGCGCCCTGCGGGTTCAGGGCGAAGATGCCGAGCGTGATGAAGCCGAGCTGCGCGACCGAGGAGTACCCCGCGACGAGGCGCGCGTCGGTCTGGCTGAACGCCTGCGCGGAGCCATAGAGGATCGAGGCGAGCGCGATCAGCAGCATCAGCGTCTGGAAGTGCACCGCGGCCTGAGGGAACAGCGGCAGCACGATCGCGAGGAACCCGTACGCGCCGACCTTCGACAGCGCGCCGGAGAACACCATCAGCACCTCGACAGGCATCGCACGGTATCCGTCGGGCATCCAGCCGTGCAGCGGGAACGCGGGCATCTTGACGAGGAACGCGGCGGCGAAGAACAGGAAGATCCACTCCTGCGAGCCGGTGCTCAGCGGCAGGTGCTGCAGCGCGGTGAGAACGAACGTGATGTGCCCGCCGCCTTCCTGCGCCGCGAGCACCCCGGTGGCGATCGCCGCGGCGAGCATCAGCAGCGACCCCACGAGCGTGTAGATCACGAGCTTGATCGTCGCTCTCACCCTTTCCGGCTCCCGGCCCCAGCCGCCGATGAGGAAGTAGAACGGGATCAGCATCAGGTCGAAGAACGCCACGAACAGCGCGAGGTCCTGGGCGAGGAACGCGCCGAGCACGGCGGACTCGGCGAGCATGAAGTGGAAGTAGAAGAGGCGCGGACGATCGAGCGGGGTGCTCTCGGATTTGACGACCGACGCCAGCAACGAGGCGGCGAACAGCAGCGTGGTCATGCCCACGAGGAACACGTTCAGGCCGGTGATCGCAAGCTTGTAGTGGATCCCCAGCGTGGAGATCCAGACCACGTCGGTGACGTGCTGCAGACCGGCGCCGGATTTGTAGTCGACGATGTAGGCGATCGACAGGGCGAGCGCGAGCAGCGAGCCCACGAACGCGAGCATGCCGGGGGCGCGTCGGTCGCGCAGGAACGGCAGCGCGCCGAGCAGGCCGAAGACGGCGGGCAGCCAGATGAGGACCGAGAGTGGTGCCATCACGCCTGCAACAGGAAGTAGAAGCCCACGCCCGTCACGCCGAGCACCAGCAGCGCGGCGTAGTAGCGCACGAACCCGCTCTGCGCTGCGCGCACAGCGGCCGAGCCGGCGCGCACGAGCCCGGTCGAGCCGCCGACGATCGTCTCGTCGATCACGAGCTTCTCGAACGTGTCGCGCGCGAAGCGCCCGGCGGCCGCGAACGGGCGCACGACGATCAGGTCGATCAGCTCGTCGAAGTACCACTTGTTGACGAACAGCTCATAGAGCGGCCGGGTACGCGCCTGGATCGCCGCGGACATGCCTGGCCGCTCCACCCAGATGCGGTGCGCGATCGCGATGCCGACGAGCGCGAGCACCGTGCCGAGGCCGAGGCCGAACACGAGCAGCCCGTCCTTGGTGTGCGGTTCATACAGCTTCGAGGTGGCGAACGACGGGCGCAGGAAGTCCTCGATCACGAAGTCCACTTTGGGGATCTGCACGAGCCCCGCGCCGACTGCGCCGAGCGCGAGGACGCCCATCGCGACGCGCATCGGCAGCGCCCGCTCGGCGATCGCGTGGTTGGGGCCGGGGAAGCCCACGTCGGTGTCCTCCTCCTCGCCGTTGGCGGGGTTGCGCGGGACGTCGGCGTGGTGGATGTGGCCGGCTTCGAGCTCGCGCGCCTCCGCGACGGGCTCGCCGTGGAAGGCGCGGAAGATCATCCGGAACGTGTAGACGGCTGTCAGCAGCGCGCCAGCGTAGCCGGCGACGTAGAGGATCCAGTGCCAGCCGCCGCGCTCGGCGGTGACGAGCAGGATGTCGTCCTTGGAGAAGAAGCCCGAGAACGGGGGGACGCCCGAGAGGGCGAGGCCGCCGACGATGAAGCAGCCGTAGGTGAACGGCATCGCCTTGCGAAAGCCGCCCATCTTCTGCAGCGACTGCTCGCCGGCCATCGCGCCGATGATCGAGCCGGCTGCCATGAACAGCAGCGCCTTGAAGAACGCGTGCGTCATCAGGTGGAACAGGCCGGCGGCGTACGCGCCCACGGAGACGCCCATGATCATGTAGCCGATCTGCGACATCGTGGAGTAGGCGATCACGCGCTTGATGTCGGTCTGCGCGAGCCCGATCGTGCCGGCCACGAGCAGCGTGACGGCGCCCACGATCGCACCGACGTCCTGCGCCGCGGGCGCGAGCTCGAACAGCGGGTGCATGCGCGCGATCAGGTACACGCCTGCGGTGACCATCGTGGCGGCGTGGATCAGCGAGCTGACCGGCGTGGGGCCCTCCATCGCGTCGGGCAGCCACGTGTGCAGCGGGATCTGCGCGGACTTGGCGAACGCGCCGACGAGCAGCAGGATGCAGCCGGCGACGATGTCGGCGCTGTCTGAGTGCCCGAACACACTCGCGTGCGTGGCGGTTGCTTCCGCGGCGTGGAAGCTCTTGAGGAAGTCGAGCGAGCCGGTGTGCTTGAAGATGAAGTACGTGCCGAGCACGAGGCCGACGTCGCCGAGCACGTTGATCACGAACGCCTTGATCCCCGCCCGCGTGGCGGTGGTGCGCCGGTACCAGAAGGAGATCAGCAGATAGGAGGCCGCGCCGACAAACGCCCAGCCGACGATCAGCAGCAGGAAGTTGCCCGCGAGCACGAGCAGCAGCATCGAGAAGACGAAGAAGTTGAGGTAGGAGAAGTAGCGCGCGAAGCCGCGGTCGCCCTCCATGTAGGAGATCGAGTAGAGGTGGATCAGCGTGGAGACCCCGGTGACGACGAGGATCATGAACACCGACAGGGGGTCCACGAGGATCGACATCTGCGCGTCGACCCCGACGGTCGAGGCGTAGCTCCACAGCGAGGAGACGAGCTGGCGGTGCTCGGGCGAGTGGCCCTGCAGCGAGATCAGCGCGCCGAGCGCGGCGAGGAAGGAGAGGAAGATCGCGCCCGTCGCGATCCAGCCGGTCGAGCGGCCGGGCAGGGTGCGGAAGCCAAGCCCGATCGCGAGGGTGCCGAGCAGGGGAAAGAGCAGGACGAGCCAGCCGTACGTCGTTGCGCTCATCAGCCTTGGAGCTCCCGCAACTCATCCACGTCGATCGGCAGGCGCCGACGGTAGAGAGCGACGATCATGCCGAGGCCGATGCAGACCTCGCAGGCGGCGACGGTCATGACGACGATCGCGAGGATCTGGCCGTCGCCGTTGCCCCACATGCGCGAGAACGCGATCAGCGCGAGGTTCGCGCCGTTGAGCATCAGCTCCAGGCACAGCAGCACGACGAGCGGGTTGCGGCGCGTCATCACGCCGACCGCGCCGAGCGCGAACACGATCGCGGAGACCGCGAGGTACCAGGCGATGCTCACGACGCGCGCCTCCCGCTACCGACGCCCTCGGCCATCGTGCCGGTGCCGAGCGGGCGGCGCTTTGTCAGATCGAGCGGCTTGCCGAGGTCGCGCTCGTCCTCCTCCTCGAGCCCTCCGCGACGACGCGCGAGCACGACTCCACCGACGGCCGCGATCAGCAGCAGGAACGAGGCGACCTCGAAAGCGAGCAGGAAGCGCGTCAACAGCAGCTTGCCGATGTAGGCGGGTGTGCCATACGTTTCCGGCCCCGAGCTATAGCCGGCGCCGTACCCGTCGACGGCCTCCAGGCCCGTTCCGAGCAGCGCGATCAACAGCTCAACGAGCAGCGCGCCGGAGACGATCGCGCCGGCGAGGCGCAATCCCGAGCCGACCTTTCCAGGCCCCCGCAACCGCTCGCCGAGAGAGTCGGACTCGCCGCCGACATAGGCGACGACGAACACGTACAGCACCATCACCGCGCCCGCGTACACCACGACCTGTACCGCCGCGACGAACTCAGCGCGCAGCAGCAGGAACAGGACGGCGAGCGACACAAGATGCGCCACGAGCGCAAGCACGCTGTAGAACGGGTTGCGCAGCACGACCACACCGACCGCACCGGTGATCACGCCAGCCGCGGCGAGAAAGAACAGGACTGCGCTCACTCGCCGTCTCTCCTCAAGGGCGTGCGCTCGAGCGGCTCGGCGAGCAGCATCTCCTTGGTGAAGATCAGGTCGGAGCGGCTGTAGTCGGACATCTCGTAGTCGTGGCCCATGGTGATCGCATCGAACGGGCAGGCGACCTCGCAGTAGCCGCAGAAGATGCAGCGCGAGAGGTTGATCTCGTACACAGCCGCGTAGCGCTCGCCGGCGGAGACGCGGTTCTCGGGTGTGTTCTCGGCGGCTACCACGCGGATGCAGTCGGCCGGGCAGGCGGCGGCGCACAGCGAGCAGCCGACGCACTTCTCCAAGCCGGTGTCCTCGAACTTGTGCAGCTTGTGCCGGCCGCGGAAGCGCGGATAGACGGGCACCTTCTCCTCGGGATAGGAGATCGTGTTGACGCCTTCGGCGATGCGCCCGAACGTCGTCTTCAGCCCGCGGGCGGTCTCGCGGAAGGCTCGCCACGTGCTGCGCGCGGCGCCGGGCGCGGGGGTGCGCTGCACCTCGATCACGTCCTCTCCGGGGCTCCACGCGGTGACGTTCAGCTTGGCCGTGAACGCGCGCGTCTGCTCGGCGGTGTCTGTGTCGGGGGTGTCGGGCATCAGTTTGCGGCCACCACGACGATGGCGGTGACGAGGGTGTTGAGGGTCGCCAGCGGCAGCAGCACCTTCCAGCCGAAGCTCATCAGCTGGTCGTAGCGCAGGCGCGGTAGCGTCGCACGAACCCAGATGAAGAGGAACGTGATCAGCGACATCTTGAACAGCACCACGAACGGATCGACCCAGCCGGGCGGGTGTATGCCGAACGGCAGCAGCCAGCCGCCGAGGAAGATCGTGGCGACGATGCCGGAGATGACAAGCACGTTGAGGTACTCGGCGAAGTAGTAGGAGGCGAAGCGCCCGCCGCCGAACTCGGTGTTGTAGCCGCCTACGAGCTCGCCGTCGGCCTCGGTCAGGTCGAACGGTGCGCGGTTGGTCTCGGCGAAGCCCGCGACGAGGAAGACGAGGAAGCCGAAGAACTGCGGCACGACGTACCACATGCCTCCCTGCGCGTGGACGATGCCGGTCAGCGAGAGCGTCTGCGCGGTCATGATCACGCCGACGAGCGCAAGCCCCTGGGAGACCTCGTAGGAGATCAGCTGGGCGGCGCCGCGCATCGCGCCGAGGAACGAGTACTTCGAGCCCGAGGACCAGCCGCCGAGCATGATCCCGTAGAACGCAATCGCGCCGAACGCGAACACGTACAGCGGGCCGATCGACACGTCCACCCCGTACAGCCCGACTTTGGTGCCGAAGATGTCCTGCGCGTCGCCGAAGGGGATGATCGCGAACGCGGCCACCGCGGTGAGGATCGAGATCAGCGGCGCGGCGGCGAACAGGAAGCCGACGGACGTGGTGGGGCGGAACTGCTCCTTGGTGAGCAGCTTGAGGATGTCGGCGAGCGGCTGCAGCGCGCCGTAGGGGCCGACGCGGTTGGGGCCGTAGCGGCCCTGCATGCGGCCCATGATCTTGCGCTCGGCCATCAGCACGACCGGCACGAGCTGCAGCGCCACGGCGAAGATCACGATCGCCTTGACGATCTGGATCCACCACGGCTCGTAGTAGCCCACCACTGCCAGCATCAGCTCACCAGCTCACGGCGAGGGAAGAGGAACTCGAGCGCGGGGGAGAACTCCACCTCGGGTGCGTCCCACACCGAGCGGAAGCCGGCGACCTGGAGCAGGGCAGCGGGCGTGGGGACGATCTCGCGGGCGCTCGCGTCAGACGGCTCGACACTCGTCGCGGGGAAACTCGACGCTGCCTCGCGCTCCTGCCAGCGCACGCCTTTGCCGCCGATCTCCTCGAGCGTGAGGTCGGCGTAGAAGGGGACGGCGTCGAACACCCGCTGGGAGGCCATCGAGCCGGTGAGCACGTCGAGGTCGAGTCCGACCTTCGCGGCCAGCTCGGCGAGCACCTGCCACTCCGCGCGCACCTCGCCCGGGCGGGCGATGGCGGGCCGCAGCCGCTGGATGCGCCCGTCGGGGTGGACGATCGTGCCCTCCTTCTCGGCGTAGGCCTCGGCGGGGAAGACGACGGTGGCGTGCTCGCGGATGCCCTCGGTGAGGAAAGACGCGTGCGCGATCACGGTGCTCGCACCGGCCAGAGCCCGGCCCCACAGATCCTCGTCGGGGAGGTCGCGCAGCGGGTCGCTGTGGAGCAGGTACAGAGCGGCAAGATCGCCGTCAGCGAGGCCCTCGGCGATCGCCTGCGCGTCGCGCCCGGCGCTCGCGGGCTCGCTCAGTCCGGGGCCGGCGTTTGGCAGCACACCTGCCTCGCGCAGCCCGCGGCCGTTGCTCGCGGCGGGGATTTCGAGCAGTCCCGCGCCGTCGACGCCGGCCATCTCCAGAGCCTCGGCGATCTCCAGCAGCGCGCGCAGACCGGCCTCGCCGTTGGGTCCCGCGGCGAGGCGCTCGCCCCACAGGATCACGACCTCGCGTGTGCTCGCCGCGCCGTCGTCCGCGCTGTTGCTCTCAGGGCCGCGCAGCAGCGCAGCGATCTCGCGAATCTCCTCGGGCTCCGTCCCCGCGTCGCGCGCGAGGCTCTCGGCGTTGGCGTCGCCCCTGAGCGCAGCGCTCAGCGCTGCCGCAAACACAGCACCGGTCCCGGGAGCTATGCGCACGCTTGCGGCGGCGCTCGGGTCGAGCGAGCTGGGGCCGGGTGACGCGACGGCGAGCTTCAGCCCGTGGCGGCGGATGCCCTTGCGCAGGCGCAGGTCGAGGATCGGCGCGTCGTTGACGGGGTCGGCGGCGAGCACGAGCACCGCGTGCGCGAACTCGAGGTCTGAGACCTTCGCCTGCAGCTTCGGGTCGCCGAGCGCGCGGTGCAGCTCCAGCGGCAGCGCGCCCACGCGGCGGGAGTCGATGTCCGGTGATCCGAGTCCGTCGCGCATCAGCTGGGAGAGCAGCAGGCCCTCCTCGTTGGTGCTGCCGCCGCCGACGATCGCGGCGGTGTTCGCACCGGCGCGCTTGAGGCCCGCGGCGGCCTCCGTCAATGCACGCTCCCAGGAGACGGGGCGCAGCTCGCCGCCGTCGCGCACCAGCGGCTCGGTGACACGCTCGTCGACGTGGAAGGACTGGTAGGCGAAGCGGCCCTTGTCGCACAGCCAGCCGTCGTCGACCTCGTCGTTCTGGCGGGCGAGCACGCGCAGGGCGCGCTCGTCGCGCACCGTGACGGTGACGTTGCACTGCGCGGGGCACAGCGTGCAGATCGAGCCCGCCCCCTCGATGTCCCACGGCCGCGCGCGAAAGCGGTAGGGGCGCGAGGTGAGCGCGCCGACGGGGCACAGCTCGACGATGTTGCCGCTGAACGGCGCCACGTAGGGATGGCCGTCGAAGGTGGCGACGTACGAGTGCGCGCCGCGCTCGAGCAGAACGAGCTGGTAGTCCTCGGAGATCTCCTGGGAGAAGCGCACGCAGCGGTAGCAGAGGATGCAGCGCTCGCGGTCGATCGCGATCAGCGGGGAGAGCTCCAAGGGCTTGACGAAGTGGCGCTTGGGCTCGATGAAGCGCGAGATGCCGCCGCCCCAGCCGAAGGTGATGTCCTGCAGCGGGCACTCGCCGCCCTTGTCGCACACGGGGCAGTCGAGCGGGTGGTTGATCAGCAGGAACTCCACCACCGACTGCTGCGCGGTCTTCACGCGCTCGGTCTGCGTGTAGACGACCATGCCGTCCTTGACCGGGGTGGAGCAGCCGGTCTGCAGCTTGGGGATGCCCTCGATTTCGACGAGGCACATGCGGCACGCGCCAACCGGCTGCCCGAGCTTGGGCTCGTAGCAGAAGACCGGGATCTCGACGTCGCCGTGCTTGGCGGCGTCGACGAGCATCGTGTTCTCCGGCGCCTGCACCTCGCGGCCATCGATCGTGAACGTGATCGTCTTCGGTTCGGGCCTCGGCATCAGATGGCCACCGCCTGCATGCGCGCGTTCTCGATGTGCTCTTCGAACTCGCCTTTGAACTTGGAGATCATCGAGCTGATCGGCATCGCCATCGCGTCGCCGAGCACGCACAGGCAGTTGCCCATGATGTGCTCCTGCACGGAGGCCATGATCTCGAGGTCCATCGGCGTGGCCTCGCCGATCTCGATGCGCTCGAGCATCTTGACCGTCCAGTTGGTGCCCTCGCGGCAGGGCGTGCACTTGCCGCAGGACTCGTGGCGGTAGAACTTCGCGACCTTCAGCGCGACGTCGAGAATCCGCGTGGAGTCGTCGACGACGATGATCGCGCCCGAGCCGAGCATCGTTCGCGCTTTGGCGAGCGAGTCGAAGTCGTAGGGGATGTCGAGGTCGTCTCCGGTGAGCACGGGCGAGGACGAGCCGCCGGGGAACCAGCACTTGACCTTGCGTCCGTCCTCGGGCCCGCCGGCGAGCCCGTAGATGATCTCGCGCGCGGGGATGCCGAGCTCGATCTCGTAGTTGCCGGGGCGCTTGACGTGGCCGGACACGGACACGAGCTTCGTCCCGGTGGAGCGCTCGACGCCGAGCTTGGCGTACTCCTCGCCGCCCATGCGGATGATCACGGGGACGGTGGAGAGCGTCTCGACGTTGTTGATCAGCGTGGGGCCCTGGTAGAGGCCCTGGTTGGCGGGGAACGGGGGCTTCAGGCGCGGGTTGCCGCGCTTGCCTTCGAGCGAGTCGAGCAGCCCGGTCTCCTCGCCGCAGATGTACGCGCCCGCGCCGCGGTGCACGACGAGCGTGAGCGAGTGCCCGGAGCCGAGGATGTCCTCGCCGACGTAGCCGGCGGCGCGCGCTTCGGCGAGCGCCGCGTCGAGCGCGTCGGCCTGCTGGGCGTACTCGCCGCGGATGTAGATGAACGAGCAGTTGATGCCGCCCGCGTAGGCCGCGATCACGAGCCCCTCGATCAGCATGTGTGGGGTCTTCTGCATCAGTTCGCGGTCCTTGAAGGTCCCCGGCTCGGACTCGTCGGCGTTGCACACGAGGTACTTGTCCATCGAGCCCTTCGGCAGGAACGAGACCTTCGTGCCCATCCCGAAGCCCGCGCCGCCGCGACCGCGCAGCTGTGAGGCTTCGAGCTCGGAGAGGACGTCCTCGGGTTTCATCGCGAGCGCCTTGCGCAGCGACTCGTAGCCGCCGCGGCGCTCGTAGACCTCGAGCGTGCAGAGGCCGGGCTCGTCGATGTTCTCGAACAGGAGCATCGGAGCGGCTGGAATCGACACGATCAGCTGCCTCCCCGGTTGGCGCGCGGGTCCGCGACGGGGCGGCGCACGAGCTGCTTCTCGGGCAGCACGTCGCGTCCGCTGCGCACGTCGTCGAGCAGCTGCGGGACGTCGTCGAGCGTGAGCGGGCCGACGTACACGCCGTCGACGGAGGCCATCGGCGCGATGTCGCACGCGCCGAGGCACTCGAAGGCGCGGACGTTGAGGTCCGGGTCTTCCCCCGCAGCGTCGCGCATCGCGGCGTACAGCTCGTCGGCGCCGCGCAGCGAGCAGGAGATGTTCGTGCACACGTAGACCTTGTGGCGCCCGACGGGCGCGGTCTCGAGCATGTCGTAGAAGCTCGCCACCGACTCGAGGTAGGCGGGGGTGAGGCGCATCACGCAAGCGACCTGCTCGATCGCCTCGGGCGAGCACCAGTGGTGCACGCGCTGGGCGGCGGAGAGCGCGGGCAGCGCCGCCGAGCGGCGGTCGGGGTAGTTGGCCATGTGCGCCTCGATCTCCGCTCGCAGCTTGGCGGGAACATCCGTGGTCGCCGGATCGGGGATCGTCGCGGGATCCTTCTCGAGGTCGACCGCGCGGTCCCAGCCGGGTACGCGCGAGCCGTGTTCGTAGCGCGTGACGCTCATCTGTCGATGCCTCCCAAAACGGGGTCGAGCATCGCGAGCGTGGCGATCAGATCGGCGATGTAGGCGCCGTTGCACATCGGCGCTGTGGCCTGGAGGTTGACGAACGATGGGTCGCGCATGTGCACGCGCGCGGGCTTGGAGGAGCCATCGGAGCGCACGAAGCAGCCGAGCTCCCCGCGCGGGGACTCGATCGGGAAGTACACCTCGCCGGGTGGTACGCGGAAGCCCTCTGTGACGAGCTTGAAATGGTGGATGAGCGCCTCCATCGAGGTCGCGAGCTCGTGGCGCGGAGGCAGCGCGAACTTGCGGTCCTCGGTGATGTGTGGCCCCTCGGGGAGGCCGTCGAGCGCTTGCGCGATGATCTTCACCGACTCGTACATCTCCGCCAGGCGACAGGCAAAGCGGTCGTAGTTGTCGCCGACGGTGCCGACGGGGATCTTGAAGTCGAAGTCCTCATACGAGCAGTAGGGGGCGGCCTTGCGAAGATCCCAGGGGTTTCCGGCCGCTCGCAGGAGCGGGCCGGTGACTCCGAGCGAGAGCAGCGTCTGCATATCCAGCGGGCAGGTGCCGCGCAGACGTTGCAGCACGATCTCGTTGCTCGCGAGCATGTCGCCGTACTGGTCCGCCGCCGCGGGCATGCCGTCGAGGAAGCTGCGCAGCCGCTCCTCGAAGCCTCGCGGGATGTCCTCCATCACGCCGCCCACCTGGAAGTAGCGCGTGTGCATCCGCTGCCCGGAGGACATCTCGAACAGGTCGAGGATCTTCTCGCGCTCGCGGAAGCAGTACCAGAACATCGAGATCGCGCCGAGGTCCAGCGCGCTCGTCCCGAGCCACACGAGGTGGGACATGATGCGGTTGAGCTCGAGGTGGATCACGCGCAGGTACTGCGCGCGCTTGGGCACCTCGATCTCGCACAGCGTCTCGACCGCGCCGCAGTAGGCCATCGCGTTGAAGTAGTAGGAGAGGTAGTCCATCCGCTCGATCACCGGAATGACCTTCCAGTAGGACTTGTCCTCGGCGGTCTTTTCGATGCCCGTGTGGACGTAGCCGATGATCGGCCTGATGTCCTGCACGATCTCGCCTTGGAGCGTCACGAGCAGGCGCAGCACGCCGTGGGTGGCCGGGTGGTGCGGGCCGAAGTTGAGCGTCAACAGCTCTTCGCTGGTGTCCGGCGCGCCCTCGTCGACCTGTTGCTCGATCGGTGAGAGCGTGATGCTCTGCTCGCGCTTGCGGTACTCAGACAACGCCGGCTGGTCGGTGGCGCTCATCCCGCCGTCCCTCGCATCTCGCCCTCGTTGTACGTGAAGATCACCGGTTCGCCGCCGATCGGGAAGTCGCGGCGCTGCGGATGGCCCTCGTAGTCCTCGGGCATGAGGATCCGGCGCAGGTCGTGATGTCCGTTGAAGACCACGCCGAACATGTCGTAGACCTCGCGCTCCTGGTGGTCGGCCGTCGGCCAGTCCTCGGTCACCGACTCGACCTCGGCCGCGTCGCTCGGCACGCGCAGCTTGACCGTGATGCGGTCCACGCGGCTCATGTCGAGCAGCTCGTACACGACGCCCAGTCGCGGCTCCTCGGGGTAGTGGTCCACGCCGTGGAGGCTAGACATGAAGGAATATCCGCGTTCGCGCAACTGCGCAAGCACCGCACGGATGCTCTCTGGCTGGACGAGCAGCGTGCCGCGCCCGCGGAAGAAGACGGTGTCGAGAACCGCGTCGCCAAGCTCCTGGGCGATCAGCTCCAACCCGGTGGCATCAGGCACCGGCCTTGCCCCCCTCCGGGGGTCCGGCCGTTGCCTTGTCTTGAGACCCGCCCACCCTCAGGACCTCCTCGGTGCCCTGTGCGTCGTAGCGCTCGCGCCAGCCCATATCGGGGTCGTCCTGGACCATCTTGCGCAGCTTCAGCACGCCGTGCATGAGCGCCTCTGGTCGGGGAGGACAGCCCGGCACGTGGACGTCGATGGGCATGAACTTGTCGGCCGGTACGAGCGCGTAGTTGTTGAACACGCCCATCGAGCTGCAGCATGCGCCCATCGAGATCGCCCACTTCGGCTCGAGCATCTGGTCGTAGATGCGGCGCACGATCGGGGCCATCTTGATCGAGACCCGCCCGGAGAGGATCAGCAGGTCCGCCTGGCGTGGGGAGGCGCGGAAGGCCTCGAAGCCGAAGCGCGCGACGTCGACCCTCGCGGCGACGATCGACATCATCTCGATCGCGCAGCACGCGAGCCCGAAGGTGGCGGGGAAGAACGAGTTCGAGCGCGCCCACGCGACCGCTTTGTCGAGCGTGGTGGTCATGATGCTTTCTTCGACGTGGCGCTCGAAGTCCGAGCCCTCGAGCTGCGCTGACGGGTTGGGACCTTCGATCTCGCCGCCACGCAGCAGTTGGCGCGCGTTCAGCCCGCGTACGCGCAGCGCGTCCGCATCGACCTTCGCCCCCGGAGCGCGCAGGACTTCGCGTTTCATCTCCACTCGAGTGCTCCTCTGCGCCAGACGTATACGAAGGCGACGAACAGCAGCACTATGAACGTGATCGTCTCGGCGAGCGCGTAGCTGCCGTAGGCGCGCAGCTCGATCGCGATCGGGTAGAGGAAGACGACCTCGATGTCGAACAGGATGAACAGCATCGCGATCAGGTAGAAGCTGATCCCGAAGCGCATCCCGCGCTTGACCTCCGACGGCAGGCCGCACTCGTAGGGGTCCTGCTTGTGCGGGGTCGCGCGGCGCGGACCGATGACGGAGTTGAGTACCGCGAACGCTCCGCCCACGGCGCCGCCGAGAATGAGGAAGACGATCGCCGGGAGATAGCTGCGGAGCACCGCGCGCTGTTATATCACT
>CAZPQW010000033.1:0-30696 GCA_964588985.1 uncultured Solirubrobacteraceae bacterium
GCGAGGTTCGACGAGGCCTCGGCGGGCGCGAGCACGTAGTAGGCGGCCAGCGCGTGCGGGGCGTGCGGTAGGCGCACCTCGCGGACGCTCGCGCCGAGCTCCTGTGCGAGCGCGAGGCTCGCGCGGAAGGACTCGAGGACGCCTGCTTCGATGCCCTCGCCGGTGAGCTCGTCGGGGACGCCGAGCGTGACCCCGTCGAGGCGCTCGGCGGTGGGCAGCTCGATCGCGTGCGGGAACTGCAGCGAGGTGGCGTCGCGATCGTCGCGGCCGGTCATCTGCCCGAACAGCAGCGCGGCGTCGCGCACGTCGCGCGTGAGCGGGCCGGCCTGGTCGAGCGAGGAGGCGAACGCGATCATCCCGTAGCGCGAGACGGAGCCGTAAGTGGGTTTGAGCCCGACGATCCCGCACAGCGCGGCGGGCTGGCGGATCGAGCCGCCGGTGTCGGTACCGAGCGCCCACGGCGCGAGACCCGCGGCGACCGCGGCGGCGCTGCCGCCGGAGGAGCCGCCCGGCACCCGTCCGCGGTCCCACGGGTTGCGCACGGGGCCGTAGCCGGAGTTCTCATTGGAGGAGCCCATCGCGAACTCGTCCTGGTTGGTCTTTGCGAGCAGCGTCGCGCCTGCGTCGGTGAGCCGCGAGACGGCGGTGGCGGTGTACGGGGGCTCGTAGCCCTCGAGGATGCGCGAGCCCGACTGGCTGGGCACGCCCTCGGTGCAGAACAGGTCCTTGACCGCGAGCGGCACGCCGCCGAGCGTGCCGGGTGAGTCCGCGGGCGGCGCCTCGGACGCGACCCACGTGAAGCAGTTCAGGCCGTCATCGCCAGCGGATCGATCGCCATCGGCGCGCGCGCGATACGCCTCGAACAGCTCCGTGCTCGAAAGCGAGCCGTCGGCGATCGCCGCCGCCGCATCCGAGGCGGACAGGTCGAGGACGTTCGTCGCGCTCATGCCTGCGGGCTGGGAACGAGGAAACCGTTGTCGCTGACGGCCGGTGCCTGGCTCAGCGCTACCTCGCGCGGCAGCGATGGGCGCGGCTCGTCCGCTCGCAGCGCGCCGGTCATCTCGACCACGTGCGACGTCGGGGCGACATCATCGAGGTCGAGCTCGCCGATCGTCGCGATGTGGTCGAGGACGGCCGACAGCTCTCGCGCCATCGGCTCGATCTCATCCTCGCTCAGCGCCAGGCGCGCGAGGCGCGCCACGTGCAGAACCTCATCGCGTGCGATCACAGTGGCGGCATTGTATGAAGACCCACCCGCCCGCACCTCCAGCCCGTGGAGCGGGTGGGGTGTGTCGACTACTCGGGCGGTGTGTCGGGCGCGGGGCTTGAAGGCGCGGCCGGGGGCGGTATCGGCGGCGTGGGCGCCTCGACGGCGCCACCGGCGACGGTGGCCGCGGGCGGCGTCGGCTGGCTCGAACCAGTTGCACTGAGGTTGCCGAGAGCGTCGCTCGCCTGCGCGCGCACGTCGGCGATGGAGGTGCCTTCATCCTGCATGCCGAGATAGCCGCCGTAGGTGATGCCCGCTGCCGCGATCAGCCCGAGCCAGATCCCGAACTTGATGCCGACGGAGGCGTGGAAGCTTCCGTAGCTGGCGCTGGCGCTCGGGTGATGGAGGATGCGGTACAGGATCAGCACGGTCGAGAGAGCCCCGAGCCCCGCGACGAGGACGCCCGGCTGAACCGGGCTCTCGAACTTCAGCGCGCCGGAGGCGATTGCCGCCGCGGCAATCGCGACGATGATCGTGATCAGCCAGATCCAGCGGCTGTTGGTGAAGGTCTGCCAGCCGGTCCTGCTGACGTTGACGTTGAGGCCGCCGAGCGAGCCGACGTTGGAGCTGACGCCGTACCACTTGAAGAAGAACATGAAGATGAACAGCGCGATCGCGCTGCCTCCCGCGATCTGATCGGAGCGACGCAGACGGCTGATATCGAAACCCATTGAACTTCCCCCACGAGTCGATGATGGATCGGCCTGCGAACGCCAGCCGCCATGGCCGGAGCTTGCATCCGTAGTTACAAAGTTCATCTCCCCCGCGTCTAATCCTGCAAGGCGCTCGCGGCGGCGCGCTACGGCCGCGGGCGAGGCTCGGGCGCGGCGGGCTCGTAGAGCGAGGGCCGTTCATCTCGGAGCGTGAGCCACGCACCCGCGAGCACCGCGATGGCGCCCGCGAGCGCCAGCCACGGGCCGGCGCACAGCGAGCTGGCGTGCTCGGGCCGCTCGACCACCCTCACGACGGCCGCGATCACGCCGATCAGGCCGACCAGCACGCACCACACCGCGGTGGAGACCGGCAGAGCCGTGCTGCGCTCGGTGACGGCGCTGACGACCATCGCGAGCGCCGCGCACAGCGTCGCGAGCAGCAGCACGACGGCGGGTCCGAACGTGTCCCACGCGTCGAGCATGCCGATCGGCGTTTCATACCAGGGCTTGACGAGCGACACGATCAGAAGGGCCGCGCCGACCGTCACGAGCGCCTCGCCGAGGCGGAACTGCTTGAGGTTCATCTTCCCTCCCTGCCGAGTTCGCCGAACATGACCTCGAGCTCGGCGTGGTAGCGCGCGGCCTGCAGCGTGTTGCGCAGCAGGAACGCGATCGTCATCGGACCGACGCCTCCGGGCACAGGCGTGATCGCGGAGGCCATCTCGCTGACGGCGTCGTAGTCCACGTCGCCGACCAGGCCGCTCTTGTTGCCCGCCTCCTCGGGGGTGAGGCGGTTCATGCCGACGTCGATGACGACCGCGCCGGGCTTGACGAAGTCCGCCTCGATCAGCCGCGCGCGGCCGACAGCCGCGATCAGGACGTCCGCGCGGGCGCACACCTCGCGCAGGTCGCGGGTGCGCGAGTGGCAGATCGTGACGGTCGCGTTCTCCGCGAGCAGCAGCTGCGCCATCGGCTTGCCGAACAGGTTCGAGCGCCCCACTACGACCGCCTCGGCCCCTTCGAGCTTCGTGTCGGCGCTCGCGAGCAGCTCCATCACGCCGCACGGCGTGCACGGGCGCAGGCCGGGGCGCCCGAGCGAGAGCAGTCCCGCGTTGACCGGCGTGAGACCGTCGACGTCCTTGTCCGGGGCGATCATCGCGGTCAGCTCGGGGCCATCGAGGTGATCCGGCAGCGGCAGCTGCAGCAGGATGCCGCTCACGGCCGCGTCGGCGTTGAGCGCGTCGAGCTCCTCGGCGACCTGCTCGAAGCTCGAGTCGGCGGGCAGCCGACGGTCGAACGGGACCATCCCCACCTCCAGGCAGGCGCGCTGCTTGCCGCCCACATACACGGCCGAGGCGGGGTCGTCGCCGACGAGCACGGTCGCGAGGCCGGGGGCGCGTCCCGATCGCTGGGTGAAGTCTGCGACCTCGTGCGAAAGCTCCTCCCGCACGCGTGCGGCGATCGCCTTGCCGTCGATGATCGTGGCACCCATCACGGAGATGCTATGCGCTTGAGCGGAAATGGAACACGCGCTTCAGCGCCGGGTGACCGGCGCGTACTCGGCCATCAGCTTACGCTCCGAGCCGTCGTCGGCGAAGCGCACCACGATCACGCCCCCCGGCTCCACGCCCGTCACCACCCCGTCGCCGAACGCCGCATGCACGACATCCTCTCCGAGGCGGAACTGGTTGCCGGTGGGCTGGGGCTCGCGCACGCGCCGCGCGACGATCGGATCTGAGCGTGCAGAGGAGGTCCCCGCCCAGCTCGTCTGCCCCGCGCCGCGCGCGCCGATCGTCGCCGTCGAGCCGCTCCAGCCGCCGCCACCGGACCCGAAGCCCGGCCTGAAGGCGCTCTGGCGAGGCTCCTCCATCAGGTCGCTCGGGATCTCGTCGAGGAAGCGGCTCGGCATCCCGAATGTCTGCGCGCCGAACACCGCACGCCGGCGCGCGTAGGTGAGATACAGCTGGCGCATCGCGCGGGTGATGCCGACGTAGAACAGGCGGCGCTCCTCCTCCAGGCTGCCCTCGTCGACGGAGCGCGAGTGCGGGAACACGCCCTCCTCGCAGCCGGCGATGAACACGATCGGGTACTCCAGGCCCTTGGCGTTGTGCAGCGTCATCAGCGTCACGAGGCCCTCCTCGTCGCTGCGCGAGTCCGCGTCGGCGACGAGCGCGACCTGCTGCAGGAACACGTCCAGGCCGCCCTCGCCCTCGCCCGCCTCGGCGTCGAACTCGCGCCCCACCTCGACCAGCTGCTCGAGGTTCTCGATCCGTCCCTGCGCCTCGATCGTGCGGTCGGCCTCGAGCGCCTCGACGTAGCCGCTCTGGGAGAGCATCGCTTCGAGCAGCTCCGCGATCGGGACCGGCTGGCGCGCTGGCTCGGCCTCCTTCTCGGCCAACTCCTGCTCTGGATCGCCGCCGACGGGCGGTAGGCCGGTGAGGACGCGGAGGTCTTCCATCGTGTCCATGAACCGCCGTAGCGCCTTGATCGCCGCCGTGCCGAGCCCGGGGATCGTGTCGGGGGACTGCGCCGCCTCCCATACCGACACGCCGATCATCGCCGCGTATCCGGTGATGCGCGACAGCGAGGTCTGCCCGATGCCGCGCCGTGGCGAGTTCGCCACGCGCGTGAAGCTCACCACGTCGAACGGGTTCGCCAGCAGCGACAGGTAGGCGATCGCGTCCTTGATCTCCGCGCGCTCGTAGAACTTCGTGCCGCCGATCACCTGATACGCGATCTCGCGGCGCACGAGCGTGTCCTCGATCACTCGTGACATCGCGTTCGTGCGGTAGAGAACCGCTATCTCCGCGCGAGAGGCTCCCTCGTCCACGAGCCGCTCGATCTCGCCAGCCACGAACCGCGCCTCGGAATGCTCGTCATCCAATGATCGCAACTGGATCTGATCGCCCTGGCCGAGATCGCTCCACAGCCGCTTGGAGATTCCCCCTCGGTTGTTGGCGATGACAGCGTTCGCGGCTCCGAGGATCGTCTCGGTCGAGCGGTAGTTCTGCTCCAGCTTGACCACGCGCGCGTCTGGAAAGTCCTCCTGGAAGTCCAATATGTTGCGAATATCAGCCTGCCGGAAGCTGTAGATCGATTGAGAATCGTCTCCTACCACCGCGAGGTTGCGGTGACCGACCGGCCCCGCGTACGTCGGCCTGTCCCCCGGCTCGGCTTTGCCGCTCGGCGGGCGCCCGCCGCCGACGAGCAGCTGCAGCATCCTGTACTGCGCGTGGTTGGTGTCCTGGTACTCGTCCACGAGCACGTGGCGGAACGCGTTGGAGTAGCGCTCGCGCACCTCGGGATACAGCTCGAGCAGGTTGACCGTGCGGAACAGCAGGTCGTCGAAGTCCATCGCGTTCATGCGCAGCAGGTCGCGCTCGTAGATCGCATACACCTCGCCCACCATCTCCTCGAACTGCGAGCCCACCGCCTGCCGATAGGACTCGGCGTCGATCAGCTTGTTCTTCGCGGCGGAGATCTGGTTGAGCATCGCGGCGGGCGTGAAGCGCTTGGGGTCCACGCCTACGGCGTCGGCGGAGCGCTTCGCCAGGCGCCGTGCGTCGGCCTGGTCGTAGATCGTGAACTGGCGCGTGTAGCCGAGGCGCTCGGCCTCGGCGCGCAGGATCCGCGCGCACGCGGCGTGGAACGTCATCAGCCACATCCCGCGAGTGCCCCAACCGAGCAGGCGCTCGACGCGCTCGCGCATCTCCTTCGCCGCCTTGTTCGTGAACGTGATCGCGAGGATCTCCCCCGCCTGCGCCTGGTCTGTGTAGATCAGGAACGCGATCCTGTGCGCGAGCACGCGCGTCTTGCCGCTCCCCGCTCCCGCAAGGATCAGCAGCGGCCCCTCGCCATGCGTCACCGCCTCGCGCTGGGGCTCGTTGAGCCCTTCCAAGAGCTCCTGCAGGTGTTCGGCGTGGGGATTCTCAGCCATCGGATCCCCAGCATAGATGCGGGCTCGGGGGACTATCCCCCCGCGGGATTGGGGCCCTTGACCGTCCGCAGCGGCCTGACCTCGGCCAGCGGCTGCGGCTCGCCGTCGGTGACCTCCGCGAGCATCCGTTCGAGCGTCACGATCCGGCTCGAGAGCGCCTGGATCGCCTCGGCGATCGGGTCGGGCAGGTGGATCCAGTCCGCGTCGGGACCCTCCACGCGGCGGCCGTCCACGCGCACCGGGTGACCGGGGTTGCCGACGACGGTGGAGTTCGGCGGCACGTCGGTGATCACCACGCTGTTCGCGCCAATCTTCGCGCCGTGGCCGATCGTGATCGGGCCGAGCAGCTTCGCGCCGGAGCCGATCGTCACGTTGTCCTGCACCGTCGGATGGCGCTTGCCGGTCGCGAAGCCCGTGCCGCCGAGCGTCACGCCCTGGTACAGCGTCACGTCATTGCCGATGTCCGCCGTCTCGCCGATCACGACGCCCGCGCCGTGGTCGATGAACAGGCCCTGGCCGATCTGCGCCGCGGGGTGGATCTCGATCCCGGTGAGCGCGCGCGTGAACATCGAGATGATGCGCGGCAGCAGCGGCACACCGGACAGGTGCAGCGCGTGCGCCACGCGGTAGGCCAACAGCGCGTGGATGCCGGGCCACGTCGCGAGGATCTCCAGGGGCGCCACACCGCGAGCGGCGGGGTCGCGGTCGCGCGCGGCAAGCACGTCGCGGCGGACCTCCTTCGCGACCCGAGCGAACTTGCCGAGACCGGGCATGGGAACAGCGTAGCGGTCGAATTGGCGATGCTGAGAGCAATGCAACAGCCGGTTCCCTCCCGGCCCGGAGCGCGCTGACGCGCCCGGGCCGGAAAGGGCCGACCGACCGACCTCCCTAGGAGATGCCTTTCGCGCGCATCGCCGCCTCGACCAGCTTTGCGTCTTCTGCCATGCCTTTTTCGTTCGGGTGCACCGAGAACGCATCCGATTCCGGCAGCAGCGGTTCGACCCAGCGCACGCTCAACGACTTGCACGCGTCGTGGCCGATGCTCGGCGTGTACGTGTCAACGTACGTCGCGCCGTTTGTGGAGGCCTCGCTGCTGAGCATCGCATCCAGTTCCTTCTCCATGCCGTTCAGGTACGCCGTATCGCCGGTCGTCAGAGGCACTGTCGGCCAGCAGTTGCCGCTCTGGGGCAGGATGTCCGGGTAGCCCACCACGAACACCTTCGCCGACGGCGACACCGAGTGGATGTGCGCCAGCGCCGCGCCCACCACGGGACCGTCCGCGGCGATTTTTTCGGCGAGCGTGTGCCCGTAGGTGCTTTTACACGGCGTGCCGAACGGGAACACCAGATCCTCCGCCCCGCAGGTGATCAGCGTGTTCAGGAACAGGCCGTTGTCGTTTCCGCCGATCCCCACCGACACAACCTGCGTGGAGGAGCTCAGCGCGTTGAACTGCGGCGGCTGGTCCGAGTACTGCGCGGTCGAGAAGTTCGACGTCGTCGCGCCTGAGCAGCTCACGTCGGTGAGCGACAGGCCGAGCGCCGAGGCCGACAGATGCGAATAGTCGCGCGCCGACTGCAGGCAGTCGAGCGGCGCTCCCAGAGCCGGCGGCAGGATGAACGGACCGGAGGTGAACGAGTCACCGAGCGACACATAAGGCACGCTGGCCCCAGCCAGCGACGGCGCGGCCGCGAGCGCCATCAGCGCGCCGACCACGGTTGCGATGCACAACAAGCGACGAGACATACACATTCCCCTTTTCCCTCTAGTAGATGGATGCGAACTCCCCGTTCCTCTTGGAACTTCTCGAATCTAACGAGCCAGCGCCGCAATTGAAAGCGATGTCTCCAGACATCATTGGACCGCGCCACGGTTCGACACCACGCGACCCGAGCATGCCCCGATAGGGGCACCTATAAACGGCCGTTTCCGGCCATCGATCTGACGGTGCACGGTGGCTGTTCGCGTGCTGGTTGCACGCGGGCAGACGCCGGGTGCTGTCAGGGGGCGAAGAAGGCCTGTGAGACGTAGCGCTCGCCGGAGTCGGGCATGATCACGACTATTCGCTTGCCCTTCGACTCGGGGCGCGCGGCGACCTGCAGCGCTCCCCACATCGCCGCGCCGCAGGAGATGCCCGCGAGCAGGCCGGCGCGTTTGGCGCAGTTCCACGCCGTCTGGATCGCGTCGTCGTCCGACACCGGGATGATCTCGTCGATCAACTCGCGGTTGAGCACCGGCGGGACGAACCCCGCGCCGATGCCCTGGATGCGATGTGGGCCGGCGGACGCGCCCGACAGCACCGCCGAGCCGCGCGGCTCCACGGCGATCACCTGCAGCTTCGGGTTCACGTGCTCGCGCAGGTGCTCGCCCACGCCCGTGATCGTGCCACCCGTCCCCACGCCCGCGACCAGCACGTCCACACGGCCGTCGAGCGCCTTCGCGATCTCCGGGCCGGTCGTCCGGCGGTGCGCCTCCGGGTTCGCCGGGTTCGAGAACTGGTCCGGCAGGAACACGTCGTCGCTCTGCGCCATCGCCCGCGCCGCCGCCACCGCCTCACCCATACCGCCGAGCGACTCGGTGATGTCGACCCGTGCGCCGTAGAGGCGCAGCAGGCCCTCGCGCTCCCTGCTCATCCCCTGCGGCAGCGTCAGCACCAGCTCGTATCCCTTCGCCGCGCACACGAACGCCAGCGCGATCCCCGTGTTGCCGCTCGTCGCCTCCACGATCGTCGTGCGACCCGGCTCGATCCTGCCTTCGGCCTCCGCCGCCTCGATCATCGCCACGCCGATCCGGTCCTTCACCGAGCCACCCGGGTTGAACGACTCGAGCTTCGCGAACAGCTCCACGCCCTGCTCGGCCGCGGGAGTGCCCGCGAGCATGCTCGGCAGACCCACCAGCGGCGTGCTGCCCACAAGCTCCGAAATGTTGATCGGGATTCGGGACATAGCCCCGACAATAGTGCAGTAGGCGCGTTTGTCGTTCGCTGGAGCGGTCTATCCCGTTGTCTTCACAGGCGTACGACTACGGCTGAGGATCAGCGCGATGCGCTTAGGCTGGAACCAAAACCTGCAGTAGCTGGGTGGCCGGAGGAGTCACCGGCTGTACGATCTTGTCGTCGTGCGTGTAGAGATGCCACGCCTCGCCGACGGCCTCGAGCAGCTCGTCCATCGTCTCCCCAGATGCGAACAACCCCGGGTGCGTAGGAACCTCCGCCCAGTACATGCCGTCCTCGTGATGAACTCGGACGCGTAGCTCAATCTGCTCAGGCATCGTGCTCCTCATTGTAGACCAGCCTGACGAAGTATCGACGCGGTGAGGCGCGGTCCATAGTCCTGGCGCTTGTGCATCGGCAACGTTATGGGTCGCTCACCCGGCTTCGTCATCTTGACGATGTGCTTGCCGCCACGCACCTCCGACCAGCCATTTTCAATGAGCAGTTTCTGCATCGTACGCTGGTTGTAGGCCCTGACCACGGTCACTGCTACTCCGGCTGATTCCGTGGAACCGGGACATACTCGGTGCGCTTCGTCTACCGCTGGACCATCACCCCGACTCCCCGCCGTGATGGGAGCAAGCGCCAGAGATCCCGCCTGCATGGCTATAGGTTCCGTCGGAGCATTCGACCACGGTGCCTTCCTCTGTCGCGAAGCTCCCGATGCATTCGTGCTCAGAACAGAACTTGGCGTCCCCGGCATGGCTTGAAGACCCAACTTCGTCGTTGCCTTCCACTCCTTGCTTTTCGCCTTCTTCCGCGCCGGCACCACCGCGTTCTTCGGATGCTTTCGGCGTTGGCGTCGGAGAGCTTTCCGGTTCCGAAGCGTCTTCGCTCGGGGCTTCTTCCTTCTGGGAAGGTTCACTCGCAGGCGGCGTAGCGGTCGCTTCCGACGAGGTTTCAGAGTTGCTCGTAGATGAAGAACTGGATCCACTGCAGCCGGCGATCGCGCCACTAATCAGCACGAGCGTCACGAACCCACCAATCACCGTCAGCCCCCGCTTCATGGCCGGAACGCTACATGAGTCGGATATTCAGACTCATGCCGGACCCGAGCATCACTTCTAAATGTGATACATCGACGCCCCCGCGTCGCGCATCTCGCGCTCGATCACATCCGCGATCGTCGTCTCTGCGAGCACCTTGCGCGCGGCCTCCGACGCGTCCGCGAACACGCCCTGTGCGTCGCGCCCGAGCGGACCGTCGAGCAGCTCCACCACCTCGAGCACCGTCACCGTCGAGGGCTCGCGCGCGAAGCGGTAGCCGCCCTTCACCCCACGCTGGGAGCTGATGATCCCCGCGCGCCTGAGCACCGCGAACAGCTGCTCGAGAAACTGCACCGGCACGTCGCGCCTGCGCGCAAGCTCGCCGATCGGCACCGGCTCGGAGCCCGTCGCGCGGCCCAGCTCGGCCAGGGCGAGCACTGCGTAGGGGGACTTGCTGGTGATCGAGATCATCGCGCTGTAGGCGCGATGCTACGCACTCACCCGACTGGACACCGCCTCGCGGCGCCCATCCCCCTCCTACAGCCAGCCCCGCTCCGTCGCGATGAGCACCGCC
This sequence comes from uncultured Solirubrobacteraceae bacterium, assembly GCA_964588985.1. Classification (GTDB taxonomy): domain Bacteria; phylum Actinomycetota; class Thermoleophilia; order Solirubrobacterales; family Solirubrobacteraceae; genus Palsa-744. Next base: position 10,407 of record CAZPQW010000033.1, read on the forward strand.
TGCGCCCGGTCGACCGCCCCGAGCTTGCCGTAGATGTTGTGCAGGTGCGTGCGCACGGTGCTCGTCGACAGCGTCAGCTCGTGGGCGATCTGCTTGTAGACCTTGCCCTCCGCGAGGCGCTGCAGCACCCCCAGCTCGCGGCCGGACAGCGGGCACGGGTCGACGTGGCGCTGGCGCTGGCTGGGCGAGCTCGGAAGCTCGTACATCACGCGCCGCAGCTCGCGCGGACCGAGGCCCACGCTGCGTGCTGTCTGGAGCATCTCGGTCGGCGACACGCGCGCGCCCTGCTCGTAGTGGGCGAGCATGTCCGCCAGGCGGATGAACGCCGCCTCGCCCTCGGCGTCGGGGTTGTGGTGGCGCTCGATCGGCGTCGCGATCGTCGCCGGCAGCCCCCAGCGGCGGATCAGCACGCCGCCCACGAGCGCGTGGTCGACGCCGAGCTCGCGCCGCTCCTGGTGGATGCGCTCCTCGGGCGTGCGCGCGCCGCGGTGGACCTGCGAGGGGTATCCCGGGTAGGCGTGCAGCAGCACCAGCTTGCCGATGTCGTGCAGCAGGCTCGTCACCGTCAGACGGTCGCGGTTCTCGTAGCCGACCTCCGCCGCGATGCGGTCGGCGGCGTGCTGGGTGGCGAGGGCGTGCAGCCGGAAGCGCTCAGGCGCGGCGTCCCACACGGTCGCGCGCTCGAAGAAGTCGAACGTGCGCACGCGGCTCGCGACGGCCTGCACGGTCTGGGCGCTCAGCGCCTCCACGGCTCCGACTGCGGTGTCGACTCGACCACGGGCGTTCTGGGCACGGTTCGCCAAGCGCAGCACCGCGATGATCAGCGCCACGTCGGACTCCACCGCGGAGACCACGTCGGCGGTCGCGATGTGATCCTTCGCGATGACCGCGAGCAGACGATCGCGTGACTCGGCGAGCGCGGGGAATGCCTCGAGCGCTTCGAAGGCCATCGTCAGGCGACGGCCGTGACCCTCGTTCTGGTGTCGCTCGCCGGATACGGCGGGAGAAGCGGAGCGGCCTTTGCCGTCGACCGGTCGACGCGCTTTCGTCGCGGTCGGCTTCTTTGCTGCGTTCAGCTTCTTTGACGCCGTAGCTGCCTGCATGCCACAAAACCCCTTCCTTGGGTTAACGCCGGCTATCGGGGTGCCGGAATTTCTCTTTGTGGCCCTATCGGCAGTAACGACGCGCGAATTGAGGGCTAACTGCGCGAATCGGGCTGGCTTGCAAGCACGTTGTCGATGCGCCGCAGCGTCTCCTCGCGTCCAAGCAGCGCCACACACTCGAAGATCCCCGGCGATACCGTCCCGCCCGTGATCGCCACGCGCAGCGGCTGGTAGACCTCGCGGGGCTTCGCGCCGCGACGCTCCACCACCGCCGACAGCGCCTCCCCCACCGCGGCCTCGTCGAAGCTCTCGCTCTCGGCGAGCGCCGCACGCGCATCCGCAAGCGCCTCCAGGCCCTCCGGCCCGAGCCAGCGCTCGCGCGCCTTCGGATCATCGACCGGGCCGTCGAACAGCGATCCCGCCAGCGGCCAGAAGTCCGCGAGCGTGTGGATCTTCTCCTGGCTGATGCGGACCGCGCCCTCCAGGCCCTCACGGCCCGTGAACGCCTCAATGCGGCAAGTCAGCTCCTCCAGCGGCAGCTGGCGGATGTAGATGCCGTTCAGCCACTTCAGCTTGACCTCGTCGAAGCGCGCCGGGTTGCGGCTCACGCGCTCGAGCGTGAAGCGCTCGATCAGCTCCTCCGTCGAGAGCACCGTCTCATCGTCGCCCGCGCCCCAGCCGAGCAGCGCGAGGTAGTTGCGCACCGCCTCCGGTAGGTAGCCCGCGTCGCGCAGCTCCTGCACCGAGGCCGCGCCGTGGCGCTTGGAGAGCTTCTTGCCGTCCGGGCCGTGCAGCAGCGGCAGGTGCGCGTACGCGGGAAGCGGCGCATCGGCGCCGAGCCCGACCGCTTTGGCGGCCTCGAGCACGAGCAGCTGCTTGGGCGTGTTGGAGAGGTGATCCTCGCCCCGCACCACGTGGGTGATGCCCGCGTCGAGGTCGTCGATCGCGACCGCGAAGTTGTAGAGCACGCTGCCGTCCGCGCGCGCGATCACGGGGTCGTCGAGGTGGACGTGATCGAAGCGCGTGTCGCCGCGGATCACGTCGTGCACGACCGTCGCGCCCTCGTCGGGCACCCGCAGCCGCACCGCCCCCTGCGCTTCGGCCTGCCCGCGGTATCCCCGGTCGGCGCCGTGCTGGGCCTTGTAGGCCTTCACGTCGTCCGCGGTCGCTTCGGAGCGGTATGCGTGACCAGCGTCGAGCAGGGCATTCAGCGCCTCGCCGTGGCGCTCGGAGCGGTCGGTCTGCAGGATCGGCCCCTCGTCCCAGTCGAGCTCCAGCCAGCGCAGCGCGTCGAGGATCTGCTCGATGTTCTCCGGGGTGGAGCGCTCGCGATCGGTGTCCTCGATGCGCAGCACCATCTCGCCGCCCTCGTGACGGGCGAGCAGCCAGTTGAACAGCGCCGTGCGCGCGCCGCCGATGTGCAGCGCCCCGGTGGGCGATGGTGCGAAGCGAACCCTCATAGGATGCGCCGCATGCTAGTCGCAGCGGTCTCCGGGCACATTCAGTGCTGATCGGCGCACACGTCTCGCCCTCGGGCGGTCTCCCGAAGGCGATCGAGCGCGGCGTGGAACGGGGCTGCCGGGCGATCCAGATCTTCAACCAGTCGCCGCGGATGTGGCGGCCGACGACCTACCGCGAGGAGGACGTGGCGGCGTTCCGCGAGGCGATGGCGGACAGCCCAATCGACGCTGTGCTGATCCACGCCGTCTATCTGCTCAACTGCGCCAGCGACGATCCAGACATCTCCGCCAAGTCGCTCACCTCGCTAACCCATTCGTTGCGCGTCGGGCACGACATCGGCGCCACCGGGGTCGTGCTGCACCCGGGCTCGGCCAAGACCGGGGACGTGCCCAGCGCGATCGTCCGCGCGGGTGAGACGATCAGGCAGGCGCTCGCCGACAGCGAGGGTTGCGAGCTGCATCTCGAGAACACCGCCGGTGCCGGCGGGACGCTCGGGCGCTCCATCGACGAGCTCGCCGCGCTGATTGAGGCGTGCGGCGGCGATCAGCGGGTGGGGCTGTGCCTGGACTCCTGTCACCTGTACGCGTCGGGGTATGACATCCGCACAAACGCCGGCATGGACGCGTTGATGGATGAGGTCTCGGAGAAGATCGGCCTCGACCGTTTGGGATCGCTGCACCTCAACGACTCCCAGACGGGACTCGGATCGAACCGCGATCGTCACGCCGACGTCGCCGAGGGCGAGTTGGGCGAGGAGGGCTGCGCCGCGTTCCTGTCCGCTCCTCAGCTCGCGGGCCTTGCGTGCGTGCTCGAGACTCCCGGCCCGAATCGCAAGGGGGCGACGGCCGAGGAAGTGGCGTTGGCAGTGGCGCTGCGCGAGCGTGGGATCGCAAGCCGCTGACAGATCAGCGGCCAGCGTCATCTCCGCGAGCGCGCACGGTCGTTCAGCGCCGATCGACCTTGTGCTTGACGTCTTCGAGCGTGTGCTCCGCTTTCTCCACGACTGAGTCGAGCTTGCCCTTGAGCTTGCCCTTGTCCTCCTGGCGCTCTCCCTCACGCTTGGTCTCCTCGTCGCCGGTCACAGCGCCGACGGCCTGCTTTGCGCGGCCGCTGATCTTGTCGGTTTGCTCGCCCATTGTGGGCCTCCTAGGGTGTACTGGGTTGTGGCCGAGACGCGTCGCCCAAGCGACGATGACCCAAGCCAGAGGTGTAGATGGTCAACGTGAATGCCGGTGAACGTTGCGGAGACCATCGCTGCGATCCACTGGCCCCAGAGCGAACCATCACCCTCGCCGTCCGTAGTAGCGGCCTCGACCTCCAACCGCGAAGACCACGAGAATGATGACGAGCACCCACAGCAGCGGACTCACAGCCAAACTCCCCACCAACGCCAAGACAATGAGAATGACGAGCAACATAACGATTAGGTCCATGCCGACGAACCTACGCCCGAATCGCGGCACGGTCATCCGTAGCCACTACTGAAGAAGCCCGGGAAACCCGTGAGCGACGAGAGCGGGCAGTAGACGAGTGCGTTGTACGTTGAGCCGGTTCGCCGCGATCACGCGCATCAGCAGGCCATGACGTCGCCCGCCTGTAAACCGAGAACGCGAGGATCACGCCGGGACTGCCGGCGTGATCGGCCGATCGTCGCCCGTCAGTGCTTGGCGTCGATCTCTTGGCCGCGCTTTTGAAGGAAGCTGCCGAACGCGCCAGCCAGCGCGGCAACTACCGTGATCGCCCAGATCTCCATGAAGACATCCAGGATCCGTCCGCCGGCCGAGATCGGATTCTTGATCTGCGAGGAGACGGTCAGCAGCTGAGTCGTCGTCCAGAACACGGCGCTGCCGAACGTCTTGATCTCAGTCTGCTGGGAGTGGCGCTCAAGCAGGAACGCCATGATCGCGCATAACAAGTCAATACCGACAGTCGCCACGACGATCATCACAACGTGGTCGCGCAGCCGACGATGCGTGGGCGTCGCCGCGCGAAGAACGTCACGAAACTCGCGGGCAGCGGACCCCAGCACTCCAAACAGCATCGGTCAATCGTCGCGGGCGCGCCGGACGTCTGTGCAGCTATCGCCCGTCGGCCGGGTGCTTGATCCCCGCGAATCGCCAAACCATTTCGGGAACGCTGTCACTAACCAGTCGCGGCCGAGGCGACCGGCGCAAAGACATCCTGCAGCTCGGCACGCACGGTGGGCGTGTTGCGCACCGTGAACTCCTCGCCTAGTCGGATCGTGCGCTTTCCGGCGCTCGTGTGGATCTCGACCTGAACCTCGGCGGGGCCGGGGGCTTCCTCGATCCGCTGCTTGAGTTCCTCCATCGAGTCGTGCGAGATGTCTCCCGCGGCAATGCTGAGCTTCATCGGCTGGGCCATCGCGGTCGCCGACGCCGCGGCCGACGCTGCCTGCGAGCGGGCGCGCTCGATCTCCTCCTCGGTGGGGGCGAAGCTCTGCATGCTCTGCACGACCACGCACGTCTTGCCCGCTTCCTTGTGGTCGACGCGGCCTTTCACGATCACTACCTCGTCGACCTTGAGCGCCGCTTCGTGCTCGGCGAGCGCCTTGCCGAACACGAGGATCTCGACCGCGCCGGCGAGGTCGTCGAGCGTGGCGAACATCATGTGATCGCCGTTGCGCGTGCGGATCTTCTTGGCCTCGGTGATGATCCCGCCGACGGTCACGAAGTCCTTGTCGCGGCGCTCGGGCAGTGAGGAGAGCGGGCAGTCGACCTTCGCGCGCAGCGCCTCTCTCAACGGCTTGAGCGGGTGCGCGGAGACGAACAGCCCGATCGCCTCCTTCTCCGCCGCAAGCAGCTCGGGCTGCTCGAACTCGACCGTCGGGATCGCCGGGTGCAGCGGCCGAGCCAGTCCGAGGCCGCCGCCGGCGGGTGTCTGTGCGGTCGGGCCGGCGTCTTCCTGCAGATCGAAGATCGAGCCCTGCCCGATCTGTGCGTCCTGCTGGAGCTTCTGGCCGGCGGCCTGGGCCTGCTCGAGGACTTCGAGCATCCCCTTGCGGGTCGCGCCGGTGGAGCCGAGGGCGCCGCACTTGACGAGCGCCTCGATCGCCTTCTTGTTGACCGTGCGGTTGTCCACGCGCTCGCAGAAGTCCCATATCGAGCTGAACTCGCCGGCCTCCTCGCGCGCCCGTTTGATCGCCTCGACCGCCTGGTAGCCGACGCCCTTCACGGCGTCGAGGCCGAAGCGGATGTTGCCCTCGACGACCGTGAACTCGTGGTCTGAGAGGTTCACGTCCGGCGGCAGGATCTCGATGCCCATCTCCTCGCAGCGGGCCACGAAGAACGGCACCTTGTCCTTCGTCGACATCACCGAGGAGATCAGCGCGGCCATGTACTCGGCGGTGTAGTTCGCCTTCAGCCACGCGGTGCGGTAGGCGATCAGCCCGTAGCAGGCGGCGTGGCTCTTGTTGAAGGAGTAGTCGGCTGACTTCTCGTTCGTGTTCCACAGGAACTCGATCACGTCCGATTTGGTGCCCGACGCCTTGCAGCCCTCGATGAACTCCGGCTTCAGCGCCGCCATCGCCTGGCGGTTCTTCTTGCCGATCGCCTTGCGCAGGTCGTCCGCCTTCGCCCCCGAGAAGCCCGCGAGCTCCTTGGAGATCTGCATCGCCTGCTCCTGGTAGAGGATCACGCCGTTGGAGGACTCGAGGATCGGGCGCAGGCGCTCGTCGGGGTAGGAGATCGCCTGTGGGTTGTGCTTGCCCTTCGCGTAGACCGGGATCTGGTCCATCGCGCCCGGGCGGTAGAGCGCGTTGAGCGCGACGAGGTCGTTGAACTCGTCGGGGCGCACCTTCTTGAGCGCCTCGCGCATGCCCTCGGACTCGAACTGAAACACGCCGATCGAGTCGCCGCGGGCCATCATCTCGTAGGTCGCCGCGTCGTCGAGCGGGATCTTGGTCCAGTCGGGGCGCTCGCCTGTGGAGCGCTCGATGATGTCGAGCGCGTCCTCGATCACGTCGAGGTTGCGCAGGCCGAGGAAGTCCATCTTGAGGATGCCGATCTCCTCGATTGGTTTCATCGAGAACTGGGTCACCGTGCGGAACGCGCGCTCGCCGTTCTCGTCGGTGCCGGCGTCGGCGAGCTGCAGCGGCACGATGTCCGTCAGCGGCCGGTCGGCGATCACGACCGCGGCGGCGTGGATCGAGGAATTGCGCACGATCCCCTCGAGGCCACGGGCGACGTCCACGATCCGTTGCGCTACGGGCTCCTCGTCGCACGCCTTGCGAAGCGGTTCGCCGGGCTTCATGCATTCCTCGAACGATGGCGAGCGGCCCATGATCGGGTCGGGGATCAGCTTCGCGAGGCGGTCGCCGGTGCCGTAGTCGAAGCCGAGCACGCGCGCCGCGTCGCGCGTGGCCGCGCGCGGGAACATCTTGCCGAACGTCACGATCTGCGCGACCGACTCGCGCCCGTACTTCTCGGTCACGTATCGCATGACGCGCTCGCGCCCGCGCACGGAGAAGTCGATGTCGATATCGGGCATCGACACGCGCTCGGGGTTCAGGAAGCGCTCGAACAGCAGGTCGTACTGCAGCGGGTCGACGTCGGTGATCGCCAGGCAGTAGGACACGATCGAGCCTGCTGCCGAGCCACGGCCGGGGCCGACGGCGATGCCGTTCTCCTTGGCGTACTTGACGAAGTCCCACACGATCAGGAAGTACGCGTTGAAGCCCATCCGGTCGATCACGCCGAGCTCCATCTCCATACGCTCGACCGCCTCGGCGGGCGGCGGGGCGCCGTAGCGGGCTCGCAGCCCCTCCTGCACGCGTGCGCGCAGGTACTCGCGCTCCGGTGTGCCGTCGGGGGTCTTGAAGCTCGGGATCAGCTGCTTGCCGAGCTCGATCTCGACCGAGCAGCGCTCCGCGATCTCCAGCGTGCTCGCGATCGCCTCCGGCCACTCCGAGAACGCGGCGACCATTTCGGCGCTGTCGCGGAGGTAGAACTCGTTCGTGTCGAACGTCAGCTTCGGTTCGGCGATCGTGCTCTTCGTCTGCACGCACAGCAGCGCCGTGTGGTGTTCGTAGTCCTCGCGACGCAGGTAGTGGACGTCGCCCGTTCCCACCAGGCTGCCGCCGACCTCGCGCGCGATGCGAACGATCCCCTCGTTGCACTTGTCCTGCGGGGCGAGACCGTTCTTCTGGACCTCGAAGTACACGTTCTCCGCGCCGAACACGCGCAGCAGGTCATCGGCGTGCGCGCGGGCGTCCTCGGGGCGATCGTCGAGCAGGCGCTGGCAGAAGCGCGAAGCGAGACATCCGGTGAGGGCGATCACACCCTCGGAGTGGCGCTCGACCTGGGCGAGGTCGACGGTCGGCTTGCCGCGCTGCAGCCCTTCGAGGAAGCCCGCGGATGAGAGCTTGACGAGGTTGCGGTAGCCGGCGTCGTTGGACGCGAGCAGGGTCAGATGGTTGCGCTCGGTTTTCCCGGTCCCGCCCCGCCCGCTGTGGGTGTGGTCGTCCACGAGGTAGATCTCGCAGCCGATGATCGGCTTGACGTCGTGCTTCTTGCACGCCTTGTACATCTCGACCGCGCCGTTCATCACGCCGTGGTCGGTGAGCCCGAGCGCGGGCTGGCCGAACTTCGCGGCCCGCTCGGCGAGCGCCTCGATCTTGCACGCGCCGTCGAGCAGCGAATACTCGGAGTGGACGTGCAGATGGGCGCAGGAAGAGGTGCTCACTGGTTACTCATGCTAGGCATCCGAGCGGCGGACGATCAGCGGTTGCGCCGCTGTTTGCGTCTCATTCTCAGGCGCCCGATCAGCGACATGCTGTGCTTGTGTGACGGACGAACCACCTTCGGCGCGACGGGCTCGGGCTGAAGCTCCGGGACGGCCTGGGCACGCTCTCTGAGCCGCTCGACGGCGGCGGCCAGCGCCTCGGCCATCTCCTCGCCGCGCGCCTCCGGGACGGGCACCCGCGGGGGCGCCGCGGGCTTCGCGGGCAGCGGCTCGACGGGCACTGCGGCTTGTGCCGCGGGAGCCTCGGCGGGCTGCGCCTGTCCGGCTGCGGGGACCTGAGCGGTCGTGGTGAGGCTGGGCGGCAGCGACCGCGGCGGCGGGGCGCTCGCCCGGGGCGCGGCCGCGGCGATCGCGAGCCGCTCGAGCAGGCCGCGCATGTCTCCGAGCAGGCGCGCCATCTGGCTGTGCCCCTCGCGCATGCCCTCCAGCTGAAGCTCGGAGCGCTCGCGTGCGGCGCGCTCGGCCGCGAGTCCCTGCTGCAGCTCGACGGCGCGCAGCTCGAGGGCGCCCACGCGGCCCTGCAGCTCGCGCTCGGCCGATCGCAGGTCGCCCAGCAGCGCGGCGCGTTCGGCCTCGGCGGTCTGCTCGGCCTCGGCGAGCTGACGTTGGACGGCCTCGAGCGCGTCGGCCATCTCCGCCGCGTCCTGTTCGCTCTCGCCGAGGCGCCGTGCGAGGCGCTCGAGCTCGGCTCGGCTCTCGCGGTCGCTGCCGGCGATCCGCTCCTCGGCCTCGACGCGCAGCTGCTGCTCGGCGTACTCGCGCTGCTTGACCCGGCGCAGCTCGTGCTCGCGCTCGAGCGCCGCGGCCTTCTCGACGTCGAGCAGCTCGGCGGCCAGGCGCTGCTCGTCCTCGGCGTCACGCAGGCGCTGCTGCAGGCTCGCGACATGGCGTTCGAGCGTCTGCACGGTCGCTTCGGCGGCCTCCGCGCGACGCGTGAGCGCCAGCTCACCGCTCTCGGCGGCGCGGCGGGCGCGGCGTTCGGCGAGCAGGTCGCCCTCGCTCCTGCCGCTGCGGGCCCGCTCGCCCCCCTGTGTCTCGTCGCCCTCGGCCATCACGTTGACCGGCAAGCTACGCGTCGCACCGGACGGCGCGAGCGTTCGGAGATCAGCTCGAGAGGCGTTTGGCGAGGATCGTCGCGGCCAGCACGCCGCCGGTGACGGTGACGCCCACGATCGCAACGCGGCGGGCGCGCGGGAACCGCTGGCGCAGGTACCACCTGCCGCCCTTCCACACCACGTAGCCGACGATCTTGTAGCCGTTGCCGCTCATCGGGTTGATGCTACCCGGGTGGCGAAGGGTTACTCGTTGCGCAGGCGCCAGGCCATGCGCGACTGCAGCGACCACAGCTCGATGAAGCCGGGCGAGGCGGTCTGCGAGAAGAGCCCGCCGGACTCCGAGAACGACGCGAGGCTCGCGTCGTAGACAGCGTTGGGCGAGGAGCGCGTGACGACGCGCGCGTGGCCCTTGTAGAGCTTCAGGCCGATCGAACCGGTGACACGCTCGTTGACCTCGTTCATGTACGCATCCAGGTCGGTGCGCAGCGGCTCCCACCACAGGCCCGCGTACACCAGGTAGCCCCATTGCCGGTCGAGGTCGCCCTTGAACTGGTTCTGGTGAATCGTGCACACGAGCCGCTCGAGCTCCTTGTGGGCGGGCAGGATCAGTGCAGCCGCGGGTGCCTCATAGATGTCGCGCACCTTCAGCCCCACGATGCGGTCCTCGATGTGGTCGAGGATCCCGATGCCATGCCGCGCGCCGATCTCAGCGGTCGCTTCGATCAGCTCGACGAGACCCAGACGCTCGCCATCGAGCGCCACGGGAACTCCTTTCTCAAAATCGATGGTGACGGTCTGCGGCTCGTCCGGCGCGAGCTCTGGGCGTGTGACGAGCTGGAAGACGTCGTCGTCGGGAGCATGCTCGAGATCCTCGATCCAGCGGCCCTCAGAGGAGCGCCCCCAGAGGTTGTCGTCGATCGAGTACGGCGCCGCCTCCGTTCCGCCCTTGACGGGGATGCCGTGCTCGCGCGCGTAGGCGATCTCCTCCTCGCGGCCCATCTGCCATGAGCGCACCGGAGCGATCACCTTCAGCTCCGGCGCGAGCGTGGCGATCGTCGCCTCGATGCGCACCTGGTCGTTGCCCTTGCCCGTACAACCGTGGGCGATCGTGTCACAGCTCGTCTTGCGCGCATACTCGACCGCGAGCTTTGCGATCAGCGGACGCCCCAGCGAGGTGAACAGCGGATAGCCGTCCCCATACACAGCGTTAGCCTTGATCGCCGGCGCCAGATACTCCTGCGCGAACTGCTCCCTGGCGTCGACGACGTGGCACTCGAGCGCACCCAGCTGGATCGCCTTGCCTTCGATCACCTCGTAGTCCTCGCCGGGCTGGCCGAGGTTGACGGTCAGGCACACGACCTCGGCGTTGTAGGAGTCCTGGATCCACTTGAGCATCACGCTCGTGTCGAGGCCGCCGGAGTACAGCAGCAGCACGCGGTGGACGTGCTCGGGGTCGGCCTCGTAGGAGGCGGTGCGGGTGGTGGGGATGTTGGCGGCGTCGCTCACGGGCGCGAATCGTAGCGGCGTGGGCGTTCCATCACCGGATACGGGATCGCGGCGACCGCGAATCCGATCTTTTCGTAGAGGCCCTGGGCGTCGGCTGTGTGGAGCATCCAGCGCAGCTCGCGGAACGGTCCGTGGTCGACCATCTCGCTGATGAGCGCCAGCCCGAGGCCGCGCCCGCGGTATTGCGAGAGCACGTACACGTCGGCCATGTAGGCGTGGATGGCGCCGTCGGTGACGGCTCGGACGAACCCCACCTGCCTGCTGCCGTCGTAGAGGCCGACGACTCTGGTTGAGCCGATGATCGCCTTCTCGACCCTCTCGCGCGCGCGGCCTTTGCCCCAGTAGGACTCGCCGCTGATGAACGCGTGGACCGCGTCGACGTCGATCCGCGCGGGGTCGTCGTCGAGCTCGAGCCCGTCCTCCAACTCGGTGCGCATCGGCTCAGCTCTCGAGCACGCGGCCGAGCCGGGTGAGCGCCTCGGCGACGTCGCCGTCGTCGATCGTGAGCGGCGGCAGCAGCCGGACGGTGGTGGGGCCGGTGGCGTTGAGCACGAGCCGCTCCTCGAGCAGCGCGCGGCGCACGACGTCGGGGGCGGCGATGTCGAGCTCACAGGCGAGCATGAGCCCGCGGCCGCGCACCTCGACCACATGATCGAGGCGCTCCAGACCCGCGCGCAGCCGGCCGCCGCGCTCCTGCACTCCGGCGAGCAGCCCCTCCTCCATCGTCAGCTCGAGCGCGGTCAGCGCGGCCGAGGCGACGACGGGTCCGCCGGCGAAGGTGGAGCCGTGATCGCCCGGCTGCAGGACGTCGGCGAGCCGTGGCCCGGTGACGAGCGCGCCGATCGGCAGTCCGCCGCCGAGCGCCTTGGCGACGGTGATCGCGTCGGGCACGACGCCCGTGTGCTGGTAGGCCCACAGCGTGCCGGTGCGTCCCATGCCGGTTTGGATCTCGTCGAAGATCAGCGCGGCGCCGTGCTTGTCGCAGGCTGCGCGCGCGGCTGTGAGCATCTCTTCAGAGAGGACGTGCACGCCGGTCTCGCCCTGGATCGGCTCGAGCAGCACGGCGGCGGTGCGCTCGTCGACGGCGGCGGCGATCGCGTTGGGGTCGGCGGTGACGGCGCGGAACCCTGGCACGAGCGGCGCGAACGGCGCCTGCTTGGCCTCCTGGGGGGTGGCGGAGAGCGCGCCGTAGGTGCGCCCGTGGAAGGCGCCGTGGACGACGACGACGTCGCCTTCGCGCTTGGCCTTGCGCGCGAGCTTGATCGCGGCCTCGTTGGCCTCGGCGCCGGAGTTGCAGAAGAACACCTTGCCGCCGAGGCTCGACGCTGAGAGGCGCGCGGCGAGGCGCATGGCGGGCTCGGTGTAGAAGAGGTTGCCGACGTGCATCAGCCGCCCGATCTGCTCGCGTACCGCCGCAACCACCGCCGGGTGGCAATGCCCGAGGTTGGTGACTGAGATCCCGGAGAGGAGGTCGAGGTACTCGTGGCCGTCGACGTCCCACAGCCGCGCCCCCTCCCCGCGCACGAACTCCACCGGGTTGCGCGCGTACGTGCCGATCACGTTGTCGCGCTCGAGCTGCTGCAGCTCGGCGAGGCTCATGGCGCGATCTCGATCTTGGTCCCGATCCCGGCGTCGGTGAACAGCTCGAGCAGCAGCGAGTGCGCAATGCGCCCGTCGAGGATGTGCGCGGCGCTGACGCCCTTGTTGATCGCGTCGACGCACGCTTCGAGCTTCGGGCGCATGCCGCCGTCCATGCTCGCGGCCTCCTGCTGGACCCGCTCGGAGCTGGCCTGGCGGATCAGGCTGGAGGGATCGGAGGGGTCGGCGAGCCAGCCGGGCACGTCGGTGAGGAAGACGACCTTGTAGGCGCCGAGCGCGCCCGCGACTGCGCCGGCGGCCTCGTCGGCGTTGATGTTGTAGGAGTTGCCGTCGCGGTCGGCGCCGACGGAGGCGATCACGGGGATGTAGTCGCGGGAGATGTGCTCGATCACGCCGATGTTGACCTGCTTGATGCGCCCGACGAAGCCGATGTCCTCGCCACCGGGCGCGGAGCGCCGTTCGACGTGGAACAGCGAGCCGTCGTCGCCGCAGAGGCCGACGGCGGGCTGGCCGTGGCGGTTGACGCGCAGCACGATCTCCTTGTTGACCTTGCCGACGAGCACCATCTTGGCGACCTCGACGGTGTTGGCGTCGGACACGCGCAGCCCACCGACGAACTCGACGGGCAGGCCGAGGCGCTCCATGTAGCCGGTGATCTCGGGGCCGCCGCCGTGCACGACGATCGGGTTGAGCCCGACGTACTTGAGCAGCACGACGTCGCGCGCGAACTCCTCGCGCAGCGCCGGGTCGACCATCGCGGCGCCGCCGTACTTGATGACGACGGTCTTGCCGTGGAACTGCTTGATGTAAGGCAGCGCCTCGAGCAGTGTGCCGACGTCGCGCATGCCCACCCCCTCGCTCATGTCGTGTAGTCGGCGTTGATCGTCACGTACTCGTGTGAGAGATCGGAGAAGAACACCTCGGTCTCCGCGCCATCGCCGGGTAGGTCGATCTCGTACTCGACCTCCAACCGCTGGACCGCCGCGGCGAGCGCCGTCTCGTCGTAGCGAATAGCCGTGCCGGCGGAGCAGACCTGCGTTTTCTCTATTGATATGTCGACCGCGAGTGGCGATGTGCCCGGCAGGGCGCCGCCGACGGCCTGCACGATCCGCCCCCAGTTGGGGTCGCCGCCGTGGAGCGCGGCCTTGACGAGCGGCGAGTTGGCGACGGCGCGGGCTGCTGCCTCGACGCCTTCGGCGTTGCCGCCGCGCACGACGACGCGCGCGATCCGCTTGGCGCCCTCGCCGTCGGTGACCATCATGATCGCGAGGGCCCGCAGGATCGCGTCGAGCGCCTCGCCGAAGCGCAGCTCGTCCTCGCTCTCGGGCGCGATCCGCACGCCGCTGGCGCCGGAGCACATGAGGATGGCGGTGTCGTTGGTGGACAGCTGTCCGTCGACGGAGGCGCGGTCGAAGGAGCGCTTGACGCACACGCCGAGCAGCAGGTCGGCGGTCTCGGCGGACATCGCGGCGTCGGTCTCGACGAAGCACAGCATGGTGGCGAAGTTCGGCGAGATCATGCCCGCCCCCTTGCACTGGGCGCTGAGTCGCACGGTCCCGGAGGGCAGCTCGACCTCGAGGTTGGCGCGCTTCTCGAACAGGTCGGTCGTCTGGATCGCCTGCTGGAAGGACGTGTCGCCGGCCTGGTCGAGCAGTGGGCGTGCGGCGAGGATGCCTTTGAGCACGAGGTCGACGGGCAGCAGGTGGCTGATGCCGCCGGTGGAGGCGAGCGCGACCTCGGCGGGGTGCACGCCGACGGCGAGCGCTGCGGCGCCCTGCGTCTTGGCGGCGTCGTCGAGCCCTCGCTGTCCGGTGGCGGCGTTGGCACAGCCGGAGTTGACGAGCACCGCGCGCAGGCTGTCGAGGTGGCAGCGCTCGCGGCTGACGAGCACCGGCGCGGCGGGCGTGCCGGTGGCGGTGAAGCGCGCGGCGCTGACCGGCTCCTCCGCGTCACAGACGAGCAGCCCCACGTCGTGGTTGCCGCTCGGCTTCAGCCCCGCGGCGACACCGGCGGCGCGGAAGCCCGCGGGCAGCCCCGCGTCGAGGCCGAGCTCGCGCACGTGCGTCGGCGCGGGCACCCAGCGCGAGCGGAAGAACGGCAGCGTCGCCTGATCGGGGCTGCTCACAGCAACCCCCTGGTCTCGGGGAGCCCGAACATCAGGTTGAGGTTCTGGACGGCCTGCGAGGAGGTGCCCTTCCAGAGGTTGTCGATCGCGGAGAACACGAGCACCTTGCCGGTGTGCTCGTCGGCGGCGGCGAAGATGCGGCAGTAGTTGGTGTGCGCCACCTCTCGCACTCCCGGCGGCGCGTCGACGACCTCGACGAACGGCTCGTCGGCGTAGGCGGCGGCGAACAGCTCCGCGAGCTCGGCGGCGACGACGGGGCGCGTGGTGGTGACGTAGCAGCTGGCCATCTCGCCCTGGTCGAGCGGCACTAGGTGCGCCTGGAACTGGACGTTGAGGTCCGCGCCGAGCAACGCGAGCTGCTCCTCGATCTCGGGCGTGTGGCGGTGCGCGGCGACCTTGTACGGGAGGATGTTCTCCCCCGCCATCGACAGGTGCGTGGTGTCGTCGAACACGCGCCCCGCGCCGGATACGCCCTGCTTGGCGTCGATGACCGCGTCGGCGATCAGCCCGGCGCGCGCGAGCGGCGCGAGCCCGAGCAGCGACGCGGTGGGGTAGCAGCCGGGGTTGGCGACGATGTTCGCGGCGGCGATCCGCTCGCGGTGCAGCTCGGTCAGCCCGTACACGGCCTCGCCCATAAGGTCGGGGCGCGGGTGCACGCCGTACCACCGCTCGTACGTGGCTAGCGAGGCGAGTCGGTAGTCGGCGCTGAGGTCGATGACGCGCGCGCCGAGCTCGCGCAGCGCGGCGACGGTGGGGGCGGCGGCGGCGTGCGGGTAGGCGACGACCGCGGCGTCGATGCCCGCGAGGTCCGCCATCTCGAGCTCCTGGATCCTCATCGGCACGCGGTAGCGCGGGTAGACCTCGTGCAGGGTCCTGCCGACCTCGGAGCGTCCGGTGACGGCGACGAGCTCGAAGTCGGGGTGGCGCCACAGAAGCTCGGCGGCGAGCGCGCCCGCGAAACCGGTCGCGCCGGCGACGATCACCTTCGGCCCGCCGGGCGAGGAGGGCTGGGGGGTCTGGTCAGCCACGCAGCTCGCCTCCGATCTCGGCGAGCGTGGCGACGATCTTCTCGCGCACGGGCGCGATGTCCTCGTCGGTGAGCGTGCGCTCGAGCGAGCGGAACGACAGCGCGAGCGCGAGCGAGCGGCGGCCCTCCCCCACCTGCTTGCCCTCGTAGACGTCGAAGATCTCCGCCCTGTCGAGCATCTCCCCCGCGGCTTTGCGCACCGCGTGCTCCACTTCGCGGGCCGTCACGGCGACGGGCAGCGTGACCGCGAGGTCCTGGCGCAGCACGGGAAAGGCGCCAAAGGGACGGAAGGCGGCCACCTCGGGGGCGACCACGGCGAGCTTGCCGAGGTCGATCGCGAAGGCGGCGGTGCGCTCGAGGTCCCACTCGCCCGCGACGAGCGGGTGGACCTCGCCGAGGAAGCCGAGCGTCACGGGCTGTCCGTCGGGATCGCGCGCGAGCACGGCGGCGCTGCGTCCGGGGTGCAGGAACGGCCACTGCGCCTCGCGCACGGACCAGTGCAGCCCGAAGCGGTCGAGCAGCGCCGCGAGCAGCGCCTTGGCGGCGAAGAAGTCGGCCTCTGCGGGCTGGCCGCGCCAGGAGCGGGGCGAGAGCGCGCCGCTCAGCAGCACTCCGAGGCCGTGGTGCTCGTCCGCGAGCGAGGTGTGGGCGGGGTCCTCGTCGAGGGCGCGGTAGACGGTGCCGGACTCGAAGATCGCGACGTCGGGGCCGTTGCGGGCGACGTTGTGCCGGGCGGCGTCGAGCAGCGACCCGAGCAGCGTGGGGCGCATGATCGACTGGCCGTCGGAGAGCGGGTTTTCGAGCGCGACCACGCGGCGCATCTCGTGCTCTGCGGGCAGGCGCAGCCGGTCGAGCAGCGCCGGTTCGGTGAAGCTCCAGCCGACGATCTCGTGCAGGCCGCGTCCGACCATCGCGTCCTCGGCCAAGCGGCGTACGCGCTGGGCGTGCGTGAGCTTTCCGGCCGCTCCGCGGCGGGCGGGCAGTGTGGCGGGCAGGTTTTCGAGGCCGTCGATCCTTGCGACCTCCTCGATCAGGTCGATCTCGCGGGTGACGTCCTGGCGGCGCAGCGCGGGGACGGTCACGTCGAGGCCGTCATCGGCGGGCTGTGTGGCGAAGTCGAGCGCGTTCAGGATCTCCGCCTGTCGGGCGGCGGGGACGGACACGCCGAGGATCGCGCTCACGCGCGCCTCGCGCAGGCGGATCGCCTGCGGCTCCTGCTCCTCCCAGCCGACGTCGATCGTGCCGGGCGTGACGCTCGCGCCGCACAGCTCGACCATCAGCTGGGTGGCGACGGCCTGTGCGTGCATGCACTGCTCGGGCTGCAGTCCCTTCTCGAAGCGTCCGGAGGCCTCGCTGCGCAGGCCGAGCGCCCACGAGGCTCGGTGGATGTTGGGTCCGTTCCAGGTGGCGACCTCGAGCAGCACGCGGGTCGTATCCGGCTGCACCTCCGAGCGCGCGCCGCCCATCAGCCCGGCGATCGACGTCGGGCCGTCGGCGTCCTCGATCAGGACCATCTCGCCGTCGAGCGTGCGCGTCTGCCCGTCGAGCGTCTCCACCTGCTCGTTCTCGTGCGCGCGGCGCACGGTGAGCGTGGCGCCGGCGACGCGGTCGAGGTCGAATGCGTGCAGCGGCTGGCCGGTGAGCAGCATGGCGTAGTTGGTGATGTCGACCACGTTGTTGATCGTGCGCTGCCCGGCCGCGGTGAGGCGTGCTTTCAGCCACGGCGGCGAGGGCGCGATGGTGACGTTGTCGAACACGCGCGCGGTGAATCGTGGGCACAGGTCGGGGCACTCGACGCGCACCTGCGCGCCCGCGACCTCGCCAGCCGAGCCGGGGTCATCGCTCCAGGGCGCGGCGGCCAGCGGCGCGCTCGTGGCTGCGTGCAGCTCGCGTGCGACGCCGTAGATGCCGAGGCAGTCGGGGCGGTTGGGCGTGATCTCGAGCTCGACGACGTCCATCGAGATCGGCAGCACTTCCGCGAGCGGCGTGCCGGGCGCCAGCTCCGCGTCGAGCGTGAGGCCGTCGAGGACGAGAATGCCGTCACTGCCGGCCCCGATCTCCAGCTCGGTCTCGGAGCAGATCATGCCTTCCGAGGGGATGCCCCTGAGCTTGCGCTTCTCGATCTTCATGCCGCCGGGCATGACCGCGCCGGGCAGCGCGACCGCGACGGTCTGCCCAGCCGCGACGTTGGGCGCGCCGCACACGATGCTAGCCGGCTCATCGCCGCCGACGTCGACCGTGCACGCCTTGAGCTTGTCCGCGTCAGGGTGCTTCTCGGCGCTCAGCACCCGTCCCACGACGAACCCCTCGGTGGAGGCCACGCCGTGGTGGTGGATCGCCTCGACCTTCGTGCCGCTCATCGTCAGCCGCTCCTCGATCGCGCCCACGTCGAGGTCCGGGTCGCAGTATTCGCGCAGCCATGGCAGCGGGACTCTCATCCGAACTGCTCCAAGAACCGCAGGTCGTTCTCGTAGTAGAGCCTGAGGTCGGGGATGCCGTGCTTGAGCATCGCGATCCGCTCCACGCCGAGTCCCCACGCGAACCCCTGAACCTTCTCGGGGTCGTAGCCGGGGGCGTTGGCGTCGGTGGTGGGGACGTGGGAGTAGACGTTCGGGTCGACCTCGCCCGCACCGAGCACCTCGAGCCAGCCCTCGCCCTTGCACAGGTAGCAGCGCGCGCCGTCCTTGAGAAAGCCCTTGCCGTCGCAGTGGAAGCACGACACGTCGATCTCGACGCTCGGCTCGGTGAAGGGGAAGAAGTGCGGACGCAACCTGATGTCTCGCTCGTCTCCGAACACCGCGCGCGCGAACGCGAGCAGAGTGCCCTTGAGGTCGGCGAGCGTGATGTCCTCGTCGACCGCGAGCCCCTCGATCTGGTGGAACTGCGGCGTGTGGGTCGCGTCGGAGTCCGGGCGGTAGACACGGCCCGGGATCACCACGTACAGCGGCGGCGGGTGCGCCTCCATCGCGCGCACCTGCATCGGCGAGGTATGCGTGCGCAGGACCGCGTCCGGCGATACGTAGAACGTGTCGGTGCGCGCCCGCGCGGGGTGCGTGGGGCTGTGGTTGAGCGCGTCGAAGTTGTAGTGCACGCTCTCCACCTCGGGGCCCTCCATGACGGTGAAGCCGAGGCCGAGGAAGATGTCTTCGAGCTCGCGCCGCGTGGCGGTGAGCACGTGCAGCCGCCCGATCGGCTGCGGCGGCGCCCCGGGCAGCGTGACGTCGACCTTGTCGGCGTGCAGGCTGGCGTCGAGCTCGCGCGCGGAGAGCTCGCCGGCGCGCGCGTCGATCAGCGCCTCGAGAGCCTGGCGCGCCTGGTTGGCGGCCTTGCCGACGGCGCCGCGCTCGGCCGGGTCGAGGTTCGCGACCTCGCGCAGCATCTGCGGCAGCTCGGCCTTGCGCCCGAGGTAGCGCACGCGCAGCTCCTCGAGCGCGGCGCTCGAGTCGGCGGCGGAGATCGCCGCCTGCCCCTCCGCGTGAAGCTGTTGGATGCGATCGATCATGACGCGGGGACCCTAGACGGTCGACGGGTCATCTCATACAGCGCCACCGTCGCCGCCATCGCCGCATTCAATGACTCCGAGGCGATCGGGATGCGCGCGCTGCGCTCGCACGCGGCCACAACGTCGGCGGGCAGCCCCTCGCGCTCGGCGCCCACGAGCAGCGTCACCGCCGCATCCGCGGCGTCGTCGAGCGGTCCGCTCAGGGTCTCTGATGCGTCGGCGATCAACGCGATGCGCTCGCCCGGAAGCTCGCTCACGTCCTTCACGCGCGCGAGCGCGACGGTGAAGATCGCGCCCATGCTCGCGCGCACCGCCTTCGGCCCGTAGGGGTCGGCGCAGTGCGGTCCGAGCACGACGCAAGAGGCACCGAACGCGAGCGCCGAGCGCAGCACCGTGCCGACGTTGCCAGGGTCGCGCACGCCGTGCAGGTACACGCACAGCGGCCCCACCGCCGAACTCCAGCGCTGCTCGTACACGCCCATCACGCGCGTGCCCGAGCCCAGCGTTGAGGCCCGAGCGAGCACGGAGTGCTCTACATCAAAGAAGTTCTCGCCCCCGAGACCCGAGCCCGCGAGGCGAAAGCCCTCGACCGGCTTGCACCCGGCCTGCTCGGCTGCCGTCACGAGGTCCTCGCCCTCGACCACGAAGCGGCCGTCCGCGGCGCGTCCGCGCTTGGTCTGCAGGCGGCGCAGGGCCTTGAGCTTGGGGTTGTGGGTGGAGGCGATGGTGGTCATCTGATTGCTCGTGTGGCGGTTTGGGTTTGTGCAACAAAAAAGGCGCCGTCCCTTTCAGGAGCGACGCCCGGGAGGCTGTCGAGTCGAATGCCTGGTCCCCGGAGCTACGGGGTTGCGGCAGCCGACGCCTCGCGGGCGACCTCGGCGATACGTCGGAATGCCTCGGCGTCGCGCACGGCGATGTCCGCGAGCACCTTGCGGTCGAGCTCGATGCCGGCCAGCTTGAGGCCGTGCATGAACTGCGAGTAGTTCATCCCGTTGACGTGCGCCGCGGCGTTGATGCGCGTGATCCACAGCCTGCGGAAGTCGCGCTTGCGGTTGCGCCGGTCGCGGTAGGCGTATTTGTCGGCCTTGAGCAGGGCCTCCTTGGCGCGCTTGTAGTTCGAGTGCGCCTCGCCGCGGAAGCCCTTCGTCAGCT
>CAZPQW010000034.1:0-28656 GCA_964588985.1 uncultured Solirubrobacteraceae bacterium
TCGGCGCCACCACGCTCGACGAGTACCGCAAGTACATCGAGAAGGACGCCGCGCTCGAGCGTCGCTTCCAGCCGGTGACGGTCGGAGAGCCGACCGTGCAGGACACGATCGCGATCCTGCGCGGCCTGAAGGAGCGCTACGAGGTGCACCACAAAGTGGGCATCCAGGACAGCGCGCTGATCGCGGCCGCCACGCTCTCGCACCGCTACATCGCCGACCGCTTCCTGCCGGACAAGGCGATCGACCTGGTCGACGAGGCGGCGTCGAAGATTCGGATCGAGATCGACTCTGTGCCGACGGAGATCGACGAGGTCAACCGCCGCGTGATGCAGCTGGAGATCGAGCGCACGTCGCTGCGCAAAGAGAAGGACGCCGCTTCCAAGGAGCGCCGGGAGGCGATCGAGCGCGAGCTGGTCGACCTGAAGGCGCGCGCGGAGGCGATGACGGCGCAGTGGGAGAAGGAGAAGGAAGCGATCGGCGGTGTGTCGGAGCTGAAGGAGCGCCTCGAGCAGGCCAACACCGAGATGGAGCGGGTGGTGCGCGAAGGCGACCTGAACCGCGCGGCCAAGCTCCGCCACGGAGACATCCCGCAGCTCGAACAGCAGCTGGCCGAACAGGAAACCAGGGCCCGCGAAGACGACGGCGCCGATCAGGAGGTCGCTCACCCGGTGTTCCTCAAAGAGGAGGTCGACGCCGACGACGTGGCCGAGGTCGTGGCCCGCTGGACCGGGATCCCCGTCAGCCGATTGATGGAAGGCGAAACGGAGAAGCTCGTGCACATGGAGGATCGCCTGCACGAACGCGTCGTCGGCCAGGACGAGGCGATCGAGGCGGTCGCCACCGCGCTGCGCCGCTCGCGCGCCGGCCTGCAGGATCCCGACCGCCCGATCGGCTCGTTCCTGTTCCTCGGCCCCACGGGCGTCGGCAAGACCGAGCTGGCGCGTGCGCTGGCGGAGTTCATGTTCGACTCCCAGGACGCGATGATCCGGATCGACATGTCCGAGTACATGGAGAAGCACTCCGTCTCACGGCTGCTCGGCGCGCCCCCCGGCTATGTCGGCTACGAAGAGGGCGGACAGCTGACGGAGGCCGTCAGGCGCCGCCCCTACTCGGTGGTACTGCTCGACGAGATCGAGAAGGCCCACTCGGACGTGTTCAACACGCTGCTGCAGGTGATGGACGACGGGCGCCTCACCGACGGACAGGGCCGCACGGTCGACTTCAAGAACACCGTCCTGATCATGACCTCCAACCTGCCGGTCCCGGCGGGTCTGCCCGACGTTCAGGTGCGCGGCGCGCTGCTGGAGCACTTCAAGCCCGAGTTCATCAACCGCCTCGACGACATCGTGCGCTTCGAGGCGCTCACGCGCGAGCAGCTGTCGGAGATCGTCGAGCTGCAGGTGGCGCTCGTGGTCAAGCGCGTCGCCGAGCGCGGCGTACAGCTGACGCTCAGCGAGAGTGCGCGCGAGATGCTCGGCAACATGGGCTATGACCCGACCTACGGCGCCCGCCCGCTGCGACGCGTGATCCAGAAGCAGCTCGTCGACCGTCTCGCGCTCGCGCTGCTGCAGGGTGATATCCGCACCGGCGATTCGGTGAACGTCGATACGCGCGAAGGTGAACTGGTGTTGGAGACGGCGGCTGGCGAGGACGCGGCTGGCTGAGGCTGGCGCAAAGCGCTCGGATCGGGTAGAACCGCACCAGGCGGCCAGCGCGCCGCGACCAACCACCTGACGCCAACCTTCGGAGGAGCCATGCCCACGTACATCATGCTCTCGACCCTCACCCCCGAGGGCGTGCAGACGGTCAAGAACAACCCGCAGCGCATCCAGGAGGTCAACAAAGAGGTCGAGCAGCTCGGCGCGCACGTCAAGGCGCAGTGGGCGACCCTCGGCCACGTCGACTTCATCTCGGTCGTCGAGGCTCCCGACGAGGCCACGATGGCACGCGTGTCGCTCGAGCTGGGCTCGCGCGGGACCGGCCGTTACGAGACGCTCTCGGCGATCCCGATAGCGGATTTCATCGCCTCTCTGTAACGTAGCCGGCATGGACAGGCCGACAAGCGCGCCGGGCATATCGCTCGTGCCAGAGCCGATGGAGGAAGCAGAAGTGCAGGCGCAGCTCGACGACATCGACGTGGACGCCCCGCGCGTGGGCATCGTGATGGGCTCCAAGAGCGACATGGAGACGATGGAGAAGGCCGCGAAGGAGCTCGAAGAGCGCGGCATCCTGCACGAGATGCGCGTCATGTCCGCCCACCGCGAGCCGGACGTCGTCGCGGAATACGCAAAGAACGCGCGCATGCGCGGGCTGCGCGTGATCATCGCCGGCGCGGGCATCTCGGCGGCCCTCCCGGGCGCGGTTGCCGCGCACACAGACCTCCCTGTCATAGGCGTGCCGCTCTCGGGCCGCCTCACCGCCGCGGGCGGACTCGACGCGATCCTCTCGATCGTGCAGATGCCTCCCGGCGTGCCGGTGGCCTGTGTGGGCCTGGACAACCCGCGCAACGCGGCCATCCTCGCCGCGCAGATCCTCGGCGCATGATCTCCCGCTACAGCCGCCCCGACCTGGCGGCCCTGTGGACCGACCAGGCGCGGATGGAGGCCTGGCGGCGTGTGGAGGTGGCCGCCTGCGAGGAGCTGCCCTCGTTGCTCGGCGACGGCGGTCCCGGCGAGGCGGAGCTGGAGGCGATCCGCGCGGCGTGCTTCACCGTGGCGGAGGTGAACGAGCGCGAGCGTACGACCGACCACGACATGGCGGCGTTCGTGGACGTGCTCGCCGCCTCCGCGGGCGAGGCGGGGCGCTGGATCCACTTCGGGCTGACCTCCTCCGACGTGCTCGACACGGCGCTCGCGCTGCAGCTGCACGAGGCCGGACAGGTGATCGCAGCGGGAGCGCATGAGCTGGTCAACGCCTTCGCCACGCGCGCGCGCGAGCACGCCGACACGCTGTGCGTGGGGCGCACCCATGGGGTCCACGCTGAGCCGACCACGTTCGGGATCAAGCTCGCGGGCTTCGCCTTCGAGGCCCACCGCAACGCGATCCGCCTCGACCGCGCCTTCGAGCAGGTCGCCGTGGGCGCGCTGTCGGGCGCGGTCGGCACCTACGCCGCGACCGGCCCCGAGTTCGAGAAGCGCGTGCTCGATCGTCTGGGCCTCGCGCGCGAGGACGTCTCCACGCAGGTCGTGCCACGCGACCGCCATGCGGAGCTGCTGAGCGCGATCGCGCTCGCGGGAGCGGGGCTGGAGCGCTTCGCCACCGAGCTGCGCCACCTGCAGCGCACCGAGGTGCGCGAGGCGCAGGAGCCGTTCCGCTCCGGGCAGAAGGGCTCCTCGGCGATGCCGCATAAGCGCAACCCGATCAAGAGCGAGCAGATCTCGGGGCTCGCGCGCGTGCTGCGCGGCAACGCCCAGGCGGGCCTCGAGAACGTCGCGCTGTGGCACGAGCGCGACATCTCCCACTCCTCCGTCGAGCGCATCGTGCTGCCCGACTCCACGATCCTGCTCGACTACCTACTGCACCGCACGATCGCGCTCGTGCGGGACATGACGGTGGACGCCGAGCGGATGCGCGCGAACCTCGAGTTGACGCACGGCGCGCTGTTCTCCCAGCGCGTGCTGCTCGCGCTCGTCGAGGCGGGCTCCTCCCGCGACGACGCCTACCGCGTCACGCAGGAGCTCGCGCAGTACGCGTGGGATCACGGGACGCCGCTGCGCGACCTGCTCGCCGAGGACGACCGCGCGAGCGCCCTCGACCTCGACGCGATCTTCGACTACTCGCACTACACGCGCCACGCCGAGGCGATCCTCGCGCGTCTCGACGAGATCGCCTGACAGCATCCGGGCGGCGGGTCCGAGTCGGTTGCTAGCATCGCCCCACGTGACCCCCCTGCTCGCCGACCTGCCCCTCCTCGCCAGCGGGAAGGTGCGCGAGATGTACGAGCTGCCGGGCGCCGAGCGGCGCCTGCTGATGGTCGCGAGCGACCGCATCTCCACCTACGACGCGGTCCACCCGACGCTGATCCCGGACAAGGGCAAGGTGCTCACGGGGCTGTCGGTGTTCTGGTTCGAGAAGACCGGCCACATCGTCGCCAACCACCTCGTCTCCGCCACCGACGGCGTGCCGGAGTCCGAGCGCGGTCGCGCGCTGGCGGTGAAAGCGCTCGCGATGCTGCCGGTGGAGTGCGTGGTGCGCGGCTACATCACGGGCTCCGGCTGGAAGGACTACCAGGCGACGGGCAGCGTGTCGGGGATCGAGCTGCCGCCGGGGCTGCGCGAGTCCGAGCAGCTGCCGCAGCCGATCTTCACGCCCTCCACGAAGGCCGAGACGGGCCACGACGAGGCGATCGACTTCGATCGCGCGGCGGAGCTGGTGGGCGACCGCGAGCTGATGCAGCGTGTGGCTGATGTGTCGATCGAGCTGTACTCGTTCGCCGCGGAGCACGCGCGCGCCCACGGCGTGATCCTCGCGGACACCAAGTTCGAGTTCGGGATCGACGAGAGCGACCCGGCCCGGCCATTGGTGGTCGGCGACGAGGTGCTGACGCCGGACTCCTCGCGCTACTGGCCCGCGGACGGCTACGAGCCCGGCCGCGGACAGCCGAGCTTCGACAAGCAGTACGTGCGCGACTGGGCCTCGGCGAGCGGCTGGGACAAGAAGCCTCCCGCCCCCGCGATCCCCGACGACGTGGT
This sequence comes from uncultured Solirubrobacteraceae bacterium, assembly GCA_964588985.1. Lineage (GTDB taxonomy): Bacteria > Actinomycetota > Thermoleophilia > Solirubrobacterales > Solirubrobacteraceae > Palsa-744. Next base: position 4,692 of record CAZPQW010000034.1, read on the forward strand.
CGCCGGCACCCGCGCGCGCTACGTGGAGGCGTACGAGCGCATCACCGGCCAGCCGTTCCAGGCGTGGCTCGATCGCTCTGGCGCGAGCGCCGCCGGCGAGCCTGCGTGAGGGCGCGTGTCCTGATCCGCCCGAAGGAGGGCATCCTCGACCCGCAGGGCGTCGCCGTCGAGCGCGCGCTTCCCGCGCTCGGCTTCTGCGGGGTCGCCAACGTCCACATCGGACGGCTGGTCGAGCTGGACGTGGAGGACCCGTCGCAGCTGGAGGCGATGTGCGAGAAGCTGCTCGCCAACCCGCTCGTCGAGGACTACGAGATCCAGATGCTCGGCGGTGACCTGTGAGTATGTGCAGGTGTATATGTGCATGTGCTAATGTAGGCGTATGTCTTCCTCTGCTTCCCTGACACGCAGAACCCAACTGCTGCTCGATGACGAGTTGCATCGGCGTCTGCGCGAGACAGCTGCGCAAAGGGGAATCTCGATGGGGGCGCTGATCCGCGAGGCGATTGACGAGAAGCTCTCCAGCACCCAGGATGCTCGCGCTCAGGCGATTCAGGAGCTGCTCGACGCGGAGCCAATGCCCGTCCAGGATTGGCCGATCATGAAGCGGCAGATGATCGAAGACATGAACGCTGGCGGTATGAGCCTGCTCGACACGTACGAGTGACCTGCCAGTGCGCAGGTTCCTCTTCGACACCGGCGTCTTCATCTACGCGCTTGGAGGCGATCACCCATACCGTGAGCCATGCAGGGCCATCCTGCGCGAGGTGCAGGAGAGGCGCCTCGCGGCCGAGGCCAGCGTCGAGTTGATTCACGAGCTCGCCTATGTCCGCATGCGCCAGGTGGGACGCCGCGCGGACGCCGCGCGCTCCGCTCACGCAGTCAGGCGTTCCTTTTCGTTGCACACGGTCGAGCCGAACGACATGGAGCGCGCACTGGACCTGTGGTCCGAACACGAGCGGCTCGACGTACGCGATGCGATCTTTGCGGCCCAGGCTCTCAATCGCGGTATCGATGCGATTCTCAGCCCCGATACGGACTTCGATGGCATATCTGGGCTCGAGCGGATCGACCCGGGAGACGCTGAGGCCGTCGCGGCGCTGGCATGAAGTTCGGCGTCCTCCAGTTTCCGGGTAGCTGCGACGAGGTCGACGCGCTGAACGCCGCGAGGCGGGTGGCCGACGCGGAGCTGATCTGGCACGGCGACCGCGACCTGAAAGGCGCCGACGCGATCGTCGTCCCCGGCGGGTTCTCCTACGGCGACTACCTGCGCGCGGGTGCGATCGCGCGCTTCAGCCCCGCGATGGAGTCGGTGATCTCCTTCGCAAACGACGGCGGCCTCGTGCTGGGGATCTGCAACGGCTTCCAGGTTCTGTGCGAGGCGCACCTGCTGCCGGGGGCGCTGCTCGGCAACGCGAACCTGCGCTTCACCTCGCGCCAGGTGCAGCTCGAGGTGATCAACAGCGGCGGCTCGTTCACGATGGGCTGCGCGCTCGGCGAGCGCCTGTCGATCCCCGCCAAGCACGCGTGGGGGCGCTACCACGCCGACCCCGACACGCTCGCCGCGATGGACCGAGCGGGGCAGTTCGTGCTGCGCTACGCGCCCGGCGAGAACTTCAACGGCTCCGTCCACGACATCGCGGGCGTGTGCAACGAGCGCGGCAACGTGTTCGGCATGATGCCCCACCCCGAGCACGCGGTCGACGAGCTCACGGGCGGCTCCGCGGACGGGCTGAAGATCTTCCAGTCGATGCGCCTCGCCGTCGAGGGCGCGCGTGTCTGAGGTCGAGCAGATGCCTGGCCTGCAGGACGCGCTCGCGCTCGGGCTGACCGCCGCGGAGTATGAGCTCGTGTGCGAGAAGCAGGGGGGGCAGGCGCCCAACCAGGTCGAGCTGGCGATGTACTCGTTGCTGTGGAGCGAGCACTGCGCCTACAAGCACTCCAAGAAGCTGCTCCGCAGCCTGCCGACGGAGGGCGCGGCCGTGGTGATGGGTCCGGGAGAGAACGCCGGCGCGGTTGACGTCGGCGGCGGTCTCGTGTGCGCGTTCAAGGTCGAGTCGCACAACCACCCCAGCGCGGTCGAGCCGTTCCAGGGCGCGGCCACGGGGGTCGGCGGCATCCTGCGCGACATCTTCGCCATCGGCGCGCGCCCGATCGCGGTGCTCGACTCGCTGCGCTTCGGGGAGCCGGGCACGGGAGGCGGCGATGGCTCCCGGGCGCGCTACCTGCTCGACGGCGCGGTGTCGGGGATCGGCCACTACGGCAACTCGATCGGCGTGCCGACCGTCGGCGGCGAGGTGTACTTCGAGGGCCCCTACGAGCAGAACTGCCTCGTAAACGCGATGGCGCTCGGCCTCGCGCCGCGCGAGCAGCTGATCCGCAGCGCCGCCGCCGGCCCCGGCAACGTGCTGATCCTGTTCGGCGCCTCCACCGGGCGCGACGGCATCGGCGGCGCGTCGGTGCTCGCCTCCGCGGAGCTCGGCGAGGGCGACGCGGACAAGCGCCCCACGGTGCAGGTGGGCGACCCGTTCGAGGAGAAGAAGCTGCTCGAGTGCTCGCTCGAGCTGCTCGCACGCGGCCTGATCGTCTCGCTGCAGGACCTCGGCGCCGCCGGCCTCACCTCCTCCGCGTCGGAGATGGCCTCCAAGGGCGAGGTTGGGATCGACATCGACGTCGCCAGGGTCCCGCTGCGCGAGCCCGGCATGGAGCCGTTCGAGGTGATGGTCAGCGAGTCCCAGGAGCGGATGCTCTGTGTGGTCGAGCCCGCGAACGTGGACGCGGTGATGGCGCTGTGCGAGAAGTGGGAGGTCAACGGCGCCGCGATCGGCGTCGTCACAGACTCCGGGCGGATGCGCGTGCTCGATGACGGCGAGCTCGTGGGGGACATGCCAGTGCGCGCGCTCGTTGACGACTGCCCGCTCTACGACCTGCACCCGGTCAAGCCGAGTGAGCCGGTCTACCCCGCACCCGCGGCCACGCCCGGCGTGTCGCTCGACGCCTCGCCCCGCGAGACGCTGCTCGCGCTGCTCTCCAGCCCGAACATCGCCTCGCGCCGCCCGCTCTTCGAGCAGTACGACTCGATCGTCCAGTCCCGTACCGTGCGCCGCCCCGAGCAGGCTGACGCGGCCGTGCTGCTGCTCCCCGACGGCAGCGCGCTGGGCGTGTCGATCGATTGCAACGGTCGGCGCGTAGCCGCCGACCCCTACCGCGGCACGATCGAGGCGGTGCTCGAGTGCGCCGCGAACCTCGCGTGCGTCGGCGCTCAGCCGCTCGGCACCACCAACAACCTCAACTTCGGCAACCCCGAGAAGCCGCACATCGCGTGGCAGCTCACCGAAGCGGTCCGCGGCCTCGGCGAGGCGTGCCGCGCGCTCGACGCGCCGATCGTCGGCGGCAACGTGTCGCTCTACAACGAGGGCGCCACCGGCCCCATCTACCCCACGCCTGTCATCGGCATGGTCGGCCGCCTCCCCGACGCGCGCCGCGCCGGGCGGCTGGGCTTCGCGAAGGAGGGCGACGCGATCGCGCTCGTCGGGCCGTTCAACCCCGCGCTGCCCGCGAGTGAGTTGGCGAAGCTGCTCGGCCACGCGCTCCCCGACGGCCTGCCCGAGATCGACATCGACGCCGTGCGCGCCACCCACGCGGCCATCCGCGACGCCGTGCGCGCGGGCGACCTGTCGAGCGCCCACGACATCGCCGAGGGCGGCCTCGCGACCGCGCTCGCCGAGTGCTGCCTCGCGGGAGACGTCGGCGCTCTGGTCGACATCGCGGCGGTAGCCACGGACGCCACCGACGCGCTCTTCGGCGAGGGCCCGGGCGGGTTCGTCGTCAGCGGCCCCGCCGAGGCGCTGAGCGAGCTGGGCGCCCATGCGCCGGTGCTCGTGCTCGGCGCGGTGGGCGGCCGGGAGATGGAGATAAATCACTCGGGCGCGAATGTCAACCTCAGCGCAACGCTCGCCGAGCTTTCCGAGTCACACGGCGCGCTCGCCGATCTCTTCTCATGATGGTCGGCCCAACACGCCCTGCTAGCTTGTTGGGAATGCGTGACGGACCGCGCGATGAGTGCGGAGTCTTCGGTTTGTACGCTCCCGGTCACGAGGTGTCCCGGTTGTCGTACTTCGCCCTGTACGCGCTCCAGCACCGCGGGCAGGAGTCAGCCGGCATCGCCGCTGCCGACCGCGGTGGGCACATCATCACCCGCCGCGAGCTCGGGCTCGTCAACCAGGTGTTCACCGAGAACGACCTGCGCACGCTCGCCGGCGAGCTCGCGATCGGCCACGTGCGCTACTCCACCACCGGCTCCAACGCCTGGGAGAACTCCCAGCCGGTGCAGCGCTCAGAGGGCACCAACGGCTCCAAGCGCGAGGTCGCGCTCGCCCACAACGGCAACCTCATCAACGCCGTCGAGCTGCAGGAGGAGCTGCTCGAGCGCGGCGTCACGTTCAGCTCCACCTCCGACTCCGAGATCGTCGCCGCGATGATCGCCACGCACCCCTCCGACAGCGTCGAGGACGCCATCGCCGAGGTGCTGCCGCGGCTGCGAGGAGCGTTCTCGATCGTCGTCATGACCAAGGACCGCGTCGTCGCGTTCCGCGACCCGCACGGTCTGCGCCCGCTGGCCATCGGCGCGATTTATCCGGACCCCACCCACCCCGACGCCGACCAGGAGACCCGCTACTGCGTCGCCAGCGAGTCGTGCGCGTTTGACATCATCGGCGCCAAATACGTCCGCGACGTAGAGCCCGGCGAGCTCGTCACGCTCGGCGCCGAGGGCCTTGAGAGCCGCATGGTCATGCCGGGCGAGCGGCGCGCGTTCTGCGTGTTCGAGTACATCTACTTTGCCCGCCCCGACTCGCGCATGAACGAGCAGGTGCTGCAGGTAGCGCGCGGGCGCATGGGCGAGATCCTGTGGCGCGAGTCGCCCGTCGACGCGGATCTCGTCATCGCCGTGCCCGACTCCGGCAACCCCGCCGCCCGCGGCCTCGCGCGCGCCGCCGGCCTGCCCCAGGACGACGGCTTCGTCAAGAACCGCTACGTCGCGCGCACGTTCATCCAGCCCGGGCAGGAGCTGCGCAAGCATGGGCTGCGGCTCAAGTTCAACCCCCTGCCCGAGGTCATCGCCGGCAAGCGGCTGGTGGTGGTCGACGACTCGATCGTGCGCGGCAACACCACCCGCCAGATCGTCCAGATGCTCCGCGACGCCGGCGCCAAGGAGATCCACATGCGCATCTCCGCGCCGCCCATCAAGCACCCCTGCCACTACGGCATCGACATGTCCACCCGCGAGGAGATGATCGCCCACGGGCGCACCACCGAGGAGGTCGCCGCCGAGCTCGGCTGCGACTCCCTGCACTACCTCTCGATGGAGGGTGTCTACGAGGCGGTCCGTGGCAAGCCCGCCACCCACTGCGACGCATGCTTCAGCGGCAACTACCCGCTCGCCGGAAGCGACGGCGCAGCGGGGAAGTACTCGCTCGAGGAGCAGCCGGAGACCACCGGTCCGTCGCTCCCCCTCGTCAGCGCCTGAGCGCTAGCTGAAGTGGTAGTCGCGGGCGCCCGACGCGTCGTTGTGGCGGTTGTTGTACGGCCGGTGAGAGATCATCTCTCCGTCGCCTCGCTCTGAGCGCAGGCCGAAGCCGAGCGCCGCGACGATGATGAGGGTTACGAGGATTGCTGTGAACATGGGCCTGTCCTGTGTTTCGATGATCGAGGGAACGTGCTTTCCCAGACATCGACGCCGCACGCGCCCCCGCTGACAGTAGTTTGGTGCACGCCGGCAGCGGACTATGTGTGATGGGTCACAGCTATCGTGCGGATCGCGTGACCGACTCACTTCCCATCGCCGTGCTGGTATCAGGGACCGGCACCAACCTGGGGGCGCTGCTGGAGACGGTGCACGAGGCGCAGGCAGAGATCGTGGGGGTGGCTTCGAGCATCGCCGGAGTGCCGGCGCTCGAGCGGGCCGATGCGGCGGGCGTGCCCACGGCCGTGTTCCCCCGCGGCGAGTATCCCGACCGTGGTGCCCGCGACGATGCGCTCGCCGACTGGATCGAGGAGCGCGGCGCGCGGCTGGTGGTGCTCGCCGGCTACATGGAGCTGCTCGGCGCCCCGTTCCTCGACCGCTTCCCCGACGCGGTCATCAACGTCCACCCGTCGTTGCTGCCCGCGTTCACCGGCCTCAATGCGATCGAGCAGGCGCTCTCCTACGGGGTGAAGGTGTTCGGCGTGACCGTGCACTTCGTCGACGCGGGCGTCGACTCCGGCTGCGTGATCCTCCAGCGCGCCGTCGAGCTGCCCCACGCGCGCGACCCGCAGGAGGTGCTCGCCGCGCTGCGCCCGCTCGAGCACGCGCTGCTGCCGCAGGCCGTGCGGCTGATCGCCGCCGGTGCGCTGAGGGCCGACCCGGAGAACCCGCGCAGGCAGCTGATCGATCGCGCGGCGCTCGCCGCGGACGAAGGATAGGCTCCGGGCAGATGGCCTCAGACGGCGAGCACACCACCGATCGCGCAGCCGGGATCGAGCGTGCCGCGCCCGGCGAGGTGCGGCTGCGCAGGGCGCTGCTGTCGGTCTCCGACAAGCGCGGGATCGTCGACTTCGCCCGAGGCCTGGCCGATCTGGGCGTGGAGATCGTCTCCACCGGCGGCACCTCGCGCGAGCTCGAGGGCGCCGGGATCGTGGTGCGCTCGATCGAGGACTTCACCGGCTTTCCCGAGATCATGGACGGGCGCGTCAAGACGCTGCACCCGCGCCTCTACGCGGGGCTGCTCGCGCGGCGCGACCAGGACGCCCACCTGAGCGCCGCCGAGGGGCAGGGGATCGAGCAGGTGGACCTCGTGTGCGTGAACCTCTACCCGTTCGAGGAGACCGTCGCGCGCGGCGACGCCAGCGACGAGGAGATCGTCGAGAACATCGACATCGGCGGTCCCACCATGATCCGCGCCGCCGCCAAGAACGCGCCGTTCTCAGCCGTCGTCGTCGACCCCGAGGACTACGAGCAGGTGCTCGCCGAGCTGCGCTCCTCCGACGGCAGGCTGTCGCTAGGCACGCGTAAGGGGCTCGCCGCGAAGGCGTTCGCGTGCACCGCCCGCTACGACGCCGCCATCTCCACGTGGTTCGCCGCGCGCACGCACGAGGGCTTCCCGCCCACGTGGACCGACGCGTACGAGAAGGTCTCAGACCTGCGCTACGGCGAGAACCCGCACCAGCAGGCCGCCTACTACGCGCGCGTTGGCGCTCCCACCCACCTGCTCGCCGGCGTCGAGCAGCTGCACGGCAAGGAGCTGTCGTTCAACAACCTGCTCGACCTCTCCTCCGCACGCGAGCTCGTCGAAGGGCTCGACGGCGCCGCGTGCGCGATCGTCAAGCACAACAACCCCTGCGGCTGCGCCGTCGCCGCCACCGGCCAGGCCGCCTACGAACGCGCCTTCGCGTGCGACCCGCAGAGCGCCTACGGCGGCGTCATCGCCGTCAACCGTCCCGTCGACGGCGCGTTCGCCGCGGAGCTCGCCAAGCAGTTCATCGAGGTGCTGCTCGCGCCGAGCTACGACGCCGACGCGCTCGACGCGCTGCAGGTGAAGAAGAACGTGCGGCTGCTGCAGCTGAAGGACTGGCCCGAGCCGAGCACCGAGGTCGAAGGCAAGGGCGTGCTCGGCGGGATGCTCGTGCAGACGCGCGACGTCGTATCCGAGACGCGCGGGGAGATGCGCGTCGCGGGCACGCGCGAGCCGAGCGAGGCGCAGTGGCACGCGCTCGAGTTCGCCTGGCGCGTATGCCGCCACGTGCGCTCCAACGCGATCGTCATCGCCGCCGGCGACGGAGCTTCCGCGAGCGCCACCATCGGCATCGGCGCTGGGCAGATGAGCAGGGTCGACGCCGTGCGCATCGCCATCGAGAAGGCGCACGCGTTCCAGCCCGACCTCCTCTCGGGCGCGGTGCTCGCCTCCGACGCGTTCTTCCCGTTCGCCGACGGCCCGCAGCTCGCGATCGACGCGGGCGTCACAGCGATCGTCCAGCCCGGTGGGTCGGTGCGCGACGAGGAAGTCCTCGCCGCTGCCGATGCCGCGGACGTCGCGATGGTCTTCACCGACCGCCGCCACTTCAGGCACTAGCCGGACGCCCTCGCCTCGCCGCCGAAACCTGCCGTTCGAGCGGGGGGACTTGAAGAATGTGTTTTAACGATATATCGTGATGGTTCTTAGATAGCTCACGATAGGGAGTAGATATGTTTTCGCATCAAGTTCATTCGACAGGCGCAAAGCCCGGCTGCAGGTCGGGACGACACGGAGGAGGCGGCGAGCACAGCCGTCACTTCGCATACGGCCCGCGCGGCGAGTTCGGCGGGTTCGGCGGCCACCGCGGAGGACCGCGCGGTCGCGGACGCAAGGCGCGCCGTGGCGACATCCGCACGGCGGCGCTGCTGCTGCTCGCGGAGGAGCCGCGCAACGGCTACCAGATCATGCAGGAGGTCCAGGAGCGCAGCGGCGATGTCTGGAGCCCGAGCCCCGGCTCGGTCTACCCGGCGCTGGCTCAGCTCGAGGACGAGGGCCTGATCCGCTCCACCGAGCAGGACGGGCGCAAGCTGTTCGCGCTCACCGACGCCGGCCGCGAGGTCATCGACGCGCGCGGCAAGGATCGCCCCGCCCCGTGGGAGGAGATGGGCGACGAGTACAGCAACGACGCGCACGCGCTCGGCAAGCTCATGCGCGAGGTCGCGTTCGCGTTCGCCCAGGTGATGCGCACCGGCAGCGAGAGCCAGATCAAGGCCGCCCGCGAGATCCTTGCGGGAACACGCCGCGACCTCTATCGGGTTCTCGCGGATGGCGACGAGGACGGCGGTACGGTAGACCAAGGTAAGTGATCGAGCTGAGTTCTACGATGCCCCGCACCGCCCCGGCCGTCTCGGTCGACGGGCTCGTCAAGCGCTACGGCGAGCTCGAAGCGGTGCGGGGCATCGAGTTCGAGGTCCGCACCGGTGAGACGTTCGGCTTCCTCGGCCCCAACGGCGCGGGCAAGTCGACCACGATCAACATGCTCTGCACGCTCGCGCGCCCGAGCGCCGGCACCGCGCTCGTCGCCGGCCACGACGTGGTGAGCGAACGCGACGACGTCAGGCGCAACATCGGCCTCGTCTTCCAGGACACCACGCTCGACGGCTACCTCACCGCCGAGCAGAACCTGCGCCTGCACGCCGAGCTCTACGGCATGCCCCGCCAGACGATCCCCGAGCGCATCCGCCAGGTGATGGAGATGGTCGAACTGTGGGAGCGCCGCTCGCACCTCGTCAACACTTTCTCCGGCGGCATGAAGCGCCGCCTGGAGATCGCGCGTGGCCTCCTGCACTCGCCGCGCGTGCTGTTCCTCGACGAGCCCACCGTCGGCCTCGACCCGCAGACGCGCAGCTCGATCTGGGGCTACATCACGCGCCTGAAGCGCGAAGAGGACATCACGATCTTCCTCACCACCCACTACATGGACGAGGCCGAGTACTGCGACCGCATCGCGATCATGGACCAGGGTCGGATCGTCGTGCTCGACACGCCCGAGGCGCTCAAGGAGAGCGTCGGCAAGGACCGCGTGCAGATCCACACCGCCGACGACCACGCGGCGATCGACGCGCTGCGTGAGCGCTTCGGCATCGAGGCGCGGATCGCGGAAGGCGCGGTCACGTTCGGCGTGCCCGGCGGCGAGGAGTTCGTGCCGCGGCTGTTCTCCGAGCTCGGCCAGCAGATCCGCTCGGTGAGCGTCGCACGCCCCTCGCTCGACGACGTGTTCATGGCCTACACCGGCACCACCATCCGCGACGCCGAGGCCTCGAGCACCGATCAGATGCGCAACGTAGCGAGGATGCTGAGCCGCTGATGGCGACGGTGGCGGCGAAACCGACGGAGACCGCGCGGGTGCGTGTGCCGGTCCGCAGCGCTCGCAGCGAGGCGCGCGCGATCAAGATCGTGTGGAAGCGCGAGCTGATCCGCTTCTGGCGCGACAAGCTGCGAATGGTCACCTCGCTCGTGCAGCCGTTCCTGTTCCTGTTCGTGCTCGGCACCGGCCTCTCCTCGATCGCCTCCGCGGGCACGCGCGGCGTGGACTTCAAAACCTTCGTGTACCCAGGCGTGCTGTGCATGGCGGTGATGTTCACCGCGATGTTCTCCGCCGCGTCGATGGTCTGGGATCGGGAGTTCGGCTTCCTGCGCGAGATGATGGTCGCGCCCGTGAGGCGCAGCTCGCTGGTGCTTGGCAAGTGCCTCGGCGGCACCACGGTCGCGGCGTTCCAGGGCGTGATCGTGCTCGCCCTCGCGGGACTCGTGCACGTCCCCTACTCGCCGATCCTGATCCTCGAGGTGTTCGGCCTGCAGCTGCTGCTCGCGTTCTCGATCACCGCGTTCGGGATGATGGCCGCGGCGCGCGTCAAGCAGATGCAGTCGTTCATGGCGCTCACGCAGATGGCGATCATGCCGATGTACTTCATCTCCGGCGCGATGTTCCCCGTCTCGGGCCTGCCGCGGTGGCTCGCGATCCTCAACCGCATCGACCCGCTCACCTACGCCGTCGACCCGATGCGCAGGGCCGTGTTCGCGCACCTGAAGATCGGCGCGGTCGCGCGGCGGGCGCTCGATCCGGGTGTGACGTGGTGGGGATGGCACGTGCCCGGCCTGCTCGAGGCGGGCGTCGTCGCGGTGCTCGGCCTCGCGATGCTCGCCATTGCGATTGTTGAGTTCTCTCGCGTGGAGTGAAAGAAATTGCGCACGGCGCTCGGCGGCGGTGGTATGTTCGCGGCAGTGGCTGCGCTCGGTCCTGACACCCCCGCGCTGGAGCTCGCAGCGGCGCTGCGCGAGCGCAAGCTCTCCGCGGTCGAGCTGCTCGAGTCGTGCCTCGCGGCGGTCGATGCGCTGAACCCGCAGATCAACGCCGTCATCTGGCGTAACGACGACGACGCGCGCGCCGCGGCCGCGGACGCCGACCGCCGCCTCGCGGCCGGCGAGAGCGCGCCGTTCCTCGGCGTGCCGCTGCCGATCAAGGACCTCACGCCGGTCGCCGGCTGGCCCGTCACGTACGGATCGCACGGTGCCCCCGAGGGCGCGAGCGAGGAGAGCGAGCTGGTCGTCGACGCGCTCGCGCGCGCGGGCTTCGTGCTGTGCGGGCGCACCAACACCCCCGAGTTCGGTGTCATCACCGTCGCGGAGAACAGCCGCTACGGCGTCACCCGCAACCCCTGGGATCTCGACCGTTCGCCGGGCGGCTCCAGCGGCGGCGCGGCCGCGGCGGTGGCGGCGGGCATGTTCCCGATCGCCCACGCCAACGACGGCGGCGGCTCGATCCGCATCCCCGCCTCCTACTGCGGCCTCGTCGGCCTCAAGCCGAGCCGCGGGCGCGTGCCGCGGCTCGCGCAGAGCTGGCTCGGCGCGGTCGTCGAGGGCGTCGTGGCGCGCACCGTGGCCGACTCCGCGGCGGTGCTCGACTCGATCTCCTACTTCGACCCGTGCGCCTGGTACAACGCGCCCGCTCCCGCGCGCGCGTTCTCCCAGGAGGTGGGCGCCTCGCTGGGCTCGCTGCGGATCGGCCTGATGGCGCAGGCGCCGCTCGGCATCCCCACCGACGAGGCGTGCGTCGCGGCTGCGCGCGCGGCGGCGGCGATGCTCGAAGAGCTCGGCCACACGGTCGAGGAGGTCGAGGTGCCGACGATCTCCGAAGAGATGGTGCCGCCGTTCATCGCCCTCACCCAGGGCGGCCTGGCGGACTACGAGGGCGTCGACTGGACTGCGGTGGAGCCGCACATCGCCCACCAGCGCGGACTCAGCGGCGAGACCGGCGCATACGACTACGTGCTCGCGGCGCGCACTCTCGAGCTGCTCAGCCGCCGCGAGGTGGCGCGCTGGGGCAGGGACTTCGACGTGCTGCTCACACCCACCTCCGCGATCCTCCCGCCCGCGGCCGGCTCGGTGATGGCGGCCCAGCACGCGGCCCCCGACCAGCCGCTGTTCGACGTCGTAGCGAGCGTGTCGTTCACCGCGTTCGGCAACGTCACCGGCCTGCCGGCCGTGAGCCTGCCGCTTCACAGCACCGACGAGGGCGTGCCGGTCGGCGTGCAGCTCGTCGCCGGTCCGTGGCAGGAGGGAAGCCTGATCGCCCTCTCGTCGCAGCTGGAAAAGGCGCGGCCGTGGGCCGAGCGCCGGCCGCAGCCTGCGGTAAACCCCTGATCGTTCCACATCTTTAGGCAAATGCAGTGAGTTGTCTGTGGAACAAAGCGCTGCCAGACAGCAGGCTGCGTATGGATGGGTGCCTACACGGCAGAGAGGGCGGAATTGCTGCAGCAGTTCGCGGCGGGATTGCGTGAGCTGCGCAAAGCCAACTACCCCTCTCAGGAAGCGCTCGCCGACGCCGCCGGCTTGCACCGCACGCAGATCGGGTCGCTCGAGCAGGGCAAGCGCGAACCCGGTCTGCTCACGCTGCTGATCCTCGCCAACACCTTCGGCATCACGATCGACAAGCTCGTCAAGGGCGTGCCCGTGCCGAAGGAGCGCCGGCCTCCGCCGAGCAAGAAGGGCGGGAAGCGGGACTGAGGGCCCTTGCGTAATCCGATTGAGTTCGCAGGCGTGTATGCCCCGGCAGTGGTTTCTAGCTCATCTCTGCTTCTGCAGCGTCCGCCCGGCCCATTCCGATGAATGTGGCCGCTGCTCAACGCTTGCGTATTCAGTGGCTGCCAGGGCACGAGACGCAAATACTCAAGAGTTCTTCGACCTAGCGCCGTAGAAGAGGAACTTCCCGACGGAGACATTTTGAAGATAAATTTCCGTCAGAAACGATCCTCGGTTTTTCCCCAAAAAGTCCTGCAAAACGGCATAAAAGTAGGAGACATTTTGCGGAAAATGTGTCGAAAACGTGCCTTCTGGAGGCCGGTAGACGAGTTCGCGCTCGCGCTGAGGTAAGTTTGATAGTGCGTACGCGCCAGAGGCCCCGGGTGGGCAAGCGCCGACTTGCCATGTCGGAGTCAGCTAGCCCAAACCCGGGGTCTCCCCTCACTTCTGCAACGAGCGTAGCAATGGCCACACTCGCCCGCATTGCTTGCGGCGGCAAGCCTCAGCCTCACGAAGGTGCCCCGTGCGGGACTCGAACCCGCCCCACCGGATTAAAAGTCCGGCGCTCTACCAGATGAGCTAACGGGGCCTTGCGCGCGACAGTCTGGCAGACCAGGACCGCTCGCGGCAGCCCTGGCCTGCTCAAACCCTGCGGCATATGGCGAAACGCGTGTTTCTAGCCGAACACGACGGCGGCGCTCGTCGAGGAGCTGCGCCCGTTGACCGGCGCGAACGACAGCCTGAGCGTCGTCCTGACGTGGCGCCCATGGCCGCGCAGCGAAGCGACGCCGGCCCTGGTGAGCGATGTGCGCAACTTCATCCGCTCGGCCCTCGAGGCCTGTGCGTGCTGCGAGCGCAGGCCGCGCCCGGAGAGCGCCAGCTTCCCCGCGGCCGGCACCTGCACGAGGAGCGTGACCGCGTGACCACGCACCCGCCAGCTCAGGATCCTGAGCTTGACGGTTCCGGCCTGTGTCGCGGATGCGAGCGTCGGTGCGCCCTGCGGGGCGAGCGCGTTGACGACGATCGTCGTGCCGCCGGGGGTACCGGACGAGCCGCCGGAGCTGCCGCCCGATCCTCCTGAGCCGCCCGGGCCACCACCCGAACCACCGGCCCCGCCACCCGAGCCCCCGCCTGCTTCTTCTTTTTCTTTCTGCGCCGCGCTCAGCAGTCCCAGCGTCAACCCTTCCACGCCGTTGAGCATGCCGAGGGTCTTGCCGTTCGTGAGCGGCGCCGTAAGCGCGAGCGCTTTGGCAGGCAGCTTCGAGGTGGTCGTGCCCAGCGCTTCGGCGAGACCTTCGTCGGTCGTGCCGAGCTGGCCCGCGAGGCCTTCCACGGTGCTAACGCCCACGGCTTCGCCGTTGAGCGAGGTGCCCAGCAGCGTGTCGAGCTTTTCGGTGCTCACGGCCCCGAGCGCCTGTTCGATCAGCTGTTTGGGGTCTTTCGAGGAGCTCAGCAGGCCACCGAGCAGCTGGGTCGCTTCAGGGGTGCCCAGCCCGCTCGTGAGCAGGCTGGTGAGGCCTTCCCCTTTGAGCAGCGCCAGTAGTTCGGGCAGCGACAGCACTTCTTTCAGCTGGCCTTCGAGGCTCGTGATCAGTTCGGTGGGGTTGTTCAGCTGGGCGAGCGTTCCGCCTTCGCCGGCGAGCCCTTCGATCGACTTGGTGAGCGCTTCCTGGAGCTTGGCGGTGTTCACAGTCCCAAGCCCCGGCAGCTGCGAGAGCAGTTCGCTCAGCTGCGCGGCGTTGAGGTCTTCGAGCGGTATGCCGGACAGCACTTCCTGCACTTCTTTGGGCGGAAGCGTCGACACCGCGACCGGAACCGCGTGAGGGGAGGGGTTGGCCTGAGTTGCCCTCGCGGGAATGGCGTGCAGCGCAAGGATCAGCGCCATGACGAGGAACGTCGTTACGAGCGACCGAACGCGCGACAGTGGTCCAGTGGACGACCACAAGGACGACACACACATGGAATTTAGCCTCCTATTGGAACAGTGATTTCCATAGTTCGGCTGGTACTACCCACTGGTTCACATCAGTGAAATCTACGTCGAACGGATGTCCAGTTCGCTAGATCGAACTAAAGGACGATGAATCGGGCGACGCCCGCGGACTACGGCTGTTCGGCGGCAGCCACGCGCAGGAGCTCCTCTATGCGCGTGAGCTTCACTCGCGGCCTGCCCGCGGGCTCGCCAAGGCCGCGCTCGTGGCGGTCGATCGACTCCCAGCCGGAGTACGTCACGAGCTCGGGCTGGCGCGAGCGCAGAAGCGCCTCGACGGAGGCCGCGTCGGGTTCGCGCGGCTCGTGACTGGAGGGCGCGGCCGGAGCGGCGCCGTTGGCGGAGGAGCGCGACAGGTCGGCGAGCATCGCGTCGACGGTCTCCTGCGCGTCCTTCTTGTTCGTGCCGATCACGCCGGACGGACCGCGCTTGATCCAGCCCACGACGTACTCGCCCGGGAGCGGCGCGCGGCTGTCGGGATCGAGCACGCGGCCAACGTCGTTCGGGATTACCGCCGAGCGCTCGTCGAACGGCACGCCCGGAAGGGGGATGCCGCGGTAGCCGATCGCGCGAAACGCCAGACCGGCGACGATCGTCTCCCGCTCCTCTGTCGCCTGGGCGCGCAGACGCCCGTCGGCGCCGGGCACGAGCTCGTTGCGGACGAACTCCACCGTCCCGAGGCGCCCGTGCTCGTCCGCGTGCAGCTCCACCGGCGAGAGCAGGAAGCGAAGCACGATCCGCTTGCGGTGACCCGAGGGCTCGCGGGCGGCGTAGGAGCGCAGGATCTCCACGTTGCGCCGCGAGGTCGCGTCCTGCTCGGCCTCCGCGTCGTGCACCGTCAGCGCGCGCTCGAGCTCGACCGGGTCGACGATCACGTCCGCATCCGCCAGCTCGCCCAGCTCGAGCAGCTCAGGGTTCGTGAAGGCGGCCTGCGCGGGTCCGCGGCGCCCCACCACGACGACCTCGCTCACGCGGCTGTCCGCGAGTACCTCGAGCGCGTGGTCGGCGGTGTCGGTGGGCGCGAGCTCGGCGGGCGCCAGCACGAGCATGCGCGCCACGTCGATCGCGACGTTGCCGTTGCCGATCACCACCGCCCGCTCTGCAGAGAGCAGGTCGACCTCGAGGTGGGTGTGGTCCGGGTGGCCGTTGTACCAGCCCACGAACTCGGTCGCCGCATGGGAGCCGGGGAGCTCTTCGCCGGGGATTCCGAGCGGCCTGTCCGACGGCGAGCCGGTCGCGTACACGATCGCGTGGTAGCGCTCGAGCAGGTCCTCGCGGGAGACGTGCTCGCCGAAGGTGATGTTTCCGAAGTAGCGAAAGCGCGGGTGCGCGGCGGTCTTCTCGTAGATGCGCGTGACCGACTTGATCTTCGGGTGGTCGGGCGCGACGCCCGAGCGGACGAGGCCCCAGGGGGTCGGCAGGCGCTCGAGCATGTCCACTTCGATCCGTTCGGCGGGATCCTTGAGCAGGTGCCCGGCGGCGTAGAAGCCGGCAGGGCCAGAGCCGATCACGGCGATGCGGATGGGAGTGTCGTCGGTCATCGATCTTGGTGGGTGACCGCCGAGACGGTCGATGGGCGCGGCCCGACTCGAACGGGCGACCCCCTCGGTGTAAACGAGGTGCTCTAGCCAACTGAGCTACGCGCCCCCGTTGGGGACCACAAGGCTAGCGTGACTGGGACTGACTGCCTGGTCGGGCCACCCGTGCAAAGCTTGTCGCGTGGGAAGAGTCGGCCACATCGGTTGGTGGCTGGCGGGGGCGGTCGTGCTGGTACTCGTCCTTGCCCAACTGCTGCTGCCGCGGATCGCCGCGAGCGTGGTCTCCTCGCGCGTGGGCCGCTACGGCAAGGTGGAGAGCGTCAGCGTGAGCGCGTGGCCGGCGGTGAAGCTCCTGTGGGGGAGCGTCGACTCCGTGCACGTGCGCGTGAAGAGCATCGCGGTGAGCCCCGAGGAGGCGGCCAAGCTGCTGTGGGAAGCGCACACCACGACCGACATGGACGTCTCCGCTGAACACGTCAGCGTCGGCGAACTGCAGCTGACGGGCGCCACGCTCACCAAGCGCGGGAACGCGCTCACAGCGCGCGGGAGCGCAACCGACGCGGCGGTGAAGGCGGCGCTGCCGACGGGGTTCGAGATCCAGCTGCTGCGCAGCGAAGGCGGCGAGGTGGAAGTGCTCGCCAGCGGCTCGCTGTTCGGCGTCGGTGCATCGGTGAAAGCGGTCGGGCAGGCGAGCGAAGGCAGGCTCGTCGCGCACCCGCTCGGGTTCCTCCTCAGTGGGTTTCGCCTGAACGTGTTCTCGGACCCCCACGTATACATCGAGGGCGTGGGGGCGAGCGTCGAGTCCCAGCAGCCGCTCAGCTACCGGCTGAGCATGACCGCGCGCCTGCACTGACGCGCAACGCCCTCCGGCGCGGTGGCGCGGGCGCTCAGGCCGCGGCCGAGAGATCGGCGAGCGGCGCGCCGGTGCGCGGCATAACGACGGCCGGAAGGCCGTCCTTAGGACTGATTGTGGGCATCTGGCGGATGCTCAGCTGGAAGTCGTCCGGGACCGAGAGGGTGCAGCGCGACAGGATCAGCGTCGCGATCGCGCGGACCTCCAGCTGGCCGAAACGCATGCCGATGCACGTCCGCGAGCCGCCGCCGAACGGGACGTAGGCGCCCTTGGGCAACGCCGCGCGGGCCTCCGGGGCGAAGCGCTCCGGGCGGAACTCCTCCGGCTCGGCGAACACGTCTGGCAGATGGTGCGATGCCCACGAGCAGTAGTTGACGAACGCGCGCGCCGGCACCGTGCGGCCCTCGAACTCAAACGCCTCAAGCGAGCGCCGCGGCCCGATCCACGCGGGCGGGTACTTGCGCAGCGTCTCGTCGAGCACCATCTCGAGCTCCGTCAGCTCGCCGGACATCAGCTGCGCCGCGGTCGGCTGCCCGTTCTCGAGCAGCGCGTCCTGCTCGGCGACCAGCCGCTCGATGATCCGCGGCTGGCGGGCTAGCTCGTAGAACATGAACGACACCGTCGAGGTGGTGGTGTCGTGGCCGGCGAACATCAGCGTCATCACCTCGTCGCGGATCTGCAGGTCCGAGAGCGTGTTGCCCTCCTCGTCGTGCGCGTCCAGGAGCAGGCTGAGGATGTCGTGGCCGCGCTTACCGGTGGCGCGACGGCTCGAGATCTCCGAGTAGATCAGCGTGTCGAGCTTGCGCGCCGCCTGCTGGAGTTTGGCCCACGGGCTGAACGGGCCGCGCAGGATGCGCAGGACGTACTCGGTGGAGTAGAAGGAGAGCGCCTCCTCGAACAGCTCCGCGGCGTCGATCGCGCGGGCCTGCGGGCCGTCCGGGTCGAGGCCGAACAGCGCGCGCATCGCCACCCGCAGCGCCAGGTGCCGGGTCCACGCGTAGAGGTCGATCGTCGCGCCGGGCGTGAACTGCTCGAGCGCGCGGTTGGTCTCCTCGACGATCGTGTCCGCCGAGGCGGCGATGTGCTCGCGGTGGAACGCGGGCAGCATGATCAGCCGCGAGCGGCGGTGGAACTCGCCGTCGATCGTCAGCAGCCCGTCGCCCATCAGGCCGATCAGATCGCGGAAGTGCGATTCGCGCCAGATGAAGTTCGACGCGTGGGAGACCGTGATGTAGTGGTTCGCCGCCGGCCCGAGCATGAACACCACGTTGCCGTGGAACAGCCGCAGCGTGAAGATCGGCCCGAAGCGCTCGTAGGCCTCAAGCAGCATCGGCAGCGGGTCATCGGCGAAGCGTCTCGTGCGCGCGAGCGAGAAGTTCGTTTCGCCGGGCGGGAACGGGACCGTCGCGGAGCGCTCCTCGCGGAGGTCCGTAAGAAGCACCGAAAGCGGGCTCGATTTCAGCAGCGGTGGAGGGCCGACGAGCGCCACGCCGACAGCCTAGACTAAATTTGGCTGGCCGGCCAGAATGGGTCGGGACGAGGACATCGGCCAAGCCTTGGCATACTGGTGGAGCACGGAAGGTCCCCCGAGGCCCTTACGAGCATCGCGGGGGCGTAGCTCAGTAGGTTAGAGCGCTGCCCTGTCACGGCAGAGGTCGCGGGTTCGAGTCCCGTCGCTCCCGCTTCCACCGCATTTCCCGCCGTCTCGACGGGCGTTTCGCCGCGGTGCCAACAGAGTGTTCGACTTACATCACTCCCGCTGTGACGGCGACGTGTGTCAGACGTCGATCTGGCGCAGCCCGAGTCGCCCTGTGGCGCGCAGCAGGTCGTCGACGAAACCGTGGGCGTCAGCAGCGGCCTCGTCGAGTTCGCTGTCAGCGCCGACAGTGAAGGTTGCTGTACGGCGAGGACCGGTGTGCTCGGGCGTGGCGAAGTCTCGGTGCAGGAATCCGAGGGCGCGCGCGACGATTTCGGCGTGGTGTTGGGTGTGAAGGTGCAGGCGCTCAGCGATTGCAGTGCCTCGTCCGGGGGTGTGGCGAATGACGTAGACGAGGTCGTAGGCGTCCTTGGGCTCGCCGCGGTGGCCGAGCGCAAGAGCCTTGAGGGCGACGAACGCGGCGGGTCCGCAGACGGGAACAGTGCGTCGTGCTCGCTCTCCCGTGAGGGTGTATCCGTCGAGTTCGATGTTGACGCGTTCGTCAAAGGCGAGTTCGAGGCCGGGGGTAACCACCGCCCCAAAGTCGGGCTCGAGGTTCTGCACCCGAAGTGCTGGATCGTGAGCGGACGCGGGTGGCATCAGGAAGTCGATCGTCACCTTCAGCTCTCCGAGTCGCCATCGCTGGACGGTCTGGTTGCCTTGCGTGTTGGTGTCGGGTTCGAACCCCTCGCTGCGAAGTCGGCTGCTGATCTCGGCGTACCGCTCGTCGTCGAGTAGCGCGAGGGCGAGGCCGATGTCGAGGTCGTTGGTGCCTGGATGGATCTCGTCATCAGCACCGTCGGTTCGTGTGGTGTCGATGAGCAGCGGCGGTACGAGGCCACCGACGATGCAAATGTCATCGAGGAAGGCGCCGAGTGTGACCGCGACGGTGAGGCACACAGCCTTGACTTGCTCGGTCTCCTCGGCCGTGTAGCCGGAGCGGTGGCGTGGCTTGTCAGGGGCGGGCATGCCAGATTGCTCCCTCGTGGCGTAGCTCCTCCGCTGCCTCGCGAGCGCGCTCGGGTAGGGCGAGGAGGTCGAGGTAGACCTGTACGCGCGACACGCACGGCAACCCTTCGACGTCCTGCTGGCCGTCGAAGACGCCGCGGTCGTCGGGGCCGATGAGCTGCACGTTGGCGCCGCGCTCGTTGTGTCGGAGCTCGATCGCATCCGCGGCGGCGCGTGGGTCGCCGTGGACGTAGACGCTGTTGAGGCGGAAACGGGCGAAGTGGTCAAGCGCCCATGCGGCGGTCAGCCCGGTGAACGCGTGGTCGACGTCGGCCTCACGTAGCCGATGGTCGAGCTCGCGCGCCAGCTCGATGCCGCTTCCCGAGATGTGCCCGGCGATGGTGTCGTGGCGACCGAAGTGGTACTCGTCGGCCCAGGCATCTAGCAGAAGGTCACGGTTGCGGGGGCGCAGCAGTGCTCGATCGCGAGCGATGAGCTCGTCGTCCTCCAGTCGCCGAACGACCCGCGAGACGCGGCCGGCGTCGAGGTCGGTGTGTTCGCTGAGCTCCTTTTGGCGCCACCAGCGCTCGGGGTCCAGCAGCAGGGTTCGCGCTACACGAGAGCTCTTGGGTGCAAAGGCAGACGAAGGGCGACCCCGGGTCGGGAACTGATTGGGGCGGCCTTGAATCGAGACATAGAGATCCTTGTCGCGGATGTGTGCGTTTCCCGAGAGGTCGAGCCAGTTCAGATCGCGCTCCGCGGCCGCTTTCGCGCCGGCTGGCGTCATGAACGGCACGACCAGCACGGCGATGCCGTCATGAGTCGAGAGGCGCGCCATCTGCTCTGCGGCCAATGCAACGACTCCCGGGCTGGCCGCTGCCTTGACCTCGATCAGCCAGAGACGGCCGTTGCTATTGATGATCGCATCGTGGCCACCGTCGGGCGCCTGTTGCTGGGGTGGGCCGATGTCCGGCTCGTCGAGCAGGTCTTCGAGAATGGCCGGAAGGCGCCGCAGCGCCTCGCGCTCGAACTGCACTCCTGCGTAAGGGGCGTTGGTTGCACGGCTCAGCATACGGCGTATTTTATGCAGCTAGTTACCTAAAAGCAAGTAATTGCTTGCGCAGGCAGTCGGAGGCTTTTGCGCAACACGTGGTCCGCTCCAGGGCCACCAAAGGGCCGTGTGCGGGTTTCAGTCGGCCCTATAGTCGGATCTTGATCCGGTGTCCAGAGCACGTCAGACCCCCGTCGCTCCCGTACTTTACCCCCGCCGTTCCTGCCGCTTCTTCGCGCCTGTTCTCGAAGAACGGCAGGATCGAGGGTTGTGGCTGACGTAGACGATGGTCTGAATCTACGTGCTCAGTGGTGAGGCAGCGGCGCGTCTTTGCATTCTCCGGATTCGTCATCGACTTCCACGACGCGGTTGAGCATCCAGTCGGCCGGTGCTTCGCGGGCTTGCTCGGCGTGCTGCTGGATGTGGGCGATGGCGTCGCTGAA
This sequence comes from uncultured Solirubrobacteraceae bacterium, assembly GCA_964588985.1. Taxonomy (GTDB): domain Bacteria; phylum Actinomycetota; class Thermoleophilia; order Solirubrobacterales; family Solirubrobacteraceae; genus Palsa-744. The sequence goes on from CAZPQW010000034.1 coordinate 25,780, forward strand.
GAGCGGGAGCTGGGCATCGCGTGTGCGCTGTGGCAGAACTACGAGCCCGGTGTGCAGATCCGCGTTGGCGCAGAGTCCTATGAAGTCTGCGTGGTTGTTCGTGACGAACACGAACTCCTCTCCGACAGCGAGGGTGAGCAGCTCCTCGTCCGGCATACCGAGGTGGCCGCGGTCGCGTGTGCATGTGGCCTCGTACCCGTGCTCGTGCGCCATACCGACGAGCGCCGGAGTGAGGCACTCGTCGATCCAGAACCTCACGCGCTCCGTGTGGTGCTGCGCTTGGGGGGCGCGGGACGGTTCTGGGCGTTGTCCCATGGTGCCGGTGGCCTGCCGCGGCGTGGGTTTGCGTGCGTCCACGGCACCGCGACGGCGTACGCCTCCTCTGGGATGTGCGGGTAGTCCTCGCGTAGCGCCTCGCGCGTCTCGCCCATCTCGATCAGGCCGGCGATCGTGCGGACGGGTACGCGTGTGCCGGTGATGACTGGCTCGCCGCCCATCACGGCTGGGTTGTGTTCGATGTAGAGGTCGCGAAGGTGGGTGTAGGACTCGGCACGCTCGATTGTCTGTGCGGCGTCCTCGGTCATCGCGACACGCAGTGCCTCGGACAGCTCGAACTCCGAGCCCACCGCAAGGGGCTGTAGGTGCGCCAGCCAGCTGCGCAGGCGTCCCTTCGTCTTGTTCGGAAGCGTGACGTCAATCTGCCGCAGCAGCACGAGCAGCGCGACTTCGTGTGCCGGGAGCAGTGGCTTGCCTGCACGACGTTTCGGCTTCACGATGCCCTGTTCGATTGCCTTGTCGATCGCGTTCAGCGGAACGCGGCCGATCTCGGCGGCCTCGCGGCGGGTGAGTAGTGCGGATGTCGATGCCATAGAAATCAGTCCCCAAGCCTGCAGCACTTTATCATGAGGCCACGGCTACGCCGGCGCGGCTGAGTAGCCATAGAACGCGTATGGGTTGAGGAACTGACGGCCCCAGAAGAGCGCCCGGTCGACTTCCGTCATCTGCGCGAGGTCGCACACCTCGGGCCACCCATGCTCGATCACCTCTATTTGGTGGTCGATCAACTCGCGCGCTTCGCTCTCGGTGAGCATGAACGTCGACGCGCGCTCGACGCAGCCGGCGAGCTGGCTCATACGGAAGCCGTCGGTACCGATCGTCATCGCCTGGCTCGTCTCGCCCCCGGCCCGCGGCTGTGGGCAGATGTCATACGCGGGGGTGAGCGTGAGCGACTCGCCGTCCCACAAGGCGGCGTGGTTGCGCGCGTGATCGTCGCTGTTGCCGGTGAGGATGTTGAACGTGATGCGCGCGAACAGCTCGCGGAGGGTGCCGCGCGCGTCGACGAAGCGTTCGCGCACGACCTGGGCGAGATCTGAGTAGCTCGCGTAGCGGGCCATCATCTCGTCCAGCCCGAGGATCGTGAGCGCCGACACGAGCGCTCGCCTCCGCTTGGTCCCCGGCACGCGGTCGAAGCGCTCGACGAGCAGGACGTCGCGACCCATCACCTCTCTCAGCTCGACTCTCGCGGTTCTCAACCCGGCGCGGGCCGCGAGCTCCATCGCCGCGAACTCGCCCTTGACGACTGGATAGGTGTCTGTGCTCGACGAGAACTTCGCGATCAGGTCCCGACCGTCGTCCTTCAGTAGTGCCTTCGGGCGCGCGCCGCCCACGGAGCTGCCGTGCAGAAGCGCGAGGTCGAGGGCGGGCGAGAGCCGTCTACCGGCGCTCACCGCGTCGGCGGCTTCCATCAGCTCCGCGAGCGTCGCGGACATTTCGTCGCGGCTGACGTACACGTCGGAGCGGGCCTGGAAGTCGAGCGCGCCGATGCGGTTGGAGCCGGACCGCTGGAGATAGGTGAGCGGGCCGAAGGCCGCACGGTCTTTGCCCTCGGCGCCGAGCAGGTGCTGCATCACGACCCGCTGACCCCATGCGTCCGGCCCCGCATCCTTGATGCAGCCGGCGATCGTCAGTCCTCCCATTGGTGCGATCGCCCCCGGCCGTAGCGGCAGCTCCGGAAGGTACAGCGGGATCGCGTCCGGGCGGCCGAGGTAGCTGCGGCCGTAGTTGAAGCTGACGATCCCGCCTGCCAGCTCGAGGCGGCCCGCGACGACCGGCTCCTCCGCACCCGGCAGCCAGGTCCACACAAATGCCTCGGCGGGCTCAGAAGTCATCGTTCACCTCGTCAGTCGGGCGCGGGCGGGTGGGGCGCGGCAGGAGTGCGCTGCGCGCTTCGGTCCGGTCGAGATCGGCGCCGAGTCGTGAGCGCTCGGCATGGAAGAGCGGCACGCCAAGCAGCGCGGCAGCCTCGAACGCCGCGCCCAGGCCCACGCTGAGATCGCCGTGCTCGATCTTGTAGACAGTGCGGGCGGTGATGCCTGCGCGTTCCGCCAGCTCGTCCTGCGACCAGCGCCGCTCGCGCCGGGCGAGGCGGATCTGAGCGCCCAGCAGGCGCGCCGCCTCGATGGCGTACGGCGAGCGTGGGCGTGGACGCTTACCAGTCATATCAGAAATATATTATCTATAAAATGTTTTAGAGGCATTATTTTTCCGATCTCGCCTTACGGGATCGCGCGTCGATTTCCATGCCTTCCGTTCGTCTTTAAGCTCGACAAGGCACACCGGGGTCGAGTGACCCACGACTTCAGGAGCGAACAAGACCCGTCATGGCGAAGCCAACGAGGACGCACACGCAGCCGCCCACGCCGCCCGTCGCCGACAGCCACGACGTCATCCGCGTGCACGGCGCGCGCGTGAACAACCTCAAGGACGTCAGCGTCGAGCTCCCCAAGCGCCGGCTGACGGCGTTCACCGGCGTGTCCGGATCAGGCAAGAGCTCGCTGGTGTTCGGCACGATCGCCGCGGAGTCGCAGCGGCTGATCA
>CAZPQW010000035.1:0-26643 GCA_964588985.1 uncultured Solirubrobacteraceae bacterium
CCACCGCCTCGGCGCCAACGAGGCGCCGCCGGCGATCATCTCGATCTTCCTCGGCGCGGACCTCGAGAAGGTCTTCACGGCGATCGAGGCGGGCAAGGTCCAGGCATCGAAGCCCGGCTCGTTCCTGGGGTTGGGCACACCGGTGCTGCCCGCGCTCCCGCTGCACGGCGGGGACCGCAACCGCACCAGCCCGTTCGCGTTCACGGGGAACAAGTTCGAGTTCCGCGCGCTGGGGTCCAACTCCTCGCCGGCGTTCCCCAACACCGTCCTGAACACGATCGTCGCCGAAGCGGTCGACGACCTCACGGACAAGCTCAAAACAGCGTTGAAAGCCTCCGGCGCGACGCTGGAGAAGGCTGTCACGAGCGTCGTCAAAGATGTCTTCGCCGCCAACAAGCAGGTCGTCTTCGACGGCGACGGCTACTCCGACGCGTGGCACAAAGAGGCCGAGAAGCGCGGCCTCTACAACCTCAAAACGACGCCCGACGCGCTCCCGTGGATCGTCGAGAAATCGACCGTCGCGGCGTTCAAAAAATACAAGGTGCTCTCCAAGCGCGAGCTCGAGTCCCGCTACGACGTGTTCACCGAGCAGTACGTGATGAACATCAACATCGAGGCGGAGACCGCGGCATCGATCGCCCGCACGATGATCCTGCCGGCGACCGTTCGCTACCTCAACGAACTGACCGCGAGCGGTCTCGACGAACTGGTGGGCGAGCTCGAGCCGGTCGTGAAGGAGTTCCACTTCGCGCTGCGCAAGCTCGAGGACGCGAACCTCGACGAGAACCACCCGGACAGCTCCCCGATGAAGGAGGCGCTCTACATGCGCGACTCCGTCATCGTCGCGATGGACGACGTGCGCGAGGTGGCCGACCGGCTGGAGAAGCTGATCGCGGACGACCTCTGGCCGCTGCCGAAGTACTCGGAGATGCTCTTCATCAAGTAGCGAAGACGGCTAACGGCGCCCGAGTTCGCGTATCGCTTCGCGCTCGGGCGCCTGAGGGTCGCCTTCGCCGGCGCAGAATCCGGATTCGGCTTCTGCGCCGTCGGTCGGCAGGTGTCCGTTCTCGGCCTGCCACAGCGGCGAGCGGGGGCCGGCGACGTGGTAGTACGCGTCGATCGCACGCTGGATGCTGCTCTCCTTCACCTTCCCAGCCTGCACCTCGCTCGGGGTCGCGACTCCGAAGTGGCCCTTCCAACACGCCCACGGCGTCTTGGCGAGATCCACCAGCGGCGTCGCCTGGGCACGAAACGCGAACCTTCCAGAGCCGCACACGAGCCAGTCGCTGACCTTGCCTTTGAGGCCGTTCGCGTAGCGGGGTCGAGGGCCGCAGTCGGCCTCGTAGGTGGGGTGGCCGCCATAGGCGGCCTGCACGATCGGGTGCCCTTCGTCGAACGTCAGCCGCGGGCTGTCCCATGGCAGGTATTCGCCCTCGTTGCTGTGGCGCGCGGTGTACAGCCATCGCGCCTGCTTGGTGCGCGGGTCGACGAGCACGGTCACGTGCTCCCAGTCGCCCTGGTGCAGATCGGTGTTCGCCACGTCGGCGGCGATCGGAGCTCCACCCATGAGATCGGCGTGGACGATCGTGGGGTAGTAGTTGTAGGGATAGAAGAACCAGTACTGCAGCGCCACGAGGCCCGTCCCGATTTCACGATTCCGCGCCGGCCAATGCGACGGGTCGGCGTGACCGGCGTAGAAGAAGTACACCTGCGCGGTTGACCACGGATCGAACACACCGGGATCCGAGAGCCATTCCTGCAGCGACGGGATGACGCTGTTGAGCCCTTGCTGCCCACGCAGGAACGCGTCGAACTGTCCCGTCGGATTCTGGGCGAGCGCCGGGCTGGCGGGAAATTCGAGGTAATCGCTCGCGCGGCTGCCAATCGGGCGCAGGTCAGCCGGCGTGGGGTGTGAAACGGCGCAGCCTTCGCCGGCGCGACGCAGGCACGTCCTCCTGCCGCCAGGACCGATGTCTTCGAGCAGCGCGCCCACCGACACGGGCCAGAAGCGGTCGGCGACCGTTACGAGCACCGTCGGCTGAAAGCGCTTGCCCAGTTCGGCCAGCGCCGGGGTGGTCTGTTCGATCGGCGGCTCGCCGTCGTGCGCATGGCTCCCGGGCTGCGACGGCGGCCCTTCGAACACCGCCGAGCCCAGCTGCGGCGCTTCACGCCCGTTGCTCGGGTGCGGTGGCGGCTTATCGGCGCACGTCGCGACCCTGCTCTTCAGTTCGGGCCTGATCCAGGCCGGGGTCTGGGCGTCGATGCCGAACGCCCGCAGCGCGAGCGTCGGCAGCGAGGGTCGATACCCGGAGTCGAGCGTGAACTGCTTCGCGGTTGTGGTGATCGACCTGATGTCTTCCGCCGGCACGAACTCCACTCGGTTGTCGATCGAGGTGGCGTCGGCTAGCGGCGTGCAGGTCACGAGGAAGGCGCCCGAGCCGGTGTGGCCGAGATAGCCGCCGGCGCGCTGCCCGGCCGTCTTCGTTTCCACGATCGCACTCGAGAAGCTCACGGGCGGCGTCGTGTAGAACGCGACCGCGACGAGCGCGTAGATCGTCAGCAGCAGCCACGGCAACGGCGAGCGCAGGAACTCAAACGACGACTTGGGCAGTTCTTTTTTGCCGTACCACCGCCCGAAGCTGCCGATCCCCATCCACGTCAGCACGAGCAGCCCGATGGGCGCGGCGGAGAACATCGCGACCGCCCCCGCGGCCACCCACAGGAACGCGTGGATGACGCGCCCGCCCCGCAGTGGATTGACCCTGCCGAGCACCAACGCGGCGACAAGCGAGAACAGCGCCCACGGCGCGAGCAGCGACCACCATGCGCCCGGATGCCACTGATCGATCAGTGTCTTCGCGAGCCTCCCCCCGACGAGGCCGAACGTCACGGAGAGCACGCCGACGTTGAAGCCCGCGATCACCCTCACCAGTCCCTCCTCCGACGTGGAGCGTGTGGGGACGTGCGTTTGAGACCGAGGCTCGCGCCGGACGAACCGCTCGTGGGCGCTGGCGCGATCGTGCTCGACGATGTCCCTCCAAGCGTCCGCGTGCTTGTCCCACCGACCCCAGTGCACGGCGTAGGCGACGGCGCACATCGCGCCGAACACGATCGCCATGACGATCACCACACGCGCACCTGTGGCGAGAATCACCTTTTCGTCGACCATCGGCAGCGACGAGTCGACGGACAGACGCGCCGCCGAGAGACGCGCCCACGTGACTAGCCAGCCGATCGCGTACACGTAGCCGGCCAGGGGCACAACGGCCCCCGCGGTCTGGATCACCTTTTCGACGGTCCAGTCGTCCTTCGGCTTGTCGTCTTCCTTCGACTTAGCCATTGAAGTGGGACGTCGAAATCCCGACCCGCTTGCTGAATGGGCTGTCGAACACGCCGCTCGCGTTGATCTGGGAATGAATTCGCTGCCAATCGTCGTAGCGGGGGTACATCGACGCCACCAGGCCGTGGCTCCCGGTCAACGAGTTCACCTGGCCCCAGTGCGGGCGCCCGCCGAGCGCGTAGAGGGCGTTCTCGTGCGCCGCCAGCAGCTCCATGCCGCCGACGGTGTGGGTCGACATGATCAGCTCGATCATCATCGTGTCGCGGCCCTGCATCATCGACATGTGCGCGTCGGTGGCCTTCACGAAGCGCAGCGAGATCGGCGAGCTGTGGTAGACGTCGCCCACCCGCGCGCGCCGCCCGGCGACCTCGACGATCTTGTCGACCGCGGCGAGGTGCAGCCCGCGCTCGTCCACCGGCACGCCGATCTCACACGAGTAGGCCGGTAGGTAGTTGGCCGCCCCGATGTTGAACACGCGGTAGCTGAGGTTGACGTAGTCGGGGTTCACCAGCGCCCTGAGCGCCCGACCGATCAGGAACGGCGCGATCTGCGGGCGCAGGCCGAGGATCAGGTTGAGAAGCTGCGGGGTGAATGGGAATCGCGCGGTCAGTTCCATCAGCAGGCTGCGCGAGCGGCGGCGGTCGCGACGGTAGTCCTCTGACGTCACCGGGTCGCGGGTGGTGACGAGGCATTCGATCTCCCCATTCGTGTCGGGGTAGGGGTTGAAGTAGACCTCGTAGTGCAAGCTCTGCTTCAGCGCCTCTCCGCTCGCCAGTTCCGCGCGCACCTTCGACCACGTGCTCATCGAGCGGACCTCGCGCAGGTAGAACAGCGGCTGCACCTCGAGGATCACGGAGTAGATCAGGCCCATGCACCCCATCCCGACGACCGCGGCGTTGAACCAGTCGTCGTCCTGTACGAGCTGGCGCTCAGGGTATTGCGCCGAGTAGGCGTCGGGGTCGGTCGGCCCACCGGCGGGCTCGATCCGATAGACGGCGCCGCCGTGGGCCACGACGTCGAGGGATCTGACGAGATCCGGCAGCGGCCCGAAGTGGATGCCCGATCCGTGGGTCGAGGTCGAGATCACCCCCGCGACCGTCTGCCCGTCGAAGCCTCCCATGTTGGGCAGCGCCAGCTCGCGGGCGTGCAGGTGCTCGTTGAGCTCGGCGATCCTCATGCCGGCCTGCACCCGGACGAGCGTCTTCCCGTCGGCCGCAAGCTCGTCCACCACACCCGCGCGCAGCAGCTGCGGCTCGAGGTCGAGTGGCTTGTCGAGCCCCGTTGGACGGACGAGAATGCCGTCGGTGAGCGCCACGTCGGACCACGAATGGCCGGACCCGACCGCGCGTACGGCGCAGCCGTCCCGTTCCGCGTCGCGAACCGCCTGGCGGAGATCCTCGAGCGATGTGGGCGTGACTTCGAGGAGCGGATCTATGCCCTGGTTGCCCGTGTCGTTGTGCCAGGCGTTGCGCCTCGTGACCCTCTCGCGCAGGCCCATCGACGTCAGGCCCTCGACTCGATGAGCCGCTCGACCCCGCGCTCGGCCAGGGCGGCGATCGTCTTCGACGGGTTGATCCCCAGCGCGGTGGGCACGATCGAGCCGTCCAGCACGTACAGGCCCTCGTAGCCGTGGACCCTGCCCGTGTCGTCCACGACGCCGCGCGCCGGGTCGTCGGACATCGGGCAGCCTCCCAGCGGATGCACCGTGATGTAGGCGCTCAGGGGCCAGCTGTCCAGCGCGAAGAACGGCTCGGCTTCGATGCCGCGCGCCAGCTCCTCCACGACCTTCCTCATCGACGCGAACAGGCTCGCGCTGTGCTGGGTGCTCCACTGAATGTCGAAGCGTTTGAACAGAGGCGTGAGGCGCATCCTGCCGTCGGCAGCGTCGCGGCCGATCATCAGGAACACGAGCGAATCGTCGATCGGCCGCTTCATCCGCGGGCGCAGGTGGCGGTGGGCGATCGGCTGGTCGCTCAGCCCCAGGCGTACCGCCAGGCGCTTGGCTCGCAGGAGCAGGCCGCGCCAGCCGTGCAGCGCGGCGACGACGCGCACGATTTCCAGCAGCCCTCCGAAGTTCGACGGCAGCCCGCCGTCGGCCAGGAGGAAGTGGTGCTCGTCGGTGTAGTCGAGCGCGCTCGTCATAGATGGTCCGAAGTCCGTGCGCGGATCGCCGACCTCGCTCGCGCGTGGGTCGAACGCCGCGCCGAGCGCATCGCCGTTACCGGAGAAGCGGCTACCGAGAGCGTCGGAGAGGCGTGAAAGGCGAGAGTGGTTTTTCAACAGCAGCCGGCTCGTGCCAAGAGAGCCCGCGGCGAGCACCACCACCGGCGCCGTCAGCTCGCCGTCAGCGCCTCCCTCGAGGTGACGAAAGCCGACCCGCCAGCTCCCGCCGCTCGCCCTCGGCGGATCGAGCCGCACCACTTCGTGGAACGTGCGCACCTCGGCGCCATGGCTCTCCGCGCGTGCGATGTAGGTGATGTCGATCGTGTTCTTCGCGTGGATCGGGCAGCCGATGTCGCAGCGGCCGAGGTTTTCGCAGCGCTTCTGATGGACGCCGCTGAAGGGGTGCTCGCGATCCCCTTCGAAGTTGACCGCCAGCGGCAGGCGGAACGCCTCCTTGTTCACACGCGCGCCCGCGGCCGCGAAAGCCCGCATCTTCGGCAGGTCTTCGGGCGTCTGCATCGGTAGCAGCGCCTCCTCGGTGCGGGCGTAGTAGGGGTCGAGCGCCTCACGGTCGATCGCCTCCGGCCAGCCCGCCGCGAACACGTCGGGCGGCGCCGGCAGTTGCACGTTGGCGTACACGAGCGAGCCTCCGCCCACGCCGGCGGCGGTCATGACCGACAGGTCTTTCATGACCCGCAGGTCGAACATCCCGTGCGGGTTAAGCGTGGGATGCCACAGCGCGGACGGCGCCTGCTCGGGGGTCGCGGGGAAGTCCTCCGGCGCGAAGCGCCGTCCCCGCTCGAGCACCGCCACCCGCTTGCCCGCTTCCGCCAGCCGACAGGCCGCGATACCGCCGCCGAAGCCCGATCCCACCACGATCGCGTCGTAGCTCGCGTCCATTTGCGGGCGAGCTTACACGCTGCCACGAACATATGGAAGAGATTGTTTTCTTGAGATGATTTCTGCTTCGCGAGTCATACCATGGACAACGAAAATGTTCTAAGATCTCGACGAAATTCACTCATCGCTAGCAGGGGGGTCCCGGTGCCGAAGGTGAGTCGCAGATGAATCTACGTTTGCCCAATGTGGTGGTACGGGAGCTGCCGAACGTGGTCGGTCGGCTCGGCCTGGGCGGCATCGAGCCGATCCGCAGGCTCGTCAGCCGTTACGTGATCAACAGGTTCGGTTACGCGACGACCCTGCGGCCGCGCGCCCTTTCGCTGGCAAGCGATTACACGAGCTGGCTGAGCCTCAACGACCGCACCTACTCCGGTCGGCACCTGCCGCCGTCGACGCCGGAGCAGCAGGCGGGGCTTCCACCCGAAGCCGACGTCGTCTCCCTGTTCAGACGCCAGCGGATGACACCCGCGACCGACACGAGCGTGATGTTCATGTTCTTCGCGCAGTGGTTCACCGACAGCTTCCTGCGCACGAGCATGACCGACTTTCGCAAGAACGAGTCCAACCACGAGATCGACCTGTGCCAGATCTACGGGAGGAACATCGAAGCGACGAACCTGCTGCGCTCGAACCAGGGCGGACGCCTGAAGAGCCAGGTGATCGAGGGCGAGGAATATCCCGAATTCCTGTTCGCTCCCCGCGCGCCGGGCGAGCCGGCGGTGTTCAAGCCGGAGTTCGAGGGCCTGTTCGACCCCGAGTTCATCACCGGCGTGATCCTCAGGAGCGCACCCGAACAGCAGACCGACACGTTCTTCGCTGTCGGCCTCGAGCATGGCAACTCGACGATCGGGAACACCGTCATGAACATCGTGTTCCTGCGCGAGCACAACCGGGTCGCCGGCATCCTCGCCGAGGAGAACCCCGAATGGGACGACGAGCGGATCTTCCAGACGGCTCGGAACATCCTGATCGTGATGCTGCTCAAGCTCGTCGTGGAGGAGTACATCATGCACATCGGCCCGTTCGACTTCCCAATCGAAGCGGTGCCGCTCATCGCGGACGAGGAGCGCTGGAACCGGACCAACTGGTGCGCGGTGGAGTTCAACCTGCTCTACCGCTGGCACTCGCTCATCCCGGACACGATCGGCACCGGCCCGGGCGCCCTGGACGCGACCGGCTTTCGCAACAACAACCCGCTGGTGCTGGAACGGGGCATCGAGGCGATCATGGCGATGTGCTCGAAGGAGCCCGCCGGCAGGATCGGGCTGCTCAACACGCCCGCGTTCCTCGTCGACGACAGCCCGTATGGGCCCTCCGTCGAGCAGGTGACCGTCGGGCTCGCGCGCAAAGCGCGGCTGCTGTCGTTCAACGACTACCGCGAGGCGTACGGCCTCTCGCGGCTCGCCAGCTTCGACGACCTCACCTCCGACGCCGAGGTGCGCGAGCGGCTCGAGGCGCTGTACGGGGACATCGAGAAACTCGAGTGGTACGTCGGCATCTTCGCCGAGGACTACCCCGACTACATGATGATGGGCGAACTGATGACCTTCATGGTCGCCAACGACGCCTTCACGCAGGCGCTCACAAATCCCCTGCTCGCTCGTAACGTGTTCACCGAGGCGACGTTCACGAAGACCGGCATGAAGATCCTCAAGGACACCGGCTCACTGCAGCAGATCGCGACACGCAACGCCGCGAAACCCGACGACGTGCACGTGAGCTTCGGCTACGGGGGCGCAGCTGCCTGACGGGGAGCGCTGACCGAGCACTCCCCAGCCAGAGCGACTGTATGCTGGCCCGGTGAGCAGCCGGATCGTCATCCTGGGAGCGGGCTTCGGGGGACTCGAGCTGTCGACGATGCTGTCGGAGGCGCTCGGCGACGACGCCGATGTGACGCTGATCGACAAGAACGACGCGTTCGTGTTCGGCTACTCCAAGCTCGACGTGATGTTCGGGCGCACCACCGCCGAGGCGGTCCGCCTCCCCTACCGTGCGATCGCGAAGCCCGGCGTGCGGTTCCTGCGGGAGACCGTCACGGCGATCGACCCGGAGACCCGGATCGTGACCACCGATGTCGGTGTCCACGAGGCCGATGTGCTCGTGGTGGCGCTGGGCGCTGACTACGACTATGACGCCACCCCGGGACTCCTGGAGGCGGGCAGCGAGTTCTACTCCGTCGCCGGCGCCGAGCGGCTGGCCGAGATCCTCCCCACCTTCACCGCGGGCCGCGCGATCGTCGGCGTGTGCGGCGCGCCGTTCAAGTGCCCGCCGGCGCCGAGCGAGACCGCGCTGCTGCTGCACGACTACCTCTCCACGCGCGGCGTGCGCGACGCCTGCCAGATCTCGTTCGTGCTGCCGCTCGGCAGCCCCGTTCCTCCGTCGCCGGAAACCTCGAGCGCGCTCCTCGCCGCGTTCGAGGAGCGCGGCATCGAGTTCGTGCCCGGCAAGCGCGTGGCCTCGCTCGACGCGGCGCGCCGTGTGGCGGTGCTCGACGACGGGAGCGAGATGCTTTACGACCTGTTTCTCGGCGTACCCAAGCACCGTGCACCTGATGTGGTGATCGCGAGCGGGATGACCGAGGACGGTTACATACCCGTTGACTCGGCAACGCTCGCCACGCGCTTTCCGGACGTGTACGCGGTCGGTGACGTCACCACCGTCGGCGCACCGAAGGCTGGGGTGTTCGCCGAGGGCGCCGCGAAGGTCGTCGCCAAGTCGCTGATCGCGCGCATCCGCGGCGGCGCGCAGCCGGCGGCGTTCGACGGACGCGGCATCTGTTACATCGAGTTCGGCGCCGGGCGCATCGGGCGCGTGGAGGTCGACTTCCTCTCGGGGCCTAAGCCGACCGGGCAGTTCGGTGAGCCTTCCGAGGCGCTTGCCGCGGATAAGCGTCAGTTTGGTGAGATTCGTCGGGGGCGGTGGTTCGGGCTCTAGGCTGGGCAGCCTCCGAGATGGCAAAGGAGGCGTTTGCTGAGCCTGTGCCAAGATGCCTCATATTCGTCCGCGGCGTGAGCGCGCGGGGTGTCACCCGAGACGCTCGCCTTACCGCGGAAGCGGAAGTCGGTCAAGGAAGGCAGATCCGCAGTTTGGAGCCGAGCGTCTGCCGCAGAGGTGGCTACGATTCACGCCATGTCGCGAGTGACGGTAGTCGACGTGGGTGACGGGGCCTGCACTGTGCTTCGTTGTTGGTGCATGGGGATGCCGTGCAGTTGTACGACGGCGGTCATCGACTGTGGCAACTACAGGGCGGCAACGCTGGAGGCCACAAACAGACTCGAAGCGGTGCTAGAGCGAGACGATCTTGCCCGGTTGCAGACGATCATCGTTACCCACTTCGATGAAGACCACTGGGGCGGATTGCGTATGCTGGCCGAACGACTCAAACCCGAAGAAGGTCCAAGGCGTGTGCAGATCGTGTACCCACGCATGCCGGACATACAACTCGACACGGCCGCCCTTGAGCTAGCGATGCGCGCGACTGTCGCCGGCACAGGAGTGCGCGCCCTCGACCTGACCACGGCTTGGGACCGAATCGCGAGCGTCGACCGACTCCCAGTGTCTCGGGGTGCCCGCTTCCACGCTGCAGGGCGGGTGTGGACAGTCCTATGGCCGCCGCGACACCTCAGCAATGAACTCCGTGCGCGTCTGCGCAAGACTGTGATGGAAGCCGACCAGCTCGCCGATAAGCTCGCCGAGAGAGGTAACGTCGCGCTCAAGGAAAACCTGGCGATTGCCAGGAGGATCGGATTCTCAGCCGGGATGCCTGAGCCGGACATGCTCAGCAACGATGAGGAGCTCTTTCATGACGACGACGCCCTGCTCGCGCAGAATGATGAGCACTCAGAGTCAGACCGAGGCAACCCTCCAGAGGGATATGTAAACGTGCACGGCGAGAGCCAAGATCTAGGAGCGATCCCGCAAGACTGTCACACCGAGTACCGTGAAATCATGAAGCGCGTAGCCGCCGCCAACAACGACCTTTCTCTCGTGTTTCACGACGAAGACGGTAGCCTCATTGTCTTCGGCGACGTTCAAGGTCGCGCGCTGCAATCTGCCGTGCGACGAACTCGCACATGTTATCGGGTGATCATCGCGCCGCACCATGGTACTGTGAACGTCCCGGCAGGATTCCCTAGGGGTTTGGCCTGCGTGGCGCAAGCAGGTTCCGGTCACTTCTCACGCTGGAATAAGCACCTCAGCACTCACCGGCAGCAACGACTGTGCATCACCACTGCGACGATGGGCACAATCAGCTTCTGGTGATCTATGCGCCGCTAAGGACCGCGCCCTGCGCGGTCGGGCGCAGGGACCGGAGCAGGCGCTCGACGCTCGGCATCACGCACGGGTAGCTCTCGACGACTGCTCGTCGTCCAAGGCAGGCGCCTAGCCGCGACCAACCCCCCGACGACTGAGCCGGACCGGTTTCGGCGGGGACTGTGATCAATCTCTCCGTCAAAGCCGGCCCGACTCACCTCGTGCTACCGCTTGCCCTTTTTCTTGACGTGGTGATGGCGTCTGGCGCTCGCCTCGCATTTCGCGCGCCTGTGCCGGTTCTTGATTTTGTGACATCTTGCGAGAGCGCGAGCGAGGGAGGACAGCTTCTTTGGTTCGGCGTGACTAGCTGCGCCCAAAACCCCGTGGGTAGGCTGAGAAGTCTGAGACTGGCCCGTGACGGATGGAGTAGTTACGTTGGCTGGCTGCGTCTTGATGGCATACAGCGAAAGACCACCATCGTCAATCACGATCGCGTTCGGACTCGCTGAGACCGGTTCGCGCTCCCCGTCATTGAATGACCAATAGGTGTTGGAGGGAACACCCTTTACGATGGTGCCGTTGACTGGCTCGGGATGTTCGGCCACGTACGACGCGAATGCGTTTTCGGCGATGTTGACGAAGCCGGGACATTCTTCCAAAGGTGCGCAGCTTGTGAGGCCCAGCAGCGCACCACCAGCAGCCCTAGCGACCAATCCCGTCAGGGAGCCGTCAGCGATTCTAACGAACGTCCCGTCTGCAATGGTGTGGTACTCCCCGGCGTAAAAGTTGTACGCGTTTTCTGCCACGTTGACAGCAGAGGAGCATTCTGGGATGCCTTCGCAGGTCGTGAACCCAAGGAGCACTCCCCCTACGACCCGGCCGATGAGGCCGTTCTCAGCGCCGTCGGCGACTCGCACCACCGTCCCGTTGGCGATCGTGTGGTACTCCCCGGCATAGAAGTTGTACGCGTTTTCCGCCACGTTAACAGCCGAACCACATTCAGGGATCCCTTCACACGTCGTAAAGCCAAGCAATACCCCGCCCACGACCCGGCCAATCAGACCGTTCTCAACACCGTCAGCGACCCGCACCACCGTCCCGTTGGCGATCGTGTGGTACTCCCCGGCATAGAAGTTGTACGCGTTTTCCGCCACGTTAACAGCCGAACCACATTCAGGGATCCCTTCACACGTCGTAAAGCCGAGCAATACCCCGCCCACGACCCGGCCAATCAGACCGTTCTCAGCACCGTCAGCGACCCGCACCACCGTCCCGTTGGCAATGATTTGATGCGCGGCCAAGTAGTCGCTGTATCCGCCCGAGTCGATGTTGACTGCAGAGCCGCATTCCGGGATGCCTTCACAGGTGTCCAGTCCGAGAGGCACCCCTCCTGCTACGCGCGCGATGAGCCCATACGAGGCACCGTCTGCCACTCGCAGGAACGTTCCGTTTGAGGGTTCCGTTGCGTAGCCCGCAAGATTGGGCAACTCGATCAATCCTGGGCAGCCACCCAGAGGGGCACAGCTGTCCACATGCAATGCAGCACCGCCAGCCACCACATAGATCGACCCATCGGGAGT
Organism: uncultured Solirubrobacteraceae bacterium; assembly: GCA_964588985.1. Classification (GTDB taxonomy): domain Bacteria; phylum Actinomycetota; class Thermoleophilia; order Solirubrobacterales; family Solirubrobacteraceae; genus Palsa-744. Next base: position 12,238 of record CAZPQW010000035.1, read on the forward strand.
ACGAACGAACGAGCCATTGGATTTCGGAGGTCCTTCCACGTCGTGAGGATGTAGGAAGGCGTCTACGGAACTCGCAGGAATCCAGCCAGCATCGGAGTATCCTCCGCTGCCAGCATAGTTGTCGGCTCGGATAAATACTTCGCTACCGCGAACTTGTTCTACGTAGGCGACATGACCGAAACCTCCGCCTACCTCTGAACCCCACCATGCGATCGCGCCGACCGCCGGCGTGTTGTTGTGGCTCGTGTGGTTGATCCATTCAAACGCATTACCCCAAAGCCCGGGGTTACCCAAACCGTTCTGTTCCAATCTCCAGGCGGCGTACAGGGTACAGTTGTGGTAGCCGGTAGGCGTTTCCGCGTACGCGCCGCCATAATATTTCCATGCCCACCCCCCCGCAGCGTTGGTTGCGTCATAGCCCGGCGTACATGCATAACCGTAGCTGAAGCATTCAGTCTGAGACCCATACGCGACAGAGGCCCCAACGACCGCCACAGCCGTCATCGCGAGCGCCGCAACGGTCGCAAGAAGCGCGCAGAGACGGGATAGGCCATATGAGACCGCCACGGGACTCTCGCCTTCGCCGGGGAGTGAACTGCACGGCACGCTCAAGCTATAGGGCTTCGTGAGACCGTATTCGAATTGGCATTCCGTCACCGGTTCCCCGTTTGGATTGACCGTACCGCTGAGCCCCGATATTCAGCGTCAACATTGCGGTATAGGCGACGAGAACGCACCACCCACGCCAGGTGTATCGACGTAGACATCGGTGACATAGGCGCCGTTGGTGAGCTTGTCCCACACGGTCGACGCGGTGCCGTGGTTGGGAGTGACCAGCTCGCCATGCGTCTGGCAGACGATGTCCACTTCGGCGCCTTCCGCTAGGGAGCCTGTCTGCGCATAGGCGCTATACCCAGGGCCTGCACGCTCCTTGAGCCCGCAAGCGCCGTCTGCGCACGTCCCATATACGTGGTGAACGAAGAAGCTCGGTTTGGCTTCTTTTTCTTCTCTTTCTCTCTTTTCCCGTTCGGCTCTTTCGCGTTCTGCCTTTTCTCTTTCGACCGTTTCGTTGCACACCGGCAGGCCCAGCGTGAAGGCGTTGTCCATGGGCGTGTTGACATAGTAATCGGGGACCCATCCGGCCGAAACCGAATCCCAGATCGATGAGTTGCCCACGACATTCGAGTTCCTCACCTGGCAGATGATGCCCAGCGGGCTGTCCGCACCCAGCTGAGCGACGATCGAAGAACTTGTCGAGGCCTGACTGTAAACACTCACGGGCGCCAGGGTGTAATAGTCGCCCGGATGAAGTGTGGGTTGCTTGCCGCCACCGCCGACAATCCCCGCGTTGGCGATCGCCGCACCGTCGCAGTGCTCGGAGCCATCGGAGATCAGCTGGAGGCAGCCTTGGCCTCCGCGTGCGCCATCGTGAATCACATAGCCGCCTATCACCTGGCCGTCGATGTCTGCGGCCGGAATGTGCCAAACCCCGGCGCCATGCGTTCCGACAGTGGTGCTGAAGTGGTAGATTGAGAAGTGAACGTGCGCTCCGACTGCGTATCCGCCACACCCGACGGCGGTGCCGATTCTCCCGATAACATCACCGCGGTGCACGAACTGCCCAGTGGTGACTGAAATCGATGGCATGTGGTAGTAGCCGGTCTCCCAGCCGCCTCCGTGGTCGACTAGCACGAGGTTCGCGCACGGTCTGTAGACGACACCGTCCGCTGCGGCCCGCAAGACACCGTCACCGCCGGAGAAGTCCAGCGACGTGAAGGGATGCCCGTACGCCGAGCCGTCCGTGTTGTGTGGACCCTGTATCAGCGTCCAGCTTTGCCCAGGAGTCCAGGGCAGGCTGAATTCGGGGCCACCACCCGCGCCGCCGGGAAGCGTCGAAGCCTGATCGAGCTTGAGAATGCTCGCCGGCACCAGCGTTGCCGGTGCGCGGCCCAGTAGCGCGATGAACGCATTCGTATCCTGGAGGGCGACCCGCCAATGACGGCCGCGGAGCTGCGCGAGGAATGACGTTGCGACACCAGCACCCTCGGACCGCCGTGGCGGAGGGATCTCGGCGACCCCAAAATCCCACGCGCCGACGCGACGGATCACGGATATAACCGCGCGCGCCCTCGCCGGACGGCCGGCACTCCTGTTCAGCAGTGTCTGCACGGCCCTCTGAACGGGCTGTGAACGTCCGCCCGTCATTCGGCCGACCGCTGTACCGTCCAGCGCACCCACTGCCAGAACTGCTATCGCAGAGACGAAACAACAGTAGCGACCGACCCTACGACTCATCTCAAATCCCCCAATTCCGAAGGCGTCGACGGGACAGCGTTCCTACCGCAGAGCGGAACATTACCACGTGTAGGAACAACGGGAGCATTCCTCGTTTGGCGGCTCGCGGTCGCCAATCTCTGTACACCGATCAGAAGTTCGAGAGCTACCACGCGCTTGGCGTCCAAGCGGGCACGCACGCGCTGAGGTTGATGGGATCGTCCGAGCAGCTAGCGTCATTGTGCGCCCACAGCGTGGCGCGTAAGCCGCCAAGCCAGCGATCGACTGCGGACAGGTGGGTGTTCGGCAACTCTGCCGTTTCAGCGGGACGGACGAGCCTACGCAACGGCCAGCTCAGAACGGCCATCGCGCATCCTCGATCGTCGCGAGGGGGTGCCGGCCCCTTCGAGCGACAGCAGACCTTAAGCGTCGAGACCCGCCGGCGTCGTCTGGAGTATTTACGAGATCACCGAAGCCCGTGGAGACGCGACTGCCTCCCTGGCGAACCGGCCGTCACAGCCGACGCGCGCAACGCTGTTGCAACGGACAGATACGCGAGAGTGCAACTTGAATCGCCGTAGGCGCTCGCTCTCGTTCGATCGCTCGAAGTTCTACCCCTTCCCCGGCAACCCCCGCGCGCACTCCACCCCCCGAGCAACCCACCGCTCCAACTGCCGCTTCGTCTTAACACCCGCCTCATCAACCCGCAGCCACCCCTGCATCGCACGCCCGCGCATCTCGAACGGCCGCGCGTGAGGCTTCTGCAGCAGCGCATCCGTTTCAGCCGGATCCACCCGCAGCAACAGCCCACCCTGACCGCTGACGCTCACGGACATGTTCCCGTCGATCAGGAACGCAAGCCCACCGAACATCCGCTTTTCGGAGATGCCCTCCTCGATCAGAACGAGCTCGCGGATGCGGTTGGCGAGATCCTCGTCGTAGGCCATCGCCGCATTATCCACTCCGCAGCGACGCCGCCCGCCATAGCCCCTGGTCCTCCTTGCCGAGTCGCCACAGCCCACCAGTGAGCCCGTTGGCGCGCGCGACACCGAGGATGTCGAGCACCGAGCGCGCGTCCATGTACCAGACGGTGTGCGTAACGCCTTCGGGAGTGGTGTATCCGAACGTCAACTCGCCCGAGGCCGGATCGCGCTTGGGGATCGCCCCCACCGAGTGCACCAGCGCGACCACGCCCGAGTACTGAAGCGCGGTCGCGAGATCCCCTGGCCCGCCTTCCCCCGCCCAGTCCAGCCCGTACATCGGCGCTCCGAGCACGAAGCGCGACGCGGTCGGCAGCAACTTCACGTACCGCGCCACCTCGGACACGTACGCCAGCGGCGCGATCGGGCCGGGAGTCGAGCCGGCCCAGTGCGCTCCCCACGCCATCACGAACACGCTGTCCGCCACCGCCCCGAGCGCGCGGTCGTCGTAGAAGCCCGTCGAGAGCGCCCTGTTGTCGCTCGTCACGCCGGCGACCACCACGGTGAGCTTCTTGTGATGGGAGTGCAGCCACCGCGCGAGCGAGGACACGAACGAGGTGAGCGCTTCGCGGTCGGCCGCGCCGTCGTTCTCCAGGTCCAGGCACAGGCCGCCGTAGAGCGGATAGCGGGCGATCGCCTTCAGACGCGCGAGCGTTTCCGCGCGCAGCCCGGGTTCGGTGAGGATGCGGTGCACGGTCGCGCCGTCCTGGCAGTTGAACCTAGGCTCGACCGCGATGTGGCGTTCGCGGACGTACGCGGTCGTCGCGGGGATGTCCTGGCCGGCAACGCTGCCGCTGGGCACGCTGCAGTCGAAGTACGTCGGGTACACCACGCCGACCGCCCGCACGTGCGTCTTCAGGTCGGCAAGCGAATCGGGGGCGCTCGTGAGCAGGAACACCTGGAGCTTCGGCCGATGATGAGCCGCCGCCGAAGCAGCCCCGGACATGGCGAACAGCGCCACGACGACGGCCAGCGCCATCCTCCCCACACCGGCTGTCATCCCACTTCGCATCGCTCGGCGAAACGTTAGAGGCCTCAACCGCTCCCGCCGAGCACCGGCAGTTCCCAAACGCTCTGGTCCTCGTTGCCCAGGCGCCACAGGCCCACCCCTAGGCCGAGCGACCGTGCGAGCGTCGCGCGCGCGCCGATCGAGCGCTGGTTGGTGTACCAGACCTGGTGCGGCGTGCCGCTGCCGTCGGTGTAGGAGAAGTGCGGGCTCTGCGCCGCTTCTTCCCATTCCGGCGTCACGCCCAGTTCGCTCGCGAGCGACATGATTTCGGAGAACTCGAGCGGCGTGCCCGGGTTGCCCCGTCCCCCGCCGCCGGCCCAGTCGATCCCGTACATCGGCATGCCGAGCACGAACCTGCTCAGGTTCGGCATCGTGGCCGTGTATTCCGCCACGCGCTTGAACCACGCCATTTCGTCGATCGAGCCGGGGCCGGAGGTGGTCCAGTGGATGCCCCAGTCGAGCACGAAGATGTAGTCCGAGACCGCCGACAGCGAGGCGTCGTCGTACATCGCCGCGCGACCGGTCATCACGTTGTAGTACTTCGCGGTCACGTCCGTCGTGAGCTTGTCTCCCCGCGCGTGCAGCCGCGCGGCGAGCGCGGTGATGAACGCGGTGAACGGGTTGCGCTCTGCCGGCGGGGCGCCCTCGAAGTCGATCTGCACGCCCTGGTAGCCGTTGGCTTCACACAGCGCCGCGAGCTGGCCGATCATCGTTTCCCTGGCTTTGGGTTCGTTCAGGATGCGTTCCTCGTCGACCACGTTCTGGCAGTTCACGCGCGGCAGCACTTCGATCTTGCGCGCCTCAGCCCATTTGGTCACGAGCGGATCGTCTTTGCCCAGCACTTCACCGGCAGCGCCGCATTCGAAGTACGTCGGGTAGACCACGCCGATCTGCTGGTAGTGAGCCTGCAGGTCCACGAAGCTCTGCCCTGTAGACGCGAGCAGGAACGCCTGCACGTTGCCGTGCGTCGGCGGCGGTTCGGCGGTGTCGATCGTCAACGGTGAGGTTGGTTCGCTGACCGCGCCCAGCGAGTCCACCGCGCTGACCGTCACCTTGTATTCGCTTGACGGCGCGAGGTTCGCGAGCGTGATTTCCAACGACGAGGTCTGCCCGACGGGGATTTCGTCGCGGAACACGCGGTAGCCGACGATCGTGCCGCTCACCGCCGCGCTGGGAGACCAGCTGACGGCGGCCGACTGGCTTGTGACGCTCGTCGCCGTCAGTTCCGCAGGTGGCGGCGGCGGCGTGTGCGTTGTCACGACCTTCAGTTCGGGAGCCGGTTCGCTCAGCGATCCCTGCGAGTCGAGCGTGCGCACGGTGAACGTGTATTCGTGAGCCGACGCGAGCGCGACCGTCGCGATCTGGCCGTGCACCGTGCCCACCGGCTGTCCGTCCCTGTAGAGCACGTATCCGACCACGGTCGCGCCGCCGTTCGCGCTGCCTTCCTGCCAGGAGAGCGTCGCGGAGGTGTCGTCGACCTTTACGGCGAACAGCAGGCCCGGAGCGCTCGGCGGCGTGTGCACGCTCGCCGCTTTGCTCGTCGGAGGCTTCGCGGGCGGTGCAGGCTGGTAGCGCGCGCCGATCACGAGCGTGGCGCTCGCCGCGCCGAGATGCCCGCGACTGTCGACCGCGACGACGTTCACCGTGTGAGCACGCCCACCACTGAGACGCAGCGCCGAGCTCAACGCGCGGGTCTGCCCGACGACGGCGCCGTCGCGCTGCACCCGGTAGCCAACGACCGGAGTGTCGCCGCGTCGCGCCCGCCGCCAGCCGATCGTGAGGCCGCTCGCGGTGTGCGCGAGGATGCGCAGGCCCACGACGCGACCGGGCGTGCGGAAGGCGACCCGCGTGCGCAGCTTCGCCGAGCACGCGAGCGATATGCCGGGACGGCGGGCGAGGACGGTGAAGCTGGTCAAACGTCCCGGTGTCACCTTCAAGACGATCGATGTCGCGGTCGTCTGCCCGACCGTGCGGCCGGTGCGCAGCACGCGGTACACCGCTCCCGCGGCCGACGCCGCCGGCGCGCTCCAGACGAGCCGCGCGCGTGACCCGGACAGCCGCCGCAGGCGCACCGCGCGCGGCGCGCGTCCCGCGCACGCCGCCGCGTGAGCGCCGTGCGTGCTCGCGCTCGCCGGCACGCCCGACCCGGCGAGCGCCCCCACCGCCAAGAGCATCCCCGCGAGAGCCTTTCCGAGACGCGGCGTCATCGCGCCTGCGCCTTGTGCGAGTGCGAGCTCGCCTGCATCCGCTGCACGTCCGCCCACGCCTGGCGCACCAGCGTTCGCGGAGCGCGCACCAGCGCCGGGCCGGCGAGCAGCACCGGCGCGATCGATGCCGGCAGCAGCGCCATCGCGAGGGCGCGCGCGAGCTTCCGGCGGATCACGCCGCTCCCCCGCCGCCGGTCATCCCCGCGGTCGCCGGTCGCGTGCCCCACGCGGCCGTGCGACAGGTGGCGATCGCGTAGTAGGTCTGCCACAGCATGATCGCCAGGTAGAAGAACACGAACAAAATCCCGTACACCCACACGAGGCTGTACTCGTCCTGGAAGATCACGTAGTAGAGCGAGTAGACCATCGCGAGCGCGTAGATCCCCGCGAGGTAGATCAGCGGCAGCGTGCCGCCGTGGATCAGCGGCCCCCACACGAGCGCGTGCACCGCCGCGGCGGGTGCGAGCAGCGGCAGCACGATGGACAGGTAGGTGAAGAACGCGGCCACCGGGTGCTTGCGCCAGATGAACCTCGCCACGAGCAGCGACTCGCGCGTCCACGAGCGCTTCCAGCGCGTCTGCTGGGTGACGAACGCGCGGAACGTGGTGGGCACGATCGTGTGCGAGATCGCCTTCTTCTCGTACACGATCCGCCAGTCGCGCAGAACGCAGTTGGTCAGCGAGCGGTCGTCGCCGAAGGTGGACTCAACGCCGAGGAAGCGCTGGCTCTCCCACCACTCCATGCGCGGCAGGATCGCCTCACGGCGGTACGCGGAGAAGCAGCCCGAGCAGCAGGTGACCGCGTTGAACACCGACTCCGCCGCCTTGACCACGCGGAACGCCACGAAGTAGCGCACCGCCTGCATCCGCGTGAGCCACGTCTCGCGCACGTTGAGCACGTTCGCGTGCCCGCACACCGCCCCCACGCGCGGGTCCGCGAGCGGCTGCACGAGCCGGCGCAGCGCGTCCGGCTCGACCACCGAGTCGGAGTCGACGAACACGATCACCTCGGCCTCGCTCGCGCGGATGCCGGCGGCCATCGCCGCACGCTTGCCACGGTTCTCGGGGAAGTCGATCACCCGTACCCGCCCCTGCGACTCCTCCGCCACGCGCTGCATCTCGGCGAGCGTGCCGTCGGTGGAGCCGTCGTTGACGGCGATCAGCTCGAGCTTCTCACGTGGGTACTCGAGCGCGAGCAGCGAGCGCAGCGAGGCCGCGATCGCGTCCTGCTCGTTGAAGCCCGGCATCACGATCGCGATCGGCGGCTCGATGCCCGCGTCGGGCTTGGAGCGGTAGAAGAGGCTGAACACGAAGCGGCTGAGGATGTACGTGGTGACGCAAACGCTGTACACGCCGAAGTACACGTTCGAGAACATCAGGTCGATGAACACGGCCTTGTAGGCCATCACCGACACGATCAGCCCGACCAGGTAGACGGCCGCGAGCGCCTTCAGGGCGCGGTGGACGCTCATCCTCAGGGGACGAAGCGCTGGCCACCGGCGGGGGTGCGGTAGGTGCAGTCGAGCACCCTCGGGCAGCGCCTGAGCCAGCCATAGTCGTGGTCCGGGTGGACCGTGACGATGATCGCGAGGTCGTAGTCTTCGGGCCCGAATCCGCTCTTGTCGCGCCGCGGATCCGGATCCACCCCGTGCATCGTCTCGCCGTCGATCCGCAGCGAGGACACGTACGGGTCGTGGAAGTCGACATGGGCGTCTTCGGCCATCAGGCGCTCGATGATCTCCACCGCGGGCGCTTCGCGGCTGTCCGCCACGCCCGGCTTGTAGGAGACGCCGACGACGAGCACGCGTGCGTCGCGCAGCCTGCCGCCGCCGTGGGCGAGCAGTTCGTGCGCACGCCAGACCACGTGGCGGGGACGACCTGCGACTTTGCGCATCGCCTCCTCGGCGACCGTCGCCGGGCGACCGTTCTCGCGCAGCGGGTGCAGCAGGTAGTGGGGGTCGACGCCGATGCAGTGGCCGCCGACGCCCGCGGATGGGTAGTGGGCCATGAACCCGAACGGCTTGGTGGCCGCCCCGTCGGTCACCTCGATCGGGTCGAGGCCGTGGGCCTTGCACGCTTCGGCCATCTCGAACGCGAGTGCGATGTTGACCGCGCGGAAGGTGTTCTCGTACAGCTTGGCCATCTCCGCCGCCTCGGGTGAGGAAACGCGGTGGAGGTTCTTGCACGTGTGGCGCAGCAGCTCCGCCGCACGCTTGAAGCAGGTCTCGGTGACGGCGCCGATCACGCGCGGCGTGCGCAGCTGCTCGTGCTCTGGCACGCCGGGGTCGATGCGCTCGGGGGCGAACGCCACGAACACGTCCTCGCCGACGCGAAGGCCGCGCTCGGCGAGCGGCTCCACGAGCAGCTCACGGGTGGTGCCGACGTACGTAGTCGAGGTCAGCACGAACGTCTGCCCCGAGCGCGCGTGCTCCACCACCGATGCGCACGCCGCCCTGAGCGCCCGCGGGTCGGGACGACGCTGAGCGTCGATCGGGGTGGGCACGCAGATCAGCACGAGGTCGGCCGCGGTGAGCGCGTCAATCCTGTCGGTCAACACGAAGCCGCCGTCCTGAAGGTGGGCCTGCAGCTGCTCCTGTTCTGGACCCAGCAGCTCCGCTCTGCCCGCGCGGATCTCCTCGAGACGATGCTGCGCGATGTCGATCCCGACAATCCTCACGCCCGCGCCGCGCAGCGCGATCGCGGTCGGCAGGCCGACGTAGCCGAGGCCGACGACCGCCACGACCGCCACGACCGCCTGCTCGACGCGAGCGTCATGCCCCACCTCGGTGACCACGAAGTCGATCGCCGGCTCTTCGATCTGCTCAGTTGAAAACGTCTGGACTGCAAGCTCCGGCGTCATCTGTGCCCCCTTCGATAGTGGTGCCTCGGTGGTGCTCGAGCCGCAGTGTGCACGCTTGCGACCTCGCTGCAAACGCCTCTGGACAGGTGACCTAAAAGCGGCTCCAATGGGGACACGCGCGTGTCGTCCCAAGCGGGCAGCGGGGCTGTCCCGGGCGGGCAGAAGGCGTGGGTCCGGGCACCGGGCGCCTCGCTCGGGCACCGCTTCGCCCGCTCGGCGGCCGCTCGTTGTTACGCTCATTGGCCATGCGCGATTACCTCAGAGAGATCCACAGCCACGTCGTCGTCTACGACGGCGGGATGGGCGCCACGCTGGAGCAGTTCGAGCTCTCAAGCGAGGACTACGGCGGCCTGGCCGGCAAATGCCACGAGGCGCTCGTGCTCAACCGTCCGGACGTGATCGAGGGCGTGCACAGCTCGATGCTCGAAGCGGGCGCGGAAGTGGTCGAGACCGACACCTTCCAGGGCTCGCGGATCAAGCTCGAGGAGTGGGGCCTCGGCGAGTACACCCAGGAGATCAACACCCGGGCCGCGGAAATCGCGCGCAAGGCCGCCGGCGAGAACCGCTTCGTGGCCGGCTCGATCGGGCCGACCGGCTACCTGCCGGCGTCCGAAGAGCCGTCGCTCGGCCAGATCCGCTTCGGCGAGCTGGTGACTGTGTTCGCAGAGCAGGCCTCGGGCCTGATCGACGGCGGAGCGGACCTGCTGATCATCGAGACCGCGCAGGACATCCTCGAGGTCAAGGCAGCGATCTTCGGCGCCCGCGAGGCGTTCAAGAGCGCCGGGCGCGTGCTGCCGATCCACACCTCGGTCTCGCTGCTGCCCAACGGCGGCAAGATGCTGCTCGGCACGGACATCTCCGCGGTGCTCACGACCCTGGAGGCGCTGAAGGTCGACGTGATCGGGCTGAACTGCTCGACCGGACCGCAGGACATGCGCGACGCGATCCGCTTCCTCGGCGAGCATTGCCCCGTGCCGGTCGCGTGCATCCCCAACGCGGGGCTGCCGCTGCAGGGCCCGGACGGCGAGACGATCTTCCCCGAAAAGCCCGAGCCGCTCGCGGAGGCTCTCGCTGAGTTCGTGGAGCGCTACGGCGTCGGCATCGTGGGCGGCTGCTGCGGGACGACGCCCGAGCACATCGCCGCGATCGCCGCGCGCGTCGCGAAACGGCCGGTCGCCCCACGCCCCGCCCCCCGTGTCCCGCACCTCTCCTCGATGATCGCCGCGACCCCGCTCGTGCAGGAGCCGCGCCCGACGATGGTCGGCGAGCGCGTCAACTCGCAGGGCTCGCGCAAGGCCAAGGAGCTGCTGCTCGCCGACGACTACGACGGGCTCGTGCAGATCGCCGAGGACCAGGTGACCGGCGGCGCGCACGTGCTCGACCTGTGCGTCGCGCTCACCGAGCGCGTCGACGAGGACGAACAGATGCGCCTGCTGGCGAAGAAGGTCTCGCTCACCCAGCCCGCGCCGATCCAGATCGACTCGACCGAGCCGGAGGTGATCGAACGCGCGCTCGAGCAGATCCCCGGCCGCGCGATCGTCAACTCCGTCAACCTCGAGGCGGGGCGCGACAAGCTCGACCGCGTAGTCCCGGTCGCCCTCGCGCACGGCGCGGCGTTGATCGCGCTGACGATCGACGAGGTCGGGATGGCCAAGACCGCGCAGCGCAAGGTCGAGATCGCCGAACGGATCCGCGACCTGTGCTGTGAGGAGCACGGCCTCGACCCGGAGCTCCTGATCTTCGACTGCCTCACGTTCACGCTCACCACGGGCGATGAGGAGTGGCGCCCCTCGGCGGTCGAGACGATCGAGGGCATCAAGCGGATCAAGGCGGAGATCCCGCACGTGAAGACCTCGCTGGGGGTCTCGAACGTGTCCTTCGGCGTCTCACCCGGCGCCCGCGCGGTGCTCAACTCGGTGTTCCTGCACCACTGCGTGCAGGCGGGGCTCGACCTGGCGATGGTCAACCCGAACCACATCACCCCCTACGGCGAGATCTCCGATCTCGAGTGCGACCTGGCGGACGATCTCGTGTTCAACCGCCGCGAGGACGCGCTGGAGCGCTTCATCGGCCACTTCGAGTCCAAGGGCGAGGAGGACGTCAGCGAGAGCGCGGCCAACCCAACCGAGGGGATGGAGCCCGAGGAGGCGCTGCACTTCCACATCCTGCGCCGGCGCAAGGACGGCGTGGAGGCGTGGATCGACCTCAGCGTGGAGAAGATCGGCGCGGTACCGACGCTCAACGACGTGCTGTTGCCGGCGATGAAAGAGGTCGGCGACAAGTTCGGCGCCGGCGAGCTGATCCTGCCGTTCGTCCTGCAGTCGGCCGAGGTGATGAAGAAGGCCGTCGCGCAGCTGGAGAAATACCTCGACAAGATCGAGGGCTATACGAAGGGCACCGTCGTGCTCGCGACGGTGTTCGGCGACGTGCACGACATCGGCAAGTCGCTCGTCAATACGATCCTCACGAACAACGGCTACACCGTCGTGGACCTCGGCAAGCAGGTGCCGATCCAGACGATCCTCGACGCGGCGCAGGAGCACGACGCGACCGCGATCGGCCTCTCGGCGCTGCTCGTGTCGACGTCCAAGCAGATGCCCGCGGCGATCCAGGAGCTGCACGCCAAGGGCCTCGAGTACCCGGTGCTGATCGGCGGCGCGGCGATCAACCGCGCGTTCAGCTACCGCGCGCTGTTCCCCGGCGGCAAAGACTCCGAGGAGATGTACGAGCCGGGCGTGTTCTACTGCAAGGACGCCTTCGAGGGTCTCGCGGTGATGGACCAGTTGATCGACGCGGATGCCAAGCAGTTGCTCGTGGACAAGCTCCAGGCGGGCGCGCGGACGTTCCGCGAGAAGGGCGACGAGCCGGTCGAGGAGCTCGACCTGAGCGACGACTCGGTGCGCTCTGCCGCACGCACCGACGCGCCGGTCCCCACGCCGCCGTTCTGGGGCGTGCGCGAGATCCCCGTCGATCTCGACGAGGTCTACCGACACCTCGACACGCACGTGCTGTTCAAGCTGCACTGGGGCGGGCGCGGCGTCAAAGGCGACGCCTGGCGCAAGCTGCTGCAGGAGGACTTCCGCCCGCGCCTGGAGCGCATGTGGCGCGAGCAGGACTACCTGCACCCGCGCGCGCTGCTTGGCTTCTTCCCCTGCTACGCGCTCGGCAACGAGATCGTGGTGCTCGATCCCGAGGATCGCGCAACGGAGCTGACTCGCTTCGTGTGCCCGCGCCAGCCCAAGGGCGAGCGGATCTGCCTCGCGGACTTCTTCCGCCCCGCAATCGAAGGCAAGCCGCCCGCCGAGCTCGACGTGATCCCCGTGCAGGCGGTCACCGTCGGCAGCGAGGTGACGGAACTCATGGCTCGTCTGGAGGCCGAAGGCGAATTCGCCGAGCAGCTGTTCGTCCACGGCCTCGGCGTGCAGACGGCCGAGGGCCTGGCCGAATGGCTGCACTACGAGATCCGAAAGATGCTCGACATCCCGCTCGCGCAGGGCCGGCGCTACTCCTGGGGCTATCCGGCCGTGCCGGAGCAGAGTGAGCACCTCAAGGTCCAGGAGCTGCTCGACCTGGCACAGATCGGGATGACGATCACCGACGGCTACGCCCCCGACCCAGAGCAGTCCACGCTCGCGCTCGTCGCCCACCACCCCCAGGCGATCTACTTCGGCACGCGCCAGGGCCGGCTGCCTGCGGAGAGCTCGCCCGACGACCTGATCCGCGGCTCCAGCCGCGACCCCTCTCTGTTCGGCGATCTCGACGACGAGGACCCGCCGGAGGGCGCGGTGGAAGGCGAGGACGAGCCGGCGCTGGCGGGCGAGGTCTCCCCCTAGACGGTAAGCGTCGGAGCCCGTCGCTCGAGCGACGGGCTCCGTGCTCCTGCATCGCTGGACGCACCTAGCGTCGGCGGTGTGTGCCTAGTGTTCGCGCACCTGTTCCTCGCCAGCCTGCTGCAGCGTTCCGGTGAGGATCGCCGTGTTGTTGCCAGCAGCCGCCGGCAGCCCGAGTTTCGCGTTGATGATCGGGTCGAGCAGCAGTTCGATGATCAATCCACCGCAGCCGGTCGCCCCAGGCACCGCGAACGAATTGTTCACGAGCGAGTTGTTGGAGATCTTCAGGATCTGACCTTCGGCGACGACCGAGATCGTTCCCAGTTTGCCTTTGATCGCTTTGTTCGGAGGCGGCGGACTCGTCGCGCCGGTCGTCAGGTTCAGGACGATCGGGTGCGAGTTCGAGCCGAGGTAGCACGAGCTGCCCAGGAACGGGTTTTCGAGGTGCACCTTCACAGGCAGCGACAGCGCCGTGCCGGTTTCCTCGAGCAGGTTCGTCTCGTTCAGGCCGATAGAGCTCGCTGGCGCGGCCAATTCGGTCGTCGAGTTGACGCCCGTCAGGCCGTTTTCGAACGTCACTTCACACGCGATGCGCTCGATGATTTCTTTGATTTCTTTGCAGTTGATCAAGCCCGCGAGACCACCGGGCACGGCCTGCGGCGAGTGCGACAGCGTCACACCGTTAGCCGCCGCGACGAATTTGAGTTCGCCCGTTGCTTCGTTTTCTATGAACCCTCCCTGGAGCGTGATCGGGTTCGTAATCGGCACTTTCTGTTTTCCGGCGACGAGTTCGCCGGATTCGGTCTTGGCGGAGATGCAGCCACTCAGTTCCGCGTTGCTCAGCGGACACTGCGCAAAAACCGCGAATTCGCCACTCGGTGTCGCAAAGGCCGGCGCGGCGACGGCAAAGGCAGCCACTGCCCCCGCAACCGTCGCGATCAGTCGCGGCATAAGCCGCGGTCGATTGCCCTTCATCATTACCCTCACCCTCGATTCGGTTGTTTTATAGAACGATCGAACGAGTAATGAGCCTAATGATCAGATGAGTCTAACTACAATCGCTGTTTCCTTCTAGCAGTGGCCTACCCCTTTTCCACGGGCTCACCATCATTCCAACAGTTGTATATCTGAGAATTGACGGAGTTGCGTGAGCCTCCATTCCGCCGCAGAACGACAAGGGGGCCCGCCGCGCGAACGCGACGGGCCCCCTGTCCTACCCGGCTGACGCACTACGTGCGTTCAGCCAG
>CAZPQW010000036.1:0-24434 GCA_964588985.1 uncultured Solirubrobacteraceae bacterium
GAGGAAGACGATCGCCGGGAGATAGCTGCGGAGCACCGCGCGCTGTTATATCACTGCTTGTGGCAGAGTGTTACATAGTGTCAATCGGCTCGATATCTGCCGCATGAAAGAGGCGGTCGTGGCGGGCGCGTTGGCAGTCGCGTGCCTCAACGCTGTACCCGGCCTGCTAGGTGCATGGGTCTGGTACCGAGGTCCCTCCGCGGGGCGTCCCGTGACGACGTTCTGGGTGCTGCTGCGCGTGGGGCAGGGCGCGGCGCTGACGCTCGCGATCGCCGTCGGCTCGCTGGCGGCGGCGGGCAAGAACGCGAGCGAAGACCTCTTCTACCTCTACGCGCTGCTGCCGCTCGCGATCGCGTTCGTGGCCGAGCAGCTGCGGGTCGCATCTGCCCAGACGATCCTCGACCAGCGCGGCCTGCCGGACGCCCAGGCGGTGGGCGCGCTGCCCGAGTCCGAGCAGCATCAGGTCGTCGCCGAGGTGGTGCGCCGCGAGATCGGCGTGATGGCCTGCTCGGCCCTCGTGGTGGTCTTCCTCGCGCTGCGCGCCGCGGGCACAGCCCACGGGTTCTCATAACGATGACTCGGCCGGCGCTCCGTGCCGTCCGGAGAACGATGACTCGGCCGGCGCTCCGTGCCGGCCTCGGCCCTATATATTCCCCGCGCATGAAGCTTGCCGTCACGACGATGCTCCTGCTCGCCTGCACAGCTGTTCTGGGCGCGTGCGGATCGCAGGAAATCAAGCTCGCGAAGAGCGACCCCGGCTACCGCGGCGCGGTGCTGTTCCGCGATCACTGCTCCGGATGCCACACGCTCGGGGTGGTCGGTGCGCAGGGCTCGGCCACGAGCATCTCGAACCGGCTGAAAACGAGCGGGCCGAACTTCAACATCCGCAAGGAGAACGTCGAACAGGTTCTCTACGCGATCCGCAACGGTGGTTTCTCGGGGGCGATCATGCCCGAGAACATCGTGGTCGGCGAAGACGCGAAAGCGATCGCGGAATTCCTCGCGCAGTACTCGGGATCCCAGGCGCAGAAGGTCCCGTCCGTGAACATCACGCTCTCAGCTAAATAGGGGGCGCAGGTCGTGAAGTCGTCCCGACCGGGACGCTTCGCGTGGCGGTCGTGCCGCCTTCACGACCTGCTGAGCCGAGAGCCCGGGTTGGCGGTGACCTTGGGCGCGGGGCCAGGGAGATGGATAGGCTCCCAGCGTGCTCGATCTGAAGCTGATCCGGGAAGACCCCGACGGCGTGTGCGCGGCGCTTGCGCGGCGCGGCGACGGGGCGAGCGACGGCCTGGCCGGTGTGATCGAGCTGGATGGGCGCCGGCGCGCGCTGCTGCCGCAGTTGGAGGGGTTGCGTGCGGAGCAGAACGCGGCCAATGCGCGCATCAAGTCGGCCACCGACGCGGACAAGCGCCAGCGCGAGATCGAGGCTATGCGTGCGGTGGCGGCTCGGGCGAAGGAGCTCGAGCAGGAGCTGGGTGGCGTCGAGGAGGATCTGCAGACGGCGCTCGCGCCGCTGCCCAACCTTCCCGACCCGACGGCCGCCCCGGGCCCGGAGGACCAGCTCGTGCGCGAGGTGGGCGAGCCGCCACAGCTCGACTTCGAGCCCCGCGACCACCTCGAGCTGGCGGGCGCGGGCATCGACATGGACCGTGGCGCAAACCTGTCGGGGGCTCGCTTCGCCTACCTGAAAGGCGACCTCGTGATGCTCGAGCTGGCGCTCGTGCGCTGGGTGTTGGAGAAGCTGCGCGGCCACGGCTTCGAGCCGGTGATACCGCCGGTGCTGGTGCGCGAGCGCGCGCTCTACGGAACGGGCTTCCTGCCCGACACCGAGCAGCAGATCTACAGCCTGCCCGAGGACGAGCTGTTCCTCGTGGGCACCTCCGAGGTGGCGCTGGCGTCGCTGCACGACAGCGAGATCGTCGAAGCCGAGCGGCTGCCGCTGCGCTACGCCGGCTTCTCTCCGTGCTTCCGCCGCGAGGCGGGCGCCGCGGGCAGGGACACTCGCGGCATCTTCAGGGTGCACCAGTTCGACAAGGTGGAGATGTTCAGCTTCGTCGCGCCGGAGGACTCGGGCGCGGAGCACGAGCGCATCCTCGGGATCGAGGAGGAGATCCTCGGCGAGCTGGGGCTGCCCTATCGGGTGGTGAACATCGCGGTGAACGACCTCGGCAACTCGGCGGCGAAGAAGTACGACTGCGAGGCGTGGATGCCGAGCCAGGGTCGCTATCGCGAGCTGACGTCGTGCTCGAACACCACCGACTACCAGGCGCGACGCCTGAACATCCGCATGCGCGCGGACAAACGCACGCAGATCCTCCACACGCTCAACGGCACCGCCGTGGCGGTCGGTCGCACGATCGTCGCGCTGCTCGAGAACGGTCAGCGAGCTGACGGCAGCGTTGAGCTACCGCAGTGTCTGGTCGCTTACGGCGCACCCGCAACGCTCTAGGAGAGCGCTCCGCCGCCCAGGCTGACTAGACATTAAGAAGATAGGCTCCTCGATCGCTATCAAGTGGTCATGTGGGAGTTGATAAGGGGTGGAGAGGACGGAGCGAACGAGGATCCTGGAGGCGATGGCCGAGGCCATGGCCGAGCGTTCTGTGACCGGAGGCGTGGTGACGATGGTCGACGTGGCCTCGCGGGCGGGCTTGTCGAGCGCGGTCTGTACGGCGAGCTTCGCCGACCGGGAATCCTGCCTGCTGGCCGCATTCGAGGAGGGGTTGGAGCGCGCGAGCGCGCGAGTCGTGCCGGCCTTCGAAGCGGAGGGGCGGTGGCTCGACGCGATCAAGGCGGGTCTCGCGGCGTTCCTGCGCTTTCTCGAACAAGAGCCCGTGTTCGGGGGTCTGCTGGTGTTCCACTCGCTGGGCGGCGGACCGAAGGTGCTGCGCCGGCGCATGGAGGTCCTGGGCGTGCTGGCCGCGGTGGTGGACCGTGGGCGCGAGGAGGTCCCGCTGGGTAAGCAGCGACCGCCGATCGTGATCGCCGAGGGGGTGGTCGGCGCGGTGCTGGCGATCGTCCAGAACCGCATACTCGCCTCCGAGCAGCCGAGCGCCGAGCAGGCAGATGACGAACGGGAGCGTCCGATCGGGCTGTTCGGATCGCTCGCGAGCATGATCGTGCTGCCGTATCTGGGTGCGACGGTCGCACGCCGCGAGCTGACTCGACCCGCGCCACGGTCTCGCGTGGTCCCGGGAGGGTCGCGGGGTGAGGGGATGAGCGCCGAGCTGGACACCTCCGTGCGGCTCACCTACCGCACCGCGCGCGTGCTGCGCGCGATCGCGGACTACCCCGGCGCGAGCAATCGCGAGGTCGCCGAGCGCGCCGGCATCGTCGACCAGGGCCAGGTCTACAAGCTGCTCAGCCGTCTGGAGGCGCGTGAGCTGATCGTCAAGATGGGCGAGGGAAGAACACGCGGCGCGCCGAACTCGTGGCGTCTCAGCGAGCAGGGAGAGCTCGTCCTGAAGGCGGCGGCGACTAACCGATCAGGAATGTGAGCGACTTCGACGCCGCGTTCGCCGGGGTGAGCGTGATGCGGTAGCGGCCGGGACTGAGTCTGCCGTGTCCCACCAGGCGCCAGGTGTTGCGTCCGAGGACCGTGGAGGCGCTGGTGGAGCGGCCGAACGTCTTCCAGCGCGAGCGATGGCGGACGTGGACGCGCTTGGCGAGCGTCAGGCGCACGGTCGTGGTGACGTTGATCATGAACGTGAAACCGATCTGGGAGATCTTCGGGTGGCTGTTGTTTAGTGCGACGATTGCGTTCACCGTCAGGGCGAGAGCGGAGAGCTGCGCCGGCGCGGGGGTGACGGGAACCACCGGGGTGGGAGCGGTCGAGCCGGCCGGTGGTGGCGCGCTGCCTTTCGTGGGGGTTTTTTCGCCGCCCGAGCCGCCACCAGATCCTCCTTTGGGGGATTCCGTTTCTTCCACTTCGGGTTCGCCGGTCGGTTCGAAGGCGTTGATGCCGTTTGGGGTGCCCAGGCCGCTCGGTCCGTCATAGCCGACACCGGCGAGGCAGATCGCCTCTTTCGCGCATTTGCTGGTTTCGGACTCTTCTTTCGGGGTGCAGCCCGAAAGCCACGCTTCGGTCGGTTCTTTCGCGCACGCCGCGTTCGACCCCGACGTGACGTCGTGGAACGAAGAGGGCGACGCGATCTCGTTTTCATACAGCGTCCTCGCGGGGTATTCGACTTCGCCCGCCCCGCCGGCGAGGGCGAACACCGATGCGATCAGCGGCGAGGCGAGGCTCGTGCCGCCGATCGTGCACCAGTTGGGGTCCTGCACGGAGCCTTCGCATTCGGCGCCCGGCGTGGAGTCGTGAACCGCGATGCCTGTATATGGGTCCGCGTCGGCGCTTACGTCGGCGACCGCGCGGAATGAGCCGCACCCGACCGCGAGCCAGGTCGAGACGCTTCGCTGCCAGGACGGCGAGGAGAAGACTTCGCTGCAGCCGCCGCCGCCCGCGCCGTTGCCGTTCCACACCGACTCCGCCTGCCATTCGCCGGCGGCTTTGCCGACTTCGAGGCGGGTCCCGCCGACCGCTACGACATGCGGCGAGGACGCGGGGAAGTTGGCGTAGCCGATTTCTTCGCCGTTTTCGGAGTCCCAGTTGAGGTAGCCGTCGTCGCCGGAGGACGCCGTGATCACGATGCCCGGGTGGTTGAACGGGCTGGTGCTCTCAGCGCCCACCGTCTCGCCGGCCTCGGGGCCGCCCCACGAGTTGGAGATCTCGGTGGCGCCCAACGTGGCGGCCTGGCTCTCGGCCGTTTCGAGGTTCAGGTAGCTGGGGGTGCCGGCCTCGACGAGCACGATGTTGCACGTCTCGCAGATCGCGTGCGCGGTCTCGATGTCGAGCGATATCTCGACGCCCCAGCCGGCGGCTTCCGCCGCTTCTTCTTTCTTTTTCTGCGTGCCGGCCTGTGCCGCTTCCAGTTCGACCACCGTCTTGGGGAACGGCAGTTCGCTGACTTTGGCGCTCCCGTTCTGGTTGACCTGCTTGAAACAGCCGCTCGCTTTCGTGCAACAGCCGCTCGCTTTCGTGCATTCGGGCAAGCCGAATTCTTTGCTGTAGGCGTTGAGGTCCGCTTCGGCGGTGGGGTCGTTGTAGGCGTCCACCAGCGCGATCGTCTGCGTGGCGGTGGGGGAGGTTGGCAGCTGGTATGCGGTGTGCAGGGCCTGCGGCGTCAGGCCGAATGCGCCTTCGGCTGCCTGGCCCGCCCGAGGAGCCGTGCGAGCCATGCCGATCGGGCGGTTGTGGGCGCGGGCCGCGGCTGTGGCCGGCTGCAGCTCCAGCGAGAGGCATCCGGCGAAGCCGGGGCTCGGCGCCGCGCACAGGGCTTTGACGGTGTAGTTCGAGCGAGGGAGCGGTGAGACGGTCCCCGTCGCCGCGGCCGTGGCGCATGCGAACGCGAGCCCGGCCGCGAGCGCGGCAGAGCTGAGGGCGGCGATGTTGCGGATACGTTCGGTCATGTCGGCGGGCGGTTCTCCGTCTGTCGTCGGCTCACGAGGTGCGGGACTTGAGGGTGGCAGTGCGCTCTCCCTACGTACGGCCATCTCGTCACGAGATCGTCACACGGTGGTCACCCGCACGTCACGGTTGACGATGGGCCGACGTGGATCATGCGCAAGGGGACGGTGGGAATCAGACAGGGAGGTGGAGCCCGGACGAGACGCCGGGCTCCACCGCGCAGAGCGCACCGGACCGCGCAGGGCGCACCGGGCGGGATCGGGATCGGACTCCCGTCCCGCCCGCCTGACGTGGAATCAACCATCTAGGCTCACGGGGAATGTTTGGCCTCCTGCTCGCGCCGACGCCGCCCCCCCGAAGGGTGGGCGCGCTCGTCGCGCTTGTGCTCGTGGCGCTGGGCACGCTGATCGTGTACCCGCTCGCGCATGTAGCGCCGGTCGTGTCGCTGGGCGTCGTCTACCTGCCGGCCGTGCTCGTGGTGTCGATCACGTGGGGCGGGTGGCTGGGCGGCGCGACGGCGGTGCTCAGTGCGATGGCGTTCAACTTCTTCCACCTGCCTCCGGTCGGGCGGTTCACGATCCAGGACTCCAGCAACTGGGTCGCGCTGGCCGCGTTCCTGGTGGTGGCGGGCATCGCGAGCTCGCTCGCGGAGGTCACGCGGGCACGTACCCGCGACGCGGAGGAGCGCCGGCAGGAGGCTGACCTGGCGGCTGAGATGGCGAGGCTCCTGCTGCGCGGCAACAGCCTGTCGGAGGCGTTGCCGACGGCGGCGGCGCGGCTGGCGCAGACGCTGGCCCTCAACTCTGCCGCGATCGGCACCGAGGCGGTCGAAGGCGACGAGCGCACGATCGCGTTCCCGCTGCGCGAGGGAACCAGTCGCCTGGGGACACTGCTGGTGGGGGCCGATGCGTCGGAGGCGAGCCTGCGCAGGCTGCAGGAGCGTGTCGTCCCGGCGCTCGAGGCGCTGCTGAGCGCGGCGCTCGAGCGCGAGGGGCTCCTGGGGGGCGTGGTCGAGACGGCGGCGCTGCGCCGCGCCGACACGGTCAAGACGGCGCTGCTGCGCGCGGTCTCACACGACCTCCGCTCCCCGCTGACAGCGATCTCGGCCGCCGGCGAGGCGGTGGCCTCTCCATCGCTCTCGCCGCAGGAGCGCGAGGAGATGGCGAGCGTGATCCAGGAGGAGGCGCGACGGCTCTCGAGGCTGGTCGACAACCTGCTCGACCTCTCGCGCCTGGAAGCCGGCGCGGCCGAGCCGCATCGCAGCCCCACGTCGGTGGAGGAGCTGATCCACGCGTCGCTCGGGGAGCTCGCCGCCCGGCCGGAGGAGTTCTCGCTGTCGCTCGACCGCGACATGCCGCCCGTCAGCGTGGACCCGGCTCAGATGGAGCGCGCCTTCGTGAACGTGCTCGAGAACGCGCGCCGCCACTCCGGCGGGCACCCGGTATCGGTGCGGGCTCGCGCGGTGCGCGGCCGTGTGATCGTGCGTGTCGTCGATCGCGGCCCAGGGATCCCCCCGGCGCAGCTCGAGCGGGTGTTCGAGCCCTTCTACCGCGCCGGCACGCCCGGCGGCGAACACCGCGGGTCAGGGCTCGGCCTGGCGATCGCACGCGGCTTCGCCGAGGCGAACGACGGCTCGCTGTACGTGGAGTCGCTGCCGGGGCAGGGCGCGACGTTCGTGTTCGAGTTTCCGCTCGCGTCATGAGCGGCTCGCCCACAGAGCCGTCGGTCCAGCAGCCGCCGCGCGTGCTCGTGGTGGATGACGAGCCGCAGATCGTGCGCGCGCTCAAGGTGGTGCTGCGCGAGGCGGGCTTCCAGGCCGTCCCGGCCGAAACGGCCGCCGAGGCTCTGGACCTCGCCGCGGTGCGCCCGCCGCAGGCCGCGATCGTCGACCTGGTTCTGCCCGATCTCGACGGCGTGGAGCTAACACGCAGGCTGCGCGAATGGAGCGAGATGCCGATCCTCGTGCTCTCGGCCGTGGGCGACGAGGAGCAGAAGGTGAGAGCGCTCGAGGCTGGAGCCGACGACTACATCACCAAGCCGTTCGGCGCACGCGAGCTCGTTGCCAGGCTGCAGGCGGCTCTGCGCCGCGCGGCGCGCGCGGAGGAGGAGCCGAGGATCGAGCTCGAGGGCCTCGAGGTGGACCTCGCGGGGCGGGTGGTTCGTCGCGACGGCGAGCCCGTTCACCTCACGCCGATCGAGTTCGACCTCCTGCGGATACTGGTGCAGAACCGCGGACGGCTGATGACGCACCGCAAGCTGATCACCGAGGTGTGGGGGCCCGAGTACATCGACGACGCCCAGCCGCTTCGCACGCACATCGCGCGGCTGCGGGCGAAGATCGAACCGGACGGCGTCGCTGGCATGGGTGGGAAGCGCTACATCGTCACCGACCCCGGCGTCGGCTACCGCTTCGCGGGTTGACCGTAACGAAATCGTTATACGCGTGACGGCAATCGTCATGCGAGTGTGACGCGCGAGCGTCAATAGTGACTGCCATGGACGCCGTAGCGATAGTTCTCGGGATCGTCTCCTTCCTGCTCCTGCTGTGGATGATCGAGGGGGTCGACCGGATATGAGCATCTCGCTTCCCCTGGCCTTCTTCGTGGCGCACATGAGCGGAGCCGACTTCTTCGGTCTCGTCGTCTCGGTGCTGGTGATCGCCTACCTCTTCTATGCGCTGATCCGCGGGGAGAAACTCTGAGATGACATTCGCTGGTTGGATGACGATCATCCTGTTCGCGGTGGTCTTGACGGCGCTCGCGATGCCGCTGGGCACGTACATGTCGCGGGTGTACACCGGCAAGCGGGTGTTCCTCTCGCCAATCTTCGGTGGTCCCGAGCGGTTCCTATACGCGGTCTTGAGGGTTGACCCGAAGCGCGAGCAGGACTGGAAGTCCTACGCGAAAAGCCTTTTGATCTTCTCGCTCGCGGGTTGGCTTCTGCTGTATCTCATCCTGCGCACGCAGAACGCGTTCTTCGTGCCTCATGCGTTGAACCCGTTGGGTTACCACTCGGCGCCGTGGAACGTAACGTTCAACACGACATCGTCGTTCTTGACGAACACGAACTGGCAGTACTACAGCGGCGAGACGACGATGAGCTACCTCAGCCAGATGATCGGGCTGACGGTTCAGAACTGGCTCTCGGCGGGCGTCGGCATCGTCGTGGCGGTCGCCCTGATCCGCGGGATCGTGGGGCGCACCGGCAAGAGCCTCGGCAACTTCTGGCAGGACCTGGTGCGCACGATCCTGTACGTGATGGCGCCGATCTCGATCATCGGGGCGCTCGTGCTGGTCTCCCAGGGCGTGATCCAGAACTTCACCACGTACCTGACGGCTCACACGCTCACCGGACTGACGCAGTCGATCGCGATGGGTCCGGTCGCCTCCCAAGAGGTCATCAAGGAGCTCGGCACGAACGGTGGCGGGTTCTTCAACGTCAACTCGGCGCACCCGTTCGAGAACCCCACAGCTTTCACCAACTTCTTCGAGATGCTGCTCGTGCTGATCATCCCGGCGGCGCTCGTGTTCACCTACGGCCGCATGGCGGGCAATCGCCGTCAGGGTTACGCGATCTACGGCGTGATGATCGTGATGTTCCTCGGCGCCGCGTCGGTCGCCTACATCGCCGAGGCGCACGGCTCCCCGGCGCAGCACGCGGCCGGCCTGCACACGCACGTGATCTCCGGATCGACCGGCGGGAACATGGAAGGCAAGGAGCAGCGCTTCGGGATCGCGGGCTCTGCGCTGTTCGATGTGGTCACCACGGTCACCTCGTGCGGCGCGGTGAACAGCGCGATCGAGTCCTTCACGGGCATCGGCGGGGCGGTGCCGATGGCGAACCTGTCGGCGAGCGAGGTGATCTTCGGTGGAACCGGGACGGGCTTGTACTCGATGCTCCTGTACGTGCTGCTGGCGGTGTTCATCGGCGGGCTGATGGTGGGCCGCACGCCGGAGTGGCTGGGTAAGAAGCTCGAGGCGCGGGAGATCAAGCTCGCCGGCCTGGGAATCCTGATCACACCGTTGGCGGCGCTGTTCTGCACCGCGATGGCGACCGCGAGCCACGCCGGCCGCGCGTCGATCTCCGAACTTGGCAAGGGTCCGCAGGGGTTCTCAGAGACCTTCTACGCATACCTCTCACAGGCGAACAACAACGGCTCTGCGTTCGCCGGCTACACGGGCTTCATCCAGCCGAACGCAGGCAACGTGGGCTCACACGGTGTGACGTTCGCCGACCTGCTCGGCGGCTTCGACATGCTGTTCGCCCGCTACGCCCCGATCCTCTTTGCTCTTGCTGTGGCCGGTGCCCTCGCGGGCAAGCGCGTCACCCCCGCGGGCCTCGGCACGATGCGCACCGACAACCCCACGTTCGCGATCCTGCTGATCGGCGTGGTGATCCTCGTCGGCGCGCTCACCTTCTTCCCCGCCCTGCTGCTCGGCCCGGTCGTGCAGGGCCTGACCGGACACCTCTACTGACATGAAGCGCGACATCGTCACCTCAGTCATCGGCATGATCGTCCTCACGATCCTGCTCGGCCTGGTTTACCCGCTCGTGATCACGGGCGTCAGCCAGGTCGCGTTCTCCGGCAACGCGAACGGCCAGAAGATCTACGTAAACGGCAAGCTCGTCGGCTCGAAGATCATCGGGCAAAGCTTCAAGGCGCCGGTGATCGGCAAGAACGGCAAGCCGAAGGAAGAAGAAGAAGAACTGGTTACCGAAGCGGACCCGCGCTACTTCCAGTCGCGGCCCTCCGCCACCGAAGGCGGCGCTTACAACGCGGCGGCGAGCACGTTCTCAAACCGTGGCCCCAATGACCTGGCGACAAAGGAAGCGGACGAAGAAAACATCAAGGAATACCTCGAACTGAACAAGCCCTACGACGCTTCCCTTACCGTCGCCCAGATTCCGGTGGACGCGGTGAACACGTCCGCGTCGAACCTCGACCCTGAAATCTCACAGGCCAACGCGTGGATTCAGGCGCACCGCATCGCTGCCAAGCGCGGGCTGTCGCTGAGCACGGTCGACGGGCTGATCTCCAAGTACACCTCGGGCCGTGGGCTCGGATTCTCCGGCGAGCAGGGTGTGAACGTGCTCGAGCTGAACCTTGCCCTCGACCGCCTCACAGGAGGAGCACACTGATGTCCGCGCAGGTTCCGGCAACCCACGAGCGCCAGGCGGTCTCGCTGTTCCAGGGCGACATCGTCCGCCGCGCCCTGATCGACAGCTTCAAGAAGCTCGACCCGCGAGTGCAGGTGCACAACCCTGTGATGTTCGTGGTGGAGATCGGCTCGGTCATCACGACCGTCACGTGGCTGATCCAGGCGTTTGGCGGCAAACCGCTCGGTGGCGGCAACGAGCCCGCCTGGTACACGTTCCTGATCGCGATCTGGCTGTGGCTGACGGTGGTGTTCGCGAACATGGCCGAGGCGTTCGCCGAGGGACGCGGCCGCGCACAGGCAGACACGCTGCGCGCGATGCGCAAGGAGACGGTCGCGAAGATGCGCGACGGCTCGACCAAGGCAGCCGCGGAGCTGACGCGCGGCGACGTGGTGGTCGTGACCGCGGGCGAGCTTATCCCCGGCGACGGCACCGTCATCGAGGGCATCGCCACAGTCGACGAGTCCGCGATCACCGGCGAGTCCGCTCCGGTCATCAGGGAGTCCGGCGGCGACCGCAGCGCGGTGACGGGCGGCACGCGTGTGACCTCTGACGAGGTCGTGGTGGAAATCACCCAGGAGCCCGGCCAATCCTTCCTGGACCGCATGATCACGCTCGTGGAGGGCGCCGAGCGGCGCAAGACCCCGAACGAGGTCGCGCTCAACATCCTGCTCGCGGCGCTCACGCTGATCTTCATGATCGTGGTCGTCACGCTGCGCCCGTTCGGCCTGTTCTCGGGAACGTCGGTGTCCGAGACGACGCTGATCGCGCTGCTCGTCGCGCTGATCCCGACCACCATCGGTGCTCTCTTGAGCGCGATCGGCATCGCGGGCATGGACCGGCTCGTGCGCCGCAACGTGCTCGCCCTGTCCGGCCGCGCGGTCGAGGCCTCGGGCGACATCGACGTGCTGCTGCTCGACAAGACCGGCACCATCA
The DNA here is from genome assembly GCA_964588985.1 of uncultured Solirubrobacteraceae bacterium. GTDB lineage: Bacteria > Actinomycetota > Thermoleophilia > Solirubrobacterales > Solirubrobacteraceae > Palsa-744. The sequence goes on from CAZPQW010000036.1 coordinate 11,555, forward strand.
CGATCGGCAACCGGCTCGCCTCGGAGTTCGTGCCGATGCCCGGTGTCGCGGAGTCCGAGCTCGCGGAGGTCGCGCAGCTCGCGTCGCTCGCGGACGAGACCCCAGAGGGCCGCTCGATCGTGGTGCTCGCGAAGCAGTACGGCATCCGCGAGCACGACATGAACACGCTGCACGCCGAGTTCGTGCCGTTCACCGCGCAGACGCGGATGAGCGGCGTGGACATCGATGGCCAGCAGCTGCGCAAGGGCGCGGGCGACTCGATCATCGAGCTGGTGACCCGCGAAGGCGGCTCGCCCCCACCGGAGTTGCAGGCCGCACTGGACCGCATTGGCAACGAGGGCGGCACCCCGCTGGCGGTCTCCCGCGACAGCCAGGTGCTCGGCGTGGTCTACCTCAAGGACACGATCAAGGAGGGCATGAAGGCCCGCTTCGACCAGCTGCGCGCGATGGGCATCAAAACGATCATGGTCACGGGCGACAACCGTCTCACAGCCGCCAAGATCGCCCAGGAGTCCGGCGTTGACGACTTCCTCGCGGAAGCCACCCCCGAGCGCAAGCTCGCGCTGATCCGCGAACACCAGCAGGACGGGCGCCTTGTCGCGATGACCGGCGACGGCACCAACGACGCCCCCGCGCTCGCGCAGGCCGACGTCGGCGTCGCGATGAATACCGGCACCCAAGCAGCAAGAGAGGCCGGGAACATGGTCGACCTCGACTCCAACCCGACGAAGCTGATCGAGATCGTCGAGGTCGGCAAGCAACTGCTGATCACCCGCGGCGCCCTCACCACCTTCTCGATCGCGAACGACGTGGCGAAGTACTTCGCGATCCTCCCCGCGGTCTTCATCTCCACATACGCGGCCACTCCCGGGGGTCAGGGGCCTCTGCACGTGCTCAACATCATGGGTCTCGGCACCCCGCGCAGCGCGATCGTCTCGGCGATCATCTTCAACGCGGTCGTGATCCCGCTGCTGATCCCGCTGTCGCTGCGAGGGGTCCGCTACCGGCCGATCGGAGCGAGCGCGCTGCTGCGACGCAACCTCCTGATCTACGGCCTCGGCGGGATCATCGCCCCCTTCATCGGCATCAAGCTGATCGACCTGATCGTGCACAACCTGCTCGGCGGCTGAGCGGCCAGCCCGCCGCACGAGCTCTCCTCCGCACGCTCGCTGTGTCCACCGATCGGCAGCGCGGCCAGCTGAAGATCTTCATCGGCATGGCCGCCGGTGTCGGCAAGACGTACCGCATGCTGCTCGAGGGCCACGCGGAGCAGGAGGCGGGTCGCGACGTGGCGATCGGACTGCTCGAGACCCACGGTCGCGCCGACACCGCCCGAATCGCGGACGGACTGCCGCTGGTGCCACGCCAGCGCGTGCGCTACCGCGAGGCGGTGCTCGAGGAGATGGACCTCTCGGCGATTCTGCAACGTGCGCCCGAGCTGTGTCTGATCGACGAGCTGGCCCACACAAACGCTCCCGGCAGCGAGCACGCGAAGCGCTACGAGGACGTCGAGCGGGTGCTGGCGGCCGGCATCGACGTGCTCTCGACGCTGAACGTCCAGCACCTCGAGTCGCTCAACGACCACATCACCGAGCTGAGCGGCATCCGCGTGCGCGAGACGATCCCCGACGCGATCCTCGCGCGCGCGGACGAGGTCGTGCTGATCGACCTCACGCCCGAGGCGCTGCTCGACCGCCTGCGCGCTGGCAAGGTGTATGCGCCCGAGCGGATCGACGCGGCCCTGAACAACTTCTTCCGGATCGAGAACCTCGCCGCGCTGCGCGAGGTCTCGCTTCGCCAGGTCGCGGAGAAGGTGGGAGCCAAGCGCCTCACCACCGAGCTCGTCGGCTCCCGCCAAGAGAGCATCGCGGCGGAGGCTCCGTTAGCGGTCGGCGAGCGCCTGCTCGCGCTCGTCGAGCCCTACCCGGGCGCTCAGCGTCTCGTGCGCCGCGCGTGGCGCTCTGCGCAGCGCCTCGGGGCAGAGCTTGACCTCCTGTGGATACGCGCGCCGGGTCAGACCCTGTCAGAGGACGAGGAGCGCTCGCTCGCCGCGCTGCGACAGCTTGGGTCGGTGCTCGGGGCGAGGATGCTCGAGGAGGAGGGTGACGAGCTGGCCGCGGCGATCGTGGAGGTCGCCTCGCGGCGCGGGACCACCTACATCCTGATCGGCGGCTCGCGACCGGCGCGCGGTCTCGCGCGCCTGCGTGTGCCGCTGCCTCAGCGGCTGATGCAGCTGCTGCCCGGCGTCGACGTACGGATCGTCGCCGATCGCGGCCAACGATCGAACGGAGAGACGTCATGAGTGTCTTCACGATCATCGCGATCGCCGCCGGTGGCATGCTGCTCGGAATCGCGGCGGGATACTGGCTGCCTCCGCACGGGCGCCGCCCGAAGGCGGAGCGTCCGGAGGTCGTTCGTCGCATCCTGCTGCCGTTCACCGGCGAGGCGATCTCCCGCCGTTCGTTCGAGGCCGCGGTTCGCCTCGCCAGGGCGGAGCACGCGATCATCATGCCCGCGTTCCTCGCGCAGGTGCCGATGAGCCTCCCGCTCGAATCCGCGCTGCCGATGCAGTGCGCCCGCGGCATGCCGCTGCTCGAGGCGATCGAGCAGCGCGCCGCCACACAGGGCGTCGCGGTGGACTCTCGGGTGGGTCGCGGGCGCTCCGCTCGCGACGCGCTGCGCAGGCTGCTCGAGCAGGAGCACTTCGACCGCATCATCGTCTCCGCCGACGAAGACCCCCGGGTGGGGTTGAGCTACGAGGACCTGCGCTGGCTGCTGGAGCGGGTGCCGGCGGAGATCCTGATCCTCCGCCCCGCCCCGGCGGACACCAGGCAGATCTCCAAGGACGCGGTCCATGGTCACTTCTGATTCACCTTCACGAAATCGTTATGGGCGTAGGCCGATTCGTGATGTGGGCGTAACTGGGGCGGTGGAACACTGAATTCACCCTCATCCGAGTTTGAGTTCAAGGAGGTAGTCATGCAGGTTCAAGGTCGTAGTGAGAGGTTCGTATCGCTCCAAGCCCCGGCGATTCCCCTTGACGATCGATCGGGGCCGGCAGGCCCTTCGACGGCGCTCCGCGCGAGGGTGTACATGACGCGCGGAAAACTCGACCGCGAGATTGCCGACGGGCGCCTGTGCGAGTCCTCGGCCCAGCTCGCGCTGCGTTCACGCCAGCTCGTCAGCCCGCGTGAGCGCCGGCAGCTGGCCCGTGACCTTCGTGGGGCTGTCGCGTACGTCGATCGCATGGACTCGCGGCCGACGATCTCGGCTGTCGTGATCGATCGCGGGGCGGTGCGCTCCGCTCGGCAGGCGATCGTGAGGCTTGCGGAACGCCTCGAGGGATGGGCCCCGGTCAGCCCCCGAGGGGTGGCTCTCGTGAGCGTGCTCCTCACCGACGGTCTCAGCCCATTGTTCAACGCGAACAGCGAGCAGAGCGCGATCGAGGCGATTTGGGAGATCGACGACGCGCTCGAGGTGAGCGCGTTCGATCCCGTCATCGGCTAGCGCTGCTGCCGGCTCGTCATCCAGTTCGTGCCGGGCGTGTCGCTCAGCCCGTGCACGAGGATGGAGGCGAACACGGCGAGGGCGGCGATGTTGAAGATCCGCGCGCCGGCTTCGACCTGGCGCGCGAGGATCAGCAGCGAGAAGGCCATCGTGGCGACGCCCTTCGGCCCGAACCAGGCCATGAACGCCTTGTTGACGGAGCTGATGCGCGTGCCCGCGAGCGCGAGCCAGATCGCGAGCGGTCGCGCGAGCAGGAAAGTGGCGGCGACGACCGCGACGGCCGCCCAGCCGTCGGCGAACAGGCCGTGGATGGTGAGCAGCGATCCGAACACGGCGAAGATCGCGAGCTTGACGATCTCGACGACCTCCTGGGCACGCTCGGCGAAGTGCCGGCGCAGGTCCGGTCGGCGGATGCCGAGCACGATCGCGGCGACGAACACCGCGATGAAACCGTTGCCGTGCGGCGGCAGGACCGTGAGCCCGTAGGTGGCGAACGCCACGCCGAGCCCATACAGCGCCTTCTGGTGGGCGGGGATCGGGCGGTCGAGGTGCTCGCTGCTGGAGCGCGGCATCAACAGCGAGGCGAGCAGTCCGCAGACGATGCCGAAGGCGAAGCCCAAACCGACGTCCTGCAGCACGAAGTGCCACCACACGAAGTGCCCCCGGCCGGGTTCCAGGGCGGCGGCGAACGCGAGCACGGCGGGCAGCGCGAGGCCGTCGTTGAGGCCGGACTCGAGGTTGAGCGAGTGACGCACGACGCTCGGCACACGCGGGTCGGTGACGACCCCCGATGAGAGCACGGGATCTGTCGGGGAGAGCAGTGCTCCGAGCAGGAACGACTCGCTCCAGGTGAGGCCGACGAGCCAGCGCGCGAGCAGCGCGACGATCACCGCGGTGATCGGCATCGCGACGACGAGCTTGCGCAGCGGCAGCTGCCAGTGGCGCTGCAGCAGCTCGCCCTCGACCTCGAGGCCGTCGCGGAACAGGATCACGATCAGCGCGACCGTGGCGAGGTCTTTGACGAAGCCGGAGCCGGCTTTGAAGTGCAGCACGCCGGTTGCGCCGTTGCCGAGCACGAACCCGGCGAGCACGAACAGCGCGGTCAGCGAGAGCATGCTGCGTCGCGCGAGGCCCGAGAGCAGCGATCCGACCATCAGCAGCCCACCGAGCACGGCCGCGCCCGTCTCAAAGGAGGTCACTGCGGTAGCGTCCCACAGGTTGCCCAATGGCTGACGGACGAGGACATCTGAAGGTCTTCATCGGTATGGCCCCGGGCGTGGGGAAGACCTACCGCATGCTGCAGGAGGGCGCGGCCGAGGCCGAAAGCGGACGCGACGTGGCGGTCGGCTACCTCGAGTCCCACGGGCGCGCGGAGACGGTCGCGCAGGCCGAGGGCCTGGAGCTGATCCCGCGCCGCGAGACGGTCTACCGCGGCACGCCGCTGCAGGAGATGGACCTGCCGGCGGTGCTGGCGCGCAAGCCGGAGCTGTGCCTGATCGACGAGCTCGCGCACACGAACGCCCCTGGCGTGGAGCACGAGAAGCGCTACGAGGACGTACGCGACGTGCTCGAGGCGGGGATCGACGTGTACTCGACCGTCAACGTGCAGCACCTGGAGAGCCTCAACGACCAGGTCACCCAGCTCACCGGCTCGCGCACCCGCGAGACGATCCCCGACGAGGTGCTCTCGGAGGCCGACGAGGTGGTGCTGATCGACCTCACGCCCGAGGCGCTGATCGCGCGCCTGCGCGCGGGGAAGGTCTACCGCCCGGAGCGCGTGCCGGCGGCGTTGAACAACTTCTTCAAGATCGAGAACCTGTCCGCGCTGCGCGAGACCGCGCTGCGCCAGGTGGCCGAGGACGTCGAGGTAAAGCGCCTCGTACGGGATCCGGGCCCGCTCGTGCGCCGCGACGAGGAGGGGCTGATCGCCCCGCCCGAGGCCGGGCCGCAGGCGATCGCGGAGCGTCTGCTGGCGCTGGTGACGCTCGAGCCGGCCACCGAGCGGATCGTGCGTCGCGCGTGGCGTTCGGCCCAGCGCCTTGATGCGGAGCTCGACGTGCTCGTGGTGCGCCCGCCGGGACGCCCTCCGAGCCCCGAGGACCGCAAGCGCCTGGAGGAGCTGAGACGGCTGATCTCGATGCTGGGCGCGCGCCTGCGGGTGGAGGAGGGGGAGGACGTGGCGGCGGTCGCGATCGGGGTGGCTCGCTCGCTCGGCAGCACCTACGTGCTGATGGGAACGCCCTCGCCGCCGCGCGGGCTGTCGCGTCTGGGGGGCGGCGTGGAGCGAACGCTTTTGATGCGCCTGCTGCGTGGTCTTCCCGGAGTGGACGTGCGCATAGTGGCCGACCCGACGCTGCGCGGCGCGGCGCCCGAGCTTGGCGCCGACTGACGGAGCTGTTAAAACTGGCGGCGCGGATGAAGGTTGCGGCGTAAAGGCCTCGTAAGACTGTTTAGAGGCCCGCAACCCTCCATTCGCTGCGCTGTTGCGCATTCGTATGAGACGACTTCGCCGCCCACTTCCAATTTTGCTTGTCGCGCTCGCGGCCGTCGCCGTGGCGCTTCCCACGATCGGCCAGGCCGGCGCCGTCGCCCGGCCCGTGCCCCGCGCGCACGCTGCCGCGAGCTACCTGACCGGTCTCGGCAACCAGGAGGCGGGGATGTTCGCCAACCCGCTGTGGCAGCGGCTGCACACGAAGATCGTGCGCTACGTCGCGCCATACGACGCGGCGGTGCATCTCACGGACCTGAACAACGCGATCACCTTCATCCGGGCGGCCGAACTGAGCCACGTGCAGGTGCTCGTGGCCTTCTACCACTCCGAGGTCACCCCCACACGGCTCCCCAGCGTGGCGGCGTACAAACACGACGTGCAGAAGTTCATGAAGCTGTTCCCGCACGTGAGGCAGTACGAGGCATGGGACGAGTCCAACCGAGGCAACGTCGCGTTCGCCTTCTCGAGCCCTTCGGCGACGCTCACCGCGCAGTACTACCAGGCGTTGATCCGCGTCTGCAAGGGCTGCACCGCGATCGGCCTCGACGTGCTCGACGCGCAGAACATCGGCCCGACGCTGACGTACATCGCGGAATTCAAGCGCGAGATCGGCCATCTGGAGACGGTCATGCCGAGGATCTGGGGGCTGCACAATTACTCCGACATCAACCGCCTGGAAAGCTGGCGCACGAGCGAAATCGTGCGCGCGCTCGGAGGCCAGGTGTGGCTGACCGAGACTGGCGGTCTGGTCAAATTCGGCGGTGCGTTCCCCAACAACCACGGCTCGGGCCTGACGCGCGCGGCGAAGGTGCTGAAGCACATGTTCGCCGTCGCCGGGGCCTTCTCTCAGATCAAGCGGCTCTACATCTACAACTGGCTCGGCGGGACGAGCTCGACCCGCTTCGACGCGGGGCTGACGAACTTCCACGAACAGCCGCGCGCGGGCTACCTCGTGGTCTGCCGCCAGCTGCACGCCGCGAAATGCGGCAACGTGCGGCTCGCCAAGAACTAGCTCCGAGCTAGGTCAACAGCGCGGGTTGCGACGGCGGCTCCGCGCGCGCCTCGCCGCCAGCCCCCGTGCGTCTGGGCGCCGAGGGCTCGTTGCGCAGCAGTCGCATGGCGCACAGCGCGAGCAGTCCAGCGACGGCGGCGGTCGGCGCGAGCGTCTTCAGCGGGTATGAGCTGAAGCCGGGATGGAGCGTGGTGCTCAGCGCGGTGTGATCGCCGGCGCCGACGATCGATTCGAGACCCGCGTGGTCGATCCCGAGGACGGTGGGGGCGAGCGCGGCGAACAGCGCCCATGCGATCAGCGCGAGCAGCCCCCGCACGAGCGCCGCGTCGCTCAGACGCAGGCGCGGGGTGGCCCAGGCGGCGAGCAGTACGCCGCCGCCGGCGGCGAGGAGGAACGGCCAGATCCCGCCCCAGCTGCGCCCGAGCCCGAAGGCGGACGCGATCGTGGGCTGGAAGAAGCCTTTGCTGAGGTAGCGCATCCAGTCGACCGTCTCGGTCTCGTAGCCCACGAGCGGGTGCGTGAGCGAGGCGATGATGGTGGTCGTGATCGAGACCGCCGCGAGCGCGATCGTGGGACCGGGGTAGCGCTTGATCGCGATCGCGAGCGGGAACGCGAGGAACGGCAGCATCGTGGTGAGGAACCGCGGGCCCATGAAGCCGCCGCCGAAGGGCAGGTAGTAGCCAGAGTTGTAGCCCACGTAGCAGAGGCAGATGCCGAGCACGGTGAGCGCCTCGGCGCGCTTGCCGCGGCGGTAGAGCAGGACCGTTCCGATCCCCGCCATGATCAGCACGGGGGAGACGGTGAGCAGCCCGCGTGAGTCGAACAGGAGCGTCGCGAACACCTTCGGTTTCGGCATCGTGATCCCGAAGAACCCCGCTTTCTGGCGTTTGACGTCGGAGTAGGCGAGGTGCGTCCAGGAGTGGAAGGCGTAGTGGTTGTAGAGCAGCAGCGGCACGATGCCGACGATGCCGCCGGCGATGTACGCCCCGGCCCGCGTGACCACGCCGAGCGGCGTGAGCGCGTCGCGGCGCGAGAGCAGGAACAGCCCGAGCACGAGCGAGACGAAGAACAGCGGGTACTCGGAGGCGACCGCGTAGCCCATCGCGAGGCCCGCGAGGGCGAGCAGCATCGGGCTTGCGGGCCCGTCGCGCTCTTTGAGCATCAGCGCGAACGCGGCGAAGCCGAGGAACGCGGTGAAGACGTGCGAGAACAGCAGCGTGGAGAGCGGCAGCACCATCGTGCCGAGGCCGAGCACCACCGCGGCGGCGACCCCGTAGCCGGGCTCGAAGCGCTCGGACACCCGCCACACGAGCAGCAGCAGCAGCAGCCCCGGCAGCACGTTGCCCCACAGCCCGACGAAGTAGATCATCTCGTCGTCGCCGCGCTGGGCCTGTGAGTGGCGCGCGACGGCGTCGGCGTTCAGGAAGTTGAGCGTGTCGTAGAACGGCAGCGCGAACAGCGCGAGCCCGGGGGCGCGCGCGGAGTAGATGTGGCCCTTGTATTCGACCTTGTCGCCGGTGTTCGCCTGGTAGGCGTCGATCGTGGTGCCGTCGTTGTTGAGCGAGCGGATCAGGTCGAAGTGCGAGGCCTGGTTCCAGGAGAAGCTCTGGATGACCGTGGCGTAGGCGACGCCGACGAGCAGGATCGCCACGAGGGCCCGGCGCTTGCCCATCAGTCGGTTCCGTGCAGCGCCTTCGGCCCCGGGCCGATCTCGTAGATCACGATCGACCCGACCTGCCTACGCGTCACGCCGAGGCCGGCGATCGGCTTGGTCGCGGCGAGCACCGGGTTCTGCGGCTCCGGTTTGACCCAGCCCTGCTGCGGCGGCAGTCCCTTCGGGAGATCGGTGTGCAGCACGACGGTCTTGATGCCGTACCAGCGCAGCTTCTCGATGCTGGCCTTGTCCGGGAAGCCGTCCACGCCGCCGCGCAGGTCGTCGAGGGCGGGGATGTCGAACGTGCTGTTGCCCTGCGGAATCTGCGGGAAGCCGTCGGTGGAGAAGTACTGCCACACGCGGTCGAGCGGGCCGTCGGTGGGGAGATCCATTACCGGTCCCGGCAGTCCGATCTCCGCGCGTGCAGGCTTCGGGACGACCGGGTCGTTGAGGTGTCCGGCGCCTTCGCCGAGGATGCCGATCAGCAGCGCCGCGCCGAGCAGTACGGGCACTCCGGCCAGCGATCGCTTCTGCGCCCAGGGCCCCGCGCGTCGCACGAGCATCTGCGCGCCCGCGCCGGCGAGGACCGCGTAGAACAGCGTGGCGAGCGTGAACATCCGCCCGGGTACGCGCACGCCGTCCCAGCCGGGGGCGTAGTCGTAGAGCAGGCGGTAGGGGTAGCCGGCGCCCGTGAGTCCCATGCCGAGCGCGAGGATCGAGACGACCCCGATCCCGATCGCCAGGCCGAGGCGCAATCGTCGCGTGTAGAGCGGGGCGGCGAGGCCGACGAGGGCGAGCACGAGGATCAGTCCGCCGGGGAAGAACACGCTCTCGTTCTTGGAGTGCACGTTGGCGCGCATACCGGAGGTGATCGAGCCCCAAACGCGGTTCTCGGTGGACGCGGATAGCCATGCGGCTGGGCCGGCAGAGTAGTTTTTGACTTCCTTGATGGTGCGTTTGGCCGTCGGGTAGTCGGCGGCGACCCTCAGGTAGGGCCGAGCCTGATAGATCGCGACGATCCCGAGGGCGGCTATCCCGACCAACGTCACGACGAGCACCTGGCGCGGGATCAGCGGGCCGCGTGTGGGCTTCGCCGTCGACATGTCCGCCGAGTCCGGCTTGGCGGCGTCAGGCGTCTCACGCGCTCCCCGCCACCAGTGCACGAACACGAGCAGCGCGAGGACGGCCAGCAGGTAGCAGTACTGCAACCCGAGCGTGAAGCCCAGGCTGACCTGCCACGCGGACACGAGCCAGCCTGCGAGCACGAGCCTGCGCGAGGAGCGCCTGTAGCCGCGCAGCAGCAGGAACAGCGCCAGCGGCAGCCCGCCGGAGGAGATCACGTGCAGGTGGCCGGCCTCCGTTACGCGGTAGGGCGCGTACGCGAACGCCAGGCCCGCGGCCGCGCCTCCAAGTCGTCCGAGGCCGAGCTCGCGCACCAGCAGGTAGGCGCCCACGAAGCACAGCGACCAGGCGAACAGGAACAGCAGGTTGTAGCGAACGAGCGCCGCGACGGTGCCCGAGCCGAAGAACGCCGCGGGTCCGTAGCCGATCAGCGAATCCGAGAACGCGAGGCTGAGCGGATGCGGGTAGAAGGTGTTGGCGTTGAACAGGTGCAGCGGGTTGTGGAGCATCGCGTGTCCCACCCACGCGACCTGCCAGACGGTGCGTACCGGGTCGCCGAGGTCCGGCTCGATGCGGCTCGGCAGGTGCAGTACGAGCGGCCAGGTCGTCAGCACCGCCAGCAGGACGCCCGCGAGCACGACCAGCGGAATCTCACGGCGGGCGAACGTGGGGGACGGCGCCCAGCGTCCGGCGGGCAGGCGTGAGGCGCGGGCTCCGTTACCAGCGTTCGCGGGCACGCCGGCCGGCACCTCGCCGTCGCTGTCGGGAGAGTGCGGCGATCCCGGTGACGTGCGTGGCGGACTGGGGAGACCGGTACTCAAGGTCTACGGGTGTTCGAAGCCGCGCGGATCGCCGCAGCATACGGCAGGCGCCTGCGACATAGCGGCGCACGCAGGCTTTGCGCTTGTGCCGTCCCGCGAGCGCCGTTTGCGTAAGACTGCGCACATGAGGGTTCTCGTGGTCGGTGCTGGCGGTGTCGGGGCGGCGTTTGCCGCGATCGCCCAGCGCCGCGAGGTGTTCGAGCACGTCGTGCTCGCTGACGTTGCGCTCGCCAGCGCACAGGCGGCGGCGGACAGGCTCGGCGAGCCCGACCGTTTCAGCGCCGAGCGGGTCGACGCGTCCAACCGTGCGGATCTCGTCGAGCTGATCGGCCGGGTGCGGCCCGACGCGGTGCTCAACGCGTGCGATCCGCGCTTCAACGAGCCGATCTTCGGCGCGGCGTTCGACGCGAAGGTCACCTACCTGGACATGGCGATGACGCTCTCCCACCCTCACCCCGAGCGCCCGCACGAGCTCCCGGGCGAGATGCTCGGCGATCTGCAGCTGGCCCAGCACGAGGAGTGGGAGCGCGCGGGGCTGCTCGCGCTCGTGGGGATCGGGGTCGAGCCGGGCCTGTCGGACATCTTCGCCCGCTATGCCGCCGACAAGCTGTTCTCGAGCATCGAGGAAGTCGGTGTGCGCGACGGCGCGGACCTGGTCGTGGAGGGCTATGACTTCGCTCCGACGTTCTCGATCTGGACGACGATCGAGGAGTGCCTCAACCCGCCGCTGATCTGGGAGCGCGAGCGCGGCTTCTACACCACCGCGCCGTTCTCCGAGCCCGAGGTGTTCGAGTTTCCCGAGGGCATTGGGCCGGTGGAGTGCGTGAACGTGGAGCACGAGGAGGTCGTGCTGATCCCTCGCTGGGTCGACTGCGAGCGCGTGACGTTCAAGTACGGCCTCGGACAGGAGTTCATCGACGTGCTCTCCACGCTGCACAAACTCGGCCTCGACTCGACCGAGCCCGTGTCGGTCCGGGGGGTGCAGGTCGCGCCGCGCGACGTGGTCGCCGCGGCGCTGCCCAACCCGGCGACGCTCGGCGAGCGCATGAGCGGGCGCACGTGCGCGGGCACCTGGGTGACGGGTACGGGCATCGATGGCCAGCCGCGCTCGACCTACCTCTACCACCTGGCGGACAACGAGACGACGATGCGCGAGTACGGCAGTCAGGCGGTGGTGTGGCAGACGGCGATCAACCCCGTCGTCGCGCTTGAGCTGCTCGACCGCGGCGCGTGGAAGGGGCTCGGCGTGCTCGGCCCGGAGGCGTTCCCGCCGGAGCCGTTCCTGGAGCTGCTGAAGGAGATGGGCTCGCCGCACGGGCAGATGGAGCTGCCCGCGTAGCGAGTCGGTTCCCGCCTCACGGTGCGCAAGTCCCTCCTACTCGCGCACCGTGGCCCCCGCGGGCGGAAGGTGAGTCTCCTCAGAAGTCGACCGGGGCTGGGATCGCCTCGACCGGCGGGCGATCGAGTATTCCCGGCGGCGCCGTTTCGAGTTTGCGCGAGAAGAACTCTTTGAAGACTGGCCGCGACACGAGCATCAGGACGACGCCGAGCAGCAGCCCGCCGATTCCCATCCATAGCGGCAGTGTGATGCCGAGGATCGGGCTGGAGGAGGTGTTTTCCGAGTGTCCGTAGTAGTCGGCGGCCTTGTACATCACCGCCCACATCATCAGGCCGCCGATCAGCGGCCCGGCACCGAGAAACAGGAAGTTGCGCACGCTCTTACCCAGCTCTTTGCGGTAGTAGATCGCGCATGCGATACCCGTGAAGCCGTAGTAGAAGCAGATCGGGAATCCGATCGCGGCGATCGAGTCTTCGAGGACGCTTTCGGAGAGCGTGAGCAGGACGACCGTCGTGATTATCGACAGCGCGCCGAAGCCGAGCGTGGAGACCGTGGGGGTCAAATAACGTTTGTGCACACGCGAGAGCAGCGACGTGACCGCTTTCCAGTGTGCCATCGAGAGCGTGGTTCGCGCCGTTGGGAGAATCGTCGTCTGGGTCGAGGCCGATGCCGACGTGAGCACGGTGATGATCAACAGCTTGTTCAGCGTGCCACCGAGCACACCCTTGCCGAGCGCGTTGAGGACGTCTTCCTCATTGCCTTCGGCAGTCAGGAAGCCGACACCGTGGAAGGACTGCGCGGCGGCTGTGACGACCACGTAGATCAGCACCAGCAGGACCGTGGAGATGACGGCGGCCTTGCCCGGGCCCTCGGCTGGATCCTCGGACTCCTCGTTGACCGCCACGCCCGAATCCCAGCCCCAGTAGATGAAGAA
>CAZPQW010000037.1:0-24422 GCA_964588985.1 uncultured Solirubrobacteraceae bacterium
CGAGCCCGTAAACCCAGGGCCCCAACAGGCCCAAAAGAAATTACATGGCCGTTTTGGACGGCTCACGGTCATTAGTAGTAGTGACCAGCACAGAACCAACCCACGAAGTCTGGCGTTCCAGGCCGTTTGCTCCCGAGCGCTACGTCTCGCGCTCGGAGCTGGCTGAGATCATGGGCGTGAGCCTTGCGACGGTCGATCGCATGGTCGCTGAAGGGATGCCATCGGTGACATGGGGTAGGCGTACGCGCCGCTTCAGGCCATCGCTCGCGATCTCCTGGGCGACGGAGCGGGGGAGGGCGGCGTGAGCATCTCCCGGCTTCCCTCTGGCCGCTGGAGGGCGCAGGTCCATGACCCTTCGCTGGGGAGGAACGTGAGCGTCTCGCGCATCCTCGGTGGGTCGGGAGCGTTCGCAACGAAGACCGAAGCCAAGCAGGCCCGCGCCCAGGCGCGCGAACGGCCCGGAGTGATCCGCGAGCGGGATCTGACCGTCAGGCGGTTCTGGGAGCGCTGGACGACCGATCCGCTGTTCGCGCGGCCGAAGGAGTCCAGCGATATCCGCCGTCGCGAGCAGACCAAAGGGTTCGTTGAGCGCTACGGCGACGTCCCGATTTGCCAGGTGGGGGACGAGATCGTCGCGGAGTGGCTCGCGGGCGGTGGGCGCACTGGGACGGTGATGGGGCTGTCCTCGATGTTCAACGACGCGGCGTCGATGAAGGCGGGGAGGCTGATTGACCGGAACCCGTTTGAGAAGCTCGGTATCTCGCGTGGCAAGGGCCGTCGTGACCAGCAGCCGCCAAGTGAGGAGAAGGCGTGGGAGATCATCGCGCGTGCTCGTGATCTCTCCGGCCCATCCTTCGCGGCATGGCTACAGGTCGCGGCGTTCACGGGCCTGCGGCCGGGTGAGCTGGATGCGCTGCGGTGGGAGCGGATCGACTTCGCCCGCGACCGGATCATCGTCTCGGAGCAGTTCAACGCCGCGACGCGGAAGTTCGACACGCCGAAGAACCACCAGCGCCGCGAGGCGCCGCTGACCGCACATGCCCGCTCTGCGCTTGAGGGGTTGGCGCGTGAGGGCGAGTTCTGTTTCGTCTCGCTGCGTGGCGAGCACTGGACGCCAAGCTCCCGCGCCTACCACTGGAAGGCCGTACGCGCCGCTTCCGGCTGGAAGGGGAGCCTGTATCTCGCGACCCGGCATTTCGCGGGCTGGTACATGGTCAACGTCCTCGAGATGTCCTCCGAGGACGTAGCGATCGCGCTCGGGCACCAGGACGGCGGGAACCTCGTGCGCCGCCTCTACGGGCACCGCGACAGAAACCTGGCGCTCGACCGCATCGTTGGCGCGTACGCTGAGAAGGCTGGACCCAGCATGTCTCGGCCCGCTCCTACGGTGGTACGCGAGTCGAAGCAGGAGCGGTTGTTCTAATGGGCGCTGAACGGCTTGTTCGCGCCGCCGAACGTGGCTATCATGGTCTTATTGCTCGGCCGGCCCCCGGAATAGGGATCGCGGGCGGAGCGCCGCTAGGCCCGCTTCGGCGGGTCTAGTGCTTTCTGGGTCCGCATGAAAGACTGCGCCGCCTTGTCGGGACTCAGAGACGAAGACTACGTTGCATTTCTGGATGAGTCGATCCAACCCGGACGCGACGGTTTCACGATGGTCGCGGGCATCTTCGTGCCCGCGAGACTCCTCAGGAGTGCTGAGCGGCGCTGGCGCGACTTCATCACCGATCGACTCGGGAGCCGATCAGGTCGCAGGGAGGTCAAGAGCAAGGATCTGACCAAGGGCCACGGAGCGGCAAAGCACGCTCAAGGCCGGCTCCTCAGCAGTGGATGGCCGGCGCTCAGTGCCGTTGGCGCTGGACGCCAGTTCTATCGAGAGGCTCTGCAGCACATCGCGAGCGTCACGGAGGTTCGAGTGCTGACGGTCGGTCTGCCCACGGCCAAACCCGCAGAGGCCTACCACCTCTGGTTTTGGATGTGCAACGCGCTGCTTGTCGAGCGACCGAGAGCGCCCAGGCCGCGATTGCCGCTGGTCGTCATTGACGGTCGCGATACGAAGCTACGCAGCGCGCAGGAGCTTGTGGCGTGGCGTTTCTACAGGTCGTTCCCGCGCTGTCAGCCTTACGTCGCTGTAGGCTCTCGCTGGTTCGTGGGGGGATCGGTGCTCCAAGACAGCGTGCTTTCGCCGTTCATCCAGATGGCCGACCTCGTAGCCGGGGCTGCACGGCTCGCCGTCATCCAGAGCCCAGCGGAGCACACGTGGTATCGAGACGATCTCGTGGGCCACGCGGGAGCGATCGGGAGAGCGATCGACGTATCGAGGCACGCCCGCTCGCAGCTGCGGGAACGGTCCAGAGAAGACGCCTGCGGGAGCCGCTGGAAAGAAGCCCTGCTGGTGCCCTGAGACATCGGCAGCCCTCTGACCGCCCACGAAACCGCACACGCTCCTGTGTAATCCCAGCGCCAGAGCCAAACCCCACCATTCGCCCCGATGAATCGTCTCCTCCCTTAAAGGGTTGTTTTAGAGGTCCTGCGGTACAGCTTGATTTAGTCGGCTGCCGGCGAGCCGTAGCGCTTGCATGCGGCGTTCTCGATCCGCTCTAAGCGGCTTTGCGGCTCAGTTGTGTTTGGGCGAGGTTCGCCGGGGTGGATTTCGATGAGACGAGGCGGAGCTGTTGCCTAGGTGCGCGAGGTGTTTGCGTTCCTGGGTGGTGTTCGTTGAACTCCTGTCCTCGGTCGGCGCATCGTTGGCGCTGTTCGAGCGCTGCTTCGGCGAGTTGCTCTCGCCAGATAACGATACTTAGGACATCGACTGAGCGGTCAGGAACTTGTTCGCCGAGGGAGACGGTGCGTCCTCCGTCGTCGTTTGCGAGAACGCCCGGAGCGTCGAGTGAGAGCATCCCATCTTGCTCGATGGGCCGGGATCGGTAGATCTGTTTTACGCGCGTGTCGAAGCCAGCGGCAAACCAGCCGGTGAAGTTGCCGCCTGGCCAGGTTTCGATCGACTGGATCAGCTCTAGGTTTGCCTCGGCGCGCGCCTCGTCGCGATCGAGATATGCGAAGTATGGCTTCGAGATGAGCTTCGCGATGTAGGGTTGCATGTGCGTCACGAGCCGCTCGCAACAACGTGGGCAGCCACATCCCGCGAATGCGTTTGCGCGGGCACCGAAGATGCGGGGCGGTGCCGTTACCTGGCATCTCGCTGTCCGGCGGTCTGATCGTCTGCGGTGTTGAGCGGCGAAATCTGCGACGACGCGTTGGGCGTTTCCGTCCGCCAGGATGAGTCGTCGCATCGCTCGGGCTTGGGTGCAGTCAATACCGAACGTTGAGGCGGCGTCCATGTCGGTGTAGATCGTGAGCAGCGGTGCGGGCAAGAGCGCAAATCCGGTGTCCAGCGTCACGATCGCCTCGGCGCCGGTAGCTACGGCACTCGCCGCATGGATTGCGTCGTAGGAGGCGAGTCCATAGCTGGTCATGAGGCTCCTTGCGCTGCTCGTGGTGTCGCCGAGGGGCACGGGGACGTGGTCGATCGACAAGAGCAACGTCTCATAGCGGGAGATGGTGTCGTTCAACAGACGCGCGGCACGTGGGCGGGCGCGTCCGTCGGTTCGGTGTTGTCGCCAGCGGCTCCCCCAGCGTTCCTTGAGCGCGATCGCGAATACTGCCTCGGCCAGCTCGACCGGGAGCAGGTCGCTGGTCGTGATCGAGACGCCGCTCTCGTCGATCCGGTGCAGGAGGGCGCGACATACTGCGTGGAGGGGCTGTGTGGCTATCAGCGCCTCGACTACGAAGCTAGTGTCGAGCGCTATCGGATCTGGCAGAAGAAGCTCCGGCTCCTCGATAGCGAAGACGCCGCGCGTAGCGGGCCGGCGTCCGCCTGTAGAGGCCATGACCCTACCGACGGCCGTACATGTCGGGCGTGACGCGAACCTTGACCCGGAGTCCCTCCGTGGCGCGCTTCAGGGCTGCGCGTTTTTCCTCGGGAGTTTTGGCTGCCGCAGGGCGCTTCAGCTCAGCTAGCCGCTCGGGGCTGAGGCGCTCTGGGGTCCCATTGGTTTGCGTTGTTGCCACGGATCTCATGATATCGACCCTAAATCGTGCCAGCGTGCGCGGACATCTTGTATCTCGATCCGTAGACATCGACGGCCTGTCCGGCCCTCATCGCTCGTGCTGCGTGTTTGCCGATTTGTTTTCGTAGACATGCGTCTGGTACGGCATATGCGAGGTCTCGGCGAGGGCGAAACCTGGCATGGGCGCGATATGCAGGACCGCAATCAGACCGCAGAATGCCCAAAAGCCGCATTGCGAAGTGAACCTGAACCGATCGCCCCGATGAGAAGCTGGTTGGAATCAGGGAAGCGCTGGGGACTCCCTAGCTTCGGGATTTGGCTGTGAGGCGCGGATTCAGAGCCATTGGCGCCGATTGTGCAGGGCGGGCTGGAATGGTGGCGCGGAAGTCGACCGCACACGGGCGCGCTCTGTGGCCGCTCAGCGCGATCTCCGGAGACCCCTGGCTTGATCCAACTCGTACGAGGTCTCCGACGCCCGTCGTCACAGCGTTGCCACGATGCGCTTGAGCACTTGTATCGTGGCGTAGACCGCTGAGCGCTGTCGCGGCAGCACGTCCAACCACGGCGCCACCAAGTGAGGAGAACGCATGGGAGATCATCGCGTGCGCTCGTGATCTCTCCGGACCATCCTTCGCGGCATGGCTACACGTCGCCGCGTTCACGGGCCTGCGGCCGGGTGAGCTGGATGCGCTGCGGTGGTAGCGGATCGACTTCGCCCGCGGCCGGATCATCGTCGCGGAGCAGTTCAATGCGGCGCCGCGAAAGTTCGACACCCCGAAGAACCGCCAGCGCCGCGAGGCGCCGCTGACTGCACATGCCCGCTCTGCGCTTGAGGGGTTGGCGCGGGAGAGCGACTTCTGTTTCGTTTCGCTGCGTGGGGATCATTGGACGCCAAGCTCGCGGGCGTATCACTGGAAGGCCGTACGCGCCGCTTCCGGCTGGAAGGGGAGCCTGTATCTCGCCACTCGCCACTTCGCTGGCTGGTACATGGTCAATGTCCTTGCGATGCCCTCTGAGGACGTAGCGATCGCGCTCGGGCACCAGGACGGCGGGAACCTCGTGCGCCGCCTCTACGGGCACCGCGACAGGAACCTGGCACTCGACCGGATCGTCGGCGCGTACGCAACGCAGGCCGGAGAGAACCGTCTCAAGCAGCGCTCATCATCTCCGGCCCCGTCTCAGCAGCAGAGCCTCTTCTAAGGACTATTTATGTCAGACACAAGTGATAGGGTGTCGAGTATGGGTGTGCGGTTTGCGCGCTCCGCAACCAAGCACCGCGTCTCGAAGGAGAGGATCCGTCATGTCATCGCCCACTGTGGGCTGTCGTTCGAGGAGCCCGCGCCCACACGCGACGTGGAAGTCTTGGATCGGCGGCTCGTCTGCTTGGGCGACGATGCGGCTGGCCGTGCGTTGGAGGTCATCGCCGTCGAAGGTCCAGGCGGTGAGCTGATCGTGATCCACGCGATGGCGCTACGCGACAAGTACAAGGCCCAGTACGAGGAGGCCAAGAAATGGCGACTCTGAGAACCCGCAGCGGTACCAAGCTGACCAAGAAGGCCGTCGATGCCCTCGCGGCAGAGGCCGAGCGCGGCTACGACCTCACCAAAGCCAAGCGCGTACGCATGGGCAGACCCTCACTGGGTGACGCAGGCACCTCCCCTCGGGTGCAGGTCCGGGTCGATGCCGACCTCGCCGAAGCGCTCCAGACCGTTGCTCAGAAGGAGCAGCGCTCGGTCAGCGAGATCGCCCGCACAGCCCTTCGCGAATACCTCGAGCGCGCCGCTCGGGCAGCATAAGGAGATCGAGCAATGACGAAGAAGATCATCACGACAGCTGGGGGAGACGAACTCTCCGAGGCGGACATCGAGGCGCTGGCCGACGAGGCCGAGCGCGGCTATGACCTCACAAAGGCCACGCGAGTTACGGTCAACAGGCCTCCGCTGAAGGCCGCAGCCGAGGCGCTCAGGCCTCGCCTCGTCGAGGACGTTTAACGACGAAGCCCCAGGGGGGATCACCGCCGAAGCGTGAGAGCCTAACCTGGGGCATACAAGAGCAAGTGTAGGCGTGGATCGAAAGTTCCAAGCAGCACCCCGCTTTACGAAGGCCGTCATAGTCAGCGAGCGCGAAGCAGCGCCGCTCCGCCCACGAAACCGCACACGCCTCGCGCAACCCCAGCGCCAGAGCCAGAGCCAACCCCACCATTCGCCCCGACTGGTAGGAGCGCGCGTTCGCTCGCAAAGTCTCATCCCATCGGCCAGACTTAAGATATCTATCGGATAAACGATAATACGAATAGTCGTATATACTAAGGCCCATGA
Source organism: uncultured Solirubrobacteraceae bacterium (assembly GCA_964588985.1). Classification (GTDB taxonomy): domain Bacteria; phylum Actinomycetota; class Thermoleophilia; order Solirubrobacterales; family Solirubrobacteraceae; genus Palsa-744. The sequence continues at coordinate 6,386 of CAZPQW010000037.1, forward strand.
TCTACGCCACCCCCCAACTCGACGCGCAGCTGAGAGAGGATCTCGTCGAGCTCGACCGGCTCTGCGACGAGTTGAGCTCCCGTGCCGGTGGCGCTGGGCCATGGCTCGGAAGGCTGCGGCGGCAGTGGCGAGCGTCCTCTGCCGAGAGCTCGATCGAGATCGAGGGCTTCAGCGTGCCGAGCGGGGAGAGGCTCGCGATCACAAGCGGGACGGAGTCGGCGGATCCAACAGACGAAGACCGCATGGCGCTCGCCAGCTACGCGCGAGCGATGGACCATGTGGGTGTCATGGCGGCAGACGAGAGGTTTGAGTGGGTTGAGCGTGTCGTCCTCGATCTGCATTTCGACGCCTGCTACTTCCAGAGAGACAAACATCCAGGCCTGTATCGCAAGACCGGCATCGCGGTCACGAGTGCCGAAGGCCAGCCCCACGCATTCGTCGGTCCGCCGCCGGAGGAGGTCGGAGCGCTCATGGGAGCGGTCACGAGATGGCTTAGCTCGGGTGATCTCGACGCGCACCTCGTCGTCCGTGCGGCGATGGCCCATCTGCACGTAGTCTCGGTCCACCCGTTCGAGGATGGCAACGGGCGGATCTCGCGGGTCGTTCAGTCTCTCGTCCTGGCGCTTGGTGGCCTGCTCGCGCCTGAGTTCGTGACCATCGAGGAATACCTGGGGGAGCGCACCGATGCTTATTACGCGGCGCTGCAGGAGGTCCAAGGTGGCTCCTACCAGCCGCAGCGCGACGCGACGCCCTTCGTGCGTCTCTGCGTCGAAGCGCATCTGGCGCAGGCGCGACGGCGACTGATGCAGCTGGACCGGGCGGCCCGACGGTGGAGCTACCTCGAGGGGCTCGTCGAGGAGCGGGGCTGGCCGGATCGCCTCGTTGTCGCGCTGGAGCAGAGCCTCTTCGACGGTACCGATCGCACCAAGTACGCAGCCGAAGCCGGCGTGTCGGCGCCCACGGCGAGCAACGACCTGCGTCGCCTGCTGGACGCCGGATTGATTACGCAGCGGGGTCGGGGACCGACGACGCGCTATGTCGCGAGCGAGGACTTGGCTGTTCAGGCCGTACCAGTGACCTGAAGTCCCCGACGGGACCGAGGTGTTGCAGCTTGTCGAGGTTTACGACCGAGCTGATGCTCGCGATCTGGCCGTCTGCGATGTCTGAGGTGCGTCAGACTCAACCTGGGCAGTTACCTGCTCGGCCATGCGTCACCAACCCCCTGGCGGGCCGACCGACAGGCCGCGGAAGGCTCCTGTACGGATGTGGCCAAGGTAGTACCGGGGCGATGCGAAGTACCTTCGCGTGCCACTCACTTCGTCGTTGGCGAGGACGCGCACCCGCAGATATGCCGCGGGAGTGGCGGCGAGCAATGTCTCGAGCAAGATCGGCTGTTGGCTGGCCGGGTCGATTTTGGCCACCGCAAGCAGCCGAGGGCTCACGTCCTGCCAAAGCTGAGGCCGCATATCCAGTCTCACAATTCGGCTTACTCGAGGCCGCAGCTGCAAGACCGACTCGGCTACAGGATGAAGTTTGAGCATCGAGAAGGTCTTTATGGCCGGCACCTCGTTGTATGTGATCAGTTCACTTCCGAGATGCAGAGACACCGAGAACGCCAGATCCACCGCGCCACGCCGGCCTCCGTTCAGGATCTTGAAGCGATAGGTGACGTCGCCGTTGTGTGTGAGGCGACTGATTCCCTTGGCAAATTCCAGCTTCGGGACGACGACGCGCAGCTGAATCCACCACAGGACGAGCGATAGAGCGAAGCCCAGCAGCGCTCCGAGCAGCAGACTCGCCCAGTCCATGTGCACAGCGTATCCAGTGCAACGAGCTGGGTTTCGGCGGCCGCGCGACTAGAACAACAGTCCAGTACGGGCTCGGTAGCCGTCCACCCCCGCCTACGATCGCTCACATGGCGGGGGCCACCTCAGTAACCGATGCATCGCGCGTGGGAGCGAAGCGGTCGGCGGGCGCCCCCGCCTCCAACCAGGACCAGCTGACCCTCGCGCGGAAACGAAGCAAGGCCAAGCACCCCCACACCACTCACGGCAAGCCCGCCAAGCACCACGCCAAGCGCGGGCATTCCAAGCACAAGCGTCGCAAGCACCACCGCCATCACAAGCACCACAAGCACGTGTCGGGGCTGCCGGGAGCACCAGCTCCGCCGCCGATCCCGGTCAACCCGCCGCCGCCGTCGGGCTCGCCGCCTCCCGCGCAGAGCACGCCGATCACCCTCGCCCAGGCCCGCCGGCTGCTGTGGCGCGCGGGCTTTGGGCCGACGCCAGGTCAGGCCGAGGGGCTCGCCGGTCAGCCGCTCGAACAGGTCGTGCAGAGCCTCACGCGCCCGTCAGGGTCCGCGACGCTGACGGGCCCCGAACCGACCGACGACGAAGGCAACGCGCTCGAACCTGCCGACGCGTGGGGGCAGGACCACTGCTGGTGGCTGGACCGCATGGTCCGCTCTGACCAGCAGCTGGTGGAGCGGATGACGTTCATCTGGCACGACTGGTTCGCGAACTCCAACGGCAAGGTCGGCAGCCAGCAGCAGATGCTCGACCAGAACGAGCTGTTCCGTGCGAACGCGCTCGGCAGCTTCCACGACCTGTTCCTCGCGGTGACGACGAACCCGGCGATGCTGGTGTTCCTCGACGGGATCTACAACGACAGGTACGAACCGAACGAGAACTACGCGCGCGAGATGATGGAGCTGTTCTCGCTCGGCGCCGACCGCGGCGCCTACACCGAGACCGACATCCGCGAAATGGCGCGCGCGCTCACGGGCTGGTCGGCGGAATGGACCCAGAGCAGCGGACTGCAGAACTTCCACTTCGACGCCACGCGTCACGACAAAGGCAACAAGACGGTGTTCGGGCAGACCGGCAACTGGGGCTGGGAAGACGCGGTCCGCCTGTGCGTCACCCATCCGCTGCACGCGTCGTTCTTCGTGAGCAAGCTGTGGAGTTACTTCGTGCCGAGCCCGCCCGACGAACCGACGCTCGCCTCGCTGCAGGGTCTCTACATGAGCTCGGGCTACAGCATTCGCGCGGTCGTCGAGGCGATCCTCCAGCACCCTGACTTCCTCGACGGCCCCGAGCTGGTGACCCCGCCCGTGGTCTACAACGCGGGCCTCCTGCGAGCGATCGGCCGGCCGATCGACACGACCGCGTGGGCGTGGCTGTCGGCCGGCGCGGGGCAGCAGCTGTTCTACCCGCCGAACGTCTCAGGCTGGGACTTCACCCGCTGGCTGGACACCTCGACCGCCAAGGCGCGCTGGGAAATCGCGAGCTATGTGACCGCCAAGACCTACGCCGACCCGTGGCCCCCTGAAGGACAGCCCTCCTACAGCGAAATCGAGACCCCCGCGCAGGCGCTCGAAAGCGCCCTCTCCTACTGGGCCAACCCGCCGCTCTCGAGCGAATCCCACGAATGCATCGCGGCCTTCGCCCACTCGTGCCTCGAAGAAGTGGCGACTGCGAAATGGCAGCAGAGCCCCTACCGTGCGATCCGCCAGAACGCGCTGCGCATGCTCATCGCCACCTCCCCCGACATGCAGGTGAGCTGAACATGGCCCGCAGCTGCTCCTGCAACGACTTCACCCGCTCGCAGCTGCTGCGCGCGGGGGTCGCCCAGGCCGGGCGCGGCCTGCCGCGGATCGAGCCGGGGATGCCGCTGCCCGCCGGCACGGGCATGGACAGGCGCTCGTTCCTGCTGCGCTCGAGCGGTGCGATGCTCGCGATCTACGGCGCCTCGGCGCTCTCGCCTCGTCATCTGGAAGAGGGCATCGCGCAGGCGGCCGCCGCCGCGCCGCCCAAACAGCCGGTGCTGGTGTCGATCTTCATGGAAGGCGGCTGGGATGCCCTGTCGGTGCTCGCGCCCGTCAAGGAAGCCCGCTACCACGAACTGCGCCCCACGCTCGGGCTGCAGGAAGGCGCGGGCGTGCCGTTCAGCGAGGACGAAAACATGATGTGGCACCCGAGCGCGGGCGGGCTCGCGCAGCTGCACGGCGAGGGCAAGGTGTCGGTGTTCCCCGCGATCGGCTACGACCCGCCCGACGAGAGCCACTTCACGAGCCGCCACTACTGGGAGGTGGGGGAGCTGAACGCTCAGACGCGATCGGGCTGGATGGGCCGCTACCTAGACATCGCGGGCGACCCCGCCAACCCGCTGCAGGGGCTCTCCCTCGACTACTCCCTCGCCCCGGCGCTCGCGACGACGAAGGTGCCGGTGGCGGCGGTGTCGACGCCGTCGGACTACAACTTCTGGGCCTACGGCCTCGACGAACCACTCGCCGCGCCCGCGCTCGACACGTTCGGCCAGCTCGGCGCGTTCCCCGCCTCCTCACCCGCGCTCGCCCAGGCGCGCGCCGCGTCGTTCGACACCAGCATCATCCGCAACCAGATCGCGCCGTTCGCCGAACAGGAAGGCAAACCCGCGTTCACCTCGCCTGTCGCCTACCCCAGCTCCGGCGGTGACTTCCCGGTCCGCCTGGCGGTGCTCGCGGCGATGCTCGCCGACGAAGCGCTCCCGATCAAATGCGTGTCGCTCAACGCGGTCGGCTCCTACGACACGCACTCCGACGAGAGCGAAACCCTCGCCACCAACCTCACGGAGACGATCGAATCCGTAGTCGCGTTCCAGCGCGATCTCGAAGCACGCGGGCTCGACGACCGCGTGGTGATCCAGCTGTGGTCCGAGTTCGGACGCCGCCCGCGCGAAAACGGGTCGGGCACCGATCACGGAGCCGCGGGCGTCGCGTTCCTGATCGGCAGCCGGGTGGCGGGCAAGATGGTCGGCGAATTCCCGGGGCTCTCGAAACTCGACCCCAACGAAAACACCGTCAACACGTCCGACTTCCGCGCGATGTACGCGGCGCTGCTCGGCCAGTGGTTCCAGACCGAAGCCGGCCTCGTGATCCCCGAAGCGGGCACCGGCCTCGAAGGCCCGAGCCCGTACGGCACGATCCCCCAGCTGATCGTCTGATGCGCAGGGCGAGCAGGCACCTCTCGGCGCTCGTCCTCTGCGGCGTGTGCGTGCTCGGCGCGCTGGCCGCGATCGCGGTGGCGGCCCCCGCCAAGAAGAGCGCCCGTCGCTCGAGCGCTCGCCACGCGGTTCGGTGTGGAACGCGAAAGAGTGCGCACGGCCGCCGGCACGAACCCCGCTGTCACAGCGCGCGCCGCAACGCCACGCACCACTCCGTCCCCGCGACGACGCCTGGAACCGGCGGGTCTCCTGCGGGGGAAGGCGGAAGTGGCTCCGGCAGCTCGTCCACCGGGCCGGTGGTCACCGCGCCGAGCTCGCCGTCGCAACCGAGCGCTCCCGGCAGCCCGCCGCCTTCGGTCCCGCGCGTGCAGGTGACCGCCGTCGAGTACAGCTTCACGCTGTCTCGCACGACGGTGCCCGCGGGGAAGGTGATCCTCGAGCTGGTCAACCACGGACAGGACGAACACAACCTCAACGCCGCGCTCGCCGAACAGGCTCCGGCGGGATCGCTGCCAAACACCGCCGCCGGCGCTGTGAAGGACCAGACGGTGGAATTGCGCCCCGGCACCTACATGCTGTTCTGCTCGCTCCCCGAACACGCGAAGAAAGGCATGAAGGCCACGCTGGTCGTTGAATGAGCAGTCGGCTAGCGCCGCTCTACTGAACGCGCGATGATGGGCGCCTCGGAACGCTCCGCTGCGGCGGCGAGAAGCGCGTGTCGGCCTCTGGGCTAGCCAGCTGTCGCTCGAGATCGGTGAACGCGTCGATCAGCTCCGCCGCCTCGAAGGCGCGGTTGCGTCGTCCGATGGTGACCTGCTTCAGGACTCCGGCGTCGAGCAGACGTGGGATCGCGTTGTTGACCGCTTGCTCGCTGCGGCCGATCAGCGTCGCGGCGGTCTGGACCGTGACGACCGGAGCGCCGGGCAGCGCGCCGAGCAGCCGATCGACGGTCGAGTTTGCCCGAAAGCGGCCCAGTCGCTCGCGCCACCGAAGCCGGATGTCGGCAACGCGCTGCTCGTAGACCTCCGCGTCGGCAACTGCCCTGGTGGTCGCTGCTGCGAACAGGGCGATCCACGCGTTCAGCCCCTCGAACGCTTCCGCCGAGCTTGCGCCAGGGCGATAGCGCGTAGCGACGAGTCCTTTGACGTAGTCCTGCGACCAGGTGGCCAGCACCAGTGACACCGGTGGCAGTGCCAGGGGGGCAACCCCGCGACGCCGGAGGATCATGTGGATCAAAGCGCGGCCGGTCCGACCGTTGCCGTCGATGAATGGATGGATCGTCTCGAACTGCGAATGAGCGAGCGCCGCTTGCGCAACCGGTGGCAGGGTATCCTCGCTGCAGAACGTGCATAGGTCTTCGAGAAGCTCTACGACGCGATCGGGCGGCGCTGGAACGAAGTCGGCCGAGCACGGGTTGTACGAGCTCCCGCCGATCCAGTTCTGCTGGTGGCGGAGCTCACCGCCGTAACGCTCAAGCGTCGTTCCACGCAGCAAGCGCTCGTGAGCAGCCAGGAGATTGTCGACCGTGATCGCGTCAGATGTGGTGGCCACCTCCACCGCCGAGCGCATCGCCTCGATGTTGTTGAGCACCTCCGTCGCCGTCACGTCGGATGGATCCACGCCGATGCCATTAGCCAGCTGGGCCTTCAGCAGCCGGCGGCCGCCCACCTCGAGCCCCTCGATCTTCGAAGAGGCGACGGCCTCGGCCCGCAACAGCAGGCGCGCGATTGCCTCCGAGTCCGCCAGTCCGCTCGTTGCTCGGTTGAGCTTTTCCACGGCTCGTTCCGCGTCCGCGACATCGGCTGCCGTCTCGCCGCTGAGGGCGATCGTCGACGCGCTCAGCCGATCGGGGACATACGCCTCGTAGGCGCATCCGCGTCGTGCGCTGCGTGGCAGTCCAGAGGATGGATCTGCGGGCCATTGAAGCTTGATCAGCTCAGGCATGTAGTCAAGGTTATCAACTAAGCTTGAATAAGAGGCCACGTAAGCGCCCGCTTGCCGCCGCCGCCTCCGGGAGGATTTCGCGATGCTCACGACACGCTCCCGGCTCCTCCCGCTCACATTCGTCTTGACCTTCCTGGGCCTGGCAAGTTCGGCCGCCTCGGCAACAGCAGCGACGGCTCCGCCTACGCTGACCGCGCCTACGAGCTCCGAGGCCACCGCCTCGCCGCTGGCCGTCAGCTACGAACTGCCCGAAGCCGCCGGTGCGGGCACCGTCAGGCTGACCTTCAGCAAAGGCGCCTCGCACGTCTTCGTCACCCTCGCCGACGCTGAGGGCACGATGGGCAAACACTCCTTCAGCCTCGACGTCCACAACCTCACGGCCGAACCGTCGATTGTCGTAGCGGCTTCGGAAGGCTCGCTGCCGGACGGGGAATACAGCGTGAGGCTCTCCTACCAGGACGTCGGCTTCGATCCGGCGGCCTCCGTCGAAGTCACGAAAGTCACGCTGCAGACGGTCACCCAGGCTCCATCGCTGACGAGCCCGCCGACCGAAGCACTGTTCGACAAAGCCTTCGACGTGGAATACACCCTCCCCGAAGCGGCGCTCGCGAAATCGGTGAAGCTGCTGTTCAACGGCGAAGCCCACGGCCTGCAGACGATCAAACTCGAAAACACGGCAGCCGGATCGCACACGATCGTCATCGACCCGTCCAACCCCGGCGGCGAACCCGGAGTGGAAAGCGCGCCGGCGTCGCTGCCGTTCGACACCTACACGGTCACGGTCTCCTATCAGGACGCGCTCTCCAACCCTGAAGCCTCTTCGAGCCCGATCAAGCTCACCATCGCTCCCCCGCTGTGTGTGGCGGGCGCCTTCTCGGAATCCGGTCGCGAACCCTGCGTAGAAGCTCCGGCCGGCACTTACGTGGAAGGCGAAGGCGCGACCAGTGCCACCGAATGCATAGCGGGCACGTACAACCCCGAAAGTGGCTCGACCTCGGGATCCGACTGCCTGACCGACGGGCTCGGGCACGCCTCGCCGGCGGGCTCGAGCGAACAGATCGAATGCGAAGCGGGCCGCTTCGCCTCGGAAACCCACATGGGCGCCTGTGCTCCCGCCCGGCCGGGCCATCACGTGTCGGGAGCAGGCGCGATCGCGGATGAAGAATGCGAACCGGGCACCTTCGCGGCCTCCTCCGGCAGCACCGAATGTATGCCGGCTCCAGCCGGCTCCTACGTCGAATCCGCCGAAGCGAGTACGGCGAAGCCCTGTCCCGCCGGCACCTTTGCATCCGTGTCGCGCTCCGTCCATTGCACGCAGACGCCGGTCAACACGTATGCGACGGGCGGTGCGATCGAACCGACACCATGCCCGACGGGGACCGAAGCTCCAGCCGGAGCGTCCTCGTGCACAACGATCTCCACGTCGCCCCCGGGCACCTCGACGATCACCACGACCATCGGCATCCGGTCGGCCGTGACGTTCACCTTGTCGGCTCCCCGCAAGCAGGTCTCGTTGCGGCGCACCCGCGCTCAGATCTATGTCGTGGGCTGCAGCGCCGCGGAAGCGGTCATCGCGCGCGTGAGCGCGACGATCAGGGTCGGCCGCACGCGTGTGCGCCTGACAGCGGCTTCGAGGACGATCGAATGCTCTGCTGGTAAGACGGTGAGCGAGCGGGTGCGCTTCAAGTTGAACGGGAAGGCCAGGCGACTGCTCGCGCGACGCGGAGCCAAGGTGACGCTGTCGGTCGTCCTGTACCCGATGGGTGCGGCGACGAACACGAGCATCGCGAAGGGCAGTGTGCGCGGAAAGAGGTGAGAGCGCTCCTGCTTGTAGGGATCGGCTTGACCGGTTTCGCGGCGTGGCTCAGCCCGCCCGGCGCATTGGCGAGGAGCGCTATCGAAGGGCCGGAAGCAATCGCGCTGCTGAGTCTGCAGAGAGCGGCGAACGGCATCCCGCCGGTGACGGAGAACAAGCAGTATGCGGCTGCGTGGTGTCCCGCCGAGGACAGCGGTCCCAGCGGCGGAGAGAGCGGACGGGACCTATCGACCGTCGTGTTGGGGTGGTCGGTCACGAGCTCGCCGTGGGACAACGCGCCGCTTCACCAGGAGGACATCTACAACCCGATCTTCACCCAGGCGGGCGATGTGAACGTGGACGGGCAGGCCTGCTTGGGCGTGGGCGCTCCGCGTCCCGAACCGCTCGTTCCGACCTTCGCGGCGTTCTACTCCGACAGGGGCGCCAACTACGTCCCCACGAGCGAGACCGTTGAACACGAGATCCCGTTTGCGCCCCAGCAGCTTGTCGGGATACCTCAGGGTAGGGCGACGGGTGGCCAGCTGATCCTCTACGCCGAGGGGATGGGCGCGGAAGTCCACGCGGTGTCGTGGTCGCTCGCCGAAGCCAACGGGGCCCAGGTGCCGAATGTCGCGCTGGTCGATGACACCGTTGCGAAAGCCGCGGGACAGGGTGGGTTTTTCACCGGTGCCGGTGTCGTCATCCCACCTGTGCTCAAGGCTCTGAGCAGATACAGCCTCACAGTCGTCTGGGAAGGAGCCGGTGGGGTAACCGCAACTCAGCAGCTCTCGTTCAAGACCACGGCTGCCGTGAACCAGCTGAAGGTCTATGGAAAGGGCAAGTACCTATACGGCGAAAGCCAGGCCCGCGGCGGTTCTCTGACGGCCTCCCGCTCTGGTCACACGCTGCGTGTGGCCCTCTCGTCGCGCACCGGATCCCGACGCTTCAGCGGGAGACTCGCGATCTCTCGTCTCTCCCTCGGGCGATGGCATGTGTGCGTCGCGAGCGGCGGAGGCACAACCGGCTATCTGCCCGCGCGCAAGTGTGTTGACGTCTTGATCCAGCGAGGCTAGGCCTGGCCGCAGACGCGCCTTCAGAGCGTGTCGAGCGGCACCCCGATGATGTTCAGCCTCCGCGTAAGCCCCTCGAGCGCGAACCCGCGGAGCTCCTCAGCCGACGCTCCGAGCACAGACGCGTCTGCCCCTTCGGGCGGCGTCAGCGACTCGGCGACCGCCGGCAGCAACTCGCGCAGCGTCCCGCGCACCACGTCTCCCATCGCGGCGTCCCTCGCGACGGCTTCGCGCAGATACCAGACGCCGTAGCCGATGTGACGGTGCTCGTCGTGGTGGATCTTCGTGTAGCCGGCCACGAAACCCGGCAGCAGCCCCTCGCGCTGCATGAAGCGCGTCGAGAACTCGAACGTGGTGAGCCCGAGCGTGGACTCGAGGATCAGGTGGTAGATCGTCACGAACGCGACCTTCGCCGCGACGTCGCCAGGGTTCGCGACGAGCCGTTCGTGCGCCGCGACGAGCTTCTCGTCGAAGATCGTCCGGAAGGCGGGGGAGACCTGCTCGCGTGCGCGCTCCACATGCTCCGCGATCAGCGCGGGCTCTGCGACCACCTCGTCCTGGAAGCGCGCGTAGAACTGCATGTGCCGAGCCTCGTCGACCTGCTGGGTGGCGAGGAACGTCACCTCCTCCTCGCTGCCGTCAGCTCCGACCAGGCCGGAGAACTTCGTCGTGATCCGCTCCTCGGCGACCATCAGCGAGCCGAGCACGAACGACACGAGCGTGCGGTCCTCCATCGCCGCCCACTGCTCGCGATCGACCGATAGGTCGACGTCCCAGGGGCTCCACTGGCTGTCCTCCCAGTGGCGATAGAGGGTCTGGGGGTCGTGGAGGTGGATGTCGCTCGCGGTGCTCAGGCCTGTGCCTCGGTCGGCGCGTGCGTGGCATCGGCGTCGCAGCCGCAGCCCTCGTCTCGTCCACAGCAGTCGGCCTTGGCGCTGGGCTTGCAGCAGGCGGCCTGCCGCTTCGGGGCGCAGCACGGGTGGGCGGTCGTATCGGGGGTGATCACGTCAGCCACGCGGACAGCTCCTGAAGTGAGTCGGGGATGACGTAGTAGTAGGCCCACAGGCCCTTGCGCTCGGAGTCCACGATCCCCGCGTCGCGGAGCTTCTTGAGGTGGTGGGAGAGCGTGGGCTGGGAGACCTCGAACAGCGGCACGAGCTCGCACACGCACACCTTGCCCGCGTGCTTGCGCAGCACGTCCACCAGCTGCAGGCGGATCGGGTCGCCGAGCGCCTTCGCGACCTCCGCCATCCGCAGCGCGTGGTCGCGCGCCACGTCGGGGTACACGACCGGCTCGCAGCAGCGCTCGCCGGCGGCTCGCTTCTGCTTCGGCGCCAGCTCCAAATCGACGGACATCTATATACATATATCAATAACAACTACAGATATCTATCTAATACGATCTCGCCCATGACGCAGGAAGCAGCTCCGGACACGGCGGCGGTGATCACCGACATCCACGGCAACCTGCCGGCGTTGCACGCGGCGCTCGCGCGGATCGACGAGCTCGGCATCGACGCCGTTTACTGCGGCGGGGACCTCGTGGGCTACGGTCCGCACCCCGACGAGGTCTGCGAGCTGATCGCGCAGCGTGAGATCCCCACGATCTACGGCAACTACGACTACGCGATCGCGCGCGACGAAGAGGACTGCGGTTGCGCTTACATCACCCCGCACGACCGCGAGCTCGGCCAGCTGTCGGTCGACTGGACGCTCGCGCACACGAGCCGGACCTCGAAGGACTTCATGCTCGGCCTGCCGTTCGACCTTCGCTTCCGGGTGGGCGAGGTCGACATCCACCTCGTCCACGGCTCGCCGAGGAAAGTGAACGAGTACCTGTTCGAGGACAAGCCCGCGCGCCTCTACGAACGCCTCGCCGCCGCTGAGACCGACCCGGTGCTCGTGTTCGGCCACACCCACAAACCGTGGGTCCACGAGTATGGCGGCGTGCTGTTCGTCAACTGTGGTTCGGTGGGCAAGCCCAAGGACGGCGACCCGCGTGGCGCGTTCGCGGTGCTCACCGCTAGCGCCGACGGCGTGGACGTGACGATCGAGCGCGTGCCCTACGACGCCGACATGGTCGCCGCGGAAGTCCGCACGGTCGGTCTCCCCGGCGAGTTCGCCGACAAGCTGATCACCGCCACGTGACCGACACGCCTCCACTCGCCCGTCGCCTGCTGGCCGAGCTGCTCGGCTCCGCGTTCCTCGCGGCGCTCGTGATCGGCTCGGGCATCGCCGCGCAGACGCTCTCCCCCAACGACGTCGGCCTCGAGCTGCTCGAGAACGCAGCCGCCACAGCGGCTGGGCTGTTCACGATCATCCTCATGTTCGGCCCCGTCTCCGGCGCGCACTTCAACCCCGTCGTGTCGCTCGCCGACGCGAGCTTCGGCGGCATCAGCTGGCGCGACGCGCTCGCCTACCTGCCCGCGCAGGTCGCCGGCTGCACGCTCGGCGCGGTCGCCGCCAATGGCATGTTCTCGCTCGCCGCGATCAGCATCTCCACGCACCACCGCGCCTCGCCAGCGCACCTGTTCTCCGAGGCGATCGCCACCGCCGGCCTGCTGCTGGTGATCTTCTCGCTGGCGCGCAGCAAACGCGCCAACGCCATCCCCGCGGCGGTCGGTGCTTACATCGGCGCCGCCTACTTCTTCACCAGCTCCGCCAGCTTCGCCAACCCCGCGATCAGCGTCGGGCGCATCTTCTCCAACACCTTTGCCGGCATTGCACCTGCGTCCGTGGCCCCGTACGTCGTGGCCCAGCTCGTCGGCGGCGCCTGCGCGGTTCTCGTCATCAGGGTGCTCTATCCGGGCGTCACGGCGGCCGAGGCGGCGGAGGTCATGCTGCCGCACGGCGACGCGTAGACTCGGAGACGCGAATGGATCTAGGGCTGCAGGGCAGGGTCGCGCTGGTCGCGGCATCCAGCAGGGGGCTCGGCAAGGCCTCCGCGCTCGCCCTCGCGCGCGAGGGTGCGAAGGTCGCGATCTGCGCGCGCAGCGAGGCGGTCCTCGAGGCGGCCGCCGAGGAGATCCGGCGTGAGACGGGCGCTGAGGTGCTCGTCGTCGCGGCGGACCTCAGCAGCGCCGACGGCATCCACAGCGTCGTCCAGGCGACTGTCGAGCGCTTCGGCTGCGTGGACGTGCTCGTGGACAACTCGGGCGGCCCGCCGAGGGGCGGCTTCGCGGACTTCACCGACGAGGACTGGCTGAAGGCGTTCGAGATCGTGACGCTGAACTTCGTTCGCTTCGTCCGCGAGGTCACGCCGCACATGCGCGCCAAGCGCTGGGGGCGCATCGTCGGGATCCAATCGAGCTCGGTGAAGCAGCCCGTGCAGAACATCGACCTCTCGAACGGGATCCGCCCGGGCGTCGCCGGGCTGATGAAGGCGATCATGCCCGACCTCGCGAAGGACGGCATCACGATCAACCTCGTGCTCCCGGGGATGTTCCTCACGTCGCGCATCCATCCCGCGCTCGCGGTGCGCAGCGCGGAGGTGGACGAGATGGTCAAAGAGCAGCTCGCCCCTCTCGCAGCGACGATCCCAATGGGGCGTCTCGGCGAGCCGAGCGAGCTGGGGAGCCTCGTCGCGTTCCTCGCCTCCGAGCATGCCTCCTACATCACCGGCGCCGTCTACCAGGTGGACGGCGGCAGCATCAGGTCCAATCTCTAGACGGTCCTCGTCGCATTACGCGAAGACCTGCCGGTCCCGGGCTTTCTGGGGGTTTGAGTAGTACCCGTCCCACCACGGCTTTTCGCCCGCCGCCCGAGGAGGCCTGGCCAGCGTCAGCGGTTTGCCCGCTTCGTTGGCTTCCCGCGCGGTGATCCGAAAGTGATAGTGGTCGAAGAGGGTAAGCGCCTCGATCGCGTATGAGGTGGCGACACGGGGATCGCGGATGACGAGCAGGTTCTCTCCGTTCGCGGTGTCGGCTGCCTTGGAGAAGTTGTAGGAGCCCATGTAGATCCGCGCGGTGGGCTTGTCGAAGTCGATGACGACGAACTTGTGGTGCATCCGCACGCCGCTGCCTCCGCTCGGCTCGGATTTGAACGGCTCCGGGACGTGTTCGCTGAGTTCCGCGGGGTAGACCACCGCGACATTCCCGCTGGGTCGCTGGACATCGAGTCCGCCGACCTTTTTGTCGGAGATCCCGTAGACGAAGATCGCGTCGTCGGCGGTCACTTTCTCGATCGCTTCGAGGATCGGACCGGGAGCCTCGTAGAGGAACGCCAGTGAGTACAGCAGCGACGATTCGGTGTGCTCGCCGATGTCTTTGGCGACCACGTCGAGCAGGGCGTTGTCGCTCGAGTGCGGGGAGAACCCCACGCGTGCGTCGATCTCCATCAGCTCGAGGTCGGTGAGGTTCGCCGGAGCAGTGGTGCTGAAGCCGGCGGCGTCGTCGTGTTGCCAGTACTGCTCGAAGGCCGCAGAGAACGCGCCGGCGGCTTGTTGGCCATGCAGGACCAGCGCGTTGTTCGACTGCACGAAGAACGCTCGCCAGCTGAAGTTCGTGGATCCGCACACGACGACCTGATTCGTCGGGCTTTCGAGCACGATCGTCTTGTTGTGTTGGAGTCCGCCCATGTGCTGGCGCTTGACGTTCCCCGCCCCGGCGGTCGCCAGGAGTTTCTCTTCGGCCTGGTCCTCGGCGGATCCAGCTTTGCCGTGAGAGCCGGAGTTGTCGATGATCATCCGCAGTCGGCCGCCGAGCTTTTCCAGCCGCGAGATGATCTCGGGCTCGTTGAGGTCGTAGGCGATCGCCTTGACCTGCGCGTCCTTGTCGGCGATCGCTTTGTCGAGCACGTCGAGGATCGCCTGTCGCGCCTCGAACCCCATCCAGTCGAGCGCTTCGTCGGTCTTTGGGTTGGTCGGCTTGAACGTGAGCCCTTCGTTCGCGTCTGAGGGGAGCAGAGTCTTGACCGGTTCGTAGCGCTCAACGAATGCCTGCGATGAGATGAACCCTCGTGTGAACGCGACGTTCAGCTTGTCGGGGTAGGTGTCTCCTCCGAGAGTCACAGCGGCTTCCTGTGGATCGCCGTAGGAGAGCCCGTCTTTGTCGTCCATGAACACGGGGGTCACTCGATAGGTGAAGTCGCCCGCGACGTTCGCGTCGTGCGGGAAGTGCACCCAGCGAAAGCGCTGGAATGGAGCCAGCCGGCTCGAGGTTTTGGCCGCGAGCACCTTGCCGTCCGCGGGGAGGAACGCCAGGTCGTTGTTGAGCGGCTTGAAGTCGTGCGCGCCAGGGACCTGAAACTCGATCGCGAAGCCGACGAAGTCATCTGAGGGCGTTCCCTGCTTCCAGTCCATCGTGAGCAGCGCCATGCCCTCGCCGCGACGTACCTTCAAGGTGAACAGAGCCGTGGTGCTGTTCCCGGTAGCGATGATTGCTTCCCCCACGCGAGCCTCCTGGCTGGTCCGTTGGTCTCTATGGCACCGCCGGGAAGAGTAGCTCATTCCGAATGATGGAATCGTGTTCGACCGGACCTGCAGGGCGCCGCCGCGTAGCGCTCACTCCGCGCGCTCGAGCAGCGCCACCAGCTGCGCCCGACAGAACGGCCACTGCTTGCGGTTGCGAGCGCCGTCCGGGTGAAGCGTGTCGAGCAGCGCGAGGCCGCGGACCGTGGCGACGACCATCTCCATCAGCCCCTCGAAGTTCGCTCGCTCGGCGAGGTCGGGGAACAGGCGGCGCGCGAGCGTGAGCGTCTGGCGGTCGAGCTCGCGCTCGACTTTGGTGAGGTGCGCGCGCAGCTCGGGGTCGGTGCGCGCGTCCGACCACAGGTCGAGCGCCGCCTGGAACAGCGGGCTCGCGTAGCTCGACCACATCAGGTCGAGGCTCTTGACAACGCGCTGGCGGCCCGTCGGCAGGTCGTCGGCGGCCGCCATCAGCTCCGCGCCGCGCCGTGCCGCGAGGTGCTCGATCGCCGCGGCGACCAATGCCTGGCGGGTCTGGAAGTGGTGGAGGTGCGCGCCGCGGGAGACGCCAGCGCGTTCAGCCACGCGCGCGGTGGTGGTGTTGGCGTAGCCGTCCTCGACGAGGCAGGCGATCGTCGCCTCCATCAGCGCCTCGCGAGTGGCGGAGCTGCGCTCGGCCTGGGTGCGGCGTGTGGGCGTGTTGGTCGCCATCGCCGCGATCGTAGCCCAAAACTTGCGTTCGCAAACGAATGTTGATGTGGTAGCGTCCCCGGACTTCCCCCTTCGACTGAGGAGTCCGAGCAATGGCAGCTACCGACGCGTTGGTGTTCGACGCGATACGCACCCCGAGAGGCAAGGGCAAGGTCAACGGCTCGCTGCACGGCACCAAGCCGGTCGACCTCGTCGTAGGGCTGATGCACGAGATGCTGATCCGCAACGAGCGCCTCGACCCCAAGCGGGTCGACGACGTGGTGCTCGGCTGCGTCTCCCCGGTCGGCGACCAGGGCGCCGACATCGCGAAGACCGCCGCGCTCAAGGCGGGCCTGCCGGACACCGTCGCGGGCGTGCAGCTCAACCGCTTCTGCGCCTCCGGCCTGGAGGCCGTCAACGTCGCCGCGCAGAAGGTCGCCTCCGGCTGGGAGGACCTCGTCTTCGCCGGCGGCGTCGAGTCGATGTCGCGCGTGCCGATGGGCACGGACGGCGGCGCCTGGGCGCTCGACCCGGAGACGAACTACGACACGTCGTTCGTCCCGCAGGGCGTCAGCGCCGACCTGATCGCGACGGTCGAGGGCTTCGACCGCGAGACGGTGGACGCGTACGCCGCCCGCTCGCAGGAGCGCGCCTCGAAGGCGCAGGCCGAGGGCCGCTTCGCGAACTCCGTCGTCCCGGTCAAGGACGTCAACGACCACGTCGTGCTCGACAAGGACGAGTTCATCCGCCCCGGCACAACCGTCGAGACGCTCGGCAACCTGAAGCCGTCCTTCCAGGTGATGGGCGAGATGGGCGGCTTCGACGCCGTCGCGCTGCAGAAGTACCACTGGATCGAGAAGATCGAGCACGTCCACACGCCGGGCAACTCGTCCGGGATCGTGGACGGCGCCGCGCTCGTCGCGATCGGCAACGAGCAGACCGGCAAGGAGCTCGGGCTCACCGCCCGCGGCCGCATCCTCGCGACCGCCCTCTCCGGCGCCGACCCGACGATCATGCTGACCGGCCCCGCGCCCGCCTCCAAGAAGGCGCTCGCGAAGGCCGGCCTCACGGTCGACGACCTCGACCTCGTCGAGATCAACGAGGCGTTCGCCGCGGTGGTCCTCCGCTTCGTCAAGGACATGGGCCTCGACATGGAGAAGGTCAACGTCAACGGCGGCGCGATCGCGATGGGCCACCCGCTCGGCGCGACCGGGGGCATGATCCTCGGCACGCTCGTGGAGGAGCTGCACCGGACCGGTGGGCGCTATGGCCTCGCGACGCTCTGCGTCGGCGGCGGCATGGGAATCGCGACCGTGGTGGAGGCGATCTAGATGGCCGAGTCAACGACGATCAAATACGAGCGCGGCGACGACGGCATCGTCATCCTCACGCTCGACGACCCCAACCAGTCTGCCAACACGATGAACGCCGCGTACATCGCGTCGATGGGCGCGACGGTCGAGCGCCTGGAGGCTGAGAGGGACGACATCAAGGGCGTCGTCCTCACCTCCGCCAAGAAGACGTTCTTCGCTGGCGGGGACCTCAACGACCTCAAGCGCGTCACGCGCGAGCACGCGGCAGAGTTCGCCGTGGGCATCCGCGAGGTCAAGAGCCAGCTGCGTCGCCTGGAGACGCTCGGCAAGCCGGTCGTCGCGGCGATCAACGGCGCCGCGCTCGGCGGCGGCCTGGAGATCACGCTCGCCGCTCATTACCGCGTGATCGTCGATGACCCGAAGGCGAAGCTCGGCTTCCCCGAGGTCAAGCTCGGGCTGCTGCCCGGCGGCGGCGGCGTGGTGCGCACGGTGCGCATGTTCGGGATCGTCGACGCGCTGATGAAGCTGTTGATGCAGGGTCAGGAGCTGCGGCCCGCGAAGGCCAAGGAGATGGGCCTCGTCGACGAGGTCGTGGCGACCCGCGAGGAGCTCGTCCCCGCGGCCAAGGCGTGGATCGAGGCGAAGGCCGCGAGCGGCGACGAGGTCGCTCAGCCGTGGGACGTGAAGGGCTACAAGATGCCCGGCGGCACCCCGTCGAACCCGAAGCTCGCGCAGAACCTGCCGGCGTTCCCGGCGAACCTGCGCAAGCAGCTGAAGGGCGCCAACTACCCGGCCCCGCACCACATCATGGCCGCGGCGGTCGAGGGCGCGCAGGTCG
>CAZPQW010000038.1:0-20197 GCA_964588985.1 uncultured Solirubrobacteraceae bacterium
CCCCGGGCGGCTCCCCGGGCGGCTTGCTATACGCCCCCGGGTTGGAGAGGCGTAGGTTCCGTTCGCGGGCAGCGCGCTGGGCCGGGGTCTCGGGCATCTCGAGGGCGATGTTCGCCCCGGGCCGCCCGGGGCGACAGGTGCCCTCCCCCGGGGGCCCCTGGCGGCACCCCCGGGCCGCGCGTAGGATTCCTGCCGATGCCGAGTGCCCGCAACGGACGAAGCCGCAGCAAGCAAGCCCAGCTGCAACGCATGCTCGGCGAGCTCGGGACCGTCCTGCCCCGCGTCATGCACGGCACCCCGCGCTGCCCCGCCCAAGGCTGGTACGCGAGGCTCCCGGACGGCCGCAACGTCTTCCTCGGCGACCACGCGGTCCTCGCCGGCATGAACATCGCGAAGATGCTCAACAGCGAGGAGGCCCATGCGTAGCTACGGCTCCCGCTTCGACCCCGACACCGGTGCCCAGCACGCGCGCGTGCACCAGGCCACCGACTACAACCGCACGACCCTCCTACGCGAACGCCGGATCGGGAACGGCACCCTCAAGTTCGAGCTCGTCCGCTCGAGCGCCCCCGGCGCCCGCCGCTACGTCCAATTGCACGCCGACTACGAGGACGCCGGCGAAGGCGTGACCACGATCGTACGGTGCGAGAGTCAGCTCGAGGAGGCCCGGGAACACTCCCGACTAGAGCGCATCATGCTCGCCGCGAGCGCCCGCCCAAGCGACGCAAATAGCGACGCTTCTGCACAGGCCCCCCCGGGCGAGCCCATATAGGGGCGGTTCTCGACAAAAGCGTCACGATCAGGCCGCGATCCCTTGCTCGAGCCGGGACTCGTCGTCGCACTGATCGACGGCCGCACTCGGGCCAAAGCAGGACCGGGCCGCGTGCCCGCCCCACGATCGCCCGCAGTGCACGCAGACGCCAGCGCCGTTGTCACGAAACGCCTTGCCCGCGGCGCCACGCCGCCCTTTTCGTGACCGACGCTTGCGGCATCGGTCGCTGCAGGTGCTACGCCGGCGCCCGGTCGGCGGCTGAACGATCGGATCGCCGCAGACGCTGCAGAGATCGGCATCGAGAGAGAGTTGTCGCGGGCGTTTCGTGACGCTTCCGTCGCTAGGCGTCATTGATGATCTCCGCGACGACCTCCATCTTGAGGTCCTCTGGGGGCAGGTAGCCGATCGCGCCATCGCTCATCCCCGGCCAGCCCATAGGCTCACAGAGCTGGGCTTTCTGCCGAGCCTGGATCGTCCGTCTAATCAACGTCATGCCCCGCAGATCGCGCAGTTCGAGCGTGACTCGCAGGCTCACGTCGCGCTTCGCCCGGCCGCAGCGATAGCCGATGTAGAACTCGACCGCGAGCACCGCGAAGAGAATCACCCATAGCCATGGGCTCATCCGAAGGATCTCCGCAGGGCGTTCGCCCAGATGCCCGCAACCTCGTTGATGGCCGCGCCGAAGCCTCGAACCCAGCCCTGCCGGTAGCCGCAGACGTAGCCGAATGTGAGCGCGACCAGCTGCATGCCGAAGTTGTCGCCTGGCAGCCATCGCCGATCGCTGTTGCTCTGGTCCCGAAGCGTCATCGCAAAGCCTCCCCAACCGCGAAGCGCACTCTCGAGCGCGCAGGATCGACCTCGGGCAGGTACTCGCTCCATTCGGCGATCACCGGCTCGATATCAGCTGGCTGCTTGATCTCGGTCCAGTCAGCCGGCCAGCTCATATCCTCGAACGGAGTAGGGCAGCTGCATCCTGCGTCATGCGCGGCCCACAGCGTGCCATCGGGCGCTCGCACCACTATGAGCTGGTCAAATTCATAGCTACCGCCTAGATCCTCATCGACCAGGATCGCGAAGCCGAGCTTCTCAGCCGCGTAGTAGATGCGGTCTCCGGCGACGCTCTCACCGGAACCCGTCATGCCGCCACCCGCCCGGCGATGACGCGCTCCCACCAGCACTTCGTGCAGAGGTGCCCCGAGTGGCCGAGCACGTGGTCGGCGCGCTGGACGGGCTGCACGAACCCGCCGGCGCTGCCCGCGGTGCCGCTCGGCTTGCTCCAACCGGCGGTCGCCTCGGTCTCCTTGCCGCAGCCCTCACAGGCGACGTTTGTATGCGAAACCGTCATCGCGTCAACTCCCAGAACGCGAACACGACCACGCCCGCGGACGCGAGCGCGAGAGCGATGCCGGCGACCCTATACAAGGCGCAGCCCTCCTCTCGGTCGCGGCACGCTCGGCAGCCGCCTGGGCGGCGTGCGCGGGAGCAGCGCGTGGGCCTCTGCCCGGCGCTGGGAGCGGAGCAGCATCGCGCCGATCACGGTCTGTTTGTATGCGAGCCGCGCCCGGTCGATCGCCTCGCCGTCGTGCCACGCCTCGATCAGGCGTTTGCGCTTGAGGAACGCGATCGTGCTCGTGATCGTGTCGGCGTTGAACTCGGCCGAGAGGTCCGACTGGATTTCCGCGCGCGTGCGGGCCTCCTCGCACGTCGCGAGCACGGCTTTCTCGACCGGAGTGAGGGTGGTGCGCAGCTCGTCCTCGAGCTGGTCTGAGTCGGTCATGGGTTCCTCCATCGTCTAGCGGGCGTACTGTCAAGTGGCTGCCCGCCGGTCCTTCGGCGGGCGCCACGCCCCCGGCCGTCACACCGGCGCGGGGGCACTTTTTGCTTCACTACGGCCCGACAGGCCCGCAGGGTGTGACTTGCGGGCGCGTTTCGAGCAAGGGAAGGAACCCCATGCACAAGTCCATCCGCCGGCGGCGGGAAGCTGCCCGGCGCAATGATCAAATCCAGGTCCTCGATCCACGTGGACGCAGGCGCTCGCCCATGACCCTGCCGGGCTACAGGGCCGGGCAGAAGCCACCGAACTACGGGCGGACGTTCCCCGCGGAGATCCTCACCCCCGCCGAGATCGGCCGGCTCCTCGCCGCGTGCGGCCGCGGGCCCGCCGGGCTGCGGGCGCGCGCGTTGATCGTCGTGATGTGGCGCGGCGGCCTGCGGTGCCAGGAGGCTCTCGACCTCGAGCTGCGCGACGTCGACCGGGAGGCGGGCACGTTGACCGTGCGCCATGGCAAGGGCAACAAGCGTCGTGTCGTCGGCCTGGACCCGCAGGCGTTCGCGGTCCTCGAGCAGTGGCTCGCCAACCGGCAGGCGCTCCTCGTCCCTCGAGGCAGCCGCGTGTTCTGCACCATCACTCAGCCCGGGGCAGGCCGGCCGCTCGGCGCCGCTTACTGGCGCGAAGCGATCAAGCGCCTCGGGCAGCGCGCCGGGATCGAGAAGCGCGTCCACTGCCACGGCCTGCGCCACACGCACGCCGTCGAACTGATGCGCGAGCACACCAACGTGCTCACCATCAGCCGCCAGCTCGGACACTCGAACATCGCGATCACGCAGCGCTACCTCGACCACCTCGAGCCGGGCGAGGTCGTAGAGGTAATGCAGCAACGCGAGTGGCCCGTTCACGAGTAGCGCCTCCTGCGTGAGCGTCCACGCCGCCGCGGCTCGCCTTTGAGCTTCGCGATCGCGGCGGCGTGTTCGCGGCGTTCCTCACGCTCGAACCACCATCCAGCCTTCTCGTGCGGGATCGGCTCAAACCCCCGAGCTTCGCGGCGGGTAGCCCGGACCCAGCGCCGCAGCGAGCAGACGAAATAGTCGAGCGAGCAGACCACTTCGCCGGCGCGGCACGCTCCATGCTCAAGGATGACGTCGAGTAGGAATCGGCCGCCGGCGCCGGGCCCCTCGAGCCGGTCGGCGATCCGGCAGTAGCGCTCGAGGTGCAGCCGCCGCCGGGCGGTGAGGGCCGGGTGTTGTTGCCGTGTGACGCCGCTGATCTCCCAAGCCACGACAGCGACCGTTAGCGGGTCACCACCGGCATCCAGAGCCGCATACAGCGCTTGGGCGCCCCCCTCCCTCGTTGCTGTCCTCAGCGCACTCAGCGCGGCCCCCCGCGTCCGGCTCGCCGAATCGGCCTGCTCGCGTGTCGCCAGCCCCTCCCTAGCAACGCGCGCCCCCACACCTGCCTTCCTGGGAGAAGGAGGGGAGGAATTAACGACAACGGCAGAACAACCACCTTCAACCCCCCGTAGGGGGTTAGACAAAACTCCTCCAGAAAAAGGCGGCTCGCAAGCCGCCACACCACCCGGACGCTGCCCGCGCCCAGGTGGCCCGTGAGACGCGCTCTCGCGCCTCCTAACAGACGCTCCACCAGCTGAGCTACTCCGGCATCGGTTCAGCGAGCGTCAACTGTAACGACGCGGTCGCGGACGGTGTATTCGACGTATGGCCCTTCAGCCCATCGAGACCGTCGCGAAGAACGAGCTGGTCGTCCAGTCTGCTGAGCCGAGCACGGACCTGCACACCTTCCACGAGCGCGCGGTGGGCAGGGGCGTGAACCCGTTCGTGTACTGGCCGGTGCGCGCGGTCCTGATGCCGCTCTTCCTTATCTACTTCCGCCTGCAGCGCGTCGGACGCGAGCACCTTCCCCGCACGGGCCCGCTGTTGCTGGCCGCGAACCACCGCAGCTTCCTCGACCCATTCGTGATCGGCGCGCTCGTGCGGCGCCCCGTCTACTACATGGCCAAGCGGGAGCTGTTCGAAAAGCGCTGGCAGGCGTGGGTGCTGAACGCCCTGGGCGCGTTCCCGGTCGATCGAGGCGCCGGCGACGGCAACGCGATGGCGACGGCGCGCGCGATCCTCGAACGCGGAGACTGCGTGGTGGTGTTTCCAGAGGGCACCCGCGTGCGCAAAGGGCCGCTGCGCGACCCGCGCCGCGGCATCGGTCGCCTCGCGCTCGAAACGGGCACGCCGGTCGCGCCGGTGGCCGTGATCGGGACCGAACACGTGCGCAGGGGCTGGCGCATACGCCCGCGCAAGGTCAGCCTCCGCGTCGGTGCGCCGCTGCAATTCCCGACCGTCGAGGATTGCTCGCCCTCGCTCGCCGCGGGCGTGACCGACCGCATCTGGGCGTGCATCCGCCTGCAGTGGGATTGGCTCGGCGGCGCCAAGCCGGCGCTTCCGTCACCCGGCGACAGCGCGCCGGCGCGCGAGATCTCGCGCGCGGCCTGAACCGCCCGGCGCAACGCGGGTAGGGTGCAATGAGTGGGCGAGCAAACAAGTCACAAGCCCAAGGCCCAGCTCGACGCGGAGTTCTCGGAGCTGTATCGCGCTCATCTGCGCGACGTGTACAGCTACGCGTACTACCGGATCGGCAACCACCACGACGCCGAGGACCTCACCGAGCAGACGTTCCTGCAGGCCTATCGCCACTTCGAGCGCGCCCAGCGCGAATCGCACGGGCGGCCGCTGCGGCCGTGGCTGATCCGTATCGCGCACAACCTCGCCGCGAACCTCTACCGCGACCGCTCGCGCAAGCCGGCCTCGCCGATCGACGAGACGACCCCGCTCGCGGCGTTGCACACGACCGAGCAGCTGGTGGAGGGCCGCGACGAGCTGAGCCGGATCCTCGACGGCGTGGGCAAGCTCCCCGACGACAGGCGCGAGGCGCTGATCATGCGCTTCGCCCTCGGCATGGACAATCGCGAGATCGCGCGGGCGCTGGGGCGCTCGGACGGCGCGACCAAGGTGCTGATCCATCGCGCGATCAAGCAGCTCGAGGAGATCGTGGGCGATCGAGGCCACGAGACCGCCGGGCCGAGCAATGGGCGCGTGAACGGCGCGGTGCGCCTCGACGCGAAGGCGGGTGGGTCGGATGAATGAAGCGCTGCCCAGCTTCGAGGGTCTGCTGCGCGAAGCGCTCGCGCCCGTGGAGCCTCCCGCGGACCTGGTCGAGCGGCTCGAGAGCACGCTCACGAGCATCACCGAGATGGCCGCGGACGAGCTCGAGGCGTGGGAGCTCTCGGCGATGCGCGACCCGCGCAACTGGGTTCGTCCCGCCGCCGCGCTCATCGCCGGCGGGGCCGCGGGGACGGCGCTCGTGATCCTGCGCGCGCGCCGCCGTCAGCCGGGAGCGACTGCCGAGCTGAACGCGCTGAAGGACACCGCCGAGCGCGCCGTGCGCGACCTCGGCCGCGAGACGCGAAAACTGCTCAGCGACCGCTGAGCGTTCGCGCCGGCCAGCTACGCTCTTCTCCCGCCATGGCCACCTGCTACCGCCATCCCTCGCGCGAGACCGGCGTCTCGTGCGCCAACTGCGGCCGGCCGATTTGCCCGGACTGCATGACCACCACCCCTGTGGGGATGCGCTGCCCGGAGTGCTCCAAACAGCGCACCAAAGTGATGCACATGCGCGACATGGCCCGCATACCGCAGGTCACCTACGCGCTGATCGTGATCAACGTGATCGCGTTCCTGGCCGAGGGCAACCTCTCCTTCGGCGGCGGACCCGTCAGCAGCATCTACGAAGAAGGCGCACTGATCGGCAGCCTCCCGCGGATCCCCGAACTCGGGGTCGCTCACGGCCAGTGGTGGAGGATCGTCACCGGTGGGTTCCTGCACGAGAACCTGCTGCACATCGGTTTCAACATGTACATCCTCTACGTCCTAGGCATGCAGCTGGAGCCGGTGCTCGGGCGCTTGAAGTTCGGCGTGATCTACGGCGTGTCGCTGCTGACCGGGTCGCTCGGCGCGCTGATCGTCACGCCTCACGCTGTCACGGTCGGCGCCTCCGGTGCGGTGTTCGGCATCATGGGCGCCTTCGCCGTGGAGATGCGATCCCGGCAGCTTTCGGTGATGCGCGGGGGCCTCGGCGGTATCGGTGGGCTGATCATGATCAACCTCGTGATCAGCTTCACGCTCCCCGGCATCTCCTGGGGCGGGCACATCGGCGGGCTGATCGGCGGGGCGTTGGTCGCGCAGCTCCTTCTGCTCGGTGAGCGCCGTCGCGTGCCCGCAGTGGCGCTCGCCGGCTGTGTGGCGATTGCTCTCGCCGCGGTCGCCGGCTCGGTGATCACCGCCAAGTCCAGCGAGGTCGAATCCTCGCCCGGAGTGCCGGCGGGCCTCGTCGGGCCAGAACCGTAGTCGCGGCCGGCGTCGGCTCAGGCCTGGCTCCTCGCCAAGTCCACGTCGAGCGCCTGCGCGCCGCTGGGCGCGTCGGGCACCTGCTCGGGGTGCAGGATGTGCGCGAGCAGCTCGATCCCGTCGGTGAGCCGCGGACCCGGGCGCGAGAAGTACGCCGACGCGTTCACCGCGACGATCCGCTGGGCGTTCAACGCGGCCAGCTCGTCCGCGTGGGCCAGCGCCTCCTCGAGCGCCCGCGGTGCGTCATACCCACACGGCATCACCACCACGATCTCGGGCTCGGCAGCCGCGACGGTCTCCCAGCCGACGCTCACGGACGGTTCTCCGGGCATCCCGAGCACGTCCTCTCCGCCCGCCAGCTCGATCAGCTGCGGCGTCCAATGGCCGGCGACGTACACCGGGTCGAGCCACTCGAGCACCGCCACGCGAGGACGCCGCTGCCCCCGCACGGCCAGCTTGACGCGATCGATGCGAGCGGCCGCCTGCTGGATCAGATCGACGCCCGTGTCGCGTCGCTCGGTTGCCTGGGCGAGTGTGCGCACGTCGCCGAACGTCTCCCCGAGCGTCTTCGGGTCGAGTGCGATCACGCTCGGATGGGAGGGCAGGCCCTTGGCGACCTCCGCGACCTCGTCGTAGGAGACCGCACACACGGGGCACAGCGCCTGCGTCACGATCAGATCGGGCTCTAGCGCCGCCAGCGCGTCGCGGTCCAGCGCGTAGATCGCCTCGCCCGCGAGCGTGCGCTCGCGCACCGCCGTGTCGATCTCCACCGCGCTGAGGCCGGCGGGGAGCACGTCGCGGGTGACCTGCGGGAGGGCAAGCGCCGCGGGCGGGTGGTCGCACTCGTGCGTCACGCCGACGATCTCGGAGTCGAGACCGAGGGCGAACAGCAGCTCGGTGGCGTGGGGCACGAGACTCACGATGCGCATCCCCTGACTTTAGGAGCTAACCTCGCAGCTGGATGGCCTCGCTCGAGCAAGCCGAGATAGAGCAGCGCCTCGCCGGCCGCGAGGGCTGGAGGCTGAGTGAGGAACGCGCGATCGAGCGCGAGTGGACGTTCTCCGACTTCGCAGCCGCGATCGTGTTCGTGAACAGAGTGGCTGAGCTGGCAGAGGCGGCCAACCATCACCCGGACATCCTGCTCCACGGCTGGAACAAGGTGCGCCTGACGCTCTCCACGCACTCCCAGGGAGGCCTCACCGACGCGGACTTCGCACTCGCGGGGGAGATCGATCGTCTCGCCTAAGCACCACGCTCAGCCGTCCCGCGACGTCTCCGTTCCGACCATCGCCCTTGCTACCTTGGGGAGGTCGACAAGCACGATGAACGACGACGAAGAAGATCACCCCCGAAGTAGCGTGGCTCCCGCCGGTCGCGCGTGAACGGGCTCAAGCTCATCCTCGCGGCGCTGCTCGTCGCGATCAACGCGTTCTTCGTGATCGCCGAGTACGCGCTCGTGCGCTCGCGCAGAGAGCGTCTGGAAGGTATGCGCGACGAAGGCGCGAAGGGCGCCAAGCTCGCGCTGGCGCAGCTCGGGAACGTCAACGAGTACATCTCCGCCGTGCAGATCGGCGTGACGATGACCTC
This sequence comes from uncultured Solirubrobacteraceae bacterium, assembly GCA_964588985.1. Lineage (GTDB taxonomy): Bacteria > Actinomycetota > Thermoleophilia > Solirubrobacterales > Solirubrobacteraceae > Palsa-744. The sequence goes on from CAZPQW010000038.1 coordinate 8,549, forward strand.
GATCGGGATCGGAGCGCTGGGCGAGCCCGCACTCGCGGACATCCTCAAGGGCGCGTTCGGGAGCACCATCAGCCATGGCGTCGCGGTTGCCGTGGCGGTGATCGTGGCGTTCCTGATCATCTCCTCCGCGCAGCTGATCGCGGGCGAGATGGTGCCGAAGTTCTACGCGATCGACCGCGCCGAGGCGGTCGCCCGCCGCGTGGCGCGGCCGCTGGGCGCGTTCAGCGTCCTGTTCAGGCCGGTGATCGTCGCGCTCACAGCGGTGTCCGATCGCATCCTGCGCCGGCTCGGCGTGGACATGAGCGCAGCGCGCCAGGGCGGATCCTCCGACGAGCTCAAGCGCCTGATCGCGGAGTCGCACGAGGGCGGGCACATCGATCGCGGCGAGTCGGAGATGCTGACGGGCGTCTTTCACCTGCACGAGCAGGAGGCGCGCCAGGTGATGACCCCGATCCCGGCGGTCGTGACGGTCGACAGCTCCCAGGACGTGGAGAGCGCGCTGCGCCTGTGCGTCTCCAGCGGCCACACGCGCCTGGTTGTGACCGAAGAGGAAGACCGCGACCGCGTGCGCGGCATCGTGCACGTGAGCTCGCTCGTGCGCCAGCTGATGCAGGACGGCCCGGGCTCGCCGGTGGAGCCGCTCGTGCGCGACGCGCTGATCGTGCCCGAGACCAAGCCGCTCGACGACCTGCTCGCGGATTTGCAGCGCGGACGCACGTCGATGGCGATCGTGGTCGATGAGTACGGCCGCGTGGTGGGCGTGGTGACGATCGAGGACATCATCGAGGAGGTCGTCGGCGAGATCGACGACGAGACCGATCCGAGCACCGGCGAGATCCGCCGGCTCGCCAACGGCGACTGGTTCGTGCGCGGCCATGTCGCCGTCGCCGACCTGGCCGACTACGGCCTCGACCTGCCGGTGGACACCGACGCGTACAACTCCGTCGGCGGCTTCGTGTTCGCCGAGCTGGGGCGCCTGCCCCGCCGCGGCGACACGGTCAACGCGGACGGGTTCTCGATCAGGGTGGAGTCGGTGCGCGACAACCGCATCGAGGCGGTACGCATCCGCGAACGCCGGCCGGTGCAGCAGGGCGACGGTCGCGACGCTCAGGACTGAAACCGGCCCGTTAAACACGTCCGGCCCGCGGGGGGAGCGGGCCGGATCGCGTGCACTGGGAGGAGGCGGGTGTGCGATGCGACTGTCTGTATGTCGCATGACCAAGTATCGCCAGCTTGATCAACCGCAGCTAAAAGGCACCTCAGCGTTGGCGAAATGTTCCTCAGTCGGCTCGTCAGTAGGTGTGGAAACCGCGTCCGCTCTTGCGTCCGAGCGCGCCGTCGGCGATCAGCTCGTCGACCTTCGCGGGTATCGGGGCGCCGATCGTCTCGCCGATCGCCTTGGAGACATCGAGGCCCACGAGGTCGAGCAGCGCGAGCGGCCCCATCGGGTGCCCAGCTCCGAGTCGCATGCACGTGTCGACGTCGGCGGGCTCCATGCCGGTCTCTTCGACGAGGCGCACCGCGCTGAACAGATAGGGGAACAGCAGTCGGTTGACGACGAACCCGGGGACGTCGGGAACCTCGACGGGCGTCTTCTCGAACTTCTCGCACAGTGCGAGCGCCCGGTCGCGCGTCTCGGCGCTGGCGGCCTCGGGAAAGATCAGCTCGACGAGCTTCATCTTGGTGACGGGGTTGAACACGTGCAGCCCGACGAAGTGCTCGGGGCGTCCGCTGGCCTGCGCGAGGCGCTCGACCGACAGGGAGGAGGTGGTGCTCGCGAGGATCGCGTCGGGGGCGAGGATCGCGTTGAGCTCGCCCAGCAGCGCTGCCTTGGCGTCGTGGTTCTCGACCACGGCCTCGACCACGAACGTGGCTTCGGCGAGCGCCTGCGGGTCGGTGACGATTTCGACGTGTTCGGGGTCGACCTCCGCGCCGAGGCGCGAGAGGGTCTTCTCGACGGTCGCTCGCGCGCGCTCCGCGGAGCTCTGCGAGCGCGCGAGCAGCAGCACCGGTCCGTGGTGGGCGGCCGTCGCGGCCAGGCCGCACGCGATCGCGCCGCTGCCGGCCACCGCGAGGCGTTTGCTCACTTTGCTCTCCATGGGGATATCGGTCGCCTTCCTGGTTGACTGACCAGTCAATCGAGGGTCATTAACGCGGTAGAGTACGGATGCACGGTCCGGGCAGCTTTTCAGATGCGCCCCGATCCCATAACCCGCTTTGCAAAGACTCCGTAGGAGGACTCCTGACATGAGGCAACCAGAGGGCCGCGAAGTAGTGATCGTCGAGGCGGTGCGCACGCCGATCGGTCGTGGGCACAAGGAGAAGGGCTACTACAAGGACACCCACCCGAACACGCTGCTGGCCGAGGTGTACACCGAGGTGATCAAGCGTGCGGGCATCGACGCGGCGGAGGTCGAGGACGTGATCGCCGGTTGCGTGCAGCAGTTCGGCGAGCAGGGCTTCAACATCGCGCGCAACGCGTGGCTGCAGGCGGGGCTGCCGATCGAGACGCCCGGCACGACGGTGGACCGCCAGTGCGGCTCCGCCCAGCAGGCGGTGAACTTCTCCGCGGCGCTGATCGCGGCGGGCGTGCACGACGCGATGATCGGCTCGGGCGTGGAGCACATGGGCCACTTCCCGTTCTCCGCCGGGATGAAGACGCAGGAGGAGTTCGGCCTCGCGTTCACCCCCGAGCTGATGGCGAAGCACAACATCGTCGGGCAGGGCCTCGGCGCCGAGATGATCGCGGACCAGTGGGAGATCCCCCGCTCCGAGCTGGACGAGCTCGCGGTGCGCTCGCACCGTCTCGCCCACCAGGCAACCGAGGAGGGCCGCTTCGAGCGCGAGATCGTGCCGATGACGGTTGGCGGAGAGACATACGTCACCGACCAGGGCATACGCCCCGAAACGAGCCTCGAGACGCTCTCGACGCTCAAGCCGGCGTTCAAGCCGGACGGCAAGATCACCGCGGGCAACGCGTCGCAGATCTCAGACGGTGCGGCGGCTGTGCTGCTGATGTCGGCTGAGAAGGCGAAGGCGCTCGGGCTGACCGCACGCGCGCGGATCGTCGACCAGACGACGGTGGGCTGCGACCCGGTGAAAATGCTCGAGGGGCCGATCCCCGCGACGCGCAAAATCCTCGAGCGCAACGGGATGCAGATCGACGACATCGACCTGTTCGAGATCAACGAGGCGTTCGCCCCCGTCGTGGCCGCGTGGCGGCGCGAGCTGTCCCCGGACATGGACCGCGTGAACGTCAACGGCGGAGCGATGGCGCTCGGGCACCCGCTCGGCTCCACCGGCGCGCGTCTGATCACCACGCTGCTGCACGAGCTCGAGCGCTCCGACAAGGAGATCGGCCTCGTGACGATGTGCTGCGGTGGCGGTCTCGGGACCGGCACGCTGATTCAGCGCGTCTGATCTGAACCCAGCGAACGCGAACAGAAGCTAACTACGTTTAGGGGCCGGCTTTCGGGCCGGCCTCTCGGGTTGCGGGGCGCTTCGTAGGAGGCGCCCCGCGACTCAGGCGCTTGGCCCTGTACCCGTCCAGTCCACCGCGACGGGGGGTAGGGCCAGCAGCGCGGTCCACGTCGCCGGGTCGGCGACGCCGCTGGCGGGGATGCCGTGGGCGGTCTGGAAGGACTGGAGGTTGGCGGTCGTCTGCGAGCCGAAGATGCCGGTCGTTTCCTGCGCGGGGACGGCGCTGGCGAGATGCTCCTGCAGCCACAGCACCTGATCGCCCTTGCTGCCGCTGTGGACTTCGGGGTATTCGGTGTTCGGCGTGACGCTCGTGAGCGGCGTGAGCGGCGCGGCGAGCGTGCTCCAGCCGCTCGCCTTCGTTTCCTGCCAGTCCCAGAAGGACCAGCCGGTGGCGCCGTAGTCGACCGCCTCCTCGCGGAAGCGCAGCAGGTCGCTTGTGGAGACGCCGCCGTAGGTCTGCCCGAGCGGGTAGATCGGGCGGCCGTAGATGCGGTTGGCGATGTAGGTGTTCGCGTAGATCGTGTCGACGGACACTCCGATGTCCTTCCAGTACATCTGCGGCGCGTTGAACTGCGCTCCGTTCGGGCCGAGGAACACCGAGTAGGGGAAGGACGGGTGGTATGAGACGTAGGGGAAGGACGCGAGGCCGACGGGGTAGTTGGGCCCGACCTTCGCACGCAGTTCGGCGATGTAGCGCTGCGCTGAGCCGTAGCGCCCTTCGTACTCTGCCTCCGCGTCGATCACGAGGCAGTCCGCGCCGGTCGCGGCCGCCTGCGCGCCGAGGTTCGCCTCGCCGACGGGACTGGTGCCGTACACGTACTGCCACGCGCACACCTTCAGCCCGTTGGCGTGCAGTTCGGCGACGAGTTGGGCGGAGAACTGGCTCCAGTAGTTGCTAGGGCCGTCGGAACTCTTGACGAACACCGTCGTCACGCCCGCCGCGTGGGCCTGCGCGACGATCGACGCGACGCTGCCGCCGTTGGACTGGCCGACGTACCAGATCCACATGCCCTGGCCGTCGAAGCCGCTCCCGCCTGGCGGGGGCGTGTTGGGCGTGACGGGAAGGGGTTTCGCGGGCGGGTGCAGCGCGTGGCGGTAGACGTAGATCGGTCCGTAGGAGCTCGTGTGTCGACCGTGGCTGAGCAGGATCATGATGTGCCCTGAGTGCGCGCTTGCGGGCACCGTCACGATCAGCCCGGCGCTGGTTCGGCGCAGGCGCGAGGCGGGGGAGACGGTGCTGATGCGCGCGCCGGGCGTTCTTGGGAAGGCGACGACCATGTTCGGCGTCAGGCCCGAGCCGGACAGCAGCAGCGTGCCGTGGGTAGAGACCTGATGGGGGTTGCCGCTGCACCTGCTCACCGGCATGCAGCTGACGGTCGAGATTCGCACGCTCGTCACGTGCGCCGAGGTGGTCTTGCTCGACGGGGAGGTCTTCGCGCTCGGGGTGGTGCTCGTGGGTGCGCTTCCGCCCGCCGGTGTGCCGCCGGGACTCGCCGCGAGCGATGGCTGCGCCCAGGCGATCAGGGCGAGCAGCAGCGCCGCCAGCGAAGCTGTGAGAAACCTCAAACGCTTGTGAGCGAGAGTGCTCGCCAAGTTCAACAAACCCCTTCGCGCCAACGATCGTGCGTTCGCGCCGGGCGGCCGGCGCCGTCCGAGCAATGGAATGCGACGTTATCTGCTCTGAGTAGGCAAACCGACGCCCGCCACAGAAGTTGCGCTCCCGGAGCCCCCGACGGCGCTCAACCCCAGCGGAAGCCGAGCTCCGAAGGCGTGGGAGGCAGCGGGCTCGAAGGCAGTCCGGCGGGCGGCTCGGGGAGGTTGAAGCCGGTGGGCGCGACGTCGTTGGGGGCGTCCGCGTGGAAGATCGAGGCCAGATACTGGTTCTGGCCGCGACCGACGCCCAGCTCGAACTGCCCGCCGCCGTAGTTGCCGATCGAGCGCTCGGCGCAGTAGTCGTAGGCGTCGAGCAGGTTGCGCAGGCCGCCGAGGCGGGACGGCTTGATGTTGACCATTCGCGGCGGGTACGGGAGCGCTTCGATGTCCGCGATCGAGTGGATCGGCGCATCCCACGAGAAGCGCTCGCGGTGCGCGGCGAGCGCCGCGTCGGTCTCCTCCGTGAGCGCCGGATCCTCGATCCATGCGTCGGGGAACGCCTCGGCTACGCGCCGGTAGAGGATCGGGTCGGCGGGCTGGTCGACGACGGAGCCGACGTAGTAGCCCTTGAAGTCGACCGAGTCGACGGCGCCGGTCGCGACGAGCTGCGCGATCAGCTGCTCGTCCCACGAGCTCGTGGGGTCGAGCTTGAAGCGCAGCGTGGGGTAGGCGTCCAGGCGCCGGCGCAGCGGCTCGAGCGTGGGCGGCTCACCGAGGCGCAGCGAGACGACGAAGCGCACCGGCTCGGGCGTGCGCGCGAGCGCGGCGTGCAGAGTGGTGTTGGCCTGGCGCAGGCCGAGGTCGAGCGCCGCCGACTCATACGCCCATGTGCGGTAGAGCGCGGAGACCTCGCGTTGCGGCGGCTCGGGGAACAGCGACAACCCCGCGAGGCGCTCGCAGAAGGACGCGAGCGTGTGGGTGCCGGCGAGCGGCAGCGTCGGGCCGGCCGCCTGCAGGATGTCGTGGTCGACCGCGTCATACGTGACGTCCTCGCCGAGACCCTCCTCGCCGCGGCCGCGCAGGTGGATGACGGTGCTCTTGCGCTCGAAGTCGCTCGACACGTTCGCCTGCAGCCCCTCCAGCGTGTAGTCCTCGATCTCGACCTCGAGGCCGGCGAGCTGCTCCCATGTGCTCACGCTCCGGCCTCCTGCTCGAGGCGGGCGACGAGCTCGTCGAGTCGCAGCTCCTCGAGCGCTCCGCCGACCGCCGTGAGCTGGCTCGCGCACAGCTCGATCAGCGCCTTGCCCTCGCCGAGCAGCGAGAGCGTCTCGTCGAGGCTCGCCTCGCCGGAGTCCAGGCGGCGGATGATCTCCTCCACGCGCCCCGCGGCGGCCTCGTATGTCAGCGGCTGCTCGGACGCTGTCTGCGGCTCGTCGCTCATTCCTCGATCACCCTAGCCGCGAGCGAGCCGTCGGCGAACCGCAGCCGCAGCTCCCGCGCCGCGCGCGCGTCCGCCGCGGTCAGGATCGGCTCGCCGTGTGGCGACTGCGCGAGCACGTAGCCGCGCTCGAGTGTGCGCTGCGGGTCGTGGCTTGCGAGCGCCAGCGCGAGGCGTTCCAGCTCGCGTGGGCGGCGCTCGCGACAGTCCAGCAGCGAGGAGGAGGCCTTGCGCTGCAGCACGACCGCGCGCCGCGCGGTCAGCCCGCGCTCGGAGTCGATGCGCCGGCGGACGCCCGCGCGGATCTCGCGCAGCTGCTGGTGCAGGCGGGTGCGCTGGCGCTCCAGGTGGGCTGAGGGCGCGCGCGAGAGGCTCGCGAGCTGGCGGGCACGCGAGAGCACAGCCCGCCGGCCGTGGTCGCGCAGACGCCTCGCCGTCGCGGCCTGCGCGGCCCGGGCGAGTCGGCAGTCGACGCCGACGGCGGCCTCCGCGGCGTGGGTCGGCGTTGAGCAGCTCACGGCAGCCACGTCGTCGAGCAGCGTGCGGTCGGTGTGATGCCCCACCGAAGCGATCACCGGCACGCCGAGCAGTGCGACGGTGCGGCAGAGCGTCTCGTCGCAGAAGCACAGCAGGTCCGCGAGCGAGCCGCCGCCGCGAGCCACGATCACCACGTCGACATCCGCCACCGCGGCGAGGTCGCCGAGCGCGCGCACGATCGCGGGCGCGGCGTGGCGGTCCTGCACCGGAGTAAACGCCCACACCAGCCGCCCCGCCCAGCCGCGACGCCCGAGTCCCGCGAGCACGTCGTCGCGCGCCTTGCCGCCCTCGCCGGTGATAACGCCGATCGAGCGCGGCAGCACCGGCATCTCGAGGCGCTTCTGCGGCTCCAGCAGGCCCTCCGCGTCGAGCTGCCTGCGCAGGCGCTCGATCCGCGCCAGCAGGTCGCCCTCGCCGGCGACGCGCAGATCCTTGACGGCGAAGGAGAAGCTGGGGGAGGAGGTGGAGCTGCCGGTGTAGTAGTCGCAGCCGCCCGCCACCACCACCTGCATCCCCTCCGCCGGAGCGCCACCGCCGCGGGCGATCATCGCCTCCCAATCCTGGCGCCACGCGCTGCACGGGATCGCGCCGCTAGCGTCGCGCAGCTCGAAGTAGACGCGCGCTCGCGACGGGCGCAGGTTGACCATCTCGCCCATCAGCTGGACGTGGGTGAAGGAGCGCAGCTTCGAGCGCAGCGCCGCGGCGTACTCGCCGACCGGATAGGGCCCCGCGAGCGCGCTGTCCGGGATACCCGAGCCCTCGGCCGGCGCGGGGGAGGAGAGCGTGGACACCACCACAGGATAGGCGCCGATCCCGACACGCCCCAGGCGCTACGATCGACGGCGATGCGGCGCGGCGAACCTCGGCCTGGCACCTGAGCGGACGCCGTGGCCAAGCGCAACCCCGGCCGCGCGGGACGCTCGCGCAAGCGGCGCCCGGCGGCGCGATCCACATCCCCGGCGACGCCCGCCGCTGAGCAGCCTCCCGCGAAGAGCGCCCGTCGCGCGCGTGACCGCGAGTCCGCCGCGTCCTCCTACAAAGCGCCGATGTCGGTCGGCGAGCGCCCGCAGGCGCCGTGGCATCCGCTGCCGCTGTCGGAGCTGCTGATCCTCGTGGGTGGGATCGGCACGGTGATCGCGCTGGGGCGCGGCGAAGTGAAGACCGGCGGCGCGGCGCTGTTCGCGAGCCTCGGGGCGGTGGCGATCGGGACGATCGAGGTGACGCTGCGCGAGCACCTGAGCGGCTACCGCTCGCACACGACGATCCTCGCGCTGCTGCCGACGATCGTGTTCCACTCGGTCGTGGTGCTCTCGCTCGCGGCGTTCGTCCAGCTGCCGCGCCTGGCGACGACGGGGATGCTGATTCTCGACGTGGCGCTTTTCGCGTTCCTGTTCAAACTGCTGCGCGCACGCTTCCTGGACGCCCGCCGCGAGCGGACGTTCGCCGCCGGGCGGCGCTAGCGCTCGCGCCTCAGGCCGCGGTGGTTGAGGGTGCGACGCTGAGCGAGGGCAGCGGGCGCTCGCCGGAGGCGGCGGCCTCGCCGCGGTTCTCGCCGCTCACGCCGAGCTGCTGCAGACGTGCGATCTCGCGCTCGCCTTCGACTCGCGCGGGGTGGTCGGCGGGAAGATCGGCGATGAGCTTGGCGATGCGGTTGCGCAGTTGCAGTGCGAAGTGCGGCGTGGAGGCGCCCATCAGCCGGCGCACGTCCTCGACGGTCGCCTCTTGGGCGTTCAGGCGGCGGGGGTCTTCGGCTTGGCTCACGGTGGTCCTATTCGGCTGGCGAGACGGTCGGTTCTTCAGACGATTCTTGCGGGCCGCTGCTCTCGGTGATCTCCAGCACCGAGTCCAGTTCGGCCTGTGTCGCGGCTGAGATGGCGCGTTCGTCGCCGATCAGCCAGCCGTGATTGTAGATGCCCTTCACCGGCGGCGAGGTGGCGCTGTAGCCCGGCTGGATGTCGCCCAGATAGCCGGACAAAGCGGACGGGATCTGGGTCGGCGCTTCGAGCAGCAGCAGCGGGCCGTAGTCGCCGGTGGCGGACAGCATCGCCGCGGCGGGGGCGTCGAGCGGGCGGGCGGCGTTGGCGAACACGAGTCCGTGGCCGGGTTCTTTGACGCCCCAGCCGAACGTGCCATTGGTGAAGCGCGCGACCGCGACCGCGTTCGCGGCCACACCCGTGCCTTCGCTCGAGGAGGGAGCGATCTGGGTGACGGCGCCGTAGTGGCCGAGCTCGTCCAGCGCAGTGCGACTCACCGCGGCCGGGTCGATCACGTAGATCGACGGGCGGTGCATGCTCGCGAGCACGTGCGCGGTCGCGGCCGGCACCCGCCCCGGGGTGACGAACAGAATCGGCGCGCCGCTCTCCGCCGAGAGACCGGCAGCCGGCATTGTCAGCGCGCGCGGCGCGCTCGCCGAGACGACGATCGCCTGGTGGGGAGCCTTTCCGCCGTTGGCGCTCACGAGCAGCCGCTCGATCGTCTGCGCCATCACGGCGGGCGTGGCGGTGGGGAGCGAGTGGAGCAGGATCCCGGGCGGGACGGCCGCCGCTGTCCCGATGCGGATCACCTGCGCGCCGCCGAGGGCGTTTGCGCCGAACGGCGCGAGGGTGTGCAGCGTCTTCGACGTGACTTCGGGCAGCGAATCGCCTTCGGCGTACAGGAGCGGCGCGCTCAGCGGTGCGCTCGCGAGCGAGGAGGCGGCGAGCGCGGCGGGCCAGTTGTGCTCGTCCACGAGCACGACCGTCTGCGGGCGCGTGGCGGTCGTCAGGCCGGGGTAGGCGGTGCGCGCTACGCCAGCCGCGTCGCTGGCGACGTCGGCACCGCCCACACGCGTGGTGTTGCGCGTGGCCACGCTCACGGCGCCCTCGGGGGTGATGGGGGCGAGCGTGCGCTGTGGGCCGCCGCTGGAGGTCTGCACGGGGGCGCCTCCCTTGCCGCAGCCCCCCAGCAGCGCGCCGGCGAGAACCGCCAGCCCGAGCGCGATCGCGGAGACGGGCAGGCGAGGCGAGGCGAGGCGCATTGAGGAGGACCCTATCGACCGCATCGGAGCGCGAAAAAGCATGCAAGCGCTGCAACCGTCCTTGCACTTTGCTAGCGTGCCGTCCCGTAAGCCGAGTCCTTGGCTAGATGCCAGGGAACGGGGGACCCGAGTTGTTGGGGCGAATCCCGCGGTAGGACCGTGAGAAGCGCAGGCTCTTTCAGCGCTAGCCCGTCAGCTAACCCCGCAGGCCAACGAAAGAGGTTGTCGTTTTGCGGGCACGTTCCGTTTTTGCGGGTTGTTGCAGCTTGATAGTCGTGGCGATGGGGGCGCCCAGCGCGCTGGCCGCCAATACCGGAGGCGCATCGGCGTCGGCTGGCGGAGCTCCCGCCACCACGAAGCTCGCCGCGCCGCGGCTTCATCTGATGCCGGTGACGTCGCACTCGACGAACCTCGCCTACTCCGGCCCCGTCTACATGAAGACGACCGCCGGCGAAGTGGTCCCGTACGCGCCGGTCGCATCGGCGGGCTCGGTCACAACCACGGCTGCCGCGACCATGACCGGTGGCAGCCCCGTCGCCGCGCCGGCGCCCGTCGCTCCCGCGAAGCCCGAGCTGCTCGTCCCCGGCACGCGCGCCCGCTACGTGAACGGCATCGCCGCCGCGCCGATGTCCGCACCCGCGGTCGTGCAGCAGATCGTCTGGTCCGGGGATCAGATCATCGGCCTTCCCTACATCTACGGCGGCGGCCACGCCTCGTTCACGTCCCCCGGCTACGACTGCTCCGGCACGGTGTCCTTCGCACTGCACGGCGCGAGCCTGCTGAGCACGCCCGAGGACTCCTCGGAATTCGAAAAATGGGGCTCGCACGGCATCGGCCGCTGGGTGACGATCTTCTCCAACCCCGGTCACGCCTACATGACGGTCGCCGGGCTGCGCCTCGACACGAGCTCGGCGGACGATCCGTCGAATCAGCAGGGGCCGCGCTGGCGTCCGCTGCGCCCGGCCAACGGCGGATTCGTCGTTCGCCACCCGCTCGGTCTCTGAGCACCGCCTCGCATCCGCGATTCATACGGACCGCGAGCCTTCCGCGTCGGCTACGCTTGAAGTCGTTCGGCCGAGTCCAGATCGGCCCCAGTTGAAAAGCAATAGGAGGATCAGATGGCCGGCCTGACCGGGCGCATGTCGACAGTCGTGAAGGCCAAGGTCTCCAAACTGCTGGATCGGGCCGAAGATCCAGCCGAGACCCTGGACTACAGCTACCAGAAGCAGGTCGAACAGCTCCAGAACGTGAAGAAGGGCATCGCCGACGTGGTTACGGCGAAGAAGCGCCTGCAGATGCAGGAGAGCTCGCTGCAGCAGAGCGTCGTGAAGCTCGACACGCAGGCGCGCCAGGCGCTCGCATCCGGTAAGGAGGATCTCGCCCGCACCGCGCTCGAACGCAAGAACGTCGCCCAGACGGAGCTGCAAGGCCTCGACACGCAGGTGGCGGAACTCGAGGATCAGCAGCAGAAGCTGACCGACTCCGAGCAGAAACTGCGCGCGAAGATCGAAGCATTCCGCACCAAGAAGGAGGTCATCAAGGCGCAGTACTCCGCCGCGGAGGCCCAGGTGCGGATCTCCGAGGC
>CAZPQW010000039.1:0-18305 GCA_964588985.1 uncultured Solirubrobacteraceae bacterium
ACCTCGAAGTAGCGCGCGAACTTCTCCCAGCAGGTGTGAACGTCCGCGCCCATCACCATGTTCGGGCGATCCGCGGGCAGCCCCGCGGCCTCGCGGCGCAGCTGCCACGAGCGCTTGTGGGCGAGCATCGCGAGCATGATCGCCTCCGAGGAGCCGATCGTGGCGGTGCCGGTGGGCTGCTGGTGCGCCGGCGCGTGGAACAGCCGCCCGATCATGGAGACGACCCGCCGGTGCACGACCTCGGTCTGCGGGTACTCGTCCTGGTCGATCAGGTTCTTCGCGAGCGTCTCCGCGGCAAGCCTGTCGGCCTGCGGCTCCATCCAGCTGGTCACGAATGACGCGAGGTTGAGCGCGGGGTTGCCGTCGAGGTTGAGCTCGTCGTGCACGAGCTGGTAGGCGCCGTCCGCGCTCATGCCCTCCGCCGGCAGCCGGTACTTGGGGATGTCGTGCGAGAACGACCGCCCGGCGTAGGTCGGCGTGACGAGATCCTCCGAGTCGACGTTCAGTTTGTGCACGGGACACCTCCGGTCGTGGCGTGACGGATCACTGGATGGTGGATCATCCCGCGATAGCCCCGCGAGGCGCACTGGCGAGCGTCCCAAAGCTGAGAACAAGACTCAGTCTCATGATATGTTTGCGGCGTGCCAGTTGCGCAGTCGAGCGGCGGTCGATCCCCGGCGATAGAGCTGGAAGGCGCGAGCGTGCGGCTGGCCGGCACGACGATCTGGAGCGACGTGTCGATGCGCATGGCCGAAGGCGAGTTCGTTGCGCTGCTCGGAGCGAACGGCTCGGGCAAGTCGACCCTGCTGAAGGCGGTGCTCGGCGCGCTGCCGCTGGCGGCGGGACGGCTGAGTGTTTTGGGCAGGCCGCCTGGGGAGGCGAACCGCGCGATCGGCTACCTGCCTCAGCGCCACGCGTTCGAGCGTGGAGCGCAACTGCGGGGGCGCGACATCGTGCGCCTCGGGCTGGACGGCGACCGCTGGGGCGTGCCGTTACCGCTGTGGTGGGGACGCGACGGCGCTCGCGCGCGAGGCGCGTCGAGCGCGCGCCGGCAGGTCGACGAAGCGATCGAGCTGGTCGGCGCCGCCTCCTACGCGGACCGCCCGATCGGCGAGTGCTCGGGCGGCGAGCAGCAGCGGCTGCTGATCGCGCAGGCGCTCGTGCGCCGGCCGAGGCTGTTCCTGCTGGATGAGCCGCTGGACAGCCTCGACCTCCCCAACCAGGCCTCTGTGGCGGCGCTCGTCGCCGATATCTGTAGGAGCGCAGGCGTGGGGGTGCTGCTGGTCGCGCACGACGTCAACCCGCTGCTGCCCTACCTCGACCGCGTGGTGTACCTGGCGCGCGGACACGCGGTGGAGGGGCCGGTGGAGCAGGTGATCACGAGCGAGACGCTCAGTCGCCTCTACGGGGTCCCGGTGGAGGTGCTGAAGGCCTCCGACGGCCGTCTGGTGGTCGTGGGACAGCCGGAGCCGCCCGCGCACCACCACGACCGACACGCTCACGCGCACGCCCATGCCGGCTGATCTCGCCAACCCGCATCTCGGCTGGAACCTCGCGCGTGACGTGAGCGAGCTCGTGGAATACCACTTCATGGTCAACGCGCTCGTGGCGGGTGGGATCGTTGCGGTGATGGCAGGGCTTGTGGGTTGGGTGATGGTGCTGCGCGGCGAGGCGTTCGCGGGGCACACGCTCGCGGTGATGGCCTTCCCCGGTGCGAGTGCGGCGGCATTGCTGGGCATACCGGCAGCGTGGGGCTACTTCGCGTTCTGCGGCGCCGGCGCGGCTGCGATCGGGCGACTGTCGGGCGGCGAGCGTGGCTCCTGGAGCGAGGCGTCGGCGGGTATCGGCGCGGTGCAGGCGAGCGCGCTCGCGGTCGGCTTCCTGTTCGTGAGCCTCTACGGCGGCGTGCTCGGGGGGTTGGAGAGCCTGCTGTTCGGCAACATCCTCGGCGTGTCCGACGGCGAGGTGCTGGTGCTCGCGTTCGTGGCGGTAAGCACGCTCGCAGTCCTGGCGGGGATCGGCCGCCCGCTGCTGTTCGCGTCGGTTGACCCGGACGTGGCGGGTGCGCGCGGGGTGCCCGTGAGGGCGCTGTCGGGGACGTTCCTGTCGCTGCTCGGGCTGGCGGTTGCGGCGACGAGCCAGATCACCGGTCCGCTGCTGGTGTTCGCTTTGCTGGTGATGCCGGCGGCGACCGCGCAGGCGCTCACGGCGCGGCCGGCGCTCAGCCTGTGGCTGACCGTGCTGTTGGCGTTGGCGGTGACGTGGCTCGGGCTGGGCATCTCCTACTTCTCCGCCTACCCAGCGGGCTTCTTCATCTCGACGATCTCCTTCGCGATCTACGTGCTCGCGCGGGTCGGCGCGGCGCTCTCGCGACGGACGCGTCCCGATCGCGGTCTCGGGCCAGTCACGATGGAGCCACCGCCGAGAGGTGTGATCGCCTGATGCTCTCGCATGAGTTCATGCGCAACGCTCTGCTCGCGGGGACGTTTATCGCGCTCGCGTGCGGCATCAGCGGCTGGTTCGTGGTGCTCCGCGGCCAGGTGTTCGCCGGCGACGCGCTCAGCCACGTGGCCTTTCCCGGCGCGCTCGCTGCGGCGGCGGCGGGCGTCGACGAGCGGGTTGGCCTGATCGGCGCGACGGTCGTCGCGGGTGCGGCGATCGGTGTGCTCGGCCGCGGCGCGTTCGCGGGACGCGGAGCGCGGATGTCCGCGGCGGGCGTCGCGGACGACACGGCGATCGGGATCGTGTTCACGTTCATCCTCGGCGGGCTCGGGCTGTATTTCGTGACGCGCTTCGGCATGAGCTCGGGCGCCGGAGCGGGCATCCAGGTGGCGCACACGCTGTTCGGCTCGATCTTCGGCCTCGGTGCGGGCGAAGCGCGTGTGGCCGCCGGAGTGGGGCTGGGCGTGGTGGGGCTGACGCTCGCGATCGCACGCCCGCTGCTGTTCGCGTCGGTCTCGCCGGCGGTGGCCGGCGCTCGTGGCGTGCCCACGCGTCTGCTGGGCGTGGGCTTCCTGGTGCTGCTCGCGGTCGTGGCTGCGGAGGCCGTCCAGGCGGTCGGCGCGCTGCTGTTGCTGGGGTTGCTGGCGGCGCCCGCGGCAGCCGCGCACCGCATCGCCAGGAGCCCGTACGCGGGGATCGCGCTGGCGGGCGCGCTTGCGCTGGCGGCGATGTGGGGCGGGCTGGTGCTCTCCTACGCGCTGCCGTGGCTTCCGCCGAGCAGCGCGATCGTGGGGCTGGCCGTGGGGATCTATGCGACCGCGGCGGTGCTCGCATGAAGGGCGCGGCGTGGGTGCAGGGTGCCGAGGCCGAGCTCGCGGCGGCGGGTCGCAAGCGTGGCGGCGCGCGGCGCGCGGTCCTGGAGCTGCTCGGCGGCGAGACATGCGCGCTCAGCGCGCTGGAGATCGAGGACGCCCTGAGAGGATCGCACGGTCGAGCGGTGAGTCGCGCGAGTGTCTACCGCATCCTCGACGAGCTGGAGCAGATGGGTCTC
This sequence comes from uncultured Solirubrobacteraceae bacterium, assembly GCA_964588985.1. GTDB lineage: Bacteria > Actinomycetota > Thermoleophilia > Solirubrobacterales > Solirubrobacteraceae > Palsa-744. The sequence continues at coordinate 3,494 of CAZPQW010000039.1, forward strand.
GTCCAGCGCGTGGAGATCGGCCAGGCGATGGTGCGCTACGAGCGCGTGTGCGGGCACGACGAGCACCACCATCACCTCGTGTGCGACGCGTGCGGTGTGGTGATCCCGTTCTCGGACCCCGCGCTCGAGCGCGCGATCACGGATCTCAGCAAGCGCGTTCCGCTGGTCGTGTCCGAGCACGAGATCGTGCTGCACGGATCCTGTCAGGACTGCGCCGCGTAGGAGATCGGGTGGCAGCAGGAGTAGAATGTGAGCATGGAGCCCAAGGCGAGAACACCTCTTCTTTCGGTCGGTCACGAGGCTGAGTGGGCGGAGATCAATCGCGAAGAGACGGAGCAGCTTCGCGCGAGCAACATGGCATTGACGCCCGCCCAGCGGCTCGAGGTCGGGCAAAGACTTTCTCAGCAGGCTGTCTCCCTGCTAGCGGCCGCGATAAGAACCGGCCATGTCCCCAGACGAGCTCTCTGGTCCTGACCTCGCGGGCGTCGTCGCTGACGCCTATGCGGTCGGGCTCGAGTATGTCGTTATCGGTGGCTTCAGCGTTATCTACCACGGCTACGTTCGCGCGACCAAAGACAGCGATCTGCTCGTTCCCGATGGTCCCGACGCCGACGCTGCGGTGCTGCGCTTTCTCGAGCGTGTAGAGGGGAGGCGTTTGTACGACGGCAAGGTGCTGGCGCCCGCCGATGTCGCAGATGCTCAACACCTGCGCATCAACTGCCGCCACGGCATTGTCGACATCATGCGTGGAGGGTTGCCGCCTCTGGACTACGCCACGGTTGCCGCGCGTGCCGAACTCGTTGAGTTCCTCGGGCAGAAAGTTCGCATCGCGGGTCTGGTGAGCGTGGTGGGCTTCAAGCGCCTGGCAGGCCGACCTCAGGATCGCCTGGACCTCGCAGAACTCGAAGGCATACACCCCGAGCTTCCGATCGAGCCGATCCCCGGCCTCGACGAGTAGAACGACGCTGGTAGCACGACACCGGAAGTACGCGGCCGACTGTTGCCACGGTTGACATAGCACCACCTATCGGCAGACACTCGCGGCGTCAGTGGAAACCGACGAAGGGGATGCGGGGATGATTCGACTGAGGATGTTCGGGCTGTGCCTGATGGCGGTCATGGCCATCGGCGCGGTCGCCGCGGCGAGCGCTTCGGCGGAAGCGCCCGAATACGGCAGGTGCATCAAAAAAGCGAAAACCGAAGGCGCTGGGTTCTCGGACTCGAACTGCGGCACGGCCGTCGGCGCGGAAGGCAAATACGAATGGCTCGCGGGCCCCGGCCCGAAAGCGAAATTCACTTCGATCGAACGTTTCATCTTCTCCGGGAAATACACCAACTGCCTGCGTGCCCGGGGCGAAGAAGAAATCGCCGAACAGAAGCGCAAAGAAGCCGAAACGGCTCCGGAACCGGAAAAAGCGAGGCTCATACGCGAAGCCGAAGAACACGAACACGTTGCTGAAGAACGGCGGGCGAAAGCCAAACTCAGCAAGGCCGAATGCGAAACGCTGATCGAAGAAGAACGCGCGAAAGCGCCGGCAGTGTTGGAAACGGTGACGGGCCTGCAGGTGACGTGCGGCGGCGTGACGAGCGCCGGCGAATACACCGGCGTGAAAACCGTGGGCAACCTCACGACGACGTTCACCGAATGTGCAATCGCGGGCTTTTCGTGCCAGTCCGCGGGGGCCGAAGAAGGCGAAATTGCGACGAACACGCTCGACGGGTCACTGGGTGTGGTGCAGAAAGAAGAACCGCTCACGAAAGTCAAAGTCAAAATCGGCCTCGACCTCTACCCGGCGGAAGGCTCGGCGGTGGCGGAATTCAGCTGCGACGGAGTGCCGATCGCAGTGACGGGGTCGGTGATCCACGAGGTGAAAGCCAACAAAATGGTGCTCACCGAATCGGAAAAATTCGCTCAGAGCAAAGGCAAACAGAAACCGGAAAAATTCGAAGGTCAGCCGGCGGATGTGTTCGAGACCTCGCTGGGCGGCGGTCCGAGCGTGCAGTCCGGCCTGATGCTGAAGGGCGAACTGACGAACGAAGAAAAGATCGAGGTCAACTCGATCGTCTGATCGATCGCTGATCGGCGGTGGCGTGCGTGTGGGCCGGAGGGCTCGCGCGCACGCCACCCCACAGATATGTGGCGACGCACCCCAGGGCGAACACCGCCACGACCAGCAGCACCGGGCCTGAGTCCTCGGCGAGCGCGCCGACGACGCCCGCGGTGAGCCCTCCTCCGAGCGCGGCCAGCCACCCCGGATCGCCGTGCACCGGTGTGAGCAGACGGTCACGCATGCGGATCCCGAACCCACCGCACGCCAGGGCGAGCACGGTGGCGAAGGGCATCGCGTGGTTCTTCAGCTCTCTCCACGCGGCGCCGTAGCGACGCACGATCACGTCACGCAGATCGCCCGCGGAGCGCGCGTCGAGGATGCTCCCGGTGAAGTGCCCGCCGCCGTGAGCGGTGGCGAGATCGAGGGCGGCGAGCACCACGAGCCCCGCGATGGGGGCGAGGATCACGGCGAGCGCGCGCCTGCGGCTGACCGCGCCGGGCGCCAGCAGCACGGTCGCGACAGCGAAGCCGGCGCTGACGAGGATCACGCCGCCGACGCCCGCGCCGATGCGCGCGGAGCCCTCCACCACGGCCAGCACTGCGCCCGCACCCGCCACCGTCAGTGCGGCGCGGCGGGAGCGCACGGCGGGATAGAGCGCGGCGGCGACCGCCGCGAGCACGAGCACCGCGAGCCCCGACTTGAGCTCGTTGCCGATGCCGTAGAAGCGCGCGCCGAGGATCGGGTTTGGTCCCAACACCGAGCGCATCAACAGCTGCCTGCCGGAGAGTGCGTCGAGGGTGAGCAGGACGATCGAGACGACGGCGGGAGGAATCACCGCGCGAGGCCACGGCGTGAGTCGGTCGGTGAACGCCCCGAACGCGAGGCACCCGAGCGCGATCGTGGCGTACTCCACAGGCGCGCTCGGCTCGAGCGCCGCGGGGATCAACACGACGACGGGCGCCCACATCACGCCGAGCGCCCCCACGCGCATCGCACGTGCGCGAGCCGCCGGTCGCGTTGCGCATGCGAGAAGCAGCAGCGCCCAGGCGATCAGCAGCGCGGCGAGCGCCTTCAGTCGTCGCCCGCCGACCACGTGCAGGCGTGCCATCAACGCGCGCAGGCTCGAAGAGTGCAGCGGACCGTCGGTTTCGAGCGCCTTGCCGCGCATGTCCGCGGGCAGCTTCTTCACCCCCAGGTGCACGAGGATCGTGGGCGCGAGGTCGACCGCGGCGATCAGCCCGCGCTGTTTGGTGCTCGCCGAGGTGAGCTCCCTGCCACCGGCGCCGCCCAGACCGGCGGCGGCCGTCCACAGCAGCTCGCCGCCGCGCGTGTCTGGCGCGCGCTGGACGACGAGCAGCAGCTCGCCGGGTTCGTGTTCGGCGCTCAGCGCGCGCAGGTCGGCGATTCCTTCCGCGCCGGCGGGCAGGTCGGCCACGACGAGGCGCTTTTCGCGGCGCTGCGCGGTGATACGCGCGAGCAGCGTGCGGGCCGCTCCGAGCGAGTCGGAGGCGATCACGCCGTTGGAGTCGGCTGCGGCGATCGCGTCGAGGTCGTTCGTGCCGAGGACACCCGCGTAGCCGGCGCCGCCCGGGAGCTGGCTGGCGAGCAGCCCGGGCCGCAGCAACTGGGGTGCTTCTTCGGCGCGCTGGACGGCTTCGCTCCATCCCGCGACCGCAGCTCCGCTGGCGGTGGGGGCGATCGTCAACAGAGGGGCGCTCGCGCTGGGGTATGCGGAGGACGAGATCCGCGCCCCCTGGGTGAGGTCGAGCAGGAACTGAGCGCTTTGGTAGCTGCCTTGAGTGGCGGACATGATCCCCACGGACATCCCGCCGACGCTCGCCAGCTGCGACTCGCTCACCGGCGCGAACAGCAACAGCGCGGATGGCTGCCGGGCGCCTGTCCGGGCGTGAGCGCTCGACGCCGACGCGCAGAGCGCCGACGCGCACAGGAGGGCGAGCGCCGCCCCCCGCCCGATTGGGCTCAGACCTCCGCTCCCTCGCTCGCAACCTCGCGACCGGCGCGAGGAGCCCCGCCGTTGTGAAGCGCGCCCTGCCCGTTCGAGGTGGCGTCCACGTCGGCCGTGGGCAGCGTGCCCTCGATGTTGAGGCGCGGCAGCAGCCGGTCGAGTGAGGCGGGCAGCGACCACGTGACCTTGCCGATCAGGTGGAGCGTCGCCGGCAGCAGCAGGCAGCGCACGACGAGCGCGTCGAGGAGCACGGCGCTCGCGAGGCTGAGGCCGAACTCTTTGATGACGCGGTTTTCGCCGAGCATGAAGGACAGGAAGACGCACACCATGATCGCGGCGGCGGCGGTGACGACGCGTCCGGTGAGCGCGAGCCCCTCGCCGACCGCGCGCGAGTTCTCGCGCGTGTGCGCCCAGCGCTCGTGGATGCGCGAGACGAGGAACACCTCGTAGTCCATCGAGAGGCCGAACACGATCGCGAACAGCATCACGGGGATGAACGACTCGATCGGGCCCTGCTGCACGCCGAACACGCTCCCAAGCCAGCCCCACTGGAAGATCGCGACGATCACGCCGAGCGAGGCCCCGATCGAGAGCAGGTTCATCACGGCGGCCTGCAGCGGGATCACGAGCGAGCGGAAGACGATCATCAACAGCAGCGCGGAGAGCAGCACGACGACGCCGATGAACAGCGGCAGCTTGTGCCCGAGGACGGTCGCGAAGTCGACCGAGCCGGCGGTGACGCCGCCGACGTAAGCGGTCAGGCCGCTGCGCTTCTCGATCGGCGGGATGACGTGGTCGCGCAGGCGCGAGACCAGCTGGGTCGTGGCGTAGGCCTGTGGCGAGGAGCGCGGGTAGACGGTGAGCGTGGCGACGTTCCTTGCCGGTTCGTTGAGTCGCGGCGGTGCGACCGCGACGACACCGGGCGTGGCGGCGATGCTCGAACGGAGCGTGGCGAGCGCTGCCTGCGTGCCGGCTGGCACCTTCGCGACGACGAGCAGCGGGCCGTTGAAGCCCGCGCCGAAGCCCTGCGCGAGCAGCTCGTAGGCTTTGTGAGTGGTCTGGCTGGAGGGGTCGTTGGCGGCGTCGCTCGATCCGAGCCGCAGCGCGGTTGCGGGTGCTGCGATCGCGAGCATCGCGAGCGCCGAGACGAGCGCGATGCTCGCCGGGTGGCGCTGTACGAATGCGCTCCAGCGCAGCCACGCGCCGCCGTCGGGTGCGGCGACCGGCTCGCCCGCGGCGTGGCGTGCCGCGGCGCGGGCCCGTGCGCGCCGCCCGCCGACGGCCACGCGAGCACCGGCCAACGTCAGAAGCGCGGGAAGCAGCGTGAGCGAAGCGAGCATCACCAGCAGCACGCCGATCGAAGCGGAGATCGCTACGCCGTAGAGGAAGTCGACGCCGAGCAGCATCATCCCGAGCAGCGCGATCACGACTGTGCAGCCGGCGAACAGGACCGCACGACCCGCGGTGTCGATCGCCTGCACGACCGACTCGCGCGCGTCGGCGAACGTCGGTCCCGGGGTGGCGTAGGCCTCGCGGAAGCGGGTGAGGATGAACAGCGCGTAGTCGATCCCGACCCCCAGGCCGATCATGGCGGCGAGCTCGGAGGAGAAGTTGGGGGTGTTGACGACGTGGGTGAACAGCGCGATCGCCCCGAGCCCGGTGCCGAGTCCGAACAGCGCGGTGACGATCGGCAGGCCCATCGCGATCAGTGAGCCGAACGTGAGCAGCAGCACTACGATCGCGGCGAGCAGCCCGACCGCGGTGGACAGGCCGAAGCCTTCCTGCTGGGTGATCTCGATCGCCTGTCCGCCCAGCTCCACCTGCAGGGGGTGGGCGGGATTCGATACAGCGGCCGCGCGAGCGGTCTTGACGACGCGTTCGACGGTGCCCTTGTTCAGCAGGTTGGCTTTTTCGTCGAACACCACCGTGGCGAAGGCGATCGTGCGATCGGCGGAGATCGACTTCCCGGCGACCGCCCCTTCATAGGGGCTGATCACCTGGGCGACGTGGGGCAGTTTGCTCACTTCGGCGAACATCGCACTCATGCGCGAGCGCACCGCTTGGTCGAGGACCGTTCCGGAGCTGACCTTGTAGACGATCGTGTCGCGGTCGCCCGCCTGTTCGCGGAAGCTGTGCTGGAGCAGATCCGCGGCGCGCTGCGTGTCGGAGTTGGGCAGCGTGAAGTTGTTGGAGTAGCTCGTCCCGGCGGATTGCGCGAAGGCGTTTACGGCGAACAGGAGGACCACCCAGCCGAGCACGACGTACTTGCGGTGGGTCGTCGACCAGCGGGCGAGCTTCAGCACGAGGACTAGGGTAGCTGGCTGCTCAGTTGACGCTCGGGTCGAGCGGCATCCGCGCGATCAACGCGTAGCTGCCGCCCATGCGAGTGAGCACGCTGCCCCACAGACCTTCGGGCACGTCGCTGAAGACGTCCTCCGGCAGGGCGGGGTGCGCGATCCAGTCGTCGTTGGCGACCTCCGCGTCGAGCTGCCCCGCGCTCCAGCCGGCGTAGCCCGCGAACACGCGTCGTCGCGCGGTGCTCTGCATGAGCTCCTCGATGCCCGCCTCCGGGGCGGGGAAGCCGATGCGCCCGAGCACGAGCAGTCCGGCGGGGTCGGGGTCGAGGAACTCGGCGAGGAACACGATCGACGTGGGCTGGACGGGACCGCCGACGAACACCGGCTCGAGCTCTCCGACGGCATCCTCCAACAGCGGCGCGGCCTCGCCGATGGTGACCTCGGAGGGGCGGTTGAGCACGACGCCCATGGCGCCGTCCTCGTTGTGCACCCCGACCAGCACGACCGTTCTCGCGAAGTTGGGGTCCACCAGCGAGGGCGAGGCGAGCAGCAGCTGACCGGCCAGCGATTCGCTCATCGTGAACGAGGCTAGCGCTTGGATGGACGGACGGCGCCTGAGCACCCGATACGGTGCGCTCGATGACGCGAGAGTTCGACGTGATCGTGATCGGCGCGGGACCGGCGGGCGAGGTGTGCGCGGGTCGTCTGGGGGCGAGCGGCGTGTCGGTGGCGCTGGTCGAGCGGGAGCTCGTGGGCGGCGAGTGCTCCTACTACGCGTGCATGCCCTCGAAGGCGCTGCTGCGCCCCGCGCAGGCGCTGGCGGAGGCGCGCCGCGTGCCGGGCGCGGCGGAGGCGGCGCGGGCCGAGCTTGATGTCACAGCGGTCCTGCGCCGCCGCCACGAGGTGGTGCACCAGCTCGAGGATTCCGCGCAGCTGCCGTGGCTTGAGGAGCGCTCGGTGACGCTCGTTCGCGGCCACGGGAGGCTGGTGGGCGAGCGCGAGGTGCGCGTGGGGGAGGAGCTGCTGCGCGCCCGCCGCGCGGTGGTGATCGCCACCGGCAGCGGCGCGGCGATGCCGCCGATCCCGGGGCTGCGGGAGTCCGAGCCGTGGACGAACCGCGAGGTGACGACGGCGAGCGCGATCCCCGCGTCGCTGCTGATCCTCGGCGGCGGGGTTGTGGGCGTGGAGATGGCGCAGGCGTACGCGTCGCTGGGCGCGCGCGTGACGGTCGTGGAGGCGGGCTCGCGGCTGATCGCGGGTGAGGAGGAGTTCGCGTCGGAGCTGGTTCGCGAAGCGCTCGAGCAGGCGGGGGTGCAGGTGGCGCTTGGAGTTAAGGCGGTGGCGGTGGAGAGGGATCTCTCGGGCGGTGTGCGCGGGCCGGTGACGCTGCGCCTGGAGGACGGTCGCTCGTTCACGGGCGAGGAGCTGCTCGCGGCGGTCGGACGCCGCCCTCACACCGACGAGCTGGGTCTCGAGTCGCTCGGGTTGGAGCCGGGCAGGCCGGTGGAGGTCGACGAGACGCTGCGGGTGGCCGGGCACGACTGGCTGTATGCGGTGGGCGACGCGAACGGGCGGGTGCTGCTGACGCACATGGGCAAGTACCAGGCGCGCCTGGTGGCCGATCGCATCCTCGGGCGGACCGACCGTGACCTGGCGCTGCGCTCGGATGGGCGCTCCTCGCCGCGGGTGATCTTCACCGAGCCGCAGGTGGCGGCGGTGGGGTACACGCTCGCGGGCGCGCGCGAGGCGGGGCTGAACGTGCGCGCGGTCGACGTGGGGGTGGAGGCGAACGCGGGCGGCAGTTTCGTGGGCAAGGACGCGCCGGGCACGGCGCGGATCGTGGTGGACGAGGATCGTGGCGTGATCGTGGGCGCGACGTTCACGGGCGTGGAGGTGGCGGAGTCGCTGCACGCGGCGACGATCGCGCTGATCGGCGCGGTTCCGCTGGAGCGTCTGTGGCATGCGGTGCCGTGCTTTCCGACGCGCAGCGAGGTGTGGCTGAACCTGCTCGAAGGCTACGGCCTGTAGGGCGGCCTCCGTCTAGCTTGCGGAGAAGATGTCGAGCGTGCCGCTGAGCTGGTGGTCGTTGGCGTTGCCCTCCGGCTCGACCACGTGGCTGTCGACGACGATCGGGCTGTTCCAATGTCCGCTCGCGCCGGGCAGCTTGGCTACCGGGCGCGGTGAGGCAGGCTTATAGATATTAATTCCGCCGCCGCTGAGGTCGTAGACGTAGAGCAGGCCGCCCGCCATCACGGGGCTGGTGCCCGGAGTGGAGTTTTCCCAGGCTCGGTAGAGCCGCCCGGCGCGCAGTACGTACGCGGCGGTGCCGCCTTCGTCGGCGACGAACATCGTGGTGTGCCCGCGCCGCTGCCAGACCGCGGGCGCGGAGAACAGCTCGCCGCCGCCGGGGATCGACAGCCGCTGGATTTCGCCGCCGAGCGGGTGAACGCGCGTGCGCGCTCCGGTGGGCGGGTGGCCGTCGAGACGCGAGAGCGCGAGCACGCGCAGGATGCCGTCCTTGCCGGCGAGCACGATGCGGTCGTGGCCGAGCAGCGCGGGTGCGCTTGAGCCTAGGTCGGTGTCGCCGCTGTTGAGCTGCGCCTGGTTGGTGGGGGTGAAGGACTGGCGCAGGGCGAGCGTGGGGAACGTGAGCTCGAGAGCGCTGTCGCCGAAGTTGGTGGTGCCGTTCCAGGGGCCGTTGCCGGTGTCGATGAGGATGCGCCCGTTGCGGGGCTCGACCACCGGCCCGCCTCGCGAGAGGATCGCGGAGTCGCTCGCGGAGCACGTGCTGGGGGCGAGGATTTCGTGGCGGTTGGCGCAGAGCGTGTTGAACACCTTCGAGATCCGCCCGCTGGCGCGGTCGATCGCGACGACGTGGCCCTGGTAGGGAGGGGCGTCGCCGTAGTAGCCGCCGGTGGTGGCGAGCAGGTCGCCGCCGTCGATGTTGAGCGCGGCTGCGAGCTTCTCGTGGGTGGGGTCGCGCGTAATCGGCACAGGCCACGAGCCGCCCGCGGCCTCGCTGCCGCTTGCGAGCGAGAGCTTGTGGATGAGGCCGTTGGGTGAGGCGGCGTAGACGAACCGCCTGTTGGGGTCGGCGAGCGGGCTGGTGGTTGTGATCTGCGAGCTGCCCGCCCAGCGGCTGTAGCCGGGAGGCGTGAACGTCCACAGGATCCTGCCGCTGTCGGCGTCGATGGCGATCGTCTTGCCGTACGTGGTGGTGACGACGATCGTGTTGTGGGTGGCGCCATCGACGCTCGCGCCGTGCAAGTAGATCGGCGAGGAGTCGACCGTGCCGGCGAGCTTCACGGTCCTGCGCGCGAGATGCCCGACGTTGGCGGCGGTGATGCCGGTGGAGAGTTCGCTGACGCCGCTGCGTTGAGGATTGAGGCCGAACTCGGGCCAGTCGAGCAGTCGCGCAGAGGAGGTGTGCGCGGGCGCTGGAATCGCGCTGACGCCGGCGGTGGGCGTGGAGACGTCGGCGGGGGCGCTGCTGCCGCAGGCCGCGAGCACGACGCCGACGGACGCCGTCGCGCCGAGGCGGATGAGCTGGCGGGGAACCATCGAGATGGTTCTATCGCATCCGATAGGGTGAACGCAGATGGCCAAGACCCCGCAGGTCGGCGAGCCGGCTCCCGATTTCGAGCTGCCGGGCACCGAGGGCCCGTTCCGGCTCTCAGAGCACCGCGGCGAGCGTGTGGTGCTGCTGTTCTACCCAGGCGACAAAACCCTCGTCTGCACCAAACAGTTCTGCTCCTACCGTGACCGCGCCGAGGACTTCGCCTCCCTGAACGCGACCGTCGTGGGAATCTCCTCCCAGGACCTCGACTCGCACGCGGCGTTCATCGCCCAGCATGGGCTGAACGTGCCGCTGCTGTCGGACGTGGACCGGCAGGTGGCGATGGAGTACAGCGCATTCTCGCCAAGGCTCGGGACCAAGCGCGCGGTGATCGTCATCGATGAGGAGGGGGTTGTGCGGCACCGGCACGATCATCTGCTGGGGCTGGACTATCAGTCGGTGGATGAGTTGAAGGGTGTTTTGGACGGGATTTAGCAGGGCTGCGCATTAGGCAATTGCTCCGCTTTGCGCAGATGTACTTCTGTCCTACAAGTTGTCGCGTTTCCGAACCTTCGCTGTGCAACCCTGCTCGAGCGCAGTGAAGTGCCGGAGGCACGAAGCGAAGAGTCGAGCCCGGTTGCACTGTCACCCACTGCATCGCCGGAGGCGGCAGGGTTGTAAACAGCCGGCCGGTGCCCTATCTGTTGTGGAGTGACCCATCGGCCTACGACCGAGACCACCTACAGACAACTTGTCCGCGAAGCAAGGGAGCGCCTTCGTCTGAACCCCTGTCAAGGGGCAGACCAGCTCGCAAAGGCGCTCGCATGTAGCGAGCGCACACTGAACCGTGCGTTTGCGAGTGCTGGGACCACGATGCGTGACGACCGGAAGCGCCTCCGCTTGGATCGTGCCGCGCTTGTACTTCTAGGCGACAAACCACCTTCAGAGGCTGCGCAGCGCGCTGGCTACGCGTCATCGCGACAGCTCGCTGAACCATTTCGCACGCAATTCGGGGTGACACCCAGTCGCATCCGAGAGATCGGTCGTGCTGAGAAGACAGTTCGCTGGCAGGCAAGCCGACGTGGCCCGTATAAGGGCTCGTGGCAGCAATATAGGCGTAGGCAGATGTGGCGCGCAGCGCGGCGCGTACTCCGTGCCGCCCATGCCGAACTCACGACAGGGACTTTGCCAGCCGACAAGGTCGAGCGCGCGTTGAAGCTGAAACTGCCGCGCCCGCGGGAGCCAAAGGCGCCATTGGCGCTCTACGAGGTTTTCGGCCCCGATGCGCGAGTGGTGCCGGAGGATCTTCTTCGACAGGTATGGGCCTCTCGTAGAGCAGTGCAGGAGGCTCAACGGTCACGCGGATCGACATGAGGGGCTCTCGATGGGACACTTGACATCAGCAGAGGTCCTCACGGCTCTTGGGCTCCGTGCTCTCTGGAAGGCTCCGGAGTGGACTCTCAAGGTTGTCTTGGTTATCGATGCCATTAGGCTCCGGCGTGACCGGTGAATTCAGAAGAGTGCATCGCCATCGGTAAAGTCTCGGCGAGGAGATCAGGTACTTGGGTCGGGTGCCCCCCGATCGCGCAAGTACGTCCTCTTGGTAATCAAGCAGAAAACCGATCTGTACTCCCAGGTTCTCTGCAGGACTAAACGAGCTAGGTAGGCAAGCCGCGCGCGTACTCGGCCAACCCCGCGAGATCGCGATCTGGACCAGTGCGGGCAAGGATCTCGGCGTCGCGGGCGCCGACGCTCGCGTTCGAGGACCTGAATCACGACGTATGCCCGGCTTCGCCCACCGCCGGAAACGACAACCTCATCGATGAAAGCCGCGAGCTTGTCAGGTAGGCAAATTGCGATCTGAGTGCTCATGGGCGGTGTCCTGAACGTCTGCGATCTCTCCTGACAGCATTTCGAGGTCCTTGTCGAGTGTTGGATCGTGTGGCGTGGCCCACAAGTCAGCCAGCTCGGCGCTTGGTACCCACTGCTGTTTGCGGACGGGGTTTTGCGGGTTCGTTGCCATGGTCCTCCGCTAGTGCCCCCCAACCCCCAACCGCCCCGCATCCTCCCGCCGCTCCGAAGGCCGCTCGGTCCCCGCACGAGCCGCATAGATATCAGCCAGCTCCAGCTGCAAGCTCCGCGGCTTCTCCCCGGGCCCAGGCGCCAGCCTCCGCCACTCCCCATCCCCGTCGAGATCCCAAGCGTTCTGGTTGTCAGCAAACGCCCGATCGAGCGAGTCCAGCAGCTCGGCCTGCAGCTCGGGGTTCTCTACGGGCACGGCAAGCTCGACGCGGTGGTCGAGGTTGCGCGGCATGAGGTCGGCGGAGGCGATGAACACGGTGTGCTCGCCGTCGCGCTCGAACGTGTAGATGCGCGAGTGCTCGAGCAGGCGCCCGACGATCGAGACGACGCGGATGTTCTCCGACAGGCCCGGGACACCCGGGCGCAGGCAGCAGATGCCGCGCACGTTCAAGTCCACGCGCACGCCCGCCTGTGAGGCGGCGTAGAGCGCGCGGATACAGCGGCCGTCGACGAGCGAGTTCATCTTCATGGCGATCCGCGCGGGCGTCTGCTCGCTGTGCGCGGCGACGGTCTTCTCGATCTCCGCGATGATGCCGTCGCGCAGCTGGTTGGGGGCCATCAGCACCTTGCGGTAGTGCAGGGGGCGTCCGTAGCCGGTGAGGTAGTTGAACATGTCCGCCACGTCGGCGCCGATCTGCTCGTCGGTGGTGAACAGGCCGAAGTCGGTGTAGAGGCGCGCGGTGGCGGAGTGGTAGTTGCCGGTGCCGATGTGCACGTAGTTGCGCACGCCGTCGCCCTCGCGGCGCACCACGAGCACGCACTTGGCGTGGGTCTTCAGCGCCGGCTGGCCGTAGACGACGTGCACCCCGGCCTCCTCCAGCGCCTTCGCCCAGTGGATGTTCATGCGCTCGTCGAAGCGCGCCTGCAGCTCGACCAGCGCTACCGCCTGCTTGCCGCGCTCGGTTGCGTCGATCAGCGCTGGCACCAGCGGCGAGTCGTCGCTCGTGCGGTACACCGTCTGCTTGATCGCGAGCACGTTCGGGTCGGCGACCGCCTGCTCGACGAAGCGCTCCACGGAGGTGGAGAACGACTCGTAGGGGTGGTGCACGAGCAGGTCGCCTTCGCGCATCGCGCCGAGCACGTCCGGGCGCTCGCCCTCGTGGCGCAGCAGACGCGGGTGGGTGATGCCGACGATCGTCTCTTCGCGCAGCTCAGCGTGGCCGGGGAGCTTCACGATCTGCCACAGCGCGCCCATGTCGAGCAGGCCGTCGACGGGGTAGATCTCCTCCTCCTGCACGCCCAGGAGTACCGTGAGCGCCTCGCGCAGCTGGTCGGAGCAGTGTGCGCCGACCTCCACGCGCACGACCTCGCCGAAGCGCCTGCGGCGCAGCTCGTCCTCGACCGCCTGCAGCAGGTCGGCGGCGTCGTCGGAGACCTCCAGGTCGGCGTCGCGGGTGACCCGGAAGGTGTCGTAGTCGGCGATCTCCATCCCCGGGAACAGCGCGTCGAGGTGGTGGGCGATCACGTCCTCCAGCGGTACCAGCAGCGCCGGCTCGGGTGCGGGCTGCTTGAGCGTGACGAATCGCGGCAGGATCTCCGTGGGGACCTTCACGCGCGCGAACACCGTCTGGTCGTTGACCGGATCGCGCACGAGCACCGCGAGGCTGAGCGACAGGTTCGAGATGTAGGGGAAGGGTCGCCCGGGAGCGACCGCGAGCGGGGTTAGGGCGGGGAAGATCGCCTTCTGGAAGTGCTTGGCGAGTTCCGCGCGGCGGTCTTCGTCGAGCTCGTCCACGCCCACCACGCGGATGTCGTGCTCGGCGAGCGCCGGGCGCAGCCGCCGTTCGAAGCAGTCGGTCAGCCGCTCGCTTAGCCCGAGCGCGCGCTCGCGGATCAGCGCAATCGTCTCGGAGGGGATGCGCCCGTCCTGGCTCGCCTTCTCCACGCCGGCGTCGATCTGGTCGCGCAGGCCGGCGACGCGCACCATGTAGAACTCGTCGAGGTTGGTGGTGTAGATCGCGCAGAACTTCACGCGCTCCAGCAGCGGCACACGCTCGTCCTCCGCGAGTTGCAGCACGCGGTCGTTGAAGTCCAGCCATGAGACCTCGCGGTTGAAGAACAGCGACGACTCCGCTGCGCTGTCGCCCCCTCCGCCGCCTGGTGGGTGCCCGTCGAGCTCGTGGAGCTCGCTCAGGTCTTGTAGCTGATGTTCACGATCTCCTTGCATTGGTCTCTCTCAAGCTACACGACACGCTAGTGTGCGAGGCGATAGGGAATGGCTCGTCAGCTCTGGCTACTAAGGCACGCAGAGGCGGAGCCACACGGCGCGCGTGAGGACAGCGAACGACGCCTGACCGAGCGCGGCGAAGGGCAGGCGCGCACGGCCGGAAGCGCGCTCGCGCTTATGGGGGTCGAGTTTGAGGCGATCCTGTTCAGCCCGAAGGCACGGGCGCGCCAGACCGCAGAGATGGCGGCGGAGGGCATGGGGGAGGATGCGCGGGCTCTGATGGCGGTCCATCCGCTGCTCGCGGGCGGCTTCGGTGCGGCGCAGGCGATCGACGCGATGGCGGGGACGACGGCGGACAGCCGCGTGCTGCTCGTCGGACACGAGCCCGACCTGTCCGGTGTGGTCGGGGAACTCACCGGCGGGCGCGTGGAGCTCAAGAAGGGCGGTCTTGCGATCGTGCGGCTACACGGTGCGAGCGGAGAGCTCGCCGTCCTCTTGCGCCCCGGCGAGCTTGCTCTGATCGCCGGCGGGGTTCCAGTCGACGGGGACTGACGAGGGCACGTCGTTCGGGTCGACGACCTCGAGCGATTCGGCGGCGAAGCGGTAGCCGATGCCGAAGTGCGTGTGGATGTAGCGCCATTTCGGCGAGGCCTTCTCGAGCTTCTGGCGGAGCTTGCGCACGAACACGTCGAC
>CAZPQW010000040.1:0-17213 GCA_964588985.1 uncultured Solirubrobacteraceae bacterium
CAGGCGATCGTGTTCGTGCGCACGAAGATCCGCTGCGATCAGCTGTTCCGCACGCTGAAGGACCGCGGCATGAACGTGCGCGCGCTGCACGGCGACATGTCGCAGGGCTCGCGCGACGGCGTGATGCTCGCGTTCAAGGGCGGGCGCGTGCCGATCCTCGTCGCCACCGACGTGGCCGCGCGCGGGCTCGACATCTCGACGGTCACGCACGTGGTCAACTACGACGTGCCGACGAGCCCCGACACATACGTGCACCGCATCGGACGCACCGGACGGGTGGGGCGTTCGGGCCGCGCGATCACGTTCGTGGAGGATCGCCAGAAGCGCGAGCTGGAAGCGATCGAACGCCACATCGGGATCGCGGTCACGCAGTGGGAGAAGGGCGTCGTGGTCGCGCCCACGCCTGTCCAGGAGCGCCCCCGCAGGCACTCCAAGCCCGGCGTGAAGCGTCGCGACGAGCAGGAGCCCTACGCCAAGCTGGTGCTCGGCGGGGGCCGCGCGGCGGGCCTGAGCGTGGCGGACATCGTCGGCGCGGTGACCTCCTCGGCGGGTCTCGACGGCGAGGCGGTGCGCGACGTGCTCGTGCTCGACCGCTTCTCGTTCCTGTCGGTGCCCGAGGCGGAGGCCGCGAAGGTGATCGAGGCGATCAACGGCCGGTCGATGCACGGCGGGAAGTTCAGCCTCGAGCGCGTCGAGGTAAGGTAGGCGCATGTCTACCGCCACGATGCAAACAACCGAAGGGCCCATCGTCTTCGAGCTGTTCGACGAGGATGCGCCGAAGACCGTGGAGAACTTCCGCAAGCTCGCCGGGGAGGGCTTCTACGACGGGCTGACGTTCCACCGGATCATCAAGGACTTCATGATCCAGGGCGGCTGCCCGCAGGGCACCGGCACGGGCGGCCCGGGCTACACCTTCGAGGACGAGATCAACCCGCACAAGATCGTGCGCGGCGCGCTGGCGATGGCCAACGCGGGCCCCAACACCAACGGCTCGCAGTTCTTCATCGTCACCGCCGACGCGTGCTCGTGGCTCGACGGCAAGCACACCGTGTTCGGCCAGGTGACCGAGGGCCTGGACGTGGTGGACAAGCTCGAGGCCGTCCCAACCGACGGTCGCGACCAGCCGACCGAGCCGGTTGGCATCGCTTCCATCGATCTGTCTGATTAAGCGTCCGCTGCGTCCTCCGGAGTCTGCTCTGTCGGAGTAGTCTTGTTGGCTCACGAGTGAGCTAGCAGGGGAGGGTCAGATGGCCACGGTCGAGCAGCAGCTACCCGACACGGACGTATCGGAGATTCGCCAGCACAACGGCATCGCCAACGGGAGCGACGGGATTCCCGTGGAGAACCCGGCGACGGGCGAGATCGTCGCCACCGTCCCGGATCTCGGCCCCGAGGCGGTCGCGGACATGGCCGCGCGCGCCCGCGCGATCCAGCCGGAGTGGGAGGCCTATGGATTCGCCGGTCGCGCACGGGTGCTCCTGCGCGCACAGAAGTGGGTGATCGACAACGCCGACCGCGTGATCGAGACGATCGTCTCCGAGACCGGCAAGACCTACGAGGACGCCCAGCTGGCGGAGATCAGCTACGCGGCCAACGCGTTTGGCTTCTGGGCGAAGGAGGGGCCGAAGTACCTGGAAGACGAGGCGGTCAAGTCCAGCCAGGTGCTCGTGAAGGGCAAGAAGCTCGCGTTGCGCTACCGCCCGCTCGGGCTGATCGGCGTGATCGGGCCGTGGAACTACCCGCTGACGAACTCCTTCGGCGACTGCATCCCCGCTCTGATGGCGGGCAACAGCGTGATCCTCAAGCCCTCGGAGGCCACACCGCTGACCTCACTGCTGCTGGCGGAAGGGCTGCGCGAGTGCGGCATGCCCGAGGGCGTGCTGCAGATCGCGACCGGTCGCGGCGGGACCGGGGCGGCGCTGATCGAGCAGGTCGACATGATCATGTTCACCGGGTCCACGCGCACCGGCACGAAGGTCGCCGAAGCGGCCGCGCGCCGTCTTATCCCAGCCTCGCTGGAGCTCGGCGGCAAGGACCCGATGATCGTTCTCTCCGACGCTGACCTCGAGCGCGCGGCGAACTTCGCGACGTACTACTCGATGCAGAACGCCGGCCAGACGTGCATCTCGATCGAGCGCGTGTACGTGGAGGAGCCGGTGTACGACGAGTTCGTGGCGAAAGTCTCCGAGAAGGTGCGCGCGCTGCGCGTGGGCAAGCCCGAAGGCTTCGGCTCGGTGGAGGTCGGAGCGATTACGTTCCCACCGCAGCTGGAGACGATCAAGGACCACGTGGCCGACGCGGTGGACAAGGGCGCACGCGTGATCAACGGCGGCAGCGAGGTACCCGGTCCGGGACGCTTCTTCGAACCGACGGTGCTGGTCGACGTTGACCACACGATGAAGTGCATGACCGAGGAGACGTTCGGTCCGACGCTGCCGATCATGAAGGTGCGCGACGCCGACGAGGCGGTGCGCCTCGCCAACGACTCGCCCTACGGCCTCGGCGCGTCTGTGTTCTCGCGCGACACCGCTCGCGGCGAGGCGGTCGCGCGGCGGCTGGAGACGGGCGCGGCGAACGTGAACGACGCGATGATCAACTACACCGTGCTGGAGCTGCCGATGGGCGGCGCGAAGGCGTCGGGCCTCG
This sequence comes from uncultured Solirubrobacteraceae bacterium, assembly GCA_964588985.1. GTDB lineage: Bacteria > Actinomycetota > Thermoleophilia > Solirubrobacterales > Solirubrobacteraceae > Palsa-744. Next base: position 2,647 of record CAZPQW010000040.1, read on the forward strand.
GCTCGCGCCACGGCGCGGGCGGGATCCGCAAGTACTGCTCCCAGCAGGCGATCGTCGTGACACGGCTGGCGATGAAGAAGGAACTGTTCATGTACCCCTACAAGTCGCGCACGTCAAAGATGCTCGCCGGCCTCTTCAAACTCATGTACGGCAGGGGTAAGAGGGACTGAGCTAAGCGGCGGCCTCGGAGGCGCCGAGCGCGACTCCGAGCAGCCGTTCGAGCGCCGGGATCGTGGTCTCGGCGCTCGTGTGATGGACGGTGGCCATGCCGAGCTCCTCGGCGGGCGTGAGGTTGAACGGCAGGTCGTCGACGAACACGCACTGCTCGGGCGGCACGCCGGCGCGCTCGGCGCCGAGCTCGTACATCCGCTTGGTGGGCTTGCGGATGCGCTCCTCGCCGGAGATGACGACGCCGTCGAACAGTTCGGCGAACAGCTCGTGCGGGTAGCGGTGCACGCCCCACGAGTTGGACACGAGCGCGGTGCGGATGCCGGCGGCGTGCGCTTTGCGGACCGCCTCGAGCATCGCCTCGTCCGGATGGACGCCCGCGAACAGCCCGTCCACGAGCCCGTTGGGATCGACCCCCAGCAGAGCTGCGAATTTGACCTCGAACGCGAGCTCGTCGATCTCGCCCGTCTCGAGCGCGACGAGCAGCTCGCGCGCGGCGGGGTCGCTCCTGAAACGCCCCATCAGCGTCGTGGGGTCGATGCCGGCGTCGAGGCAGTGCGCGTGGAAGGACGCGAACAGGTTGGTCGTGAGCACCCCACCCCAGTCGATCAGCAGGCCGCGGCGGGGCTCGTGGGTCTCAGGCGCCATGAGCCACCGCTTCCGCTTGGGCGGCGAGCTCGAGCACTCCCTCGCCGAACTGCTTCAGATAGGGGTCGTCGGTGGTGCCGGCGATGGCGCGCTTGTAGTTGCCCTCCATGAACACCACGCTCTTCCACAGAGCGAGCGTGGTGTACCAGCGGATGTCTTTCATCGAACGGCCCGAGCCGGCTTCGTAGCGCTCGATGAGCTCAGCGCGAGTGGGGAAGCCCTCCGCACGCGTGACCTTGCCGAGGTGCTCGCGCAGGCCGCCGGTGGGGTCGCTCGCCTCGGTCCACATCATGCACAGGTAGCCGATGTCGGCGAGCGGGTCGCCGATCGTGGCCATCTCCCAGTCGAGCACCGCCGCCAGGCGTGCGGGCGCCTCGGAGGCGAACAGCGTGTTGCCGAGCCGGAAGTCGCCGTGGACGATCGTCGCGGGGCCGGACTCGGGGAGGTTCTCGCCGAGCCAGCGCCCGACGCTCTCCACCGCGGGGATCTCGCGTGTCTTGTTGAGCTCCCACAGCCCGCCGAAGCGGCGCAGCTGGCGCTCTAGGTAGCCAGTGGGCTTACCGAAGTCCTCGAGGCCCGCGGCGCGCCAGTCGACTCCGTGGATGTCCACCAGCGCGTCGATCAGCTGCTCGCCGATGCGGCGACGCTGCTCGGGCGTGTCGAGCGCGGCGGGGACGCTCGAGACGATCACGTCGCCCTCGACGAGCTCCATCACGTAGAACGGGCTGCCGATCGTGTCGGGGTCCTCGCACACGGCCAGCACGTCCGGCACACGGGCGGGCGTGGGTGCGAGCGCGCGCAGCAGGCGTGCCTCGCGCAGCACGTCGTGGGCGCTCGGCGGCAGCGGCGGGCGGGGCGGGCGGCGCAGCACCATCTCGCTCGCTCCGCGCTCGATCAGATAGGTCACGTTGGAGTGCCCCTCGCCGATCGGGGTCGCGCGAATCTCCCCTTCACCGAGATGATTCGCGTCCAAGAAGGCCCGCAGCGGCTCGAGCACGAGTAGGGGAGGGCGGCTGTTACCCTCCGCCTCTGCTCGGGTCTCGACGATGTCGTCTGGGGCGATCGCGGTGCTCATTGCTACCGCAACGCTACAAAGACCGCAACCTTCTCTGCGCTGAGGTGTCTCAAGCCACTATGTCCTTCTCCCGCAAAGCCCTCCTCACACTGCTCGCCTCCTCCCTCCTCGGAGGCTTCGCCGGCGCCGGTCAGGCGCTCGCCTCGCACACCCAGACGACCTACTTCGAGAGCGCGTCAGCGCTGCTCAATCCGAGCACGCGCCCCCACTCGATCGAACAGCTGCAACACCTCGGCGTCCACGCGCTGCGGATCGAGCTTCCGTGGGCCGAAGTGACCCCCGGGCCCGACGGCGCCACGCGGCCGGCCTTCGACGCGACCGACCCCGCGAGCTACAACTGGGGCCAGTACGACGCGCTGATCGCGGAAGCGAACCGGCTGCACTGGCCGGTGCTGCTGACGGTCACCGCGCCCGCACCGCGGTGGGCAACCTCGAACCACCAAGCGCCCTACATCACCCGTCCCGACGCGCAGGCCTTCCAGGAATTCATGACCGCCGTCGGTCGCCACTATGGCTCCGCGGTGTCCCTGTTTGCGATCTGGAACGAGGCCAACCACCCGGCGTTCCTGCTGCCGCAGTGGAACTCCAACGGCACGCCGGCCTCGCCGCGGATCTACCGAGCGCTCTACCAGGCCGGCTACGCGGGGCTGCAGGCCGCGGGCCTCTCGCACCCGAAGGTGCTGTTCGGCGAAACCGCCCCCACGGGCTACAGCAAGATCAACGTGCATCGCGAAGGCTCGAGGGCGCTGCTGCACGACGTTGCGCCGCTGGTGTTCCTGCGCGGCGCGCTGTGTCTGAACGCGAAGTACAAGAGGGCCGGTCTGTGCGGCGAGCTGCAGATAAGCGGCTATGCCCACCACGCGTACACGAAGCCCGCGGGCCCGTACTACCGTCCGCCGGAAAAGGACGACGTGACGATCGGAGTGCTCTCGCGCCTCTCCCAGGCGCTCGACCTAGCGGCGCACTCGCACGCGATCCCGGCACACACGCCGATCTACCTGACGGAGTTCGGCGTGCAGAGCTACCCGAACAAGGAACTCGGCGTGACCCTTGCCAAGCAGGCCGAATACGACGCGATCTCCGAGCACATCGCCTACTCCAACCCTCGAGTGGTGGCGTTCTCGCAGTACCTGCTCCAGGACGACCCGCTCGGTGGCCCGTCCGGCTCGAGCGCGCGCGGCGGGTTCATCGGCTTCCAGAGCGGCCTCGAGTACCTCAGCGGTGCTCCGAAGCCGCTGTACTTCAGCTGGCCGGTGCCGCTGACGGTCACCAAAGCGCACCACGGCGTGTCGCTGTGGGGTCTCGTGCGCCCGACGCTCGGCGCTACGAACGTGACGGTCCTCGTGCGAAAGAAAGGCTCAAAGAGCTACCGCACGCTGCGCACCATCAAGACCAACGGCCTCGGCTACTGGGCGTTCAACTCCTCCACCGCGGGGCAGTACTGGCGCGTGCGCTGGGTCAGCCCAGCGGGCGTGAAGTACGAAGGGCCGCCGATCCGCGCCTACTGAACAGGCAGCCTTGGACCAAGCGGAGCACGGACGCAGGGAGCGTGGCGTGCTCCGCACGCGAGCGACCGAGGACAAAGCTCCGCGCCGCGTCCACGGTCGCCTGCCTACGATGAGGCGATGCCGGAGCTTCCCGAGGTGGAGATCACAGCGCGGCTGCTCGACGGCGCGCTGAAGGGGGCGACGATCGAGTCGGCGCTCGCGCCGGGCATCAACGCGCTGAAGACGTTCGATCCGCCGCTGTCGGCGCTCGCGGGCGGCCGGGTGGTGGCGGTGCGACGGCGCGGCAAGCACCTGGTCGTGGATGTCGACGGGGCTACCGGTCCGCATGCGCTGTTGATCCACCTGATGTCCGCGGGGCGCTTCCAGCTGTACGACAAGCACGCCGGGCCGCGCGACCGCACATCTCGCCTGCTGGTGCGGTTCGACGATGGCCGTGAGCTGCGGCTGCGCGAGTTCGGGTCGAGACAGGCAGCGTGGGTGAAGCTCCTGCCGGCCGAGCAGCTCGAGGACGACGAAGCGCTCGCGACGCTCGGGCCGGAAGTGTGGCCGGACCCAGGCGATGCTGCCCGGCTGAAAGGGCTGCTCGATGCGCCCCGCCCGCTGCACACGCTCCTGCGCGACCAGCGCACGATCGCTGGGATCGGGCGCTCGTGGGTCGATGAGATCCTGTGGCACGCGCGGCTCTCGCCATACAAGCGCGGCGCAGACCTCGACGAGAACGAGGCGAGCCGGCTTCGCGATGCGACGGTCGAGACGCTCGGTGGTGCTGTTGCGCACTACGAGCAGACGGTCAGCCTGCCGATCCCGGACAAGCTGCCGATGCCACTGCGGGTCCACCGCCACGAGGGCGAGCCGTGCCCGCGTTGTCAGGCGACGCTGCGGGCGGTGCACTTCGAGGACTACGTGATCGCCTACTGCCCCGACTGCCAGACCGAGGGACGGGTGCTCAAGGACCGTAGGCTTTCGCGGTTGTTGCGGTGAGCGGCGAGCGAGGCGGGTAAATTAGGCTCATGGTGGGAGAGACCCCTGAGAAGGCGCCGTGGGATCAGCGGCTTGCTGAGAGCTTGGCGCAGGAGGCGTGGGAGGCGGCGAACAATCCAGACGGACGTCGTCAGAGTCCTCCGCTGCGAGAGCAGATCAAGTCGCCCTACTTCTGGGTTATGAGTATCGGATCGGGTGCATCGGTATCCATCCTGTTTGCCGCGCGACACGGATGGGAGTATGGGCTTGGGGGAGGCATATATCTCTGTGTGTTGCTCGCTTCGGTGCGTGAGCGGCGAGCCTCCCGCACCGCTAGGCTGCCGCGCATGTCGACGAAGGAGAATCCATGATCGAGCAAGGCCAGCAGGCCCCCGACTTCGAGCTTCCCGATCAAGACGGTCGCGCCATCAAGCTCTCCGACTTCCGCGGCCAGCCGGTGGTCGTCTACTTCTACCCAAAGGCCGACACTCCGGGATGCACCGCCCAGGCGTGCGGCGTGCGCGACCGTCGCGCCGACTACGCCAAGGCAGGCGCGGTGGTGCTCGGGATCTCCCCCGACACGGTCGCCAAGGTAAAGAGATTCCACGACAAGCAGGGGCTCAACTTCGCGCTGCTGGCCGACGACGGCCACGCGGTCGCGGACACCTACGGCGTGTGGGTAGAGAAGTCGATGTACGGGAAAAAGTACTTCGGCAACGAGCGCACGACGTTCGTGATCGACTCCGAGGGCAACGTGGCCAAGGTGCTGCGCAAGGTCAAGCCAGGCGAGCACGACGAGCTCGTGCTGAAGGCGCTGGAGGAGGTAGGTCCGTCGGTCGCCTAGAGTGGAGGCGTGACGACCGATGCAATAGGCACCCTCGTGCAGCGTCTGGCCCGTCCGCATGCCTCCGGCGGCATGGTGATCGAGCGCTCTGTGATCCTCGCCGAGGGTTCCGATTCGGCAGCGATCCTGAGCTGGATATCCGACCACGACGGTGTTGCCGACTCGACCTCGGCCCCGGCACGAAGCAGCGGCCTGCACGGTATGCGCGACGTCGCCGGAGTCGGAGGGCAGGCGCCGCCGGCACGCAGGTTCGTCTTGCCGGCTCGTGCCTTCGAAGAGCCAGGCGAGTAGCCGCAGCTCTCATACGGGGATCGGCGCGTCGCCCATCGATGTAATGAAGCTGCGCCATGTGAGCAACGTACACCACACAAGGTTGAATACCGCAACTATCGGGTACTCGGATGTGTGTTAACCGGCGATGCTCACGGCTCGTCGGTTCATTCACCTGACCCATGGGGCAAGATCAGCGATCTTGGCCACAGTCACACTGCTCGCCATCTCTGTCGGTATGCCAGCCGCGGCATCCGCCAGCCACAAGCAGATGCTCTTCTTCGAGGCGCCCGCGCAATTGCTCGATCCGACACAGCGCATTGGTGTGATCGAGCAGTTGAAAGCACTGGGTGTGAAAGCGCTTCGGGTCGAGCTTCACTGGCATGACGTCGCGCCTCAGGCCGACAGCCCGCAGCGCCCGGGCTTCGAAGCGCGAAACCCTGCGAGCTACAACTGGGGGCAGTACGACGCTGTGATCTCCGAAGCGCAGCGCTTGGGGTGGCGCGTCTTGCTGACGGTCACCTCGCCTGTGCCGAGGTGGGCGACGGCGACCCATAGAGATCTGATCACACGCCCGGACGACCTGGCGTTCGAAGAATTCATGACAGCCGTGGGTCGGCATTACGGTTCGGATGTTTCACTGTGGGCAATTTGGAACGAGCCAAACGTACCGGGATGGCTGGCGCCTCAATTCAACGCAAACGGTACACCCGCCTCACCGCGCATCTACCGCGGCCTGTTCGAGGCGGGCTACGCGGGGCTCACCGCCGCAGGCCTGGTGTCGCCCAAGGTGCTTTTCGGTGAAACGGCGCCATTCGGCACGGACACCGTCGAACCGAGGAGGGAAGGGGTCGAGCGCGAGGTGGCGCCACTCGCATTCCTGCGAGGAGCGCTCTGCCTGAATCCGAAATATCGCAAAATTGCCACGTGCGCGATGCTCCCGATCTACGGTTACGCTCATCACCCGTACACCTACCCCGCGGTTCAAGGACCCTACTATCGTCCGGCCAATCGCGACGAGGTTCCGATCGGCGTGCTCCCGCGACTCACCACAGCCATTCGGCTGGCGGCTCGCGCGCATGCGATACCCGCCCGAGTGCCGATATATCTCACCGAGTACGGCGTGCAGACGAGGCCGAGCCCGCTCGGTGTGCCGGAAAGGCAGCAGGCCGAGTACATGGCTCTCTCGGAACGGATCGCGTGGGAAGATCCGAACGTCGCCGCGTTCTCCCAGTATCTGCTTCGCGACGAAGCACCACATGGACGCCTCGTGGGATATCGCACCGGCCTGGAGACTCCCACAGGCAAGCCGAAGCCGTCGTATCTCGCCTTCGCCGTACCGCTGGCGGTCACACGAACGCACTCCGGGTACTCGTTGTGGGGGCTCGTGCGTCCCACGACCGGGGTGACTGATGTGCGGGTGCTCTTCGAGCCATCTGGTTCCAGGCACTACCGAACGCTGCGCAGCGTCGCGACGGACAGGCTCGGCTACTGGCGGCTTCACACAGCTGCGCGAGGCAGCGCTTGGCGTGTGAGCTGGCGCAGCCCGAGTGGCGTCGTCTACAACGGCCCGCCCATCCACGCGCTTTGAGGGCCGCCGCATATCATCGAGCGGTCGATGAATGCACACGAAGGTCAGGCAGGAGCATCTCATGATCCACGTTAGATCCCACGGCGATATAGAGCCGTTCATCACACTCGACGGATCGGAGATCCGAGAGTGGGCGGGTCGCGTGTCGGCGCCCGCGAAGAACCAGAGCCTGGCCGAGGCGACGATCCCGGTCGGTGGTGCGACGACCGAGCACTACCACCGCCTCACCGAGGAGCTCTATCTCGTCACCGCCGGTCGCGGCCTGCTGGCGATCGACGGCGAGGAGCGGGTCATCGAGCAAGGCGACTGTGCGCTGATTCCCCCGGGCAGCCGTCACAAGCTGTTCAACGTCGGCGGCGAGCCGCTGAGGGTCGTGTGCGCGTGCTCGCCCGCCTACTCCGACGAGGACACGTGTCTCACGGAGTGAGCTGCTGCTGGGCGAGTCCGAAGGGGCTTCCCTCGGTGTCCTTGCAGATTGTCCATGTCTCTCCCGGGTGGACCACCGTTCCGCCGAGCTCTCTCACCCTCCCGATGGTCTCTTCGATGTCCGCCACGACGAAGTAGGGCAGGCTGAAGGAGTCCCCAGGTCCACGGCCGCGCTCGTGGACGCCGACAGCCGGTGTCGCCGAGTGGGTCTGCCAGCCACGGCCCTCGGCAGCGGGCCGCGCATCGAACTCGACGCCGAGAAGCTCACCCCAGAAGCGCCGGGCTCGCGCCGGGTCGTCGGCGGGAAACTCGATCAGGGAGAGCAACGGGCTGGACACCGGTCCTACGATATCCCTAGCGGCGCCGATCACGCGGGCGGGAGGGCATGCGTGAGCGTGCGCGCGAGCGCTTCGATCGACGCCTGCTCGAGCGGACCCCCTTGATCCAGCTGCTTGGCCAGCGCGCGGCGGGAGAGCAGCAGGTGGCCGCGCATCCTCGGCTTACCCAGCAGCGGCAGGTCCGCCTGCAGGAAGCACAGCACGCCTTTGATCGGCACCCCCGCACGGTGGTAAGCCCCCAGGGCGTCGCGCACGGCTGCGACCTGACGGTCGAGGCCGTCGATGAACTTGGTGCGGTTGTAGCCGCCGATCTTCAACCTCGTGGCGCCGATCAAAGGCGCTGAGACCTGCACCTTGCCCTTCACGTTCTTCGCGTCGATCACGAACACGCCGCTCGGGGCGATGACCAGATGGTCGATGTTCCCGTGCCCGCCGGGCATGCGACGGTCGTGGAGGACGATCGCAGGGCCGCTCGCACTAGAGCGTTCAAGCCAAGCTCCAAGCCGCTCCTCGCCGAGCTGGCCGCTGTGGAAGGCTCGCTCGTGCTGCGGCGCGCCGCGCAACCTCAGCAGCAGGCCGCCGATCCACGGGTGCGCCTTGCGGGTACGTTCTTCGCGACCCCGTTTGCGCCGCTGGTGCTCGCGCGCGACACTCGCGCCGGCACGGCCACGGTCGAGCTCCTGTGGCGTGGCGTCGGTGGCGGACGACATCGGGCTCCCGTCCTCACACGGTACGCACGTGACCCTTCGGCTGGCCGGATTCCACCACGCCTGTGTCCCGACAGCGAGTGGCGTGGCGCACACGCAACAAACGTCTCCCCGGCGTAGTTTCAACATCCGAGATGTCATGAAGCCCATCTCGTCACGCGAGCGCTCGGACTTGAGCGTCGATGTTACGCTCGGGATATGAGCGCTCGCGTCGACTACGAGCGGCACGGACGGACGTATGCGCAGTACCGTCGCCCGGATCCGCGGATTGAGGCACGGATCCACGCGGCGCTGGGCGACGCGCGAACGGTGCTCAACGTCGGTGCCGGCACGGGCTCATACGAGCCGACCGATCGTTGGGTGCTGGCGGTCGAGCCGAGCGCGACGATGCGCGCCCAGCGTCCCGCCGGCGCGGCCCCGGCGATCCCGGCGCGCGCGGAGGCGCTCCCGTTTGACGACGACTCGGTCGACGCGGCGATGGCGTGCGTGACGATCCATCACTGGGAGTCGCCCGAGGTCGGTCTGGCCGAGCTTCGCCGTGTGGCCCGCGGGCCCGTGGTGGTCTTCACGTTCGAGCTCGACAGCCTGCCCGCCTGGCAGCACGAGTACCTGCGCGAGGGAGTGCTCGTCGAGCAGCCGCGCTTTCCCGCCATCGCCGATGTCGCAAAGGCGCTCGGCGGGCGTACGCGCGTGGAGGCGATCCCCACGCCGGGCGACTGCACGGACGGGTTCTTCGAGGCGTTCTGGCGGCGCCCCGAGGCGCTGCTCGACCCCGCGGTTCGCAGCGCCCAGTCGGTGTGGGCGTTGCTGGATGCCGATGTGGAGCAGCGCATCGTGGAACGGCTCGCTGAGGCGCTCGACTCAGGCGCATGGGATGCCGAGCACGGCCACCTGCGTGCGCAGGACAGCTTCCAGGGTGCTCTCAGGTTGGTGATCTCAGAGCCTGCCTGAGCGCTCGGGATCGCCCGCGAACGGTCTGCGACGTCGAGAGCACGCGTTATGGTCCGCGCCAACATGGCCACGTCCGGGAGCGAGCGAGCAGACGTATCCGTCGCGAGCATGATGGAGGGCACTCAGCTTGCGCGTGCGATCGTCGAGCGCAGCACTGGGCAGGCGGCGGCATTCGCGGAGCGGACCGGGAGCAGGCCGTGTCTCGCGACGGTGCTCGTGGGCGAGGATCCCGGATCGGTCACGTACGTCAAGATGAAGCGAGATCGATGCGAGCAAGCTGGCATCGCATCCCGCCACACACCACTCCCGGAGGAGACCACAACCGCGGAGTTGGTGGAGGTCATCGCGGCGCTTTCGTCCGATCCAGGCGTGCACGGCATCCTCCTGCAGCATCCTGTGCCCAAGCAGATCGACGAGCGCGCGGCGTTCGAGGCGATCGCGCCCGCGAAGGATGTGGACGGCGTCACTATGCACTCGTTTGCGGCTATGGCCTTCGGCGAGCCGGGGTTCGTCTCCTGCACCCCCGGAGGGATGATGCGCCTGCTCGACGCCTACGACGTCGACCCGCGCGGCAAGCACGCCGTCGTCCTCGGACGCAGCCCGATCCTGGGCAAGCCCATCGGGATGCTCCTGCTGGCACGCGACGCGACCGTCACCTACTGCCACTCACGCACCACAGAGCTGCCGTCGATCGTCCGGGGCGGCGACATCGTCATCGCCGCGGTGGGAAAACCGGAGTTCGTCCGAGGAGACTGGTTGAAGCCGGGGGCGGTCGTACTGGATGCGGGCTACAACGACGGCAACGTGGGCGATGTCGCCTTCGAGGAGGCGCTTGACCGAGCAGCGATGATCACACCCGTTCCAGGCGGCGTGGGGCCCATGACGATCGCAATCCTGCTCGAGCAGACCGTCGAGGCCGCGAATCAACAGGATCTGGCGGCGAGCTGAGGCGGACCGCAGGAATTCAGTCGTCGCCCGGCACGTCCGGTCGCGTCATTCCCCCGACGAGCATCCCCGAGCCGAGGTGCGCGCCGAGCACCGGCCCGACCTCCGTGCAGAACAGCGGCTCGGAGCCGAAGATCGAAGTGCCCTCGGCCACGAGCGCGTCCGCGTCCGCGCTCGACTGCGCGTGCTGCACGATCCAGTCGGTGGCGCCGCGGTCGTGCAGCTCGTGGAGGTAGGCGATCATCTGCTCGAGCGCGCGCCGGTGCGTGCGCACACGCCCCACCGGTGCGATCTCGGTGCCAAACGTGAGGATCGGCTTGATCTTCAGGGCGGTGCCCACCATCGCCTGCGCCGCGCCGATCCTGCCGCCCTTGCGCAGGTACTCGAGTGTGTCGAGACAGAACCAGATGTCGAGGCTCTCGCGGCCGCGACGGACGGCATCCACGACCGTCTCGAGCGTGGCCCCCTGCGCGGCGACGCTCGCCGCCAGCAGCACCATGCAGCCGAGGCCTCCGGCTCCGGTCTGCCCGTCGTGCACGTGGACCTTCCCCGGCTGGCCTTCCTCGCTAAGTAGGCGTGCCGCTTCGGTGGCGCTCTCGCACGTGCCCGACAGGCCGGCGGCGATGTGGATCGAGATCACGTCGCGCCCGGCGGCGACGAGCGGGCGGTAGCACTCGAGGAAGTCGCCCACGGACGGCTGTGAGGTGGTGGGCAGCTGCGGGGACTCCTTCAGGCGCACGTAGAAGTCGTCGAGATCGACGTACTCGTCCTCGGGGCGCAGATCGCCGCCCCAGCCGACGTAGAGGCTGACCTCGTGGATGTCCCAGCGCTCGACGAGCGCACGCGGAAGGTAGGTGGTGCTGTCGGTGACGACAGCCACGCCGCCGCCCCCGGCCGACGCATCAAGATCTTCGTAAACGGTCACTGCTTCGGAAGCCTACGCGGCGCAGGCGCCGCACGCTCAGCGGATCAGTCGGTCCATCCGCGCGGCGGCGATCGTCGCTCGCAGCGTCTCGGCCGCGTCGTGCTTCGGGCGCCAGCCGAGCTCGCGCCGCGCCTTGCTCGTGCTCATGATCACCGGCTCGCGGAACGCGGCGATCCACTGGGCCTGTGCGGGCAGGAAGCCGAGCCGCCCGATCATCTCCGCGACCGCGTCCACCGCCAGCTCGGGCACCGGGATCGAGTACCACCCGAGCTCGTCGGCGAGCAGCTTTACCGTCATCTCGCCGGCGCCCGCGAGGTTGTACACGCCGGGCTTGCCGCGGCCGAGCACCCCCGCGCGCATCGCCGTGGCGACGTCGTCGTGGTGGACCAGTTGGAACGGCACGCCCGGGTCGGGCAGCACCGGCTTGAGGATCGGCACGCCGTCGAGCAGGCTCAGCACGGGCCCCGGCAGGCGCTCGGAGATCTGGGTGTAGGGCAGGCTGTCGATCAGCAGCGGCGCCTGTGGCCCGGCGACGATGCATGGGCGGAACACGTAAGCCGAGGTGCGCGTGGGGTGGAGCACATCAGCGAGCATCTCCTCCACCTCGGCCTTCTGGGCGGAGTAGTAGTGCGCGGCGGTGCCGCGCGCGGGGACGTCCTCGGTCAGCGGCTGCGGGTTGTCCTTGTGGAAGCCGTAAGCGGCCACCGAGGAGGCGTACACCAGCCGTTTCACGCCCGCTTCCACAGCCGCCACGAACACGTTGCGCGAGCCCTCGAGGTTCACCCGGCGGCTCTGCTTCGCGCCGCCCATGATCATGAACGCGAGGTGCACCACCACGTCGGCTTCCTCGACCAGCTCAGCCACGCGCCTGCGGTCGAGCACGTCGCCGCGCTGGTAGGTGACCTTCTTCCAGCCCTTCGCGCGAGGGTCGAACGGGCGGCGCGCCATGCCCAGGATGCGACCCACGTCTCGCGAGCGCTCGAGCGCCGCGACCACCGACTGGCCGATCTCGCCGGTGACCGCCACCGTGAGGCCTTTCTGGGAGCTCGCGCGCGAGGCCATGTGTTCGTTGTACCGCATTCGAGCCGACCTATTCGCAGATAGCTAGATTCAACCGATGAGCGCGACGCAGGCGGGACTCGCGGTATCGGTCTTCCTGGCGTGCGCCGTGGAGGCGGTGGAGGCGCTCACGATCGTGATGGCCGTCGGGCACAGCCGCAGCTGGCGCTCCGCGATGAGCGGTGTCGGCGCGGCCACGGTGGTGCTCGTCGCGATCGTTGCGGTGCTCGGCGCGGCGCTCACTTCGCTGCCGATCCACGCGCTGCGGATCGCCGTCGGAGCCCTGCTGCTGTTGTTCGGCCTGCAATGGCTGCGCAAGGCCGTCCTGCGCGCCGCCGGTCTGAAGGCGCTCCACGACGAGCGCAGCGCCTACGAGCACGAGCTGGCCGCCGCACGGGAAGCCGCCCGCGCGGCCGGGGCGTGGGACACGTACTCGTTTGCGATCGCCTTCAAAGGTGTGCTGCTCGAGGGCCTCGAGGTCGCGCTGATCGTGGTCACGTTCGGAGCCGCGCGGCATCACACGGGGTTGGCCGCCGCAGCGGCCGGGTTCGCCGTTGCGGCCGTCGTGGCCGCCGGGTTCGCGGTTCGTGCTCCCCTGGCGCGGGTACCGGAGAACACGATGAAGTTCGCCGTCGGCGTGATGCTCTGCTCCTACGGGATCTTCTGGGTCGCGGACGGCGCCGGCGTGAGCTGGCCCGGAGGCGATGCGATCCTGTTCGCGATCGTGCCGCTGGTACTGGCGCTGTCCGTCCTGGCGGTCCTCGGCGCACGCAGGCTCGCGGGGCAGCGGGTGTCCGCCTGAGCGCCGCGCTCCAGCAGTCCTGGCCGCCGTTCGTGCTCGTCGCGGGGCTGCTGCTCGTCGGCATGGTCGCGGGCGCCGACGGCCTGTTCGACGCCGCGGCCTCGCGCCTGGTCGCGCTCTCAGGGCCGCCGGTCGTGCTGCTGCTCGCGTGCTTCGCGCTCGTGGCGGTCGTGACCGCGCTGCTGAACCTTGACACCTCGGTCGTGTTCCTCACGCCAGTGCTCGTCAAGACCGCCCAGCGACGCGGGGTCGGGGTCGCACCGTTCCTGTACGGCAGCGTGTTCATGGCCAACGCCTCTTCGCTGTTCCTCCCCGGCTCGAACCTCACGAACCTGCTCGTGCTCTCTCAGGACCACGTGTCGGGCGCTACCTTCTTCGCGCGCATGCTGCCGATGGCGCTCGCGGCGATGGCGATCACCGCGGTGGGGCTCGCGCTCATACACCGCCGCGGGCTCTCCGCCTCCCCCATCCAGCCGCCGCGGGCACAGCCGCCAGCTCCCGTCCGGCTCGGGGTCGGCTTCTGGGGCACGCTTCTGGCCGCTGGGCTGGTCTTGATCCTCACCAACGCAGCACTGCCCGTGCTCGCGCTGGGGGTCGCGATGCTTGCCCTGCGAGAGCGCCAGGGGCGCGTGCGGTGGTCGGAAGGCCTCTCGCGGCTCGGTGTGCCGGTGCTGCTCGGCCTCTTCGCTCTTGCGGTCGCGCTCGGGACGCTCGCGCGCGCCAGCTCGTTCCCCGCCGATCAGATGCACGGCGCCGGTGCGCCGCTGACCGCCGTGGTTGCTGCGCTGTCGAGCGTGCTCGTCAACAACCTGCCAGCGGCGGTCTTGCTCTCCTCGAGCGGTCACATCCACGTGGGCGCGCTGCTGCTGGGCCTGAACGTGGGTCCGAACCTCGCGGTCAGCGGCTCCCTGGCGGTGCTGCTGTGGTGGCGTGCCGCTCGCGCGAGTGGGGCCACGCCCTCGGCGCTCGAGTACTCGCGCCAGGGACTCGTGCTCGCGCCGCTCGCGCTGCTGGGCGCGCTCGCGCTCGGTTCGGGCTGGCCGTAGGCTTGGTGGCGTGCCAGGGCTCCTCGCGTCAGCGTCCGTCGGGCAGAGCGTCAGCTCGTTCTTCGACGCGGTCGGCAAGTTCTTCGCCGACCTCGCCGCGGTGCACTGGCTCACGCTGCTGCTCGGCCTGGTGTTCTTCGGCCTGAACCTCACGCTGCGCTCGCGCGCGTTCTTCCACAGCCTCCGCGCGGCCTACCCCGCGGTGCGCTTCCAGTGGCGTCGCGTGTGGGGTGCGTACTTCGCGGCGGTCGGCTTCAACAACGTCGTGCCGGCACGCGGCGGGGACGTGATCAAGCTGTTCCTC
>CAZPQW010000041.1:0-12461 GCA_964588985.1 uncultured Solirubrobacteraceae bacterium
TGGTCCCGACGTTGACGTGCGGCTTGTCGCGCTCGAACTTCTCCTTCGCCACTTTTTACTCGCTCCTGTATCGACTTGTATGTCCGCGCCTCTGTGAGGGCGAACCTCAGAAATCTATCTAAATGTGGTGCTCGGTGACTGCTGCTTGTTTCGTACTACTTCAAGTTGGGACAACATCCGCCCTACTGCAGGCGTTTACGCCGGTACCGGCTCGCCCGTTCGCGCTTCCACCACCTTCTCCGCGATGTTCGGCGGAACCTCTTCGTAGGCGTCGAACTGCATCGTGTAGGTCGCGCGTCCCTGCGTGTTCGAACGCAGGTCGGTGGCGTACCCGAACATCTCGCTGAGCGGGACCTTCGCGGTCACCGCCAACGCGTTGCCGCGACGCTCCTGACCTTCGACGCGGCCACGACGGCGGCTGAGGTCGCCGATGACGTCGCCGAGGAAATCCTCCGGCGTGACGACCTCGACACCGAAGATCGGCTCGAGCAGGACCGGCTTGGCCCTGCGAGCGGCCTCCTTGCAGGCGATCGAGCCCGCGACCTTGAAGGCGATCTCCGAGGAGTCCACGTCGTGGTACTTGCCGTCCACGAGCGTCACCTTCACGTCCACCATCGGGTAGCCGGCCTTGACGCCAACCTCGAGCGCCTCTTCCACGCCCTTCTTCACGGCGGGGATGTATTCCGAGGGGATCGCTCCACCCTTGATCTTGTTGATGAACTCGAAGCCGTCGCCGGGCGCCGGCTCGAGGTCGATGTAGACCACCCCGAACTGGCCCGAGCCGCCGGTCTGGCGGACGAACTTGCCCTCGATCTTGTTGACCGTGCCGCGGACAGTCTCGCGGTAGGAGACCTGCGGACGACCGACGTTCGCCTCGACTCCGAACTCGCGCTTCATGCGGTCCACGAGCACTTCGAGGTGGAGCTCGCCCATGCCGGAGATCTCGGTCTGGCCGGTCTCCTCGTTGGTGCGCACCTGGAAGGTGGGGTCCTCCTCGGCCAGTCGACCGAGGGCGATCGACATCTTCTCCTGGTCGATCTTCGTCTTCGGCTCCACCGCGACCTTGATCACGGGCTCCGGGAAGACGATGTTCTCGAGGTGAACCGGGTGGTCCGGGTCGGCGAGGGTGTCGCCGGTGATGACCTGCTTGATGCCGACCGCGGCGGCGATGTCCCCGGCGTAGACCTCGGAGACCTCCTCGCGCTCGTTGGCGTGCATCATCAGGATCCGGCCGATGCGCTCGGTGCGCCCCGTGCTGACGTTCAGGACCTTGGCGCCCGCCTCCAACTTGCCGGAGTAGACGCGGAAGTAGGTGAGCTTGCCGACATAGGGATCTGCGGCGATCTTGAAGGCGAGCGCCGCAAACGGCTCGGAGTCGTCGGCGTGGCGCAGCACCTCGCGCGCCTCCTCCTCGCCTTTGATCAGTTCGGTGCCCACGACCGCGGGAACGTCCAGCGGCGAGGGCAGGTAGTCGATGACCGCGTCGAGCAGGGGCTGCACGCCCTTGTTCTTGAAGGAGGAGCCGCACAGCACGGGGGTCAGCTTGGTCGACAGGGTCGCCTTGCGGATCGCGCTCTTGAGGACCTCCGCCGGCACCTCGGCCTCCTCGAGGATCAGCTCGAGCAGCGCGTCGTCGTAGTGGGAGACCTCCTCGAGAAGGTGTTCGCGCGCGCCGGTGGCCGCTTCGACGAGGTTCTCGGGAATCTCGACTTCGTCCTGTTCCTTGCCCATGTCGTCCTTGTAGACGATCGCTTTCATCGTCACCAGGTCGACGACGCCGAGGAAGTCTCCCTCGGAGCCGATCGGGAGCTGGATCGGCACGGGGTGCGCGCCGAGGCGGTCGATCATCGTTCGCACGCCCATATCGAAGTCCGCGCCGGTGCGGTCCATCTTGTTGATGTAGGCGATGCGCGGCACGTGGTACTTGTCCGCCTGACGCCACACCGTCTCGGACTGGGGCTCGACGCCCGCGACCGAGTCGAACAGCGCGATCGCGCCGTCGAGCACGCGCAGCGAGCGCTCGACCTCGACCGTGAAGTCGACGTGGCCGGGCGTGTCGATGATGTTGATGCGGTGGCCCTTCCACTCGCAGGCGGTGGCGGCGGAGGTGATCGTGATCCCGCGCTCCTGCTCCTGCTCCATCCAGTCCATCACTGCCGCGCCCTCGTGCACCTCGCCGATCTTGTAGGTGCGCCCGGTGTAGTAGAGGATCCGCTCGGTCGTCGTCGTCTTACCGGCGTCGATGTGAGCCATGATCCCGATGTTGCGGGTGTTGTCGAGTGTGAACTTACGTGGCATGTGTGGATCCGGTGGTTGCGGTGGCTGCTTCAGGGCGAAAAAAATGGGCCCCTCGGGCCCACGCGCGCTACTGGTCTCGTTGGACCGGTTCGCGTCGTTATCTGCTCGAGGTCTCCATCGTGATTTGCCGACTCGCGGGAAGGCGTGCGCAAGCTGCGTCCACCCGCGACGCGAGGCCGACTATAGCAGAGGAATTGCCTCTCGGAACGGGCTTGCAAGGCCTATCGTCAAGGCTGCGTGGGAGCCGCGCCGGGGCCCTTGCAGTCGGCCGTCTCGGGGACTTCCTCGAGCATCGCGCCGAGGCGTTCGAGGACGCGCGTGGCGGCATCGAGGTCCTCGCCGTCGGTGTCCGCGAGCGCCCGGTGCCAGCGACTCTGCCAGGCCTCGCGCTTGGCCGCGATCTTGCGTCGGCCCCCGGGAGTGAGGCGCGAGACGACCACGCGCCGGTCGGTCTCCGAGCGCACGCGCTCGACGTGGCCCTGCCCGGCGAGGTGGTCGAGCATCTGCGTGACAGTCGCGGGCGTGAGCCGCGCAGCGGCGGCGAGCTCGCCGGCCGCCAGCTCGCCGCGCTCCTCGAGCTCGATCAGCAGCTCGAACTGCGCGTGGCTGAGCTCCGACCCGCCGAGGTGCGTGTCGCGTCCGCGCAGGCGCGAGAGGGTCCGAAAGACGTGTCGGAAGGCAAGTCCGAGTTCCTTCAGCTGGGCCTCGCGCGTGTCGGTCGGTGCTGTGGCGCTCATCGCTCGGTCCGGGCCGGCTATGCCCCGAGGGGCTCGACCGCGGCCTCGGCGTTGGCCGCCGCGCGACTCAGCCGCGCGTTCGGATTCTCCGCGCGCAGCAGCACGAGGCACGGAATCAGCGACAGCACTGCTATGCCGAGCGACCACCAGTAGGCGTCCTGGAACGCGCTCACGGGCTTCACCAAAGCGTGTCCGGTAGCGCGCTGGAGGACCACAGCGAGGACCGCGGTGCCGATCGCGCCGCCGATCCGCTGCAGCACGTTCAGCTGCGGGGTCGCGTCGGAGAGCTGCTCCGGTCGCAGCGACGCGAACGCCGCGGTCATCGCCGGCATGAACGAGAACCCAATGCCAACACCGCGCAGCAGCAGCACGAGCGATATCAACGCGATCGAGGTGTGCGCGCCGACGAACGCGAGCGGGATCGTGCCGAGGGCGAGGATCGTCACGCCTCCCATCGCCACGCGGCCGCCGCCGAAGCGCTGCGTGAGGCGGCTGGTGAGCGGCATCACCAGCAGCATCCCGAGTCCCTGCGGCCCGACCAGGAGCCCGGTGGCGATCACGCTCTCGTGCCTGATTTCCTGGTAGTAGAGCGGCACGAGGATCATCGCGCCGAACAGCGCAGCACCGAGGCCGAAGGTCGTCAGCGACGCGGCACCGAACACGCGGTTGGCATACAGCCGCACGTCGAGCAGGGGACGCTCGATGCGCAGCGCGTGCCAGCAGAACACGCCCGCGAGGGTGAGCCCGAGCACCGTGGGCCAAACCACGACGGGGGCGGTGAGGCTGGCGTGCGTGCCCGCCTGACTGAGGCCATACACGAGCGCGGTCGACGCGCTCGACAGCAGCGCCAGCCCGCGCACGTCCAGGCGTCCGGCTTCGCCGGAGTCGGTATGCGGCAGGACGCGCCACGCCAGCGCGAACGCGACCACGCCGATCGGCAGGTTGACGAGGAAGATCCACGACCAGTGCAGGTTCTGCAGGATCGTGCCGCCGACGATCGGCCCGAAGATCGGCGCGAGCATCGCGGGCATCGAAACGACGCCCATCACCCTGCCCATGCGCTTGGGACCGGCCACCTGGGCCATGATCAGCTGGCCGACGGGCATGATCATGCCGCCGCCTGCGCCCTGCAGCACACGGAACAGCACCAGCGAGGTGGTCGAGGCGGCAACCGCGCACAGCCCGGAACCGGCGGTGAAGAGCACCAGCGAGGTCAGGTACACGCGCTTGGCGCCGTAGCGTCGCGCGGCCCAGCCGGTGACGGGTATGACGGCCGCGAGCGAGAGCAGATACCCGGTCACGACCCACTGGATCTGGGAGATCGAGCTGTGGAGGTCGTGCTGGAGCGTGTGCAGCGCGACGTTGACGATCGTCGTGTCGAGGATCGACATGATCATCCCCAGGATCACCACGCCCGCGATCTTCCAAACGATCGGCTCGATGCGGTCGGAGGCGTCCGGGTGGAAGTCGTGCGCTGTTGTGGCCTGAGAAGACATTCGGTACCGAAAGTTTAGGTACCGAAGCTTTGTTCTTCAACCCCTCTGTGTGCGATCGCACATACGAAAGCCGTGCCGGTGAAGACAGTCGCCGCGTCGGTTCTAACCCGAGCATGGGTGTCACCACCTATGATCGCTTGCGTCGACCGGCCGCATCGTGCCAACCCGTCGAGCCACAACGACGAGGACGATATTCCTAGCTGCGCACCGTCTGCGAGTCCTGCAGATCATGGACACCGCACGCCACATCGCCCAGGCGCGACGCGTGACACGAGAGCCTCGCCTTTCAGGCGAAACTACTCGACTGATACAGAGCTATTTGATCAAAACCGGTTCGCAATGCATGGCTCAATCCTAACAGGTCCCCAGGTGCGGCCTGTGGTCCTCTTCGGGCTCCGGATCCTTAAACTTTAGGCATGCTTTGGGTCCTCTCGCTCCAAGGATGGGGCGACATTGCTCAGTTTGTCCTTGCCCTTTCGGGCGTTGCTGCGCTTGGCGGAGCGTACGCGCAGATCCGAACCAGCCAAGCGACCGCCCGTCGAGCACGCGTCTACGACTATGCCGACCTCCTCAACGGGCTCGAGTTGCTGCGAGCTACGGCGAAGCACAGCGAGCAGTGGCCCAAGTGGACGGCCGCAGACTTCAAGGCGCTTCCGAACATTGAGCAGCTCGAATGGATGCGGCTTCCAAACATTGTTGAGGAGATAGCGGTCCTCTACAAGCGCGGCATGCTTGACCGCGATGTGGCAGCGGAGCTACTCGGCGTGTACGTGGAGCGCCTTTGGAAATCCAGCGAGAAAGTGATCCGGGAACTGCGGGAGGCAGAACAGAGGCCGAGGATCTTTATCGACTGGGAGCAGATGCAGAGCGACACTTGGAAGAGAAGGGGCGTCGGCGCGCCCCTTGGTGTGGATACCTCAGCGCGTGGTCTAGCTGCACGTCCACCGTCACAGGTTTCCCGCTTGAGATGGCTGCTCTCCGCCGAATACCGTCGCTCTATACGAGCGAGTCGTTAAGACCGGTACCAGCCCATCCACTCCATACAAGCACCAAGCAACCCGAGCAGCACCCGGAGGGTGCCCTTAAGAAGAAATCGCTACCGCGTCAGTGAGGCTCAGCCCGTAGCGGTCCGAGGATCAAGCGAGCCAAGGACGCAGCAAGCGAAGTGTGCTCCGCACACGAGCGACCGAGGACAACGGTCCGCGCCGGCTATCGGCCCGCTACCAGCGGTAGTGCGCGAAGGCCTTGTTGGCCTGCGCCATGCGGTAGATGTCGTCCTTGCGCTTGTACGCGCCACCCTGCTGGGACTGAGCATCCATCAGCTCGTTGGCCAACCGCTGAGCCATCGTCTTCTCGCGGCGCTGGCGGGCGAACTCCACCAGCCAGCGGACTGCAAGTGTGCGGGCGCGACGCGAGGCAACCTCGACGGGCACCTGGTAGGTCGCTCCACCGACGCGGCGGGATTTGACCTCGAGCGTCGGGGTCAGCGCCTTGATCGACGCCTCGAGCGTCTCGATCGGGTCTTTGTCGCTGCGCTCAGCCAGCAGCGCGAGCGCGTCGTACACGATCCGCTCGGCGGTCGACTTCTTGCCGTCCAGCATCACCTTGTTGATCACCTGCTGAACCAGCTTGGAGCGGTGTATCGGGTCCGCCTCCACGGGGCGGATCTGGGCGGCTGCTCTACGTGGCATGACTTATTTTTTCTTCACGCCGTACTGCGAGCGGGCCTTCTTGCGGTCGCTCACGCCGGCGGCGTCGAGCGTCCCGCGCACGACCTTGTAGCGCACGCCAGGGAGATCCTTGACGCGGCCGCCGCGGACGAGCACGACCGAGTGCTCCTGCAGATTGTGTCCCTCTCCGGGGATGTACGCCGTGACCTCGATCGAGCCGGAGATGCGCACACGCGCGACCTTGCGCAGGGCGGAGTTAGGCTTCTTCGGGGTCGTCGTGTAGACGCGCGTGCACACTCCACGTCGCTGCGGGGCCGCGGTCTTCTTCTTGCGGCCTTTCCCAGACTTCAGTCCAGGAGTGGCGACCTTCTTCTTCGGAGTGACGCGTCCCTTGCGGACGAGTTGAGAGGTGGTGGGCATCGGCGGCAGATGCTAGCAGTGCTAGGCGGCCTGAGCCACGCCGGCTGCACGAACCGGCGCCGGCATCAGTGCAGAGGCCACGATCACGAGCACGAACGCCAGTGCCTGGAGCGCCACCCCGAGGGGGCTGCCGGCCATCGGATCGCCGAACACGATGATCCCGCCCGCGATGCCCGCGATGTTCGCCGCGGTGCCCGTCACCGCGATCACCGGGACCGCCTCGCCGTCCTGCAGTCCGCGCGCGGAGGCGAAGAACGCCACGATCGAAGCGAGTACGGCGACCCCCAGCCACGGGCTCAGCACGAGGCCGAGGAGGCCGTGAGCGCCGGTGATGCCCGTCAGCGCCTTGATCGCCGTGTCGGACACGCCGAAGAGGATTCCCGACGCCGCGCCGAGCATCACGCCGTGGTGCTCGACCGGGCCACCCATCCGCGGGCCCATGATCAGCAGGCCGCCGATCCCGAACAGGCCGGCCTCGAAGGAGATCATCGCCGCCTGGGAGAAGTGCGAGTGCGCGCCGTGCATCGCCGGCAGCGTCAGGCCCAGCAGCACCAGGCCCACAGCCGTCAGGCACAGGCCGATCCACTGGCGCCTGCCCACGTGGAAGCCGAAGATCCTGTCGGCCATCACCGCGATGAACACCACGCCGCCCGCCAGCGACACCTGGATCACCGACATCGGCGCCAACGCCAGCGCGGCCACGTGCAGACCCCAGCTCGCGGTCGCGGTGATCATGCCGAGCGTGAACCACTTCGACGAGAACAGCGACTTTGCCGAGCGCAGCGGGTGCAGCACCTGCACCTTCGGCACGTCGTTCGCGCCCCGGAACTTGTAGAAGAAGCCGAGGTTCGCCACGAAGGCGCACAGGAGGGCGAGGAGTATGCCTAGATCTAGAGTCATAGTGGGGACGGCTGGAACGCGTGCATCCATCGGCCACGACCACCGGCTGCTTTACTCCGCGCTGGCCGTGTAGGCGAATCGACCGTCTCCAGCAGAGTACCCTGCCCAACCTCTATGCACCCTAAAGAGCCGCTCGGCCTCACCGAAGAGGACGCGGGCGAGCCCGTAGGCACTGTGGAATCGGCCGCTGAGAAGCCGCTGCTGATGGTGGACATCGACGGCGTCATCTCGCTGTTCGGCGTTTCTCTCCTCGTGGACGCCGACCCGCGACTGGCCGAAGGGTCGTTCCATTCGATCGAGGGCATACCCCACTTCCTTTCGGCCACCGCCGCCGCGCACCTGCTTGATCTCGGCCCGCTTTTCGAGCTCGTCTGGGCGAGCGGCTGGGAAGAGCGCGCAAACGACCACCTCCCCCACCTGCTCGGACTGCCAGCAGGCCTGCCGTTCCTGCGCTTCTCGCGCTCAGTCGGGCGCTCAAACGCCCACTGGAAGCTCGACGCGATCGAAGCGCACGCCGCTGGGCGGGCGCTTGCATGGGTCGACGACGCGCTCGACGACGAGTGCCGTGCCTGGGCGCAAGCGCGCCCCGCACCCACGCTGCTCGTGCAGACCGAGCCGCAGCGGGGCCTCACGGCGCGGGAGGCGCGGCTGCTGGCGGACTGGGCGCTTCAGCTGGCGGCACGCTGAGCGGCGTCGCCGCCGGGAGCAGCACTGGCGTGGAGATTGCCGCGCTGCTCCCCGGCGCTCCCGTGTAGAGGGCGCGCAGCCACACGCGGCTGCGCCCCGTGATCACAGGCGCCGGCAGCGACCACTGTCCCTGCGCGTCGGTCACCGCCTGCGCAACCGTCTGCTCGGACACCAGCTCGCCCCTGCGACGCACCGTGCGCAGCTGCACCGCGACCTGGGCGCCCGCGAGCGGCGTTCCGTCGAGCAGCGTCAGCGCGCCGGCCAGCATGGTGGTTGGCGTTGGCGTCGGGGTGGGTGTGCCGGGCGCTGGTTCGCTCGGCGCAGCCGCGGTGCTCACCACGCCGATCGTCGCCGACACCGGGGTGGGCGCGAGCATCTGGACGCCGGCGCGGATGCCCGACAGCTCGCCGTAGAGCACGTTGCCGGGGCAGTCCGTGGAGTCGCCGTCGCGGTGGCCCGCGATCCGCGGGAGCGACACGTGCGCGCCCGCGCGAAAGCGGCTGTACACCGCGCCCGCCGGGTTCACGCGCACGGTCGTCCGTCCCTGCGCGGGCGCTCCGTGCAGCGCGAGCTTCCACGCGAGTACATGTTCGAGCGCTCGCCGCGCCGCGGGGGAGATCGGCACGCTCATGAACGACCCCAGCACCGCCACGCCGGTCGACGCGAGGTTGTAGCCGCCCGCGTGCGCCCCCACCACCGGCTCGTCGATGCCGCCCGCCCGCGCCTCGAAGATCCGCCCGTACAGGTCGACCACGAAGTTGTAGCCGATGTCGTTCCAGCCGTTCACATAGCGGTGGAACGCGTAGATCGCGCGCAGCATCGCCGGCACCTCTGCGGGCAGGTAGCCGTTGGGGTTCTCCGTGTGGTGGACGAACGCCATCCGCACCTCCCCGTATTCGGGGGCCACGCGCGGTCGCGAGACCCACTGTGCCCACGCGCGGCGCGCGATGATCGGCGGCTGGCCGGGTCCGGCGTCGTATGCGGGCGCCGCCAGCGGCAGGGCCGCGGCAGCGGCGAGAGGCATCAGCGCCAGCCTGCGCGCGCCGACCCCGCCGCTCACGTCAACGAGGTGCAGGCGCACGTCCGCGAGCGCGCGCGTGGCGCGCAGCTGCAGCAGAACCGTCCCACCGGTCCAGATCGGGTCCCCCACGTGGCGCGTGCCGCTGGCGTGTGGAGCGGCCGTTTCAGGACCGTGCCCGTGAGCCGCCGCTGAGGCCCACGCGCTCCAGCCTGCGCCCGGGATGCGGAAGCGCAGCTGCACGCCGGCGTCTGCCGGCCCCTGCCATTCGACCCCCACCAGGTCGGCCGAGCGCCGGAGCTCGACAGTCGTGGCGCCCGGGCCGAGGGCGCCGAGGAAGCGCCGCTCGAGCATCGGGGATAGCGACAGCGCGCCGAGCGCAGCGAGCGCGCCTGCGGGCCGACGCAGCAACGCGCCGGCCGTCGCGCCGGCGGCCGTTGTGAGCAGCGACCTGCGCGTCAGTGGGCGCGCGGAGCTCATCTAGGTCCACTACACACCAGCCGTATAAATGTCGCGTCTGTTCCCGATGAGAATGCGCTCACCGGCAGGCGATTCGTTCGCGCGCGGCGCACGCCCGCCTTAACGAGCTGAGGCCGCCCACGCCCGAAGACGTGGACGGCCTCTCGCCCTACTGCTCAATCTGCTGTCTACTCCACCGGATCGGGGAGGTCCCCCTCGGGGATCTCCAGACCGGCGAGCTCCTCCACGAAGCCGGGGTCGGTGCCGCCGGCGCCGATCTTCTCCAGCGATGCGAGGTCGGCGTCGAACTCCTGCCCGTAGCCGCCGTTGAACGCGTCTCCGCCGGCGAGGCCGAGCTCGGCCGCGATCTCGTCCTGGTCGAGCAGCCCCACGTCGTCGATCGCGCGGGGGAGCGGCTCGGCCGGTTCGATCTCGATCCGCCGGTAGCGCTTCAGCCCGGTCGCAGCCGGGATCAGCTTGCCGATGATCACGTTCTCCTTGAGGCCGTTCAGGCGGTCGATCTTGCCCTCGAGCGCAGCATCGGTGAGCACCTTGGTGGTCTCCTGGAAGGAGGCCGCCGACAGGAACGAGTCGGTGTTCAGCGATGCCTTGGTGATCCCGAGGATGATGTCCTCGAACTGGGCGCTCTCGCCGCCCTTGTCGATCACCGCGTCGTTGGCTTTGGCGAACTCGAAGCGGTCCACGAACTGCCCCGGCAGGTACTCGGTGTCGCCCTTCTGGTCGACGCGCACCTTTTTGAGCATCTGACGGACGATCAGCTCGATGTGCTTGTCGTCGATGTCCACGCCCTGGGACTTGTAGACCTCCTGGACCTCCTTCACCAGGTACTGCTCGGTCTCGGTGCGTCCGCGGATCGCGAGCAGCTCGTGCGGGTAGACCGACCCCTCGTTGAGCTGGCGGCCCGCTTTGATCGTCTCGCCCTCGGCCACGAACAGTCGCGTGCGCCGCGGGAAGGCGTGGCGGTACTCCTCGCCTGCCGCGTCGGTGATCACGACTGTGAGCGCTTTGTCGGTCTCCTCGATCGACACCACGCCGTCCTCCTCCGCGATTTTCGCGAGGCCCTTCGGACGTCGCGCCTCGAAGAGCTCGACCACGCGGGGCAGACCGTGCGTGATGTCCGCGCCGGCGACGCCGCCGGTGTGGAACGTACGCATCGTCAGCTGCGTGCCGGGCTCGCCGATCGACTGTGCCGCCACGATGCCCACCGCGTCGCCGATCTGCGCGAGCGCGCCGGTCGCCATCGCCCGGCCGTAGCAGGCCTGGCACACGCCGCTCGGGGCCTCGCACTTGAGCGTCGAGCGCACCGGCACCTTCAGCTCCGCGCCCTTCTCGTGGTCTTCTGCGAACGCCGCGATCATGTCGGCGAGCTCCGCGCGGTTGATTTCCACGCCCTGCTCGGCGATCGTGCGACCGCGCTTGGTCGCGATCTCGCGTGCGGCGACCCGGCCGACGAGACCGTCGTTCGGTTCGCCGTCGGACTTGTAGACGGGCATTTCGATGAAGTCCTCGGTGCCGCAGTCGGCCTCGCGGATGATCACGTCCTGGGCGACGTCGACCAGACGCCGCGTCAGGTAGCCCGAGTCCGCGGTACGCAGGGCGGTGTCAGCCAGACCCTTTCGCGCGCCGTGGGTGGAGATGAAGTACTCCAGCACCGACAGGCCCTCCATGAAGTTGGCCTTGATCGGACGCTCGATGATTTCACCCTTCGGGTTGGCCATCAGGCCACGCATGCCCGCCAGCTGGCGGATCTGCTTGAAGGAGCCACGAGCACCCGAGTTGGCCATCATGAAGATCGGGTTCAGCACGTCGAGGTTCTGGACCATCGCCTCGGCCACCTCGTCGGTGGCCGCGTTCCACTGCTCCACGACCGCCTCGTGACGCTCCTCCTGGGTGATCAGGCCGTCGTCGTACTGACCGGTGATGTCGCCCACGAGCTTGTCGTACTTGTCGAGGATTTCCTGCTTCTGCGGGGGAACCACGACGTCGTTCTTGGAGATCGTGATCCCGGCCTGCGTGGCGTACTTGAAGCCGAGGTCCTTGAACGCGTCGAGGACCAGCGAGATCGTCGTCGCGCCGTAGGTCTGCACGAGCATGTCGATCAGGCGCGTGGTGTCACGCTTCTTCATCGACTGGTTGACGAACACGTATTTCGACGCGTCGAACTCGTCGCCCAGCGCCTCAGCCAACGCCCGCTCGATGCGGTCGTTGTAGATGATCCGCCCGATCGTCGTGAGCACGTGGCCGCCCTCGCGGCCGTAGGGACGGAACTCGGCGATGTCGTGGAGCTTGACCACGCCGCCCTCGTAGGAGAGCTCGGCCTCCTGCGCGGTGCGGAACACGTGCGGTCGCGGCTCGTGCGTGGCGCGGTCGAT
The DNA here is from genome assembly GCA_964588985.1 of uncultured Solirubrobacteraceae bacterium. Classification (GTDB taxonomy): domain Bacteria; phylum Actinomycetota; class Thermoleophilia; order Solirubrobacterales; family Solirubrobacteraceae; genus Palsa-744. The sequence continues at coordinate 12,079 of CAZPQW010000041.1, forward strand.
CTTCGCCAGCTCGTCCGCTTCGGGCCCGTACGTGAGGTAGTAGGCGCCCAGGATCATGTCCTGGGTCGGGGTCGCCAGCGGCGCCCCGTGTGCCGGGCTCAGGATGTTGTTGGAGGAGAGCATCAGGATGCGCGCCTCCGCCTGGGCCTCGGCCGACAGCGGCAGGTGGACCGCCATCTGGTCGCCGTCGAAGTCCGCGTTGAACGCGTGACACACGAGCGGGTGGACCTGGATCGCCTTGCCCTCGACGAGCAGCGGCTCGAACGCCTGGATGCCCAGACGGTGGAGCGTCGGCGCGCGGTTGAGCAGCACGGGGTGCTCGTGGATTACCTCCTCGAGCACGTCCCAGACCTCGGCGATCATCGAGTCGACCATCTTCTTGG
>CAZPQW010000042.1:0-8111 GCA_964588985.1 uncultured Solirubrobacteraceae bacterium
GAGGGCGGCCTCGAGTACTCGCGCGAACTGGTGGAGCTGATCGCCGCCGACTACCCGTTTGCGATCGGCGGCGCCTGCTTCCCCGAGACGCACATCCACGCGGTCAGCCCCGAGGAGGACCTGGAACACCTTGCCGAGAAGGTGGCTGCGGGCGTGCGGTTCCTGATCACGCAGCTGTTCTTCGACAACGCCCTCTACTTCGACTTCGTTGAGCGCGCACGCGCGGCGGGCGTGAACGTCCCGATCATCCCCGGCGTGATGCCGATCACGCAGGTGGGGCAGGTCGAGCGCATGGCCAAGCTCTGCGGGGCCTCGATTCCCGATGGCCTGCGTCGCGAGCTGCACGCCCGCGGTGAGGACCCGGAGGCGGTGCTCGACTTCGGCGTCGCCTACGCCACGCTGCAGTGCGCGGAACTGCTGCGCGAGGGCGTGCCAGGCATCCACTTCATCACGCTCAACCGCTCGCCCGCCACGCGCGCGATCCTCAGCGCGCTGCGGATCGCAAAGCCCTGGTAGAGGCCCGGCGGGACGGCTCAGGCCGCTTCGATCTCCAGCCCCTCGGCCACGCGCGGCGCTCCGTCGGGACCCTCGTAGCGGACGTCCACCGAGTCGTTCTGGCGGTAGGTGCCGACGCCCCACGCGCCCAGCAGCCAGCGCCAGCCGCTGATGTTGTCCTTGCGCAGCTCGCGCTCGAACACGAGGAAGCCTTCGCGCACGTTGAAGTCGCTCCCCAGATTCTGCGGCACGCCGTTGAGATACACCTGGTAGGGGTCGCGCACGTCGCGCGGCAGCTTGACCTTCGAGCGGCTCATCGTGGCGGGATTATGACCGTGCACGCCGCGGTGTCCCGCGGCCGTAGGCGCGCTGACGCTCGTGCGCGGCGTCCACGATCGCGCAAACCTCGGAGGGATCGCGCACGAGGTGCATCACGTCCAGGTCAGCCTCGTCGATGCGCCCGTCGGCGAGCGCTCGGGCGCGGAGCCACTCGAGCAGCCCGTCCCACTCCCCCTCGCCCACGAGGATCACCGGGAAGTGGCGGATGGTGGCGGTCTGGATCAGCGTGAGCGACTCGAACAGCTCGTCCAGCGTGCCGTAGCCGCCGGGGCAGATGACGAACGCGGACGCGTAGCGCACGAACATCACCTTGCGCGCGAAGAAGTGGCGGAAGCGCAGCCCGATGTCGACGTACGGGTTGAGCTGCTGCTCGCGCGGCAGCTCGATGTTGCAGCCGATCGACAGCGCGCCGACGTCGCGCGCGCCGCGGTTGGCGGCCTCCATCAAGCCCGGGCCGCCGCCGGTGATGACCGCATAGCCGGCGCCGCCGAGGCATGCGCCGACCTCCCGGGCGAGCGCGTAGTGGGGGTGCTCGGGCGGCGTGCGCGCGGACCCGAACACGGTCACCGCCCGCTCGACCTCGGCGAGCGCGTCGAAGCCGCGCGCGAACTCCGCGGCGATGTCGTGGATGCGCTCGGCGTCGGCGGCGCGGATCGCCGGCGGCTCCTCGCCGAGCCACAGCAGCAGCTCCTCGTCGAACGTGAGCGCGTGAGGTGGGGTGGGGTCGTCGACCGAGTGCACGCGCCAAGGGTACGCCCGCGTGGACGCGTACCCTGCGAACGGTGCCCGCCACACAGTCCCTGAGCGAGATCCCCTACACCGTGCGCCGCTCCGCCCGCGCGCGGCGGGTGCGCGTGAACGTCCACGCGCATACCGGCGTGGAGGTGGTGCTGCCGACCCGAGCGCCCGAGCGCGCTGCGGCGGCGGCGGTCAGCGAGCTGCGCCCGTGGATCGAGCGGCGGCTGGGGGAGATGCGCGAGGTGCGCGAGCGGATCGCGGCGCGCGCGGGGACCGTGCCGTACCTCGGCACGCCTCTGGAGCTGGTGCCGCAGACGGGGCGCACGCGTGTGCACCGTAGCGGCAAGCGGCTGCTGGTCCCCGCGGGCGATGCGCGCCCCGCGCTCGAGCGCTTCTACCGTCGCGCCGCCCGCGCCGAGATCGCGCCGCGGCTCGATCGCGCCGCGGCGCTCGCGGGATGCGCCTACACGGGCCTGTCGATCCGCGCGCAGCGCACCCGCTGGGCGTCGTGCTCGGCGAACGGGCGCATGAGCTTCAACTGGCGGCTGCTGCTCGCGCCCGAGCGGGTGCTCGAATACGTCGTGTGGCACGAGGTGTGCCACCTGGAGATCCTCGACCACTCGCCGGGCTTCTGGGCGCTCGTGGAGCGCCACTGGCCGGACTACCGCGAGGATCGCGAGTGGCTGAGGCGCAACGGCGGGACGCTCGTGCTGTGAGCGGGGCATGACCACGCCGCTGAAGCTGCGCGTGCTGCTCGCGGACGACCATGCGCTCGTGCGCAGCGGCGTGCGGCTGGTGCTCGAAGCCGAGTCCGACATCGAGGTGACGGTCGAGGCGGGCGACGGCGTTGAGGCGCTCGAGCGAGCGCTCACGGCGGACATCGACCTGGCGATCCTCGACGTGTCGATGCCGCTCATGACCGGCCTGCAGGTTGCGGCCGAGCTGCGCCGCCGCCGGCCTGAGCTGCGCACGCTGATGCTGTCGATGTACGACAACGAGCAGTACATCTTCGAGGCGCTGAAGGCGGGCGCCTCGGGCTACGTGCTCAAGACCGCCGCCAGCAGCGACCTTCTCGAGGCCTGCCGGGCGAGCGTGCGCGGCGAGCGCTTCATCTATCCGCCGGCGGCCGCGAGCATCGTGCGCGAGCACCTCGACATGCTCGCCCGTGGCGAGGCTCCGCCCGCCGATCTGCTCACCGCGCGCGAGCTGGAGGTGGTGAAGCTGATCGCCGAAGGGCACACGAGCGAGGAGATCGCCGCTCAGCTCGTGCTCAGCGGCAGGACCGTCGAGCGCCATCGTGCGAACGTGCTCGCGAAGCTGGGGCTGCGCAACCGCGTCGAGCTGACGCGCTATGCGATTCGCCGGGGGCTCGTCGAGCCCTGACGCGGGCGGCGGCTACCAGCTGCCGCTGTTGGCGCCGCTGCAGCCTTTTTTGGTGCTCGAGCAGGTGCGGCTGATCGAGCCGGTGGAGCTGCGTTCGATCGAGAACGTGTCGCCGGTGTTCGCCGCGGTGGCCGTGACCGTGTACGAGTTCGCCGTGGCCGCGACGGCGCTGATGTAGGAGCCGCCTTTGGCTTCGCCGCTGCTCGCCGCGATCGAGGCCTCGTATTCGTGCAGCTTTTTCGGGCCTTCGCCGTTGAGTTCGGTGTATTCGCCGTTGTGGTCGGTCGCGTAGGTCTCCGCGGTCGTCTGGGCCGTGCGGGCCATCTCCTTCGCCGCCGCGTCGTAGGCCTTGCCCTTCTGGTTCAGGAACGAGGGGATCGCGATCGCGGCGAGGATCCCGATGATGAGGATCACGACGAGCAGCTCGATCAGCGTGAAGCCGTTCTCGTCGCGCACATCGCGACTGGCAAGTCTGTGCATCGTCCGCTCCTGGTCGGTGGGGCCTTGGGGTCAACGTCTGTAACGGCAGACTCGACAGGAGCGGTTATGGGTGTTAGTACCCATCTTTGTCCGTAGTTGTCCAGCCCGGCGAAGCGTTCGGTCAGATGAGAGGCGAAGGGGCTCGGCCGCGGTCAGCCGCGCTGGGCCATCGGCACGTAGTCCAGGTCGCGCGCGCCGGTGTAGATCTGGCGGGGACGCGCGATCTTCTGCTCGGAGTCCTGCACCATCTCGAGCCACTGCGCGATCCAGCCGCTCGTGCGACCGATCGCGAACATCACCGGGAACATCGCCACGGGCAGGCCGAGCGCCTCGTAGATCAGGCCGGAGTAGAAGTCGACGTTCGGGTAGAGCTTGCGCGAGGTGAAGTAGTCGTCGTCGAGCGCGCGCTTCTCGAGCTCGGTGGCGACGTCCAGCAGCGGGCTCTTGCCGCGCACCTCGAACACCGCGTCGAGGTGTTTGCGGATGATGCGCGCGCGGGGGTCGTAGTTCTTGTACACACGGTGGCCGAAGCCCATCAGGCGCTCGTCGCCGGCCTTCACGCCCTCGAGGAAGTCGGGGATGTTCTCCACCTTGCCGATCCGCGCGAGCATCCGCAGCGCCTGCTCGTTGGCGCCGCCGTGCAGCGGCCCATACAGCGCGGCGACGCCCGCGGCGACCGCCGAATAGGGGTCGACCTGGGTCGAGCCGACCGCGCGCACGGCGCTGGTGGAGGCGTTCTGTTCGTGGTCGGCGTGCAGGATGAACAGCACGTCGAGGGCACGCTCCAGGCGAGGATCGGGCTCGTATTTGAGCTCGGTCATCTTGTACATCATCCCGAGGAAGTTGCCCGCGTAGTTCAGGTCGTTGTCGGGGTAGACGTACGGCTGGCCCATGTTGTGGCGGAACGCGAACGCCGCCAGCGTGGGCATCTTCGCGAGCAGCCGGATGATCTGGATTGCGCGCACTTGACCGTCGTGGATCTGGTTGGCGTCGGGGTAGAACGTGGAGAGCGCGCCGACGGAGGCGACGAGCATGCCCATCGGGTTGGCGTCGTAGCGGAAGCCCTGCATGAAGTCCTTGACGTTCTCGTGCACGAACGTGTGGATCGTGATCTCGTGGACCCAGTGGTCCAGCTGAGCCTGCGTGGGCAGCGCGCCGTTGATGATCAGGTAGGCGACCTCGAGGTAGCTCGAGTGCTCGCACAGCTGCTCGATCGAGTAGCCGCGGTGCTGGAGGATCCCCGCGTCGCCGTCTATGTAGGTGATCGAGCTGCGGCACGACGCGGTGTTCATGTAGGCGGGGTCGTAGACCATCAGGCCGAAGTCCTGCTCGTCGGTCTTCACCTGTCTGAGGTCGGTGCCGCGCACGGTCCCGTCCTCGATCGGCAGCTCGTAGCTCTTGCCCGTGCGGTTGTCGGTCACCGTGAGGGTGTCGTTCGTCATCTGCTTCTCCTATCCGCGGTTTCGGGCTGTTCTGCTTCGATTATGCGCAACCGGCCGTCGGCATCCCGCCGACCGCGCTTCAGTTGCGAGGCAGTCGCTGGTGCGCGGTGGCGGTGCGTACGCGCGAGGGCGACAGCGGCGCCGGTGTGCCGTGAGGTCCGCGCCGCGGTGAGCACGGCAGCTTCGAGCGGGGGTAGCGCGGGTGCACCGGACGCAAGCGCGGACCGATGCCGCCGTCCTCGTCGGGTGTCGCCTCCGGGCCGCGGAGCGCCCATCGCACGATCATGAACAACGCCACGATCGGGATCTTCAACAAGACCATCAGCCAGATGAAGGTCCAGGTGGTCACTTGCTTCGATCGTATACCCGCTCGCGCATCCGTACAAGCCCCTGACAGACGATCTCGGGCGCTTGGCGGATGCCAACGCGCCGGTCAGCCTCTCAGCGCCAGCGGTGCGCCGCTGAACTGCGTCATCGCGTGCAGTTCGCTGCTGCGTGCGACGATTTCCCCACCGGTGAGACGCTGGACGCGCTCGGTGCCGAACTCCTCCACGTTGAACGACGCGAGCACAGTCGCGTGCGCCATCGCGCGCCGTAGCAGCGCGTCGGAGAGCTCATCGTCGGGGTGCGCCGCGATGTAGCCGACGAGGCCGCCCGCGAACGTGTCGCCGGCTCCCGTCGGGTCGATCACGCTCTCCAGGGGATAGGCGGGCAGCGCGAAGAAGCCCTCGCGGGTGACGAGCGCCGCGCCGTACTCGCCCTGCTTGGCGACGACCACCCGCGGGCCGCGCGTGGAGGACTCCGCGCCCCAGGTCAGGATCTCGCGCGCCGCGGTGACGAGGTTCGGCCTGCCGGTCAGCTGGCGCAGCTCGGCGTCGTTGAGGATCACGCAGTCGACGTTCTCGATCGCCGCGACGAGCGAGTCGCGTGCGATGTCGATCCACAGGTTCATCGAGTCGAGCGCGACGAAGCGGGCGTCGGGCAGCTGCGCGCGGACCTCGCGCTGCAGGTCCGGCTGGATGTTGGCGAGGAACAGCACGTCGCTGGAGCGCGAGCGCTCCGACAGCTTCGGCTGGAAGCCCTCGAACACGCCCAGCTGCGTGTCGAGCGTCTCACGCGAGTTGAGGTCCCAGCCGTACTCGCCCTGCCAGAAGAAGGTCTTGCCTCCGGCGACGGCCTCGACGTCCGAGACGTCCACCCCGCGGCTGCGCATCACCGCCAGCTGCTCCTCGCCGAAATCGTCGCCGACCGGCCCCACCACGCGCACCTCGTCGAAGAACGACGCGGCGAGGGCGAAATGGACCGCCGCGCCGCCGAGCATCCGCTCGCGCTCGCCGAACGGCGTCTTGACGGTGTCGTAGGCGATGGATCCGACAACGGTGATTGGCATCGGCGCGCACCTTAGAGCACGCCGGCTCCGGCCGCGCCCGAGGTGGGGCCGGCACTCCGCTAGCCTCGGCTCCGTGCGCGCGATTCAGATGACGGAGTTCGGTGGCCCGGAGGTTCTCAAGCTCGTCGAGCTGCCCACGCCCGTGGCCAAGGACGGCGAGGTGCTCGTCAAGGTGAGTCGCGCGGGTCTGAACTTCGCCGACACGCACACGCGCACGAACTCCTACGTGCAGAAGGCGACGCTGCCACTGATTCCGGGGGGTGAGGTGGCGGGCGTGCGTGAGGACACCGGCGAGCGCGTGGTCGCGCTCGTGGGCACCGGCGGATACGCCGAGTACGCGACCGCGCCGGAGCGCATGGTGTTTCCGATCCCGGACGGTCTGGACGACGGCGTGGCGCTCGCCATGGTCATCCAGGGGACGACCGCCTGGCACCTGTATCGCACCGCCGGGCGCGTCGCCGAGGGCGAGAGCGTGGTCGTGCACTCGGCCGCCGGAGGGGTCGGCTCGCTGGCGACTCAGCTCGGGCACGCGATGGGGGCCGGGCGCGTGATCGCGACGGCGTCGAGCGAGGAGAAGCGCGCGCTGGCGCTCGAGCTCGGCGCGGATGTGGCGATCGACCCGGCCGCCGAGGGGCTGACCGAACGCCTGATCGAGGCCAACGACGGGCGGCCGGTGGACGTGGTGTTCGAGATGTCGGGTGGCGAGGTGTTCGACGCCTCCTACAGGGCGCTCGCGCCGTTCGGGCGGATCGTGGCGTACGGGATCGCGACCAACGAACCCAACGAGGTGCGCACCGGCTCGCTGCTGCGCCACTCGCGCGCCGTGGTGGGCTTCTACCTCTTCCACTGCTTCGCCCGTCCGGCGATGTTCGCGGACGCGCTCGCTGACCTGTTCGACCGCGCCGCACGCGGCGAGCTGCGGGCGATCGTGGGGGGCACATATCCCCTCGAGCAGGCCGCTCAGGCGCAGGTCGACCTGCGCGAGCGACGCACCACCGGCAAGCTGCTCCTCGACCCGGCCGCCTGAAACGCTGCCCGACGCGTAAGCTCCACCCTCTACTCAATGGCAACGACCTTCGCCGATCTCGGTCTATCCGAGTCCACACAACACGCGTTGCGCGACGTGGGCTACGAGTCGCCCAGTCCGATCCAGGAGCAGGCGATCCCCTCGCTGCTCGAGGGTCGCGACGTGATCGGCCAGGCACAGACAGGCACCGGCAAGACGGCCGCGTTCGGCCTGCCGATCATGGAGTACATCGACCCCTCGGAGTCGACAGTGCAGGCGCTCGTGCTGACGCCCACGCGCGAGCTGTGCATCCAGGTGACCCAGGCGCTGCGCACCTACGGCGCGCACTCGGGGATCGACGTGGTGGCGGTGTTCGGCGGGGCTCCGATCCGCACCCAGCAGGCTCAGCTGCGCGCCGGAGGGCACGTGGTGGTGGGCACCGTGGGGCGTGTGCTGGACCTGATCTCGCGCCACTCGCTGGTGCTGCACGACTGTCGCTTCGTGGTCCTCGACGAGGCCGACGAGATGCTCGACCTGGGCTTCCTCGAGGACGTCGAGAAGATCCTCTCGCTGACGCCCTCCAGCCGCCAGACGGCGCTGTTCTCGGCGACGATGCCGCCGCCGATCCGGGCGCTGGCCGACCGCTACATGTACGACCCGACCGTCATCCAGGTCAAAGCGGCGACGCTGACGATCGACACGGTCGCGCAGTTCCAGCTCCCGGTCGAGACGAAGGCCAAGCCGGAGAAGCTCGTGGAGGTGCTGCGCGCCGAGGCGCCCGAGCAGGCGATCGTGTTCGTGCGCACGAAGATCCGCTGCGATCAGCTGTTCCGCACGC
>CAZPQW010000043.1:0-5813 GCA_964588985.1 uncultured Solirubrobacteraceae bacterium
GGCCCGGGCGTCTACATCTGCGACGAGTGCATCGATCTCTGCAACGAGATCATCGACGAGGAGCTCTCGGTCCCGCCGGCGTTCGACATCGAGAACCTGCCGAAGCCGCGGGAGATCTACGAGGTGCTCGACGAGTACGTGGTCGGGCAGGATCCCTCCAAGCGCACGCTTTCGGTGGCCGTCTACAACCACTACAAGCGCGTGCAGATGATGATGTCGGGGGACTCGGACATCGAGCTGCAGAAGTCGAACATCCTGCTGCTCGGCCCGACCGGCTGCGGCAAGACGCTGCTCGCCCAGACGCTCGCGCGCACCCTGAACGTGCCGTTCGCGATCGCGGACGCGACCGCGCTGACCGAGGCGGGTTACGTCGGCGAGGACGTGGAGAACATCCTGCTGAAGCTGATCCAGGCCGCCGACTACGACGTGAAGAAGGCGGAAACGGGGATCATCTACATCGACGAGGTCGACAAGATCGCGCGCAAGGCGGACAACCCGTCGATCACGCGAGACGTGTCCGGCGAGGGCGTGCAGCAGGCGCTGCTGAAGATCCTCGAGGGCACGCAGGCGTCGGTGCCGCCGCAGGGAGGGCGCAAGCACCCGCACCAGGAGTTCCTGACGATCGACACGACGAACGTGCTGTTCATCTGCGGTGGCGCGTTCGCGAACCTCGACAAGGTGATCGAGCGGCGCATCGGGCACAAAGGCGTTGGCTTCGCGGCGGCGATCGAAGCGAAGGCCGAGCGCGACACGGGTGAGGTGTTCGAGAACTGCCTGCCGGAGGATCTGATCGAGTACGGGCTGATCCCGGAGTTCATCGGCCGTCTGCCGGTGATGTCGGCGGTGCACCAGCTGACCCGCGAGGATCTCGTGTCGATCCTCGTGGAGCCGCGCAACGCGCTCGTGAAGCAGTTCCAGCGCTTCTTCGCCTTCGACGGGATCGAGCTGGTGTTCTCCGAGGACTCGCTGACGGCGGTCGCCGACAAGGGCCTGGAGCGCGAAACGGGCGCTCGCGGGCTGCGCTCGATCATCGAGGAAATCCTGCTGGAGGTGCAGTTCGAGCTGCCCTCGCGCCGTGACGTGAAGAAGTGCGTGGTGACGAAGGAGACCGTCGAGAAGGGGCTGACGCCGACGCTGGTGACCGAAGCCGCGCCCGAGGAAGACGACGACGCTTCGTTGCGTGAGGAGTCGGCTTAGCCTCATCGCGACCATGCCCCGAGTTAAGACCCAGGAGAAGACGAAGGGCGAGCGCCTGAAGGCGCTTCCTTGGGCGACGCTGGCACGCGGCGGGTTTGTGGTCGGGCGGCGCTGGAAAGCGCTCTCGGAAAAGGAGCGCGCTCGTCTGGCCCAGCTCCTACGCGAATCCCGTGGCCGGCCGAGCAACCTCGGCGCGAAGCAGCGCAGGGAGCTGCACACGCTGGTGGAGAAGCTCGACCCCAAGCGCCTGGGCCGCGAACTGCTGCCGCTCGTCGGCAAGGCCCGCGGTGGACGCAGGGGCCGCCGGCGCAAATCGGCATGAGCGATTCCCGCGATTCCCGGATAGGGTGAGCGAGCAGATGGCCGACTCCCTGGACGATCTCTCGACGCAGGAGCTTCACGACCGCGCGATCCATCGCGCGGAGAAGCACCTGGATGTGAAGTTCTTCTGGTCGCTGCTGCAGATGATCCCCGCGGCGGAGGCCGCCAGCGGCGATGAGGGCGAGGCCGACTACGACATCAAATCGTCCAAAGGCCTGATCTCAGACGCCCTGCACAGCGGCGACGGCAAGCTCGGCGAGGCGCTGCGCCCCGTCTTCATCGACTACCTGCGCAAGCACTCAGACGCGTAGGGCGCACCCGCGCCCGCCACCACCCGCGGAAGGCAGATGCAACCTCCCAAGCGCACCACTTGGACCGAGGCGCAAGCCGAACAACAGCTGCACTCGCTGGAGCTGTTCGGGATGCGCTTCGGCCTGGACCGGATGCGCCGGATGATGACGGTGCTGGGCTCTCCGGAGCGGAGCTACGACACGGTGCACGTGCTCGGCACGAACGGCAAGTCCTCGACGACGCGCATGACGGCGGCGATCCTGCAGCGCCATGGCCTGCGCACGGGCGCGTACCTCTCGCCGCACCTGGTGTCCTATCGCGAGCGTGTGCGGGTGGACGAGCGCGATCTCGACGCGGACGCGTTCGCGGAGGCTGTGGCGCGCGCGAGCTGGGCGGCGGAGCGCGTGAATCGCACGCTGGGCGAGGACGATCACGTGACTCAGTTCGAACTGCTGACGGCGGCGGCGCTGTGGCAGATGGCCGAGCGGGAGGTGGACGTGGCGGTGGTGGAGGCGGGGCTGGGCGGCCGCTATGACGCGACGAGCGTGGTCGACGCGCGCGTGACGGTGCTGACGAACGTGGGGCTCGAGCACACCCGCTACCTCGGTCCGACGGTGAGCGACATCGCGGAGGAGAAGCTCGCGGTGGTTGCGCCGCACGCGTCGCTGGTGCTGGGCGAGGATCTGGCGGAGCCGGTGCTGGCGATCGCGGAGCGGGTGGCACGCGAGCAGGGGGCGGCGATCGTGCGCCCGCGCCCGTTGCCGGCGACGACGGTGGTGCGTGCGCGCGGCAGCTTCCAGCGGCGCAACTTCGCGCTGGCGCGCGCGGCGGCGGAGTCCTACCTGGCGCACATCGGGATCGAGCTGAGCGAGGAGGCGGTCGCCGACGCAGCCAGGCAGACGGAGGCGCCGGGACGCCTGCAGACGGTCTGCGATGACCCGCTGACGATCCTCGACGGCGCGCACAACCCGGCGGCGGTGGTGGCGCTCGCGCAGGCGCTTCCCGAGCTGCTGACGGGACGGCCGCTGGCGCTGGTGCTGGGCGTGCTGGAGGACAAGGATGCGGCGGCGATGCTCGCGACGCTGCTGCCGCTGTGCGAGCGGGCGTGGTTCACCGCTCCCCCGGGTAGCCGCGCGCTGCCGCCGGCGGCGCTCGAGTCTCATGCGAGCCATCTGGGCTTCGGCGCGGTGGCGTGCGAGCCGCAGCCGTCGAGCGCGCTTGCGCAGGCGCAGAGCTGGGCGCGAGACCATGACGGCGCGGTGCTGGCGACGGGATCGGTCTACCTGGTGGGAGAGCTCCTCGCGGCCCTGAACGAGTCAGACACGTTGGATGCGACGCAGCCTCTCCGGGGAGGCTCGGCGATATGAACGACGAGGGCCCTTCGGTGCTGACGATGATCGGCGCGGTTGCGCTGATCGTGGCGTTGGTGATACTTGTGTTCTTCGCGGCTGGCTACGGTTTCGGCCGCTTGTTTCTCTAAACTCAGCCGGCCGATGCCACCGCTCGCATATTTCGGAATCGAAAGCAGCGGCCTGAGCCTGGCCGTGGACCTGGTGATTCTGTTCATCGCGGTGACGTACTTCTCGCTGATCTACTGGACGTACGCGGACGCGCGGCGGCGGATCCTCGATCCGATGCTGATCGGCTGCGCGACGGCGGCGTCGTTCTTCCCGTTCGTGGGCACGGTCGTCTACATGATCCTGCGTCCGCCGGAGTACCTGGAGGACGTGCGCGAGCGCGAACTGGAGATGCAGGCGGCCGAGGCGCGGCTGAGCCAGCTCGACCAGGCGCGGTGTCCTCACTGCAGCTACAGCGTGGAGCGAGACTTCGTGCGCTGCCCGAGCTGCCTGCGCAAGCTGAAGGAGCGCTGCGTGAACTGCTCCCGGCCGCTGGACCAGGCGTGGACGATCTGCCCTTACTGCGAGGCCGACGTGCCCGGCATATCGGGCACGCGCGCCGCCCGCCGCCGCCGCTCGACGACGACGCTGGAGAGCGACCTTCCGGACCTCGAGCAGCCGACGGAGGTCGACGTCGAGGACCGCGAGGCGTTGCCGCCGGTGGCGGCATCCGAGCCTTCATCCGCCAGGACACGGGCGGCGGGGCGCGCCAGCCGGCCGCGCCCGACCTCCTGACGAACCCTTCAATCCAAGCAAAGGAAACCATGGACCGAACGCTGATCCTCGTAAAGCCGGACGCCTTCGCACGGGGCCTGACCGGTGAGATAGTGGCGCGCTTCGAGCGCAAGGGGCTGACGATCGTGGCGATGCGCCACATGACGGTGACCCGCGAGCTGGCGGAACGACACTACGCGGAGCACGCCGAGCGCCCGTTCTTCGGCGAGCTGGTGGACTTCATCACGTCCGGGCCGATCGTGGCGATGGTGCTGGAGGGCGTAGACGCGATCAGGGCGGCGCGCCAGGTGATCGGCGCGACCAACCCGCTGGAGGCTGCCCCGGGGACGATCCGCGGCGACTTCGCGATCGAGATGGGGACGAACATGGTCCACGGCTCCGACTCGCCGGAGTCCGGCGCGCGCGAGGCGGCGCTGTTCTTCGGGGACATCTAACCCCTGTCTGAGCGTCCGCCACTGGTCCTCGCGTCGGCCTCGCCGCAGCGCAGCGCCCTGCTGGCTCGCCTCGGCGTGCCGTTCGAGGTGAGGGCGTCCGACGCGGAGGAGATCGAGCAGGGCGAGGATCCGGCGGCGGTGGCGGTGGAGAACGCGCTGCGCAAGGCGCGGGCGGTGCTGCGTCCACGGGTGCGCGAGGCGGTGATCGGCTGCGACACGATCGTGGTGCTCGATGGCGTGATCTACGGCAAGCCGCCGGATGCGACGGTGGCGCGCGAGACGCTGACGGCGCTCGCTGGCCGCACGCACGAGGTGCTGAGCGGTCTGGCGGTGCTGCTCCCGGGGGATCGCGAGGAGGTCGTCGAGCGGACGGCGGTGGCGCGCACGCGCGTGACTTTTCGCGAGCTGGACGAGGAGCTGCTGGAGTCGAACCTCGCGACCGAGGAGTGGCGTGGGCGCTCGGGCGGCTACGCGATCCAGGGCGCGGGCGCTGCACTGGCTGTGGAGGTGGATGGGGAGGAGGAGAACGTCGTCGGCCTGCCGCTGGCGACCCTGCTGGAGATCTACCCGGAGCTGTCGAGCTTTTGATGAGGCGCCTTCGGCGCGCGCGGCGTGCGTGGCGGCCCCGCCGTCGCTCGGCTCCGTCAACAGGCGCTTTTGGCCTGCAAATCCACTGGCAACCATGTCAGGGCTGCGCAAACGTTCGCTAGACTCACCGTGGGTGCGCCCCGATGAGCACTGGCCGCCGGATGCGTGCCGTGATGTAGCGGCGCCACAGCGGATCTGAGCGCGCCCCCTCTCTCTAAATGGGCATCTTTAGCTATCTGACAGGATTCGGCGGTCGCGATATGGCGGTCGATCTCGGGACCGCGAACACGCTCGTTTACGTGCGCGGGCGCGGGATCGTGCTGTCGGAGCCGAGCGTGGTGGCGATCGACTCGCGCACCGGCGAAGTGCACGCGGTCGGGATCGAGGCGAAGCGCATGCTCGGTCGCACGCCTGGCACGATCCAGGCGATCCGGCCGTTGAAGGACGGCGTGATCGCGGACTTCGACGTGACCGAGCAGATGCTCCGCCACTTCATCCAGAAGGTCCATCAGAACCGCTGGGCGCACCCGCGCGTGGTCGTGTGCGTGCCGTCGGGCGTGACGGGCGTGGAGAAGCGCGCGGTCGAGGAGGCGTGCCTGTCGGCGGGCGCCCGCACTGCGTACCTGATCGAGGAGCCGATGGCGGCGGCGATCGGCGCGGGCCTGCCGGTGGGGGAGCCGACGGGCTCGATGGTGGTCGACATCGGCGGCGGAACCTCCGAGGTCGCGGTGATCTCGCTCGGCGGGATCGTCGTGTCGCAGTCGATCCGCGTGGGCGGCGACGAGATGGACGAGGCGATCATCAACTACGCGAAGAAAGAGTACAAGCTGCTGATCGGCCAGCAGACGGC
>CAZPQW010000044.1:0-4795 GCA_964588985.1 uncultured Solirubrobacteraceae bacterium
ACTGCGCCGCCCACATCTGGTGCTGGCCGACGTCGCTCGTGACGATCGCCTCGCCCTCGGTCGCCTCGTACAGCGCCCGCACCATGTACTGCGGCTTTATCTCGGTGTCGGTGCTTTCCTCCCATCCGAGCGGATACTTCGTTTTCCAGCCCTCGATCCGGCTCCACCACGCCTCCAGGCGGGCGGGGTCGGCTTCCAGGGCGCGGTACTCGAGCGCGAGCTTGCCGAGCACATGCTTGGCGTCGCCGACGATCGGGATGTGCGCGGGCACGTTCTTGGAGATCTCCGCGGGGTCCACGTCGATGTGGATGAACTTCGCCCGCGGCGCGAACTCGGAGAGCTTGCCGGTGATGCGATCGTCGAAGCGCGCTCCGACCGCGCAGATCAGATCCGCCTCGTCCATCGCGTAGTTCGCCGCGCGGGTGCCGTGCATGCCGAGCATCCCGAGCCACTGCTCGTGCGGCGCGGGGAACGCCCCGAGACCCATCAGCGTGCACGTCACGGGGAAGCGATCGGATTTCGCGAAGTCGATCAGCTCCTGCGAGGCGTTCGCGTTGACGACCCCGCCGCCCGCGTAGATCACGGGACGTTGAGCGGCCGCGAGCGCCTTGGCCGCCTGGCGGATCTGCTTCTGGTTGCCTTCCGATTTCGGCTGGTAGCCGGGCAGGCGCACGTCGGTGACGGGCTCGTAGTCGATCTCCGCGCGCGACAGGTCCATGGGGATGTCGACGAGCACCGGGCCGGGGCGTCCGGTGCGCGCGATGTGGAACGCCTCGTGGATCGCGCGCGGCAGCTCCTGCGGGTCCTGGATCATCACGGAGTGCTTGACCACCGGCATCGTGATGCCGATCGTGTCGGCCTCCTGGAAGCCGTCGGTGCCGAGCAGCTCGGTGCGCACCTGGCCGGTGATGAACACCACAGGCACGGAGTCCATCATCGCGTCGCAGATCGGCGTGATCAGGTTGGTCGCCCCCGGTCCGCTGGTGGCGAATGCCACGCCCACTTTGCCGGTCGCCTTGGCGTAGCCCTCGGCCGCGTGGCCGCCGCCCGCCTCGTGGCGGACGAGGATGTGGCGGATGCCGCCCGTGACGAACGCGTCGTAGGTCGGGAGGTTGGCGCCGCCGGGCAGGCCGAAGACGACGTCCACTCCCTCCTCCTTGAGACACTCCATCAAGGCATCGACTGCGCGCATATCATCGACCTCCCTTCCTTTTATTTAGGGGAAAACGCCAGTGTACCAGCGGGTTTACAGGCGCTTTCAGGAAGACCCGATGCCGACCCCGATCGCGAGCACGATGATGCCGGCGACGGTGACGACCAGCAGCGACGAGCGCATCGAGACCTCGAGGAAGCGTTTCCTGACCCACGCGATTGCGAGCAGCTCGAACGCGACCACTCCGCCGGCGACGGCCAGCGCCTTGTTGACGTCGGAGATGATGAACGGGAGCGTGTGGAAGATGCCGCCGAGCGTGGTCATCCCGCCGGTGATCGCGCCGCGCACGATCGCCGAGCCGCGGCCGGTCTGCTCGCCTGTGTCCGACAGCGCCTCCGACCAGCCCATGCTCACCCCCGCGCCGAGCGCGGTGGAGAGCCCCACCAGCAGCGCGGTGTGCGAGTTCGACGCGAACGCCGCCGCGAAGATCGGCGCAAGCGAGGAGACCGTCCCGTCGATCATGCCCACGAGCGCGGGCTGCACGACGCGCAGCACGAAGTCGCGCTCGTCGGGGAAGCCAGCGCGGTGGATCATGCGCGCGATGAACGTGTCGTGGGGTGGCGCGGTCTCGGCCTCGGCGTTCATGCCTCGACAGCGTATGCAAAGCCTCGGATTAGGGCGGCCGAAGACCGGGAGGGCGTGCGCTCAGCTGGAGGACGCGGCGGGTACGCGCTCCCACGACTCGGGCGCGATCGCCACGTCGGGGTACTCCAGCTCGGCTCCGCAGCGCGTGCACAGCGCGTCGTAGATCTTCGTGACGCGACCGCATTGCGGGCACTGGCGGCGCAGCTCGTCGCGCTCGAAGCGGTAGGCGATCGCGGCGATGAGCCCGAGGAACGGCACGGCGGCGGAGACCAGGAACCAGACGACGAAGGAGCTGCCCTTGATCTTCCCGACGATCCCGCCGGCGAGTCCGAAGCCGATCGCGATGACGATGTAGGCCATCGGTGCCGCCCAGCCGCCTACAGCAGGACGCGCAGGGCCCAGATCACGGCGACCACTGCGACGACGAAGATCAGGGTGCTGAACAGGAACGAGACGATGTGGACGATGAAGCCGAGCAGCAGGTACGCGGCGACGAGGAAGATCAGCGCCGCGAGAGCTGTACGACCGAACGACCTTGAAGGCGACTCGTTCATCTGCTCATCAGCTTAACGGCTATGCGGCCGGACAGGAAGAGATACCCCTGCCCGGCCGCACGCCGGTGTCACCGGCCGAGGGAAGCCGGAACGATGTGGATCGATTAGAGGGAGTTCGCTACACGTGACCGCTACAAACGCCCCAGACAGCCGACCCCGCGAGCGATCCTTGCCGTCCCGCGATCGGCGTCGCCCTCAGGCCGGCGCCCTGACGCCCCGACCCTCGATTGACGCTGGTTAGCTTGTAGCGACGAACGCGGGGTCCGTGGGACGACGCCCCGCCCGCCGCTTCCTCGGGCAGCAGGATGAACCGCCGAGGAGTTGAGACACTTGCTTTAGCTGCTGACCGGTTCATGGACTGCATCATGGCGGCGCGGGCCGTGAAAGCCATTGGACCAAAGTCCAAAATGTGGCTGGTGGGCCTCTTCTAGATGCCCAGTTGCGTGTTGATCAGCCGCGAGACCTCGGTGCCGTCGGCCCGTCCCTTGGTCTCACGCATCACGTGCCCGACGATCGGGCCGATCGCCTTGGCGTTGCCCTGGCGCACGCGCTCGGCCGCGTCGGCGTTGGCTGCGAGCGCGGCGGCGACGATCGCCTCGAGCTCCGAGCTGTCGTCCATCGCGGCGAGCCCCTCGGCCTCGACGATCGCCTCCGGGTCGCCGCCCTCTGCGACGAGCCGGTCGAGCACCTGGCGTCCGGCGCCGGAGCTGACGCGCTTGGCGGCGACCATCGCGACGAGCGCTGAGAGCGCCTGCGGGCTCACGCGCGACTCGGCGGGATCCTCCCCATCCTCCAGGCGCGTGATCAGCTCGCCGGTGATCCAGTTCGCGAGCGCCTGCGCGGGCGGCGCGGGCTCAGCCGCCTCGGCGAGCGCGGCCTCGAAGAAGTCGCCGAGCTCACCGCGGAAGGCGAGCATCTGCGCGGACTCCTCGCTGAGGGAGTGCTCGCTCTGAAGGCGCGCGGCACGGTCGGCGGGCAGCTCGGACATCGCCGCGCGCGCGGCGTCGATCATGCTCTGCTCGATCGCGACGGGCAGCAGGTCGGGCTCGGGGAAGTAGCGGTAGTCGTGCGCCTCCTCCTTCGAACGGAGGGAGGTGATCGCGCCGGAGGCGGGGTCGAAGTGCAGCGTCTCCTGCACCACCTGGCCGCCGCCGAGGAGGATCTTCTCCTGGCGGGCGATCTCCGCGCGGATGCCGCGCTCGATGAAGCGGAACGAGTTCATGTTCTTCAGCTCGGTCTTCACGCCGAGCCCGCTCGTGCCGACGGGGCGCAGCGAGATGTTGGCGTCGCAGCGCAGCGAGCCCTCCTCCATGTTCACGTCGCTCACGCCCAGTGCGCGCAGCGTGGAGCGCAGCAGCTTGAGCCATTCGCTCGCCTGCTCGGCGGAGCGCACGTCGGGCTCGGTGACGATCTCCGCGAGAGGCGTGCCGCCACGGTTGAAGTCGACGATCGACGCGTCCGAGCCGTGGATGCGCCCGCTCGCCCCGACGTGGGTGAGCTTGGCGGCGTCCTCCTCGAGGTGCACGCGGTGGATGCGCACGTCGGCGAGCTGTCCGCCTAGGCACAGCGGCTCGTCGTACTGGGAGATCTGGTAGCCCTTGGGCAGGTCGGGGTAGAAGTAGTTCTTGCGGTGGAAGATCGAGCGCGGCGCGAGCTTCGAGCCGAGCGCGAGCCCGATCATCAGCCCGAAGTGCACCGCCCGCGCGTTGGCCACCGGCAGGCTTCCGGGCAGCCCGAGGCAGACGGGGCAGGTGCGCGTGTTGGGCTCCTCCCCGAAGGACAGCTCGCAGCCGCAGAACATCTTCGTGGCCGTCGCGAGCTGCACGTGGATCTCCAGGCCGATGACCGGTTCGTAGGCGGAATTTTTATGAGATCCGCTCGGCGTGCGTGGTGGCTCAGACACGGGCGGAGCTCCCATCGAAGCCGATGGCCGTCTCGAGCGCGTGGGCGGCGTCGAGGAGCTTGTTCTCGCTGAACGCGGGGCCGGCGATCTGCAGGCCGACGGGCAGCCCGTCGCTGAGGCCGCTGGGGATCGAGATCGCGGGGATGCCGGCGAGCGACATGGGGACGGTGCAGAAATCGTTGAGGTACATCGACAGCGGGTCTGCGGTCTTCTCGCCTAGCTTGAACGCGATCGTCGGTGCGGTCGGCGTGACGATGAAGTCGACCTCGGCGAACGCGGCGCGGAAGTCGTCGGCGATCTTCGTGCGCACGCGCTGGGCGCGGCCGTAGTAGGCGTCGTAGTAGCCGGAGGAGAGCGCGTAGGTGCCGAGCATGATGCGGCGCTTGACCTCCGCGCCGAACCCGTCGTGGCGGGTGCTCGTGTACATGTCGAGCAGGTCCTCCGCGTCCGGGGTTCGCATCCCGTAGCGCACGCCGTCGAAGCGCGCGAGGTTCGACGAGGCCTCGGCGGGCGCGAGCACGTAGTAGGCGGCCAGCGCGT
>CAZPQW010000045.1:0-3539 GCA_964588985.1 uncultured Solirubrobacteraceae bacterium
AGCGCGGCGTCCTTCTCGATGTACTTGCGGTACTCGTCGAGCGTGGTGGCGCCGACGGCGCGAAGTTCCCCGCGCGCGAGCATCGGCTTGAGCAGGTTGGACGCGTCCACCGAGCCCTGGGCGGCGCCGGCGCCGACGATCGTGTGCAGCTCGTCGAGGAACAGGATGATCGCGCCTTCGGCGTCCGAGACCTGCTTGAGCACGCCCTTCAGGCGCTCCTCGAACTCGCCGCGGTAGGCCGCGCCGGCGATCAGCGAGCCCATGTCGAGCGCGATCACGCGTCGCTCGCGCAGCGTCTCGGGCACGTCCCCGGAGACGATCCTGCGCGCCAGGCCCTCGACGATCGCCGTCTTGCCCACGCCGGGCTCGCCGATCAGCACGGGGTTGTTCTTGGTGCGCCTGCTCAGCACCTGGATCACGCGCCTGATCTCCTCGTCGCGACCGATCACCGGATCCAGGCGGCCCTGCTCGGCCATCTCGGTCAGGTCGCGGCCGAAGCGCTCCAGCGGCGTCTGCTCCTCCTCCTGCTGCTGCTGGGCGCCGGGGGTGGGCGGGGTCCCTCCGTTAGGCGGCGTCATCGGGCCTCCTCTTGGGCTTGATGCGGAACGGCGAGCGGGCGTCGACGGCGCGCACCAGCTCGCGTCCGCCGCGATAGGGGACGGTCAGCTCGGCGCGGAAGGAGCGGCGCACCTGCTCGAGCTCTTCGGCGAGGCGCACCTGCGCCTGCAGCGCCTGCAGCTCGATCTCCTCGATGCGCGCGTGCATGTCGTCGATCTCCTCCTCCAGGCGCAGCACCCGCTCGACGCCCGCGAGGTTGAGGCCGAGCTCCGCGGTCATCTCCTGGATGCGCCTGAGCTTGTCGACGTCGTCCTGGGAGTAGAGGCGCGTGCCCTTGGAGGAGCGCTTCGGCTCGATCAGGCCGCGCGCCTCGTACATGCGCAGCGTCTGCGGGTGCAGGTTGGCGAGCTGCGCGGCGACGGAGATCATGAACACGCCACGGTCGGTCTCGACCTCGATGTGGGTCACCTTACGAACCATCGCCGGTCTCCTTCGCGGCCTCGAACAGACCCGCGCGCGGGTCGCCGTCGAGCGTCTTCGACAGCTCCTCCACAGCCTTCTGCTGCTCCTCGCTGAGATCGTGCGGGACGTCGATCACGAAGCGGTAGTGGATGTCGCCTTTGCCGGACTTGCCGGCGCCGAGCTTCGGCGGTCCCTCGCCGCGCAGGCGCTGGACGGTGCCGTGCGCGGTGCCGGGGCGCACGCGCAGCGTCTTGGTCCCGTTGAGCGTCGGCACCTGCACCTCCGCTCCTCGCAGCGCCTCGGGGATCGTGAGCGGCACCTCGACCTCGAGGTTGTCTCCCTTGCGCTTGAACAGCGACGAGGGCTCGACGTGGGTGATCAGGTAGAGGTCGCCGGGCGGTCCGCCCTGGCGACCGGGCTCGCCCTTGCCGGCGAGGCGGATGCGGCTGCCGTCGCGCACGCCCGCGGGGATGTTGACGCGCAGTTTCTTGACGGTGCGCACCGCGCCGCTGCCCTTGCACGTCGGACAGGGATCCTCGATCACCGTGCCGGCCCCGCCGCAGCGCGAGCACGGCTGGGAGATGGAGAACATCCCCTGGCCCTGGGTCTCGATCCCGCGGCCCTCGCAGCGCGGGCACACCGACGGCGTGGTGCCGGGCTTGGCGCCCGTGCCGCGGCAGGTGTTGCACGTGTCGTGCATCGGCACCTGCAGCGGGACCTGCGCGCCCGTGACCGCCTGGTCGAACGTGATCGACACCTGCGCCTCGAGGTCCGCGCCGCGCTCGGCGCGCGGCTTGGTGCGCACGCGCCGGCCGCTGGCCGAGCCTCCGAACAGGTTCGAGAGGATGTCCCCCATCGAGGACGCGTCGAAGTCGAAGTTGCCGAAGCCGCCGAAGCCACCCGCCGGGCCGGCGCCGGTCGCGAACGGGCCGCTGCCGCTGTCGTACTGCTTGCGCTTCTCCGGGTCGCCCAGCACGTCGTGGGCCTGGGAGATCTCCTTGAAGCGCGCCTCCGCCTGCTTGTCGTCCGGGTTGCGATCCGGGTGGTACTGGCGCGCGAGCTTGCGGTAGGCCTTCTTGATGTCCTCGGCGGTCGCCTTCTTGTCGACCCCGAGCGTCTTGTAGTAGTCGGGTCGCGTTGCCATTCGGTTCCTTCCCGCTATGCGGCCACGACCACGCGGGCCGGGCGGAGGATGCTGTCGCCCAGCCTGTAGCCATCCTGGTAGACCTCGACGACGGTGCCGCTGGGACTGCCGCCGGGCGGCTGCTCGGCGGTGGCGACCGCCTCGTGCACCGACGGGTCGAAGGGCTCGGCGAGCGGACAGAAGGACTCGACGCCCGCACGCACGAGCGCCGCCTTCAGCTCCGCGCGCACGAGGCGCACCCCCTGCAGAAGCGGGTCGTCCTCGGCGGCCGCCTCCAGCGCCCGGTCGAGGTTGTCGAGCGCCGGCAGCAGCTCCTTCGCGAGCGAGCTCACGCCTCGGTCACGGGCTGCCGCGGCGTCGCGAGCAACCCGCTTGCGGTAGTTCTCGAAGTCCGCCTGCGTGCGCTGCGCGAGCGCGAGGTATTCGTCGCGCTGGGCGGCCGTCTTGACGAGCTCGTCGAGGTCCTCCTCGATCTCGGCGACCTGAGCGGCCTCGGCGAGCTCATCGGCGTCGACCGACGCGCCGTCCTGCTGCGGCGGCGCGTCGGCGTCCTCCTCGTACTGCTCCTCGACGGTCTGGTCGATGTCGCTCATTGGGCCTTATGCCTTCGGCTCGTCGACGACCTCGGCATCCACCACGTCCTCGTCATCGGAGGAGGTGGACTCGGCGCCGTCAGCCGCGGATCCGTTCGGTGACGCCGCCGCCTGCTCCTCCTGGGCGCGCTGGTACATCGCCTCGGAGACCGCGTGGAACGCCGTCTGCAGAGCCTCTGCCTTGACGTTGATCGCGGCGGCGTCCTCGGACTCGAGCACCTCGCGGACCTCCTTGATCGCCTCCTCGATGCGACCCTTGGAGTCGGCGTCGACCTGGTCGCCCAGGTCGGCCAGCTGGCGCTCGGCCTGGTAGGCGGCGTTCTCGGCGTTGTTGCGCGCCTCGGCCAGCTCGCGTGCCTTGCGGTCCTCCTCGGCGTGCGACTCGGCGTCGGTGACCATGTTCTTGATTTCGTCGTCCGACAGGCCCGATCCGGCCTTGATCTCGATCTTCTGCTCCTTGCCCGTGCCGAGATCCTTGGCCGACACGTTGAGGATGCCGTTGGCGTCGATGTCGAATGCGACCTCGATCTGCGGGATGCCTCGCGGCGCCGGCGGGATGCCGGTGAGCTGGAACTTGCCGAGCGACTTGTTGTACTGGGCCATCTCGCGCTCGCCCTGGAGCACGTGGATCTCGACCGAAGGCTGGTTGTCCTCGGCGGTCGAGAACACCTCGCCCTTGCGCGTCGGGATCGTGGTGTTGCGTTCGATCAGCTTCGTCATCACGCCACCCTTGGTCTCGATGCCGAGCGTCAGCGGCGTGACGTCGAGCAGCAGCACGTCCT
>CAZPQW010000046.1:0-3265 GCA_964588985.1 uncultured Solirubrobacteraceae bacterium
ATCGGGGCCGCCAAGGGCGGCGGGTACGCGCGCTACTTGGAGTCCAAGACGATCGCGCCTGAGCGCGGTGACTACTACCTGACCCCCGACGGGGAGCCGACCCAGGCTCCCGGCCGGTGGCTCGCCTCCCCGGACACGCTTGCGCGGCTCGGGATCGAGGGCGAGACCGTGGATGGCCCGGAGTTCATCGCGCTTATGGAGGGCAAACACCCGCGCAGCGGCCGGTGGCTGCGGCAGCAGGGCGCGAACGGGTTGCGCGGCGGCGGGATCGACCTGACGTTCAGCGCCCCCAAGTCCGTGTCCGTCGTGTGGGCGCTCGGCGATGAGCAGGAGCGCCGTGCGATCGAGGCCGCGCACGCCGCCGCAGTCGTCGAAGCGATGGCGCATCTCACCGAGACCGTGCCCACTGTCCGCCGCTCCCATAACGGGCAGATCGTTGAGGAGTGCGCCGTCGATTTGGTGGCGGCGGAGTATCGGCACACCACGGCCCGTGGGGTGATGGAGAGCGATGCGCCTGACCCGCAGCTGCACAGTCATGTCGTGGTTACGAGCGCGATCCGCGATGACGGCCGGATTGTCGCTGTCGCGTCGCGGCCGATCTTCCGTAGCGCGCGTGAGCTTGGCGCGTTCTACCGCTCAGCGCTCGCACATGAGCTGCAGCAGCGTGGGTACGCGATCGAGCGCGGCACGGGGAAGCAGGGTCGCTATTTCGAGATCGCAGGTGTCCCGAGGGGCATGTTGGATGCGTTCTCGGCGCGCACCCGAGAGGTCGCGAGAGCAGCCGAGCGGTTCCGTGCCAAGTGGGGCCGCGCACCAGAGCGCGGCGAGCTCCGAGCCCTCAAGCTGGAGAACCGCAAGGCCAAGGTTCTCGTCACGCACGCGGATCTGCAGGTGGTGTGGAACGAGACTGCGGGGCGGTTCGAGTTCGCCCGCGATGAGACCGGGCGACCCGTTTGGGGCGCCGAGGAGGTGGCTCGTGAGGGGTCGCTGGCTGACCGAGTAGAGGAGCGTCTGACCGAGCGTGCGGCGACGTTCGAGCCGGGCGAGTTCCGGGCCGTCCTGTTGGAGCAGTCCGTGGGGGAGCTGTCGCCGCGTGAGGCGCTCGCGTTCTCGAGGACGATGATCGCTGACCGGCGAGTCTTGCCGTTGGAGGGCGGGGTGATGACGACTCTCGCGATCCGGGCGCGTGAGCAGGCGATCGAGCGTAGGTTCAGCGAGCTCGCCGAAGCGACGGGCAGGGATGTGGGGGAGAGCGCTCGCATGATCGCCGGCGAAGAGGTCGCCGAGCGCATCGGCGGCCAGCTCTCCCAGGAGCAGACCCGAGCGCTCGGGGTGATTACTGGCCCGGAGCGTGGCGCGATCCTGATCGGGCCAGCAGGCACCGGCAAGGGCGTCGTCATCGACGCCGCCGCACGTGCGGAGCAATACACCGGGCACGACACACTCGGGATCGCCGTGTCCGGCTCCACCGCCCAACGTCTCGGACAAGACAGCCCGGCGCTCGCTGGGCAGACGTTGACGCTCGATGCGCTTGTCTCGCGTGTCGAGCGCGGCTGGCTCCACATCGACAACGACACGACCATCTTTTTCGATGAGGCCGGGATGGCCGACACCGACCGTCTCGACAGGCTCACCGAGACCGTGAAGCACACAGGCTCGAAGCTCGTCGCGATCGGTGATGGGGCGCAGCTGCCCTCGATCGGCGCCGGCGGCATGTTCGACCGTCTCGCCCGCCTGGCGCCGAGCGCTGAGCTGTCGAACATCCGCCGCACCCTCGACCGCGCCGAAAAGCGCGCGTGGGCACACCTACGCGCCGGGCGCTCTGACAAGGCGATGGCTCACTACCAAGCACGCGGACAGCTACACATGAGCGACACGCGAGACGAAGCGGTCGAGCACGCCGCCCGCGCGTGGGCGAAGCTCACCGAGACACACGACCCCCGCGAGGTCGCGCTGATCTCCGATGCGTCAAACCAAGAGATCGCGCGGCTGAACGCACGGGCGCAGCACTTCCGCGTCGAGCGAGGCGAACTTGGCGACCTCGAGGTTCAGGTCCCCGGCGTTCACTACGGGGTACGCCAAGGCGACCGGGTAGCGCTCATCGACCAGCACCACGAGCCCGGCCAAGAACGCATCGAGAACGGCAGCCGCGGCGAAGTGCTCGAGATCACCCCCAACGGAGGAGTGCACGTCGAGTTCGACATCACCGGCCGACAACGAACCATCAACGGTGAGGATCTCGCCCGGCTGCGTCTCGGGTATGCGCAGCACATCCACCGTGCGCAAGGCGCGACCGTCACCCGCACCCTCGTCGTCACCGGGGGATGGCAGACGAGTAAGGAGCCCGCCTACGTCGAGGCATCACGCGCCCGCAAGGGCACCAGCTGGTTCGTCTCCCGTGAGGACCTCGGCGTCGAGGGGCAAGACGCCGCTCGCGTCGCGCGTCTCGCTCAGAACATGAGCCGAAGCCACGCCCAAACACCATCCCTTGCGCACCCCGAGCTACCCGATCTCGACTACGGGACCGGGTACCACCCGAAGCTCGCGCCGAGCCGAACCCGGCTCCCAGGGGTCGCTCGATCCATCTACCGAATCGTCCAGCCCAGACAGACCCAGGAGCGAACACGATGAGCAAGAAGATCCAAGTCGTACTCCCCCGACCCCGTACCACGCGCGCATACGCCCCGGATCGCTACCCATCGCTACTACCCCGCTTGCCCTTCGGCTGCTCTGCGAGACTCGCGATCAACGCCGCCTGCGTAGAACGCCTAAACCGAGCACGCGGCGCACCAGGCACCCTCGCACCCGCCCCGCCGACCCCGTGACCAGGCGTCGCGGAGACCTGAGCCGCGAGCCACTCTTCAAGCATCGCCCGCGTGAAACGCAGATGCCGCCCGACCCTCAGACACGGCAAATGACCCAGCCGCGTCGCGTCGCGCACCCACGACACCCGCACACTCAAGAGTTCCGCCGCAGCCTCGCAATCCAACAACGGCTCCGACAACAACTCAAACTCGCTCTCATCCGACATACCGGACTCCTTTCCTCGCGCCCGACTCCGCCGAACCTCGCCGGGATCAGCCGACTCAAACCTCTCACTCGCGCTAGCCATTACGGATCTCCTTCGCCTACGTCTGGATTCAGGACGCGATCCCCCATACGCGTCGGGCGAAACACATCCCACTACTGGTAATGACCGTGAGCGGCCCGAAACGGCCATGTAATTTCTTTTGGGCCTGTTGGGGCCCTGGGTTTACGGGCTCGC
>CAZPQW010000047.1:0-3047 GCA_964588985.1 uncultured Solirubrobacteraceae bacterium
TGCGGGTGGGTGGCGAGCAGCGTCTGGGTGAAGACGTAGTCGAAGGAGAAGATCGCGAGGAACGCGATCACGACCGCCTGGTTGACCGCCCGCCCGACGCCCTCGGCGCCGCCGGAGGCGGTCATGCCCTTGTAGCAGCACACGATCGCGATGATCGCCCCGAAGATGGTCGTCTTCAGCACCGACCCCCACAGGTCGGTGGTGGAGGCGTTCGCGAACAGCGTCGCCCAGAACGGCCCGAGCGGCTGGCCGTTGACGAGCTCGGCGATGATCCCACCGAAGATCCCGAACAGCAGCGCGTAGATGTCGAACAGTCCGGTGACGACCATCAGCGCGAGGAAGCGCGGCACCACGAGGTTCTTGACCGGGTCCACGCCCAGCACCTGAAGGGCGTCCAGCTCCTCGCGGATCTTGCGCGCGCCGAGGTCCGCGGTGATCGCGGTCCCCGCTACGCCCGCGAGCACGATCGCGGTCACGTTCGGCCCGATCTCGCGCACCGAGGCGAGGATGAAGAAGCCGCCGAGGCGGTCGAGCGCCCCGAAGATCGTCAGGAAGTTCGCCGCCTGCAGCCCTGGAGCGCCGTAACAGATGGCCACGGTCGAGACCAGCAACGGGAACCAGCACAGGCGCAGCGCGAACAGGAACTGCGACACGAACTCGCCGCCATAGGGATAGGGCGGGCGCAGCGCTGAGGAGATCGTGCGACCCGTCAGGATCATCATGTCCCCGATTTCCTCGATCAGGTTCCTCGTGGGGAAGAATGCCCGCTCGGCAGCGCTGCGAACCATCTCTACTCAGCCCCTCCTCAGGTGGCGTTGGACGCGCACTCCACTCTACGACATGCACCCTGCGTGCGCCACCGCCAGCCGCCGCGCTGACGGCCCACCCGGCCGCTCCACGCCATCGCCGCTGGTATCGTGGCCCGATCGTGAGGGGGAGGCGGAGTGTCCTATATATACCGACAGCCGCGGCTCTCGCGCTGCTGGTAGCGGGCTGCGGTGGCGGCGCCCGCCAGGACGCGCACGAACCCTCCGCGTCCTACCAGCTCGAGATCACCCACGCAGGGTTCTCCGGCAAGCAGGCGATCGCGCGTCAGAGCCAGTTCGAACTGCAGGTGCGCAACACCGGCTCGCAGACAGTCCCGAACGTGGCGGTGACCGTGGACTCGTTCAACTACACGTCCAACTTCGCCGAACTCGCGGCCGACAAACGGCCGATCTGGGTGATCGAACAGGGACCCGGCGCGATCGCGAAGCCGCCCGTCGAGAGCCAGGAGGTGAGCCCCCCTGGCGGCGGCCAGACCGCATACGTGAACACGTGGGCGCTCGGAGCGCTCGCAGCGGGCAAGACGCAGACGTTCAGGTGGAAGGTCGTCCCGGTGAAGTCCGGCACGTACACGGTGACCTACTCGGTCGCGGCCGGCCTCGCGGGCAAGTCCAAGGCGAAGCTCGCCTCGGGGGCTCCCGCCCAGGGCCACGTCACGGTCGCGATCGCGTCCGCTCCCCCCCTCACGCACGTGGACCCGAAGACCGGCAAGGTCGTGTCGGGCGCCTTCCCCACCACTCCGTAGGCACGGAGACACGCGCCGGCAGGGTGCGCGAAGCACGCGCGCTGCGGCAAAACACCGGATTTGGCCGCGTGTCGAAAGATCGCGAGCTCGATTTCGCCATCCGGTGATCCCGCTCGGGCAGGTTGGCACTACGATTGCGTTCGGCGCTGCCCGCGCCAGAGCCCGCGCAAGGGCGGGCAACAACATCTTCCAGGAGGAATCGACTCAGCCCATGCCCAGGACCCGTCAGCAGAACGTCACCGCCGCACAGTGGACCGCCAACGGATCCGCGCTCGGCTCGCCCGACCTGACCATCGCGGACAATCAGGTTTTCGGCGCGAACGTCTTCTCCCCTGCAGTTCAGCGTCAACGTCTTCCCAAGCACGTATACAAGGCGCTGCAGCGCACGCTCGCCCGCGGCGAGGCACTCGACACCTCGCTGGCGGACGCGGTCGCGCAGGCGATGAAGGAATGGGCGATGGAGAAAGGCGCGACGCACTACACGCACTGGTTCCAGCCGCTGACCGGCTCCACCGCTGAGAAGCACGACTCCTTCTACGCCCCGGCGGGCGACGGCAGCGCGATCGCCGATTTCTCCGGCAAGGAGCTGATCCAGGGCGAGCCCGACGCCTCCTCGTTCCCCACCGGCGGCATCCGCGCGACGTTCGAGGCCCGCGGCTACACGGCGTGGGACCCGACGAGCCCCGCGTTCGTCCTCGAGAACCCCAACGGCGCGCTGCTGTGCATCCCGACCGCGTTCACGTCGTGGACCGGCGAGGCGCTCGACCACAAGATCCCGCTGCTGCGCTCGATGGACGCGCTGTCCGGCGCGGCGGTCCGCGCGCTCGACCTGCTCGGGGTCGAGGACGCCGAGCGGGTGTTCACCACGACCGGCTGCGAGCAGGAGTACTTCCTGATTGACGAGCAGTACTTCTTCGAACGGCCCGACCTGCTGACGACCGGGCGCACGTTGTTCGGCGCCAAACCGCCGAAGGGCCACGAGCTCGACGACCACTACTTCGGCTCGATCCCCGAGCGCGTGCTCGCCTACATGCTCGAGGTCGAGTTGGAGCTGGCGAAGCTCGGCGTGCCGATCAAGACCCGCCACAACGAGGTCGCGCCGAACCAGTTCGAGGTGGCGCCGATCTTCGAGAACTCGAACGTCGGATCCGACCACCAGATGATCACTATGCAGATCCTGCAGAACACCGCGCGCCGCTATGGCCTGGTGTGCCTGCTGCACGAGAAGCCGTTCGCCGGCGTCAACGGCTCCGGCAAGCACAACAACTGGTCGATGGGCACCGACACGGGGCTCAACCTGCTTGAGCCCGGCGACACTCCCGAGGAGAACCTGCAGTTCCTGTTCTTCTGCTCGGCGGTGATCCAAGCGGTGAACAAGCACCAGGCGCTTCTGCGCGCGTCGATCGCGAGCGCGGGACAGGACCACCGCCTCGGCGCCAACGAGGCGCCGCCGGCGATCATCTCGATCTTCCTCGGC
>CAZPQW010000048.1:0-2739 GCA_964588985.1 uncultured Solirubrobacteraceae bacterium
CGAGCCCTGGCCATCAGGGAACAGCAGTTGGGAGCCAACCATCCTGACACTGCGAGCAGCCTGCACAGTCTGGCTGGGCTGTATCAGACCCAGGGGAAGGATGCGCTGGCCGAGTCGTTGGCGGTGCGTGCCCTGGCGATTGCTGAGCAGGAGTTGGGGGCCAATCATCCCACCCACTACAGTGGCACTTTTTAACCTGAACAAAAGTCACTTCTCAAGATGAAAAAAGCTTCATGCACTTTTCTCTGCCATGTGGCACGCTGTACTTGAACAAGACGAAACAGCGTGTCGCATGAAAGAAAAAAGCAGATGAAGTATGTTCAGGATAACACACCTCCAGCAGGGTTGACGACCCTGTCCGATGTCCTTGGTTGGCACCGCTCCTTGATCCAGTTGCACGCACGCCTGGCCTCCCACTTTGCTCGCCCGGAACCGTTTCAACGGGCGCTGCGTTTCGTGCAGGGCATCTTGAGCAGTGCCGAGCGCAAAAATGGATGGCAACTCGCCGAGCAGGCACGGGAAGCTACTCCTTACGGCATGCAGCGCCTGCTCTCCCAGGCGATCTGGGATGCTAATGGGGTTCGCGATGAGATCCGCACCTTCGCGCTTTCGCATCTGGGAACCCGAAACGTGATCGCGGCTCTCGACGAAACTTGCTTTCCCAAGCAAGGCAAGCACTCGGCTGGCGTGAGCAAACAGTATTGTGGGGCGACCGGCGACGTGCGCAATTGCCAGGTCGGCGTGTTTCTCTCATTAGTAACGCCTGCCGGTCATACCCTTGTCGATCGGGAGTTGTATCTGCCCCGCGAATGGACCGACGACCCAGCCCGGCGCCAGCGAGCTGGCATCCCCGAAACCGTGGCCTTCCGCACCAAACCGCAACTGGCTATCCTGATGCTGGAGCGACTCGCGCAAGCCCACCTCTGCCTCGATTGGGTCACAGGTGACACGGTCTATGGCGGCAACCCGGATCTACGTAGCTGGTTGGAAGCCCGGCAGCAACCCTACGCGATGGCGGTTCCCTCCACCGAACCGGTGGTGCTGGAACTTCCTGACATCGGCGTACGCCGGTTGGAGGTGCGTGACGTGCTCCCTCTGCTTGCCTTCTCCGACTGGTCTCCGCTTTCCATGAGTCAGGGCACCAAAGGACCGCGCCTTTTCGACTGGGCCTGTGTGCCCGTGTGGCATCAGGGCAGGGATGATGGCTGGCACTCGTTGCTCATCCGGCGTCCCCGTGAGACCCATCTGGAGCCGACCTTTTATCTGGTGCTGGCACCTCCAGCTACCTCCTTGCAAACGAAGGTCACAGCTCTGGGTGCGCGCTGGCGCGTCGAAGAAGATTTTGAAAACAGCAAAGATCTGGGTCTGGACCACTACGAAGTGCGCAGCTACGTGGGCTGGGTTCGCCACGTCACTCTGGTTCTGCTGGCGTTGGCGTTTTTGACCAGCCTCGCGATCGCCGCACGCAGTCTTTCAGGCCGGCCTCTGGAGGTGCCCATACCTGCCAGATGTGATCTGACGCCACGCGAGTTGTGGCCGCTCTCCGTCCCCGAAACCCGTCGCCTGCTGGCTCGTCTTCTGTTCCCTCCTCCCAGCAGCACTCCTCTGGTCTTCCAGTGGTCAGCATGGCGGCGCTGGCATCAGCGGACCGCCAGCTTTTTCCATATGCGCCGGCGCATGAAGGCAGGGTAAGGCCGTCTGATCCCGATATGCGTTCCTCATTCCCTGGGAGTGAAGGGACTGCCAGGAAAAATCCCAGGGAAACCCTTTTCACTAGGATTTCTTGTTTCTTCCTGAAAGGAGACTCCATCATGACTCTTTTGCCTTTTCTCGACTGTTGCTCGCTCTTAGGGGTTGATCCGAAGACCTTCCGTCTCTGGCTCAAAGCGGCCCATCTCTGCTGCACGGTGCATCCGACCGATGCTCGTTTGAAATGTTTAACACGTACCCAACTCCAGCACCTGGCTGACCTGCATGGCCGCTCCCTGCCCGCTTCACCGCCTGTGGAAGAAGGCGCTCCTGCTTCCTCTGCTCACACCACCTTCGCTCCCGCCAGCCCTTACGGCTCCTCGACTGAGATGCCCGTTCCTGACGCGGACCTACGCCACCAGCTCTGCCTGATGCAAGCTCGGCTGGCAACCCTTGAGGCCCATGTGACCGAACTCGCCCTGGCTCTGGTGCGCGAACGCTCTTCTCCCACACATGCGTCCGCTGCGCCTCCGCTCACTCCGGCTCCGACTTCTCCGAGCCGCACTCCTGCTCTGGCTCCCCACTCCAGTTCACCTCTGCCATCTGTGGGTACGACTCCACCTGCCCGGCCTCGTTCCCCTTCGCGGGCACATGCCTTGATTGAATATCGGGCTGATGGCACGTATCTGGTGCTTTCTCCTCACGAGGGGGTGCTGACTTTTGTCCCCGATTCTCCTGCATGGTTTGACTGGTTGGCCACCATCACGGCCTTCACGTTTGTCGGGGCCCAGGATCGCTTTTCTGCCCGGCGCAAATCCATGCATGGCCAGGTCACCAGATGCTGGAGAGCCTACCGCGTTGTCCATCGCCACCAATATTGGTTTTATATGGGACTCACCGACCATCTCACCATTGCTCGTTTGGAGCAAGTGGCGGTCAACGTACAAACTCGCCTGGCAACCCTCTAAGTTTCCTCGTTTTCCCACGCTCTAGCTCAGCTTCCGAAAGCAGCCTGGGGAACCATGCTTTCAAAAAAGTGCCACTGTAGTG